>CAWBPX010000005.1:0-233192 GCA_963790695.1 uncultured Actinomycetes bacterium | reverse complement strand
CAGGTACTGGCCCGGGGGCACCCGATCGGGTGGACCCTCGCGGCCGTGTCCGCGGAAACCACGCGAGATGATGCTCACGCCACAATCCTCCCAGCTTTGGGAGCCTGCCGCGCTACCGAGACTCGCTGGAGGAGTACCAGGCGCTCCGCCGAGGACGTGCTCGGCGCGGAGGACGCGATGCGCGGATAACTCGCGACGAGCGTGCTCTAGCCGCTTCCGTAGGCGACGTGGCTGGCTGCGCCCCGCCGCCCGGCAGCTGCAGCCGCCGACCTCGAGCAGGGCAGAACGCCGGTAGAGCGAGCACACAGGGAGATGGTTCTGGTAGCTGACTGCCACGGATCCAACGACGACCGGCTCCGGTGGAGATGGTCGACCTCGCCAAAGCTCTGAATCGGAGCTCCACGCTGCGGCCGCCTCAGGAGTCTCGTCGAGAACGTCGCTCAATCTGCTCAGGGCGCCCGCCGCCACGAGATCGTCGACGTCGAGGGGGAAGACGCGTGGGGGTACGAACTGGTGAGCTTGTTGTTACGGAGCTGTTGCGACGCCCGCGGCGAAGTCCGCCGCCGGTGTCATCGTGACGGAGTGTTCTTCTCCCTTGCGAGCTGGCAGCTTGCCTTGTTCATCCTGGCCGTCATCACTCTGGCGACGCTGGCCGGCTACCTCTCCGGGCGCTATCTGCGCAAGCATCAGGAAACGTTGCGCGAGCCGTTCGGGGTGCTCCAGGCCGCGCTGCTCGGGATCGTCGGGCTCATCCTCGCCTTCGGCTCTCTCTCGCACTCGGACGGTACGAGGACCGCCGTGCAGCGAGCGTGGACGAGGCGAACACGATCGGCACTACATACCTCCGCGCCCAACTGATCCCCGAGCCGGCGCGAAGTCGTTCGCTCGTCCTTCTGCGCCGCTACACCGACCTCGCGCTCCGCGTCTCCCACGAGGTGCCGGGCAGCAGCGGGATGCGCCGTACGACTGCCGCGGAGGACCTCGTCCAGCGGCGACTCTGGCACGAGGCTGGGCAGGCGATGTCCACGGCACCGGTCGCGAGTGCTCCGCGGCTCTACGTGGAGAGCCTGAACTCGACGATCGACGCTCAGTCGACCCGGCTCTCCGCCCTGAACAACCGCGTGCCCGGTGCGGTGCTGGCGGTCGAGGTGATCGGGGCCGCCGTAGCCCTCGCCCTGCTCGCGTTGCACATCTCGCTCCTGGGCCGTGGAATCGTGGCGATGCTCGCGGCTGCGGCGATGGTGACGCTGTTGCTGCTCGTCACCTTCGATCTCGACCGGCCGACCCGCGGCCTGATCAAGATCCCTGCCACTCCGCTCGTAGACGTCCGCGCGTCGATGGTGCCGCCTCCTGCTGCAGCCCCGCCCTAACCGGGCGCCTCCGCAAGCGTCGGCGTGAGTGCGTCTTCGCGCGGGATTCGCTGCAACTGGCGCGGAATGAACCGCTCGATCCAGAGCACACCGAGCGCCGCGATCACGCAGACAAGCGACGCCAGGGGCCAGAGCGCGAACGGCGCCGCTGCCAGGATGAATCCGCCGACCGCAGGCCCGACGGTGCCGGCGAGCCCCCACGAGAGGCTGTGCACCGCGAAGTAGCGCCCGCGAAGATGCGGCGGGCCGATGTCCGAGACGAGCGCCTGGTGCGCAGGCCCGTGGAAGCACTCGCCGATCCCGAGCAGCACTGCCGCGAACGAGATCACGAGGAAGGCCGCGGCCGCCGTGAACCAGTAGCCGCCTGCGTCGACGAGGAGCCAGGCGACCGCCCACAGGAGCGGCATCAGCACGAGCGCGCGCATCCTCCGGCGGCCTTCGATCCAGCGGGAGAGCGGGAGCTGGGCCAGCACGATCGCGAGCGTGTTCACGAAGAAGACCGCGCCGATCTGGCGCTCGCTGAGGTCGGCCTGGTCGCGAGCGAAGGCGGGAAGAAGCGCGAAGAGCGAGTACCCGGCCGCCACGAACAGGAAGTTGAGCGTCCAGAGGCCGAGGAACGTCTTGTGGCGGATGACTGTCGCGTATGACGCAGGCGCGTCCCCGGCCTCTTCCGGCGAGACGCCGGGATCGTGGATGAACGCGAGCACGCCCACGTAGGCGAGGAACGTCAGCGCGTCGAGGACGAACAGCACGGTGAACGTCGTCGGGTCGTTCACCTGGGCGATCAAACCGGCAGCGAGCCCGCCGAGGCCGATCCCGAGGTTCATCGTCACGCGCTGCTGCGCGAACGCGGCATGGCGCCGGGCGTGGGGGGTCAAGCGCGAGATGAGGGTCGACTGGCTCGGCCAGAATCCCGCGCTTCCCGCGCCCTCGATCGTGACCAGCAGGAAGGCCTCCCACGGTTCGCGGACGAGTGGAAGGAGGCCGAACCCGAGCGCCTGCAGGACGAGCCCCGCCGCGAGGGTCGGCCGTGCGCCGACGCGGTCGATCAGCGGCCCGGCGAGCGATCCCTGCGACGAGCTGCGCGAACGAGGAAACGGCGACGACGAGCCCGGCCGTGCCGAGCGAGAAGCCGCGGACGTTGTGCAGGTAGATGACGAGGAACGGGAGGACGAGCCCGTTCCCGAAGGAGTTCATGAGGCCGCCGACCTGGAGCAGCCAGACGGGAAGCGGAAGGCGCGGGTTCAGGCTCCGGAGGTAGTTGCCGGGCACCGCCCGAAGGAGATCACAGACCCGAGCCGGGCAGGCGTGAGGCTCCAGCCGCCCGGGTACGCAGGACGTGGTGAGGTCGGGGTCGCTCTTGCTCCTTGCGCTTGTCGTCGTCGCGTCGGCGGCCGGTTCGACCGCTCGCTCGAACGGAGACATCCTGCTCCTGCGCGGCCAGCACCTGTGGGTCGTGACGCCCGCAGGCAGCGACGTCCGCGAGCTGACGCCGCCCGGGTTCGAGGTGGAGTCGGCCGCCTGGTCGCCCGATGGCCGGCGCGTCGCGATCGGGGCGAATCAGGCACATCTGGGTGATGAACGCCGACGGGACCAACCTGCGGCAGGTCACCAAGGGCAGCCTCAGCGAAGGAGCGCCTGCCTGGTCGCCCGACGGGAAGCGCATCGCCTTCTCGAGCGCCCGAACGGGGCCCGAGCAGGTCTGGGTCGTGTCCGCGAACGGCGGCCCGCTGCACCGCGTTTCGCGGCGGATTACCTCGTGCGTCTCTCCGGCCTGGTCTCCGAACGGCCGCTGGATCGCCTACAGCTGCACGCTCGGCTTCCCCAAGCTGATGGTGGCGCGCGTCGGCGGTCACACCGACCGGATCGTCAACGGACGTGCCGGTGTGATCGCCGAAGAGGACGCCGCGTGGACGCGGGACTCGAAGACGCTCCTGTTCACCCGCAGCAGAGGCGTTCACCTGATGGGCGTCTACTCGGTCTCGCGGACCGGCCGAGGGCTGCGGCGGTTGGTGCCGGGCGGCAGTGAGCCGACGCTCTCGCCGGACGGCCGGCGCCTGGCGTTCATCCGCGATCAGCACCTGTGGATCGCGCAGCGAAGCGGCGCCGGTGCGCGCCCCGTCACCGCGGGCGAGATCGCAGAAGCCGGGCCCGACTGGGGTAGCCGCTAGTCGCAGCGGCGAGCGCAAGGCTGCTCTAGCCCGGATCCCCCTCGGCGATGTCCTCGGCCTCGCCGAACTTGTCGATCACGAGGTAGCCGGACCGTTCTTCGACGACTTTCTCGATCTCGGGGCTCTCATGCCCTGGAAGGACTACGAAACGGTCGGTCTGCGAGTGAACGCCGTCATAGTCCGCGATCGTCAGGCTGATCAAGCCCCCACACCCCTGCCGGCCGCACTCGCAGAGAACTTCGATCAACTCGTCAGGTCCGGTGCCTCCCTCCTGGTCGGCCCGTTCGATCTCGCGGTTGGCCGCCCGAAACACGGTCTCGTTCTTGGCGATCCGCTCGCTTCGCTCGTCCATCGGGGCCAAGTCTACGACCGAAGCGGAGAACGCGCCTGGCAGGAATCGAACCTGCGCGACGTTCCCGCCAAAGCGCCACATAGGCGTGTGCCGCCGTAGCCGGGTCGCCCATGCCCACCACGATCAGCGAGGATCTGCCACTCCGTTCCGTACGTACAGAGCCAGATCACGCACAGGCTCCTAGCGCCGCCTACCGCAGCTTCGCCCTCGTGGCGAGTGGGCGTGGAGGAACGGCCGGCCTTAATCGAGAAGGCGGGAGACGGCCTACGTCAGTTACCCGAGCTGCCCGTCATGGGCACATCACCAACCTCCGCGAAGACAGGGGGTACGCCGACTGACGAAGTTCGCACCGCAAACGACGCAGTCCTGACCTGACCGAGCGCCTGGCGGTGGAGCGAAAAAACACGCGAAGACCTGTGACGTCGAGACGCACATTCGGATCCGCGCAACCTTGACGCTAGTGCGCCTTCCTAAAGATCACCCGGATCGCATTTCTTCACTTTCACCATGTAGCCACTGAGCGGATTTTTCCCGTAGACCTGGAGGCCCCAGTGCTTGCCGTTCCGCCCTGACTGACTCTCCCAAGCTTTTTTGATTTCGCCCACGAGATCGTCGAGATCGGTTGGGGGCCAGGGTTTGAAGCCTGGTGGGAGAGCGTCTTGGTTGTCGGCCATTGCTTGCCTCCTTGGTCGGGGTCTCGCCAAGCCTAAACCCGGCCCGGGCATCGAGCGGCTCGTCCGCGGACCTCGTCGATGACTACACCAGCTCGCGGGACGATGGCCTACGTAGAACCGCCCATCAGCCGACTCGACGCGAGGTACAGCACGAGCATCAAGGCGACCAGCGCCAGGATCAGCCAAAACACCCGGAGGAGGTCGGCGCCCAGGCGGCATCTTCTCCGCGATCCAGCACCAGGGCGTGACGTGCCGGACGACCGCCAAATACTCGGCACCTACACGGATTGGGACATCGACCAGCTCGCGGAGACCCTACGGACGATGCTCGGGGAGGCGGAACGGTGATCGTTCCCGCCAGCCCTTCGCAAAACCCCTGCAAAGAGGGACTCAGCGCGCCTGGCAGGAATCGAACCTGCGACCTCGCGCTCCGGAGGCGCGCGCTCTATCCCCTGAGCTACAGGCGCGGAGGCTCCAGTCTAGCCCGCCGCCGTGGAATCGCCCGGGGCCGTCCGCAATCCGAGCGGGTGCCTCTGTCGTACTATGGGCGTCTAAATCCATCCAGGAGGTGGAAAGTGGCGGAGTCGAGTCTCTACGATCGCCTTGGTGGCGCATTCGCCATCGCAGCCGTGGTCGACCACTTCAGCGACGCGATCATCAGCAACCCGATCGTCGGCCAGAGCTCGGAGAACCCAGCTCTACGCGAGTGGCACACGAACAACCTGGCGAGGCTTCCCGGGTTGAAGTTCATGCGCACGCTGTGGGTGTGCGACATCTCAGGCGGACCGCAGGACTACGCGGCCACGCAGCCCGGAAGCACTCCACTCGGGCTGGAAGAAGCCCACCGCGACCTGAGGATCTCTCCCGACGAGTTCGACGAGGTCGCGGCCGAGCTGGCGCGAACCCTCGACCACTTCGAAGTCCCCCCACAGGAGAAGGAGGAGGTCCTCGGCGCCTTCGCCGCGCACAAGGGCGAGGTGACGGAAGGGTACGCCGCGTGACTGCGGCCTAGAGGGAGACCGGAGGAGCGGGCCGCGCGAGCGGCCCGCTCCCCGATCGATTGCCTACGGTGCGCGGAACGTCAGCCAGGCGTCCTGCATGCGTGCGGCCTGGCCGGCCGTGAACTCCGTGTAGCACTGGTCGTACGAGTAATCCATGTAGTTGTGGATCGGATCCGTCCCCGGTGCGGTGCACGTGTCCTTGCCGACGGGGCAGCCGGAGGTCGGCGTCGCCTCGTACGGCGTGTCGTCGACGTAGTCGCCCCTGCCGTTGCACCCGCGGTAGAACGTGTGCTCGAGGTTCAGCCAGTGGCCCACCTCGTGCGTCGCCGTCTCGCCCTGGTCGTACCTGCCGCGGTAGGTGGGCGAGGCACCACGTAGCGACTCCCAGTTGATGACGACGCCGTCCAGGAAGACGTTCCCCTGCGTGACGACCTTCGGCAGGTACGCCCAGCCGAGGAAGTCGCCTGCGGTCGCCAGGTACATGTTGAGCACGTTGTTCCCGGGCACGTACAGCGCCCGCTTCATCGCGCGCTCCTTGCCGCCCGGGTTCGCGTAGTACCAGTCGGCGTTCACCGTCCGGTCGACGCCTGCGAGCGTGAACGAGAAGCCAGTGTTGACGCCGCCCTCTCCGCCCGCATACGTGTTGTTCAGGACAGCGATCTGGTCGTCGATCAGCGCCTGGGACACGTCGCCGGTCGTCCCGTCCGGCGTGATCACGTGCACCCAGACCTGCACGTTCGCCGCTGAAGCGCGGGTTGTAGCGCCGCGTCGAGTCGCCCGTGTCCAGGCTCGCGTCCTCTGCCGGCTCCCGCAGCCTGCTCGCCTCTCGCCGCCGCGAGCCCGGGTGCCCCCAGCTGGCTCAGGCTGCTGAAGCTGCTCACCGTGGCCGAGTTGCACAGCCACGATGTCTGGACCTGTCGTCCCCGCGGTTGCCGGCGAGACCGTGAACGCCGCGACGAGGGCTGCAATGAGGGCGCCCAGGCAAAGCGGCGCCCGCCGCATCAATCTCTTCCGCACGAATTACCCCCCAGTTCGAATTGCTGCTCAAAGCGTAGCCGGGGTCGGCGAGAGTGCAAGATCTCGCGAGATAGGGTGCCCGCGTGAGGCTCTCCGCGCGCAAGGCGACGATCGAGCTCACCGAGACGTTCACGATCTCGCGGAGCTCGCAGGACTCGGCGGACGTCGTCTTCGTCGAGCTCGAGCACGACGGGCGGACCGGCTACGGCGAGGCGGCGCCGATCGAGCGCTACGACCAGTCGGCGGACTCCGCCCTCTCGTACCTCGAGGAGCTCACCGAGGAGCTGGGCGACGATCCGTGGGCGCTCGAGGAGATCGAGGCGCAGCTCCCGCCGGGCCAGCCGGCCGCACGGTCGGCGATCGACGCGGCGCTCCACGACCTTCAGGGCAAGCTCGCGGGGCAACCGGTCTGGCGCCTCCTCGGGCTGCAACGCGGCGGGCCGCCGACGTCGTGGACGATCTGGCTCGGCGATCCCGGCGACATGGCGGCGCGCGCCCAGGCGGTCGAGGGGCGGTTCAAGCGCCTGAAGCTCAAGCTCGGTGGCCGGGACGGGCGCGACGTCGAGCGTGTGCAGGCGGTTCGGGGCGTGACGGACGTGCCGCTGATGGTCGACGTGAACGAGGCCTGGTCGCTGGACGAGGCGCTCGAGGCGCTGCCGCAGCTGAGGGAGCTCGGGGTCGAGTACTGCGAGCAGCCGCTCCCGGCCGGCGATCCCGACGGGCCGGAGCTGAAGGAGCGCTCGCCGCTTCCGATCTTCGTGGACGAGGACTGCCACGTCGCCGCAGACGTCCCCGCTTGCGCCGACCGCGCGCACGGCGTGAACATCAAGCTCGCCAAGTCCGGCGGGATCCGCGAGGCGATCCGAATCGCGCACGTCGCCCGGGCGCTCGGGCTCGGAGTGATGCTGGGCTGCATGAACGAATCGGGTCTCGCGATCGCCGCCGGCGCACAGATCGCGAGCCTCTGCGACCACGTCGACCTGGACGGCAACCTGCTCCTGCGCCACGACCCGTGGCCGGGCGTGGAGCTCGTCGACGGCGTGCAACTCCCCTCCGACTCACCGGGGCTCGGTGTCCGGCAAGCGGTACCTGATCCTCGCTGAAGGCCAGTCGGGCGACCCCCACTACGGGAAGACGATGCGGGGCGTCGTCGACTACAGCCCGACCCCGACCGTCGCGATCCTCGACTCGCAGCGACCGGGCGAGACCCACAAGGGCATTCCAGTCGTCGGAACGGTCGCGGACGCCCTTCAGCACGGCCCGACCACGGCGCTCGTCGGCGTCGCCACGCAGGGAGGACGCTTCCCGCCGGCCTGGCGCGAGCTCCTGAAGCAATCGATCGAAGCGGGCCTCGACCTCGAGAGCGGCCTGCACGAGTTCGTCTCCGAGGATCCCGAGCTGGTCGCGCTCGCAGAGCAGCACGGCGTCGAGCTCCGGGATCTGCGCAAGCCGCCGTCCGACCTCAACGTGCCGACCGGCGAGAACCTACGACTCGGCGCGAAGACCGTGCTGACCGTGGGCTCCGACTGCGCGATCGGGAAGAAGACGGTCGCGATCGAGCTCGACCGCGAGGCGCGCTCGCGCGGGCTCAGCTCGCAGTTCGTCCCGACCGGCCAGACGGGCGTGGCGATCGCCGGCTGGGGCATCGCCATCGACGCGGTCGTCGCCGACTTCATCGCGGGCGCAGCGGAGCGTCTGGTCGTCGAAGGCGCCCGGCGTGGGGGAGAGCTCCTCATCGTCGAGGGCCAGGGCTCGCTCTCGCACCCGGCCTACTCCGGGGTCACGCTCGGCCTCATGCACGGCTCGGCCCCGCACACCTATGTCCTCTGCCACGTGGCCGGCGCGACCGAGATCGAGGGCTACCCCGGGTCGCCGCTCCCGTCGTTGACCGAGATCGTCGAGCTGCACGAGCGCGCCTCGCTCCCGAGCAGGCCCGCGCGCGTCGCCGCGATCGCGCTCAACACGCGCGACCTCGACGAGGACGAGGCGAAAGCAGCCGTCCGGGCGGTGGCGCAGGAAACAGGCCTGCCCACGGACGATCCCGTCCGCTTCGGAGCCGGCAGGGTGCTGGACGCCGTCCTACGCGTTCTGCAATCCTGATGTCGAGGGTCTCATGAAGAGGTTCATGCTTGCCAGCGCGCTCGCCGCGCTCTTTCTCGCGCCCAGCGCGGGCGCCGACATCCGTGTGGGCGTGGCCGACGACCACCCCAAGTCGCCTGATGTCGCGGGCCGCTTCTACGACACGATGAAGGACGTCGGTCTCAGCGAGAACCGGGTCACGATCGTCTGGGACTCGAGCCGGCCGACCGCGATCGAGAACGAGGCTGGGGTCGCGAACGCGGTCCAGGCAGCCGCCGCCGACGGCGTGAAGCTCACGCTCGCGCTCTACCCGTCGAAGGCGCGCGCGCTCGTGGACTCCGGCGCACAGGCCAAGTTCGCCGCATGGACGGGCCTGGTCGCGCGGGCTTTTCCCGCGGTCAAGGACATCATCGTCGGCAACGAGCCGAACAAGTCCCGCTTCTGGCAGCCGCAGTTCCTCGCCAACGGCAAGGGCGCCGCCTGCGCCGCCTACGAGCCCGTGCTGGCCGCGTCCTACGACGCGATCAAGAACGTCGACCGCTCGATCACCGTGATCGGCATCGGCCTGGGCCCGCGCGGCACCGACAACCCGCGTGCTCCCGGGAACCTCTCCATCTCGCCGGTGCGATGCATTCGCGACATCGGCCGCGCCTACCGCAGGACCCGGCGCAAGAAGCCGATCATGGACGCGCTGAGCTACCACCCGTATCCCAACGCGTCGACCGACAAGCTCGAGACGGGCTACGCCTGGCCGAACGCGGGCATTCCGAACCTCGACCGCATCAAGCAGGCGGTCTGGGACGCGTTCAACGGCACGGCCCAGCCGACGTTCCCCGAGGCGGGCATGCCCCGCGGGCCGGTGCGCACGCTCAAGCTGCGGCTGAACGAGGTCGGCTGGCAGGTGGCGATCCCGCCGGCCTCACGAGGCGCCTACTTCGGCAAGGAGAGCGTCGTGACGACCGACGAGGGGACGCAGGCCGCGCTCTACGGGAACCTGATCCCGTACCTCGCGTGCGACCCGGCCGTCGAGTCGGTTCTCTTCTTCAACCTCGTCGACGAGGAGAACCTCGACCGCTGGCAGTCCGGCCTCCTGCGCGCGGACTGGACGAAGCGGCCGTCGTACTCGATCGTCAAGGGCTCGATCGCGGCCGGCCAAACGCATTGCAGCGGTCGCCAGGTGCAGTGGCGCCACGCCTACAAGCCGGTCGGAGTCCATCTCGGCTTCCTCGGCGGCACGCGGGCCCGTTCGCAGCGGAACACGTTCTGGAGCTTCGTCGCCGGAAGCGACGAGGGGACGCTGTACACGGCCGGGCTCTTCCGCGTCAAGCGTCCGGGGAAGGTCGCGCCGTCGGTGCGGGCCCAGATCTCGCGTTCGCTTCGGACCGGCCGCGTGCGCGGTGCGTCGCTGAAGTCGGCCGGCACGCTCGTCGGGGGCTGGGACAAGGTGATCAGCTTCCGGCCCAAGCGGCTGAAGCCGGGGTTCTACGTGTACGGAGCGCGCATCACGGCCGAGATGAACCTCGCGCGCAAGGCGACGTACGTCGGCCGGCCGTTCGCCGTGCGCTGACTTGACACGAACACCTGTTCGCTCTAGCATGGCGAACACATGTTCGGTCGCATCATCCTCATCGTGCTCGTGGCCACCTTTCTGGGGTGGAGCCTGCTGACCCGCACGGTCGACGGCGCAGGGCCCGTGCACGCCTATCGCGTCAAGCCGGGCGACACCCTGTGGTCGATCGCCGCGGCCAACTACGCGGGCGACACGCGCGAAGGCGTCTGGCAGCTCCAGCAGCGCAACCACCTGGGCGGGACGACCCTGACGCCCGGTCAGCGCCTGCTGCTGCCCTAGACGGCTCCGGGTAGGCGGTTCCAGCGGTCGGCGCTGCTTAACTAGCGGCGTGGACCTCGATCTCGTCTTCCTCGGCACGTCCGGCTCGATGCCGACGGCCCAGCGCGCTCCGGCGGCGCTTCTCTTGCGCCGTGGGGGAGAGCGCATGCTGTTCGACTGCGCGGAGGGCACGCAGCGTCAGCTCCTGCGCTCGAACGTGGGCCTCCTCGAGCTGCGCGAGGTGTTCCTCACGCACTACCACGCCGATCACTACCTCGGACTGCCCGGAATGCTGAAGACCTTCGCGCTCCGCGGCCGGGAGGTCCCGATCACGATCTACGGCCCTCCGGGGCTCCGCGACCTCTTCGACGCGCTGCGCCGCATCTTCGGACGGCTGCCGTACACGGTCGAGCTGAAGGAGCTGCGGCCGGGAGACGAGCTGATCCGCGACGACTACCGACTCGCCACGTTCGCGGTCGCGCACGGAGTGAGCGCGGTCGGCTACGCGCTCGTCGAGGACGCGCGGCCCGGGCGCTTCGACGTCCAGGCGGCCGACGCGCTCGGCATTCCTCCAGGGCCGGAGCGGGGCTCGCTGCAGCGCGGAGAGTCCGTCACGCTCGCGGACGGCACCACGATCACGCCCGACCGGGTGCTCGGCCGGGCGCGGCCCGGGCGCAAGGTGGTGATCGCGGGCGACGGCGGCCCCTCGGAGTCGGTGATCGAGGCGGCCCGGGACGCGGACGTCCTCGTCCACGAGGCCACGTTCTGCGAGGACGAGCGCGAGCGCGCGAAGGAGACGCAGCACTCGACCGCCCAGGAGGCGGCCGGTGTCGCACGCGCGGCCGGAGTCCGGCTCCTCGCCTTGACGCACCTCTCGAACCGCTACTTCGGCGGCGAGGTCGCGCGCGAGGCGCGGACGATCTTCGCGGACACGGTCGTCCCGAAGGACTTCGATACGATCGACGTCCGCTTCGAGGAGCGAGGCGGGCCGGAGCTCGTGAAGGGCGGCGCGCTCACACGACGCGGCGAGACCGAGGCCGTGCGAACCGGCGAGGAGGCACGGGAATGACGCGACTGGTGCAGGTGGCGATGGCCGGCGACGTGACCGAGGCCGAGGAGCTGCAGACGATCCTGCGCTCGGCGGGAATCGACTCCGAGCTCGAGGTCGCGGTCGTCCACGACCCGCTCGGGACCGACGACGTCCCCCAGAAGGTGCTGGTCCCGGAGGACTCGGTCGAGGCGGCCCAGCACGCGATCGAGGCGCTGACCGAGCCTGAGGACATCGTCGACGAACAGGCCTGACTTCGGGCGGGTCGCCGGGCTCTACGACGAGCTCCGGCCGGCCGACGACAACTGGCGGGAGGTCTTCGAGCTCCTCGTCCGCGAGGGCGACCTCGCAGGTAGGCGCGTGCTCGACATCGGCTGCGGGACGGGACGCGCCGCCGAAGCGCTCGCGGCGCGCGGCTCACGCGTCTGGGGCGTGGAGCCCGAGCCGGAGATGGCCGCGCTCGCCCGGGAACGAGTGAGCACGGTCAAGGTGGCGCCCGCGGAGCAGCTGCCGTTCAAGGACGGCTGGTTCGAGCGCGCCCTGATGTGGCTCGTCGTGCACCTCGTCGACCGCCCGCGCGCGCTCGCCGAGGCGGCGCGAGTGCTCAGGCCCGACGGGCGGCTCGCGATCGGGACCTTCCATCCGGAGCACTTCGAGCGCTACTGGCTGAAGCCGTTCTTCCCGTCGCTCGAGGCGCATCGACAAGGCGAGGTTCCCGACTCCCGACGAGCTTCGGGCCGAGCTCGGGGAAGCCGGGTTCGGGCGGGTCGAGCTCCAGCGGCTCAGCCAGTCCGCGAGCGTCGACCGAGAGACCGCGGTCGAGCGAGTCCGCGCGCGCTTCATCTCGCCGCTGCAACTGCTCGACGAGGAGGAGCTGGAGGAGGGCCTGCGCCGGATGGAAGCCGAACTGCCGGAGCGGAACGAGTACTCCCTCGAGTGGCTCGTCGCTGTGGCCTACAGATAGCGCTCGAACCAGTCGACGATGCGCTCGAGGCGGTCGACGCGGCGGTCGGGGCGGCCGGTCTCCATCATCACGTGGAACTCGTCCGGGTAGCGCACCATCTCGACCGTCCGGCCGAGGCGGCGGAGCATCGTGAACGCGATCTCGGTCTGGCCCGCCGGACAGCGCAGGTCGCCCTCGGCCTGGAGGAGGAGCAGCGGGGCCTTGTTTCGATGCAGGAGCGCGCCAGGCGACTTCTCGAGCATCCGCTGGAAGTTGTCCCAGGGCTCGTCGACGCCGGCAACGTGCTCGGCGATCGTGAACCCGTAGTCGGACTCCCCGTAGAACGAGAAGAGATCGAGGACGGGGTTCTCGCTCACGGCCGCCGCGAACCGGCCAGGGTGGTGTCCGAGCAGCCAGTTCGTCATGTAGCCGCCGTACGAGAGCCCGAGCAGGCCGATGTGGTCGCGCGTCGCGAGCTTCTTGCGGACCGCCCAGTCCACGAGGCGCAGCAGGTCCGACTCGTCCGCCTCGCCCCAGTTGCCCTCGATGGCCTTCGCGAACGCTTCTCCGTACCCGACCGACCCGCGTGGGTTGCCGTACAGCACGGTGAAGCCCGCGTCCGCGAGCGCGACCATCTCCACCCAGGGCGCCGGCCCGTGCGCGCAGTGCGGGCCGCCGTGGATCTGAAGGACGAGCCCCTTGCTGCGCCCGCCCCGCGGGCGGACGAGCCACGCGTCGATCTCGTGCCCGTCGCTGTGCCGGACCGCGTGGCGCTCCGGATCGCGGCGATACGGGCCGAACCACGAGCCGCCGTTGCGCGAGAGCCTGCGCAGGTCGCCGTCCTCGACGGCGTAGACGTCGCACGCGCCGCCCTCGACGCTCGCAACGGTTGCCAGGCGCCCGCCGCCGAACGCGAGCCAGGTGCAGACGGCGTCGTCGCGCTCGACGAGGCGCTCCACGGAGCCGTCCAGCCCGAAGCGGTACGGCACGCACGCTCCGCGGTCGGTGACCGGGACGACGAGGTTCTCGTCGTCGAGCCAGAGCACGGGGATCGGCGCGAGCGCCCCGAAGTCGAGGAGGTCGCCGATGACGATGAAGACGAACGTGCGGTCGAGCTCCTCGCCGAGCCGCTGCGTCCGGCTTCCCTGCCTCACCCACAGCCCGAGGTTCGTCGCCCCGGAGAAGGTCGGATCGTCGAGGCCGACGAACGCGAGCCTTCCGCGCGGTGAGAACGCTGCGCCGGCGATCTCTCCGCGGAGCTCCGCGTGCTTCGTGGCCCGCCCGCCACCGACGGGGATCGACCAGGCCTGGGGCTGCTCGAGCACCCCTGCCTCGGGCCTCGGGTCGGCCAGGAACCCGATGCGGCGCCCGTCCGGGCTCCAGAAGGGCTGGATCGCCTCGTAGCCCGCCCCGGTCAGCTGCTTCGGCTTTCCGCCGCCGGCCGGAACGACCCAGAGGCTCGTGAACTGGTCGCGGATGCCGACTCCGTCGAGGCGCCAGTTGAGGTCACCGATGCGACGCGCGGTCGGCTTCTCCGGATCGCCGACCCGGAAGCGGTCCTCGCCGCTCTCCGCGAGCACCGCGATCTGCGAGCCGTCGGGCGACCACTCGGCCGCGCCGGCCTGGCCCGCGAACTCGGCCAGCGGTCGCGGCTCTCCTCCGGCGAGCGGCAGGAGCCACGGCTGCGCCTTGCCCGAGCGCGTAGAGATGAAGGCCAGCGTCGTGCCGTCCGGCGAGAACCGCGGCCGCATGTCTGCCTCGCCGGTCGTGATCTGCTCCGCGCGTCCGCCGCTCATCGGCACCCGCCAGAGCCGCGTCCGGTACTCGCCGCCCTCGATCGTGCGCCGCCCGTAGACGACCGACGATCCGTCCGGCGCGACCGCGAGCTGCGTCAGGAACGTCTCTCGAAGCACGTCCTTCGGAGCGAATCGCCGCGGCGCCATCGGGCAATCATGGACTCCGTCCGAAACCGGCGCTACAGTGCCGGTCGACCCGAACCCCTTTAACTCGGTCCAGAGAGGCCGGAAAGGAGTCCGATGTACACGCACGCCTGCGCCCGCACGCTCACGGAGGCGAACCGTTGAGCCAGGCCGGCGTTTCCTCCGAGAAGATCCTCCTCGACGGCGAGGCGATCCAGCGCAGCCTGACGCGGATCGCCCACGAGATCGTCGAGGGCAACACCGACCTCGATCGAGTCGCGCTCGTCGGCATCCACACGCGAGGCGTCCCGCTCGCCCAGCGCCTGCGGCATCTGATCGCCGAGCTCACCGGCCGTGAGGTCAGGCTCGGCTCGGTCGACATCACCTTCTACCGCGACGACGTCCAGGTGCGCGGGGGAGAGGCCCCGATCCACCCGCAGCCGCTCGTGCGCGACACGAAGCTCGACTTCCCGCTCGAGGGCGTGACCTGCGTCCTCGTCGACGACGTCCTCTTCACGGGCCGCACGATCCGCGCCGCGATCGAGGCCCTGTTCGACTACGGCCGCCCCGCGCGGGTGCAGCTCGCCTGCCTCGCCGACCGCGGCCACCGAGAGCTTCCGATCCGTCCCGACTACATCGGCAAGAACCTGCCGACGGCGCGCGAGGAGCGCGTCCAGGTGCAGCTCGTCGAGATCGACGAGGTCGACCAGGTTCTGCTGATCCCAGCCCCAGAGGAGAGTGCCCATGGGTGATCTGCACGTGATGCGGGACGACCTGCGCCCGCCCAACCCGCCGCCGACGCGGCACCTGATCTCGATCGGCGACCTCTCGCGCGAGGACGTCGAGCGCCTGCTGGCCACGGCGCGGACGTTCGAGCGCTCGCTCGACCGCGAGATGAAGAAGCTGCCGACCCTGCGCGGCCGGCTCGTGATCAACGTCTTCTACGAGTCCTCGACGCGGACGTCGTCGAGCTTCGAGCTCGCGGCGAAGCGCCTCTCCGCGGACACGATGTCGATCAAGGCGTCCGGCTCGGCCGTCGACAAGGGCGAGTCGCTGAAGGACACGGCGATCACGCTCGGCGCCTACGACCCGGACGTGATCGTCCTCCGTCACCCGCAGATCGGCGCGCCGCAGCTCGTCGCGCGGGTGACCGAGGCGCGGATCGTCAACGCGGGCGACGGCAAGCACCAGCATCCGACCCAGGCGCTCCTCGACCTGTACACGATCCAGGAGCAGTTCGGCCGCATCGAAGGGCTCCACGTCGCGATCGTCGGCGACGTCCTCCACTCGCGGGTCGCGCGCTCGAACATCCAGGCGCTGTCCTGCTCGGGGCGCGCGTGACGCTCGTCGGGCCGCCGCCGCTCCTCCCGCGCGGGATCGAGGAGATGGGCTGCGAGGCCACGACCGACATCGACGTGATCGGCTCCGCGGACATCGTCTACGTCCTGCGGATGCAGAAGGAGCGCATGCTCGAAGGCGCCAACTACGTGCCCAGCCTGCGCGAGTACACGGCTCGCTGGGGCGTCACTCCCGAGCGGCTGCGGCCGGGGCAGAAGGTCATGCACCCCGGGCCGATGAACCGCGGCGTGGAGATCGACCCGCTCGTCGCGGACGCAGCGGACGCGCTGATCGAGACGCAGGTGCGCGCCGGCCTCGTCGTCCGGATGGCGGTGCTCTACGACCTGCTCACGACCGGGCCCAAGCCGGTCGAGGCCGAAGTTCCGATGGGGGTGGCGTGATGCTGTTCACCAAGAGCGCACCGAAGGAGAACCTGATCGTCCGCGGGGCGCGCGTGCTCGACCCGGTCGAGGGCGTCGACGCTCAGGTCGACGTGAGGATCGACGACGGCGTGATCGCGGAGCTGGGCTCGAACCTCCCGCAGAACTCCCACAAGGTGATCGAGGGCTCCGGGCTCGTGCTCGCGCCCGCGTTCGTCGACCCGCACGTGCATCTGCGCACACCGGGCCGTGAGGACGAGGAGACGATCGCCACCGGCACGCAGGCGGCCGCGGCCGGCGGGTACTGCGCGATCCTGGCCATGCCCAACACCGAGCCGGTCGTCGACTCGGCCGCCGTGCTCGGCGCGCTCGTCGAGCAGGCGCAGAAGGAGGCCCAGGTGCAGGTCGGCTTCCTGGCGGCGATCTCCAAGGGGCAGGAAGGCTCCCAGCTGACCGAGATGGGCGAGCTCGCCGACGAGGGCGCGGTCGGGTTCACCGACGACGGGCGCCCCGTGGTCGCGACGTCTCTCATGTGGCGCGCGCTCCAGTACGCGTCGATCACCGACCGGCCGATCGCGGTGCACTGCGAGGACCCGACGCTCTCGCGCGGGGGCCACATGCACGAAGGCGTCGTCTCCGCGGAGCTCGGGATCGGCGGCTGGCCCTCGATCGCCGAGAGCGTGATGGTCGAGCGCGACCTGGCGCTGGCGCTCTACGAGAGCCGGACGCTCCACCTGATGCACCTCTCGGCGAAAGCCTCGGTCGAGGCCCTCCGGCGGGCACACGCGGATGGCGTTCGCGCAACCGCGGAGGTCACACCGCACCATCTCGTGCTCACGGACGACGCGGTCCGCACGCTCGACCCGAACGTGAAGATGAACCCCCCGCTCGGGGCCGAGGACGACCGCAAGGCGCTCGTCGAAGCCCTTCGCGACGGAACGATCTCGTGCGTCGCCACCGACCACGCTCCGCACGCGCGGCACGAGAAGGAAGTGCCCTTCGAGGCGGCTCCGTTCGGGGTGACCGGCCTCGAGACCGCGTTCGCCGCGCTCTACACGAACCTCGTCGAGCCGGGCCTGCTCCCGCTGGAGACGCTGCTCGAGCGGATGTCCGCAGGCCCGTCGCGCGCCTACGGTCTGGAGCCGCCGAAGGTGGCGGTCGGTGCGCAGGCGAATCTCGTCCTGCTCGATACACAGGCGAGCTGGCAAGTGGCCGAGGACGGCTTCAAGAGCCGCTCCAAGAACTCGTGGCTGCTCGGCGAGAAGCTCCGCGGCCGGGTACGCGCGACGATCGCCGCCGGGCGGCTGGTGCACGGGTCGTGAACGGGTTCCTGCTCCTCGAGGACGGGACGCTCTTCCGGGGCGAGTCCGTCGGCGCCGAGGGTTACGCGTTCGGCGAGGCGGTCTTCACGACCGCGATGACCGGCTACCAGGAGGTCGTCACCGACCCGAGCTACGCGGATCAGATCGTCTGCTTCACGGCGGCGATGGTCGGCAACTACGGAGTCGCTCCGGTCCGGTCGGAGTCTGCGGCCGCGCATGCCCGCGCCGTCGTGATGCGCGAGGCGAGGGGACCGGGGTGGACGGACTGGCTCCACGACCGCGGCGTCGTCGCCCTGACCGGGATCGACACGCGCTCGCTCGTCCTTCACCTCCGCCAGGCGGGCTCGATGCGTGCGATCGCGCTGGCCGGTGAGTCGTCGGTCGAGGAGGCGCTCAGCGCCGTGCGGGCGCAGCCGGAGATGGCCGGGCGGGCGCTCGCCGCGAAGGTCTCGACCCGCGAGCCGTACGTCTTCTCGAATGCGGGCCGGGCCGACATCGCGGTCGTCGACTACGGCTGCAAGCGCTCGATCCTGAACCGTCTCGCCTGGGCGGGCGCCGCGGTCACCGTCTACCCGCACGACGTCGACGCCGACGAGCTCGTCCGCTACGACGGCGTCCTGCTCTCGAACGGCCCAGGCGACCCGGCGCCGCTCGAAGCCGAGCAGGGAACGCTGCGCCACCTGATCGGACGTGTCCCGATCCTCGGGATCTGCCTCGGCCACCAGCTGCTCGCGCTCGCCACCGGGCACAAGACGTACAAGCTCCCCTTCGGCCACCGCGGCGCGAACCATCCGGTGCTCGAGCGGGCTACGAACGGGGTGATCGTCACCTCCCAGAACCACGGCTTCGCCGTGTCGCCGACGCAGTCCCGCGAGGAGACGCACATCTCGCTCTACGACGGCACCGTCGAGGGCCTGGAGCTCCGCAGCGAGCGCGCGAAGTCCGTCCAGTTCCACCCGGAAGCGGGCCCCGGGCCGCACGACGCCTGGGGAATCATCGAGTCGTGGGTCGAGGAGGTGGGAGCCGGCTATGCCAAGGCGGCCTGACCTCGAGTCGATCTGCCTGATCGGCTCCGGGCCGATCGTGATCGGGCAGGCCTGCGAGTTCGACTACGCCGGCTGCCAGGCGCTGAAGGTGCTCCGCGCGGACGGGTTCAAGACGATCGTCGTCAACTCCAACCCGGCGACGATCATGACCGACCCCGGGTTCGCCGACCGCACGTACCTGGAGCCGCTCGACCTCGAGGGAGTCGCGGGCGTGCTCGAGCGCGAGCGACCCGACGCTCTGCTTCCGACGATGGGCGGGCAGACCGCGCTGAACCTCGCCGTCGGGCTCGCAGAGGAGGGGATCCTCGACGAGCTCGGCGTCGAGCTGATCGGCGCGCCGATCGACGTGATCAAGCGCGCCGAGGATCGCGACCTCTTCCGCGAGACCGTCCGGGCCGCCGGCCTCAGGGTTCCCGAGTCGATCGTGGTCACGGCCGTCGAGGACGTGCCCGAGGGACTGTCCCTCCCGGTCATCCTGCGGCCCGCCTTCACCCTGGGCGGCCACGGAGGCGGCACGGCGCGCACTCCCGAGGAGCTCGATCGGCTGCTCGAGCGCGCGCTCGCCGAGAGCCCGGTCGGCCAGGTGCTCGTCGAGGAGTCGCTCCTCGGCTGGGACGAGTTCGAGCTCGAGCTGATGCGCGACCACGCGGACAACGCCGTCGTCGTCTGCTCGATCGAGAACATCGACCCGATGGGCGTCCACACGGGCGACTCCGTGACGGTCGCGCCGCAGATGACGCTGTCCGACGAGGCCTATCAGGAGCTGCGCGACGCGGCGATCGCGGTCATCCGCGCGGTCGGGGTGGACTGCGGCGGCTCCAACATCCAGTTCGCGCGCGACCGTGACACCGGCGAGCTGCGCGTGATCGAGATGAACCCGCGGGTCTCCCGGTCGTCCGCGCTCGCGTCGAAGGCGACCGGTTACCCGATCGCCAAGGTGGCCGCCAAGTTGGCCGTGGGCTACACGCTCGACGAGATCCCCAACGACCTGACCGGGACGACCCCCGCGAGCTTCGAGCCGACGCTCGACTACGTCGTCGTCAAGTTCCCGCGCTTCGCCTTCGAGAAGTTCCCCGGCGCGGACACGACGCTCGGCACGCAGATGAAATCGGTCGGCGAGGCGATGGGGATCGGCCGCACGTTCGGCGAGGCCTTCCTCAAGGCGCGGCGCTCGCGCGAGCTCGACGGCGCCGATGCCTGGGACGTTCCCGGAAGCGAGCGCATCCCTGGTTCAAGGCCGAGCTGGAACGGCTCGATCCCCGCAGTGGACGACCTGGACGACCTCGTTCGCGACGACTGGGTGCGGCTCAAGCGCCTCGGCCTCTCGGACGCGGCGATCGCGGCGCGAGGCCGGAACGACCGAGGCCGTCGCCCGGGCGAAGAGACGAGAGCGCGGCGTCCGGCCGGCCTACCGCCGAGTCGACTCCTGCGCCGCCGAGGTCGAGGCCAACTCGAACTACTACTACTCGACCTGGGGCGAAGCGGACGAGGCCCGCCCGGACGGGCCGAAACCCCGAGTCGTCATCCTCGGCTCGGGCCCGAACCGGATCGGCCAGGGCATCGAGTTCGACTACTGCTGCGTCCACGCCGCCCAGGCGTTCCGGGCGCTCGGCTACGAGGCCGTGATGGTCAACTGCAACCCGGAGACGGTCTCGACCGACTACGACACGTCGGACCGCCTCTACTTCGAGCCGCTCGGCGCGGAGGAGGTGCTCGAGATCTGCGCCCGCGAGCTGCCCGACGGCGTCGTCATCCAGTTCGGGGGTCAGACCCCGCTGAAGCTTGCGCGCGAGATCGAGGCAGAAGGCTGGCGGATCCTCGGGACGCCGTTCGAGGCGGTCGATCACGCCGAGGATCGCGAGCGCTTCGGCGCCCTCTGCGACGAGCTCGACATCGACGTGCCCTCGTGGGCCATGGCCGAGAGCCCGGAGGAGGCCGCGTACGTCGCGGAGGCGATCGGCTACCCCGTGCTCGTTCGGCCGTCGTACGTGCTCGGCGGGCGCAACATGCAGGTCTGCTACGACGACGAGTCGGTCGCTGCGGCGGCGCAGGTCGGCGGCCGCGTCCTGATCGACAGGTTCCTCGAGGGCGCCATCGAGATCGACGTCGACGCGCTCTGCGACGGGCGCGACACGTTCGTCGCCGCCGTGATGGAGCACGTCGAAGAGGCTGGAATCCACTCCGGAGACTCCTCGTGCGTGCTGCCCGCGCCCTCCCTGGACACACAGACGTTGAACCAGATCGAGGACATCGTCAAGCGACTGGCGCCCGCGCTCGGAGTCGTCGGGCTCGTGAACGTCCAGCTGGCGGTGCAGGAAGGCGACGTGTTCGTCCTCGAGGCGAACCCGCGCGCCTCCCGGACGGTGCCGTTCGCGAGCAAGGCGATCGGCCTCAACCTCGTCGAGGCCGCATGCCGCCTCGCCGCCGGCGCGCGCCTGTCCGAGCTCGACCTGGCCCAGGGACAGTCCCTCGAACAATTCAGTGTCAAGGCTGCGGTCCTTCCGTTCGCGCGCTTCCCCGGCGCGGATCCCGTGCTCGGCCCGGAGATGCGCTCGACCGGCGAGGTGATGGCGAGCGCCGCCGACCTCCCGACCGCGCTCGCGAAGGCCGAGCGCGCCGCGGGCCGCCCGCTGCCCATGGACGGGACCGCCTTCCTCTCGGTTCGCGACGCGGACAAGCCCGCCGCCGTCGAGGTCGCCGCGTCGCTCTCGAGGCTCGGCTTCCGGCTGGTCGCGACCGTCGGCACGGCGCACGCGCTCGCCGCTGCGGGCATCCCCGTCGACCACGTGCGCAAGGTGACCGAAGCGGGGGAGGGGCCGACAGTCGTCGACCTCGTTCGCCGCGGCCACTGCGATCTCGTCCTGAACACGCCCTTCGGCGAGGCGGGCGCGCGATCGGACGGCTACCTCATCCGCGAGGCAGCGCTCGCCGCGCGCGTGCCGTGCATCACGACGATGGCCGGAGCGCGCGCCGCGGTGCATGCGATCGCGGACGCCCGGGGCGATCTGGCCCTCTCGCTGCAGGAGCGCATCAGTGCGCAGAAGAAGCCGGCTTAGAGTCGTCGCCAACGAGGCGGTCGGCCCCTACGCGCTCGTCCGCGTGGAGCGCGGCGACATCGACCCCGGCGTCCCCGGGCAGTTCTTCATGCTCGAGGCGCCCGGCCGGCTCCTGCCGCGCCCGATGAGCCTCTGCCAGGCGCCAGCAGGCGAGCTCGCGTTCCTGCTCGAGGCGATCGGGCCGGGCACGCGAGCCCTCGCAGCGGTCGAGCCCGGCGAGGAGATCCACGTCTTCGGGCCGCTCGGAAACGGCTTTCGGCTCGACGTGGAGAAGCCGCTCCTCGTCGGAGGAGGCATCGGCGTCGCTCCGTTCCCGTACCTCTCGCAGCAGCTCGGCGGCCCGCCGGCGATCCTCGGCTTCCGCAGCGACTGGCACGCGGAGGCAGCGGCGCTGGTTCCCAACGCGCAGGTCGTCGTCGAGCCCACCTTCGTCACCGAGCTGCTACCTGAAGGTCACGACGTCCTCGCCTGTGGGCCCGAGCCGATGCTGGAGGCGGTCCGAGAGCTCGTCCCCGATGCTCAGCTCGCCTGGGAGGCGCCGATGGCGTGCGGCTACGGCGCCTGCTACGGATGCTCCGTGGAGATCGACGGCGTGCTGCAGCGGCTCTGCGTCGCCGGGCCGGTCCTGGAGGCCGCATGATCTTCAACGCGTCGGGCTGCCTGGACGCGCTCGAGGCGCCCGAGGTCGCACGCGCCCTGGACGTGTTCGTGACGAAGACGGTCACGCCGCAGCCCCGCGAGGGAAACCGCCCCGTACGGATCGCCGAGACCGAGGCCGGGATGCTGAACTCGATCGGGCTCGAGAACCCCGGGAATCGAGGCGCTCCTCGCCGACAAGCTGCCGCGGCTCGCGGAGCTCGGAGTCCCGCTCTGGGTCTCGGTCGGCGGCTTCGCGGCGAGCGACTACGCAGAGCTCTGCGCCGCGCTCGACGATCAGGCCGGAGGTGGCCGCGATCGAGCTCAACCTCTCCTGCCCGAACGTCGAGGAGGCGCCGGAGAGCGCCTCGGAGATCGTCGACGCCGCCCGCCGGCAAACCCGAAAGACGCTCTACGCCAAGCTCTCCCCGGCCGCGACCGACCTCCCGGACACCGCCCGCGCCGTCCAGGCCGCCGGCGCCGACGGGCTCACCCTCGTGAACACGATGCGCGGGCTCGCTCTCGACGACACGACGCTCCAGCCCCGGCTCGGCCGCGAGACCGGCGGCTACTCCGGCCCCGGACTGAAGCCGATCGCCCTGGCGGCCGTCTACCAGTGCTACCGAGCGACGGGGATGCCGATCGTGGGCATGGGCGGCATCTCCACGGGACGCGACGCCCTCGAGTTTCTCGCCGCCGGCGCGGCCTCGATCGCGCTCGGAACGATCCTCTTCAGCGACCCGGACGCCCCGGGCCGAGTGCGTCGCGAGTTGGCTAGACGAGCTCGCCTCACGCGGCTTGTCCACGGCGGAAGCCGCGACCGGCCTCGCACACAGCCAGGGCCCGGTCTCTGTTGCCTGACTTGACAATCTGGCAGTTTTGCGGGAAAAACGCATTGTTTGCACGCGTACTCGAAGCGCACTAGTATCTCGCGCCGTGGCGGCAACCAAGACTCAGGCGAAGGCGCCTGCCAGGTCTCGCGACCAGCGCATGGAGGCTCTCAAGCGCGCCAACGACATCCGGGTGAAGCGAGCGCAGCTCAAGAAAGACCTGAAAATCGGGCGTGCGCGGATCGACAAGATCCTCAACAACCCACCCGAGTACGTCGCGACCGCGAAGGTGTTCGACATGCTCATGGCCGTGCCCAAGTTCGGGCGGGTGAAGGCGGCGCGTTTTCTGAACCAGGCCCGCATCAGCCAGTCGAAGACGGTCGGTGGCCTCTCCGACCGCCAGCGGACTGAGCTCATTGGGCTCTTCCACAAGTAGCGGCGGCATCACCCCGGTCTTCGTCGTCACCGGGACCTCGGGCGCCGGCAAGGGCACCCTGGAGCGCGCCCTGCTCGCCGAGATGCCCGACCTCGAGCTGGCCGTTTCCGCGACGACCCGGGAGCGCCGCGAAGGAGAGGAGAACGGCCGCGAGTACTGGTTCATCTCGGACGAGGAGTTCGATCAGAGACTCGCCGCGGGCGATTTCCTCGAGCACGTCGAATTCCCGTGGGGCCAGCGCTCCGGGACGCTCCGCTCCGAGATCGACCGCATCCGCCAGGGCGGACGCATCCCGCTCCTCGACCTCGAGCCGCAGGGCGCGCTCGACGTCAAGGACGGCGTTCCGGGCGCGGTGACGATCTTCGTCGAGGCCCCGTCCTTCGCTCGAGAACGAGCGGCGCCTCCGGGAGCGTGCAACCGAGAGCGAGGGGGAGATCGAGGAGCGCCTCGACCTCGCGCGGGAGCAGCTCCGGCAGGCGGACGAGTTCGACTACCTGGTCGTGAACGACGACGTCGACCGAGCCCTGGCCGACCTCGCCGAAATCGTCCGCTCAAAAGTCTCAGCTACCATGTCCCGACCGTGATCCATCCACGCATCGATGTCCTGCTCGAAAACGTCAATGAGCGCTATGCGCTCGTGATCGTCGCCGCCAAGCGCGCGCGGCAGATCAACAACTACCACCACCAGCTCGGCGAAGGCACGTTCGACGACAACCCGCCGCCGCTCGTGGAGTCGCGCTCGAAGAACTACTTGACGATGGCCCTCGAAGAAATCGCCGAGGGCAAGATCAAGTACTCGTACAAGGGCTGACGCTCCTTTCGGGCCGGGCGTCTCTCCTCGAGAGCGCTTCGAGCGGCGTGGGACAATAGAGACGGCTATGTCGCAGACAGCCGATCCCCTGACGGCCGCTCGGGACGCCGTGTCCCGCCACGCCTGGCGAGAGGCGTTCGAGGGCTACGCGAGTCTCGCCGAGACGAGCATCGCCGCCGAGGATCTCGAGCGATACGGCGAAGCTGCCTGGTGGAGCGGCAAGCTCAACGACGCGATCAGGCTGCGCGAGCGGGCCTACGTCGCGTATGCGGGCGAGGGGCGCAATGTCGACGCCGCCCGAGTTGCGCTCACGCTCTCCTGGGACGAATCGAACCGAGGAGCGTTCTCGGTCGCACAGGGCTGGTTCGCCACGGCGGAGCGGCAGCTCGAGAACGAAGAGGAGTCCGTCGAGCACGCCCGGGTCGCAATGACGCGGGCAGCCACCGCGCTGTTCGCCGAAGGCAACTACCCGCTGGCGATCGTGAACCTCGATCGTGCGATCGAGCTGGCCCAGCGCTTTGGCGACCGGGACACGCAGATGCTCGCGCTCGTCGCCAAGGGACGCGCGCTCATGAAGAGCGGCGAGATCGCACAGGGCCTCGAGCTGATCGACGAGGGGACCGCGGCCGCCGTCAGCGGGGAGCTGCAGCCGTACTCGACGACGCTCGTCTACTGCATGACCATCACCTCGTGCCAGGACGTGGGCGACCTTCGTCGCGCCGCCGAGTGGACGGAGGCAGCCAACCGCTGGTGCGACCGGCTCGACGTGACCGGCTTCCCCGGCGCCTGCCGCATCCATCGGGCGGAGCTCATGCGAATGCGCGGCGATCTGGAGGCGGCGGAGAAGGTGGCGATCGCGGCCTGCGACGAGTTGCACGACTTCGAGCGCTACATCACCGCGAGCGGGTACTACGAGATCGGCGAGATTCGTCGTCGGCTCGGAGACTTCGCGGCCGCGGAGGAGGCGTACGCGCGGGCGGACGAGCTTGGTGCCAATCCTCAGCCGGGCCTTGCGCTCCTGCGCCTTGCGGAGGGGAAGCGCGACGCGGCGGTCGCGGGAATCACTCGTGCCCTCGAGGAGGCGGAGGAGCCACTCGCACGGATCCGGCGGCTCCCGGCTCAAGTCGAGATCGCGGTCGCGGCGAACGATCTGAAGACGGCGCGTGAAGCGGTGGCAGAGCTCGAGAGTCTCGTGGACTCGTACAAGATCGGCGGCCGCCGAGCTCCGGCGTTCGACGCAACCGTGCACGTCGCGAACGGCCGGATCGCGCTCGCTGAAGGCGACACGGAAGAGGCCGTTCGCCGGCTCCGCGAAGCCCGAGACGAGTGGCGCGAGGTCGGCGCGCCCTTCGAAGGTGCGCAGTCTCGCGTCCTCCTCGGCGTTGCGTTCCGGCGGCAGGGGGACGAGCACGCCGCGATGACCGAGCTCGAGGCCGCGCACTCAACATTCGAGCGCATCGGGGCGAAGTCCGACGCCGAGCGAACAGCCGAGCTCCTCGGCCGGCAGCAACGCCGCCGCACGTTCCTGTTCACGGACATCGTCGGCTCGACTCGCCTTCTGGAGACGCTCGGCGACGAGAAATGGCGAAAGCTGCTGGCGCGGCACAACGAGCTGCTCGAAGACCAGATCACCAAGAGCGGCGGCGAAGTCGTCCAACAGACGGGAGACGGGTTCTTCGCCACGTTCGCGACGCCAAAGGCGGCTCTCGAAGCGGCCGTGGCCATCCAGCGCGCCCTCGACGCCGAGGTCGTCGCCCCGGACGTCCGGATCGGTGCGCACACAGGCGATGCGTTCCAGAACGATGGAGCCGCCAACGCCTACGGCGGCGGAGCGGTGCACCTCGCCGCGCGGGTCGGCGCTTCCGCAGGAGCCGGCGAGATCCTCGCCAGCCGCGAGACGCTCGAAGGCGCCGGCACCGGCTTCCGGGTCTCGAACCCCCGGTCAGAGGTCTTCAAGGGGTTCGCGGACCCGGTTGAGGTGATCACCGTCAACTGGAAATAGTCACGTACGAGTAGCTCGCTCCTAGATCTCGCTTCGCCGTTCGCGCATGCGTCCGGCCGCGGCGCGCGCGACCGGGAGCAGAACGACGAGCAGCACCAGCCCGAGCGGAGCCAGGAGCCAGCGCGCGTCGAGGCGTGCGCCGCCTGTGGTCACGGCTGAGGTCCGGGGTGCGGCGCTGAGCCCCTTCTTGCCCTTGCCGGGGAGCTTGTGGACTTTCGGCGGGCCCTCGCTCAGCGCAGAGGCGGAGTCGGCCGCCCCGGCGGAGCCTGGCCCGTGGAGCTTCGTGACCATCCAGTAGTCCACGCGCCAGCGGTTGTCGTGTCCCCGGACGAGGTCCGTCTCGACGGTCGCCGCCTGGCCCGTGCGGCTGACCGGGTGCAACAGCAGCTCGAGGCCGACGCGGTTGCGATACGAGTAGTTGACGACGTTCCACGTTCCGGCGCCGCGCTTCGACGCCGCGTACGGCACGACGGGGATCTCGCCGCGGCGCCATTCCTCGTAGGAGAGCCCGCTGCGGAGCTCGGGGCCGGCGAGCTCCCATGTGCCGGGGAGATCGTGCCGCGCCACCGCGCCGTCGATGAACCTCGCGAGCACGCCGCTGACCGCGTGACGCTTCGCCGCCGTGAAGGGAGCATGCTCCGGTGTGTCGTAGAAGCTGTCCTTCACGTACGGCCCGTTCGCGTTACGCGGCGAGCCGGAGGTGTTGTGCCGGGCCGCCACGTAGATCAGCGGCACGACGACCAGGAGCGTGGCGGTCACGACGAGCAGCCGCCGTCGGCGTCGCGGAGACGAGAGCACGGCTAGTAAGACGAACGAAACGCGCCGCAGCTAGTTCACTTTGCGCTCTGTGGGCACAATGTGCCCATGGCCAGGGTGCTGCTCGGAGTCACAGGTGGCATCGCCGCGTACAAGGCCTGCGAGCTGACGCGGCTCCTCGTCCGCGCAGGGCACGAGGTGATCCCGCTCGTCACGCGCGGAGCGGACCGGTTCGTGAGGCGCGAGACCTTCGCGGCGCTCGCCCGGCGGCCGGCCAGGGAAGACCTCTATCCGCACCTGACGCGCGCCGACCTGCTCGTGATCGCCCCGCTGACCGCGAACACGATGGCAAAGCTCGCCTACGGGCTCGCGGACGACGTGCTGACCGAGGCGGCGCTGGCACATCGCGGCCCGGTGCTCGTCGCGCCCGCCATGAACCCGCGTATGTGGGCGCATCCGGCCACGCAGGCGAACGCGGCGACCCTCCGCGAGCGCGGCGTCGAGCTGATCGGCCCGGACGAGGGCGACACGGCCGAAGGCGAGCTCGGAGTGGGGCGGATGGCCGAGCCCGAGGAGATCTTCGAACGCGTGCAGGAGCTGCTCGGGGCGCGCAACGGCTCGCTGAGCGGGAAGAGCGTCCTCGTCACCGCCGGCGGCACTCGCGAGCCCCTCGACGCGGTGCGCTACGTCGGCAACCGCTCGTCCGGCCGGATGGGCGTGGCGCTCGCCGAGGAGGCGCAGCGCCGCGGGGCGCGAGGTGACGCTCGTCGCCTCGAACCTCGACTGTTCCAGCCCCGCAAGGCGTGGAGCTCGTCGACGCGCCGACCGCGGCCGACGTGGAGCGCGCCGCGGGCGCCACGGACGCGGACGTCGTCCTGATGGCCGCCGCGGTCTCCGACTACAGCCCGTCGGAAACCAACGACGCGAAGCGCCCGAAGGACGAGAACACATGGACGATCGAGCTCGAGCCGACCGCAGACGTCCTCAAGGGCCTCGGTGAGCGCCGCACGAACGGCCAGGTGCTCGTCGGCTTCGCGGCGGAGACAGCGGCCGACGGGCCTCGACCGCGCGCGCGCCAAGCTCGCTGACAAGAACGTCGATCTGGTCGTCTACAACGACGTATCCCGAGAGGACGTGGGTTTCGATTCCGAGGACAACGAGGTCGTGATCGTCTCTGCACGCGGGGAGCGCGTCGTGGAGAAGGCGCCGAAAGAGGCGATCGCCGCAGCCATCCTGGACGAGGTCGAGCGGCTGATCTGATGCAGGAGACCGACCACATCGACCGAGCAGTCGGCCGACGTCATCCGGCGCCTCGCCGCCAACCTCGGCAAGGTCATCCACGCGCCGGCGGAGACGCTCAGGCTCTGCGTCCTCTGCCTGGTCAGCGAGGGGCACCTGATCATCGAGGACTTCCCGGGCGTGGGGAAGACGATGCTCGCGAAGGCGATGGCGCGCTCGATCGACTGCTCCTTCTCGCGCCTGCAGTTCACGCCCGACCTGCTCCCGTCCGACGTCACGGGCGTCAACGTCTTCAACCAGCGCTCGAACGAGTTCGAGTTCCGGCCGGGCCCGATCTTCGCGAACCTTCTCCTCGTCGACGAGATCAACCGCGCCCCACCGAAGACGCAGGCCGCGCTCCTCGAGTGCATGCAGGAGAACCAGGTCACGATCGACGGCGTCAGCTACTCGCTCGGCCGGCCCGTTCATGGTCATGGCGACCCAGAACCCGATCGAGTACGAGGGCACGTACCCGCTGCCGGAGGCGCAGCTCGACCGCTTCACGATGCGGCTCGACATCGGCTACCCGCCGCCGGCCAGGAGGCGCGGATGCTGACCGAGCAGACGAGCGACCCGCCGCTCGAGGACCTCGAGCCCGTGACGAACGCGACCGGGATCGCCGACGTGATCGAGGAGGCGACGCGCGATCTTCGTCGAGCCGAGCCTGAGCCGGTACGTCGTCGACCTCGTCCGCTCGACGCGAAGCGACCAGCGGCTGTACCTGGGTGCGAGCCCGCGGGCCGGGATCGCCCTGCTGCGCGTCTCGAAAGCGCGTGCGCTTGCCGACGGGCGCGACTACGTGCTTCCCGACGACGTCCAGGCCGTCGCCACGGCCGGTCCTCGCGCACCGGCTGATCCTCGGGCCCGAGGCACGAGCGAACGGGACCGCGCCGCAGCAGCTCGTGCGAGAAGCCGTCGAACGAACCCCGGTCCCCGCGTAGCGTGGCCGGGCTGACCGAACGCGGTCGGCTCGCGCTCCTGCTCGCCGGCGGGATCTATCTCGTCGCCTGGGGGTTCGGCTCGAAAGCCTTGTACCCGGTCGCCGTCGGTCTCGCGCTGGCCGTGCTCGGGGCGCGGATCTGGGTCCTGATCATCCGGCAGCCGGTCACGCTACGGCGACGCCTGGGCGCGCGGGAGTACGTCGAGGGCGACGACGTCACGATCGGGCTCGAAGCCACGCCGCTTCGCCATCCTGGCCCGCGCTCGCTCGAGGTCTACGAGCGGATCACGAAGCTCGGCGACCGCCGAGTGCAGCTCAACCGCCGGGGGCTACCGCTTCTCGTGCGCTACATCCTCCCGGCGATGCGCCGCGGGCGGTACCGGTTCGAGGCCGTGCGCGCGGTCTTCGAGGATCCGTTCTCGCTCGCCCGGGCCGAGCAGCTCCTGGGCGCCGAGTCGACGCTCCTCGTCTACCCGCGCCTCGTCGAGCTCGACCGCGTCTTCTCGGAAGCCGGGGGCGCGACGCAGGCGGGCGGTCGCGTGCTCCTGCGGCGCACCGCCGGCTTCGACCTGCACAGCGTCCGCGAGTACCAGCAGGGGGAATCGCTGCGCAAGGTGCACTGGCGGACGACCGCGCGCCGCGGCGCGCTCATGGTCAAGGAGCTCGAGGACATGCCGCACGACGAGGTGGCGGTCGTGCTCGACGCCGACGAGCGCTTCGTCGTCGGCGAGTCCTTCGACGTCCAGGTGCGCGCGGCCGGCTCGATCCTGCGTGCGAACGCGATGCGCTCGCGGCGAGCACTGCTCACGATCACGACGTCGACGCCCGCGACGTGCCAGGTCTCGTCGATCGACGGCGAGTGGCGTGCGGCGCTGGAGCTCCTGGCGGCCGTGGAGCCGACCGGGACCGAGCCGGTCGCCCGCTTCCTGGAGCGCGATGCGTCCCCGGCCGCCCAGGCGATCGAGCTCGTGGTCGTGACCGCCTCGCTCGACCAGGCGCTCGTCGACTCGCTGCTGGACCGCTCGTTCGCCCGCCGGCCGGCCTCGCTCGTCTTCGTCGACTCGACGAGCTTCAACGGCGCGGAGGCGGTGCCCAGGCGCGAGCCCGCGCTGCTCCGGCTCCAGGGAAGCGGCGTTCCGGTCGCGGTGCTGCAGCGCGGAGACGATCTCGCCGTGAAGCTGACCGGGCTCGAGGAGGCCTACACGGCGCATGGCTAGGACGGCCGCCTTCTCGATCCCGCTGGGGATCCTCTTCGCGTGGAGCTGGAGCCGCCTCGAGGAGCCGCGCACCGGGCTCGGCCCGCTGCTGCTGATGGTCGCGCTCGGGGTCGCGCCCGCGTTCCTGCCGACGCGGCGGCTGCGTCTGGCCGGGGTCGGCCTCGCGCTGCTGCTCGCGGCCGCGTTCGCGCTCGACGCACGGCCCTATTCCCTGGGCACGCTCCTCAGCCGGGCCGGGCGCGGCTTCCTCGACTTCTACGACGTGACCGTTCCGTTCGACGGCTCGGCGCATCGAATGATGCACGGGGTCGTGCTGCTCGCGGTCTTCCTCTTCACGTTGCTGGCCGCTCTCGCGGTGCGGGCTCGCCTGCCGCTCGTCGCAAGCCTGGTGATGGTCGCCGGCGCGGGGTGGCCCGCCACGATCTACCCGACTCACGACGACCTCGGCCGCGGAGCCGTCCTGCTGATCTTCGCCCTCGCGCTGGTCGCCCAGCTGAAGCCCAGCGGGCGGCGTGCGGCGCCTCAGGTGCTCGTGGGCGCGGCCCTCGTCGTGGTCGCGCTCGTCGCCTCGAGCTCCGGTGCAGTCGCCAAGGCGCAGTTCCTGGACTGGCAGAACTGGGATCTCTCGAAGAAGCAGGGCCCGACGGTCAGCGTCTCGTACGTGTGGAAGGCCAACTACAGCGGGATCAGCTTCCCGAAGAAGCGGACGCGCGTCTTCACCGTGCGCGGGCCGTCTCGCTCGGTCTACTGGCGGGCGACGACGCTGGACTCGTTCGTCAAGGACCACTGGCGCGAAGAGCAGCTCTCGGTCGACCCGATCCAGCTCTCGGACGGGAACACGAATCTGGATGCTGTGTACGACCCGTCGATGCTCCCCGACTCCGCGACCGACGGGCGCAACTGGAGCACGGCGACGGTCCACGTGGAGGCGCTCCGCGACACCCACCTGGTGAGCCCGAGCGGCGTGGTCGCCTACGAGAGCGGGCCGGTCGACGACGTCAACTACTCGGCCGACGGCGTCGCGCAAGCGCTTCGGCCGGTCCCGCGGAACACGCAGTACACCGCCTGGGCGTACCAGCCGCAGCCGAAGCCGGCGCAGCTGGCCAAGTCGCCCGCGACGTACCCGCGCGCGATCGCCGACGAGGGCGCCTATCTCGAGGTCGCCAGAGGGCGATTCGTTCCTCCGTTCGGCACCCCGCGGCGCCACGAATGGCTGGCGGACGCGTTCACCGATCCGGCCCTCAAGCCCTACGAGCCGCTCTTCCGGCAGGCCGACACCGTCGCCGGCGCGGCGCACAATCCCTACGCGGCCGCGGTCGCGATCGAGGCCTGGCTCCGCTCGAGCGGGAACTTCGCGTACAGCGAGAAGCCGCGCCAGATCCGGGGGATCCCGCCGCTCGTCGCCTTCGTCACGCGCACCAGAGCCGGCTACTGCCAGCACTTCGCGGGCGCGATGGCGCTCATGCTCCGCTATCTCGGGATCCCTGCGCGGGTCGCCGCGGGCTTCACGAGCGGCGCCTTCGACCCGGCGAGCCCGGGGCAACCGAAGGCACCTGGCGAGTCAACGACCGCAACGCGCACGCCTGGGTCGAGGTCTGGTTCAAGGGCTACGGCTGGCTGCCGTTCGACCCGACACCCGGCCGCGGCAACCTCGGCGGCCCGTACACGTCCTCCTCGATCTCCTTCGACGCCCAGGGCGCGGAGCAGGTGCTGAAGTTGAGCGCCATGGCCGCCGGCGTGCTGGGCGGAGTGCTCGGCCACCCCGGGCAGTCCGGCCCCGGCGCGGCGGGTGCGACCGGCGGTGACGTGGCCAAGGGACGCGGAGGCGGCTCAGGCGGGTCGGAACGCGGGCATCGCGCGCTACGTCGTCCTCGGGGCTGCGGCGCTCGTCCTGCTCTTCCTGAGCGCGAAGGCCCTCGTACGGCGCCGTCGCTTCCTGAGCAACGACCCGCGGGAGATCGCCACCGCGTGCAGGCGGGAGCTCGTCGGCTACCTCCTGGACATCGGGATCACGATCCCCCGCGACGCTGTCGCTCGCAGACCTCCGTGAGCACGTGCGCAAGCGGACCGGGGTGGACTCGGGCCGGCTCGTCGCGAGCATGGGCCTCGCGCGCTTCGGGCCGCCGGAGGCATCCGCCGCGGCCGCCGACCAGGCGAAGTCGGAGCTCCGCGCCGTCCGCAAGAGCCTCCGCCGGGCGATCCCGTTCAAGCGCCGCGCCCGCGGCCTCTTCTCCATCCGCTCGCTGCTCGCTTCCTAGCGTTTCAGCCGCCTCGCCGCGGGAATCTGCAGGACAGACGCGTTTCCGTATCGTGGGAGCAGATGGGCGAGAGCGAGACCTACGACCTCTTCCAGAAGGGAAGGAAGCACCTGGAGCTGGGGATGGCCGCCCAGGCGACGGTGTCGCTCGAGAAGGCGAAGCGGCGCGAGCCCGAGAAGGCGTCGATCCGTGAGGCGCTCGGGATCGCCTATTTCCGGCTTCGGCGCTACCGCGAGGCCGAGGAGGAGTTCCGCGCGATGCTCGACCTCGCCCCGACGGACGACTACGCGCACTACGGCCTCGCCCGCGCGCTCGAGAAGCTCGGCCGCACGGACGAGGCCCGCGGTCACCTGAAGCTCGCGAAGTCGCTGCGCCCCGGGAGCGAGCACTACGCAGCCCGGCTGCGGGCACTCGAGCGCGCTTGAGAGCCGTCGTCCAGCGCGTCGCCGACGCGCGGGTGATGGTCGACGGAGAGGCGGTCGGCGAGATCGGGCCCGGCCTCTGTCTCTTGCTCGGAGTCGCGCGAGACGACAACGCCGAGACCGCGGAGCGGCTCGCCGGGCGCATCGCTCGGCTGCGGATCTTCGAGAACGCCGAACGGGAAGTTCGACCGGAGCGTCCTCGACACCGGCGGCTCGGTGCTCGTCGTCAGCAACTTCACGCTGATCGCGGATTCCGCGAAGGGAAACCGCCCGAGCTTCTCGGACGGCGCGGAGCCCGCTCAGGCCCAGCTCCTCTACGAGAGCTTCTGCGCGACGCTCCGAGAGCTGGGCGTGCCGGTCGAGACAGGCAGGTTCGGCGCCCGCATGCGGTCGAGCTCGTCAACGACGGCCCGGTCACGATCGTGCTCGACGCCTGAAGGCCGAGACCGATGGTCCCCGCCCCTTCGCATTTAACGCTTAGGACATGTTCCTTCGGGTACACCAATCCACAAGGGACCGGGTTCCTTGCGGTTGCACCACACTGGCGTCTGCGGCAGAGAAACTCCCCTTACGAGACTCCCCTCCCGGGGGAGCTGCCAGCCCAGAACTAGGGGCGGGCCCGGTCCCCTCCGATTTGCAGCCCCCTTGCTATCCTGGCTGCACCACATTTCAGGCAGTTCGAAATGGGCGCGTCGCGCCCGTTTTCTTTGAGGGGGCGAAGTTGACGGATCTCTACGACAAGGAACGCACGCTCTACCGTGAGGTCTCCTCGCGCGTGGAGCGCAGCCTGCCTGGAGTCGAGGTCCTCGCGCTCGAGCTCTCCGGCCCCGAGCGGATGACGGTCTTCGTCGATCATCCGCAGGGCGTCGACCACGGGCTCTGCGAGCGCGTCACCGACGTCCTCCGCGACTACCTGAGGGACTACGCGATCGACGTCTCGTCACCCGGCACCGAGCCTCCGCTCAGGCGCCGCCCGCACTTCGAGCGCGCCGTCGGGCACACCGTCGCGGTCCGCACCGCTGATCGGAAGCGCGTCCGCGGCCGGCTCGTCGACGCCGGTGAGCGCGCGCTCCGCGTAGAGACGGCGAAAGGCGAGCCCGTGGAAATCCCGTACGACTCGATCGTGCGAGGCAACCTGATCGAGGAGGGAGCGAGATGACCAGAGAGATCATCGAGGCGGTTCGCGTCATCGAGAAGGAGAAGGGGATCGACGGCGAGACCCTGATCCACGCGCTCGAGGACGCGCTCCTGGCCGCATACAAGAAGACTCCGGACGCATCGCGGCACGCGACGGTCGAGCTCGACGACGAAGGCGATTTCCGCGTCTACTCGATCGAACTGCCCTCCGACATCGAGGAGCGCCTGATCGACGAGGCTCGCGAGCGGGCGATCACCGAGCTCGAGGCGCTCGAAGCCGAGAACGGCGAGCGCTCGCACACGCTCATCAACGACGACGACCTCGACATCGACTGGTCCGAGATCTCCGAGGATCAGATCCAGCGCGCGGACGTGACCCCGCACGACTTCGGCCGCATCGCCGCGCAGACCGCGAAGCAGGTGATCCTGCAGCGGATCCGCGAGGCGGAGCGCGAGATGATGTACGACGAGTACGTCGACCGCGTGACCGAGGTCGTGACCGGGATCGTCCAGCAGGCCGGCGACCGCAACAACGTGCTCGTCGACCTGGGCAAGGTCGAGGCGCTCCTGCCACGTTCCGAGCAGGTGGACGGCGAGCGCTACGAGCAGGGCAGCCGCATCAAGGCGGTCATCACCGAGGTCCGCTCGGGGACGAAAGGCCCGCAGGTCATCCTGTCGCGGCGCGACCCGGAGCTGATCCGGACGCTGTTCGAGCTCGAGGTTCCGGAGATCGCCGACGGTCTCGTCGAGATCCGCGGCGTTGCCCGCGAGCCGGGCTACCGCTCGAAGATCGCGGTCGAGTCGCACGCCCAGGGCGTCGACCCGGTCGGTGCGTGCGTCGGGCCGCGAGGCTCGCGCGTCCGCATGGTCGTCTCCGAGCTGCGCGGCGAGAAGATCGACATCATCCCGTGGAACACCGAGCCTGCGCGCTTCATCGCGAAGGCGCTCTCGCCCGCACGCGTGCGCGAGGTGCTCGTCGACGACGTGACCAAGGAGGCGACGGTCATCGTCCCCGAGGACCAGCTCGCGCTGGCGATCGGGAAGGAGGGCCTGAACGCCCGTCTGGCCGCGCGCCTGACCGGGTGGAAGGTCGACATCCAGTCCGACGCCGAGTTCGCCCAGGCCGAGGCCGAGGCCGCGTTCGCCGGCGGCGACTCGGGAGAGGACTTCTCCGGGCGCTGCGTCGCGATTCTCGCCAACGGAAAGCGCTGCCCGAATGCTTCGATCCCGGGCTCCCGCTTCTGCGGGATCGCCGCGCACCGCGAGCTCGCCGAGCGCGAAGCTGCCGGCGAGGAGCTCGAGGCGTCGCAGATCGTGGGCGGAGTCGGCGGCGAGGAGGAAGAAGTTCCAGCTGAGGCCGACGACGTGGCTGCGGGCGAGCAGCCCGCCGACGCGGAAGAGCAAATCGCAGAGCCGCCTCCGGCAGAAGCAGCGGAGCCCGTGAGCGAGGCGGCACCGGCCGAAGCCGAGGAGCCGGTCGCCGAGCCGAGTCTGAGCCCGAGGCCGAAGAGCCGCAGGAGGCTCCGGTCGTGTCCGAGGTTCCGGTCGCGGTCGAGGAGTCCGAGGAGGAGCGAAGCTCTCCCGCGTGAGCTCGGCGCCGATCCGGACCTGCGCAGGGTGCGGACGGAAGGCGCCGCAGTCAGAGCTGATTCGCTTCGTCGCCCGCGAGCGGCAGCTGGTTCCGGGCCGGCACGAACCGGGACGCGGCGCCTACACGTGCCGGCGGCTGCAGTGCTTCGAACGGTCTATCGCAAACCGCGGCTTCGCCCGGATGCTCCGGACTCCCGTCCGGGTCGATCAGGGGCTCGCCGCTCTCTACACTAGAGGGAACGGAAATGGCTGATTCAAAGGGAAACTCCAAGGGGAACCGGCCGAACAGGCCCGTCCGCCCGCGCCAGGCCCCCGGTGGGCGCAAGCGCCGCGTCGTCATCGACTCGGGCGCAGCACGGCCGCGCCAGGACTCGCGCCAGTCGCGTGAGCGCACCGAGCCGCGGCCGAAGTCGCAGCCGGGACCGCAGCCGACCGGTCCCGCCACCGTTCCCTCCGGTGTCACGGTCAAGGACCTGTCGCAGGCGCTCGGCATCCCGGCGGCCCAGATCATCAAGATCATGATGGGCCTCGGCGAGATGGTGACGATCACGCAGTCGCTGTCCGACGAGGCCGTCCAGCTGATCGCGACCGAGGTCAAGCGCGAGGTGACTATCAAGCACGTCTCCGAGGAGGACGAGCTCCCGGAGGTCTTCGAGGACTCCGAGGAGGATCTCGTCGCCCGGCCGCCCGTGGTCACGATCATGGGCCACGTCGACCACGGGAAGACAACGCTCCTCGACGCAATCCGGGAGGCGTCCGTCGTCGAGACCGAGGCCGGCGGAATCACGCAGCACATCGGCGCCTACCAGGCGCAGCACGACGGCCGGAAGATCACCTTCCTCGACACGCCCGGCCACGAGGCGTTCACCGCGATGCGCGCCCGCGGCGCGAAGGTGACGGACATCGCCGTGCTCGTGGTGGCCGCCGACGACGGCGTGAAGCCCCAGACGCAGGAGTCGATCGCCCACGCGCGCGCGGCCCAGGTGCCGATCGTGGTCGCCGTGAACAAGGTCGACAAGCCCGACTCGGATCCGCAGCGTGTTCGTCAGGAGCTCGTCAACGAGGATCTCCAGCCCGAGGAGTGGGGCGGATCGATCCAGTTCTCGGACGTGTCCGCCAGGGACAAGCAGAACCTCGACGACCTGCTCGAGAAGGTGCTGCTGGTCGCGGACGCCGAGCTCGAGCTGACCGCGAACCCGAACGCCGAGGCGTCCGGGCCGATCATCGAGTCCCGCCTCGACGTGGGCCGTGGGCCGGTGGCGACGATGCTCGTCCAGCGCGGGACGCTCCGCGTCGGCGACCCGATCGTGGCCGGCGGCGCGTGGGGCAAGGTGCGCGCGCTGCACACGTACCGCGGCGAGAAGGTCGACGAGGCCCGCCCGGGCGATCCGATCGAGATCATCGGCTTCGATCAGCCGCCGGCGGCAGGCGAGTTCGGCCGCGTCGTCGAGAACGAGCGCCAGGCGCGCCATCTCGCACAGGTCCGCGGAGAGCGGGTCCGGCGCGAGCAGATGGCCCAGCGGCGCACGTCCGGTGTCACGCTGGACACGCTCTTCTCCCAGATGCAGGAGGGCGCGGTCCAGGACCTCAACCTCGTGATCAAGGCGGACGTGGACGGGTCGGTCGAGGCCGCGGTCAGCGAGCTGCAGAAGATTCAGCACCCGGAGGTGCGCGTGAACGTCATCCACACGGGCGTCGGCGGGATCTCCGAGAACGACGTGATGCTCGCGACGGCGTCGACCGCGATGATCGTCGGCTTCAACGTCCGGCCGAACGCCGAGGCGCGGGCGCTGGCCGAGCGCGAGGGCGTCGAGATCCGCACCTACAACGTCATCTACCGGCTGACCGAGGACATCGAGCAGGCGCTCGTCGGGATGCTGAAGCCCGTCACGACCGAGGAGACGCTCGGCGAGGCCGAGGTGCGGACGCTGTTCCGCGTCTCGCGGCTCGGGACGATCGCAGGCTCGATGGTCACGAGCGGCGTCGTGCGCCGGAACGCGAAGGTGCGCGTCGTGCGCGACGGCACCGTGATCTACGACACGACGATCTCGCAGCTCAAGCGCTTCAAGGACGACGTGCGCGAGGTCGAGGAGGGCTTCGAGTGCGGCATTCTGCTCGACGGCTTCAACGACGTGAAGGAAGGCGACGTGCTCGAGGTCTACGAGGTGCGCGAGGTGGAGCGCACCGACCTGAGCGAAGCCCCCGCCCCGGCTCCGGCCGCTCCAGCCGCGCCCTGAGCGCCGGGTTCGTCGGGATCCTCTCCGTCGAGCTCCACTTCCCGGAGGCGGGATCGCTGAAGGGCAAGCGGAAGCACGTGAAGTCGGCGAAGGCGCAGCTCCAGAACCGCTTCGGCGCCTCGGTGGCGGAGGTCGACCATCACGAGAAGTGGCAGCGCGCGCGGCTGACGATCGCATGCGCGGCGCGCGAGCACGGGGAGGCGGAGCGGTTGCTCGAGGAGGCGGTGCGCTACCTCAGCGGCCAGGAGTACGAGCTCGTCTCGGCGGAGAAAGAGATCGTGGGGACCGATGACTGAACGGATGCGACGAGTGAACGAGGCGATCCGGGAGACGCTCGCGGAGGCGATCGGCGAGCTCAAGGACCCACGCATCGGCTTCGTGACCGTGACGGGCGTCGAGACGTCGACCGACCTGCGGCAGGCGCGCGTCTACGTCAGCGTGCTCGGGAACGAGCGGAAGCGGGAGAAGACGCTCCAGGGGCTCGAGTCCGCGCACGGAGTGCTGCAGGCGCGGCTGGCGAGCGAGCTGAGGATGAAGCGGACTCCGCAACTGACCTTCCAATACGATCCGACGGTCGTGGAAGGCGTCCGCATGTCCCAGTTGATCGATGAGCTCGCCCCAGACGACGGCGAATGACCTAGGCGCGGTCGCGGACGCGATCCGCTCGCACGACCGCTTTCTCGTCACGACGCACGAGAACCCCGACGGGGATGCGCTCGGGTCGCTGCTGGCGGCGAAGCTCGCGCTCGATGCGCTCGGCAAGGACGCGGTCATGTACCTGTACGGCGAGGCGCCGCTCCCCCGCGAGTACACGTGGATGCCGCTCGAAGACCTGCGGCGCGCGGTGCCCGACGACTGCGCCGACCGGGTGCTGCTCGCGCTCGACTGCGCGAACGAGAGCCGGCTCGGGCCGGATCCGGAGGTGCTGCACAGCGCATCGCTCGTCGTCAACGTCGATCACCACCACGACAACACGCGCTTCGGCAACGTGAACTGCGTCGTCGCGGACGCGTCGTCGACCGGCGAGATCGTGCGCGACCTGCTGCGCGAGCTCGACGTCGAGCTGACGCCGGACATCGCCGAGGCGCTCTACATCGCGCTCGTCACGGACACCGGGCGGTTCCAGTACACGAACACGACCCCGAAGGCGCTGCGGCTGGCGGCGGAGCTCGTCGAGGCGGGCGCGGACGTGCACAAGATCTTCCAGGACGTCTACGAGAGCGTCCAGTTCGCGAAGATGAAGCTCCTGGCGCGGGCTCTGGAGCGGGCCCAGATCTACGAGGGCGGCCGGCTCGTGATCTCGTACCTCTTGCGCGGCGACTTCGCCGAGGTGGGCGCGGCCGAGCCGTACTCGGAGGGGATCATCGACTACCTGCGCGCCGTCGAGGGGGCGGACATGGCGGCGCTGATCCGCGAGCCGCCGCGGAGCGACGGGCCGGGTCGACGCATCAGCCTGCGTGCATCGACCGACGAGCTCGACGTGTCAGCGATCGCGCGGGCCTCGGGAGCGGGGGGCGGGCACCGCCAGGCTGCGGGCTTCTCCAGCGACGACTCGATCGAGGAGATCACCGAGTTCATCCGCCGCGAGTTCTCCGCCGCTCGGAATGGCTCGTAGAGGCGCCGCAACGCCGGCGGGGCTCGTCCTCTACGACAAGCCGGCCGGGCCTTCGTCGTTCGCGATCGTGCGGCAGCTCCGGGAGCAAACGGGCGCGCGGGCGGGGCACGCGGGCACGCTCGACCCGTTCGCAACGGGCCTGTTACTGATCCTGCTCGGAAGCTTCACGAAAGAGGCACAGCAGTTCGTCGGCCTGTCGAAGCGCTACGAGACGGGCGTCGACCTCTCGCGGCTCACGTCGACGGGCGATCCCGAGGGCGAGGTCCTCGATGAGCACGAGCCTCCGTCGCTGCTCGAGCTCGAGGCGCGGCTCGACGCTCTGCGGGGCGAGGTCGACCTCAAGATTCCGGCCGCGTCCGCGGTGAAGATCGGCGGGGAGCGCGCGTACAAGCTGCACCGCCGCGGAATTGCCCTGGAAATGCCCACTCGCCGGACGACGGTCTACGAGCTGGAGCTCGAGGAGTACGAGGAGCCGATCGCGCGGCTGTCGATGCGCCTGAGCTCGGGCGGCTACGTGCGCGCGGTGGCCGAGGCGCTCGGCGGCCACTGCGTGGACCTGCGGCGCACGAACGTCGGCCCGTTCGAAGTCGCCGATGCCGACCCGCAGCGAATCATCCCGCCAGAAGCGGCCATTTCGGCCCTGTCACAGTGACTGTCACTGTGACAGTCACTGGGCTATGAGGGTTGCTCGCGCCATCGGCGAGTTGGGACCTGGCCCTCGGGCCGTCGCGCTGGGGACGTTCGACGGCGTCCACCTCGGGCACCGAAAAGTCGTCGAGGCCCTGCTCGACGCTGGACCAGAGCCGACCGTCGTCACCTTCGAGCCGCACCCGCGCACCGCGCTCGGCAACCGCGTCGAGCTGCTCACGACCCTCGATCGCCGGCTGGAGCTGCTCGAAGAGCTCGGCGTCGAGGCGACGCTCGTCGTCGAGTTCACGCTCGACGTCGCACGCCTGGAGCCGCAGGAGTTCGCCGAGCAGGTCCTCCGGCCGATCGGTGCGGAGACGATCGTGGCCGGAGCCGACTTCCGCTTCGGGCGAGGCCGCAAGGGCGACCTCGAGCTCCTCGAGCAGCTCGGCTTCGAGACGAGACCGGTCCCGATCCTGGACGGAGTTTCGTCGACCGAGGTCCGGAAGCGCACCCGCGCCGGAGACGTCGAAGGCGCCGCGAAGCTCCTCGGCCGGCCGGTCGAGGTCGAAGGCACCGTCGTCACCGGAGACGCCCGCGGCGGAACCCTCGGCTTCCCGACCGCGAACCTCGACGTCCGCCCCGAGCTGCTCGTACCCGCGAACGGCATCTACGCGGGCGCGGCCCTCGACCACCGCGCAGCCGTCTCGATCGGCACGAACCCGCACTACGGAGGCAGCGAACGGCGCGTCGAGGCGTTCCTCCTCGACTACTCGGCAGACCTCTACGGCAAGCGGCTCGTCGTCGAGCTCTGGAGCCGCCTGCGCGACGAGCGCGCGTTCGACAGCGAGGACGAGCTCGTCGCCCAGATCGCCCACGACGTCGAGCTCACCCGCAGCGCCGCGCGTCCCGTCTGAGCGCCCCGTAACCGCAAGTTTCGTCACCTCGCGGAATCTCTTTCTGCGTGGCCGAGAGACGAAGGAGGTCGTTCCCAGCAGATCGAGACGGTGCGCTGCCTGTCCTGCGGAGCGGCGTACGCGAGGCCGTCCCAGAGCGGCGCCGCCCACGCGACCCCGGGCTGCCCTGACTGCGGCTACGTGGGCTGGGTGCTCGCCTCGAGCCTCACACGACACGAGCGCCGCCGCTGCGACGAGGATCGGCCGCGACGGCGGTCCGCGTGACGACGCTCACGCCGCCGAAGTAGTGGTGCCGCTCCGGCCAGATCCGGACCTCGAACCCCGCTGACTCGAGCGCGGCCACGGTCGCCGGCTCGAAGCCCGGCTCGAGGTGCACGAGCGCCCCGGCGGGATGGACGCGCGGCCGGTCCACGGCGACCTGCGGCTCCAGCTCCTCGTCGAGGATGCCCGCCAGGACTTCCAGGAGCGCGGTCCGCAGCCGGGTTCCGCCGGCCGCGCCGGCCGCGAGCACGAGCTCCCCGCCGTAGAAGGCGAGCGTCGGCGCCATCATGCTCTGCATCCGCTCGCCCGGCTCGAGCGTCGCCGGTGATCAGGTCGGCCTCGCCCAGCATGCTGTTCAGGTGCAGGTCGAGCCCCGGCAAGAAGTCGCCCGAGCCGAGGCCGAGGCTCGTCGTGAGGACGCATGCGTTCCCCTCCGCGTCGAGCACGGAGACGTTCGTCGTGCCCGGCCGATCGGGAACGTCCTCGAGCAGGGCGCCGACGAACGCGAGCACGCGCTCGGGCTCGGACAGGCCGCGAACCTCGGGTAGGCGCGCCGCAGCCGAAGGGAGGTCCGAGAGCCCGCGTCCGGCTGCGGAGCGTGAAGCCGCGGAACGCGACCTCGGCCGGCTCCGACCAGCGGGCCGCGTACGTCGTCAGGTCTTCGGCGGTGACGAGCCCGCCGCGCTCCTCCATCAGCTCCAGCAGCGCGCGCCCGATCGTCCCCTCGTACACGCCGCGCGGCCCGTCTTCGGCGAGCGACTCGAGCGCCGGCACCAGACCCGGCTGCCTGAGCAGGTCGCCCTCCTCCAGGACGCGAGCCGCCGGGCGAGTAGATCTCCGCGCCCTCGTTCATCGTCATCACCGGCTCCAGCATCCGCAGACAGGACGCGTGCGCCGCCGGCATCGGGACGGCCGACCGCGCGAGCCGCAGAGCCGGCTCGACGAGACGCGGCCAGGGCAGGCTCCCGTGCTCGTTCCAGAGCGCGTCGAGCCCCGCCGGGACGCCCGGGACCCCGCACGAGCCGATGCCGACGGCGTAGTGGACGAGCTCCGTCCCGAACGGCACCTGGAGCTCGATGAGCGCGACCTCGCGGCGCTCGCCTCCCAACCCGGGAACCGCGACGAAGCAGTCGAGGTTGCGCGCCGTCCGCGTGGCGGCGTCGAAGTAGATCCCGTGCCCGCCGCCGAGCAGGCCGGTCATCACGGTCTCGGCCACACAGGACGCAAGAGTCGCGGCCACCGCGGCGTCGGCCGCGTTCCCGCCCTCGGCGAGGATCTCCGCGCCCGCCTCCGCGGTGGCCGGATGGCCGGCGGCGATGCCGCTTCTCATGCCCGGAGCCTAAATCCGTCCCTATCCTGAGTGCATGCGCCCGGTGATCTGCGGTGCCCTCATCCTGCTCGCAGCGTCGGGGTGCGGCGGCAAGAAGGACAAGAACACGCTGCCCGGTTGCCCGCCGCCGGCTTCCACCGCCTCGGCGGGCAACGCCCAGATCGCCGCGCAGGTGGAGGGCGGGCGTTACGCGAAGCTGGTCGTCTTGCACGCGAAGGAGAAGTCGAACGGGGCGCCGGTGAAAGGCGCCAAGGTGACGCTCCACGCGGAGATGAGCTGCCCGCACTTCATGCCGCTCTACAACAAGAAGATGCAAGAAACGTCGCCGGGCACGTACAAAGCCGGCTACTCGCTCGTCATGCCGGGCCAATGGGCCTTCTACTTCGTCCTGCGCGACAAGAACGGCGACGCGACGACCTCGGCGTTCCCGGTGACGGTCAAGGCCCCCGGAACGTAGTTGCTACCCTAGGAGCCGACCGCAATCTCGGCCGTGCGCGGCGCTTCCCGCGGCGAGCTTGGATTGCGGACTAGCTACGTAAGGAGATCTGTTTGACCCTCACCAAGGAAGCAAAGCTGGAGATCATCGGGCGCCACGGGAGCTCGCAGACCGACACGGGCTCGCCCCAGGTCCAGATCGCGCTCCTCACGCAGCGCATCAACGAGCTCACGGAGCATCTCCGCGCGCATCCGAAGGATCACTACTCGCGCCGCGGCCTGCTCAAGCTCGTGGGTCGGCGCCGCCGATTTTTGAACTACCTCCAGAAGAAGGACGTGGAGGCGTACAGAGAGCTGATCAAGGAGCTGGGCCTCAGACGCTAGCTCTGAAAGCGGAAGGTCGGAGTTTGAGCCAGCCTCGTGGTGACGCGAAGCTGACTCAAACCTCGACTTTCCACGAAGAAGTGGAGGCATAGATAGATGAGCACCATGACCGAGAACCTGGCCCAGGTCTCCGTGACCGTGGGCGACCAGGACATCACCTTCGAGACGGGCAAGCTCGCCAAGCAGGCGGACGGCGCCGTCGTCATCCGCTCCGGCGAGACGATGGTCCTCGCGACCGCGCAGGGAAAGATGGAGGGCCGTGAAGGCGCCGACTTCTTCCCGCTCACGGTCGACGTGGAGGAGCGCATGTACGCCGCGGGCAAGATCCCCGGCGGGTTCTTCAAGCGCGAAGGCCGTCCGACCGAGCGCGCGATCCTCACGGCGCGAATGATCGACCGCCCGATCCGGCCGCTCTGGCCGAAGGGCTACAAGAACGAGGTGCACGTGGTCTGCACGACGCTGTCGGCCGACCTCGTCACCGCGCACGACATCCTTTGCATCAACGGCGCCTCGGCGGCGCTGATGGTCTCGCCGCTGCCCTTCCTCGGCCCGGTGGGCGCCGTCCGCATCGGACGCGTCGACGGCAACTTCGTCATCAATCCCACGCTCCCGGTCGTCGAGGAGGAGAGCACGCTCGACCTGATCGTCGTCGGCACGAAGGACGCGCTGACGATGATCGAGGCCGGCTGCGACGAGATTCCCGAGGACGAGATGCTCGAGGCCTTCGAGCTCGCGCACGCCGAGGTCGTGAAGATCTGCGAGGCGCAGCAGGAGCTTCGCGACAAGGCAGGCAAGCCGAAGTACCTCGACCCGGAGCTCTCCGCCGAGCTCGAGTCGCAGCACGCCGGGACGATCCGCGAGCGGGTCGAGTCCGACGGCCTGCGCGAAGCCGGCGCCGTCGTCGAGGAGCTCACGAACGAGCTCGCCCCGGAGCTGACCATGGACTCGGGCGAGGAGGACATCCTCCGCCAGATCCAGACCCGGGCCTCGCTCGACATGATCATCGAGAAGGTCCGCCTCGAGGTCGTCGAGCGCCACGTCCGCGAGCAGTTCGAGGACGGCCTGCGTGCGCTGACCGAGGCGGAGCAGGACTCGAAGGAGCTCAAGTCGGCCAAGCGCCAGCTGCTCTTCGATCGCATCATCGAGTCGGTCGAGCTCCCGTTCCCGGTGGGCCCGGCCACGGTCGAGGGCGAGACGCCGACGGTCAAGGACGCGCTGACGAAGCAGTTCGTGAAGAAGGCTGCCGAGTCGATCTACAAGAAGCTCGTCCGGGAGAAGATCGCGGTCGACAAGCGCCGCCCGGACGGCCGCGGCGCGGAAGACGTCCGCGAGGTGACCTGCGAGGTCGGCGTCGCACAGCGAACCCATGGCTCCGCGCTCTTCACGCGCGGCCAGACGCAGATCATGTCGCTGCTCACCCTCGGCACCGCCAAGGAGGGCCAGCGGATCGACGATCTGTCACTCGAGAAGGACCGCCGGTACATGCACCACTACAACTTCCCGCCCTTCTCGGTCGGGGAGACCGGCTTCATGCGCGGGCCGAAGCGCCGCGACATCGGCCACGGCGCGCTCGCCCAGCGGGCGCTCGAGCCGATGATCCCGTCGCTCGAGGACTTCCCGTACACGATCCGGATCGTCTCCGAGACGCTCGAGTCGAACGGCTCGTCGTCGATGGGCTCGGTCTGCGGCTCGACGCTCTCGCTGATGGATGCCGGCGTGCCGATCAAGGCGCCCGTCGGCGGCATCGCGATGGGGCTCGTCAAGGAAGGCGACGACTACGTGATCCTCACCGACATCCAGGGCGCCGAGGACCATCTCGGCGACATGGACTTCAAGGTCGCCGGCTCGCGTGACGGGATCACGGCGCTGCAGATGGACATCAAGATCACCGGCGTCACGCAGGAGATCATGCGGAACGCGCTCGAGCAGGCGAAGCGGGCGCGCGAGTTCATCCTCGACAAGATGGCCGAGGCGATCGGCGAGACGCGGACGGAGCTCGCCGAGCACGCGCCGCGCATCTCCACCGTCAAGATCGACCCCGAGCAGATCGGGATGATCATCGGCAAGGGCGGCGAGACGATCCGCGGGCTCGAGGCCGACTACGAGGTGCAGATCGACATCGAGGAGGACGGGACGATCCTCATCTACGCGACCGAGGGAACGAAGTCCAAGGCCGCGATCGAGGCGATCGAGTCGATCACGAAGGAGCCCGAGGTGGGGGACACCTACACGGGCAAGGTCGTGAAGACGACCGACTTCGGCGCCTTCGTCGAGCTGAAGAAGGGCACGGACGGGCTCCTGCACGTCTCGAACGTCGGCCCGGGCCGGGTCGGCCACATCGAGGACGTCATCGCCCGCGGCGACACGCTCGACGTCGTCGTCCAGGAGGTGGACAAGGACCGTGGCCGGATCGGCCTCAAGCTCGTCGCCAAGCACGAGAACGGCTCTCTCGTCCAGCCCGACGAGTTGATCGAGCGGGCGAAGGACGCACCGCCTCGCGAGCGCACGGAGCGCCCTCCGAGGCGTGACGGCGGCGGCGGTAATCGCGGCCGCAGCCGTGGGCCACGCAGGGACTAGCCCGAGAGGAACTCCGATCATCAGCGCCGTCCTCGCGGCGGCGCTGATGGCCGGATGCGGCGGGATCGAGGGCGTGGAAAGCCGCCTGCGGGCCTGACGTGGCGCCGCTCATCGACCTGCGGCGCTTCTCGCTTCCGATCGTTCCGATTCGCCTGGCGCTCGGCTTCGCGTTCCTGGGCGGCGCCAGGGCCCTGGGCGTCACCACGAGCGGGTCCGCGCGGCTCTTCGGGCTCGGCGCCTTCCTCTTCGCGCTCGCGATGCTGACCAGCCGCCGGCGTCGGCTGTTCTGGGTGCGGGCCGCCGAGGCGACGCCGACCGACGCGGGCGCGCCGACTGCGGGCTGGGCGTGGACGGTTGCAAGGTCGACCTTCCCGAGCACGCTCGCGATGACCGCGCTGGCGGCGATCGCGCTGCCGACGAACGCTGCCCTCGCGGCCCTGCTCGGCGGAATCATCGCCGGGATGGGGATCGTCGGCTCGGTCTTCGCCGTCGAGCTCCTGCTCTGGGAGCGGGCCCGCAACGTTCGGCTGCTCTCCACTCCCGGCCTCAAGACCGAGCTGTACGTTCGCCCGGCCTAGCTTGCTAGAGACGTCGGGCGGGCCACCGCGGACCCGCCCGACGTTCTATCGATCCTCTAGCCGCAGTCAGAGGCCGCGTTGAAGTTCTCGATCGTGCTGTTGAGCGCGGAGGCTGACTCCGTCGAAAGCGCGGACGTCAACCTGATCTGGCCGTTGGTGAGCGTCACGGAGATCGCGTTGCTCGCCGAGGCGATGGCGGACTGCACGCCGGCCGACGCGGTGGAGCCGCGGGCCACGTTCAGCTTCGCCGTGATCACCTGCTGTGCGAGGTTGAGCAGCAGGTTGCTCGTGTACGTGACGTTGCCGGGATTCCCCGGCGTAGCTTCAGCACCGCCTGAGCCTGCGCGGCGGTCAGGTTCACCGTGCCGAGCCGCACCGAGCCGTTCATGCCGGCGATCACCGACGCCGTCACGTTCGGGTGGTTGCGATAGAAGCCCTTGGTGTAGGTGCACACGCCAGCAGGCGGTGGCGGTGGCGGCGGTGGGGGGTGGTGGCGGAGGTGGTGGCGGAGGTGGTGGTGGAGGCGGTGGAGGCGGTGGTGGCGGTGGCGGAGGCGGCGGTGGAGGCGGTGGAGGCGGCGGAGGCGGTGGTGGAGGCGACCCGCACGTCAGGGTCACGATCCCCGGCAGCCCGGTGATCGGCGTCCCGTTCGTGATCGAGTAGGAGTTCGCCTCGATCTGGTGCGCAGCGCCGTCGTTCGGCACCGTGAACGAGACCGTGTCCGTTCCCGTCGGCCCGGTGAAGTCGAAGAACTTCTCGGCCGCCAGCGCACCGTCGACCCAGACCGTCTCGCGCATGCTCTGCGTCCCGCCCGGGAACGTCGAGTAGTTGTAGGTCGCGCTGGTGCAGTTCACGTCCACGACGCCGAAGTAATTGGCGCTCGCAGTCCCCACGAATGCAGCCGCAGCGACTGCACCGACCAAGCACGCGACCAAGAAGGTGCGCCTGATGAGTCGTGTCATTCGGTTCCTCTCTCCCAGCCCCATGAACAGATTAGTTCAACTTTGGGGACTTTTAACCGAGATTAGCCGAACATTTTCGCGGCGACGGTCCTGCTGCGGAAAACCCCCCGTGTGGCCAGTCTGGTCCTTTCCTCGACTTTCGGAAGCTGATGGACGGCCGGAGCCGTTCCAGCAAGCCGTTCCTGCACTGACAACTGTCCATCTGAAGACACCCACTACGATCTGCGCGTGCAGAAGTACGTCCTGACGGAGCTCGATTCGGGCCAGCGCGTGATCACCGAGCGGATCCCGAGTGTCCGGTCGGTCGCGCTCGGGTTCTGGATCGGCGCGGGCGCGCGTGACGAGACGCCCGCGAAGGCCGGCATCACGCACTTCATCGAGCACCTCCTGTTCAAGGGCACGCGGTCCTACTCGGCCCAGGACATCGCCGAGATCTTCGACGCCCTCGGCGGCGAGCTGAACGCGGCGACCTCGCGCGAGCACACGCTCGTCTACGTGCGCGTCGCCGACCATCACCTCGACCAGGCGCTCGACGTGATGAGCGACATGGTCTACGCGCCCCTCTTCGCGGACATCGACTCGGAGCGCGAGGTCGTGCTCGAGGAGATCGCGATGTACGAGGACACGCCGCACGAGCTCGTGCACGACCTGATGAGCGAGGCGGTCTTCGGCGACCATCCGCTCGGCCGCCCCGTGATCGGCACCGCCGACGTCATCTCCTCGGTCGGCCGGCGAGCGCTCACGAGTTACCACCAGACGATGTACCGCGGCGGGAACGTCGTCGTCGCGGCGGCCGGGAACCTCAAGCACGACGAGCTCGTCGGAAGCCTCGAGAAGCTCCAGAGCAAGCAGGGCAAGGCGCCTGCCAAAGGCCCGCGGGTGCGGAGCCCGCTCGTGCGGCCGCCGCGGCCGAGCATGTGCTTCCGGCGCAAGCGCACCGAGCAGTACCACGTGTGCATCGGGGCTCCGGGAATCGCGCGCTCCGACCGCCGCCGCTTCACGGCTTCGCTCCTCGACGCACTCCTCGGCGGATCCGCGTCGTCGCGGCTCTTCCAGGAGATCCGCGAGAAGCGCGGCATGGCCTACTCCGTCTACACGTTCGCCTCCCAGTACACGGACACGGGGCTGATCGGCTTCTACGTCGGCACTCGCTCGGAGAACCTCGCCGACTGCCTGGAGATCGCGAACGAGCAGATCGCCGAGGTCGCGGCCGGAAAGTTCCGCAAGAGCGAGCTCGAGCGGGCGAAGGAGAACCTCAAGGGAAGGATCCTGCTCTCGATGGAGTCGACGTCGAACCGCATGAGCCGCCTCGGGAAATCGATGATCTCCGACACCGAGCTCCTCTCCATCGACCGGATCGCCGCGGAGATCGACGCGGTCACGCCCGATGCGGTGGCCGAGCTCTGCGGCGTGCTGCTCGCTCCCGAGAAGCTGTCCGCGTCCGGGATCGGGCCGAGCGAAGAGAAGTTCCGCGACGCGGTGCGCCGGATCAAGCCCGAGCTGCCGGCGCGCGCGGCGGCGTGAGGCTCAAGCTCTTCGGAGCCGGCGGCAAGGTCGGGTCCGTTCTGGGGCCGGCGCTCGAGGCCGCGGGACACGAGCTGGTCGAGCTCGACGGGGCCGAGGCCATGGTCGACTTCACCGCACCGGACGCGGTGCTCGCGAACATCGAGGCAGCGCTGGAGGCGGGCGTGCCGTGCGTCGTCGGGACGACCGGCTGGGACACGGGCCCGGTCGCCCGGAAGGCCGAGGAAGCCGGCGTCGCCGTCTTCTACGCGCCGAACTTCGCGATCGGAGCCGTCCTGATGATGCGCTTCGCGGCCGAGGCGTCCAGGCACATGCCGCGCGCGGAGATCGTCGAGCTGCACCACGAGACCAAGGTCGACGCTCCCGTCCGGGACGGCCAAGGCAACAGCCGAGGCCATGGACGGCGACGTGCCGATCCATTCCATCCGCCTGCCGGGGATCGTGGCGCATCAGGAAGTGCTCCTCTCCGAGACCGGCCAGCTGCTGACGATCCGCCACGACGCGTTCTCCCGCGAGGCCTACGTCCCCGGCGTCCTGCTCGCCCTCGAGCGCATCGACACGCTGCCCGCAGGACTTACCGTCGGGCTCGAGAAGCTCCTGGCATAGGATGACCAGCGTGCTCGGCGAGGTTCTGACGGCGATCGTGACGCCGTTCGACAAGGACGGCGCCGTCGACTACGAGCGGTTCCGCGCGCTCGCGCGCCACGTGATCGACAGCGGCGCGGACGGGCTCGTGGTCGCCGCCACGACCGGCGAGTCGCCGACCCTGACCGACGACGAGAAGTTCGAGCTCTGGGCCGCGAGCGTCGACGAGGTGGGGGAGAGGGCGACCGTGATCGCCAGCACGGGCACGTACTCGACCGCTCACTCCGTGCACCTGACGGAGAAGGCGCACGAGCTCGGCGTGGACGGCTTCCTCGTCGTCACGCCGTACTACAACAAGCCGCCGCCGAGCGGGATCGTCGCGCACTTCCAGGCGATCGCCGCGGCCAGCGACAAGCCGATCATCGTCTACAACATCCCGCAGCGCGTGGTCGTGAACATCGAGCCGGAGACGATGATCGAGCTCGCGGAGATCCCGACGCGTCAAGGCCGTCAAGCAGGCGACCGAGGACCTCGACCAGGCGCGGCGCATCACCGCAGAGACCGACCTCGCCCTGTACGCGGGCAGCGACCACCTCGTCTACCCGTTCCTGGAGGTCGGCGGCGTGGGCGGCGTCGTCGTCCACGGCAACCTCGTCCCGGGCCGCGTCAAGGAGATGATCCGGCTCTACAACGAGGGCGACAGCGAAGGCGCGCGGCGGATCGACGACGAGCTCAAGCCGCTCGTCGACGCGCTCGGCGTGACGATCAACCCGGTTCCGGTGAAAGCCGCGCTGAACCTGCTCGGCCACGAGGTCGGCGGCCTGCGGCTCCCGCTCGTCGAGGCGACCGCGGACGAGATCGCCGAGATCCGGTCAGGCCTCGAGCGTGCGGGCCTGACGGCGCCGGCGAGCGTCTAGCGGCGCCGGCGAACGACGCGAAAGAGAGACCGCATGCCATCGGCACACGGTCTCGCTCTCGTCAGGGATAAGACTCGGAGTGGCCTAGGGCCACTTGATCGCGCTGGGGACAACGCCGAGTACACACCCGAGCAACGCGATCCGATGTAGCCATTCATACCGCAGCAATGTGAGCTCCTTGGGGCCGATTCAACTCGCCGTTGGGCGAGGCACGTCACAGGATGGAGATCACGGGCCTCGCTTCCCTCCCTCTGACGGGGGAATCTTGCTCACCCTTTTGGCGTCGCGCAAGTGATACTTCCGGCCATGTCCGCATTGAGGATCATTCCGCTCGGGGGCCTGGGAGAGGTCGGGAAGAACCTCACGGTCTACGAGCTCGACGACGAGATCGTGATCGTCGACGCCGGCCTCGCGTTCCCGCGCGACGAGCATCTCGGAGTCGATCTCGTCCTCCCGGACTTCTCGTATCTGCGCGACCGCGCGGAGAAGGTGCGCGCGGTGCTGCTCACGCATGCGCACGAGGACCACGTGGGTGGGCTCCCCTACCTGATGCGCGACGTCCGCATCCCCGAGATCTGGGCGACGAAGCTCACCCTCGGATTGCTGCAGTCGAAGCTCGACGAGCACGGGCTCCTGCACGCATCCGAGCTGCGCGAGGCTGTGCCGGAGGACGGCGCCGTCCAGATCGGCTCGTTCCGCGCCGAGTTCGTGCGGATGGCGCACTCGGTCCCGGACAACGTCGCGATCATGCTCGAGGCGGGAGGCATGCGGGTGCTGCACACGAGCGACTACAAGCTCGACCACACGCCCGTGGACGGTCTGCGCACCGACGTGGGAAAGCTCGCCGAGATCGGGAACCGCGGCGTCGACCTCATGCTCGGCGACTCGACGAACGCGGAGCGTCCCGGCGTGACCGGCTCGGAGCGGCTCGTCGGGGAGGCGTTCCGCCAGATCATCCCGGTGCGCGAGGGGCGCATTCTCGTGGCGAGCTTCGCCTCGAACGTCCACCGCATGCAGCAGGCCGTGGACGTGGCCGTCGAGACCGGGCGCAAGGTGTGCGTCATCGGCCGCTCGATGCGCAAGAACCTGAACATCGCGCGCAACCTGGGCTACCTGGAGGCGCCCGACGACACGTTCATCCGCCCGGCGCAGCTCGAGGAGCTCGCGCCGCACGAGGCGATGATCCTCTGCACGGGAAGCCAGGGCGAGCCGATGTCCGCGTCTAACGCGGATCGCATACCGCGACCACGCCACGGTGACCGTCGAGCGCGGCGACACGGTGATCCTCTCCGCGAAGCCGGTGCCGGGGAACGAGCTGCGCGTGCACGACACCATCAACCGGCTGGCCAAGGCCGGCGCGGAGGTGTTGCACCAGGAGATCGCGCCGGTGCACGTCTCCGGCCACGGGAACTCCGAGGAGATCCGGACGGTGCTCGGCCTGGTGCGTCCCAAGGGCGTCATGCCGATGCACGGCGAGTTCCGGATGCTCGCCGCGCACGCGAAGCTGGCGCAGGAGAGCGGCGTGCCTGCGGGCTCGATCGTGCTCGCCGAGAACGGCTCCGTCGTGGAGCTCGACGAACGCGGGCCGCGGATCGTCGACCGCGTGGAGACCGGCGTCACGTTCGTCGACGGGCTCGGAGTGGGGGACGTGCGTGACGTGGCGCTGCGGGACCGGCGGCACCTCTCCGAGCACGGCGTGCTGATCGTCGTCGCCACGGTCGGAGCGAACGGCGCGCGCCCGGCGGGAGAGCCCGAGCTGATCGCACGCGGGTTCGGCGACAACGAGCCTCTGGTCGCGGAGATGCGCGGCGAGGCGGCGCAGGTGATCGCGGAGTGCCTCGACCAGGACATCACCGAGATCAAGCTGCTGCAGGAGCACATTCACGACTCGCTGGCGCAGCTCGTGTACGACAGGACGGGGCGGCGGCCGATGATTCTCCCCGTCATCGTCGAGGTCTGAGTCGTCATAGTGAGGCTGTGAGCGCACTCCGAGCCGAACCTGGATGGGCCGACCTGCTGGTCGACTACGCACCCCAGGGGACGACCGCCCAGAGACTGGTCGCGCAGCTCCGCGCCTGCCAGGTCTCTGCGCTCGCGTTCTGCCGGCTGCTGGAGCGGTGGGGGCGCGGAGAGGCGTCGCCCTCGACGCCGGGAGCGCGGGAGGCAGCGCTGCGCCGCGCGGCCGAGCGCGCGGAGACGGCGCTGTCCGGCCTGGATGACCCGCTGGGCCGCTACCTGCTCGAGCTGGAGGCCGACCAGGCGGAAGGCCGCTCCTGGTACGGCGAGCCGGGACGCGCGGAGCTCGTCGAGTGGCAGCCGGTGCTGAGTCGGGCCGGCGTTCACGCATCGCCCGTTCGGGTCGCGCAGGCCTATCTCGAGCTGGCCGTGCTCGTCCGTGCGCTCGAGGGCCTGGCGACCGCGGCGCGCATGCGGTCGGCTCCGAACCCGTCCGACCTCTGGGCGGGCCTCTTCGACCTGCGCGAGAACCTCCTCAACGGCGCCCTCGAGGATCTGAGAGCCCTGGCCGCCTGAGCCACGTCCGGTGCCTGGCACCGGACACGTCTGAATCGAACGGTGGAGGGCTTCGCCGCAACGCGTCGAATCGCTGCCCATGGCGCGGCGACGCACCACCAAGCGCGTGCTCAAGCCTCGCGCGCCCTCGCGCGTGAGGAAGACGAAGCGCGCAAAGCGCAAGACCACTCGCGGGCACCAGCATCCGGAGCTGATCGGGCTCGGCCTCGTCGCGTTCGGCCTGTTCCTGGCGGCGGTGCTCTGGGCGGGCTGGAACGGCGGGTACGTCGGCGGCTGGATCGGTGACGCGCTCCAGGCGCTGATCGGCAGCGCGGCGTACGTGCTCCCCGTCGTGCTCGTGGTCGTCGGCGGGCTGATGGTCGGTCGCAGCGACCTGGTCGACGTGCGTCCGTTCCGCACGGGACTGCTCGTCTTCGGCCTCGGCCTCCTGCTCGCGCTCGGGAGCGAGGGCGGCTACGTCGGCAGCGCGCTCAGCGACCTCGTCGGGTTCGCACTCGGCAGCACCGGAGCCGCACTGGTCGGCGTCCTGGCCATCCTCGCGGGCATCCTCCTGCTCACCGGCGCCTCGGTCGGAGCGATCATCCGCCGCGGAGCGACCGCGGCCCGCCGCTCCCTCGACCGCCCGGTGCGCCGCACCGTCGAGGACCCGCCGGAGCTGATCTCGACGGCCAATGCCGCTCCGATCCCGCTCGTCGACGCCGCCGCAGAGTTCCCGGACGTGATCGGACAGGCGGAGCCCGCGCCGCTGATCCCGTTCCCCGAGCCGGAGACCGAGGAGCCGCCCGAGCAGGAGAGCCTCTTCAACGCGTCCCCGGCGGTCCAGGACTACAAGCTTCCCGACCGGAACGTCCTCCGGAAGTCCGGCACGACCGGCGCCGCACCCGCGGAGGCGAGCGGCCAGGTGGCGCACGCGCTCGTCCAGGCGCTCGCCGACTTCGGCGTCCAGGCGTCCGTCGGCGGGCAGATCGTCGGCCCGCGCGTCACGCGCTACGAGCTCCAGCTCGCGCCGGGCACGAAGATGTCCAAGGTCTCCGCGCTCAAGGACGACCTCTCCTACGCGCTGGCCACGACCGAGATCCGCATCCTCGCGCCGATCCCCGGCAAGCAGGCGGTCGGCGTCGAGGTCCCGAACCTCACGCCGAACCTCGTCACGCTCGGCGACATCTACGACGACCTCCCGCAGACGGCGAGCCCGGTCGCGGTCTGGCTCGGCAAGGACATCTCCGGAAACGCCGTCTGGACCGACCTCGCCCGCATGCCGCACCTGCTCATCGCCGGCACGACCGGCTCCGGAAAGTCGGGCTGCATCAACACGATCCTGACCTCGGTGCTCCTGCGCTCGAGCCCGGACGAGGTGCGCATGATCCTGATCGACCCGAAGCGGATCGAGCTCAGCTTCTACGAGCAGATCCCGCACCTTCTGGCTCCGGTCGTCTCGAGCCCGAAGGAAGCGACCGCCGTGCTCGCAAACGTGATCGCCGAGATGGAGCGCCGCTACGAGCGGCTGAGCGCAGGTCCGGGCCCGCAACCTGCCGGAGGCGAACCGCGCGTTCCGGGAGCGCGGCGAGCCGCACGCTCCCGTACCTGCTCGTCGTGATCGACGAGCTCGCCGACCTGATGATGATCTCGCCGCAGGCCGTCGAGGACGCGATCATCCGCCTCGCGCAGAAGTCGCGTGCGGTCGGAATCCACCTCGTGCTCGCGACGCAGCGCCCGTCCGTGGACGTCATCACCGGGATGATCAAGGCGAACGTCCCGTCGCGGATCGCCTTCGCGGTCTCCAGCCAGACCGACTCCCGCGTGATCATCGACCAGGGCGGGGCGGAGAGCCTTCTCGGCCAGGGCGACATGCTCTTCAAGCCGCTCGGCACCTCGCGGCTGCAGCGCGTCCAGGGCGCGTACGTCGGCGAAGAGGAGATCGGCCTGATCGTCGAGCAGGCCCGCGCACAGCGCGAGCAGGAGCTCGACCCGTCGCTGCTCGAGGCGCCCGAGGCGCCCGCCGGAGGAGGCGGACGCCGACGAGGAGTTCGACCCGGACGAGGATCCGCTGCTCGACCGCGCGATCGAGATCGTCGTCCAGGCCCAGACCGCCTCCACGTCCCTCCTGCAGCGGCGTCTGCGGGTCGGCTACACGCGCGCGGGGCGCCTGATCGACATGCTCGAGCGCCGCGGGATCATCTCCGGCTACGAGGGCTCCAAGCCGCGGCGCGTGCTGATCGAAGAAGCACAGCTCGACCGGGTTCTCTCCTAGCCGTCCGCCGCGCTCGTTTAGCATCGCTGCATAGACATCGTGCAGTCCAAGGAGGAGTGCTGTGGTGCGCAAGAAGAGGACGTGGCTGCTTCTGGCAGTCGTGGCATTGCTCGTCGCGTTCGCTGCGGCGAGCTGCGGTGGCGGAGACGACAACTCGAGCTCCAGCGACACGAACGGCAGTAGCAGCGGCAGCGACATCAAGGTCGGTCTCGTCACCGACACCGGCGGCGTGGACGACAAGGGCTTCAACCAGTTCTCGATCGCCGGCCTGAACGAGGCCAAGGACAAGCTGGGCGTCCAGACGCGCGTCTACGTGTCCAAGACGGCCGACGACTACCAGCCGAACCTGACCGCGGCGAGCGACGACGGCAACGACCTCGTGATCTCGGTCGGGTTCCTGCTCTCGCCGTCGACGATCGCGGTCGCGAAGCAGTACCCGGACATCAAGTACGCGGGAGTCGACCACTTCTACGGCAAGAAGGGCAGCGGCGACGGCTGCGAGGAGTCGAAGACCTGCGCCCTGCCGAACACGCTCGGCATGCAGTACCCGTCCGAGCAGTCCGGCTACCTCGCCGGAATCGTCGCGGCGCTGATGACGAAGACCGGCACGGTCTCGACGGTCGGCGGCAAGAAGATCCCGCCGGTCGACAACTGGATCGCGGGCTTCCAGTACGGCGTGAAGCAGACGAAGCCCAGCGTGAAGACCGCTGAACGCGTACTCGCAGGACTTCGAGGACCTGGCGAAGTGCAAGGAGATCGCGCTCGACCAGATCGCGCACGGCTCCGACGTCGTCTTCCAGGTCGCCGGCAAGTGCGGCCTCGGAGCGACTCGACGGCGCGTGCGAGAAGGGCAAGATGGCGATCGGCGTCGACGTCGACCAGTCCGGCTCAGGGCGACTGCGTGATCGTCAGCGCGCTGAAGCCGCTCCAGTCGTCCGTCTTCGACCTGATCAAGACGTTCAAGGACGGCGGCTTCAAGGGCGACACGAACGCCTTCTACGGCGTCCAGGACCTGCCCGACGCTCAACTCTTGACGGACTTCCACGGCGATGTGCCGCAGAAGGTCAAGGACGCCGTCGCTCAGGGCCTCGAAGGACCTGAAGAGCGGCAAGGCCAAGCCGCCGGCGACCGTCGGCGGATAGAACCGAAATGAAGAAGGGGGCCCGGAGGCGAAGCCGAGGGCCCCCTTCTGTATCGACTTGCCTACTGCCGCATGAGCGCCGCCCCCGTCATTCTCGAGCTCAAGGGGATCACCAAGCGCTTTCCCGGGGGCGTCCTCGCGAACGACCAGGTCGACTTCGACCTCCGCCGCGGAGAAGTGCACGCGCTCCTCGGCGAGAACGGCGCGGGCAAGTCGACCCTGATGAACGTCCTCTACGGCCTCTACCAGCCCGACGAGGGCGAGATCCGCGTCCACGGGAAGCCGGTCGCGATCCGCTCCCCGAAGGACGCGATCGACCTCGGGATCGGGATGGTGCACCAGCACTTCATGCTGATCCCGGTGATGACCGTCGCCGAGAACATCGTCCTCGCGACCGAGCCGAAGAAGGCGGGCGTCCTCCTCGACTACGACGCTGCGGTCAGGAGCGCGCGAGAACATCGCCAGGACGTTCAACTTCTCGATCAACCCCCGCGCCCGCGTGCAGAACATCGGCGTCGGCCAGCAGCAGCGCGTCGAGATCCTGAAGGCGCTCTATCGCGGCGCGGACATCCTGATCCTCGACGAGCCCACTGCCGTGTTGACGCCGCAGGAGACGCTGCGAGCTGTTCGGCATCCTCCGCTCGCTCACGAACGAGGGCATGTCGGTCATCTTCATCACGCACAAGCTCAACGAGGTGCTGCGAGATCGCCGACCGGATCACCGTCCTGCGCCGCGGGAAGATGATCGAGACGTTCTCGCGGGAGGGCGCGACCCAGGAGACGCTCGCGCGCTCGATGGTCGGCCGCGAGGTGCTCCTCCGGGTCGAGAAGACGCCGGCCGAGCCGGGAGAGACGGTTCTCGAGGTTCACGACCTGAAGGTGCTCGACGATCGTGAGCTGGAGGCCGTGAAGGGCGTCTCGTTCGAGGTCCGCGCCGGTGAGATCGTCGGCCATCGCAGGCGTGGACGGCAACGGGCAGAGCGAGCTCGTCGACGCGCTCACCGGCCTGCGCAAGCCCGTCGAGGGGAAGGTGATCGTGTCCGGCACGGACATCACCGGCCAGGGGGCTCGCGCTGCGTTCGACGCGGGCGAGGGCCACATCCCGGAGGACCGCCAGCGCCGGGGGCTCGTCCTCGACTTCACGCTCGCCGAGAACATCGCGCTTCACGACTACCGGAACGCTCCCGAGTCGAAGTTCGGCTGGCTCTTCCCGCGCCGGCTCACGGACCGGGCGAAGACGCTGCTGAAGGAGTTCGACGTCCGCGGCGGCGGCCCGCAGACGCACGCCGACGCGCTCTCGGGCGGAAACCAGCAGAAGGTCGTGATCGCGCGTGAGGTGGGGCGCGACCCGAACGCCCTCGTCGCGGCTCAGCCCACGCGCGGGCTCGACGTCGGCGCGATCGAGTTCGTGCACAAGCGCCTCGTCGCCGAGCGGGACGAGGGCAGGGCCGTCCTCCTCGTGTCGCTCGAGCTGGACGAGATCCTGTCGCTCTCCGACCGGATCCTCGTCATCTACGAGGGGCGCATCGTCGGCGAGTACGGGCCGGACGCCACGGACGAGGAGCTGGGGATCGCGATGACCGGCGGCGGCGCGAAGGAGGCGGCGTGAGCGAGGGCACTCCCTCGGAGCCACCGCCCGAGGCCGGGCTCCCGCGCTTCACGGGCATCTTCTACGAGCGGGTCGGCGGAGCGCTCGTCCCGCTCGCCGCGACCGTCCTCGCCTTCCTGATCGGGGGCCTCGTCGTCCTGATCACGGGCCACAACCCGATCACCGCCTACCGCGCGATCTTCAACGGAACGGGCTTCAACTGGCTCTTCCCGTGGGTGACCGGCGACGAGCGCCGGATCGCCGCCAAGGACCTCCAGGAGACGCTGCGCGTGACGACGCCGCTGATCCTGACCGCGCTGGCGGTCGCATTCGCCTTCCGCGCCGGCCTGTTCAACATCGGCGGCCAGGGGCAGTACTGGGTCGGCTTCATGGCGGCGCTCTTCATCGGGACGCATCTCTCCGGCCTGCCGCGCCCGCTGTACGTCCTCCTCGGGCTCGCCGCCGGGATCCTCGGCGGCATGGTGTGGGGAGGCATCGCCGGCTTCCTGCGCGCGACGTCGGGCGCCCACGAGGTGATCACGACGATCATGCTGAACTGGGTCGCGATCTTCGGAGGGCAGTACCTGTACGAGCTCGGCGGACCGCTGCAGGGCACGAACCCGTCCCTGCCGCGCTCGGACGTGATCGACGCCTCCGCGAAGCTCTGGGTCTGGTGGGGCACCTTCCCGGGGCTCCACGTCGGGATCTTCATCGCGATCGCGGCGCTCGTCGTCTACACGCTGATCCTGAACCGCACGACGCTCGGCTTCGGGCTGCGCGCGGTCGGGTTCAACCCCGACGCGGCCGCGTACAGCGGGATCCCGGTGCGCCGGAGCTACTTCCTTGCGCTCGCCATCGCCGGCGGCTTCGCCGGGATCGCAGGCGCGATCGACGTGCTCGGCTTCAAGTACGCCGTGGACACGAGCGACTTCGGGAGCGGAATCGCCTTCACCGGCATCGCCGTCGCGCTCCTGGGACGGAACAAGCCCGTGGGCATCTTCTTCGCCGCGCTCCTGTTCGCGGGCCTCCAGGTGGGCACGTCGTCGCGCAACCTCGACCCGGCGATCTTCCCGCCGGAGCTGGCCACCGACCTGTCGACGATGATCCAGGCGCTCGTCATCTTCTTCGTCGCCGCCGACGTCCTGATCATCTACATCTGGCGCCTCCGCCGACACCTGAAGCTGCGGCAGCCGCTGAAAGAGGAGCCGGCCCGGCCGTGATCGACCAGGTCCGCAGCACGCGGTCGATCGGAATCGCAGGCATCGCGTTCGGCCTCCTCGCGTTCTGGCTGGCCCTCCCGCCGTTCACGATCCGGGCCGCGGCGGTGCCGATCCTCGTCGGGCTCGTGGGGCTCGGGCTCGGAGCCGCGGCGCTCGCTCAGGGAGAGAAACGGCTCGGAGGATTCGCGCTCGCCTTCTCCTTCCTCGGAATTCTCGGCGGGCTCTGGGCGCAGGGCGTCGAGAAGTCGACGCTCCAGGACGTCCTGACGGCCGGGCTCCTCGCCTCGACGCTCCGCTTTGCGACGCCGCTCGCGTTCGCGGCGATGGGCGGGATCTTCTCCGAGCGCTCGGGCGTGGTGAACATCGGCCTCGAAGGGATGATGCTGACCGGCGCGTTCTTCGCCGTCTGGGGCTCGATCTGGAGCGGCAGCTGGGTCGTCGGCCTGCTGATGGCCATGGTCTTCGGAGGGCTGCTCGCGCTGATCCACGCGTTCTTCTCGATCCACCTCAGGGCCGACCAGATCGTGAGCGGCTTCGCCGTCAACTTCCTCGCGCTCGGGGTCACGGGCTACCTGTTCAGCGACCTCTACTCGGGCGGCATCCAGACGAGCGACGTCTCCCGCGTCCCGACGCTGTCGCTCGACTTCCTCGACAGCATTCCCGGGATCGGCGCCTTCCTGCACGACGTGTTCGGCGGCCTGAGCCTCCTGGTCTGGCTCATGCTCCTGACGGTCGGGCTCACCTACTTCGTGTTGTTCAGGACGCCTCTCGGGCTGCGGATCCGCTCCGTCGGGGAGCATCCGCGCGCGGCGGACACCGTCGGCATCTCCGTCTACGGGATCCGCTACCTGGCCGTGACGACCTCGGGCATGCTCGCCGCGCTCGGCGGCGCCTTCCTGTCGATCGGGTTCGTCGGCACGTTCTCCGAGAACATGACGAGCGGCCGCGGCTTCATCGCGCTGGCGGCCGTCATCTTCGGGAAGTGGAGGCCGGGGCTGGCGTTCCTCGCGACGCTGCTCTTCGGCTTCGGCTTCGCGCTCGCGATCCCGCTCCAGCGCGAGGCGGGCATCTCGGAGAACCTCGTCTCGACCTTCCCGTACATCCTGACCCTCGTCGCCGTGGCCGGTCTGATCGGCCGCTCGATCCCGCCCGCCGCGGATGGCCGTCCCTACGTCAAGCAGTAAGGCGCGCGGCATGGCGCAAACACTCGAGCCACAGGCACTCCCCGGTAGGAACGGTCAGCGACCGCGGAACCGGGTAGCCGTCCTCTCGGTCGTCTTCGGAGTGCTGGCCGTGCTCGCGCTGCCGGTCGCGATCTACGTGACCGACCAGCGGAACGACCTGCGCCTGATCCATGCCGGGGTCGCGGTGCCCGTCGCGTTCGTGCTCGGATTCGTCGCGATCCGGCTCGCCAAGCGCGCCAGAGCTCGCCTCGAGCGGACACTCGGGCGGGCGAAAGGCCGGAGGCCGGCGCGAGCTCGGGCGGATCCTCGGCTGGCTCGGCGTGTACCTCGCGCTGATCGGCGCCATCTCGCTCGCCGTGTACTACGTCGAGTACCACCTGTTGGCGTAGACTCCGCAGCACCCCGTGTTCGAGATCGGCAATAGCCTCCGCGAGGCTCGCCTGCGGCAGGGGCTCGAGTTCCCGGAGATCGAGCAGGCCACGAAGATCCGTGGCAAGTACCTGCGCGCACTGGAGGAAGAGTCTTTCGACGTCCTGCCTGCGCAGACGTACGTCAAGGGCTTCCTGCGCTCGTACGCGGACTACCTCGGCCTCGACGGGCAGCTGTACGTCGACGAGTTCAACTCGCGCTACGTGCGCGGCGAGCTCGAGGACGAGGAGGAGCAGCGGCCGTACAGGCCGAGGGTCTCCAGCCCGAGCCGCGGCGGCGCGTTCCAGAACAAGGCCGTGCTGCTGACCGTCGCCGTGATCGTCGTGCTGACCGTGTTCGTCTTCGCTGCGTTCCGCTGGGGCGGCTCCGGACAAGCAGCCCGAAGTGCTCCCGCTCACCAAGCACGCCGCAGGCGAAGAAGGCCGCGAAGAAGCCGGTGGCGAAGCTCGTCGCGGCAGGCATCAACGGCGGCGCCTACGTCGCCGTCTACCGCGGGCGCCCGCACGGGGCGGCCGATCTACGAGGGGACGCTCGAGAACGGCAAGAGGCAGCGCTTCGTGGGACGCCACCTCTGGGTCTACGTCTTCGCGCCCGCCAACCTCAGGCTCAAGCTGAACGGTCGCGTGCGCCCGGTGCCGGGCGCGGGGACCGGGTCCCGGCGGTGGCTCGAAGTCACGCCCACGCGCGTCAGGCTCGCACCGCCGGCTTGACACCCCGCGTCGGCCGTCCTCGTCACCGGTAGCGAGCTGATCCGCGGCGGCCGGCGCGACTCGAACGGGCCCTTTCTGGCGGAGGAGCTGACGCGGCTCGGGCTGGAGCCCGCTCGGATCACGATCGTCGGGGACGAGCCGTCGCTCCTCGAGCCGGCGATCCGCGAGGCGCTGGAGGCGGATCTGCTCGTGCTCTCCGGAGGGCTCGGGCCGACGCACGACGACCGGACCGTCGAGCTGCTGGCTCGCGCGGCGGGGCTGGAGCTGCAGGTGGTCGACGAGCTGGCCGCGGAGATCGAGGGCATCTCGCGACGGATCGCGGAGCGGTTCGGACGGCCCTACGCCGAATTCGAGGAGGGCGTGCGCAAGCAGGCGACGGTGCCCGAGGGCGGCCGGGTGATCGGGATCGCCGGGACGGCACCGGGCCTCGTCGTGGAGACGCGCGGCGCCGTGGCTGTCGTGCTGCCCGGGCCTCCGCCGGAGCTTCGACGGCTGTGGGGCGCGGCTCTCGAGGACGAGGCCGTGCGGGCCGTCCTCGAGCGGGCGCAGGCCCCGGAGCGGCGCATCTTGCGCGTGTACGGGCTGAGCGAGTCGGCGGTGGCGCGTGCGCTCGCGGAGGCCGGGGGAGAGCCTGAGGGAGTCCAGGCCACGATCTGCGCGCACGCGGGGGAGATCTGGGTCGAGCTGTTCGGCGAAGCGGAGGCGCTCGCGAACGAGCTGCGCGGGGCTCTTGGCGCGGCCGTCTTCGTCGAGGACGACCGGCCGGTCGAGGAGATCGTGCTCGACCTCGCGCGCGGTCGCGGCTTGTCCCTGGGAACCGCGGAGTCCTGCACGGGCGGACTGGTCGCGGCTCGGCTGACCTCGGTTCCGGGCGCGAGCGACGTCTTCCGCGGCGGGATCGTCGCCTACGAGAACGAGGTCAAGGTCGCACCGACTCGGCGTGCCGGAGTCGGTGCTCGACGCGCATGGCGCCGTCTCGGCCGAGACCGCTGCGGCGATGGCCGAGGGCGCTCGGGAGGCCGTCGGGGCGGACGTGGCCGTAGCGGACACGGGCATCGCAGGCCCCGGCGGAGGATCTCCCGAGAAGCCCGTCGGGCTCGTCTACCTCCACGCGGCCGGCCCGAACGGGGACGACGGCCCGAGAGCTTCAGCTGCCCGGCGACCGCGAAGCCGTACGCGTGCGGGCGACCGCGGCGGCGCTCCACCTCCTGCGCTCGCTTCTGACACAGACTCGGCACACGGACGGGTGACCTCGTCGGCTAGCGTCGGGGGCGATGCGCGTCTACGCCTCTTTCTCGGCTTCCGCCTGCCCGACTCGGCCGCGCGGGAGCTCGCCGCGTGGCAGAGCGCGGAGCTCGAGCGAGACCGCGTGCGCGTCGTCCCGCCGGAGAACCTGCACGTCACGATCGCGTTCCTCGGCTCCCGGCCCGCGAACGAGACCGACCGCGATCGCCGGATGCGCTGCGCGAAGCGGTCGAGGGTGTCGCCGAGCCCGTGCTCACCCCCGTCGGCTACCGCGAGACGCGCTCGGTCGGAATGCTCGTCCTCGAGGACGACGAGGGCCGTGCGACGCGAATCGCCGAGGACGCGCACCGCAGGCTGGCCGAGCTCGGCGTCTACGAGCCGGAGAAACGCCCCTGGCTTCCGCACGTCACGGTCGTCCGCTTTCGCGAGCGTCCCCGGCTCAGCCCTTCGGTCCCCGAGCTGGGCCCGGTGACGATGTCCGACGCTGCTGTTTACATGTCCCGACTGCACCCGACCGGGGCGCAGTACGAAGTCGTGGAATCAGTTCCACTAGGAGGTGGATGAGGTTGGATCGCGAGCAATCACTCGACAACGCCCTCGGACAGATCGAGCGCCAGTTCGGCAAAGGCTCGGTCATGCGCATGAACGACGCCGCGCACGTGGCGACGGGCGCGATCTCGACGGGGTCGCTCTCGCTCGACCTCGCCCTCGGTGTCGGCGGGTTGCCGCGCGGTCGCATCGTCGAGGTCTTCGGTCCCGAGTCCTCGGGGAAGACGACGCTCGTCTACCACGTGATCGCCGAGGCCCAGCGCCGCGGCGGGATCTGCGCCTTCATCGACGCGGAGCACGCGATGGACCCGCAGTACGCGCGCAGGGTCGGCGTCAACATCGACGAGCTCCTCGTCTCCCAGCCCGACCACGGCGAGCAGGCGCTCGAGATCGCCGAGCTGCTGATCCGCTCGGGCGCGCTCGACGTCGTCGCCGTCGACTCGGTCGCGGCGCTCACGCCGAAAGCCGAGATCGAGGGCGAGATGGGGGACAGCCACGTCGGCCTCCAGGCCCGCCTGATGAGCCAGGCGCTCCGCAAGCTCGCAGGCACGCTCAACCGCACCGACACGATCTGCCTCTTCACGAACCAGCTGCGCGAGAAGATCGGCGTCATGTTCGGCTCGCCGGAGACGACTTCGGGCGGGCGGGCGCTGAAGTTCTACTCGTCGGTCCGGCTCGACATCCGCCGCATCGAGACGCTGAAGGAAGGCGTCGAGGCGATCGGCAACCGGGTCCGCGTCAAGGTCGTGAAGAACAAGGTCGCGCCGCCGTTCAAGCAGGCCGAGTTCGACATCATCTACGGCTCCGGCATCTCCTGGGAGGGCACGGTTCTCGAGGCAGGGCTCGAGCGGAAGGTCGTCCAGAAGTCGGGCTCGTACTTCAGCTTCGACGAAGAGCGGCTCGGCCAGGGGCGACAGAACTCCGCGGCGTTCCTGCGCGAGCATCCGGATGTGTCCGAGAAGATCGTGCAGCGGATCCAGGCCGAGCTCGGAGAGGGCGCGATCGCCTCTGCGCGCCTGCTGCCTACGGCTCCGCCGGCGGAGAACGGCTCCTCCGGCAAGGAGAAGGCCAAGGCTGCAGTCGAAGAGGTTTCCGCCAAGCGTTAGCTCGCTGAGGGCCCGACCGCGGGAACGGGTCGAGGTCGAGCTCGACGGCGAGCCCTGGCGCACGCTTCCCGCGGAGGTCGTCCTGCGCTCGGGACTCGACCTGGGCATCGAGCTGGATCGCCCGCGGGCACGGCGCGTGCGGCGCGAGCTGCGGCGCCACGAGGCGATGGCCAGGGCCGCCGCAGTCATCCGGCGGCGCGACGTGACGACGGCCGAGCTGACCGACCGTCTGGAGCGCGCCCATGTCGACCCGGCGACGCGCTCCGAGGTGGTCGAGCGGCTGAACGAGTCGGGCGCGGTCGACGACGTCCGCTTCGCGCAGCAACGGGCCCGAAGCCTGTCCGAGCGGAACGCGGGCGATCTCCTGATCCGGCACGACCTCTCCGGGCGCGGTATCTCGGCAGAGAGCATCGAGGCGGCGATCGAGGCGCTCGAGCCGGAGGCGGCCCGCGCGGCGCGAGTCGTCGAGCGCCGAGGAGCAGGCGCCAAGACGGCGCGCTATCTCGCCGGCAAGGGCTTCTCGCAGGACGCGATCGAGTCGGCGTGCGCGGAAGCCGTTGCAGAAGACGCCCCTCCCGCTGTATTCTGAATCTCAGAACACAAGACGTTTTGCCTGCACACGCGCAGTTTCCGAATCGTTCGCCCTGTATGACATCGAGACAAGCACCTTGATTTCCCGAAGAAACGCTGCTGAGAGGGGCTCCGCCGGGACCGGCTGAGCTCAGTTCGACGCGGTCCTAGCGGGCCGCACCATTCGGAGATTGAGCCGCGCAGGCCCGGACCTGAGGAGCACCCATGCTCGTCATCGCGGCAGTTCTGATCAGCGTTCTGGTCACGGCGGTGCTCGTCGTTGTCGTCCTGCGCATGCTCGGGGGCTCGAGCGTCGCGGAGGCGCGCCGGGAAGCCGAGACGATCCGGCGCGAGGCGAAGATCGAGGCCCGCGAGGAGGCCGTCCGCCTGCGGCAGGAGGTCGAGCGGGAGGTCGCCGAGCAGCGCGGGCGCATGACCAAGATCGAGGAGCGCCTTCTGGCCAGAGAGGACGAGGTCGAGCGCAGGCAGCGAGACGTCGAGCGCCGCGAGCAAGGCCTCTCGGACCGCGAGGTGCACGTCAAGGAGCTCCAGGAAGACCTCAAGGAGGCGAAGCAGCGCGAGCTGGAAGAGCTCGAGCGCGTCGCCGGGATGACCGTCAACGAGGCCAAGACGCGTCTCCTCGCGCAGTCCGAGGAGCTCGTGCGGCACGACCTCGCGCGCCGGGTGCGCCAACTCGACGAGGAGGCCCAAGCCGAGGCGAAGCGCCGCGCACGGAACCTCGTCGCCGACGCGCTGCAGCGCGTTGCCGCGAGCCATGCGTCGGAGACCACGTCCTCGCTGATCGAGCTCCCGTCGGACGACATGAAGGGCCGGATCATCGGCCGCGAGGGACGGAACATCCGCACGCTCGAGCACCTGACCGGAGTGGACGTGATCGTCGACGACACGCCTCAGGCGGTCGTGCTCTCGTCCTTCGACCCGATCCGCCGCGAGATCGCGAAGATGACGCTCCTCAAGCTCGTCGAGGACGGCCGCATCCAGCCGGCGCGGATCGAGGAGATGTACTACCAGTCCAAGGCCGAGATCGACGAGCACATCCTCCAGGCCGGCGAGCAGGCCGTCTTCGAGGCCAACGCAGGCGAGTTCCACGAGGAGGTCGTCAAGCTCCTCGGCCGGCTCAACTACCGCACGAGCTACGGCCAGAACGTCCTCAAGCACACGCTCGAGGTCGTCCACCTCGCCGGCCTGATGGCGACCGAGCTCGACGCGAACGTGAAGACCACGAAGCGGGCCGCCCTGCTGCACGACGTCGGGAAGGCGGTCACGCACGAGGTCGAGGGCTCGCACGCGGCGATCTCCACGCAGTACGCGCGGCGCTACGGGGAAGCGCCCGGAGTCGTCCACGCGGTCGAGGCGCATCACTACGAGGTGCAGCCGCAGACCGTCGAAGCCGTTCTCCTGATCGCCGCGGATGCGATCTCCGGCGCGCGCCCGGGAGCCCGCGGCGACAGCCTCGAGAACTACATCAAGCGGCTCGAGGCGCTCGAAGAGCTGGCTGCGAAGAAGGCCGGCGTCGAGAAGGTGTACGCGCTGCAGGCCGGCCGCGAGATCCGGGTCATGGTCAAGCCGGGCGAGATCGACGACGACCAGGCCGCGCTCCTCTCCCACGAGATCGCGCGCGACATCGAGCACGAGCTCGAGTACCCGGGCCAGATCAAGGTGACGGTCATCCGCGAGTCCCGCTCGACCGAATTCGCCAAGTAGCGGCGCTAGGCTTTCCGGCGTGAAGCGGTACCACGTCACGACGTTCGGCTGCCAGATGAACGCTCACGACTCGGAGCGGATCAAGGGCATGCTCGAGGAGCTCGGACTGGGGGAGGCGGTCTCGCAGGCCGAGGCGGACGTGATCGTCTTCAACACGTGCACGATCCGCGAGAAGCCGGACCAGCGGTTCGCCGCGCACCTCGGGAACGCGAAGATGCTGAAGCTCGCCGACCCCGAGAAGGTGATCGCGGTCGGCGGCTGCTACGCGGAGGCGCAGCGCGAGCGGCTCTTCGACCTCTATCCGTACGTGGACGTCGCGTTCGGGCCGGGCACGATCCCACACCTGGCCGAGTGGCTCGGCGCGGGGGGCGAAGCGCCGCGCGGTCGGTTCGGGATCGCCGAGGAGCGCGAGTTCGCAGGCACCCTGCCCATGCACCGCGAGCGCCGCTTCCAGGCCTGGGTGCAGGTCTCGATGGGCTGCAACTCGGTGTGCTCGTACTGCATCGTCCCAGCGGTACGCGGGCGGGAAGTCAGCCGCCGGCCCGGCGAGATCCTCGCCGAGGTGACGCGCCTCGCCGACGAGGGCGTCCGAGAGGTCACGCTGCTCGGGCAGAACGTCAACTCGTACGGCCGCGACCTGGGAACCAACTTCGCCGACCTGCTTCGAGCGGTCGACGCGGTCGACGGCATCGATCGGATCCGGTTCACGAGCCCGCACCCGAAGGACTTCCGCCGCGAGGTGATCGCCGCGATGGCCGAGTGCGACGCGGTCTGCGAGCACGCACATCTGCCGCTCCAGTCCGGTTCGACCCGCGTCCTGAAGGCGATGCGCCGCACGTACGGCCGCGAGCGCTATCTGCGCCTCGTCGCAGACCTCCGCGCCGCGATCCCGGACCTTGCGCTGACGACCGACATCATCGTCGGCTTCCCCGGCGAGACCGACCGCGACTTCGAGGAGACGCTCGAGGTCGTGCAGGAGGTCGGTTACGACGGCGCGTTCACGTTCGTCTACTCGCCGCGGCAGGGCACGGAAGCCGCGACGGCAGCGGAGCAGGTTCCGGAGGAGGTCAAGAAGGAGCGCATCGAGCGGCTCGTCGAGATCGTCCAGGGCGTCGCGCTCGCCAGGAATCGCGAACGGGTCGGCCGGGTGGAAGAGGTCCTCGTCGAGGGCCCGAGCCGAACGGATTCCGCGCTGCTCCGCGGCCGCACGCGGCGCAACACGACGGTCAACTTCCACGGAACGACCGCCGCCGGAAGCCTCGTCGGGGTCCGGATCGACGACGCGACTTCCACGACCCTCAAGGGCGAACAGCTCGCAGCCGTTGCAGCGTAGCCGCGACCTCGTCTGGGACGGCCTGCTCAACGTCCGCGACCTCGGCGGCCATCCGACCGAGGACGGCGACGAGACGCGGTACGACTCGATCATCCGCGCCGACAGCGTCCGCCAGCTGAGCGACCAGGGCTGGGCGGCGCTCGTCGACTACGGCGTGAAGACGATCATCGACCTGCGCGCAAACGAGGAGCTCGAAGCGGACCCGCCGGCCGAGCTCCCCGTCGAGGTCCTGCACATTCCGTTCTTCGAGACCGACACGAGCGAGTGGAAGGAGATCGAGGCCGAGCTCGACTCCGCGGCGCGTGCCGCTCCCGACGTTCCGTCGGCGACGCGTGAGGTCTATCTCATCTTCCTCGAGCACTTCGGCCGCAACGTGGCGACCGCGATCCGGGCGGTCGCGAACGCGCCGGAGGGCGGAGTCGTCATCCACTGCGCGGGCGGGAAAGACCGGACGGGCCTGCTCACAGCGCTCCTCCTGCACGTGGCGGGCGTCGGCGTCGAGGAGATCGCCGCGGACTACGCGCTCAGCGAAGAGCGCCTGCGGCCGCGGCACGAGCAGTGGTTCGCCGAGGCGGAGAGCGACGAGGAGCTGGAACGCATGCAGAGGATGGCGCAGACGCCGGCCGAGTCGATCGAGGGCGTCTTCGCCGAGCTCGCGAGGCGCCACGGCAGTGTCGAGGGCTACCTGCGCGACGCCGGTCTGACCGACGCCGAGCTCGACCGCGCGCGAGCGCGGTTGCGTGCCTGACACGGTCCTCGCCCTCTTCGGGCCGACGGCCTCCGGCAAGACGGCCGTCGCCGAGGCGATCGCGGAGCGCGTTCCGGCGGAGCTCGTCTCCGCAGACTCGATGCAGGTCTACCGCGGCCTGCCGATCCTCACGAACCAGTCGCCCGCTCGGCTCGTCGGGATCTGGCCACTCGAGCACGAGGCCTCCGTCGGCGAGTACCAGGAGCTCGCGCACGCGGCGATCGACGAGATCCTCGCGGCGGGCCGAACCCCGGTCGTCGTCGGGGGAACCGGCCTCTACCTGCGGGCGGCGCTCGCCGATCTCACGCTGCCGCCCGCGCCGGAACCGGGAGAGCGAGAGCGCTGGGAGCTGTTCTACGACGAGCAGGGAGCGGAGCGCGCGCACGAGCGCCTCGCCGAGCTGGATCCGGAGGCTGCCGCGGCCGTGCATCCCAACGACCGCCGCCGCGTCGTGCGCAGCCTCGAGCTCTCCGGCCGGGAGCGCCAGCGAAACCAGCTGTGGGCCGGCGAGACCCGGCACCCGACGATCGTGTTCGGCCTCGACGTGCCGAAGGAGGAGCTCGACCGTCGGATCGCCGACCGCACCCGAGCGATGTTCGAGGCCGGGGTCCGAGCGGAGGTGGCGGCCGCGCTCGCGGGCTCGATCTCGCCCACCGCCGCCTACGCGCACGGCCTTTCGGACATCGCCGAGCACCCCGACGACGAGGCCGCAATCGAGGCGCTCGCAGCCCGCACGAGGCGCTATGCGGCGTACCAGCGCAAGTGGATGCGGCGCATTCCGGGCCTTGTTAGCCTGCCTGCCGATCGCCCCCCGGGCGAGATCGCCGATGCAATTCTCGAAGTGGCACGGGCTCGGCAACGATTACCTGCTGGTCGAGCGGGCTGAGCTTGCCTTCCCGCTGACGCCCGAGCGGGTGCAGAAGCTCTGCGACTACCACTTCGGGGTCGGGTCCGACGGCATCGTCGAGGTGCTGTCCGCGAACGGCGACTCCGCGGAGGTCGTGATCTGGAACCCGGACGGCTCGACGGCCGAGCTCTCCGGGAACGGAACGCGGATCGCGGCGCGGTGGCTCGCCCGGCGGAACGGGCGCGAGCTGGCCCGGATCAAGGTGGGCCCTCGCGAGGTCGTGGCCACGATGCGCGAGGGCAAGCTGGTAGAGACCGAGATGGGCGCGGTCGAGGTGGGCGAGCGCGAGCAGCTCCACGTCGAGGGCGAGCAGTACGAGATGGTGCCCGTCGCCGTCGGGAACCCGCATGCGGTGATCCGCCACGAGCCGGAGCACGACGAGTTCCTGCGACTCGGCCCGGCAATCGAGAACCACGAGCGCTTCCCCAACCGGACGAACGTGCAGTTCGCGCGCATCGACGGTCCACACGACATCACCGCGGCCGTCTGGGAACGCGGAGCGGGGGAGACGCTCTCCTCAGGCACGAGCGCCACGGCGGTGGCCTCAGCGGCCATTCGGCACGGCTGGTGCGAAAGCCCGGTGACCGTCCATCTGCAGGGCGGCGACCTGCTCGTGGAGGTGGACGAGAACTTTCAGGCGCGCCTGACCGGCCCGGCCGAGGAGATCTGCTCGGTCGAGCTCTCGCAGGAGTTCGAGCTGTGAAGTTCGCAAAGCGCCTCGACGCGGTTCCGCCGTACCTCTTCGCCGAGCTCGAGCGCAAGGTGGCCGAGGCCGAGCGCGCGGGAGTCGACGTGATCAGCCTCGGGATCGGCGACCCCGATCTCCCAACCCCGCCCGCCGTGATCGACGCCCTCGCCGAGGCAGCGCGCGACCCCCGCACGCACCAGTACCCGACCAATCACGGCACCGAGGAGTTCCGCACCGCCGCCGCGGACTTCTACCGCGCCCGCTTCGGCGTCGAGCTCGACCCGAACGGCGAAGTGATCCCGGTCCTCGGCGGCAAGGAGGGCGTGGGCCACATCGCGCTCGCGGCGCTCGACCCGGGCGACGTCTGCCTCGCTCCCGACCCCGGCTACCCGCCCTACACCTCGGGGCCCCTGTTTGCGGGCGCGAAGGTGCACTACCTGCCGCTGCGCGAGGAGAACGGCTTCCTGCCGGAGCTCGAGAGCGCTCCCGACGCGAAGCTCCTCTACCTGAACTACCCGAACAACCCCACGGGCGCGACGGCCGAGCTCGACTTCTTCGAGCACGTGATCGAGGTCGCCCGCCGGCGCGAGCTGATCGTCGTCCACGACAACGCGTACTCGGAGGTCGCCTTCGACGGCTACCGCCCGCCGAGCTTCCTCCAGGCGCCGGGTGCCAAGGAGGTCGGCGTCGAGATCTTCTCGCTCTCGAAGGGCTGGAACATGACCGGCTGGCGAACCGGCCTCGTCGCGGGCAACTCCGAAGTCGTCGAGCGCTACCGGCAGCTGAAGACGAACCTCGATTCGGGCATGTCCGAGGCGGTCCAGCATGCCGCGGCGGTCGCACTCACGGACGAGCGCGAGTTCCCGCGGGAGATCTCCGAGGTCTACGCGCGACGGCGCGATCTCCTGGCGACCGGCCTGCAGGAAATCGGCCTCGAGGTCCGCAGCCCGCGCGCGACCCCGTACTTCTGGGTCCGCGTGCCCGAGGGGCACACCTCTGCGTCCTTCACCGAGCTGATGCTCGAGCAGGCGTCCGTGCTCGTCTCGCCGGGCGACTCGTACGGACCGAGCGGCGAGGGTTACGTCCGCCTGTCGCTGACGGTTCCGGACTCGCGCCTCGAGGAGGCCGTCGACCGGATCACGAAGACGCTCGTCATACTTCAGTCGTGACCGACCGCCAGCCGGACCCGGCTCAGGGCCTGGAGCCCGAGCGGGGATTCATCGTCGCCGTGCTGGGCTCCGATGACGATTACGACGAGGAGCTGGGCGAGTTCCGCGAGCTCTCGCGGACGGCCGGCGTCGAGCCGGTCGGTGAGATCGTCCAGCGGCGTGGACGACCCGACCAGCGGAGCTACGTGGGCAAGGGGAAGCTTGCCGAGCTCACGCGCTCGTTCAGCGAGGCTCGCGCGGATTCGCTGCTCGTCGACGACGACCTGAGCCCGGCGCAGCAGCGGAAGCTCGAAGACGCGCTTGACCGCCCGCGTCGTCGACCGGACGCAGCTGATCCTCGACATCTTCGCCCAGCATGCCCGCAGCGCCGAGGGCAAGCTGCAGGTCGAGCTCGCACAGCTCGAGTACAACCTCCCGCGCATGCGGGGCATGTGGCAGCACCTCGAGCGGCTCGGCGGCGGAACGGGCGCGGTCGGGGGCGGCGTCGGGACACGCGGACCCGGGGAGAGCCAGCTCGAGACGGACCGCCGGCTCGCGCGGCGGCGGATCACGATGCTCAAGCGCCGCCTCAAGGAGCTCAGCAAGCAGCGCGCGACCAGGCGCAAGGCGCGCGAGCGCTCCCAGACGCCGACCGTCGCGCTCGCCGGCTACACGAACGTCGGGAAGTCGACGCTCCTCAATGCGCTGACGGGCGCCGAGGTCTCGGTCCACAACCGCCTCTTCGAGACCCTCGATCCGACGACGCGCGGATTCGAGCACGACGGGCGCCGCTACCTCGTCACGGACACGGTCGGCTTCATCCGGCGGTTGCCGCATCAGCTCGTCGAGGGCTTCGCGGCGACGCTCGAGGAGACGCTCGCCGCCGATCTCGTGCTGCACGTCGTCGATGCGTCCGCGTCCGAGGAGCGGCTCGAGGAAATGGTCGCCGCCGTCGAGGCGGTGCTCGCCGAGGTCGGGGCAGACGAGCTTCCCGTTCAGATCGTCCTGAACAAGATCGATCTCGTCGATCCGCTCACCCGCCGGCGCCTGGCGAACCTGTTTCCGGGCGCGCCGCAGGTCTCGGCGACGTCCGGCGAGGGCCTCGAGGAGTTGCGCTCGGTCGCCGCGAAGCACTTCGAGGAGCGGTTCGAGCCGGTGCGGCTCCTGATCCCGTACGCCGCCGGCGAGAAGCTCGCAGAGCTGTACGAGCTCGGCGCTCCGGTCGACGAACGCGTCGATCGGCCCGAGGGCGTCTTCGTGCGCGCGCGACTCAGCCGTGCGGACGCGAGGCGGTTCGCGGGCTACCTCGTGCTCGACGAGGACGAGGCGCTCGAGGGGCTGACGTGACGGAGCTTCTCTTCCGGCGGCTTCGCGACGACGCGGTCGTCCCCGAGCGCGCGTACGCCGGCGACGCGGGGCTCGATCTCGTCGCGTGCGAGGCGGACCGAGATCGGCCCGGGCGAGCGTGCGGTCGTGGGCACCGGGCTCGCGGTGGCGATTCCCGAAGGCCATGCCGGTTTCGTCCAGCCGAGGTCGGGCCTGGCGGCCGAGAACGGCATCACCGTCCTGAACACCCCCGGGCTCGTCGACTCCGGCTACCGCGGAGAGCTGCGGGTGATCCTCCTGAACACGGATCGGTCGGAGACCTTCACGGTCGAGCCGGGGATGCGGATCGCACAGCTCGTCGTCGTTCCGTTCGCCTCGCTCGAGACAGCCGAGGTCGAGGAGCTGCCCGCGACGGAACGAGGGGCGCGCGGGTTCGGCTCGTCGAGCCGGGCGGGCTGATGGCGACCGAGCCGCGGATCCGCGTGTCGGCGATCCTGCGCTGGGGCGGGCGCATCCTTCTCTGCCGGCACGAGAAGGAGGGACGGCACTACTGGCTCTTGCCCGGCGGCGGCGTGAACTCGGGCGAGAGCCTCGTCCGCGCGCTGCACCGCGAGCTGTCCGAGGAGGTGGGGGTGAACGACGAGATTCCGGTCGAGGGCCCGGTGGCGATCGTCGACTCGATCGCGCCGGAGCGCAGCTTCGCCGCGAAGCACGTCGTGCACATCATCTTCTCGGGCGATCTGGAGGGCAGGTCGTTGGAGGCCGTGACCTCGAAGGACGCGGCCGTACGGGGCCACAGGTTGTTCGAGGTGGGGGAGTTGGACGAGATCGTGCTGCACCCGCCGATCCAGCGTTTCCTGGCCCGCTGGCGGCCCGGCGACCCCGTGGTGTATCTCGGGCCGCTCTGGGCGCCTTAGAGCCTCTCGGGCGCTCCTGGACGCATCTGGCGCCATTCCGGCGCGCTCGCGCCACAGACACGGCACACGTTCATCACTAGGATCGAAAGCGGCGGGTGGTCAGCGGTGGCCCACGCGCACGCGCGTGTACCGGAAGCGCTCAGTCCTTTAGGAGCGGCCGCCTCTCGATCGGGCTCGCGCGGCCGCGACGGCGTGCGCTTCCCGCTCCAGCTCGTCGTCCAGCAGTGGCGAGCTCGACCGACTCCGCGCCCGCATGCTCGAGAGCCTTCTCCAGCAGCCAGTCCGCGAGCCAGGGGTTGCGCGGCAGGAGCGGCCCGTGGAGATACGTCCCGACAGCGGTCCCGACCCGCACGCCTTCGAAGCCGCTCCCGCCGTCGTTCCCGTAGCCGGCGACAACGCGGCCGAGTGGCTCCGCGCCCTCGTCGAGCCTCGTCACGCCCGCGTGGTTCTCGAACCCCGCGAGCGTCGTCCGCGCTCCGGCCTCGAGCTCGCACTCGAGCAGGCAGTCGCCGATCAGCCTCCGCTCGCCGGCCACGGTCTCGAGCGGAAACACGCCGGCCCCCGGAAGCTCCTCGCCGTCGCGGCCCCGGTAGAAGCGCCCGAGCAACTGGTAGCCGCCGCACACGGCGAGCACCGCCGCCCCGCCGGCGATCGCCTCACCGATCGCTTCGCCCCGCGCCGCGAGGTCCGGCGCGATCAGCGCCTGCTCCCGATCCTGCCCGCCGCCGATGTAGAGCATGTCGTGCGCTCCCGGCCGCAGCTCGTCACCGAGGCTCACTTGCTCGACTTCGAGGTCGGCGCCCCGCCAGCGCGCACGGCTCTCGAGCACCGCGATGTTCCCGCGATCCGCATAGATGTTCAGGTACTCCGGATACAGATGAGCGACGCGGATCCTCACGCGGCACGCTCCCAGTAGGGGCGGACGAACCCACGGTCGGCCACGATGTCGCGGAGCGCGAGCATCGCCGTGTAGGTCGGCAGGACGACGAGCTCGCCGCCGGCATCCGTCAACTCGAGGCCGCGGTCGAGCGCGCGGTCGAGCTCGGGAACGACCTCGATCGAATCGACCGCAAACCCGCCGTACTTGCAGCGAAGCGCCATCTCCGCCGCGCGCTCGCCGGTCACGACCACGCGGTCGAGGCCGGCAAGGAGCGGCTCCCAGTCGACGTCCCAGATCCACGAGACGTCACGTCCGTCCGCGATCTCGTCGTTCAGGGCGAGCACCGCGAGCTTGGGAGGGCCGCCGGAGACGAGCGTGCGCACCACCTCGTTCGCCCCGGCCGGGTTCTTCACGAGAAGCACGAGCACGGTCTTGTCGCCGACGACGATCCGCTCGAAGCGACCGAAGGCCGCGCCGAAGCCGGCCAGACCGGCCACGATCTCGTCGAGCGACGCGCCGAGCGCGAGAGCAGAGCGACGCCGCAGCGAGCGCGTTGTAGACGTTGTAGAGGCCCGGCACGGAGAGCGCGATGCGACGGCGTCTCCCCGCGGGCCGCGAGCGTGAAGTCGACACCTTCCAGGCCGCGCAGCTCGATGTCGCGAGCGACGACGTCCAGCGCCGGACGGGCGTGCCCGCATGCCGGGCACCGGTAGTCGCCGAGATGCCCGACGTAGATCGCCGCATACTCGTACGGCTTCCCGCAGCGCAGGCACCACTTCGAATCGGCGGCGTGCAGAAGCTCCGGAACCGCCTGGCGCGGGTCGTCCAGGCCGAAGACGACCGAGCCGGGCCGCTCCCGCGACAGGTCTCCGACCTGCGGGTCGTCGCCGTTGACCACGAGCACGGCGTCCGCGCCGAGCCCGCGGACGACCCCGCGCCAGCGCTCCGCCACGTGCTCGAGCTCCCCGTAGCGGTCGAGCTGGTCGCGAAACAGATTCCCGAGGCAGACCGCGCGTGGCCGCACCCGGCGCCGCGATCTCCGGCAAGGCGGCCTCGTCCACCTCGAACAGGCCCAGCTCCGCATCCCTGGCCGCGAGGAGCGCGGAGGTGACTCCCGAGCGCAGATTCGCGCCAGAAGCGTTGTGGGCAAGCCGGGCCCGAGGCGAGAGGATCCGTGCGGCCATCGCCGCCGTGGTCGTCTTCCCGTTCGTCGCCGACACGACGGCGCTTCCCAGCGGGAGCCGCGCCGCGAGCCGGTCGAGCACGTCCGGATCGATGGTCGAAAGCACCTTCCCGGGCACCGTCGTCCCGCCTCCGGCCCCGACCAGACGCGACAGCGCGCCGACCGCACGGGCGGCCGCGATCCCGAGCGGCAGGGGAACCTTCACTCTCACGCCGCCAGCCTATCCGTCCCTCGCACGAGTGAATTTCCGGCCCTCACCCCGAAGGGTGATACGCGGTACGCAGCCCAAATCTACGGTGAAAACACGCTTCTAACTGGCCACTGCGGCTTCGCGCGACTGCGCGGAAAGGGAGAGGGATGTCTAGACATAACTGCGGCACTCACGGGAGACTCGCTCGAGTGCTCTCTGGGGAACCGGGAACCGCGGAGGCGACTCGCGCGCCAACGCCCTGTGGGGCAAGGGCGGGCGAGGCTTCGCCGCGATTCTTGCGGTCCTGGCGGTCACGGCGGTCCCGCTTGCGGGCGCCACGAACAGGCACGGTTCGACAGGCGCGACCTACGTCGATCCGTACCTTCTGGCCAAGGCCGACACGGCTCCGAACTCGCTCGTCAACGTCATCATCGAGAGCGACGACGGCCTCTCGAACGCGAGGAACGCGTATCAGTCCGCCGAGGACAACTCGGGCGGCGAGCGGATGCGCCACGAGTTCAGGTTCGTGAGCTCGGTCGCGGTCACGATCAAGGCCAAGAAGGTGCTCTGCCCTGTCGAGAATTCCGGGCCTGACGATCACGAGCGACTCGCGCGTCAAGCTGGACTCGAATTCCGACCTCGAACCAGGTCTGGCCGACGGCCGAGGCTCTGCGTCCGTTCTACAACGAGACGGACACGTACCGCGGGTCGACGCCGACGATCGCGATCGTCGACTCGGGAATCGAGCAGAACCGCCTCGACTTCGACGGCGGCGCACGAGTCGTCGGCGATCAGGTGATCACGAGGCTCGTTCCGAACTCGCCCGGCGACGGCCGCGGCCACGGCACGTTCGTGGCAGGCATCGCCGCGGGCTCGGCCGCGGGCTACGCGGGAGCCGCTCCGCAGGCCAAGATCGTCTCGCTCGACGTCATGGACGACAACGGCATGGCGCGGACGAGCGACGTGATCGCGGCGGCTCAGTGGATCTACGAGCACAAGAACGAGAAGAACATCCGCGTCGCGAACTTCTCGCTCCACTCCACGGTGCCGAGCAACTTCACGAGCGACCCGCTCGACAAGGCGGTGGAGAAGCTCTGGTTCGCCGGCGTGACCGTGGTCGCCGCCGCAGGCAACTACGGCAGGCCCGACGGCCCGAGCGGCGTGATGTTCGCGCCCGGCAACGATCCGTTCGTGATCACGGTCGGCGCGCTCGACCTCGACGGCAGCGTCAGGATCCCGAACCATGACGTCCCGAACTGGTCGGCCTACGGCTACACCTACGACGGGTTCCGGAAGCCGGAGATCGCGGCAGCCGGCCGCTACATGGTCGGGCCGGTCCCGGCGACTGCGAGCTTGCCCGTGCTGAAGCCGGAGAACGTCGTCGCTGCCGGCTACATGCGGCTCTCCGGAACGTCGTTCGCGGCGCCGGTCGTCGCAGGCGCGGCGGCTCAGATCCTGGCCAGGCACCCGAGCTGGACGCCCGATCAGGTCAAGGGCGCTCTCATGCAGGCGGCTCGGCACGTCCCAGACGCACCTCGGGGCTCGGCCGGGGTCGGCGAGGTCAACGCCTACCGTGCAGCCATGCTGAACAGGGCTCCGAACCCGAACGCGGCGCTCGACCGATACCTCACGGCTGACCCCGCCGGGGGCTCGACTCCGGTGTTCGACGCGGCCAGCTGGTCGGACGCTGCCAGGTCGAATGTCGCCTGGGACGCGGTCGAGCTGGTCGGACGCCTCCTGGAGCGACGCCTCGTGGACGGACGTCAGCTGGTCGGACGTGTCCTGGAGCGACGTCACGTGGTCCGACGTGACCTGGAGCGACGTGCTCGCAGCGGCCGACGTCACCTGGGAGGACGCGGCGGAAGGCGAGGTCGACCCACCGGCCGACACGCCGACGACGCTGACTCCCGAGGAGGAGCAGGCCGCCGAGGCCGATCCTCTCCTCGGCCTCAGCCCGGAGCCGCCGCCGCCCCCGCCGGGCCCATAGGCACCGGACTCGCACTCCCGAACGCGGCGAGGGCCGGGCACAGCGCCCGGCCCTTGCTCACTCGGAGGGGGGATGCCCTGATTCCCCGGCCCGCATACGTTGAGAGCGGAGTCATCTCGCTGCGGCTCCTGCCCGGATCTAGGAGAGACTGACATGCGGCACGAGCGGACGAACGCGAGCAACCCGTGAGCGCAGTTCCCACGGAGCTCGACGTCTTCGGGGAGAGCCCGGAGCCGACCCCGAGCGGTGGCCGGCGCCTGTCGACGGCCGCGACGGCGTACCTCGCGGCGATCGCGATCGTGGCGGGCCTGGTGGCGCTGCCTTTCCTCTCCCGGCTCCAGACGGCCGACTACAGCGTCGCCACCTGGCTCACCTTCGTGCTCTTCGCCGCGGGCGCCGCGCTGGCGCAGGTCGCGCTCGTCAAGACGCCCCGCAACCAGTCCTACCACGCGACGAACGTCTTCCTGATCCCGGCGATCCTGCTGCTTCCGCCCGAGCTGGTGGTCGTGGTGGCGATCGTTCAGCACATCCCGGCCTGGCTGAAGAACCGGACCGCCTGGTACCGCGAGTTCTTCAACATCTGCAACTACGTGATCGCGACGGTCGCGGCGTGGGGGGCGGTGCACGGGATCCTCCATGCAGACGGCCTGATCCCGAACGTCGACCTCCGCTTCGCGATTGCCGGGCGCTGCCTGCTCGATCGTCCTCGTCGGCCTGAACCACGCGATGCTCGCGCCGATGCTCCTGCTCGGCCACGGGCACTCGATCCGCGAGTCCGGGCTCTTCTCCTTCCACGGCCTGTCCACCGAGCTCGTCCTGGCCGCGCTGGGCGTCGTCGTCGCGACGTTCTGGCACGCAGAACCCGTGGCTGATCCCGTTCGCGGTCGCGCCGGTCCTGCTGATCCACCGCTCGCTCGCGGTCCCGCAGCTCGAGGCCGAGGCACGCGTCGACCCGAAGACCGGCCTCTTCAACGCGCGCCACTTCGGGCTGGCGCTGAACGAGGAGATCGTGCGCGCCCAGCGCTTCGACCGGCCGCTGGCGCTGATCATGGCCGACCTCGACCTCCTGCGCGACATCAACAACTCGTACGGCCATCTCGCCGGGCGACGCGGTGCTGAAGGGCATCGCCGAGGTCTTCCGCACGCACCTGCGCCACTACGACGTCCCGGCGCGCTTCGGCGGCGAGGAGTTCAGCATCCTCCTCCCGGAGACGAGCGCGGAGGAGGCGCTCGAGATCGCGGAGCGCATCCGCAAGGAGGTCTCCGAGCGCACCTTCGACGTCGAGACCTCGAGCCAGCCGATCCGCGCGACGGTCTCGATCGGCGTCGCCGCGTATCCGCGTGACGGCAACGACTCGAACGAGCTGATCCACCAGGCCGACCTCGCCGTCTACCGCGCGAAGCTCCAGGGCCGGAACCGCGTGCTCGACGCCACCTCCGAGCCGCTGGCTGTGCCGAACGACCGCAAGCCTCGCCTGGCGGCGGTGCCCGAGTCGGGCGACCACATGGAGCCGCTGCCGCCCGCGGTCGAGGTGATTCCTCCGGAGGAGCGCCGGCATCCGCGAACGCACGCGGTGCACGGGCCCCGCTTCCTCTCGCTGTCCGGGCGCCTCGCGCTCCTCGTCGGCCTCGTGGCGTTCGTCGGCATCGCGGCCGGGGTCCTCGGGATCATCTTCGGCTCCAGCCACGACGTGTTCGCGCTGATCGCGCTCGTCGTGCTCGTCGGCTTCGGCCAGGCGCTCGCGATCGAGGTGGACGACGGCGGCTCGATCTCGGTCAGCGCGGTCGGCTCTCTCGCCGGTGCCGCGCTCTTCGGGCCGCGCGCCGCGCTCGTGCTGGCGGCGACCACGGCGATCGTGGAGTGGAGCGCACGGCGTTCCGAGATCCACCGCGTGCTCTTCAACATCGGTGCGCTGTCGCTGTCCTCGCTGGCCGCGGCCGGAATCTTCATGGTCGGCTTCGACGGCACTACGGGAGAGTTCTTCACCGCGGCGGCCGGTCTCGTCGCCGGGCTCGCGTACTTCGCCGTCAACACCGGCCTGCTCAGCGTCGCGGTCGCGATGGAGGGGCACGAGCGCGCGTGGCGCGTCTGGCAGGAGCGCTTCGCATGGCTCGCCACGCACTGGATCGTGTACGGCTTCGTCGGCGGCGTGATGGCGATCGCGTACCACGCAGCCGGCCTCTACGCGCTCGCCGTGTTCGCGGTGCCGCTGCTCCTGATGCGCAAGACACAGGAGGCGTATCTCCGCCACACGCAGCGCAGCGCCCAGAAGCTTCGTGCGGCCGCAGAGACGATTCAGAGCCAGAACGTGTCGCTCGAACAGGCGAACCGACTGCTGCGCGAGCGCTCGACGGCCGCCATGGAGAGCCTCTCGGCGACGGTCGACGCGCGCGACGCCTACACGGCCGGGCACTCGCGCCGCGTCCAGCAGCTCGCACTTGCGATCGGCCGCGAGCTCGGGCTCTCGCAGGCCGAGCTCGACCTCCTCGGCCACGCCGCGCTGTTCCACGACATCGGCAAGCTCGCCGTGCCGGACGCGATCCTGCTGAAGCCGGCGGTGCTCACCGACTGACGAGTGGGCCCTCATGCAGCGGCACGCCGACGAGGGGGCGCGGATCATCGACCGGCTCGGCTTCCTGAACGACGCGGTGCCGGCGATCCGGCACCACCACGAGCGCTTCGACGGCGCCGGCTATCCGGACGGCCTGAAGGGGGAGGAGATCCCGCTCGGCGCGAGGATCATCCATGTCGCCGACGCGCTCGACTCGATGCTCACGACGCGCATCTACCGCGCGGCGCGCCCCGCGATGGACGCGCTGGACGAGCTCAAGCCGCGCCTCGGGCACGCAGTTCTGCCCACGCTGCGTCGACGCCCTCGAGCGCGTGCTGCCGCCCGAGATCCTGGCTGACGAGGCCGCGCGGCACCAGCTGCTCGCCGTGTCCTAGCGAGCCATGGCCGGTGCCAGGCACCGGACGGGGCTAGAACGGACGCGTCCAGTTTCCTAGCGCGGGTTTGCAAGTTCTCTAGTCTGTTCTATTCTTCTTGCCATGCCCCAGAAACGCCGGCCGCCACGGCCGGTGCGGCGCATCGATCCTGCTGCGCTCGCCGAGTTCCAGGCCGGAATCCGCAAGCGCTACTCCGACGAGGAGATCCTCGAGCAGCTGCGCGCCTCGGCCGAGCGCCTGGGGCGCTCTCCGACGATGCGCGAGTTCGAGGACGATCCGGAGACGACCGTGCACCCGCAGACGGTCATCCAGCACTTCAAGAGCTGGAACGAAGCCAAGCGCAAAGCCGGGCTCGTCCCGCGGCGCTTCGCCGAGCCGGCCGACCTGATCCGGCTCCTCCGCGAGCTGGGCGACGAGCTCGGACGCCCACCGACGGCGAAGGACCTGGACGAGCACCGCGCTTCGATGCCTTCCAAGTCCCTCTACTGGCACATGTTCGGCTCGCTCAAGAACGCGCTCCGCGAGGCGGGCTTCGACGTGCCGGTGGGGGAGGAGAGGCTGGAGCGGGCGATCGACCAGGGCGTGGAGGTCGCGCTCGAGCTCGGCCGCCTGCCGAAGTTCGCGGACTGGAAGCAGGCGCGGAGCAGAGACGCGAGCCTGATGAGCGAGTGGCAGATCTACCGCATGCTCGAGGCGCACAAGGGCGCCTGGGCCGCGTTCCAGTACCTCGTGCGCGAGCGGCTGCTCGAGGATGGGGTGGAGGTGTCGCCGGAAGGGGCGGTCAGAGGGCCGCGGCGATCACGGCGAGGCGGCGGAGGCACGTCGCGCCCTCCTGCGGAGCGCGCACGGCGGGGAGGGCCCTCTCCTCGAAAGCGCGGTCGGGCTTGAAGCGCGTCGCCTGCTGACGCCGCCCGTTCACGAGCGGAACGAGGATGCCCTCGGGAAGCTCACGCTTGCGGAGCTTCACACTCAGATAGCGCTCCACGACCTCGAGCGCGGCCTTCGTCGATGCGAAGAACGCCTCGTGCTCCGCCTCGCCGAGCCAGAGCGGCCGGCCGACGCCGCGCGCGATGTAGAGGGTGTCCGGCACCCGCTCGTCCAGCCAGGCCGTCGCCATCGAGCCGCGGAGCTCCTCCATCGCCTCCTTGCAGGGACCGAGCTCGTCGACGAGCGCGAAGATCGCCTCGGTGTCCACGGTCATCTCGGGCTCCTGCCGCTCGAAGCCGTAGCCGGCGAAGATCTCCTCGTCGTTCATGATGATTCCGTTGTGGACGCCGGTGACGGCATCGTGGCGGACAGGATGGTTGTTCGCCTCGATCCGCGGATGGCCCTTCGTGTAATCGCGGACGTGGATCAGGGCCTGCGTCGCGTCAGGCGCGACCGAGACCTGCTCGAGGAGCTGGCTCGCCCCCGAGCGCTGCTTGTGCATCGTCAGCCTGCCCGCTTCGCCGCGATACGCGTACCCGACCGCATCCGCGCCGCGCTCGGCGATACCCGCGAGCAGGGCCTGAGCAGCGAGCGTCCTCGAGATCGTGCTCGCGCGATCGAACGAATATCCGGCAATTCCACACATAAGGGCGATGTTAGAACCCCGGCTGGACAACCCTGGCCGTGCCGCAGCCAACCGTGTTCCTACCCATTTCGACGGGAAAGGCACCTGGGAGTTAGTTGAACCGTCCCTCGATCGAGGGTAACTCGTCTATGTCACCCCGCCTGGCGACCGATACACGGCTCGATGGCCCGGCCGCTTCCTCAACGACCGCCCGACGACGATCCGACCCCTGAGCCGAGGCTCGAGGTCGTTCCCAACCCGGCTGAGCTCGACGAGCCCGAGGTCGAAGAGAAGGATCCGGACGACGCGGTCGCGGCGTTCACGGCCGATCCGCTCAAGCTCTACGTCCGCCAGATCGGCGACGGCCCGCTCCTGACGCCCGTCGAGGAGCGCGAGCTCGCACGGCGCAAGGACGAGGGGGACGAGGCCGCCAAGCGACGTCTGATCGAGTGCAACCTCCGGCTCGTGATGTCGATCACGCGGAACTACACGAAGGCCGGCGTCCCGCTCCTCGACCTGATCCAGGAGGGGAACCTCGGCCTGATCCGCGCCGTCGAGAAGTTCGACTACAAGCTCGGGTACAAGCTTTCGACGTACGCGACCTGGTGGATTCGCCAGGCCGTCACGCGGGCTCTGGCCGACCAGGGCCGAACGATCCGTCTTCCCGTTCACGTCGCGGAGCAGACCCGCAAGGTCTTGCGCGCAAGGCGCATCCTCGCCCAGAAGCTGAACCGCGACCCGGAGATCCCGGAGATCGCGAACGAGGCCGGGCTCACCCCCGAGCGCGTCCAGGAGCTGCTGGAGCTGATCGAGGATCCCGTGAGCCTGGAGACACCGGTGGGGGACGGGGAGAGCGTCTACAGCGATCTGATCGAGGACACGAAGTCCGACCGGCCCGAGACGGCGACGGCGAAGATGCTGCGCTCGAAGGAGCTCGCGGGTGCGCTCAGCCGGCTCACTCCGCGCATGCGCCGCGTCCTCGCGCTGCGCTTCGGCCTGGACGGCGAGAATCCGCAGACGCTGGAACAGGTCGGCGTCGGCCTCGGCATCACGCGAGAGCGCGTCCGCCAGCTCGAGTCGCGCGCGCTGCGAGAGCTACGCCAGACGGCCCCGGGCCTCCAGCTCTATCTCGAATCCGACGGCTAGCCCGCGACTGATTCCATCTCTCGGAGCTTCGAGAGACGGCGCAGGGCGTGCACTTCGATCTGGCGGACTCGCTCGCGGGTGAGACTCAGCGTGCGGCCGATCTCCTCGAGCGTCTTCGGGTCCGAGCCGCCGAGCCCGTAGCGAAGGCAGATCACCTTGCGCTCACGGTCGGAGAGCGCTGCGAGGCCACGGACGAGGGCCTGGCTGCGGAGCGTGACTTCCACCTCGTCCTCGGGTGACGGCCCGTCGCCGGCGACGAAGTCTCCGAAGACCGCGTCTTCCTGCTCGCCGACGGGCTGGTCGAGGCTCGTCGACGCGCGTGCCGCGGCTTTGACCTCACGTGCCTGCTCGACCGGCAGGCTCGCCTCCTCGGCGATCTCGTCCAACGTCGGCTCGCGGCCGAGCTGGGTCCAGAGCAGCCGCTCCGCCTTGTTCATCTTCTGGAGCCGCTCGACGATGTGCACCGGCATCCGGATCGTGCGCGCCTTGTCCGCGAGCGCGCGCGCGACGGCCTGCCGAATCCACCAGGTCGCATACGTCGAGAACTTGTAGCCGCGGCGCCAGTCGAACTTCTCGACGGCGCGGATCAGGCCGAGCGTGCCTTCCTGGATCAGGTCGAGGAAGGGCAGGCCCTGGTTGCGGTAGTTCTTCGCGATCGAGACGACGAGCCGCAGGTTGGACTGGATCATCCGCTGCTTCGCCTCGGGATCGCCGCGCTCGATGCGCTTCGAGAGCTCGACCTCCTGCGCCGCCGTCAGCAGCTGGTGGCGGCCGGCTTCGCGCAGGAAGAGCTGGAGCGCATCGGTCGTCGTCTCGTAGACGACCGGCTGGGGAGGAGGCTCCTCCTTGTCCTTGTCATCGACGATGTCGATGCCGCGCTGCTCGCACTCGCGGTGGAGCGCCTCGGCCTCGAGCTCGCTCAGCTCGTGCGTCTCGACGAGATCGGCGAGCTCGGACGACCGGATCGAACCGGCCTGCTCGGCGGTCTCGATGATCTGCCGGACGTCCTCAGTCGCAGAGGACGTTCTCGATTTCGACTGTCATTCAGCTTCAGGGAGTTCTTACCAGGGCGATAGTCAGATAAAACATCAAACGCTCGAGGGGAGCAAGGGGTGGGAGCCTCAGTAGCTCAGCCAGGTCCGCTGGGCGAGCGCGGTCTGGACGTGGCCGATGTAGGTCACGGCGCCCGCGTCGTACCAATCTCCCGAGAACCAGGACCCGATGCAGCCCCAGAGCACGTAGGGCCAGCCGTTGCCGGCGGCGATCTGTCGAACGGTCTTGCCGTGGTAGAGCCAGGAGCCCCCGTCGTAGAAGTCGCCGTTGTAGCAAGCGCGCAGCCTAGCGGCGTAGAGGTCGACCGCCAGCGCGGTCGAGTCCTGGACGTCCGGCATCCCGCCCCAGAGGAGAGTGCCGTCACAGTTCTTGTTCTTGATCTGGATCACGCTGAACGAGCCGATCGTCGGGTCGCCGCCTCCGCAACGGTCGCCCCACGTGGATTGATGCCAGGTCGACTCGATCACGGCGACGGCGCGGAGAAGGTTCTCCTCGATGCCCCAGCGGCAGGCGGCCCAGGAGAACATCTCGGTCGTCGTGCCCGTGAATTGCCCCTGGACGAGGGACACACGAGCGGCCCAGGCGGACCAGTAGGGATCGGTCGCGGCCGGGCCCCACGTATACGAGCCGTCCCCGGCTGTGTGGTTCGCCGCGTAGTTGTCCGCCCGCGGCTCCCAGCTCGAGCGGAGGATCGAGGCCGCGCACGTCGCCGCGGACCGCGGCAGCGAATTGGGGAGGGTGCAGCTCGCCTCGGCTCTGTCGATGCAGTCTCGCGACGGGTCGGTGCCGAAGTAGTGTGGCTGGCCGGCGGAGTTCACGACGGGAGTCGTGTTCGAACGAGCAGTTCCGTGCCCGACTCGGTTCGAGGCGGTGACGAGAACCCGTAGTCGATGACCGACGTCGCCCGACCTGAGCCGATACTTCGCGCGCTTGGCGGCGCGCACCTTGACGCACGACCTGCCGGCTCGGTCACACGACTGCCATGCGTAGCGAAAGGCCGCGGGGCGATTCGCCCATTTGCCGCGCTGGGCGGAGAGCGTCTGTCCTTCGAGTGCCAGCCCGGCGATTCTCGGCGCCGCGCGGTTGTGCGGCGCGCGCAGCTGTCCGGCAAGCGAAGCCCCGGATGACGGCAGCGGAACCGCGAAGAGGGCGAGGGCCAGGAGAAGCACGCCCCAGATCGGTCGTGATCGCTTCATCGAGTCAGTGAAGCCTGCACGCTAGAGCCGGACGGCGCTCGTCGAAGCGTGCCGTGACCACCCATCGATCGCCCATCTTCCGTGCATGGATCCGCGCTCGCTCCGAGACTGAAACTCCGAGGAGCAAGGACGTGTCTACGACGGAAGGAGCGACATGGCCGCCAACGCGACGCACGAGACGTTTCGAGAGCTCGCTTACCGAAAAGAATGACAGCCTCGAGGTGGTGCTCTTCTGGCATCAGGCCACGGACGAGCTGACGGTCACCGTCCTGGACGAACGGAACGGCATCCACTTCGAACTCGCCGTCGAGCCGCATCAGGCGCTCGACGTGTTCAACCACCCGTACGCGCATGCCGCGTTTCAGGGCTTGAGCCACCAGGTGGCTGCATGAAAGCGAGCGCACGATAACGCGTGTTATGTCAAGTTGGAGAAAGCGCACGGATCCGGGCTCCTCCCTCTGCCATTCGGCCGGCCGTTCTCGAGGGACGATCACCCATTGATGCGGCTCGCGACTCTGTCGCTCGCAATTTCGCCAGTCGCGCGCTTCGCGCGAACTGGCGAAATTGGACCATAAAAATTCGCCGAGCCGGTTCCGCTTTCGTCCGCCCTGCCGACTGACTTTCGGCTTCCGCCTACGGCCGCCCGGCTGGGCTTCGACCTACTCACGCTCCGTGCTCGGCGCAAACGGGACAGTAGAGGCGTCAAGGCGTCCGATCAAGACCTGTCGAAACGCAGAGCCCGCAAATTGCAAAAAGTTCAGTTTTCAACATTTTCCACACCCTGGATGGCCTCTTGTGGACAAGCCTGGGGAAATGCGGTCGCGCGGCTCGTCGACAGCCCTGCGCCTGGATAAACTCGCCGCGATGTCGTTCCATCTCCGACCACCGAGCGTCGACAAGGGGGTCTCGGCCTTCTTCTGGGCGTTGGGGTTCTTCCTGTACCTGTGGCTCGGCATGCTCGCAATCGGCATCAGCAAGGGCACAGCGCTCATCCTCTCCGCGGTCGCGGGCAGCGCGATCTTCCTGTACATCAGGCTTTACGGCGAGGATCGCGCGACCAGGGCCTAGTTGGCGGCGCCCAACCGCCGAGCGATCCCTCCACGGAATGAGCACCGCCGCGAGCTGCGGCGCTTACCGAACCGGCCTAGTTCTCTGGGCGGTCGCCGGAGCGCTCGGCAGGCTCGGGCTGCCGCTCGGCGTCCTCGAGACTCACTCGCCGGTCCTCACCGCTCCCGTTGCCGTTCGCCGATACCGGTCGCTGCGCACCCGCTGCGGGCACAGGCTTCGTCCCCGCGCGTCGCGGGCCGGTCGTGTCGAACGTGAGCCCGAACACGAGGCCGATCCCGAACGCGACGGCCGGGATCATCAGGCCCATCGAGTCGACGAAGCCGTCGACCCCGATGTCGCCCGACCAGCTCCGGACGTGGCGTCCGAGCCAGTAACTCTCGGGCTCGTGACCCGCCAGGATCCACCCTCCCGCGATCAGCGTCGGTAGGAACGCGAGCAGGAACACGTTCCCCGAGACGCGCGGCCAGCCCCACTTCGTCCAGCCGCCGAGGAGCTGCGACAGCGCCATCGCGAGGCCCCCGAGGGCCACGAGTCCGAGCGCGGCCCAGTACTCGCCGCGGGACGCGTCCGAGACCGTGCTCGGAAGGATCGCGGTCGCGAGCCACAGCAGGACGCCTGCCAGGGCCACGCCGATCAAGGTCAGAGTTGCTCTCGTCAAGCCGTACATGAGCACCACCTCCGCCCGGGTCCTCCCCTCTCGTGCCCGTTTTCAGTCCAGGTCGAGGCGTCGCGCGTCGAAGCGCGCGGAGTCGAGCTCCTCCTGGAACTCCTCCACGATCCGCTCCGCATCCCCCTCGAGGACGTGCGGGACGACCCCGATCCGGAGGTCGTTGTGGAACGGCAGATCCACGTGCTCCGGCGAGACGAGGTTCACGGAGACGTGCTCGCAGGCCGGGCAGCGAACCGCGAGCCCGATCGACCCGTCACCGGGGGCGAGCAGGACGAACGACGACGGAAACACGGGTCGCGGCCGGCTCTCGGGGAAGCAGTAGAAGCTCCACGGCCACTCGCCGGCGAGGATCCGCCGCACCGCGAGATCGGACAGCTCCTCGCTCGCCTCCTCGAAGCGGGCCGTCATCAGGTTCAGGTACCGCTCGTCGCTGAAGCCGAGCGGCGCCCAGTCGAGGTCCTGGTCGGAGACGAGACCTGGATGCTCTTCGCCGCAGGGGCAGTCGAAGACCACCTGGAAGACCACGGGGTGGCCGGTCCCGGGCAGCCGCTCGAGGAGGCGGAACGAGGACAGGCGCACACGGCTCTCGCCCCGCTCCGGGCACGCGAAGGTGTAGCGCGTGGTGAGCGCGTCGTACATGGCCGGTATCGGACTTGTAATCGGCGCGCCGGACGTGCGCCTTGACCGGCGCTAGTAGTGCAGCAGGCCGAACACGTCGTAGTCGGCGATCTTGTCGCGCCCGTGCAGGAAGTCGAGCTCGATGATGAACTGGATCCCGACGACCGTGCCGCCGAGCTGCTCCACGAGCTCGGCCATCGCCCTTGACGTCCCGCCCGTGGCCAGCACGTCGTCGTGGATGAGCACGCGCGAGCCGTCCTCGAACGCGTCCGCCTGGAGCTCCGAGCGCGTTCCTGCCGTACTCGAGCGCGTAGTCGGCGCTGATCGTCTCCAGGGGCAGCTTCCCCGGCCTGCGGGCGGGAACGAAACCGCAGCCGAGCTTGTAGGCGATCGCGGAGCCGATGAAGAACCCGCGCGCCTCTCCCCCGACGACGATGTCCGGCTTTCGCTCCGCCGCCCAGCCGCCGAGCAAGTCGATCGTCTCCCGCAGTGCCTCCGGATCGGCGAGCAGCGGCATGATGTCCTTGAAGACGACGCCGGGCTCGGGCCAGTCGGGTACGTCCCGGATCCTGTCTTTCAGGTGATCGACGTTCGTGACGGCCATCAGGCGGACGCGAGGTGTCTGACGGCGCGCCAGGAGAGGAGCTGGGACAGCTCCTGGGCCAGCTCGGCGAGCGCTCCGAGGTCGTCCAGGGCAGCCTCGCGACGCTCCGGGCTCCGGGTGTTGAGCGACGGGCCGACGAGCTGCCCGAAGAGCGACGCCTGCCGGTCGGCGGCCGTCCGGAAGGCGCGAAGATTGCGAGCCCCGATGCCGTACGCCGCAAGCTGTGCGCACACGGCCGCAACCTCGGCGTCGCCGGCCGGGTAGCGCTTCTCTCCCCCGCTCCCGTGGGGCTCGAGCAGGCCGTACTCCTCGAGCTCGCGGACGAGTTGCGGCGTCGCGCCGGAGCGCTCGACCAGCTCGCCCGCGCTCAGCTCCTCCTCCGGTCCGGTGAGGCCCCCGTCCCGTCGGCGGCGCGTCTTGCCCGCAGCCGGAGAGGCCAGCTCCTGGCGGATGACGCGCAGCGGCAGAAATTCGTCTCGCTGCAGGCGCAGGATCGTCCGCAGGCGGTCGACTGCGTCCTCGTCGAAGACGCGATAGCCGCCGCGCGTGCGCTTCGGCGCCAGGAGTCCCTGATCCTCGAGGTAGCGGATCTTCGAGATCGAGATGTCCGGAAACTCGTCACGCAGCTGCCGGCAGACCGCGCCGATGTGCACGGCGCCGTTCCTGGTCGAGGTCTCTGCGGTCGCGCTCACTGCGCGAGGAAGGTCAGCTTGTACTTGCCGATCTGCACCTCGTCCCCGTCCTCGAGCTCGCCCGACTCGATTCGGCGCCGGTTCAGGAACGTCCCGTTCAGGCTGCCCTTGTCCTCGATGATGAACTGGCCGTCGCGGCGCAGGACGAGCGCGTGACGGCGCGAGACGGTCACGTCGTCCAGGAAGACGTCGCAGTCCGGCGAGCGGCCGACCGTGGTCTGCTCCTTCTCCAGCAGGAAGTGCTCGCCCGCGCGACCTCCGCCCGAGCGAACGACGAGCGCCGGCCCTTCGGTCTTGATCTCGTCCATGATCGCCGCCGCATCCTCGTCGGCCTCGTCGGGCGTGTAGCTCATGGTCGTGTCCGAACCCCCCTCGTCACGGACCAGCAGCGCCCCGCACTTCGCGCAGTAGTTCGACGACTCCGGGTTCTGGAAGCCGCACTCGGGGCAGTAGATGTGGCTCAAGCGCGGTCCCCGCTCGGCGGCGACGCCTTGCCGGCCAGGATCTGCGCGAGACCTTCGACGTCGACCTGCTCGAGGACGCTCTTCCCCTCCGACTTCTGCAGCCGCGCGACGAGCTCGGCCCGGAGGATGTCGATCTTCCCGTGCAGGAGGCGGCGCCGGTAGGAGATCTCCTGCTCCTCCTCGGTGAGGTCGTCGATCAGCTTCTTCAGGTCGTCGTCGGACAGGCTGGTCAGGTCGGGAAGCGGTTCCACGCGAATTCGCCTTTCGTTCGGAGGGGGAGCGCTGGCTAGTAAAGCAGCCGCATTCTAAAGGTTCAACCTCTACTTGAGATCTCTGCCTCGTCCTGCAGGACTTCTTCGACCAGGTGTCTGAGCTCGCTCTCCAGCTCGTTCGAGGCGCGCTCGTCGCGGCCTTCGGCGTAGATGTGCACCAGCGGCTCGTCCGGGATCGGGCAGCACCTGGGCCCAGCCGCGGCGGTCGTTGACCTTGATCCCGTCGAGGAGGTCGAGGTCCCGCCCCTTGAGCCGCTCGGTGAGCACGCGCATGACCGTCCCCTTCAGCGACCATGGGCACGGCAGCTGGCGGTGGACGAGCGTCGAGGGAGGCAGCTCCGCGACGAGCGAGGAGAGCGGCTGCTCCACCGGCGCCAGGAGCTCGAGGAGCTTGCAGAGGCTCGCCATCGCGTCGTAGGCGGGCAGGAAGTCCGGGAAGACGTAGCCGCCGCCGATCGCGCCGGCGAAGATGACGCCGTCCTGCGCGGCCGCCTTCGTCAGCTCGCTGAGCGACGCAGGCGTCCGGATCACCTGGAGGCCGCTGCCCTTGACGATCTCGTCGACCTGGCTCGTGACGGTCACCGGGAACGCCAGCTTCCCGCGCTTGCCGTTCGAGCCGATCAGGCGCAGGTAGAGGAGCAGCGCCTGCTCGACCGGGATCTCGTGCCCGCGCTCGTCGATCAGATAGAGGCGCTCGGCAGCCCGGTCGAAGACGACGCCGAAGTCCGCCCCGACCGCGGTCACCAGCTTCTTGGTCTGCCCGATCAGGCTGCGCAGGTTGGCGGTGGCGCCGCTGGCGCCCGTGGCGCCGAACGCGTGGGCCGCAACCACCTCGACATGGAGCGCGCCCAGGACGACCGGGAGCACGAGCGACGCCGCCGAGTAGCCGTAGTCGACGACGATCCGGGACTTCCTGCTGCGGATCGCCTCTCGGTCGAGCGTCTGGAGAAGGTCCTCCGCGTAGCTCTCGCGGGCACGCACCGGGTAGTCCACGTCGCCGACGGTTTCGCCCGACGCGCGCCGGAGCTCTCCTCGTGAGAAGTGCTTCTCCACCTCCTTCTGCATCGCGGTCGAGAGCTGGATCCCGGGCTCTTCGAAGAAGCGGATCGCGACGATCTCCGGGTCGATCGCGGCGCTTCCAACGTGGAAGCCGGCGGCGTAGTCGTGGGTCTTCAGCAGGTGCCGGCCGACCGCGCTCGGGATCACCTGCAGGTCGGACACGTCGATGCCGGTCGAGTTGAGGCCCGCGATCATGGCGCGCTCGACCATCCGGCAGGCCGCAGGCGACTCGCGGCTGCCCACGACGCGTGCCCCTCGGGGCAGGGCCGTCCCCAGAGCGACGGCGAGGCGGGTCACCATCTCGGGCGTCAGGTCGACGTTGACGAGGCCGGACACGCTGTCGCGCTCGAACAGGCGCGAGGAAGCGCGCGACTCCCAGATCAGGCTCTCGTAGATCTGCGCGCCGCTCTCGACCTCCTTGTAGGGGTAGACGCGCACGCCGGGCATGAGCACGCTCTCCTCCCCCACTCGCACCTCGTCGCCGAGCGCGACCCCTTCCTGCAGCCGGGCATGTGCGCGGATGTCGCACGAGCGGCCCACGATCGCGCCCTCGACGAGCGCGCCGCGGCCGATGTGCGTGGACGCGTCGATCACGGAGCGCACTGTGCGGGCGCGCTCGAGGAGCGTGGCGCTCGCGGACAGGACGGAGTACGGGCCGACCTCCGCGCCGGGCGCGATCCGACAGTAGTTCGAGATCAGCGCCGGCCCTTCGACCTGGGCCAGGTCGTTCAGCTCGACGCCTTCGCCGAGCCAGATGTTGCCGCGAAGCCGGATGCCCGGGATGTTCAGCTGGACACGCTCGTCGAGCGCGTCGAAGTTCGCCTGCCGGTACTGGTCGAGGTTCCCGATGTCCTGCCAGTAGCCCTCCATGGCCATCCCGTACAGCGGGCGGCCCATCTCGAGCAGGAGCGGGAAGAGCTCCTTCGAGAAGTCGTAGGGCCGGTCGGTGGGGATGTGCTGCAGCACCTCCGGCTCGAGCACGTACACGCCGGTGTTGATCGTGTCGGAGAAGACCTGGCCCCAGGACGGCTTCTCGAGGAAGCGCTCGACGCGTCCGTCCTCGTCGGTGACCACGATCCCGAACTCGAGCGGGTTCTCGACCGATTTGAGGCCGATCGTGACCGCTGCTCCCTTGCTCCGGTGGAAGTCGACGAGCGCGCCGAGGTCGAAGTCGCACAGCGCGTCGCCGGAGATGACGAGGAAGGTCTCGTTCAGCTTGTCCCCCGCCAGCCGGACCGAGCCGGCCGTTCCGAGCGGGGACTCCTCGACCGAGTACTCCATGCTGACGCCGAGGCCCTCGCCGTCGCCGAAGTAGCTGCGGATCGCCTGCGGGAGGAACGCGACCGTGACGATCACGTCTTCGAAGCCGTAGCCGCGAAGGAGCTCGACGATGTGCTCCATGCACGGCTTGCCGACGATCGGCACCATCGGCTTGGGCTGGTTCGAGGTGAGCGGGCGCAGGCGGGTGCCCTCGCCGCCGGCCATGACGACGGCCTTCATCGGCGCATCACCTTCCAGGCCGACCGGAGGTACAACGCACCGGCCGCGAGCGCCAGGGCGAGGCCCGTCCAGAAGATCCAGAGCGGCCAGCTCGTCCCCTCCTCGGTGACCATCACGAACGCGAGCGACGCATAGAGCAGCCATGTTGCGGCCTTGCCGATGAAGTTGACGTTGAGCTCGTAGCCCCGGGGCATGAGCAGTTTGTACCCGCCGATCAGCAAAGCGTCCCGAACGATGATCAGGGCGAGCGCGATCAACGGCAGGCGGTCGTGGACGAGGACGAGCAGGATGACCGCGGCGTCGATCATCAGGCGGTCGGCGAGCGGATCGGCGACGCGGCCGAACTCGGACTCCACGTGCCAGCGCCGCGCGAGCCAGCCGTCGATCTGGTCGGTGACCCCCGCGACCCCGAAGACGATGGCCGCCGCCCAGCTCTTGCCGCCGTCGGCCGGGATCAGGAGCGCGATGAACACCGGGATCAGCGCGAGCCGCATGATCGTGAGCGCGTTCGGCACGCGCGCCAGCGGAGCAGAGACCGCGGGGGCTGACATCTCGGTCAAGGATAGAACGCTTGGGATCGATTGCCGCTCATTTGCTCGTCTTTCGTGAGGGACACGTCACTGGCCTCCCCACTACGATCAAAACGGGGAGGAGGCGGCGGGAACCGATTTAATGATCTCCCGTGGCGAACCGGCTCACGATCCCCGGCTTCGTCAACGCGCACAGCCACGCTTTCCAGCGCGCGCTTCGCGGCCGCACCGAGGGCGGCGACTTCTGGGCCTGGCGCGACGCGATGCTCGAGCTCGCCGACCAGCAGACCTCGGAGCGCGTCCGGACCGGCTACGAGCAGGTCTATCGCGAGATGCGCGCAGCGGGCTACACCGCGGTCGGGGAGTTCCACTACCTCGGCTTCGAGCAGGCGCTCGCCGCCGCCGAGGCCGCCGAAGCTGCCGGCGTCACATTCGTCCTCCTCTACGTCGCGTATGCGCGCGGCGGGCTCGACCGTTTCCGCCAAGCCTCTCCGGACGAGTACCTGAACCAGGTCGAGAACCTGCGTGGGCGCGGGATCGAGGTCGGAGTCGCCCCCCACTCCGTCCGCGCCTGCCCGCCCAGGTGGCTCGAGCAGATCGGCCGCTACGCCGCGGAGAACGAGCTGCCGCTGCACGTCCACGCCGACGAGCAGCCGCGCGAGATCGACGAGTGCGTCGAGGAGCACGGCATCCGGCCGATCGAGCTGCTTGCGAAGAGCGGCTGCCTCGGTCCGCGCACGACGATCGTTCATGCCACCCACGCCGACGAAGCGGAGCTCGACCTCGTCGCGCAGGCCAACGCCCGCATCTGCGTCTGCCCGACGACCGAGGCCAATCTCGGCGACGGGTTCCTCCCGGTCGAGAAGGTCTGCGAGCGCAGCATCGGCATGTGCATCGGCTCGGACTCGAACGTGCGCATCGACCCGCTCGAGGAGCTTCGCGAGCTGGAAGGCATCGCGCGGCGGCGCACGCTGCGCCGGAATGTCATCTCTCCCGGACACGCTGCTCTGCTTCGGCTCGGACGAGGGCGCCGCCTCGCTCGGGCTCGAGAGCTGGCCTGACGCGGAGGTCGACCTCGACCATCCGTCTCTCGCCGGAGTCGACGAGTCCGACACATTCGGAGCCCTCGTCTTCGGCTGCTCGGCCGACGTCTTCGTCTAGAGAATCGTCCCGCCGAACGCGCTCACGGCGAGCTCCACTGCGACACCCGCGGTCGCGTTCTCGTGATCGTGGATCGGATTGACCTCGACGATGTCCAGCGCGTCCATCACGCCCGCCTCTGCGACGAGCTCGAGGGCGAGATGCGCCTCGCGGTACGAGAGCCCGCCGCGCACGGGATCCCCCACTCCGGGCGCGACCTCGGGATCGACGACGTCGAGGTCGACCGAGACGTGGACGAAGTGGCCGCCCGCGACACGCTCGAGCGCCTCCGTGATCACGGACTCCATTCCGCGGCGGTCGAGATCGCTGATCGTGTAGACGGCGATCCCGAGGTCCCGCACGAGCGCCTGCTCGCCCGGGTCGAGGGAACGGACGCCGACAACCGCCACGCGCTCCGGATCGAGAGCCGGGAGCCGTAGGCCGTCGCGCGCGAAGTCGTCGCAGAGCCCGATCGCGGCCGCGAGCGGCATCCCGTGCACGTTCCCCGAGGGCGTCGTTGCGGGCGTGTTCAGGTCGCCGTGGGCATCGAGCCACAGCACGCCGCCCTTTCCCTTCGCCGCCAGGCCGCTCAGCGAGCCCATGGCGATCGAGTGGTCGCCTCCGAGCAGGAGCGGAACGCGACCCTCAGCGCGCGCCTGCTCGACCTCAGCTGCGATGCGGCCGCAGGTCTCGAGGATCTCGTCGAGGAAGCGCGCGCGCTCGGAGCCGCTTGCCCGCGTCTCGGCAAGTGCTGCCTGGACGTTGCCGCGGTCCTCGACGTCGATTCCCGCCCGCTCGAGCCGGTCGCTGAGCCCCGCATAGCGGATCGCGGACGGCCCCATATCCACTCCGCGGCGGCCCGCGCCGAGGTCGAGCGCCGCTCCGATGATCGCTACGCGGGTCGGCGGCACGGGCCAAGCCTACGGTGCCCGGTGGGCTTAGTCGTTGTCTACGTCGGGATCGACTTCATCTGCCCGGCGGCGCGCCTCTTCGGCCTGCGCACGCTCTTTCTCCGCCTGCTGGGCCTGCTCTTCGGCGAGGGCGGCGCGCTGGCCCGCTGCCGACGCCTGCTGGTCCGCCTCACGGCGGAGGTTCCCGGCTTCCTCGCGCTTGTTCTCGAGCTGTGCCTCGCGAGCGCGGCGCCCGCCGACGATGATGATCGCGGCGACGACCAGCACTGCGAGGATGATCAGGATGATCCACCACATGGGTCCTCCTCTTTCTCGGCGGGCGAGTATGCCCTAAGGAGAGCCGGGGCGCAGTCCAGCCATCTGCGGCCAATGGCCGGGCTCGCTCGGGGGGTCTGACCGAGAAGCGCCCCAGCTCTCGGAGTCGTTGTTCGACGCGTGGCCCCCGATCCTTTAGCCAACTCGAAGTTTCAAGTGCGTTTGGCTACGAGCCGGAACGGAATAACGGCCAAGAGGCCGGGGTCTGCGGAACTCACTTTTTCTCTTGGGAAGAGGAGGGAGGGAGAGGCACGATGAGCGCCCCGGCCCCTGACGCCAAAGCCGCCCCGAACTTACGGATCGCGCCCGCTGAGCACCAGACTCGAGAGAGGGGCGAGGATCGGGAACGAGAAAACCCCGCCTGAGCGGGGCTTTCATCATCGGGGCGCCGAGATTTGAACTCGGGACCTCTAGTCCCCCAGACTAGCGCGCTAACCAGGCTGCGCCACGCCCCGTCTCGCGACTAGATTAGCGCGATGCCCACCGACCAGTACCACGAGCCGCCGGACGAGCTCGACGCCGACGCACGCACCTTCGCGCGCCTGATCGCCTCGCTCCAGGAAGAGGCCGAGGCCATCGGCTGGTACGAGCAGCGGATGGCCCTCGAGACGGACGACCAGGCGCGCTCGATCATGGAGCACGCCCAGCGCGAGGAGTTCCTCCACTTCGCGATGGACCTCGAGTTCCTCTCCCGCCGCAAGGAGAAGTGGCGCGTCGCGCTCCAGAAGATCCTCTTCACCGAGGGCGACATCGTCGAGCGCGCCGAGCAGGCCGAAGACGCCGTCGAAGACTAGGTCTTACGGACTCTCGCCCAGGCGCTTGTAGAGCCGGTCGATCAGCGCCGGCATCTCCTCGAGCCGCTCGGTGATCACGCGGATCCGGTACTCGCGGAAGTGGTCGGGCTCGACATCGAGCGCCGACGCCAACGAGCGCACGATGTCGTTCGAGGGCACCGGGCGATTGCCGTGGACGAGATGGTTCAGGTACCCCGCCGACAGCTTCGTCTTCGACGCCAGCGCGCGGTAGGTGACGCCGTTCTCGTTCATCAGCCGCTCGAGCGTCTCGCCGAACGAATCGTCGCTGAAGCGCCGCCGGCGGGCCACTACCGAAGACTCCCGAGCGTCGTCGACCGCCACCCTCTGATCCTCGCCGGTCGCGCGCGAGCGGATGTCGACGGCGCCGTCCTCGAGCGTCTTCTTGCCCACGGTCACCCGCAGTCGGAAGCCCGATCAGGTCGGCGTCGGCGAACTTCTCCCCCGCGCGCTGGTCGCGGTCGTCCAGCAGCACGTCGTCTCCGGCCTCGTCGAGCCTTTCCGCGACCTCGGAGGCGCGCTCCTCGAGCCCAGGCAGCGCAACCACGTGGACGTCGTACGGCGCGACCGAGCCCGGCCACTTGATCCCGTCGTCGTCGTGGTGCTGCTCCACGACGGCGGCCATCGTGCGCCCCGGCCCGATCCCGTAGCTGCCCATGACCAACAGCTTCTCCTTCCCGTCCTCGTCGAGGAACGTCGCCTCGAGCGGCTCGGTGTAGTACGTCCCCAGCTTGAAGATGTGGCCCACCTCGATCGCGGTCTGCAGGTGGAGCGCTCCACCGCACTTCGGACAGGTGTCACCCTCTCGCACTTCGCGGATATTCGCAAAGCGAGCCTCGAAGTCGCGACCCGCCTGCGACTCCGCGCAGGTGATGGCCGGTGCGGTTCGCGCCTGCGACGAACTGCCCCTCGCGCAGCGCCTCGTCCGCGACCACCTCGACCGTCACTCCGACCGGGCCGATCGACCCCGGGTCCGCGCCGAAGGTCTCGCGGATCTCGTCCTCCGTGGCCGGGCGGACCGCCTCGCCCAGAGCCTCGACCATCTTCACCTCGTCCAGCCGGTCGTCTCCCCGCACGAGCCCGAGCACGACGCGTCCGTCGGCCACGACGGGCATCGCCTTCGACGTCGCGGCCTCGTCGACGCCGAGGAACCTCGCGAGATCCTCGATCGTGCCTACGCCGGGGGTCTCGACGGTCTCCGGCTCGCCCAGCGCCTCGGGGAACTCGGGCGCCCGAGGAATCCCCCGCGCGACCTCGAGGTCGGCCGCGTAGTCGCCCCTCTCGCACGTGACGAGCGTGTTCTCACCGGCGGCCGCAGGTGCGAGGTAGTCCATGCTCTCGCTCCCGCCCATCATCCCCGATTCGGCCTGTACGGGGTACACCTCCAGCCCGCAGCGCTCGAAGATCCGGTCGTACGCCGCCTTGTGGAGCATGAAGCTCTTGTCGAGCCCTTCCTCGTCGCGGTCGAACGAGTACGAGTCCTTCATGATGAACTCGCGCACGCGGATCAGCCCGGCGCGCGGCCGTGGCTCGTCGCGGTCCTTCGTCTGGAAGTGGTAGAGGATCTGCGGCAGGTCGCGGTACGACTGGATCTCCCGCGCGTGGAACGTGATCGACTCCTCGTGGGTCATCGGGAGGACGAACTCGCGGTCGTTCCGGTCGCGCAGCTTGAAGACCTCGGGGATCGCGTAGCGGCCGGTCGCCTTCCAGAGCTCGGCGGGCGTCAGCACGGGCATCAGCAGCTCCTGCGCGCCGAACGCGTCCATCTCCTCGCGGATGATCCCGACGACCTTCTCGTGGGTGCGCCAGCCGAGCGGCAGGAACGTCCACACGCCCGCGCTCACCTGGCGGATGTAGCCGCCCCGGACGAGCAGCTTGTGGCTCACCGACTCGGCATCGGCAGGCGCCTCGCGCAGGGTCGGCAGGAAGAGCTGGGAGGCCCGGCGGATCATCGTCCCTACCCTAGTCGAGAGAAATTTCGGAGGCTTCCGCCATTGCGAGCGCCGCCGGCTTGGCCATCTTCAGGCGCTTCGGCCTGCGCATTCCGGCCTCGATCCAGGTGTCGATCTCCGAGAACAGGTCGTCGACGAGCGTCTCCGAGGACACCTTCTTCAGCACGCGGCCGTGGGCGTAGATGAACCCGACGTCGCGCCCGCCGGCGATCCCGAAGTCGGCGTCGCCCGCCTCGCCGGGACCGTTCACGGCACAACCCATCACCGCCACCTCGAACGCCTGCGGGTAGTCGCGCAGCCGCTCCTCGACCTCGACGGCGAGGTTCTCGACCCCGACGTTGTCGCGCCCGCACGAGGGGCACGCGATCATCACCGGACCGCGCTCGCGCAGGCCGAGCGCCTTCAGGATCTCCCATGCGACCTCGATCTCCTTCACCGGATCGGCGGTCAGCGAGACGCGGAGCGTGTCCCCCACGCCGTCCGCGAGCAGGGCGCCGATCCCCACGGCGCTCTTGATCGAGCCCGCGAAGGATGTGCCCGCCTCGGTCACGCCCAGATGGAGCGGGTACGGGACGCGCTCGGAGAGCATCCGGTACGCGCGGATCATCGTCGGCACGTGCGTCGACTTGACGGAGATCTTGAAGTCGCGGTAGTCGAGGCCCTCGAGCAGCTCGACCTCCTCGATCGCCGCTGTGACGAGCGCCTCCGCCTGGTCGCGGTGCGCGAGCTCGTGCAGGTGCTTGGGCAGCGAGCCGGAGTTCGCGCCGATACGCATCGGGATCCCGGCGCGCTTGGCCGCCTTGACGACCTGGACGACCTTGTCGGGCCCGCCGATGTTGCCGGGGTTGATGCGCACGGCGGCCACTCCCGCGTCGATCGCGCGCAGGGCGAGGCTCGCGTTGAAGTGGATGTCCGCGATCACGGGGATCGGCGACAGGCGGACGATCTTGCGCAGGGCGTTCGCGTCCTCGATCTTCGGCACCGCGCAGCGCACGATTTCGCAGCCGGCCGAGGCGAGCGCGGCGATCTGGGCGGTCGTCGCCGGCACGTCGTGCGTGGGAGTGAGCGTCATCGACTGCACGACGACCGGCGCGCCTCCGCCGATCTGAACCCCTCCGACCCTGATCGAGCGTTCGCTAGCCACCGAGGTTGCCGATGTCGTTCGAGAGCCCGATGAAGAAGAGGAGCAGCACGACCGCGATCCCGATCGCGGACACCCGCTCGTAGACCTCCCGGCCGACCGCGCGCCCACGGATGCCCTCGATGATCGAGAAGACGATGTGCCCGCCGTCGAGCGGGAGCAGCGGCAGCAGGTTGAGGAGCGCGAGCGACAGGCTGAGCAGCCCGAGCACCCAGAGGTAGGTCTCCACGCCCTGGTTCAGCGCCTCGGACGAGCCCTCGACGATCCCGACCGGGCTCGAGACCTCCTTGCGGTTCCCCCGGACGAGCCGCGAGAGCGACGCCCCGATCTCCTTCGTGATCACACCCGTCAGCCGAACCGACTCCCAGGCGGCGCGCGGCGGCGACAGCTGCGCCTCTTTGCGCGGCCGTGCCGGCCTGAGACGCTTGATCGCACCGTTTCGCCGGATCGTCAGCACCACGGGGCTCCCGCCCGACTTCTCGATCAGCGCGGGCACGTCGCTCACGTCTTGCACGACCTGTCCGTTGATGGCCACGATCCGGTCTTTCGCCCGCAGTCCGATCGTCGCGGCCGGATGGTCGGCGCGGACGTCGTGCACGACCGGCGCGTCCGTCTCCATCGAGAACCCGAGCCGGTAGCCGCCGCTGCCGATCAGGAACAGGATCGCGAAGAGGACGATCGCGAACAGCAGGTTCGTTCCGGGGCCGGCGAAGATGACGCTCACCTTCTTCCAGGTGCGTTGGCGCCAGTAGGCGTCCGAGCCGAGGCCGTCGCGGAGCTCCGCCAGGCCTTTCACCGCGCCCTTCCGCGCCACGCGGCTCAGCTCGACCCCTTCCAGCGCCTGCTCGAGCTCGAGGAGGTTCGCGCGAGCGGCTTCCATGTCGCCCTCGTCGAGCTTGCGCTTCACGTGCTCGATCGGGCCGTGCAGCTCGGGCGCCTCGTCCCTCGCCGGACCGAAGAACGTGTCCAGGTCGGACGGGGCCGGCCTGTGCATGCCGGGAATCTTCACGTAGCCGCCGAGCGGGATTGCACCGATGCCGTACTCGATGCCGTTTCGCTCGACCTTCGCGACCGCGGGCGGGAAGCCGATGTAGAAGCGGCGCGGGCTCATCCCGACCGCCCGCGCGGTGAAGAAGTGGCCTGCCTCGTGGACGAGGACGAGCAGCCCGAGCCCGAGGATCGCGACGAAGATGTTCACGGCACCAGGGCTCCTGCTGCGCTCTCGGCGTGGCGGCGGGCCTCGGAGTCGGCCTGGACGAGCTCGTCGAGGTCGCCGGCCGGTGCCCCGTCCACCGCTTCGAGCGTCTCGGCGACGACGCCGGCGATGTCGAGGAACGGGAGGCGGCCGGCGAGGAAGGCCGCAACGGCGACCTCGTTCGCGGCGTTGTAGGCGCACGGATACGTCCCGCCCGACTCGCCGGCCCGCCTGGCCAGCGCGAGCAGCGGGAACGTCTCCAGGTCGGGCGGCTCGAACTCGAGGGACAGCCCCTCGGAGAAGTCGAGCCCCTCGACGGGCGTTGCAGCTCTCTCGGGATAGGTCAGCGCGTAGGAGATCGGGACTCGCATGTCCGGGTAACCGAGGTGCGCGAGCGAGGCACCGTCGCGGAAGCGGACGATCGCGTGGACGACGGAGGTCGGGTGCACGACGACCTCGATCTGCTCGTAGGGCAGGCCGAACAGGAAGTGCGCCTCGATCAGCTCCAGCCCCTTGTTGGCGAGCGTGGCCGAGTCGACGGTGATCTTGGGCCCCATCTGCCAGGTCGGATGCGCCAGCGCGTCGGCCCGCGTGACGCCTTCGAGCTCGTCACGCGTTCGGCCGCGGAACGGGCCTCCCGAAGCAGTCAGGACCAGGGAGTGGACGGTCTCGAGCGCGCGGCCCTCGAGGCACTGGAAGGCTGCGGAGTGCTCGCTGTCGACCGGCAGCAGCAGGCCTCCACCCCGCTCCCGGGCCGCGAGGGCGAGGTCGCCCGCCGCAACGAGGCTCTCCTTGTTGGCGAGCGCGAGCGTGACGCCCCGCTCGAGCGCCCAGAGCGTCGCGGGCAGCCCGGCGAAGCCGACGACCGCGTTCAGGACGACGTCCGGCGAGGACTCGTCCAGGAGGGTCGTGAGGTCGCCGCCGACCTGGGTGTGCGGCACGTTGCGCGCTGCGGCGAGCTCGCCCAGCTCGTTGGACCCGGACGCGAGCGCGCACGCCTCGAGCACCGGGCTCGCATCGATGATCTCCAGCGCCTGTCGCCCGATCGACCCCGTGGCGCCGAGAACCGCAACTCTCTTCACACTTGAAAGTGTAGGCAGATCAGAGCTGCCCGAACGCAGCGATCACGTAGTAGGCGGCCACCCACGCGAAGAGCAGCGCGTCGATCCGGTCGAGCACGCCTCCGTGGCCCGCCGAGCAGGCGCCCCGAGTCCTTCACCTCCACGTCGCGCTTCAGCGCCGACTCGAAGAGGTCACCGAGCGGCGCGGCGAAGGCGATCACGGCGCCGAGTGCGAGCGACTCCGGGATCGACAGAAAGCCCTGCTTGTAGAGCGCCACGAAGGTGACGCCGATCGTCGCGACCGTGCCGGCCGCGAGCCCTTCCCAGGTCTTGCCGGGCGAGACCGTCGGCGCGAGCTTGTGCCGCCCGAAGAGCAGCCCGATGAAGTACGCGCCCGCGTCGCCGGCCCAGACCGCGAGGATGACGGTGTAGATCGCCAGGACCCCGTGCTCGTCGATGTCCCGCAGCAGCAGCGCGTGGGCGAGGCCGACCGCGATCCACACGACTCCGAGCACCGTCACGCCCACCGAGGCAGATGACAGGGAGCCCTTGAACACGAACGCGAAGGCGAGTGTCACGAACAGCCCCGCCAGGGCCCAGTCGGCTCCGCCGAGCTCCGCGCCCAGCAGCGTCCCGATCGCGCCGAGATATCCGGCGAGGACGACCGGCCGTAGGGCGCGCGTCATCCAGTACAGCTCGTGCAGGGCGAAGAGCGCCGCGACGAGGGCGAGCCCGAAGAGCGGCCAGCCGCCGAGATAGAGGATCCAGAGGACGAGCGGGATTCCCGCCGCCGCGATCACGATCCGCGACCAGAACGAGCTCATCGCCGGCCGAACCGCCGCTGCCTGCCCGCGTATGCGCCGACCGCCTCGCGCAGGTCGTCCTCCCCGAAGTCGGGCCAGAGCGTCTCCGTGAAGAAGAACTCCGAGTAGGCGAGCTGCCAGAGGAGGAAGTTCGACATCCGGAGCTCACCGGACGTGCGGATCACGAGGTCGGGGTCGGGCATGTCAGGGGCGTACAAGTAAACAGCGAACACGTCCTCGCTGACCTCGTCTGGCTGCACCCCCGCCTCGATCATCGCGCGCGCCGCATCCGCGAGCTCGGCGCGGCCGCCGTAGTCGAATGCGATCCAGAGCTGAAGCCGCTCGCGGTCGGCGGTCTCGCGCTCGAGATCATCCATCCGCTCCTGCAGCTCCTGCGGAGCCCGGTCCCGCCGCCCGATGAAGCGCGTCCGGACACCCTGCTCGGCCAGATCGGGCAGCTCGCGGTCGATCGTCTCGTTGAAGATCTCCATGAGCGAGTCGACTTCCGGCGGGGGCCTGAGCCAGTTCTCCGTCGAGAAGGCGTAGACGGTGAGCGACTCGATCCCGAGGTCGATCGCGCCCTCGACGGTGCGGCGGAGCGCGCGAGTCCCTTCCCGGTGACCTGCCTCGACCGGCAGGCCGCGCGAAGCCGCCCAGCGGCCGTTGCCGTCGAGGATGATCGCCACGGATCGCGGAACCTCCCCCGGCCCGGGCGCAGGAGGGCGCCGGAACAGGCCGCGAATCCCGGCGCACTAAACCTCCGTTATCTCGGCTTCCTTGCGCTTGAGCAGATCGTCGATCCTGCTCGTGTGCTCGTCGGTGAGCTTCTGGACGCGGTCCTCCGCGCGGCGCTCGTCGTCCTCGCCGACGTCGCCCTTCGTCTTCAGCTCCTTCAGGTGCTTGTCCGCGTCGCGCCGGACGTTTCGCACGGCGATCTTCCCGTCCTCGGCGATCTGACGGACGATCTTCACGAGCTCCTTGCGCCGCTCCTCGGTCAGCTGCGGGATCGGCAGGCGGATCACCTTGCCGTCGTTCGACGGGGTCAGGCCGAGCTCCGACTCCTGGATCGCCCGCTCGATCTCCTTGATCGAGCTCGGATCGAACGGCTGGACGGTGAGCATGCGCGGCTCGGGGACGTTGATCGTGGCGAGCTGCTGCAGCGGTGTCTTCTGACCGTAGTAGTCGACGCTGATCCGGTCGAGCAGCGCGGCCGAGGCACGGCCGGTGCGGACGGTGTTGAACTCCACCTGGGTCGACTCGACCGACTTGTCCATGCGCCGGGTCGCGTCCGAGATCAGCTCGTCGATGCCGCCGTTCATGCGTTCTCCTTGTCGGGGGTGCGGATGATTGTGCCGACCCGCTCGCCGGAAAGCACGCGCATGATGTTCCCGTTCTCGAGCGCGAAGACGTGGATCGGCAGGCCGTTCTCCATGCAGAGCGAGAGCGCGGTCACGTCCATCACCTGCAGCCCGCGCTCGATCGCTTCGATGTGCGTGAGGTCCGGCAGGAGCTCGGCGCTCGGGTCGAGGTGCGGATCAGCGTCGTAGACGCCGTTGACGCCGTGCTTCGCCATCAGGATCGCGTCGGCCCCGATCTCGAGCGCGCGCAGCGCCCCCGCCGTGTCCGTCGTGAAGAACGGGTTGCCCGTGCCGGCGGCGAAGATGACGATCCGGCCCTTCTCGAGGTGCCGCATCCCGCGCCGGCGGATGTACGGCTCGGCCACCTCGGCCACGCCGATCGCGGACAGGATGCGCGTGTGGGCTCCCAGACGCTCCAGGACGTCCTGGAGCGCGAGCGCGTTGAGCACCGTCGCGAGCATCCCCGCGTAGTCCGCCGTCGCCCGGTCCATGCCCTCGGCCGCCGCGGCCATGCCCCGGTAGATGTTCCCCGCGCCGACGACGATCGCCATCTCGACCCCGGTCTCCTGGCACTCGACGATCTCCTTCGCGATGCCCTCGATCGTCGGCAGATCGAGGCCGAACTCCTTGTCGCCCATGAGCGCCTCGCCCGAGAGCTTGAGCAGGATCCGGTGGAAGGGCGCGCTGCCGTCGGCTCGCGCGGACGCGCTCTCCTCCTCGCGGACGGTCACTCGGCGAGGGCGTAGCGCTCGAACTCGAGCAGCTTGACGCCTTCCTCCTCCAGCGCCTGGCCGACGGTCTTCTTCGGCTCGTGGATCCAGGCCTGGTCGGCGAGCACGGTCTCTCCGAAGAAGCGCTTGCCGAGCATGCCCTCGACGATCTTCTCGCGCGCCTGCTCGGGCTTCGACTCGACCTCGGGCAGCTTCTCGTAGACGCTGCGCTCGTTCGCGACCTCCTCCTCCGGGACCTCGTCGCGCGTGGCGAAACGCGGAGCCGCGAAGGCGATGTGCATCGCGAGCCTGCGCACGGCCTCCGGCGAGCCCTCGGCGCGGACGAGCACGCCGATCTTGTTCGCCGGCGGATGCACGTAGGCGGCCAGCGACTCGTCGCCTCCCGTCTCGAAGCGGGCTGCGCCGCGGACGATGATGTTCTCGCCGATCTTGCCGATCAGCTCCTTGCGCTCCTCCTCGAGCGACTCGACCGCGTCGGGCCCGCTCTCCTCGACCGCCTCCAGCACGCGGTTGGCGAACGCTCGGAACTCGTCGTTCTTGGAGACGGGCTCGGTCTCGGAGCCGATCGCGACGATCGTTCCCTTCGCGTCCTCGATACGGGTCAGGACGACGCCCTCCGGAGTGTTGTTGCCCGCACGCTTGCTCGCGGAGGCCATTCCGCGCTCGCGCAGGAGCTGCCTGGCGGCCTCGATGTCGCCGTTCGAGTCCTGGAGCGCGCGCTTCGTGTCCATCATCGGCGCCCCGGTCATCTCGCGGAGCTGGCGGACGAGGTCGGCGGTGATCTCGGTCATTCGGCCGGCACCTCCTCCGCTTCGGCGGGCTGTTCGGCCGGCGGCTCCTCCGCCGGGGGTGCCTCGGCGGGAGCTTCCTCCGCCGGGGCTGTCTCGGCGGGAGCTTCCTCGGCCGGCGGCTCCTCGGCTGGAGGCTCTCGGGCTTCGGCCGCAGCGTCCTCGGCCGGGGATTCGGCTCGGGCTCCTGCTCCGAAGCCGGTTCCGCCTGGAACTCCTCAGGCGCGACCTTCTGCTTGCCGGCCTCCATCGCGTTGGCGATCGTGCGGATCACGAGGTCGCAGGACTTGATCGCGTCGTCGTTGCCGGGGATGACGTAGTCCGCCTCGTCCGGGTCGCAGTTCGTGTCGACGAGCGCGACGACGGGCAGGCCGAGGCGCCGCGCCTCGCGGACGGCGATCGCCTCCTTGCGCAGGTCGATGACGAGCAGTGCGTCTGGCTGGCGCTTCATGTCCGCCACGCCTCCGAGGTGGTTCTCGAGGCGCTCGAGCTCGGCGACCATCGAGATGCGCTCCTTCGGCGGGAGCAGGTCGAGCTGTCCTTCTTCGTTCAGGCGCCGAAGCTCGTGCAGGCGCTCGATCCGGCCGGAGATGGTGCGCCAGTTCGTGAGCAGCCCGCCCAGCCAGCGATGGCTCACGTACGGCATCCCGGTCCGCTTCGCGTGCCCCTCGATCGAGTCCTGGGCCTGCTTCTTGGTGCCGACGAAGAGCACGGTTCCGCCCCTCTCGGCGAGGTTCCGCGCGAATGCTGCTGCTTCCTCGAGGAGCTGCTGGCGTCTGCTCGAGGTTGATGATGTAGATCCCGCCGCGCTCGCCGAAGATGAAGCGGCGCATCTTGGGATCCCAGCGTCGAGTCTGGTGGCCGAAGTGGACTCCGGCTTCCAGAAGCTCTCGCATGGTGACGACTGCCAAAACTGCCTCCTAGTGGTTGTTTTCGGTACAGCCGGCGGCGTTGGATGGAACCGCTCAGATGGAGCGGCACCGCCATCCACCGTCCCGCCGGGACGGGTTACAGAGCCAGAGAAGTCTAGCCGGTGTCCCGCAATCGCCCCAGGAACGAGGCCAGGTCGTCCGGAAGCGGCGATTCGACGTCGACCCGCTCATCCGTGACCGGATGGTCGAACGCGAGCCGGCTCGCGTGCAGGAACTGGCGGCCGAGCGCCTTGTCGGGCACCCCGTAGACCGGATCGCCGACGACCGGCAGGTCGATGGCGGCGAGATGGACGCGGATCTGGTGCGTCCGGCCGGTCTCGAGCTTGACGTTCAGGAGCGCATGGCCGCCCAGCAGCTCGGCGACCTCGAAGTGCGTGACCGCCTCTCGGGGCGTGTCCGTGTCGAGCGACCGCCGCGTCGGCTCGTCGCGGTCGCGTCCGATCGGAGCGTCGATCCGTCCGCGCCAGGACCGCGGATGGCCCCGCACGAGCGCGATGTAGCTGCGCTCGAGCGCGCGGGCGGCCACGAGCTCCCGAAGGCGTTCGTACGCCTCTTCGGTACGCGCGACGACGAGCAGGCCCGACGTGTCGCGGTCGAGCCGGTGCACGATGCCCGGGCGCTCCTCGTCACCGCCCGCCGAGCGGCCGGCGAGGCCGTGGACGAGCGTCCCCTCTGCGTGGCCCGCGCCGGGATGGACGACGACGCCGGCAGGCTTGTCCACGACGACCAGATGCTCGTCCTCGTAGGCCACGGAGAACTCGACGTCCTCGGGCTCGATCACCCGCGCGGGCGGCGGGGGCACGTCGACCTCGACCTCCTCCCCACCTTCGAGCCGGTAGCTCTTCGGCCGCGCCCGCCCGTCGACGCGCACGTTTCCCTCCTCCACGAGCCGTTCCGCGGCCGATCGAGAGCCCACCTCGGGCAATTCGGCCGAGGAACCGGTCGAGCCGCGCTCCCGCGGCCTCCTCGGGGACGCTAACCCTGGGCGTCGGGAACCGGCTGCGGACGCCTCTGAGAGCGCTGCGGAAGGAGCAGCGCCGCGAGCAGGACGCAGCACGCCGAGGACGATGAAGCTGTCGGCGAGGTTGAACGCCGGCCAGAAGCGGAGGTCGATGAAGTCCGTCACGTGCCCGAGCCGGACTCGGTCGAGCAGGTTCGACGCGCTACCGCCGATCAGCAGCCCGAGTGCGATCGGGAGCACCGGATGCCTCGACCCGGAGCGCGCGAAGAAGACGACCATCCACCCCACCGCAACGGCGGTGAGCACGGTCACGATGGGCGTCGCGCTCGCGAACAGGCCGAATGCGATCCCCGAGTTCTGCACGTGGTGGATCGTCAGCGGCCCGACCACGTGCCTCTCCGCGTCGAGCGACAGGCGGCTCGACACGATGTGCTTCGTCAGCTGGTCGCCCGCGAGCGCCGCGAGGGCGATCGCCAGCAGGCCGATCCATTGCTGCGAGCGGGCATGAAGCGGGCGGCGCGCGCCGGCCAGGGGCGTCAACGCGTCGGTCGAGGACCCCACGCGGACGTCCGGATGCCTCGGCTGCGGCTCGCTCAACCGCGCTCCTCCAGGCGCTTGCAGTCGATGCACGTGGTCGCCCAGGGCAGCGCCGCCAGCCGCTCCTCCGAAATCGCCTTTCCGCAGTTCACGCAGACGCCGAAGGTACCTTCCTCGATCCGCTTCAGCGCGTCGTCGATCGCCGAGAGCACGTGCTCCGAGTTCTCCTCGAGCGTGTAGTCGATCTCGCGGTCGAGCGTGGCGGTCGCAGTCTCGGCCAGATGGTTGTCCTGGGTCTGGTCCTCGGTCTCGTCCTCGATCGAGCCCGGGTTTTCCTTGTGCAGGTACTCGATCGCGTGAAGCACGCGGCGACGCTCCTCCTGGAGGAGGTCACGGAACTGATCGACGTCCACGGCCACTCGGCAAGTTTAGTGGGACGCTAAGCGGCCTCGGCGGCCTCGCTTGCCTCGGCCTCGTCGTCGCCCTCCAGCTCGCTCGTGATCGCGAGCGCGGAGCGGAGGACCGAGCGGATGCGACTCGCCTCCCCGCTCAGGTGCTCACGTTCTGCGAGCGCGCGCTGCTTGATCAGGCGGGCCTCGGCATGCGCCTCGTTGAGGAACATCTCCGACTCCCGTCGCGCCTGATCCTTCAGCTCTTGCGCGCTGCGTTCCGCGGAGACGAGCGTCTTGCGGAGGAGCGTCTCCAGGTCCCGGTACCGGGCGATGTCGGACTCGAGGCGCTCGAGCTTGTCCTGGAGGTCCGCTCGTTCGCGCCAGACCTCCTCGAAGCTCATGCACGATCTCCTCGAGCAGCCGGTCGGTTGCGCCGGCCCGATATCCCCAGAAGCCGCGTCCCAGCTTGACGTGGCGGATTTCGACAGGTGTCAGAGCCATTGGTTCACCTCCTCTCAGTGGAATCGGTCGAGGATCGACTGGATGACGAAATCGAGGATGAACAGCGAGAAGATGGCGATCATCGGCGAGAGGTCGAGCGCGCCGAAGGGCGGCAGGAAGCGGCGGAAGATCCGCAGGTACGGCTCGGAGACGTCGAAGAGGAAGCGCTGGATCCGGTTCAGCCAGGGCGAGTACGGCAGCTTGACCCAGGACAGGAGGATGTACGCGAACAGGACGAGGACGTACACGAGGATGAACACGTGCACGAAGTTCTGGATCGACGACACTGCGTCGGCCAGCGGAAGCCAACCGCCCATGCGGCGGAATTCGGCTCTGGCTAAGCCGCTTCCTCTAGCTTAGGCCTGGTTGAAGAAGCCGCCGCGCTCGAGGAGCCGCGCACGCTCTTCGGCCGAGACCTCGACGTTGCGCGGCGTGAGCAGGAACACCTTGTCGGCGACGCGCTGCATGCCGCCGTCGAGCGCGTAGGTGAGCCCGCTCCCGAAGTCGATCAGGCGCTTGGAGAGGTCCGAGTCGGAGCCCTGCAGGTTGAGGATGACCGGGGTTCCCTCCTTGAACTTGTCCGCGATCTGCTGCGCGTCGTTGAAGCTGCGCGGAACGACGAGATGCACGCGGACGGCTGCATCGTTCGGCGCAGCCTCGACGGGACGCGGCCTGGGTCGCAGGACGGCCGTCTGGGCGCTGCGCTGCGGCTCCGGGTCGGTCCAGTCCTCGAACTCACCGCGGTTCCGGCGGCGCGGCGACAGCCGGCGCACGTTCGGGCGCTCGCCGTACGAGCGCTCGAGCTCCTCGTTCGTGACGTAGCCGTCCTCGTCCCAGTCCTCGTCCTCCTCGGCGATGCCGAAGTAGACGAGCGTGCGGTTCCAGACGTCTGAGAAGCCCATAGCGGCGGAATGTTAACCCTGATACAGCACTGAGCCTATTCGGATCATGGTTGCCCCCTCCTCCGCAGCAACCGCGTAATCCTGGCTCGTGCCCATCGAAAGCTCGGTCAGACCGTGCTCTTCCGCCAATTCACGCAGTTTGCGGAAATACGGGCGCGACGCTTCGGGGTCTTCCGCGAACGGCGGCATGGTCGACAGACCGCGGATATCCGGGTAGAGATCGAGCAGCTCTCGGAGGCCTTCCGGCGGCACTCCCGACTTCGTCTCCTCGCCCGCGAGATTGACCTGGATCAGCGCGGGGATCTCCAGCCGCTTGGCGGCCGAGACGGAGTCGAGCGAGTGAACCAGCTCGCAGATGCCGCTCACGAGCTTGGCCTTGCGGCTCTGCAGGTGGCCGATGAAGTGCCAGCGGAAGGCGTCGCCGTGGGCGGCGTGCTTCGCCTCGAGATCCTGCGCGCGGTTCTCGCCGACGATCTCGATCCCCGCCTCGGCCAGCGCGGCCATGTCCTCCACAGCCACGTACTTGGTGGCCGCGACGATCGTGACGTCCGGGCCGACTTCCTCGCGTACCCGCGCCAGGCGCGCGGCGATCTGTTCAGCGGACAACGCCAAGGACCCCGTGTGTCCCCCGCGGCCGGCCCGTGCGCCGCTCCGAGAAGAAGAGATCCGAGCGGCAGCGCGTGCAGAGATCGACCCGCTCGACATCGGTCGCGCCCGCATCGCGCGCGGCCCGCTCCGCGGCAGTCCAGAGGTCGAGCTTGCCTTCGCTGAGGATGCCGTCGCCGAAGCGGTCTCGGAACCGGCTCGCGACCTCCTCCCCCACCTCGTAGCAGCAGGGACCGATCGAAGGGCCGACCACGGCGGAGAAGCCCGGGCCGATCACTTCGGCAGTCGTTGTCGACGACGCCGTCGATCAGTCCGCGCCAGCCGGCATGGACGACGGCGAGCGCAGGCTCAGCGCCGTTCGTCCGCGCCAGCGCCATCAGCACGCAGTCGGCGCCGAGCGCGAGCATCGGGACGCCCGGCTCGTCCGTCCAGATCGCGTCTCCCGGGACACCCCGCGAGCCGGCTTCGGCCCGGTTGACGACGGTCGAATGCGTCTGGAAGCCGAGCGTGAGCGCCTGCTCGTCCGCGTCCACCTCCGCGCACAGTCGGCGCCGGTTCTCGTCGACGCGCTCCACCTCGTCGCCGGTGCGCCGCCCGAGGTTCAGCGACTCGAACGGCCCTTCGCTGACGCCCCCGACCCTGGTCGAGAAAACGACGTCGTACGGCCCGTCGACCTCCCAGCGGAGGAGCGGCACGCTCATCCGATCAGCTCCCGCGCGGCTTCGAGCTCCGACTCGCGGCCGTCCAGCTCGCCGTTCAGCTTTCTGCGCCGCAGCTCGCCGAGGATCTCCCCCACTCGCGGCGACTCGCCGAGGCCCAGGCCGGCGAGGTCCGCGCCCGAGATGTCGAGACGAACGCCGCGCAGCCGCTCGAAGTACTCGTGCAGCCGGGGCGAGCCGGTCAGCGCAAGAGCGAAGAGCGGGGCATCCGGGTCGTGGCGCTCGGCGGCAGCGACGATGTCCGCGGCTGTCCCTTCGAGCTCGTCCGGCGATCCGCGGCCCCTCGACGATCGCCGCCTCGATCTGGTCCCCGTCCAGGCGGCGGATCTTGAGCCCCTCGAGCCACGGGGCGATCTCCGCCGCCGGCAGCTTGCGGGCGAGCGCCTCGAGGCCGAGCCTCCAGGCGGGCACCGCGAGGTCGTAGTGCCTGTTGAGCTCGCGGAGACGATCGAAGAGCTCGACCGCCTCCTGATCCGCGACCACGTGCGGATGCACTTCCTTCTCCGCGCCCAGCTCGGCCAGACGCGGGATCGCGTGGCTGACATCGCCCTCCTCGAGCAGCGCAACCAGCTCATCGCGTAGGCGCGCGCCGGAGAGGTCGCCGACGTGGCCCGTGGCGATGCACTCGCGCGCTAGCCGGACCGTCTCCTCGTCCATCCGGAAGCCGTAGCGGTCCTCGTAGCGGATCGCGCGGAGGATCCTGGTCGGGTCGTCGACGAAGGAGCGGTCGTGGAGGATCCGGATGCGCCCCGCCTCGAGGTCCTCGCGGCCGCCGAAGGGGTCGACGAGCCGGCCGAGGTTCTCGCCCTTCAGGGAGACGGCCATCGCGTTGATCGTGAAGTCGCGGCGGTGCAGGTCCTCGTCGATCGAGCCCGGCTCGACCGTGGGAAGGACGGCGGGAGCGTGGTAGGTCTCGCTGCGCGCGGTCACGACGTCGACGCGCTCCTCTTCGCCGTAGACCACGACCGCGGTTCCGAACTGCCGATGCGAGCGGGCACGGCCTTCGAGCTGCTCCGCCAGAGCGCTTGGCCAGCGCGATCGCATCGCCCTCGACCACGACGTCCACGTCGAAGTTCGGCTCGCCGAGCAGGATGTCGCGCACCGAGCCGCCGACGAGGTAGACACCCGTCGTACCCCTCGCTCACAGCCACGACCGCGTCCAGCACGGGCCGAAGCCGTTTCGGGAAGCTCGAGCGTCGCCATGGCGAGGTCATTCTGCCGCCCTAACAGGGACTGTCCCTCAAAGGGACTGTCCCTCTTACAGGAGTGCGACGGCTTCGATCTCGACGAGGGCGCCCGACGGAAGGCCCGCGACCTCGATCGTCGACCGCGCAGGCGGTGTCTCGCCGACCCGCTCCGCATACACCGAGTTCATCCCCTGGAAGTCGTCGAGCGAGGCGAGGAAGACCGTCGTCTTGACGATCCGGTCGAGGCTGCTCCCCGCCTCGGCGAGAATCGCCGCGAGGTTGTCGAACACCTGGCGGGTCTGATCCTCGATCGTGTCTCCGGCCAGCTCCGTGTGCCCGGGCTTCAATCCGAGCTGCCCCGAGACGAACACGAGCCCGTTCGCCTTGATCGCCTGCGAGTACGGCGCTCCCTGGAACGGCGCAGGGGCGTTCTCCGTCCGAACCGCGGTCTTGTCCATGTCAATCCCTCCGTTTCCGTGGCCGGCCGGCCTGCGCGAGCGCCACGCCGAGCGCCTTGAAGATCGCCTCGAGGACGTGCTGCGGATCGTCGCCGTCGATGAGGCGCACGTGGAGCGTAAGGCCTCCGCCCTCGGCGAGCTCGTGGAGGAAGCTCGCGACGAGGTCGGTGCCGAGCCCGCCCACCCGCGCCTCGGAGAGGTCGACGTTCGCGACGACGAGCGGACGGCCGGACGCCTCGAGGACGATGTGCGCCAGCGCGTCGTCGGCCGCCGCAACGGCGGACCCGTGACCGCGAACGTCGTCCGCGGACAACGGCTCGCGCAGCGCCTGGCCCAGCGCCTTACCCGCGGCGGCGACTTCGGCCTCGGGCTCCTCGGGGGCGAGCTGGAGCTCGAGGTCGAGCGTCCCGTAGCGCGCCAGCAGTCCCAGCAGGTGATCGAGCACCGGCAGGCCGCTGCTCACGTTGCTCTCGCCCGAACCGTCGAGCGACACGCGCACGCGAGCTTGTTCTGTCACCCGGTCGGGGGACGCCATCCCTCGAATCAGGGTACCGCACACCGCCCGGTCCGGCCGACGAGGGACGGGAGCCCTTTCCCGCTTCCCGTGCGGCTTTGACACCGACCCGCGACCCCAGCCCCCCTCGCTTCTCCCTCCTGCTCGCGGCAGCGCTCGCAACTGCTGCGATCCTGGCGCCGAACGGCACCACGAGCCGTCCGCAGACGATGCGCGCGGTCGTGGGCTTCCACTCGAACGAAGAGCTGGCGACGGCGCTCGAGGCCTTTCCGGGCGCGAAGATCGTCCGGCGGATCCCGCACATGAAGACCGTCGAGGTCGAGCTGGCCGGGCGCGCGAGCCAGCTTCGCGGCCGACCGGGGATCGCCTTCGCCCACCGCCCGCTGGCGCGCCGGTCGATGGCCGAGCCCGCGCTCACGGCGATGCTCCGCCCACGCTTCCCGTACGAGTGGCAGTACGTCGCCACCCGCGAGAACGAAGTGCCCGAGGACGTCCTCCGGGCCGCGGGCGCGGTCAAGATCGGCGTCGTCGACACCGGCGCGGACGTGACCCATCCAGACCTGGCTGCGAAGTCACCCGAGACCTGGGACGTCGTTCACCACCGGACTAGCGTCAGGGACAACGACGGCCATGGCACGTTCGTCTCCTCCCTCGCCACGGGCTCCGTCGACAACGCCGAGGGAATCGCCGGCTTCGGCGGAGACGCCAAGCTCCTCATGGTCAGTGCCAGTCGGCGCGGGCGACAGCTTCAGCGATGTCGACGAGGCCGCCGCGATCATCTACGCGGTCGACCACGGCGCCAAGATCGTCAATCTGTCGATCGGCGGCGAAGGCACCTCTGCGCTCGAGCAGAAGGCCGTGCTCTACGCCGCCAGCCACAACGTGCTCCTCGTCGCCGCCGCGGGCAACGAGTACGAGGACGGCAATCCCGATCGAGTACCCCGCCGCCGCGCTCCAGCCGCCTGGCTCGAACGGACAGGGCGGTTTCGGCCTGTCCGTCGGAGCCAGCACGATCGCAGGCAAGCGCGCGTTCTTCTCGAACACCGGCTCGCAGATCTCCCTCGCAGCCCCCGGCGAAAACGTCTTCGGCGACATCGCGTCGACCTCCTCGAAGGAGTGGTGGCCGCGCTACGCCTTGCCCGGATCGCAGGCAGGCCTTTACGGCTGGTCGAGCGGTACGTCGTTCGCGAGCCCCGAGGTCGCCGGCGCGGCGGCGCTCGTCTGGGCCGCGAACCCGTTGCTGACCGCCCAGCAGGTGGCCGCGATCCTCAAGGCGACCGCCTCGGGCAACGGGAAATGGAATCCACGGCTCGGCTACGGCGTGATCGACGTCGCGGCCGCCGTCGCCAAGGCTCAGGGCCACTCCGTGGAGCCGCGCGAGCGGGCGGGCGCCTGGATCAGCGTCCACCAGGTCAGCAGCCGCCGCTTCCGCTCCGTCCGCTCGCTTGCTCATCGCCCCCACGGCCTTCGCCCGCTACGGCTCGCCGTGCACCTGCGAACGAGCGCGCCGCTCGTGCCGCCGGAGTACCGAACGATCACCCTTCAGGTACGGCGCGGCGGCAGCTGGCACCGGCTCGCCCGCGGGACGACGCGCCCCGGCGGTGGGATCCGCTGGACGGTCGGCCTCCGGCCGGGCCGCCACGTGCTCCGCGCGGTCTACCGCGGCCGCTGGGATCTCCGCAGCGCGATCCGGCTCAAGCCGGTCAGCGTTCGCTAGGTCGCGACGCGCTCGATGCGGGCGCCGAGTGCCCTGAGGCGCTCGTCGATGCGCTCGTAGCCCTTGTCGATCTGGTAGATCGCCCCGATCGTCGACTCGCCCTCGGCGCAGAGGCTCGCGAGCAGCATCGACATCCCGGCGCGGATGTCCGGGCTCTCCATCCGCTGGCCGCGCAGCCTCGTGGGCCCGGTGACGACCGCCCGGTGTGGATCGCAGAGGATGATCCGCGCCCCCATCGAGACGAGCTTGTCCGTGAAGAACAGGCGGTTCTCGAACATCTTCTCGAAGAGGAGCACCGTCCCGCGCGCCTGGGTCGCGACGGTCAGCGCGATCGACGTGCAGTCCGACGGGAACGCGGGCCACGGGCCGTCCTCGATCTTCGGAATGTGCCCGCCGATGTCGTCCTCGATGTAGAGCTCCTGGCCCGGCGGGACGCGAACCGTTCCGTCCCCCACCTCCACCCGCACGCCCAGCCGCGCGAACGTCGGCAGGATCGAGATCAGATCCTGGGTCGTGACGCCTTCGATCGTCACATCGCCGCCGGTCACCGCGGCGAGCCCGATGAAGCTCGAGACCTCGACGTGATCCGGGCCGATCGTCCATGAGCCGCCGCCGCAGGCCCTCGACGCCGCTGATTCGCAGGACGTTCGACTCGATCCCCTCGATCTTCGCCCCGAGCGAGCCGAGGAAGCGGCAGAGATCCTGGACGTGCGGCTCGCACGCCGCGTTTCCCACGGTCGTCTCCCCCGCGCCGAGCGACGCGGCCATGACGATGTTCTCGGTCGCCATCACGCTCGCCTCGTCGAGGAAGACGTTCGCGCCGCGGATGCCGTCGGTGCGCATGTCGTACGCGTCTCCCGCCTCGACGTCGACGCCGAGCTCGGTGAAGCCGTGGATGTGCGGGTCGAGCCTGCGACGCCCGATCACGTCCCCGCCCGGAGGCGCGACGACGGCGCTTCCCGCGCGGACGAGCAGCGGGCCCGCGAGCAGGAACGAGGCGCGCATCCGGGAGCAGAGCTCGTGGTCGAGCTCGGTCTTCCGGATCTCCGCCGCGTGCACCCGGACGTCGTTCGGGCCGGTCCAGTCGACCTCGACGCCGATGTCCGCGAGCAGCTCGAGCATCGTGTCGACGTCCCGGATCCGCGGAACGTTGTGCAGCTCGACGGGCTCGCTCGTGAGCACGCAGGCGGCGAGGATCGGCAGCACGCCGTTCTTGTTCCCGGCCGCCCTCACCTTGCCGTGCAGGGGCTGCCCGCCCTCGATCACGAAGGACTCCGTCAGCGTGTTCGCGACCATGGTCTCGGTCATCGAGCGGGCTATGGTACCCCTCGTCGTGGAAGTCACTCGCGAGCGCGCCTGGGAGACTCTCACCCGCTACACGAAGAGCGAGGCACTGCTCCGCCACGCCCTGGCGGTCGAGGCTTCCGTTCGCGCCTACGCGCGGAAATTCGGCGAGGACGAGGAGCTCTGGGGCATCACCGCCCTGCTCCACGACTTCGACTGGGAAATGCATCCCACGCTCGACCAGCATCCGCAGGACGGCGCGCCGATCCTGCGCGAGGAAGGCTGGCCCGAAGAGGTGATCGAGGGCGTCCTGTCGCACGCGGAGCACCTCGCGCTGCCGCGCGACACGCTGCTCAAGAAGACGCTCTTCGCCTGCGACGAGCTGTCCGGCTTCATCCACGCCTGCGGGCTCGTGCGACCGGACGGGATCGAGACGCTCGAGCCGAAGTCGGTCAAGAAGAAGCTGAAGCAGCCGTCCTTCGCAGCCGGCGTGCACCGCGAGGACGTCTACAAGGGCGCCGAGGAGCTGGGCGTGGAGCTCGACGACCACATCCGCTTCGTGATCGAGGCCATGCGGCCGATCGCGGGCGAGCTCGGGCTACGACAGTCCGCTGAGCAGCCGCTCTAGGTCGTCGTCGCTCGTCCAGTAGCCGCAGGAGACTCGGATCAGATTGCGTCCGGGCAGCTCGCGGACGATGACGCCTGCGCCGCGGAGCTTGTCGACGAGCTCGGTCGGGTCGCTCGTCGGGCGGAAGGTGACGAGGCCCGCCTGGCCGGGCTTCGTGACGACCTCGAAGCGCTCCTCGAGGGCGGCCCGGCACTTCGCGGCCATCTCCGCCACGCGCTCGAAGCGCCAGTCGGGATGGACGTCGAGGGCCGCTGACAGGCCCGCCAGAGACGGCGTGCCGATCCATCCGCTGTCGAAGCGCTCCGCGCCTTCGCGCGGCACGTACGAGCCGTCGGGTCGATGCTCGGTCTGCGCGAAGTAGCTCGGGAGCGCGACGCGTAGCTCGTCCGGGCGCGCGACGACGAGCGCGCCGGTCACGTCCGGCCCGCAGAGCCACTTCTGGCAGGAGACCGCGTAGTAGTCGACGTCGCCGGCCTGAACCGGGATCACGCCGGCCGACTGGGCGCCGTCGACGAGGACCGGCAGGCCCGTCTCGGCCTTGACCCGGCCGGGGTCGAGCGAGTTGCCGCTGACCCACGACACGTGCGAGATCGCGACGAGGCGCGTCTGATCGGTGACCGCCTCGACGATCTTGTCCTCGGGCGCCGTGACCACCTTGGCGCCGGATGCCTTGAGCGGGCCGATGAGGCCGAAGTGCTCGACGTCGCTCGTCACGACCTCGTCCTCGGGCCCGAGGTCGAGCCCGGCGAGGACGATGTTGCACCCGTCCGTGGTCGAGCGCGTGAGCGACACCTGGCTCGGGTCGGCGCCGAGCTGCGAGGCGAGCTTCGCCCGAACGTCGTCGCGCATTCCGAGGGCACGCGAGAAGTACGGCTCCCCTCCCCGCCCCTGCGTGAGGTCGACGAGCTCCTCGGCGAGCATCGCCTCGACGGTCGAGCGCGCGAGCGGCCCGTTCGTCCCTGCGTTCAGATACGCGAACTGGTCGAGGACCGGAAAGGCGGCGCGGACGTCCTCGAAGCTGGGCAAGCGCCTAGTGTAAGCGGGCGATGCGCGTCCTCCTGGCCGACCCCCCGGCGTTCACGCCGCCGTACGATCATGCGCTCGCCTCGGCACTCGCGCGCGCGGGGGCGGACGTCGAGCTCGTGACCTCGCCGTTTCGATTCGGCGACGCGCCCGCAGCGGATGGGTATCGGCGATCGGAGCTGTTCTATCCGGTGAGCTCGCGCGTCTTCCGCCGCTCCCGGCTGCGGATCCCCGTGAAGCTGCTCGAGCATCCGGTCGGGCTCGCGAGGCTGCGGCGGCGGGACGCGGATGTCGTCCATTTCCAGTGGCTGTCGGCGCCCGAGCTCGACGACCGGCTACTCCGCTCCAGCAGGCCGCTCGTGTTCACGGCCCACGACGTGCTTCCGCGGCGGACGGCCGCGAAGCGCGAGCTCTGGCGCCGGCTCTTCGGCCGCTTCGAGCGCGTCGTCGTGCACAGCGAGCGTGGCCGAGACCAACTCGCCGAGCTCGTCGACCCGGCGCGCCTGCGCGTGATCCCGCACCCCGTCTTTCCCAGCCACCCGGAGCGCCGCGACGACGGCCGCACGCTCCTCTCGCTCGGGATCATCCGCGAGTACAAGGGGATCGGCGACGCGATCGCGGCCACGAAGCGGATCGACGGCGCCCGTCTGCTCGTGGCCGGCGACCCGCTCGACAGCATCGAGGAGCACCGGTCAGCAGCCGGTGACCGGGCGGAATGGCGTCTCGGCTATCTGTCCGAGGGCGAGATCGACGCGGCGCTCGGCGAGGCGACCGTGGCGCTCTTTCCGTATCGGCCCGAGATCGACCAGAGCGGAGCGCTCCTGCGCGCGCTCGGGGCCGGCGTTCCGGTCGTGACCTACGACGTCGGCGGGCTCGCCGAGCCGGTTCGGCGGTTCGAGGCAGGCCGCGTCGTCCCGGCCGGTGACGTGGAGGCGCTCACGGATGCCGCGCGGGAGCTGCTGGACGACGCCGACGCGCTCGCACGGGCCCGCGCCGGTGCCGAGCGCGCGAGGGCCGAGCTCACCTGGGACGCGGCGGCGCGCTCTCATCTCGAGCTCTACGAGGAGCTGGTGTGACCTTCGACGACGTCATCCGGCGACAGCTCGACCTCTTCGAGCAGGAGTGCGCAGACCTGATCGCCGAGTGCGACGCAGCCGAGCGCGCGTACGACTCCGCGGGGCGCGACGAGGCCGAGGAGCGCTACGCCGACTATCTCGAGCTGGTCGAGACCGGCACCGAGCGCCTGGCCGAGCTTCGCGACAACTTCGCCTCCACGATGAACGAGATCGCCGCGGAGGAGTACGAGCAGGAGTTCAACACCGCCGTGCAGCGGCGGCTGCCTCGTTTCGCCCTCCAGATCGAGGATCTCTAGGAAGAGCTGACGATGGACTTGCACGACGGCTCGTTCTTGAGCGCGTCGTTGAGCTCGCCCACGTCGTACTTGTTCTCGAGCCCCTTGAGGTCGCCCGAGGCCTGCGACAGCTGGGTCTGGATCTGCTGGCTGAGATTGGACAGGCCCGTCGTGAACGCTCGCAGGTTGCTCGTGTCGATCTTCTTCGCGCTCTCGACGGCCTGATCGAAGCTGTCCCGTGCCTCCTCGAGCCCGTTCTCGAGGTCATCCTGGATCGCCTGGCCCTTCTCGATGGCCGGCGTGCCTGCGCCCTTCACGTCGTCGACCATCGTCTTGGTGCTGTCCTGGACGTCCTCGAGGTACGCCACGACCTTGTCCTTGGCGTCCTTCGGGCTGCTCGTGTCGCGAAGCGACTCGCCGAGGTCCTTGCTCCCGGACTTGACGTCGTTCGACCACGTGTCGAGCGCCCCGCAGACGTCCTTCGCCCACGTCTTGGCGTCCGTCCCCGAGGAGCTGGAGCTGCTGTCGTTGCTGCCGCCGCCGCAGCCGGCCGCTGCGAGCGCGAGCAGGACGACGGAAGAGGCGAGCACGATCCTGGAAAGGAGCACTACGGCGATCCTACCGGTGGCCGAAATGGTGCGCGTCCGGGAGAGCCGAGACGAGATCCGGCGCGCCGGAGAGCTTGCGTGCGAGCGGCGCCAGCGTCTCGAGCTCGTGGACGAGGACGTTCTGGTTCCGCTCGACCCGTTCGAAGATGCCCCGCGCGAGGATCAGCGGCTCGCCTCGGACGATCGCCCGGTGCCGCTCGTAGACCTGAGGCGGGACGATCAGGTTCACCTGGCCGTGCTCGTCCTCGAGCAGCATGAAGACGACCCCGTTCGCGGTCGCCGGGCGCTGGCGGGCCACGGCCATCCCGGCCACGGTCACCCGAGACCTGTCCGGTGCCAGGCACAGGTCATGGCTGGAAAGGACACCTGGCGGGAGATGCGGGCGCATCAGCTCCATCGGGTGGACGTCGACCGAGAGGCTCGTCTGGCGGTAGTTGGCGAGCATCTGCTCCCACTCGGTGGGCTTTCGGAGCTCGGGCGTCTCCGCGGTCGGGTCGAGCGGAAGAGCGAGCTGCCGCTCCTCGCCGCCCGAGCCGGGAACGCTCTGCGAGCGCGGGACGAGACCGAGCTCCCAGAGCAGCGCGCGGCGCGACATGCCGAGCGAGTCGCATGCGCCCGAGGCGATCAGGCTCTCCAGGCCGCCCTGGCCGATCGAAGTCCGCTGCGCGAGGTCGACGACGTTCTCGAACGGCGACGCCTCGGCGAGCGCCTTCGCATCCTCCGCCCCGACCGACGTCACGTACTCGAGCCCGATCCGAACCGCGTCGCCCTCGATCGAGCACTTCGCCTCGCTCAGGTTCACGTCCGGCGGGAGCACCTCCACCCCGCGCCGCTGTGCGTCGCGGACGAGGCTCGCGGGCGGATAGAAGCCCATCGGCTGTGCGTTCAGGAGCGCGCACAGGAACTCGGCCGGATGGTGGTGCCGCAGCCACGCCGACTGGTAGGCGAGCAGCCCGAACGCGGCCGCATGCGACTTCGGGAAGCCGAAGCCGGAGAAGCCGACGAGCTTGTCGTAGACCGCGTCCGCGAGCTCCGGCTCGACTCCCTTGGCGACCGCGCCCTCGACGAACCGTCCGCGGAACGCCTCGATCGCCTCCTCGCTCCGCTTCCGGCTCATCGCTCGCCGCAGCCCCTCCGCCTCCCCCACGCTGAACCCCGCGAGCGCGATCGCGACCTCGAGCACCTGGTCCTGGAAGACGACGACGCCGTACGTCTCGCGGAGCGGCTCGGCGAGCAGCGGATGGTCGACCGGCGGGACGAAGGCCGGATCCTCGCGCAGGCGCTGGCGGTGCTCGATGTACGGATGGACGGCCTTCCCCTGGATCGGCCCCGGGCGGACGAGCGCGACCTGCACCGTGAGGTCGTCGAGGTTCTCCGGCCGCGTACGCAGCAGGCTCTGCATCTGCGCCCGGCTCTCGATCTGGAAGTCGCCGATCGTGTCGGCGCGCTGGATGTCGCCGTACACGTCCGGATCGTCGAGCGCGATCCGGGAGAGGTCGATCGTCTCGCCCTTCGTCTCGGCGATCTGGACGACGCAGTCCTCGACCGCGGAGAGCATCCCGAGCCCGAGCAGGTCGATCTTCAGGAAGCCCGCGTCCGCGCACGAGTCCTTGTCCCACTGGCAGATCTGACGGCCCTCCATCGCGGCCGGCTGCACGGGGACGAGCTCGACGAGCGGACGGCTGGAGATGACCATCCCGCCCGGGTGCTGCGAGATGTGGCGCGGAAGGCCGGCGATCTCGCGGGAGAGCGCTCCGAGGGCGCGCCAGCGGCGGGAGCGGAGCTTCGCCTCGCCGTCGGGGAGCTTCGCGATCTCCTCCTCGACTCGCTTCGGGTTCCCCTCGGTGACGCGGGCGAGCCGCTCGAGCTCGGCGAACGGCAGGCCCAGCGCCTTGCCGAGGTCGCGGATCGCTCCGCGCGAGCGGTAGGTCGAGAAGCTGGCGACGAGCGCGGCGTGCTCGTGGCCGTAGCGCTCGGTGAGGGCGACGATCAGCTTCTCGCGGATGTCGCGCGGGAAGTCGAGGTCGATGTCCGGCACCGAGTCGAGCTCTCGGTTCAGAAAGCGCCCGAGCGACAGGCCGGCCGCCACGGGATCCACGTGCGAGAGCCCGGTCAGGTAGCAGACGAGCGAGCCGACCGAGCTGCCCCGCCCACGCCCGGGCGGGAGCGAATGGCGTGGCGTGTCGCGGCCGCGCACCTCGCGCGCGACGTCGGCCGCGAGCTCGAGCACCTCCCAGTGGAGCAGGAAGAACCCGGCGAGCCCGAGGTCGCCGATCAGCGCCAGCTCCTCGTCCAGCCGTGCCCGCGCCTTGCGCTTGTGGCCGTTGGCGTCGCCGTAGCGAGCCTCGAACGCTCGGTCGCAGACCTTCGTCAGCTCGGCGATCGCGGGCTCGTCGCGGTCGGAGAAGTCCGGGTAGCGGTAGCCGAGCTCCTGCGTGAGGTCGAACTCGAGCCGCTCGGCGAGCTCGGCGGTGCGCGCCACGGCGTCGAGGTCGTCCGGGAAGCGCTCGGCCATCGCGTCGGGCGGGAGCAGGACGCACTCGTGGTTGCCGCGGCGTTCGCGCTCCGCGCCCTCGAGCGACGTGTTGTTGCCGGATCGCGACCATCGCGTCCTGGAGGAGCGCGCGCCGGCGGTTGTGCGCGTGGACGTTCCCGGTGACGACCGTCTGGACGCCGATCGTCTCCGCGAGCTGCCGCAGCCGACCGTTCCGCTGCGCGTCGCCGCGCTCGTACGGCCGCTGGAGCTCGACGAAGAACCGGTCCCGGCCGAAGATCGACGCCAGCTCCGCCGCGCCGTTGCCGTTCCGTGCCGCGAGACCGTCCCGAGCGCAGCCGGACAGGCAGACGAGCCCCTCGTTGAGCTCCGCGAACAGGTGCCGATCGAGCGAGGGCGGGATCGGCTCCGTCGGCTTGGGCCGAGTCCCGGCATGCGCCGCGGTCAGCAGCCGGCAGAGGTTCGCGTACCCGCGCGGCGACTCGACGAGCAGTGTCACGTGCGATCCGTCCGAGAGCGACACCTCCGCCCCGGTGATCGGCCGCACGCCCGAACGCCTTCGCCGCGTGCGCGAACTCGAGAGACCCGTACACGCCGTCGTGGTCGGTCAGCGCGAGCGCCTCGTAGCCCAGCTCGGCCGCCTGCGCGGCCAGCTCCTCGGGATGGGACGCTCCGTCGAGGAAGGAATAGGCTGAATGGCAGTGCAGCTCGACGAAGGCCACGCGATCTTCCTAGGCCCCGGAGAGGGCGAGCAGCTTTCCGGTCGGCAGCGCGAGCTCCGCGTCAAGTACGAAGGCGGCGAGCTCGAGGTGCTCGAGTTCTGGTGCGAGCCCGGCTTCGGGCCGATCGAGCCTCACGTCCACGAGACGCACGTCGACTCGTTCTACGTCCTCGAGGGTGAGGTCGAGTTCACGATCGGCGACGAGACGAAGCGCGCAGGGCCCGGCACCTGGGTCGCGGCGCCGCCCGGAGTTCGCCACGGCTTCGCGATTCCCGGCCCCGAGGGCGCGCATTTCTTGAACATTCACGCCCCTGGAAGTGGATTCATCGATCGCATCCGAAAGGACTGACCCATGAACCCCAGAGACCGCTACGACGAGATCTGCGACGACCTGGCCGCGCGCGACCCGGACATCGAGCTCAGCCAGATGATGGGCATGCCGTGTGTCAAGCGCGGCGGGAAGATGGTGATCGGCTACGCCCGCAGCGGCGAGATGGTCTTCAAGCTCCCCGACGAGTCCGAGCACTCGAAGGCCCTCGGCCTGGACGGCGCGCACCTCTTCGACCCCTCCGGCAGGGGACAGCCCTTCAAGGAGTGGGTCCAGGTGCCCTACGCCCACGAGAGCGAATGGCCGAAGCTCGCGGACACCGCGGTCAGACTCCGCGCTGGCTGAACCAGCCGCCGGCTTCCTCGTCGCGGTAGACGACCGAGCGCTCGCCGCCGTCGAGGACGACGTCGAAGTACCGGCGGTGCACCGGCTCCTCGGTCCACCAGCGGTCGAGCACGCGCCACTCCTCCCGGACGAGCGCCACCGGCCTGCGATTGACCCTCCGCGGCGTCCCGTCCAGGTCGGGCTCGACCTGCACCGGGCGCGGAGAGTTCAGTCGTCCCGCGCGACGAGCAGTGCCCGCTGTTCCGGGATCCGCGACCAAGGTGCCACTTCGACGACCGTGCACACACCGCCCTCGCCGGTGCTGGCCTTCACCTGGCGCAGGCCTTCGCGGAGCATCCCGTGGAGCTCGTCACCCTCGGGGCGCACGAGCGCCAGTTGCTGACCGGTCGACTCCGTCAGCTCGAGCGCCTCCAGCTTCAGCTTCAGCACCGGTCCCGGGATCTCCGCGAGCTTCGGCCCGAGCGCGGTGCGGAGCCGCCCAGCCTCGGCGAACGGCTCGCGCAGCGTCAGCTGCCTGCGCCACGATCCGCCCCCGACGAGCGTCGCCGAGAGCGCGACCTTGCGCAGGAAGCGATCGCCCAGTTCCGCCCGGCCGACCAGACGCTCGACGAGTACCGCGAGCGCGCGCCGTAGCGTGAGCTCGTTCCCGATCGCCTCGGGAAACTCGAGCGTCTCCATGAGCTCGGCAGGGGCCCGTCTTCCCCGCACGCGCCCGCGGTCTCGTCCTCTCGCCAGGCTCCAGGCGCGCCGCCCGTCCGGCCCCAGTCGTTCGGCTACGGCGCCACCCGGGAGCCCAGCAAGCTCGCCGACATTGCGCACGCCGAGCTCCTCGAGCTCGCGTCGCCGCTGCTCAGCGAGAGGAAGCAGCGCGAGCGGAAGTGGCGCGAGGAAGTCGCGCGTGCGCTCGTCGGCAACGATCAAGACCTGCCCGGGGCGCGCCACGTTGGCCGCCGCGAGTGCGGCGAACCGGCGCCCCGCAGCGCCGGCGCGTGGATCCCAGGCAGAGCCGACGGCGGCGAGGGCGCGCTCGAGCGCTGCCTCCACGCCGCCGTAAAGACGTTCCACCCCTCGCGTCTCGAAGAAGACGCAGCCGAGGTCGCCCGCGTCGACCTCGAAGCCCGAGTCCTCGAGCCTCCGCAGGATCTCCTCCCAGGCCTGCTCGGCCGCGGACGGGTCCTGCTCGACGAGGACGAGCTCGGGACACGTGGCGAGCGCCTCCCCCATGCGCATGCCCGGACGAACTCCCTTCGCCTCGGCCGCGGCGGTCACCGGGCCGAGCAGCGGCTCCTCGCCCTCGGCGGGCGCGAGCGCAGCGGGAACGAGAGCGAGCGAAGGCCGGGCGCGCAACGCAGCCCGTAGCTCGAAGCCGGGAATGAGGAGGCAAGCCACCATACGAACGTATGTTCTACACGAACAGACGTTCGCTGTCAAATCGTGTCAACGAAGCGCGGTTGCCGCTCTGCGACGGCCTTCATGTCACGGCCGCAGGACTTCTGTGTCGGCTTAGGCCGGCGGAGTGACCGGCTCCGCGCCGGGCGGCACCTCCGGCACCTCCGCCACCGACTCGCGCAGCGGAAGCGCGGGGATCAGCCAGGTGAGCGCGAACGCGACGAGCGAGACGGCCGCCGCCATCAGGAAGACCGGATGCAGCGCGGCCGCGAACGCCTGCTCGAAGAGGGAGCGGACGTCCGGCGGGAGCGCACGGATCGCGCCCGGGTCGCCGGCACGCGGCGCGGTCGCGCCGGCGGGGAAGCGCGAGGCGAGCTCCGAGTGCAGCTGGTTGGCGAAGATCGCGCCGAAGATCGAGACGCCGATCGAGCCGCCGATCTGCCTGAAGAGCGTCGAGCCCGAGGTCGCGACGCCCATCTGCCGCGGGTCGACCGCGTTCTGCACGGCGAGCACGAGCACCTGCATCACCATCCCCAGGCCCAGGCCGAGCACGACCCCCGCGCCGAGCACCTGCCAGGTCGGCGTGTCGACCTCGAGCCGGGACAGGAGGAAGAGGCCCACGGCCATGGTCGCCGTCCCGGCGATCGGAAACGGCCGGTACTTGCCCCAGCGCGTGATCAGGTTCCCGCTGACGATCGACGTCACGAGCAGGCCCGCCATGAGCGGGGTCAGCTCGAGCCCGGACCTCGTCGGGCTCGACCCCTTCGTCACCTGCAGGTAGAGCGGCAGGAACGTGATCGCTCCGAAGAGCGCGAAGCCGACGATGAAGCCCACCGCGCTCGTGGCCGTGAACGTCCGGTTGCGGAAGAGCGAGAGCGGCAGGATCGGCTCCTCGGCGCGCCGCTCGACGAGCAAGAAGATCGGGAGCAGAACGATGCTCAGGACGATCAGCCCGACGATCTGCGGCGAGCCCCAGTCCCAGGTCGTCCCGCCGAGGCTCGTGAAGAGCACGATCGCGGTCAGGTCGGCCGCGAGCAGCGCGGCGCCCGCGTAGTCCATCGCATGGCGCCGCATCTGCGCCGGCGCGTGGAATGCGACCGCGATCACGCTCAGCGCGACGATCCCGACCGGCAGGTTGACGTAGAAGATCCAGCGCCACGAGAGGTTGTCGACGAAGAACCCGCCGAGCAGCGGGCCGATGATCGTCGCGACCCCGAAGACTGCTCCGAAGTAGCCCTGGTACTTACCGCGCTCCCGCGGCGGGATGATGTCGCCGACGACGGCCAGCGTGACGACGATCAGCCCGCCGGCGCCGAGCCCCTGCACGGCGCGAAAGCCGATCAGCTGCCCCATGTTCTGCGAGAGGCCGCAGAGCGCCGAGCCGACGAGGAAGATCACGATCGCCGCCTGGAGGACGATCTTGCGCCCGTAGAGGTCGCCGAGCTTCCCGTAGAGCGGCCCGACACGGTCGCGGTCAGCAGGTACGCGGTGACGACCCAGGACAGGTGGTCGAGCCCGCCGAGCTCGCCGACGATGGTCGGCAGCGCCGTCGAGACGATCGTCTGGTCGAGCGCGGCCAGCAGCAGGACGAGCATGAGCGCGCCGAAGATCAGCCGCACCCGCTGGGGCGACTCGGTCACAGCTTCGACTCCGCTGCCCGGCGTCGTCCTAGAACTCTCCCGGCGCTGCGTAGCGATAGAAGAACCGGCCGGTCCCGCCCTCGACGATCGCCATCATCAGGGCGAGGTGGTCCTCGAGCATGCGCGCGCTGCCGAGCCCGCCCGCGGAGATCGGGTGGAAGCCGGCGTCGCGTGATCAGCTGCTCCGTGACCTCGACCGCGCCGTCCTCCGCCGCGTACAGGTTGCACGGCGCGACGCGCTGGTTGTCGATCTCGTCGTAGAGCGCGGCGAAATTGCAGTTGAACGATTTTGCTACAGGTCCGTCCACGTGCGACTTGATCTGATGAGCGAGCGACTCGAAGCCCTCGTCGCGGCCCGTGAACGCGTTCGTCGCGTCGATGACCACGGCGCTCCCGATCCCGGTCACCTTCGTGAACGCGTCCTCGATCGCATTCGACGGGATCGCGACCAGCACGGCCTCGACGCCCGAGACGTCGCCGCCGTCACTCCCGATCTCCGTCACCTCGTGGCCGGCCTTCCGCCAGCGCTGCGCCAGGCCAGACCCGACGTTTCCTCTGCCGATCGTCGCGATCTTCATCTCGTCCCCCCTTCTCTGGACTTACCGTGGCTGGAAGAGCTCGATTGGATTGCCCGCCGGGTCGTCGATCAGAACCTGCGACCCGCCCGGGCCCTTCACGATGTCGTTGCGGAAGCCGAGACCGGCCGCCCGCAGGCGCTCCACTTCGGCCTCGAGATCGTCGACGAGCAGATGGATGCGGTTCCAGCCGCCGGGCTCCGGCTGTCGTCCGTCGGGCATCGGCCGCGCGGCCGAGCTCGAAGGCCCGCTGAGGAGCAGCCTGAGGTTTCCGCGCTGCACGTCTGCGAACGCAGGCGCCTGATTCGTCAGAAGCTCGAAATCGAAGTGCGTCGTATAGAAGGCGATGGCCGCCTCGACGTCGTCGACCATGTAGCGGACGTGGACGGTGTCGCCGGGCACGGATCAGACGCTACCGAGCAGGCCTCGCTCGCAGGGTGATCTCGGCCGCGCCGTCGACCATGCGGCTGAGCCGCGGAACGACGTCGAGGACGCTCACCTGGGCGCAGAACGCGATGTCCTCCTCGAGCCCGGGCGGGCCGTACGTGCGGGCGAGGAGCCCCTCGTGCGCGTCCGGCCAGGCCCGCGCGATCGCGTCCGCGGCCTTTCCCGAGTCGGAGGGCTCCGCGTCGAGGAGCTGGACGATCCGGCCCGCGCAGTACGCGTCGTCGAGCGCGAACTGGCCCTGGAAGCCGGCGCAGACGATCGTCACGTCGTCGTCCGAGCTCACGTGCGGCGGCGGCCACGGCGTCGAGGTTGAGCAGGCTCCCGAGCACGACGTGGTCGGAGCGCGCCGCGGTCTCCAGGATCGCCCGCGTCCCGTTCGTGGTCGAGAAGATGACCGTCTCGCGTGCGCGGCTCGCCGAGGAACTCCCGCGGCGACGCGCCGACGTCGAAGCCGTCGATCCGAACCGCGTTCCGCTCGCCGCCGAGGATGGCGTCCCCGAGCGTCTCCTTGAGCGCGAGCGCCTCGTCGATCTCACCGCTGCAGTAGACGCGCTCGTACCCGGTCGCGAGCGCCTGGGCGATCGTCGAGGTCGCGCGCAGGACGTCGACCACGATTCCGACCGGAGAGCTCGCCGCCTCGGCCGGCGTAAAGGCGACGTGGACGCGCATCCCCCCACTACGCTACCTCCGTGGCCGCCGAGGAGACCAAGCTGTACTGCTACAGGCATCCCGGGCCGGGAGACGCGCGTCTCCTGCTCGGAGTGCGGGCGGCCCATCTGCACCGACTGCATGGTCTTCGCGCCGGTCGGAATCCGCTGCCCGGACCACGCAGGGAAGCGCGCAGGGCGCCTCGCGCGTGACGACGGGCGTGAAGCGCGCCGCCTACGAGGGGACGGGCGCGCTCGTGACCAAGGCCCTGATCGGGATCAACGTGCTCGTGTTCCTGGTCAACCTCGCCCAGGGATCGAGCCTCGGCCAGACCTCGGGCTCGCTGTTCGAGAAGGGCGCGCTGTACGTGAGCACGCCGTTCTACCCGGGCGGGCTCGCCGACGGCGAGTGGTACCGGCTGATCACGGCCGCGTTCCTGCACGGCGAACCTGATCCACCTCGGGCTGAACATGTTCGTGCTCTGGATCGTCGGCGCTCCGGTGGAGCAGGCGATCGGGCGCGGGCGCTTCCTGGCGCTCTACATCGTGTCGGGTCTCGCAGGCTCGGCGGGAGCGATCATCTTCAGCCCGCATGCGGTCACCGTCGGCGCCTCGGGCGCGATCTTCGGGATCCTCGGCGCCGCGCTCGTCCTCGAGTCGCAGCGCAACTACGTGCTCGGCGGACAGGCGATGGGGTTGATCGTCATCAACCTCGTGCTGACGTTCGCGATCCCGAACATCTCGATCGGCGGCCACGTCGGCGGGCTCGCCGGCGGCGCGCTGAGCATGCTCGCGCTCTCGCGTTTCGGCCGCACGCACGCGATCTACGGCCGGCCGGGGCTCCTCGGAGTGGTCGGCGTCCTGGCCGTCGGCGTGGCGAGCGTGCTGGTCGCGTACTTCCGCGTCCAGGGCCTGACGGCCTAGCCCCCGGACGCGACCGCTTCGATCCCGGACTCCTTGAGCGCCGCCTGGGCCGCCGCAAGTCGGGCCAGCGGGACGCGGTAGGGCGAGCAGGACACGTACTCGAGCCCGAGCTCGTGGCAGAACGCGACCGAGGTCGGCTCTCCCCCGTGCTCGCCGCAGATGCCCATCTTCAGGTCGTCCTTGACGCTCCGGCCGCGCTCGACCGCGATCCGCATCAGGTCCCCCACCCCGCCCTGGTCGATCGTCTCGAACGGGTTCCGCTCGAGCACGCCGTCCTCGAGGTAGCGCGTCAGGAACTTGCCCTCCGCGTCGTCGCGCGAGAAGCCGAGCGCGGTCTGGGTCAGGTCGTTCGTCCCGAACGAGAAGAAGTCCGCGTGCTCGGCGATCTCGTCGGCGCGCACGCACGCGCGGGGGAGCTCGATCATCGTGCCGATCAGGTACTCGATCTCGCGCTCCTCGGACGCGGTCGCGACGGTCATCGCCCGCAGGCGCCTGAGCTCCTCTGCCGAAGCCGACGAGCGGATGCATGATCTCGACGAGCGGCGCGTTGCCCGTCCTCTCCTCGACGGCGACGGCCGCGCGGACGATCGCGCGCACCTGCATCTCGTAGATCTCGGGCCACATCAGGCCGAGGCGGCAGCCGCGCGTGCCGAGCATCGGGTTCGACTCCTGCAGCGCCCGGATCCGCTCGCGCATCTTGTCGTCGGTCGCCTCGTCGAGCGGCGGCAGGAACTCGTGCAGCGGCGGATCGAGGAGCCGGATCGTGACCGGGAGCCCGGCCATCGCCTCGAAGATCCCCTCGAAGTCGGCCTGCTGGTGCGGGAGCAGCTTCTCGAGCGCTCGGCGCCGCTCCTCCTCGCCCGAGGCCATGATCATCTCGCGCACGACCGGGAGCCGGTCCTCGGCCATGAACATGTGCTCGGTGCGGCAGAGGCCGATCCCCTGCGCGCCGAACTCCCGCGCCTTGGCGGCGTCCTCGGGCGTGTCCGCGTTCGCGCGCACCTTCAGGCGGCGCGCCTCGTCGGCCCAGCCGAGGATCGTCTCGAAGTCCTCGTTGATCTGCGGCGGGACGAGGTCGACCGGGCCGAGGATGACTCGTCCCGTGCCGCCGTCGATCGTGATCACGTCGTCCTCGCCGAGCTCGTGGCCGCCGATCGAAGCCTTCTTCGCCGCGTGGTCGACCGAGAGCCCCTCGCACCCCGCGACGCACGGCTTGCCCATCCCGCGGGCGACGACGGCCGCGTGCGAGGTCATCCCGCCGTGGGCGGTCAGGATCCCCTGTGCGGCGATCATCCCGTGGATGTCGTCGGGGGTCGTCTCCCAGCGGACGAGGATCACGTCCTCGCCGGCGCCGCCCTCTCGGCGGCCGTGTCCGCGTCGAAGACGATCTTCCCGGACGCCGCGCCCGGCGATGCGTTCAGGCCCTGCGCCACGACCTCGAGCTCCGCGGTCGGGTCGATCATCGGGTGCAGCAGCTGGTCGAGCTGACCGGGATCGATGCGGACGACCGCGTCCTCGCGGGAGATCAGGTCCTCGTCGACCATGTCCACGGCGGACTTGAGCGCGGCCGCGGCGGTCCGCTTCGCGCTTCTCGTCTGGAGCAGGTAGAGGCTCCCGTCCTCGACCGTGAACTCGATGTCCTGCATGTCGCGGTAGTGCTCCTCGAGCCGGCGCATCGTGTCCATGAGCTGGTCGAACGCCTCGGGGAGCGCCTTCTGCATGGCCGCCGAGCGGCTCGGGCGTGCGGATCCCGGCGACGACGTCCTCGCCCTGCGCGTCGGCCAGGAACTCGCCGTACAGGCCGGGCTCGCCGGTCGACGGGTCGCGCGTGAACGCCACGCCCGTGCCCGACTGGGCGCCCTTGTTGCCGAAGACCATCTGCACGACGTTGACGGCGGTGCCGAGGTCGTCGGCGATGTGGTGCGCGCGCCGGTAGACCTGCGCGCGGGGGTTGTCCCAGGACTCGAAGACCGCGCGCACGGCGCGTGAGAGCTGCGCGCGCGCGTCCTGCGGGAAGGGGCCGCCGGTCTCGCTCTCGTAGATCCGCTTGTACGTCTCGACGAGCTCCGCGAGGTCCTCCGCCGAGAGGTCGACGTCGAGCGCCGCGCCGCGGCTGTCCTTCAGCTTCGCCAGCGCGTCCTCGAAGAGATGGCCGTCGATGCCGTCGACGACCTCGCCGTACATCTGGATCAGGCGCCGGTACGAGTCGTTCGCGAAGCGCGCGTTGCCGGTGCGCTCGGCGAGGCCGCGCACGGCCTCGTCGTTCAGGCCGAGATTGAGGATCGTGTCCATCATCCCGGGCATCGAGACCGCTGCTCCGGAGCGGACCGAGACGAGCAGCGGGTCCGCGGAGTCGCCGAAGCGCTTGCCGGTCTTCTCCTCGAGCGCGGCCAGATGCTGGTCGACCTCGCGCGTCGAGGCCCTCGGGGACCTGGCCGCCGGCCGCCATGTACGCGCGGCAGGCGTCGGTCGTGATCGTGAACCCGGCCGGGACGGGCACGCCGAGCTGGGTCATCTCGGCCAGGCCGATGCCCTTGCCGCCGAGCAGCTCGCGACCGCCGTCGGACGGCTCGTCGAAGTCGTAAACGAAGCGGTTCGGGGCCACGCGGCTAAATCTTCACACAGCCGAGGGGAATTACGAGGCGCGCGAGGTGCGGTCCGCGAGCCAGGCGAGCGCGCGGATCCCGAGCCAGACCGGGGTCAGGAGCACGTAGAAGACGACCATCGCGAGGCCGAGGATCGAGAACCACGTCGCCCAGCGCCAGACCGGGACGGGAGGCTTGGGCGTGGCCACGGTTTCCAGTATCCCGTGCGGGGAACGACGAATCATGTGAAGGTCGCCGCCGTCTTGGCCGCGTGTCTCGTCGCCGGGGCCGTCGCAGCGGGCGAGCGTGCTCCCGCGGCGCAGACCTCCTGCCCGTACCAGGCACAGGTCTTCGTCTACGGCCAGAACGGCTGGGACACGCTCGTGAACGCACTCGCGGCAAACCAGACGCCGTGCGCCAACTACTACGTCGTCGTGACCGCGATCGGAGACAAGACGAAGCCGCGCGGACGACGCGCGGTCGACGCGATCCACGCGAAGGGGCCGAACTTCCATGCCCTCGCGGAGTTCAACCTGGGCGCGTGGGCGAAGGCGAAGCCCGACGAGCTGGGCGGCGAAGGGCCGTCTCTTCCGGCAGCGCATGGCCGCGGCGGGCTACGACCCGGCACGCGACACGTGGGCGATCAACGAGCTCTCGACCGCGGTCTCGCACGAAGCCGGTCGCGCAGGCGCGCATGCGCGGGACGCCATGCGCGGGCTCTTCACCGGGCCCGCGCGGCGCCGCGCCGCAGCAGGGGGCCGTGTTCGTCGTCGGAATCGGACAGCAGCTCGTCAACTTCGGCCCGTACAAGTCGCAGGTCGAGGCCTGGCTCGCGCAACTGCGGCTGGTGGACGCTCGGTCTCGCCGTACGTCGCCTGGTGGAGCCAGGAGGCGTACGCGAGCTGCTCGAAGCATTGCGTCGGCGGCGCGAAGGTCGCGATCCGCTCGACGCATCTGAACGAGTACGCCGAGCATCCGGCGCGGCTCGCCTTTGCCGGGCCGGCGCCCGACGGCTCCCGCGCGGGCACTCTTCGACCGCGCGTACTTCCCGCTGATGACCGCCTACTGGCGCGACGCCAGGGGCTACGGCAACAACCGGGTCTCACTGGCGCAGATGCAGACGCTGACGAGCCTCGAGGTCGTACGCGGCGCGTGCCTGGGCGATCAGGAACCCGTACCCGGACGGGCGCATCGGCTTCGCGTGGAACGAGCACCCCGCGGGGGCGACACCCGCCCAGGTGCAGGCGCTCGCGACCCGGGTCGCGCAGTCGATCGCCGGCGCCTACGGGGACGGAGGCACAGCGACGCGGGCCTGCGGCCCGACCGGGGCCTACACCTGGTGCAAGGCCACGCTCGGCGGCGCGAGGTTCAACCCGGGCTGGGCGACGTTCGCTAGCTGGTAGCGACTTCGGCCTGCCGCTGCTCGACGAGGCGGATCACCCGCGCGGCGGTCTCCTCGATCGAGAGCTCGGTCGTGTCGATCACCGGGCAGCCGAGGCGCCGCTGCACCGCGGCCGCGTGGTCGAGCTCGTCGTAGATCTCGAGCAGCTTCGAGTACTTGTGGTTCCCCCCGCCCATGCGCCGTGAGCGGTTCTTGCGGATCTCGGCGAGCCGCTTCGCGTCGATCTTCAGCCCGACGACCTTGGTCGGATCGACCTCGAACAGCTCCTTCGGCGGGTCGATGCCCTTCACGAGCGGGACGTTCGCCGCGCGGTAGCCGAGGTAGCCGAGGTAGATCGAGAGCGGTGTCTTGGACGTCCGGGACACGCCCACGAGAACGATGTCCGCTTCGTTGAGCCCGCCCACGATCCCGTCGTCGTACTTGACGGCGAACTCGATCGCCTCCATCCGGCGGAAGTACGTCTCGTCGAGCTGGTGCCGCCCGCCCGCCTGCATCCTCGCCGCCTGGCCCGAGACCTTCGCGACCGCCTCGATCGGCTGGCCGAGCAGGTCGCAGTAGTGCAGTCGCGCGCGGCGGCAGAGCGTCCGCATCTCCTCGCGGAGCTCCGGCTCGACGAGCGTGTAGACGACGACCGCGGGCCGTCCCCGTGCGCGACGGACGACGTCGGCCAGGTCGGCGACGCTCTCGACCATGGGGTGCCGGATCTCCTCGAACGGCTGGTCGGGGAACTGCGCCTCGAGCGCGTGCACGAGCCGGGTCGCGGTCTCGCCCGTGGAATCGGAGACGACGTGCAGCTCGACCGGCTGGGGCGCCATGCGTGCAGGGTAACGCCGTCCTGAGCGGGCGTCGCTGCGGCTTTCGCGACGCCCGCCTCAGGAACGGCAAAAGTGGAGACGACTGCGGCCGGTCGTCTCCGAACGCGACGCGCAACAACTCTTTGCGCGAGGTGCCGCAGCGCCGCATGGGTACTACACCGGCCTTTTCGGCCGATTCCTCGATGCCCCGCGAGGGGTGCCTCGTTCGAGTGTCCCTCGTTCGAGGGACAGTCCCTCAAAGGGACAGTCCCTGTAAAGGAGGCGTGACTACCTCGGGATCTGCGAGAGCTCGCCGAGGCGGCCGAGCGTGTCTCTGACGTTGAGCAGGAGGCGCAGTCGGTTCGCGCGGACTGCGCGGTCGTCGGCGAGGACGAGCACGTCCTCGAAGAAGCGGTCGAGGAGCGGACCGAGCTCCGCGCCGGCCTCGACGGCGGCCCCGAAGTCGCCCGCATCCAGCGCGGCCGCGATCTCCGGGTCGACTCGCTCCAGCGCCTTCGCCACCTCGGCCTCGGCGGGCTCGACGAGCAGGGCGGGCTCGAGCGCGGCCGCGGCGCCCGCCTCCTTCTCGGCGAGCCGACTCGAGCGCGTGTACGCCGTGTGGATCGGGGCGAACCGCTCGTCCGGGAGCCCCGCAAGCGCCTCGGCGAGGCGTGCGACTCCGCCGAGCTCGCGGACCGGTGCGCGCCGCGCGGCGCGGACGTACTCGACGGGCGCCTCGAGCAGCCCCTCGAAGCGCTCCTCGACGAACTCCGCGACCTCGGAGTCCATCAGCTCCCGCGGGATCGCGAGGTTCCCTTCGGTCGCCAGCCGGTCGAGGCCGATCGCAGCGCGGCGGAGCCCGTACGGGTCGCGAGAGCCGGTCGGGCGCTGGCCCAGCCCGAACGAGACGTTGAGCGTGTCGATCTTGTCCGCGGCCGAGAGCACGCGCCCCGTCTCCGTCTTGGGCAGCGGCGCGTCGGCGGCGTCGGGCAGGTACTGCTCGTCGATCGCCGCGCTGACCGCCTCCGGGTAGCCGGCGATCCGCGCGTACTCCGCGCCGACGTGTCCCTCGAGCTCCGGAAACTCGCGCACCAGCTCGGACGCCTGGTCGGCCTTGGCGAGCCGCGCAGCCTCGAGCGCGGCCTCTCCCCCGCCGAGCGCCTCGACGAGCTTCGCGAGCCGCTCCGTCTTGTCCGCGAACGAGCCCGCGCCGTGGAAGAACGTGATCGCGCCGAGCCGCTCCGCCAGCTCGTCGATTCCGACCTTCACATCGCGCTCGAACGTGAACGAGGCGTCCTCGAGCCGGCCCTCGACGACGTTCTCGACTCCCGCGCGCACGGTGTCGGGATCGCCTCCGTTGGCGACGAACGCGAACCGGTTCGCGCCGAGCGGGAAGGCGCGGATGTGGTGCTGGATCGTGGTCTCGATCACGCGGCTCGGGAGCTGGAGGTAGCGCTCGTCGAACGTGGCGTCGATGACCGCCGGCTTCTCGACGAGGTAGACGACCTCGGCCAGCACGGCGTTCGGGTCGCTCCACTCGCCGAGCGCGTCGAGGCCGGCCACGATCGCCGTTCGCCGCTCCTCGGAGTCGGGCTCGACGTCCGCCGCGCGCAGGGCGTCCGCATACCCGGCCGCGTCGCCGATCTCGATCGGCTCGGAGAGGAACCGGTGGCCGTACGAGCGTTGGCCGACGATCCTGGTCGAGTCGAGCATCGCGAGCCGCCAGCGCACGGGACGCGGAAAGCGAAGACCGTCGTCGTCCCAGCGCATGGTCTTCGAGAACCCGAAGGCGCGGACGAGCTCCTCCACCTGCGCGGGCAGCACCTCGGCCAGCGGCTTGCCCGCGACGGCGACCCCGAGGAACCCGTCGCGCTCCTCGAGCTCGTCCGCCGAGACGCCGTGGCGCTTCGCGAACCCGGCCGCGGCCTTGTCCCGCATCGCCACCGGCGGGCCTTTCACCCACTGGTCGGAGGTCTGCGCGGGAACGTCGTCCGCGAGCACGGCCAGGCGGCGCGGCGTGACGAGGACCCTGCTCGGCTCCACGCCCAGGACGCGCCGGGCGAGCTCGGGCAGCTGGCGCTCGGCCTCCCGGCACGCGGCCGCGGGCAGCTCCTCGCAGCCGATCTCAACCAGGAGCGTCGCCATCGGCTCCCACGTAGAGCTGAGCGAAGCTGCGCGCGAGCTTGCGGACTCGGCCGATGTAGGCGGCCCGCTCGGTCACGGACAGCGCGCCTCGCGCGTCGAGCAGGTTGAAGGCGTGCGACGACTTCAGCACCTGGTCGTACGCCGGCAGCGGCAGGTTCTTCTCGAGGAGCTCCTCCGCCTCGGCCTCGTGCTCGTCGAAGCGCCGCTGGAGAACGGCGATCGGCGCCTCCTCGTAGTTGTACCGCGACCACTGCCGCTCGTTCTCGCGGTACACGTCCCCCCAGGTCACGCCGGGCGCCCACTCGAGGTCGAGCACCGTCTTCTTCTCCTGCAGGAAGAGGCCGAGTCGCTCGAGGCCGTAGGTCATCTCCGCCGGGATCACGTCGAGGTCGATCCCGCCCAGCTGCTGGAAGTACGTGAACTGCGTGACCTCCATCGCGTCGCACCAGACCTCCCAGCCGAGGCCCCACGCGCCGAGCGTCGGCTGCTCCCAGTCGTCCTCGACCAGGCGGATGTCGTGCTTCGTGAGGTCGATCCCGAGCGCCTCGAGCGAGCCGAAGTACTGGTCGAGCACGTCCTCGGGCGCCGGCTTCAGGATCACCTGGTACTGGAAGTAGTGCTGGAAGCGGAACGGGTTCTCGCCGTAGCGGCCGTCCGCGGGCCGGATGACGGGCTCGACGTAGGCGGCGCGCCACTCCGGCTGCGCCGGGTCGAGGACCCGGATGAACGTGTTCGGATTGGACGTGCCCGCGCCGAGCTCGGTGTGGTACGGCTGCATGATCACGGCGCCGCGCTCGCCCCAGTAGGCGTTCAGCGTCCCGATCATGTCCTGGAAGTTCACGCGGCGAAGACTACGGATCGTGCTCGACGGGAACACCTTGGGAATGGAGAAAGAGGTGCTCGTCTCGCGCGTCGAGGCGTACAAGACGAAGTCCGGGAACACGCGGTTCGTGCTGCGCGACGAGGACGGGAACGAGTACACGACGTTCAAGGAGGACATCGCGCGGCAGGCGGTGGCAGCGGAGGGCCGGCGGGCGCGGATCGAGTTCCACGAGCAGCAGCGGAACGGGTTCACGAACGTGTACCTCGATCGCGTCGAGCCGCTCGAGGAGGCCGAGGACGGGGACGAGCACCGGGAGACGGACGAGGCCGCCTGGGAGGTGGCGGTGGAAGCCGCGCCATGGCTCGTCGGCACGGCCGAGCCGATCGAGCCGATCCCAGCGAAGGAGCTCTTCGCCCGGCTGAAGCCGTTCCAGGAAGAGGTCGCAGAAGACATCCGCCGCGACGGCGAGGAGTGACCGATCGGGACGCGTCCGGTGCCTGGCACCGGACATGGCCGGGGTCGCCGGCCGCGCGGCCAGGGTGCGGAGCGAACCCGCCGCGGACTCGTACGACGACGTGTCCGGCGTCTGACGCTGGACCGGTGTGGCGGGACTAGGCGCGCGCGGCCACGGTGCGGAGTCGGAACCCGCCGTGGTACTCGTACGACGACGTGATCACGCGCAGCGCCTCGCGGGCGGCGCGCTTCGAGATCTCCGCGTCGGCGAGCGGCGTCCCGAGGAGGCCCTCGATCCCCGCGATGCCCTCTCCCGAGAGCGGGAGCGAGCCGGTTCCGCAGCGCTTGCACACCGCTCCGCCGGCCTGCGGCGAATAGCCGACGAGCGGCCCTTCCGACCCGCACTCGGCACAGCTCGTCAGGTGCGGGAGGTACCCCGAGAGCCAGAGCAGCTTCAGCTGGAACGAGAGGACGAGCGGGTCGAGCGGAGGCTCGGAGGCCGACGCGCTCGGCGCCGTCCAGGACGTCGAGGAACCGCGTGAGCGCCTCGAAGGCGCGCGGGTTCCGCTCCTGCTCGGTGAAGAGCCGGAGCATCGCCTCGAGCCCGATCAACCCCACGGCCAGGCGGTACGAGTCCTCGCGAGCCTCGCTGTGCGGCTTCACGAGCGAGGCCCCGGTCACGGTCGCGAGCTCCCCGCTCCCCTGGTGGAGCATCAGCTCGACGTGGCTCAGCGGCTCGAGCCGCCCGCCGAACCGCGACTTCGTCCGCCGGATCCCCTTCGCGACCGCCCCCACGCGCCCGCGCTCGAGCGTGTACAGGTGCAGGACGCGATCCGCCTCGCCGAACCGAAGCGAGCGCAGGACGACCGCTTCCGTCTTGTACCCGCGCCCCGCCACCCTTCAAGTGTAGGGACGGCTACTGTCGGGAACGGACGGCCCGATGCCCGAGATCACGATCTACACGACGCGCTGGTGCGGCTACTGCACACGCGCCAAGGCGCTCCTCGACTCGCGAGGCATCCCCTATGAGGAGATCGGCCTCGACGACGACCCGGCTTTCCGGCAGCGTCTCTTCGACCTCACCGGCGGCTGGACGGTCCCGCAGATCCTCGTCGACGGCAAGCCGATCGGGGGCTACGTCGAGCTCTGGCGGCTAGACCGAGAGGGAAGACTCGCGGCGTAGGGCTTCGCGCGAGTCCCAGTCGACCTCGCCCGCCTCGAGCACGTAGATCCGGTCGTCGAGCAAGTAGCGAATCGCGTACAGCGACTCGTCCTCGACCCACGACTCGACCTCACGGAGGAGCGTCGCGAGATCCGACCGATCCTCGGAGACCGCGGCGACGACGATATAGGGCTCATCCCCGAGCACGGCGGCCGTCCGCACCTGTCCGAGCCGGCGGGTGAGCCGTGCGGCGGGCTCGAAGTCCGCGACCTCGATGCAGACCTGGTCGAGCATCATCATGCGGCCTCGGCCTCCGAGCTCCGAAGGACGACCGCGAGGTCCTCGCGGACCCGCTCCAGCGCGGCGATTTCGATCCCCTCCGCGGGCGCGGGCTCCAGCAAGGCGATGGCGTCGTCGACCGCTCGCAGGGCGTGCTTTACGCGAAATCGGCGGCGGTCGTCGGCGGTCGAGCGAGGAGAAGTCATGGCCGCAGCCTCCCTCGCGGCACCCCCTCCGCGCCTGACCCAGCCGGGTCAATTCGGTGCTAGACCTCGCGGTAGCGCGCCTGCACGAGGCAGAACAGCCCGAACGCGACCAGCCGACCCTGGCGAAACGCTGGGCCCACGTTCCCGGGCCGCCCGCTCGCCTCAGCCAACGAACGCCGCTACCGAATGCTGACCGGGGTCCCGAGCGGCATCATGCGGAACAGCCTGAGGATCGCGGGGTTCCGCATGCGGACGCACCCGTGGGAGACGCGTCCCGGAAGAATCTGCGGCGCGTTCGTCCCGTGGATGCCGACGAAGCCGCCGCCGGGCCAGTCCGTCAGCGTGGTCGACCTGGCGTTCAGCCCGAGCGCCCGCGGGCCGTACGCCGGCGCGTAGTAGCCGGAGAGCTTCTCGCGGACGTAGAACTCGCCGCGCGGAGTGGGCGTGCCCGACTGGCCGACTCCTACGCGGGCCGAGAAGACGGGCCGCCCGCGCTTGTACAGCGTCGCGCGGAGGCCGCCGAGGCTGATCACCATCCGCGTGTGGATCGTCTGGAAGCCCGTGAGCGCCCCGCGCGGCACCCAGCCGGTCGTGTTGTTCGGCAGGACCGAGAGCCGGATCCGCACCCACGTCTTGCCGTTGCGGTACTTGACCGCGTCCAGCACGAGGATCGCGTTGCGGTACAGCTCCGGCGTTCGGAAGGTGATCGGAGCGATCGCGCGCGCCGAGCTGGACGGCCCGGTCCGCGCCACGGTCCGGTGACGGACGAAGGCCCAGCGGTAGGTCTCGGTCGAGCCGTCGCTGAGGGCGTACCGGCTCGGATAGACGCCGGCCGGCGCGACCGGTCCCGGCGGCGGCCGGTTCGGAGGCCCGACCCGGATCACGAGCGTGCGCGTCACGCTCCCGACGGGCAGGTCGGAGGCCGCCGTGAAGGTGACGTGGTAGACGCCGACCTGACTCTTCGCCGGCGTCCACGTGTACGTCGCGCGCGCAGGGTTTCCGTCGATGTAGTGGAGCTTCGCGCCTTGCGGCGATCCGTTCGTCGCACTGATCCGGATCTTCACGTCCGGCGTCGCGGAGCTCGCGGCGAGCGGCACGGAGAGCATCGTCTTCGCCGCCACTCCGACCGTGGCTCCGTCGTGGGGCGTCTGTCCGCTCCACGAGAGGAGCGCGTCCGTCCGTGCCGGGTCGGCCGCTCCAGGCGCGAGCGCGGCCACAGCCGTGACGGCCACAGCGATCACCGCTACGCGCCTGAGTGTGCGCATCCAGGAAGTCAAGTCTCCGAGTGCCCCCGGCCCTGAGGCCGGAACATCGTAACCGGGCGGTCAGAGGATTGTTACAGGGGTGCCCAACGGCATCAGGCGCGACAGCCGCCGGACGGCGGAATTCGGCATGCGCACGCAGCCGTGGGACACGCGGCCGGGAAGGATCTCCGGCTGATTCGTGCCGTGGATCCCGATGAAGCCGCCGCCGGGCCAGTCGGTCAGCACGGACGAGCGCCCGTTCGTTCCGAAGGCGAGCGGGCCGTAGATGGGGTCGGAGAACCCGGTGATCCGCTCGCGGACGTAGAACTCGCCCGCAGGCGTCGGCCAGTAGGGCTTGCCCACGCCGACCCGCGTCCGGAAGATCGCCCTGCCCTTCTTGTAGAGCGTCGCCGTGAACAGCTTGCGGTCGATCACGAGGTGCGTCCAGATCTCGTTGTATGGGCCGAGCGACGCGCGCGGGACCCAGCCGGTCTTCCCGTTCGGGAGGAGCGGCAGCCGCACGCGCACCCAGTACTCGCCGTTCGTGTTGATCTGCCCGCCGAGCGCCTGGACGAGGTTCGGCGTTCCCTCGGGCGTGTACTGGTGCAGGCGCACGATCGACTTCGCACGGCCGCTCGGCCGCGTGCGCGCGGACACGTCCAAATAGACCTCTGCCCAGCGGGACATCCCGTTCACCCCTCCGAGTGGGAAGGGCTCGTGCGGCCCGGCCGGCCCGTCCGGGAGGACGTAGACGATGAAGCTCCGGGGCGGCGCGTACGAGCTGCCCGAGCTCGCGACGAAGGTGAGCAGGTGCTCTCCGACCTGCGCCCTGGTCGGCGTCCAGGTGACGCTCGCGTGCCCGCCGGCCCGTCCAAAGGAGACGCCTGCGGGAAGCCCACGGCTCCTGATCCTGCCGCCGGCTCGCAGGTCGAAGCTGAGAGTCTCGCCGGCCTTGACCGCGTACGCGGTGCCGTCATGCGGCGTCGGCGCCTGCCAGCGAAGGCTCAGCTGCGGTCCGCGGGTCGTCCCCGCCCCCGCGCCGACCACGGCCACGAGGGCCGCCAGCGCGGCGAGTGCGACGAGCGCTCTGTGCAGGTATTTGGTCATTGTTCTCAGTGTGATCGAAAAACGGCGGGGCGACTCGAAAGCCGCCCCGCTCGGTCGTCCTTGGTGCTCGAGGCTCAGCCGGTGAACGGCGGCCGGCGGAAGCGGACTCCGCGAGCCTTCTTCGTCCTCTTGCACACGCCCTTGACGCGATGGGTGCCCTTGCGGCACTTCTTCGCGTTGGGCTTCCGGTACTGATCCTGTGCTGCGGACTTGTGCAGCGTTCGAACCGTCTGCACGTGCACCACGCGCTTCGCCTGCTGGACCGCCTGGCTTGCGCCGGTGGCGGCGTAACCCAGCCCCCCGACCGAAGCGAGCGCAGTGAGCACGCCCGCAGCAAGCGCTCCGGCGAAGGCAACTCGGAACGACCCGGCCCGCCTGTCGCGGCCATGCGTCCGAACGCGCATCTCCAGCCGGTCGACGAGCTCGCGGCTGGGCTCGGGCCTGTTCGACCTGAGCTCGGCCTCGAGGCCGCTCTCCGGATTTCTTCGCCAAGATCGCATTCCTAGACTCCTCCTACCTTCGATTTCGTCCTTGCACCAACTACTACCGGCCTGCCTGCGATTTCCTTACAGGCGGCGAATCGTCTTCCAGATGCGTCCTCAGGCGGCCGAGGGCCCGGTGCAGCGCGACTTCGACCGCATTCGTCTTCGAGCCCTGCAGCTCGGCGATCTGTCGCGCGGTGAGATCCGCGCCGTACCGGAGCGAGATCAGCTCTCGGTCGCGGCTCTCGAGGCGGGAGACGGCCCCCGAGAGCGCGATCCGGCGGACCGCGTCGCCCTCGAGGTCGCCGTGGTCGGCCGCCTCCAGATGCTCCGAGGAGACCTCGAGGCTCGGCGGGCGCCCTTCGATGCAGCGGCGCGCGATCCCGATCAGCCACGCGATCGGCTCGCCCTTCGACGAGTCGTAGCTCTTCTTGTACCGCAGCGCCCGCTCGAAGGTCTCGCTCGTCAGGTCCTCCGCGTCCGGGCCGTCGCCGACCCGGTACGCGACGTACGCGTAGACCCGCTTGATCAGCGGCTCCGGGTTGGCGAGCGGGTCAACCCGGAACATCGCCGGCCTCGAAGTCGGATCTCGCGTAGCGGTTCAGCCGCACCGCCTGCGCGAGCGCGCGGTTCGACTCGGCGCCGTTGGAGACGGTCGAGAGGTCGTACCAGAGCTTCCAGTCCGTGTCGTCCTTCGAGATCGCCTTGCGGTAGTACGTGCGCGCCGCCGCGGAGTCGTTTCGGGCGACCGCGATGTCACCGAGCTCGCGCCACGGGTCGGGCGACCAGCGCCACCAGCTAGAGGCTTTGTGCGCCTGTGATGCGGCCTTCGCGTAGTCGCCCTTGGTCAGGGCGCGGTCGCTCGCAGCCAGTGCGCTCGCGCCCACGACTCCGACGAAGGCGAGGACCGCGAGCAGGAGCGACGCTCCCACGCCTGCAGCTCGCAGCCTCGGCGAGAGGATCGGCGTCGAGCGCGAGCCTGCCGCGGTGAGGACCGCGGCCGCGCAGGCGAGCGCCGCCAGCGTGACCGCGCTCATCTCCCAGTCCCAGTCGACGGCCGCGTGGACGAGGAATGCGACGAACGCCGCGAGCGCGAGTGGGACGAGCGGATGGCCGCGCGCCCGGAAGGCGGCAACGAGCGGGCGTGCCGAGGGCGAGGATGAGGAGCAGGAGGCCGAGCGGGCCGGTCTCGGCGAGCACCTCGAGGTAGAGGTTGTGCGCGTCCCGCACCTTGTGCTGGATCGGGCGATGCTCGTCCCAGTACCACTCGTACGTCCCGGGGCCGGAGCCGAGGGCCCGATGCGCCTCGTAGTCGTGCCAGGCGGCGTGCCAGAGCTCGGCGCGGTAGCTCCCCGAGAAGGTGAAGAGGCGCTGGTTGAGGTTGACCGTGGGGTTGTTGGAGGTCGTCGTGAAGGAGTCGTAGCCCTTACGGACGAGCTCGGCCGGGCCGCCGTAGTGGACGAAGGCTCCGAGGAGCCCGACCACGAGGACGAGCGCCGCGGCGCCCGCGAAGGCGAGACGCGCCTGGCGCGGAGGCGTCACGCGCCGTTCGGCGAGCCAGAGGCCGGCCCCCGCGAGCCCGGCTGCGACCGCCAGCAGCAGGATGTAGACGGCGAGGCGATGCCCCTCGTGAGACGCCGCCGAGACCGGTGCATCGAGCCGCGTGAGCGCCTTCTGGTGATAGGAGAGGACAACGGCGAGCCCGGACGGGATTGCGAGCACGAACCCGGTGAGCAGGAGCTGCAGGCGGCCCGGGTCGATCGCGACGGCCACGGCGAGCCCCACTGCTCCCGCGATCCAGGCTCCCCGGCTGAACGTGAAGTAGAGCGTGGCGAGGAAGACCGGCTGCGTCGCCGAGGCCACGGCGCGTGCGGCGACGGTCTCCGCCCGGGCCGCGAAGCCGAGCGCGAGGAGGGCGCCCATCGCGGCGAAGAGGCCGGCCGCATTCCAGTAGGTCAGCGGCTCTTCGAGCCGGTACGCGGCGACGGGGTCGAAGGATCCGAGGCGCTCGGGAAAGAGCCTCGTCAGGAGGCCGTAGCCGGACGCGAGGAAGATCGCGGCGAGTGTCGCCGCCAGCAGGAGCGGCACTCCTTCGCGGCGCAGGACGAGCAGGAGCGCGGTGAAGACGGAGACGTACATGAGCACGCGCAGCCCTTCGAGGACGGTCGCCGCCGGGTCCTCGCTCCACACGATCGCGAGCCACGTCCAGGCGCCGAAGCCCGGCCAGCCCTCCGAGCGAGACGAGCGCGAGCCCGCTCGGCCGTGTCGCCACGCCGAGCCCGAGGACCGCGGCGACGAAGACGAGCGCGATCAAGCGCGGCCCACGTCCACGCGGTCGGGAAGTAGCCGCCGCTCGCGAAGGCGACGAGTGCGAGCCCGAGAGCCGCGCCGACGCCCGCCCCGAGCGCGCCTGGCGTCCCAGTGGAAACGCGGCGCTGCCGCGGTCAGCTCAGTCATTCCGCACCTCGGCGAGAGGGTAGACGCGTTTGCGGCCGGGACGTCGTCCCGTCAGAGCTGGCAGTTGGGGCAGAACCAGGTTCCTCGGCCGCCTGCGCGCGTCTTCTCGATCGGGTGGCCGCAGCGCGTGCAGGCCTCGCCGGCGCGGCCGTAGACGCGGAACTCCGCCTGCATGGCTCCCGTCTCGCCGTTCGCGTTGCGGTAGTCGCGGAGCGTCGCTCCCTGGCGGGCGATCCCGAGCCGGAGTGCCCGCCGAATCCCCCGCACCAGGGCCTGGAGCTCCTCGGCCGAGAGCGTGTTCGCGGGACGAAGCGGATGGAGGCGCGCCCACCAGAGCGCTTCGTCCGCGTAGATGTTCCCGACGCCCGCGAAGACGCGCTGGTCGAGCACGACGGCCTTCAGCGGCGCCTTGCGGCGGGCCAGGCGGTCGGCCAGCGAGCGGGCGGTGAGGCTGCTGCCGAGCGGCTCCTTGCCGATCCGCTCCGCGAGGTACGGCTCGAGCTCGCCGGGCTCGAGGAGCAGCCACGTGCCGAAGCGCCGGACGTCTCGATAGGCGACGTCCGATCCGTTGTCTAATCTGACGACAGCCCTGACGTAGGCGTCGTCGGCCGCGGCTCCGCGCGGGGCGTGCAGCAGGCTCCCCGTCATCCGGAGGTGAATCAGGAGAACCCGACCCGTTTCGAACCGAACAACCAGATACTTGCCACGGCGCTCGACCGCGGCCACGGTCTCGCCCTGGAGCTCGGCTGCGACCTCAAGCGGGTCGTGGGGGCGCGTCAGGCGCGCGTCCGAGATCTCGACCTGCTCGAACGTCCGCCCGACCAGATGCGGCTCGAGGCCGGTCCGGATCGTCTCCACCTCGGGCAGCTCGGGCACGGCTGGAGGGTAGCCGCGGGCTTCCGGGCTAGGTCAGCGTCTCGAGGACGATCGGCCGCGGGGGCTGGGGCTCCTCGGTGAGCTCGATCAGCGGCCTCAGCTGCTCGACCGCCTGCTCGGCACTCGCGTCGTCGCGCGCGTAGACGTCGACGAGGGTCTGGCCGGCCTCGACGGGCTCGCCGCGCTTGGCGAAGCAGCGCAGGCCGACCGCGTGGTCGATCGAGTCCTCCTTCGTACGGCGGCCCGCGCCGAGGTCGAGTGCGACGCGGCCGAGGCCGAGCGCGGACACGCTCGCGACGAGGCCCTCGCGGTCGGCGGTCAGCTCTCTGCGCACGGGTGCGTGCGGGAGGACCTCCGGAGAGGGGTCGCCGCCCTGGGCTGCGATCCAACGGTCCCAGGCTTCGAGTGCGCTGCCGTCGTCGATCGCGCGCTCCGCCCGGCGCGTCGCCTCGTCGACGTCGACGCCCAGGTCGGAGAGCGAGACGAGTCGCCCGGCGGCCTGAACCGCGAGCGAGAACAGGTCCGGCGGTGACTCCTCGCCCGCGAGAAGCCCGCGCGCCTCCTCGATCTCGACGGCGTTCCCGATCGCCCACCCGAGCGGCTGGTCCATGTCCGTCAGGAGGCAGACGACCTCGCGTCCCGCGCCGCGGCCGAGCTCGAGCATCGCCTCGGCCAGCCTCCGTGCGTCGTCGAGCGACTTCATGAAGGCCCCGTCGCCGACCTTGACGTCGAGCACGATCGCCTCGGCGCCGGCGGCGATCTTCTTGGACATGATGCTGGCCGCGATCAGCGGGATGCTGTCCACGGTCGCGGTCACGTCGCGCAGGGCATAGAGCTGCTTGTCCGCCGGGACGAGGTCGGGTGTCTGACCGATGATCGCGAGCCCGACGTCGCGCACCTGCTCGACGAACTCGTCGGTCGTGAGCTCGACGCGGAACCCGGGGATGGACTCGAGCTTGTCCAGGGTGCCCCCGGTGTGCCCGAGCCCGCGCCCGCTCATCTTCCCGAACGGCACGCCGCACGCCGCCACGATCGGTGCAACGACGAGCGACGTCTTGTCGCCGACGCCCCCGGTCGAGTGCTTGTCCACGACCGTTCGGCCCAGAGCCGACCGCAGGTCGAGCGTCGACCCGCTGCGGACGAACGCATCCGTGAGCGCGAGCGTCTCGTCGGCCGTCAGCCCCCGGAAGTAGACGGCCATGCAGAACGCGGCCATCTGGTAGTCGGGTACGTCGCCGCGCGCGTGGCCGAGGATCAGCTCGTTGATCTCGTCCGCCGTCAGGCGATCGCCGTCGCGCTTGCGCTCGATCAGCTCCGCGGGGCGGATCACCGCTCGACGATCGGCTCGCCCGGGAATCCCGCGGCCCGGCGCCTTGCCGCCGAGCCAGGCGTTCACGGTCGCACCGACGTCGGCGAACGTCGTGCCCTCGTGGATCCGGCCGGCGGCGTTCTTGCCCTCGACGTAGGCGAGGAGCAGCGCGTGCTCGCGCGAGTGGTCCGTCGACGGCGTCGTGGGGTCGCAGCCGTGGTCGGAGGTGATGATCAGCAGGTCGCCGGGACGGAGCGCCGCGAGGAGGTCGGGGAGCCGCCGGTCGAAGTCCTGGAGGCAACGGTGGAAGTTGACCGGGTCGTTGCGATGTCCCCAGAGCATGTCGGTCTCGACGAGGTTCGTGAACACGAGCCCCGCGTCCAGCTCGTTGAGCAGCTTCTCGGTCTGGTTGATGCCCTCGACGTTCGACCGCGTCGGATGCGACTCGTCGATGTCGACCCCCGCGAAGATGTCCCGGATCTTGCCGACGGCGTGAACCTGCTGGCCCGCGTCGCGAACCAGAGTCAGGTAATTCGGCTGTTTCGGCTTCAGCGACCAGTCGTGCCGGTCGGGCGTCCGCGTGAAGCTCCCGGGCTCACCTTCGAACGGCCGCGCGATGACGCGGCCGACCGCGTGCTTGCCCGTCAGGATCTCGCGGGCGATCTCGCAACCGTGGTACAGCTCGTCGAGCGGAATCGTGTCCACGTGCGCCGCGATCTGGAAGACGGAGTCGGCGGAGGTGTAGACGATCCACTTGCCGGTGCGCTGGTGCTCTTCGCCGAGCTCCTCGATGATCTCCGTCCCCGAGGCGGCCTTGTTCCCGAGCACGCCGCGCCCGGTTCGGTGCATGAACGGGTCGATCACCTCGAATGGGAAGCCGTGGCCGTACGTCGGCAGCGCCTGCGGCGTGACGATCCCCATCATCTCCCAGTGGCCCGTGGTCGTGTCCTTGCCCTTCGAGCGCTCGACGAGCCGGCCGGCGACCGCAGGCGCTCCGGGCTGCGGCGGGCACCCCTCGAGCGGCTCCACGTTGCCGAGCCCGAACGCCTCGAGATTCGGCAGATCGAGCCCGCCGACGGCGCGCGCGACGTTCCCCAGTGTGTCGGAGCCTTCGTCACCGAACTCGGCCGCGTCGGGAAGCTCTCCCGCGCCGACCGCGTCCAGCACGATCACGCATGCGCGGGACATCGGGCTATTCTAGGTTGGTCATGGGTACCGTCCTCGGGCTGATCGGCCTCATCGTCTTCGTCGTCGCTGTCACTTCACTCGCGGCGGGCGTCACGTGGCTCGTGGTCCGGCTCTTCCCGTCGTCCGCGCAGAAGAAGGCGCAGGCGCAGGAGTCGTAGCCGGTCAGACCGGCGACAGCGGAAGCACGTCCTCGAGCGGCGCGTACTCGAGGTTGTGCGCCTCCGCCACGGCCTCGTACGTGACCTTGCCGTCGAGCACGTTCACGCCGCGGGCCAGAGCCGGGTCTTGCGCGACCGCCTCCGCGAGCCCGTGCTCGGCGATCGCCTCGACGTACGGCAGCGTCGCGTTCGTCAGCGCCTTGGTGGACGTGATCGGAACCGCGCCGGGCATGTTCGCGACGCAGTAGTGCGTGACGCCGTCGACGACGTAGACGGGCTCGGAGTGCGTCGTCGGCCGGGCGGTCTCGAAGCAGCCGCCCTGGTCGATCGCGACGTCCGCGATGACCGACCCCTCCTTCATGCCCGCGACCATCTCGCGCGTGACGAGCTTCGGCGCGAGCGCGCCGGGGATGAGCACGGCGCCGATGACGACGTCCGCGTCGGCGACCGACTCCTCGATCTGCAGGCTCGAGGACATGAGGAGCGTGACGCGCGAGCCGAGCACCTCCTCGAGGTGGCGCATTCGGTCGATCGAACGCTCGACGATGGTCACGTTCGCGCCGAGCCCGAGCGCGATCACCGCGGCGTTGTAGCCGACCATGCCGCCGCCGATGACGACTACCTGGCCGGGTGCGACGCCCGGGACGCCGCCCGAGGAGGAGGCCCGCGCCCGCCCAGCGGCTTCTCCAGGAAGTACGCGCCCGCCTGCGCGGCGAGCCGCCCCGCGATCTCGCTCATCGGCGCGAGCAGGGGGAGCGCGCGGTTCGAGGTCTCGACGGTCTCGTAGGCGACCGACGAGATGCCGCTGTCGATCAGCGCGCGGGTCAGGTCTTCGTCGGCTGCGAGGTGCAGGTAGGTGAAGAGCACGAGCCCCTCGCGCAGACGGTCGTATTCGGAGGCGATCGGCTCCTTGACCTTGAGCAGGAGCTCGGAGTCGCTCCAGACGTCGTCCACGGAGACGATCTGGGCACCCACGGCTTCGTAGGCCAGGTCCGGGAAGGCGCTCCCCTCTCCGGCGCCCTGCTCGACGATGACGTCGTGCCCGCGATCGGTGAGCTCGCGCGCGCCGGCCGGCGTCAGCGCGACGCGGTACTCGTCGGACTTGATCTCTTTCGCTACGCCGATCTTCATCGCGGGCCGCGCAACCTTACATTCCACACTCTCGGCACATTCTCGCTGCACACACGTGAGATTTTTCGGAGTAGGCTGAAACCGGAGGGTGGCCCGCGGCCGGCCCCGGGTGGATCGCTGGCCCGAATGGGCTAGGCGCTTCAGGACACGAGGCTGCGGGCGAGCTTCCCCGCCGCGAACGCGGACGCGAAGAACCACGGATCGTCGTCCGGGCCGCGGCCCATGTGCTCGAGGGGCAGGCCCTCGCACGCCTGCGCGCCAGCCGGTTACGTCCACCTCGTCCCGCTCCGTGAGCCAGTCGGGAGCGTCGAGCCCGGCCGGCCACGCGATCCGACGCTCGCCGAGAGCCATCTGCAGCACGGCTCGCGTGTGATGCGAGACGCCTCGGTGCCGCTCACGCTCGTCGCCGTGCGAGACACGCGACGGCCAGCACCGGCGATCCGCCGAGCGCGCTCGCCGCGTTCGCCGCGTCGGCCGCTGCGAGCCCACCGTGGCCCGAGCGGCGAGCCCGTCCCGACGATCCCGGGGCCGACCGAGCAGACAACGGCGTCGAACCCCTGCGCCGCGGCCCAGGCGAGCGCCGACGCGACTCCCACGGCCTGCACGTCGCCGTCGAAGCACGCGCCCGACGCAACCGCCGTCTCGACGAGCCCGCGCGCCTTCAGTGCCCGAACCGAGTCCGACAACGAGACCGGCAGCGCCCCGCCGGGAAGCTGCACGTATGCCACGCCGAACGCCACCGCCGACTCCGGCCACGGCCGGAGCCACCTGCGAGTGCAGCGAGCAGCAGACGACCGGCATCCCCTCCAGGGACTCCGCCAGCCCGCCGTCCTCCTCGACGAACCGCACCGCGGACTGGAGCGGCGTGTACGGAAGCGTCATCACGTGCGCGTCCGGCTCGACCTCCAACCCGAGCCCCCGCGTCAGGTTCGCGTAGAGCACGTCGAACCCGCCCGAACCGAGCTCGAGCTCACGCGCCTGGACGTTGACGACCACCTCGTCCCCCACCTCGACCGCGCCGGTCAAGCGCGGGTACGCGACGCACGGCTCGCCGTCGACCTCGATCCTCGCGAGCCCCTCGACCTCCTCGACGACGGCGGTGACGGTGCCGCGCCGCAGGCTAAGCGGCATTCGTCTCGCGCGCGACGTCGACGAGCGCCAGCGTGACGTCGACCATGCGCTCGAGATCGGAGACGGCGATGTGCTCGTCGGGCGTGTGGATCTCCGCCATCCCGTTCGCCAGGTTGACGCAGGCGAGCCCGCGCTCGTTGAAGACGTTCGCGTCGGCCGCCCCTCCGCTCAGCGTGTACGACGGCTGGTAGCCGGTTCGCTCGAGCGCGGAGGCCGCGAGCCGCACGGCGAGATCGTCGCGCTTGAACCGGTAGCCGCTGTAGCTCTTGTGCACCTCGGTCTCGAGCTGGCAGTCCTCGAGGCTGGCCGCGAACGTCGCCGCCTCGAGCATCTCGCGCACCATGTCCGCGAGCTTCTCGGCGTCGTGAGACCGCGCCTCGGCGAGGAACGTGCACCACTCCGGCACGATGTTGCCCGCGGTCCCGCCGCTGATCAGCCCGACGTTCGCCGACGACTCCTCGTCCACCCGGCCCAGCTTGAGATCGGAGATCGCCTTGGACGCCGCCGCGATCGCCGACCGGCCGTCCTCCGGGTACATGCCGGAGTGCGCCGCGCGCCCGTGGAACTTGAACTCCATCGAATGCGCGTACGGCGCCCCGAGGATCACCTCGCCGATCGGGGCCGCCTGGTCGTAGACGTAACCGACCCGCGCCTCGAGCCGCTCATGGTCGAAGGCGGCGGCGCCGTGGAGCCCCACCTCCTCCTTCGGGGTGAACAGGAGCTCGATGCCCCCATGCGGGCGGTTCTCGGCCAGGACCCGGCGCGTCGCCTCGAGCATCACCGCGACCGCGGACTTGTTGTCCGCGCCGAGGATCGTGCCGGCCGCGTTCCGGATCACGCCGTCCTCGAGAACGGGCTCGATCCCGGCCTCGGGCGGAACGGTGTCGAGGTGCGCGCACAGGAAGAGCGGCGTGCCCCCGTCCGTCGGCTCGACCCGCGCGTAGAGGTTCCCCGCGTTCGAGCCGATCTTGTCGCCGGCGTCGTCCTCGCTCACGTCGAGTCCGAGGTCGGCCATGTACGAGCCGACCCGGTCCGCGACAGCGCGCTCGTCGCCGGGCGGGCTCGGCATCGCGGCGAGCTCGGTGAAGAGCGAGACGACCTCGTCCTGAGGCACGCCGCGATCTTAGGCGCTGGGAGCTAGGCGCTCGTCACGGCCGGAATGGCCGGAGCGGTGCGTTCGGCCGCTCGTGCCGCGGCGGCGCCGACGAACTCGCTGAAGAGCGGAGCCGGCCGCGTGGGGCGCGACTTGAACTCCGGATGGAACTGGCTCGCGACGAACCACGGGTGATCCGGCAGCTCGATGATCTCGACGAGCCGCCCGCCCTGGAACGTGCCCGAGATGACGAGGCCGGCCTTCACGAGCTGGTCGCGGAAGTCGTTGTTCACCTCGTACCGGTGCCGGTGCCGCTCGAGCACGATCGCCTGGCCGCCGTAGGTCTCGCGCGTCCGGGTGTCCTCGGACAGCTCGACCGCCTGCGCGCCGAGCCGCATCGTGCCGCCCAGATCCTCGATCTCCTTCTGCTCCGGCAGGAGGTCGATCACCGGGTACGGCGTCTCGGGATCCATCTCCGTCGAGTTGGCGCCGTCCAGCCCGACCACGTGCCGCGCGAACTCCGAGATCGCCACGTGCATCCCCAGGCAGATCCCCAGGTACGGGATCCCGCGCTCGCGGGCCACGCGGCAGGCGAGGATCTTTCCCTCCCAGCCGCGGGAGCCGAACCCTCCCGGGACGAGCACCCCGTCCACGCCTTCGAGCTCGGCCTCGGCCTCCTCGAGCGACATCCCTTCGGCGTCGATCCAGCTCACCCGGATCCCGCACTCGTGGTGGATGCCCGCGTGCTTCAGCGCCTCGTGCACCGAGAGGTACGCGTCGTGGAGCTTCACGTACTTCCCGACGAGCCCGATGTTGACCTCGCCCCGGCGCCTGGCGATGCGCTCGGTCAGCTCGGCCCACTCACCGAGCTCCGCCGCCTTCGTCACGAGGCCGAGCTTCTCGCAGACCATCTCGTCGAGACCCTCGGCCTGGAGCTCCTGCGGCACGAGATAGACGTCGGGCACGTCCCGATTGAGGACGACCGCCTGCGGCTCGAGGTCGGCGAACATCGCGATCTTGTCGCGGAGGTCGGGCGCGAGCTCGTCCTTCGTCCTGCACACGACGATGTCCGGGTGGATGCCGATCCGGCGCAGCTCGTTGACCGAGTGCTGGGTCGGCTTCGTCTTCAGCTCGCCGGCCGAGTCGACGAACGGCACGTACGTGACGTGCAGGTAGAGCACGTTCTCCGGGCCGGCCTCGCGGCGGAACTGGCGGATCGCCTCGAGGAACGGAAGCGACTCGATGTCGCCGACCGTCCCGCCGATCTCGGTGATCACGATGTCCGTAGGCGTCGCCTCGGAGGCGCGGCGGATGCGCTCCTTGATCTCGTTCGTGATGTGCGGGATCACCTGGACCGTCGAGCCGAGGTACTCGCCCTTGCGCTCCTTGCGGAGCACCGCGTACCAGACCGAGCCCGACGTGTGGTTCGCGTTCCGCGAGAGGTTCTCGTCGACGAAGCGCTCGTAGTGGCCGATGTCGAGGTCGGTCTCGGCGCCGTCCTCGGTGACGAAGACCTCGCCGTGCTGGAACGGGCTCATCGTCCCGGGGTCGACGTTGATGTACGGGTCGAACTTCTGCACCTGCACGCTCAGCCCGCGCGACTTGAGCAGCCGGCCGAGCGACGCGGCGGTGATGCCCTTGCCGAGCGACGAGACGACTCCGCCGGTGACGAAGACGAACTTCGTCGGCGTCACGGCACCCGCCCGAGGCTGTCGATCGTCCGCAGTCCCGGCGTGCGCTCGATCAGCTCGCCGAGAGATCGTCGTTCCCCGAGGAGGGTCAGCCCGGCCAGGGCCCCGATGGCCAGCCAACGGCTTCGTCCCGTGATTCGACTCACGGAACTCAAGCCTAGCATCGCGCCCAGCGCGTTCGAGCCTGCGTCTCCGAGCATCACGTTCTCGCGGAGATCGTATGGCAGTAGCAGGACGGCGTTTCCGAGTGGCGCACCGACGACGAGCGCGCCCGCGAGATACGCCTTGAGCGCGCGGCCGGGCTTCGTGTCGAGCTGGTTCAGGAAGTTCGCGGCGAGGCCGACGAGGAGTGCGCCGGAGACCTTGCGGGTGACGAGCAGGCCGACGAGCGGGATCCCGACGAGCTTGAGGATGCCCGTCGTCCGCCCTGCTCCGAGGTGACCCTTGAAGCCCCGCTCCGGCCCCGACCAGACATCGTCCGCGAGGCCGATCGCCGCGACTGCGGCCACGGCCGGTTCGCCGCGCAACCCGAGCGTCCAACCGACGATCGGCAGCCTCAGCCCGCGGTGATTGACCGCCAGCGGGCCGGCCGCGAGCAGCGCGTCGACGAGCTGGCGGCCGCGGTGCGCGAAGCCGCGGAGATCGCGGCCGGTGGCGGAGTGGTCGAGGGGAAGCTCGATCTCCGAGACTCCGAGCCCCGCCCGGGCGGCGTCGATCGTCATCCGCACCTCGCACCCGAAGCCGGCGGCGAGCGGGAAGCAGCTGTCGCGAGCCCTCTCGGACAACCGGCGCTGCCCCGAAAGCGGCTCGCGCGCGGCGAAGCCCGAACGCAGGCGGATCAGCTCCCGCGCCACGCGCTTCGCGATCCCGAAGCCTCCTCCGCGCCGCTCCGCGAACGCGGCGACGGCGAGATCGGCCTCCTCGGCGGCCAGCGGGCGAAGGTCACCGACGAGATCGGCGTCGGCGAGCACGATCGAACCGGGCGGCGCGGCCAGCCTCGGCGAGGGTCAGCGCCTGCCCCTTCCCTCGCCGTGGAGAGCTGAGGACGCGCGCTCCGGCCTGCTCGGCGAGGGCCGCGGTCGCGTCGCGCGAGCCGTCGTCGGCGACGATCACCTCCGCGCCGGGAAACTGCTCTCGAAGTGCCGCCACGGTCGCCGCGATCGTGGCCTCCTCGTCGCGCGCCGCGACGAGGACCGCGGCGGGGTCAGCCACTCGGGGCGGCCTCGAGCGGCGGGACGATCCCGTCGTCGGCGTTCGCCTTCAGGCCGTAGTTCCCGATCGATCCGCCCGCGAGCAGGAGCGCGAGTGCGAGACGCCCGGCCGGAGTGTCGATGTCGTCCACGGTGGAGAGACCCGCGTCGCTCCAGGTCGGCACCGCCGACTGGCTGACGCCGGACGGCTCGACCCCGATCGTCGGCACGTTCACGTCGCCGAGCCCCTTGTAGAAACCGGACAGGAAGGTCGCGGTCTGGCCGCCCTGAGGCTTGACCGTCCGGGCCACGATCACGCCGTCGACCGGCTTGCGCAGGCTTCCGACCTTCTCCTCGACGAACTGCTGCGTCAAGCGCGTCCCACGCGGGCGTGTCGCCGCCGTCGACGAGCTCGCGCGCGAACTCACGGCCCAGGTCCTCGAGGCCGGCTCCCTTGTACTGGGCGAGGTCGCCGTCGAGCCGGCGGTCGATCCTGGTCGTGTCGAGCGGCACCTTGAGCGCGCGGATCCGGACCGGCGGCGAGCCGCCCGCGTCGGTCACTGCCCGCTCGATCTCGTTGTCGACGTTCGCGTCCACGGGCCCGACGAAGAGCACTGCGACCTGCTTCCCGCGAAGACGGTCGGCGATCAGCATCGGGTACGCCTTCTTGATGAACGCGCGGAGAGCCGTGCGCTCGCGGGTGCTCTTCGCTGCGGCCGTCGCTCACCGCTTCGAGCTGGGCCTGCAGGCCGCTGACGTCGCTCTTCAGCTTCTGCTTCTCGGCGTCGTCGACCTTCCCGCTCATCGCGACCCCGACCAGGATTCCGATCAGGAGCGCGACGAAAACGGCAGCGAGCGAGGCAACGTGATAGCGGAGGTCGAACATCGTGGGGACCTACAGAGTTGCAGCAGTCTGGCAAAGGGCGTGCAGTCGGGCGAGCGCCTTCCGTGGCAGCGGGCGCAGCCCTTCGAGCACGGCGCGCCACGGCGAGGCTTCGATCGTGAGCGTAGCTCGCGTCGTGCCGTCGCGGTCCCCGGCTCGAGCAGGATCTCGGCCGTGAACTGCTGCTGGATGTCGCGCCAGACGAGGCGGCGCTCCGGCTCGACGGCCGTGATCACGACGACGCCCTCGGACTCCGGCCGCCTGAGCAGGCCGACCTCGCCGCCGCGGGCGACCTGCCAGCGCGCGCCCTCGGCAACACCGCGCCGGTCGGGGCGCACGGAGGTGTAGCCGGGCCACCAGTCGGAGAGGTGGTGCGGCTCGGCGAGGAGCGCCCACGCGTCCGGCCTGGTCGCGATCAGCTCCGTCTCGGCTTCGATCCGCACGCGCGGGCTACCGGAGGCCGAAGAGCTCGAGGAGCCTCGTGCCCAGGAGGTCGATCAGCTCGCGGAGATCCGGCGAGACGAGGACCGCGACGACGATCGCGCCCAGCCCCGCGGCTGTGAAGGCCATCAGCGGCCACACGCCCACCTGGCGGCTGACGAGCCTCGACACGCCCTTCGCGTCGATGAGCAGCTCCCCCACCTTGAGCCTCGTCAGGAACGTCGACGACATCCCGTCGCGGTTCCGCTCCAGGAACTCGATCATGTTGAAGTGGGTGCCGACCGCGACGATCAGCTCGGCGCCCTTCTCGTACGCGAGAAGCAGCGCGAGATCCTCGGAGATGCCGGCAGCGGGCACGACCTCGTAGTGGAGGCCGAGGTTCTCCACGCGCTCCGCGCCGGGCGCGTCGCCGCCTTCGTATCCGTGGATGAGGAGCTCCGCGCCGCAGCGGAGCGCCCGGTCGGTCACCGAGTCCATGTCGCCGACGATCACGTCCGGCCGGTACCCGGCCTCGATCAGCGCGTCCGCTCCGCCGTCGACTCCGACGAGCACCGGCTTGAAGTCGCGGATGTACGGCCGGACGATCCGCAGGTCCCGCTTGTGACCGGGCCCGCGGGCGACGACCAATGCGTGCCGGTCGCGGAAGCGCGTCTCCAGGTGCGGAAAGTCGATCCCCTCCGAGAGGAAGCGGCCCTCCTCCCGCAGGTAGCGCATCGTGTTGTCGGCGAATGCCTCGAGCGCCTCGGTCACGCGCGTCTGCTGCTCGGCGAGCACCGCCGCGAGCTCCTCGGCCTCGAGCGCTGCGCCCGGACGCGAGGCACGTCCCGTTCCGGTAGAGGCCTCCGCCGCGCACGGTCAGGAGCTCGCCGTCGTGCACCTGGTCGAACAGCTCCGCGCCGGGCGCGTCGATCAGCCGCACGCCGCCGCGGACGAGGAGCAGCGGGCCGGGATTCGGAAAGCGGCCGGTCTGCGACGGAGCGACGTTGACGACGACGCGGACGCCCGACTCCACGAGCTCTTCGGCGGACACGCGGTCGAGATCCGCGTGGTCGATGATCGCGATGTCGTCGGCGTTGAGCCGCCGGGCGAGGTTCTTGGTTCGTTTGCCGAGCCGGGCCGGGCCCGTGTGCTCGATGAAGGTCCGCAGCGTGCTCATCGCACCGTCTGCAGGAACTCCTGGCCGCCGAGCATCCGGCGGATCTCGTCCTGCCTGCGCTCGTCGTCCAGCTGCTCGATGCGGGTGTGCGTGGGATCGCCGGGGATCTTCTCCACGCTGAAGTGCCGGTCGGCGACGGTCGCGATCTGCGGGAGGTGCGTGATCGTGATCACCTGGGCTCTCTCCGCGAGGCGCCGGAGCGTCTCGCCGACGGCGTGGGCCGTCTCCCCTCCGATTCCCGCATCGATCTCGTCGAACACCATCGTCTCCCCGCCCGCCACGGCCGCGATGGCGAGGGCGATGCGCGAGAGCTCGCCTCCGGAGGCGGTCTCCGCCACCGGCGCGAACGGCAGCCCTGCGTTGGGGCGGATCAGGAAGACCACCGCGTCGGCCCCGGTCGCACCCGGGTCGCGCTCGCGCGATCTCGGCTCTGAACTCGCCTTCGCCGAGCCCGATCCCGTGCAGCTCGGCCTCGACCGCCTTGGCGAACGGCTCCGCTGCCGCGCGGCGGCTCTTGGCGAGCCGTTTCGTCAGCGTCGCGCAACGCTTCGTGGGCTTGCGCGACCGCGGCTGCGGCCGCCGCGAGCGGATCGGCCCCGTCCTCGAGCGCGGCCAGCTCGGTTCGCGCATCGGCTGCGCGGGCGAGGAGCTCCTCGTAGGTCTCGGCCCGGAACCGGCGCTTCGCGTCCGCGATCCGCTCGAGCTCGGACTCGATCTGCTCCAGCCGGTCCGGCTCGGCCTGGAGGGAGTCGAGGAAGCGGCGAAGCTCGAGCGTCGTCTCCGCGAGCCGAACCTCCACGTCGCGCAGCTCGCCGGCCGCGGCGGAGAGCTCCGGCGCGATCTCCTCCGGCCGAGGCCAGCGCGCGCTCCGCGCCGCCTACGAGCGCCGACGCGCCGTCGCCGTCGTCGGGCGCCAGCGCGGCGAGAGCCTGGTTCGCAGCTTCGGCGAGCCCGGTCACGTTGCGCAGCCGTTCGCGCTCCGAGCGAAGCGCGTCCTCCGCGCCCGGCTCGAGGCCTTCGGTGTCCTCGACGAGCGCGCGCAGCTCCGCGAGCCGGGACTCCTCGGCGGCGGCGCCCTGGCTCAGCTCCGCGTGACGTCGGCGCGCGGCCCCGAGCTCGCGCCACGCGGCCCGCAGCTCCGATCGGAGGCGAAGCTGCTCCTCGCCGATGAACGAGTCGAGAACGTCGAGCTGGTACGCCGGGCCGCGCGAGCCTGCGTTGCTCGAACTGGCCTGACATCGCGATCAGCCGCTCGCCCGCCGCCGCGAGGTCTTCCCGGGCAGCGCTCCTCCCCCACGCGTACGCGCGCGTGCGCCCGTCGGCGAACACCCGCCGCGCCAGAACGAGCCCGTCCTCGTCCTCGGGCTGCAGCTCGCGCAGCGCCTCGAGCTCGTCCTCGTCGAGCAGGCCCGGCCGCAGGTCGAACTCGGCCTCGACGTACGCCTCGTCGGCGCCGGGCCCGACGAACCCCGCGTCGCCTTTCGCGCCCAGGAGGAGCCCGATCGCCTGCGCGAGGATCGTCTTGCCCGCGCCCGTCTCGCCGGTGATCGCGTTCAGGCCCGCGCCCGGCTCGAGCTCGGCCTCGCGGATCAGGACGAGGTTCTCGATGCGGAGCCTACGAAGCACGCTACGCGTCCGAATTGGCCGAAGGGACACCGCGATCGGTCTGACGCTGCTTCCGCAACCGCTGCGTGAAGAATCCTGTCAAGACGCGAATGTCTCCCGATAGCGCCTGAAGAAGGTCGCCTCGGGCAGGTGCGCGAGAAGCGTGCGCTCGGCTCCGAGCCTCACCTCGACCCGCTCGCCCGCTGCCAGCTGCGTCACCGGGTTGCCGTCCACGAGAACCTGGCCCGGGACGTCCGAGGTTCGATTCTCGATCTCGACGTCGCGGCCGCGCGGCACCACGAGCGGACGGGCGTGGAGCGAGTGCGCGGCGATGAAGGTGACCGCCTTCGCGTCGAGGCCCCAGACGAGCACCGGGCCGCCGTTCGAGAGGTTGTAGCCGGTCGAGCCCGAGGGGGTGGAGCAGATCACGCCGTCGCAGGCCAGCTCGCCGAGGTCCTCGCCGCCGATCGCCCAGCCGAGCTCGATCATGCGGCCGACGATCGAGCTGGCGACGACGACGTCGTTGACCGCGACGTGGCGCTCGCCTCCCGCCTCGGCCTCGAGCGTCGGCAGCTCCGCGACCACGTAGTCGCCGGCGAATGCGCGCTCGAGACCCGCGTCGAGCTCGTCCGCCGCGATCGAGGTCAGGAAGCCGACGGCCCCGTAGTTGACGCCGATCACCGGAGTGCCCGTGCCGAGCGTCCGCTTGAGCGCGCGGAGCATGGTGCCGTCGCCGCCGAGCACGACGACGAGATCGGCCGAGGCGAGGTCGCCGTCCGCCTCGCGGGCGTGCTTCTCGGCCTCGTCCTCCGGATAGACGAGCTCGACTCCCGGACTTCGACTGCGAGCTGCTCCAGCCGCTCCAGCGCCTCGCCGATCGCATCGCGCCGGCCGTGCGTGACGACCGCGGCCGTGCGCACCGCCTCACCGGACGGCATCGTCGATCCAGTCGTCGAGCTCATCGGGCAGCGAGGGCTGTTCGCGGTGGACGTAGGTGCAGGAAGAACTCTCGGTTTCCCTTGGGGCCGGGCAGGCCCGAGTCTACGACCCCGACCACCTGGGCGGGCCAGGCGAGCGCGGCTTCCGCGACGTCGCGCAGGACGCGCGCGTGCACCTCGGGATCGCGCACGACGCCGCCCTTGCCGACCTCCTCGCGGCCCGCCTCGAACTGCGGCTTGACGAGGACGAGCGCCTCCCAGCCCGGCCGCGCGAGGGCGAGTGCGGGCGGCAGCGCGGTACGGACGCTGATGAACGAGACGTCGCAGGTGACGAGGTCCGGGGCGAAGGGCAGCTCGGTCAGCTCGCGCGCGTTCGTGCGCTCGAGCACGGTCACGCGCGGGTCGGCCCGCAGCCGTTCGTGCAGCTGTCCGCGGCCGACGTCGAGGGCGATCACCCGCGCCGCGCCTCGCTGGAGCAGGACGTCCGTGAAGCCGCCGGTCGATGCCCCGACGTCGAGCGCGTCGCGGCCGGCGGGGTCGACTCCCAGCTCGTCGAGGGCGTGCGCGAGCTTCTCGCCGCCGCGCGACACGTAGCGCGGAGGCTGCTCGACGACGAGCTCGGCCGACTCGTCCACCTGCTGCCCGGCCTTCTCGTAGCCGGTGCACGAGCCCCGCCATCACGAGCGCCTGCGCCTGCGCGCGGCTCTCGGCGAGGCCGCGCTCGACCAGCAGCACGTCCAGCCGCTTGCGCACGGCCGAAGGCTAGCTTGCAGCCGCGCGCGCTTTTAGGCCCGAAACGAGCTCGTCCAGAAGCGACGTGTCCGCCGGAATCTCGTCCAGGTGCGCCCGCGCACGGCCCTCGATCTCGTCGGCCAGCTCGTGTGCGCCGCCCGTTCCGAGCTCGGCTGCGAGCCCGTCGCCGTCGAGAACGTCGTCCACGACCTGGTACAGGAGCCCGAACTCGGACGCGAAGCCCCGCCACGGCGTCCCGCTCCGCCTCGGGCGTCCCCGCGACTGCGAGCGCGCACCCGACCGCGGCTTCGAAGAGGCGCCCCGTCTTCAGCGAGTGCCGCCGGGCGAGATCGCCCTCGCCGCCCTGGATGTCGTCGTACTGCCCGCCGATCATCCCGAGCGTCGCCCGGGAGAGCTCGCGCGCGACCTCCGGGCCGGGGTACGAGAGCGCGAGCTCGAACGCCTGGGCCAGGAGCGCGTCGCCGTTGAGGATCGCGGTCGCCTCGTCGTACTCCACGTGCGAGGTCGCGCGCCCGCGGCGGACGTCGTCGTCGTCGAGCGCGGGCAGGTCGTCGTGGACCATCCCGAACGTGTGCGCGAGCTCCACGGCGGCTGCTGCAGGCAGGAGCTCGTCCGGAGCCGCGCCCAGCGCCTCGCCGGCCGCGAGGCACAGCACGGGACGCACCCGCTTGCCGCCGCCTTCGAGGCTGTAGCGCATCGCATCGGTCAGCCGACCGAGCTCCTCCGCGAACGGAAGCTCGGCCAGATAGGCCTCCACCCGCTCGCGGTGTTCTTCGAGGCTACTCACCGGCGTCTCGACGGGCCTGCTCGAGCGCGGCCTCGACCTGCTTCGCGATCTCGGCCAGCTCGGCGAGGATGTCGATCGCCGCGTCCGGGTCGTCGGCCGCCTCCAGGCGCTCGCGCGTCTGCTCCAGCCGTCCGAGCAGCTCCTCGGCCCGCTTGAGCGAGTCCTCGGCCGAGCTCACGCCACCCGCTCCCGCTCGATGCGCCCGAGGATCCCGTTCACGAGCCGGCCGGCCTCGTCGGAGGAATAGCGCTTCGCGAGCGTGACCGCTTCGTCGATCGCCACCTCGACGGGGACTTCGCCTCGATCGAGCTCGTGGATGCCGATCCTGAGAACGTTCCGCTCGAGCGCGCCGAGCCGGTCTGCGGGCCAGCCCTCGGACGCCTCCGACACTCTCCGGTCGAGCTCGTCCGCGTTCCCTGCGACTTCCTCGGCCAGCTGCTGCGCGAACGGGTCGACCTCGCCCTCGTAGAGAGAGGCCAGCGGCTGGCCGGTCACGTCCCACTGGTAGAGCAGGAAGAGCGCGGTCCTGCGAGCAGCGCGCCGACCCGCCATCAGCCTGTGAGCGCGGGCAAGCGGCTCCCCGCCTCCTCGAGAAAGCTCGTCGAGTACCTGCCGCCGGCGAACTCCTCGGTGCGCAGGATGTCCCGCGCGGCCCCGGCCGTCGTGGGCACGCCCACGACCTCGAGCTCGGCCAGCGCGCGCAGGGCGCGGTCGATCGCGGCCGGGCGGTCGGCGTCCCAGACGACGAGCTTGGCGAGCAGCGAGTCGTAGTTCGGCGGGATCACGGCGCCGTCCTCGACGTGTGTGTCGACCCGCACGCCCGGGCCGAGCGGCGGGCGGAAGCGCTCGATCCTGCCGGGCGACGGGAGGAAGTTGCGCGCCGGATCTTCGGCGTTGATGCGAATCTCGATCGCATGCCCCTGCCGGTGCTGCACGGCCTGTGGCCGAGAGGCGGTCGCCCGCGGCGACGCGCAGCTGCTCGCGCACGATGTCGATCCCGGTGACGAGCTCGCTGACCGGATGCTCGACCTGGAGCCGCGCGTTCAGCTCGATGAAGTAGAACGCCCGGTCGGTGCCGAGCAGGAACTCGAACGTGCCCGCGTTGCGGTAGTCGACCGCGCGCGCGGCCTTCTCGGCGGCGGCCTCCATCTGCTCGCGCGTCTCGTCGTCGAGCGCGGGCGAGGGCGACTCCTCGATCAGCTTCTGGTGGCGACGCTGGATCGAGCACTCGCGCTCGCCGAGCGTGAGCACTCCTCCCTGGCCGTCCGCCAGCACCTGGATCTCGACGTGTCGCGCCGGGACGATCGCCTTCTCCAGGTAGAGCCCGGGCTCCCCGAATGCCGCCTGCGCCTCGGCGGCGGCGGTCTGGAAGGCGCCCTCGAGCTCGTCGGGGTCGCGGACCGTCCGCATCCCCTTCCCCCCGCCGCCTGCGACGGCCTTCAGCAGCACGGGATAGCCCGCCTCCTCGGCCGCGTCGCGCGCCTCTTCGACGTTCGTCGCGCCCTCGGTGCCCGGCACGACCGGGACGCCGGCGGCGACCATCTCCTGCTTCGCGGCGGCCTTGTCGCCCATGCGCGTCATCGTCTCGGCGCTCGGCCCGATGAAGACGACGTCGTTGTCGAGACACGCGTCGGCGAACGCCGGCTTCTCCGAGAGGAAGCCGTAGCCGGGATGGATCGCGTCGCAGCCGCGTCGTGGTGGCGGCGGCGATCACGGACGGGATGCGCAGGTAGCTCTCGTTCGGCGGCGGTGGGCCGATGCAGACCGCGCGGTCGGCCAGTCGCGTGTGCAGCGCGCCTTCGTCCGCGGTCGAGTAGATCGCGACGGCCTCGATCCCGAGCTCGTGCAGCGCGCGGATGACGCGGACGGCGATCTCTCCACGGTTGGCGACCAGGACGCGGTTGAACATCCGGCTAGAGAGCGTCCAGCGGGCGAGCGAGGGCGGGCTCGAGATCGAAGAGCACCTGGCCGAACTCGACGGGCTGGCCGTTCTGGACGTGGATCTTGCGGACGACGCCCTCGACCTCCGCCTTGACCTCGTTCATCAGCTTCATCGCCTCGAGGATGCAGAGCGTCTGGCCGGGAGCCACCGCATCGCCCTCTTCGACGAAGGCCGGCGCGCCCGGCTCCGGCGCTCGGTAGAAGGTTCCGACCATCGGGGCCTCGATGCGCAGTCCGCCGTCCGACTCGGCGTCTCCGGGGGCGGCTTCCGCCGCAGCCTCTTCGGCGGGAGTAGGCGAAGGCGAGCGGCGGGGCGGCCGCGATCGGCACCTGGTCCTCGGTCCGCCTGACGGAGACCCTCGTGCCGTCCTCCTCGACCGCGATCTCCGCGATCCCGGTCTCCTGCACGATGCGGACGACCTCCCGGATGCGCTCGGCCCGCGTCTGGTCGACGTTCCCACCGAGCAGCGACTCCTCGCCGCTCGAGCGGTCGCGGATCGCGTGCAGGAGCGGCTCGGCCTCCTCGCCGAAGAGCGCCAGCAGGAGCAGCTCCTCCTCGCTCGCCGCGAGACCCTTCGCGTCCTCGCGGACGTCGTCGAGCTCGAGCGGCTCCTCGGCTTCCTCGTCCGGGCCGGCCATGAGCGAGACGGCCCGCTGGACGGTCGGGTCGATTTTCCCCGGTGGGGTTCCGAACTTCCCTTCGAGCAGGTCGCGCAGCTCGTCGACGACCGTCTGGTAGCGCGTGGCCGAGAGAACGTGGACGATCGCCTGCGACGCGAGGATCTGGCCGATCGGTGCGGCGACCGGAGGCGAGCCGGCCTCGCCGCGGATCACGATGAGCTCGTCGAGGACGTCGTCGAGGCGGTCGGTCGCTCCGTGCGCGCGGAGCCGGGTGTCGATCGCCGCCACGAGGCCCGCAGGCAGCTCGTGCTGGGCGGCGCGCACAGCGATTCGCGGAGCGAGCGGGGTCACGGGATCGTCGCCGACGAACTCGTCGACCATCTCCGCCGCCTTCCAGAGGACGCCGATGTCGACTCCACTGTCCATGCCGGCGCCTGCGAGCGCGCTCGCGGCCGCTTCGCCCGAGACACGGTGCAGCGTGAGCGCGATCGGGTAGACGGCACAGGCGATCAGGTCCGCTCCGGCCCGCGCAGCGTCGAGCGCTGCGGCCAGCCCGCTCCCGGCCGCCCCCTGGCAATAGAGCCCGACGGGCAAGCCGCTTCCCTCGGCGAGCGCCGAGACGAGCTCGTTCGCCCGGTGAGGCTCGAGCGCACCGGATGGATCGTGGAGGAGCACGCGTGCGGCTCCGAGCTCGGGCAGCCTCTTCGCCTGCTCGACGAGCGGCCCCGTCTCGCCGCCCTGGCCCGGGCTGTAGATCAGGCCCGCGTCGAACTCGCGCTCCGCCGCCACGATCGCCTCGCCCGCCTCACGCAGGTTCGAGACGTCGTTGAGCGGATCCTCGAGCCGGAAGACGTCGATGCCGCTCTCGGCCGCGCTGGCGACGAATCGCCGCGCGAAGTCGCCGCCGACGGGGCGCGAGCCGACGAGGAAGCGGCCGCGGAGCGCCATCCCGAGCGGCGTCTTCGTGCGGGCTTTCAGCGCACGGATCCGCTCCCAGGGGCTCTCGACGCCGCGCCGGACCGACGTGTCGAAGACACCCCCTCCGGAAACCTCGAGATACGCGAAGCCGGCGCCGTCGAGAACTTCGGCGAGCCGGAGCAGGTCGGCGGTCGGGATCCGCCCGGCCAGCGGTTCCTGGCTGAGCAAGCCGAATGGTGGTGTCGACGAGCGCAGGCACCCGAGAGGGTAACGCGCGCCTAGGCCCGCGAGATATAGCGGCCTTCGCGCGGGTCGACCTTGATCCGGTCGCCCGTGTTCACGAAGAGCGGAACCTGCACTGTCGCGCCCGTCTCGAGCTTCGCCGGCTTCGTCACGTTCGAGACCGTGTCGCCCTTGACGCCGGGCTCGGTCTCGGTGACCGCGAGCTCGATCGAGGACGGAAGCTGCAGGCCGGACGGCTTGCCGTCGACCGTCAGGACCTGAACCGCCGTCGAGGGCGGGATGAACTCGAGCTCGTCAGCCAGCGACGTGCGCGGCAGCGAGAACTGCTCGTACGTCTCGTCCTCCATGAAGACGACGTCGTCGCCCGAGTCGTAGAGGTACTGCGCGTTCTTCACCTCAGTGCGCATCCGCTGGAACTTCTCGCCGGCACGGAAAGTCCGGTCGACGACGGCGCCGGAGTCGATGTTCTTGACCTTCGTGCGCACGAACGCGCCGCCCTTGCCGGGCTTGACGTGCTGGAACTCGACGATGCGCCAGACGCCGCCGTCGATCCCGATGTGCATGCCGTTCTTGAACTGGTTCGTGTTGACCATCTCTGCCACGGCGCGAAATCTAGTCGAGAGTGCGAAGTTCCTTCGGAAACGGCGTCAGCACCTCGGGCCCATCGTCCGTGACGACGACGAGATCCTCGATGCGGATCCCGCCCTTGCCCGCCAGATAGATGCCCGGCTCGACCGTCACCACGTTGCCGGACTCGAGCGTGCTGCGGGACTCCCGCGCCAGGCGCGGGTCCTCGTGGACGAGGATCCCGATGCCGTGTCCGAGCCCGTGGCCGAACGCCTCGCCGAAGCCTGCCGCTTCGATCCGGTCCCGCGCCGCCGAGTCGACACCCGGCCCGGACGCGCCGGGCCGAATCGCCTCGAGCCCGGCGAGCTGAGCGTCGAGGCAGACGTCGTAGGCGCGCTGCAGCTCGTCCGGCAGCGGCCCCGACGCGAACGTCCGCGTGCAGTCCGAGCAGTAGCCGTCGACGACGCAGCCCGCGTCGACGATCACCGTCTCGCCCTCCTCCACGCGCCGCTCCCCGGGGTTGGCGTGCGGCAGGGCCGCATTCGGGCCGGACGCGACGTGCACGGGGAACGAGACGCCGTCCGCGTTCGCCTCGTGCAGGAACTGCTCGAAGCGCCAGGCGAGCTCCCGCTCCGTGTGGCCGACGATGTCGCCCTGGTCGGCGAACCGCTCGAACGCGATGCTCACGATCGCGCCCGCGCGCCGGATCGATTCGAGCTCGTCCTCGTCCTTGACCGCGCGCAGCTCCTCGACGAGCCCGTAGCGCGGCACGAGGTCGATGCCTCCCGCGTGGAGCCTCGCGTGCCGCTCGAAGGTCAGCGACGTCGCCTCGAAGCCGATCGTCCCGTCCAGGATCTCGGACAGCGTCTGGAAGAGGTCGCGCTTCGCCTCGACGAACTCGACGCCGTCGATCGCTCGCGCGGCCTCGGCGTAGCGGAAGTCCGTGAAGACGCGGACGCGCTCGGGCTCGACGAGGAGCGCGGCGTTCGAGCTCTCGAGCCCGCTGAGATAGAAGACGTTGGCCGCGTCGGAGACGAGCAGCGGCTCCTCGAGGCGCTCGCGCAGGCGGTCGACGCGCTCGCTCACGAGCTCGCTCCGAGGTACTCGAGCGCTTCGCGGTAGCCGTCGGGGCCGTGGCCGAGGATTCGCTTCGTCGCGAGTGGAGCGATGACCGAGTGGTGCCGCCACTGCTCCTCGCGCTCCTCGGGATTCGACAGGTGAACCTCGACCAGCGGGCCCGAGAAGAGCTCGAGCGCGTCGTGGATCGCGTAGCTGTAGTGGCTCCACGCGCCCGGGTTGGCGATCACGCCTTCGGCCCAGTCGAGCCGAGTCGTGGCAGAACTTGACGTACTCGCCCTCGCTGTTCGAGTGGCGGCAGCGGACGGTGTGGCCCAGCTCGTCGGCCCAGGCCTCGATGCGCTGCTCGAGCTCGTGCAGCGAGAGCCCGCCGTAGATCGCCGGGTCGCGCCGCTCGAGCACGTCGAGGTTCACGCCGTTCAGGACGTCCACTTTCACGAGCGCCAGCCTAGTCGGCGATGAGCTCTTCGAGCGCACGCTTCACGTCCGCTTCCGGAACCTCGGTCGACGTAGCCGCCCTCGTCGCCGAGCAGCACGAGCCTGAGCCGCGCCCTTCTTGTCGTGGAGAAGCGCGTCCCAGGCCCGTTCGCGGTCGACTCGGACCGGCTGCGGGCGCGAGCACCTCCTCGACGACGTCCGTCGGTCGCCCGGAGAGCCGGAGCGCCGCGAGCAGTCCGAGCGCGACCGCGTCGCCGTGCCGCAGCTCGTAGCCGGAGGCCGCTTCCAGCGCGTGGGCAAACGTGTGCCCGAGGTTGAGGATCGCTCGCCGCCCTTCGCGCTCGTACGGATCCGAGAGCACGACCGCCGGCCTTGAACGCGGCGCAGGCGCGGATCATCTCCTCCTCCGGAAGCGCCCAGAGCTCCTGGCCCGGCGAGCAGTCCCGTCTTCACGACCTCGGCCATGCCCGGCCCGCCGCTCCTCGGGCGGCAAGCGTCGAGAGGAAGCTCGGATCGACGAACACCTGCTGCGGGAAGTGGAAGGCGCCGGCGAGGTTCTTGCCGTCCACGGTGTTGATCCCGGTCTTCCCGCCGATCGCGGCGTCGACCATGCCGACGAGCGTCGTCGGCACCGCGACCCAACGCACGCCTCGAAGATGCGTTGCCGCGACGAACCCTGCGACATCGGTCGTCGATCCGCCGCCGAAGCCCACGATCCACCCGTCGCGCCCGATCTCGAGCTCGCTCCAGAGGCGCTCGACGACGGCCAGGGTCTTCGCCTCCTCGCCGCTCGGCACCAGATGAGTCGAAGCCGCAGGAGTCGAGAGTCGAAGCTCGTGCAGCGCTGCAACTCGCTCGTCGGCGATCAGTGCCGCCTCGTAGGGAACCCGGCTCGAGAAAACGATTCCGAGCGCCGAGAGGAGAAGCGCCTCGACGTCTGCGCCTCCTCCCTGAGCGAGAACGTCGTACGACCTCGACGCGCTCGTCGTACAGCCGGCCGAACCGCTCGCGGTCCTGCGCGAGTGGGCGGCCCGAGTCACGCGACCCTCGACCAGGCTGTGTCGACGTCGACCGGCACCCAGGCGATGAACGCGGTGCGATCGAGTCGCGCCTGGGTCGCCTCGGAGAGAACTGCGCCGCCGCCGAGGGCGATCACGGCGGTCGGCCCCGCCAGCGCCTCCGCGACGATTTGCTCCTCGATGCGGCGGAACTCGGGCTCGCCGCGCTCGAAGAGCTCGCCGATCGGGCCGAAGCGCCTTTCGATCTCCTCGTCCGTGTCGACGAACGGGCGGTGCGTGAGCCGTGCGAGCTCACGGCCGAGCGTCGTCTTCCCCGCCCCCATGAACCCGATCAGGGCGAGGTGCTTGTCTACCGCGCCGACCACGGGATGCGCTCGAGGTAGGCGCCGTGCGCGGCGACGAAGTCACCGACCGCGTCGCCGCCGAACTTCTCCCGGGCGGCTCGGGCGAGCTCGAACGCGACCGACGCTTCGGCGACGACGGACAGCGCCTCGACCGCGGCGACGTCGCTTCGCTCGACGAGCGCCTCGGCGGGCTCACCTGTCTCGAGGTCGACCGACCGCAGCGGCCGCATCAGCGTCGGCAGCGGCTTCATCGCGGCGCGCACGACCACCTCCTCGCCGTTGGAGACGCCGCCTTCGATCCCGCCCGCTCGATTCGTCTCGCGATAGAGGCCGCGCTCGTCCTTGAAGATCTCGTCGTGCGCCTCGGAGCCGCGCTGCCCGGCGAGCTCGAAGCCGGCTCCGACCTCGACGCCCTTCACGGCCTGGATGCCCATCACCGCGGCCGCGAGCCGGGCATCGAGCCGGTCGTCCTTCGTCGCGTACGACCCGAGGCCGGGCGGGACGCCGCGAGCGCGGACCTCGACGATTCCGCCGACCGTGTCTCGATCGGCCTTGGCCTCATCGACGTTGCCCATGGTGACAACGGAGCCTTCGACCTCGATCCCGATCTCCCGGAGCAGCGCCTTGGCCACCGCGCCCGCGGCGACCGTGAGCGCGGTCTGTCGAGCGCTCGCCCGCTCCAGCGTGTTCCGCGTGTCGGCGTGGCCGAACTTCAGCGTCCCGGCCAGGTCGGCGTGGCCGGGACGAGGCAGCGTGACCGGCTTCGTCCCCTTCCCCGACGGATCGCCTTCGGGCGGCCAGGGGCTCATCCCCCACTCCCAGTTCTTGTGATCCCGGTTGTGGACGACGAGCGCGAGCGGCGTGCCCGAGCGTGCGTCCGTGCCGGAGGCCGGCGAGCACCTCGACCCGGTCCTGCTCGAGCTGCTGGCGCGGGCTGCGGCCGTAGCCCTGCTGGCGCCGCGCGAGATCTGCGTCGATCGCGTCCCGGTCGAGGACGAGCCCGGCGGGCAGCCCGCTGAGGATCCCGACGAGAGCCGGGCCGTGCGACTCTCCCGCGGTCGCGAGCTTCAGGTCACGCAGACAAGCCTACGGCGCGGCGCATGACCTCGACCGGCGCCGCGGTGCCGGTCCAGAGCTCGAACGCAGCGGCGCCCTGGGCGACGAGCACCTCCAGCCCGTCGATCACCCGCGCGCCCGCCTCACGTGCGGCTCGGCCGGTCGCAGTCTCCGGGTAAGGGAGGTCGATGAGCGTCTGGCCCTGCTCGAGTTCGACGAGCACCTCGTCGCGCTCGGAAGTGGCGTTGACGACGAGATCGGCGCCCTGGACTTCCGGCGGCCACTCGCCGCGCCGCGAGAACCACCGCGCTTCGGGCAGCGCGGCGAGGAAGGCGAGCGCCGCCCCGCCTGACCCGAGGACGACGGGCTGCTCCGCGCGAACACCGTCGAGGATCGCCGCGTCGGTCGAGCGGCCGACGATCCGGCTCTCTTCGAACAGGAGCGTGTTCACGGACACGAGCTCCGTCTCGACGAGCGCCGCGGCCTCCTCCTTGTAGGGAGTCGTCACGTTCGCGCCCGCGAAGCCGGCCGCCGCGAGCCCGTGCAGGGCCTCGCCGAAGCGACCGGGCGGGACATCGCACGCGACGTAGGCCCAGTCGAGGCCGCACTCCTCGAAGGCGGCGTTCTGCATGCGCGGCGAGAGCGACTCGGAGACCGGATGACCGAGGAGCGCGACGAGCCGGGTCGAGCCGGAGATCACCCGAAGCCGTGGGCGTTCGCGTAGTTCTGGAACTCGGTCTCGCTCGCCGTGAAGAAATGGTGGCGGTTGTCGGGCTTGCGCACGAAGAAGAGGTAGTTCGACCTTCGCCGGGTGTGCGGCCGCCTGCATCGACGCGAGCCCGGGGTTGGCGATCGGAGTCGGCGTGAGCCCTTTGATGAGCGGGTTGCGAGTGTTGTACGGGTTGTCGCTCTGCAGCTGTGACTGGAGCAGCGGTTCGCGTCCCCGGCACGTGGAGGCCGTAGCGCGTGGTCGCGTCGATCCCGAGGTTCATCCCGGCATGGAGCCGGTTGTAGATCACGGCCGCGACGAGCGCCCGCTCCTCGGGCGCGATCACCTCTTTCTCGACGAGCGACGCGATGATCAGCACGTCGTACGGCGTGAGGTTCTTCGACTTCGCGTACGAGAGGTCGACCTTCTTCCAGTTCTCCTGGAAGGCCTGCAGCTGCTGCTTCACGAGCCGTTTCGACGTCGTCTGGGGCTCGAACTCGTACGTCGACGGGAAGAGGAAGCCTTCGAGCGAGCGCGGCTTGCCGTCGCCTGCGAGCTTGCCCGGAAGCTTCGAGCTCTGCGTGGCGCGCAGGTACGCGTTGGCCGAGAGCTTCGGGTTGATCTTCCGCTTCTTGCGCGCGATCGCGTCGACCGCCTTGATCCGCGCGCCCATCTGCTCGCGCGTGAACCCCTCGGGGAAGATGATCTTCAGGGTCGGCGGCGCAGCCACCGGCGGAGGCGGCTTCGGCTTCTCGTTCCCGCCGATGCGTCCGATGGTCTGCACCACGAACAGGCCGATGAAGGCGAGCCCGCCGACGAGCAGGATGAGCGCGATCGCCCGCCGCGCCACGATCCGGCCACGCGACGGAGGCTGTCGGTGCCGCGACGGGGCGGCGGGGGCGTTACGGGTGCTTGCTGCTGGACCATGTCAGGTAGCTGGACAGAAGATGCGCAGCCGCGCGGGCGTCCTCGGGGTGACTCCCCCCACTCTGCTCGGCAAGGTCGGTCGTGAAACGCTCGTCGAAGCTCTCCACGGGCACGGCCAGAGTTTCGCGCAGGCGGGTGACGAACACCTCGGTCTCGGCCGCCTGCTCGCCCGCCTCGCCGCGCATCGTGAGCGGCTTGCCGACGACGACGCGCTCCGCCCCGTGCTCGCGGACGAGCTCCGTCCAGACGCGCGAGGCCGTCGTCCGTTCCGGCGCGCTCGACCACTCCCAGCGGCCGGGCGACCGTGCCCGTGGGGTCGGAAACGGCCACGCCTGTGCGCGCCGAGCCGTAGTCGAGAGCGAGGACCTTCACGAAGCGGCTGCGGAGGCTATCTCGGTCCTTCCGACCTCGTAGGCCTCGGCGAGGCCGTCCGGATTCTTCCCGCCGGCCTCGGCCAGGTCGGCGCGCCCGCCGCCTCCGCCGCCGATCTTCTCGGCCATCTTCTTCACGATCGCGACCGCGTCCGCGCCCTCGTCGACCTTCGAGGACGACAGGTTCACGACGAGGTTCACCCGGCCGTCGTCGACCGACCCGAGGAGAACGGCGTCGGCCTTCTTCGACTGCCGGAGCTGGTCGGAGAGGTCGCGCAGCGCGGAGCCCTTCACGGCCGAGACCTGCGCCGTGACGATGCCGTCGGACTCGTCCAGCACCTCGACGTCCGCGGCGGTCGCGGCCTTCGCCGGCTTCGCGCCCTGCTTGCGCAGCTTCTCGGTCTCGGCGCGAAGCTCTTCGGCCTCGAGCTCCTTCCCGTGCAGGTACGCGTACGCCTCGCCGGCGGTGAGCGCCTCGATGCGGCGAGTCCCCGAGCCGATCGAGCTCTCGGACGTGATCACGAACGGCCCGATCTCCGCGGTCCAGCGCACGTGCGTCCCGCCGCAGAGCTCCCTCGAGTAGCCGGGGATCTCGACGACGCGCACCTCGTCGCCGTACTTCTCGCCGAACAGCATCATCGCGCCGAGCTTCTTCGCCTCCTCGATCGGCGTCACGAACGTGTGGACGGCCAGGTTCTCGAAGACCTTTTCGTTGACGCGGCGCTCGACTTCCTTGCGCTCGTCCGAGGTGAGCGCCTGCGCGTGCGTGAAGTCGAAGCGGAGCTTGTCGGGGCGCACGGCCGAGCCCGCCTGGCGGACGTGGTCGCCGAGGACGTCCTGGAGCGCCTTGTGCAGGAGATGCGTGGCGGTGTGATTGGCCATCGTCGGGAAGCGGGCGTGCCAGTCGACGACGGCGCGGACGCGATCGCCCTCGGCGAAGCCCTCGCCTTCGAAGGTCAGGACCTGCTCGTCACCGAGCCGGTCGGCGGCGCGGAGGATCGCTCGCGCACCCGTCTCCTCGTGCTCGATGTAGCCCTGGTCGGTGACCTGGCCGCCGCCTTCCGCATAGAACGGCGAATCGTGGAGCTTCGCCTGGAACAGGCGCTCGTCGATCGGCTTGTACGCGGAGATCGCGGTCAGGACGTCGAGCTTCTCGTAGCCGACGAAGCTCGTCTCGCGGCCCGCCGAGGTCTGCGACCTGCCGGGCGTCCGCCGACTTCGAGACGACACGGTGCTCGGCCATCCGGCGTGAGAACTCTTCCTCGTCGATCTCCAGCCCGCGCTCGGCAGCCAGCTCCCGCGTGAGCTCGATCGGGAAGCCGTACGTCGCGGCGAGCGTGAACGCGTCGTCGCCGCTGATCGCGCCGCGCCCGGCGATCTCTTCGAAGAGCTTCATGCCGCGCTCGAGGGTCTGCGAGAAACGCTCTTCCTCGGCCTTGACCGTCTCGCTGATCAGCGCCCGGTTCTCCTGGAGCTCCGGGTACCACTGGCCCATCTGCTCGACGACGATGTCCGTGATTCGCCAGAGGTCGGCCAGGCCGATCGTTCGCGCCTGCTGGACCGCCCGGCGGATGATCCGGCGCAGGACGTAGCCGCGGCCTTCGTTCGACGGGGTGACGCCGTCGCCGACGAGGAAGGTCATCCCGCGACCGTGGTCGGCGAGGATCCGGTGCGCCTTGGTGGCGGCCTCGGAGTCGCCGTACGCGACGCCGCTCTCCCGGGCGATCCAGCTCATGAGCTCCTGGTAGCCGTCGGTGTCGTACGTCGCGACGACGCCCTGGAGGATCGTCGCGGCCCGCTCGAGTCCCATCCCGGTGTCGACGTTCTGCTTCGGGAGCGGCGTGACGGAGCCGTCCTCGTGGAGCTCGTACTCCATGAAGACGAGGTTCCAGAACTCGAGGAAGCGCTCGCACTCGCAGCCGGGCGCACATTCGGGGCGGCCGCAGCCGAGCTCCTCGCCGCGGTCGTAGAAGAGCTCGGTGTCGGGGCCGCACGGCCCGGGGCCGCCGACCGACCAGAAGTTGTGCGAGCGGTCGAGCCGGACGATCCGCTCGGGAGGCAGGCCCTTGGCTTCCCAGAGGCGGACGGCCTCCTCGTCCTCGCCGAGCCCGAGCTCCGGGTCGCCGGCGAAGACCGTCACCCAGAACTTGTCCGGGTCGACCTTCATGTGGTCGAAGACGAACTCCCACGCGAAGTCGATCGCGCCTTCCTTGAAGTACTCGCCGAACGAGAAGTTGCCGAGCATCTCGAAGAACGTGAGGTGGGACGTGTCGAGGCCGACCTCGTCGATGTCGGGCGTGCGGAAGACCTTCTGGACCGTGGCGAGGAGCGGGGCCGGAGGCGTCTCCTTGCCGAGGAAGTACGGCATCAGCGGCTGCATCCCGGCGCTGTTGAGCAGCGTCGAGCGGTCCCAGTCGGGCGGGACGAGCGAGCCGGAGGGATGGCGCTTGTGGCCCTTCGACTCGAAGAAGGCGAGGAAGCCTTCGCGGAGCTCGGCGCTCGTGCGCATGCGGCTGATTGTACGAGTCGCACTTTTGGTGCGATCGCGTCTCACACGTGTGCGAGTTTCGCGATTACGATCGCAGCGGGGAGGAGGTGGGCGGTGCCTTTAGAGAAGCCGTCAGCCCGTTAGGGAAGCCGTTCAGCCCGCGGCGCGGCGCTGAGGCTCGGACTCTCCGCCTTCCTCGCTCGCGATCTCGTCGCGGATCTTCTCGAGCGCGCGCCGGATCAGGCGCGACACGTGCATCTGCGAGATCCCGACCTGCTGCGCGATCTGCGACTGCGTCAGCCCCTTGAAGAACCGCAGGTGGAGGATCGTCCGCTCCCGCTCGTCGAGCACCCGGAACCCCGGCGCGAGCACCGCGCGGTCCTCCGACACCTCGTACTGCGGCTCCTCGGCGCCGAGCGACTCGAGCGGATCGAGCTCGCCCTCGTCGTCCTGCCCACCGCCCGTCGACAGCGAGACCGACGTGTACGCGCGTCCGCTCTCGAGCGCCTCGACCACGGACTCCTCCTCGACCCCGGCCGCCTTCGCGAGCTCCGCAATCGTGGGCGAGCGACCGAGCTCGACCGTCTTCTCCTCGACCAGCTTCGAGAGCTTGACGTTCAGCTCCTGGAGCCCCCGCGGAACGCGCACCGACCAGCCCTTGTCGCGGAAGTGGCGCTTGATCTCGCCGATGATGTTCGGCGTCGCGTAGGTGGTCAGCTCGACACCGCGGTCGACGTCGAAGCGGTCGATCGCCTTGATCAGGCCGATGGCGCCGATCTGGACGAGGTCGTCGAGCTGCTCGCCGCGATACGAGTAGCGCCGCGCCAGCGAGCGGACGAGCGACATGTACTGCTCGATCAGCTGATCGCGGGCCGCTATGTCCCCGTGCTCGTGGTAGCGCCTGAGGAGGGCGCGGTCCTCGGCGGTCGTCACGCTTGCGCCTCGACTGCTTTCGTGAGCCTGATCCAATCCCCACGGTCGTCCGACTCGACTTCGACGCCGTCCACCACGGTGTCGAGGATCCGCCGCAGCCCGACGCCGTCGCCGCCCTCCTGCTCGAGCTCGGCGCGGATCCCGTCGTTCATCGGGCCGATCCGCGTCTGGATCGCTCCCTCGCCCACGCGGATCGCGATCGTCACGTTCTCGCCGTCGCGCGCGCTGTCGAGGACGGTGTCGAGGGCGATCTCGAGGTCCTCGAGATTCTCGATCGTCAGGTTGAGGCGGATTCCGAGCCCGCCCAGCACGAGATGGGCAACGCCGTACAGCGCGCGGTCGCGGGGGATCGTGAGCGTGATCTCGTCGGTCACAGGGGGTGGAGGTCTCGCTTCCAGTGCATAACGCACTCGACGGGATTTCGGTTGCGGGTCATGCGGCGCACTCGGTGATCCGGCCTACCCCGACGACGACGTCTCCCTCGTACAGCACGGCGGTTTGGCCCGACGCGACGCCGTACGCGGGCTGGTCGAGCCGAACCCGGAAACCGTTCTCCAGAGCCTCGACGTCCGCCGGGACCGCCGGCGAGCGATAGCGAAGCTTGACGTCGCCCCGAGTGACCGAGGCGAAGAGCCTGCCGGAGGCCCACACCGTGCGGCGCGCGAGCGCCTCGCGCGGCCCGACGACGACCGTGTTCGTCGCCGGATCGCTGCCGATCGCATACGCCGCGCTGCCGGTCGAGACGCCGAGCCCCCGGCGCTGGCCCGGCGTGAACCGCCAGAAACCCCGATGGGAGCCGAGGGTCGTCCCCTGCTCGTCGACGATCCGCCCTTCCTGTCCGGCGAGACCCTGGCGTCCGAGGAAGTCCCGGTAGTCGCCGCCGCCCAGGAAGCACGCCTCCTGGCTCTCGGCCCGGCGCGCCACGGCCAGGCCCGCACGCTCGGCCTCGTCCCTCGTCTCGGCCTTCGACTGGTCGCCGAGCGGGAACCAGATCCGCTCGAGGTGCTTCGGGTCGAGCCCGGCGAGCATGTACGACTGATCCTTCTGCCGGGTCGCGGGCGCGTGCGAGCAGGAGCCCGCCGCGGTGCTCGACGATCCGTGCGTAGTGACCTGTCGCCAGCCTCGCTGCGCCGGCGCGGCGCGCGAAGGCGAGCAGCTGGCCGAACCTGAAGCTTCCATTGCAGCGCGTGCACGGGTTCGGCGTCTCGCCTCGTGCGTAGCCGTCCACGAAGTGCTGGACGATCGCGCGCCGGAATTCCTCGCGCGCGTCGAGCGTGACGTGCGGGATCCCGAGCCTGTGGCACGTCTCCCGCGCCGCGATCACGGCTTCCGGCGAGCAGCAGGCGCGCTCCGACGCGGGCGCCTCGGGATCGATCCAGAGCCGGAGCGTCACCCCGATCGCCGACGAACCGGCGCGCAGGAGCGCGACCGCGCTGTCCACCCCTCCGCTCATCGCGACGGCCGTGCGTTCCCGGACCGGGCCCGCACGGAAGATCGGGCCGATCGCATTCGCGAGCGCGTCCACGACGAGTCGCTCCCCGGGGACCGCCGCGGCCTCGAGCAGGGTCAGGCCGACGAGCGACTCCTGCAGCCCGTCGGCGTCGGCGTCGACGATGCGATCGCCGTCGACGACCAGGCGTACGCAGGCCCATTCGTCTCCACGCGTCGCGTCTCCGGCAACCTCGAGCACAAGGCCCAGGCTAGCGCGAAAGAAGTTGTGCCCCACCCTGCCGATGAAATCCCGCCGCGTTGCGAACCTGGACGAGCCAGGTGGGTGCCCTGCCGACCTAGGCGCGAGCCTGGCCGGACCCGAGCTCCCTTAGCAATGGTGTTGGTTCAACATGTGCGACGAGACCACGTACAGGGTCGAGCACCCACTCACTATAGAGAGGCGTCACCTGGCGTAGCTCCAGCGGACGCTGACCGGGCGCTCGATGCCGAGGCTCTGCGCGAGTGCCGGAGTGAGCCCGAACCGGGTGCCGGCGACACCGGGGCCAGTCGCGATCACCTGGGTCAGCACGTCCTGGTCGCCGTAGCCGACGTAGATCTTCGCGCCGCACGGGAGCACCGGGTCCGCGATCCCCATGCTGTTGCGCCCGAGCTGCACGCCGCACGCCGTGGTCGTGCCCTGGAGATCGGCGCTCAGCGGCGCGGCCCGCGCGTGGTACCAGTCGCCCACTCGCTCGGGCAGCTTCTGCTCGGAAGACGAGCCGCGATCTCCCGACGCGATCGCGAGGCCGACGATGGCCGCGAGCAGTGCGATCGCCGCGAGGGCGATCCCGCGTTGTGCCAGTGCCGGCGAGAGTTTCAAGCCGCGGACGGTCAGGTCCGCCCAGCGTCTTTCCCTACCGCTCCTCTTCACTGTCATCCCCGGCCGGCGCTTCGCGCCTTTCATGCGGGCCGAAGAGGATCCAGCGTCGGCGTGGCCGCGGCTGCAACGGGTCGAGGGCGAAACGCGTGCGGTCGGCCGCAGCCGTGTCGGCGAACGACCTTCGTGCGGCGCTCACCCGCTCGTCCGCCTCGGCGACGGTCTCCGGCTCCTCGGCGGCGGCAGGCTGCACGATCGTCTCCTCCTCGGGAGGCGCCGCAGGCGCAGGAGCGGGAGCAGGTGCAGGCGGCGGGGCGGAGGCACCTCCTCGACGACTTCTTCCTCCGTGGCCATCGCAGGCGCAGGTGCAGGTGGCGGAGGCGGCGGCGGAGGCGGAGGGACGTCCTCGACGACTTCTTCCTCCATGACCGGCGCGGGCGCTGCCTCGAAGCGGCGAAGCGCCGCTCCCTGCTGCCGCCAGGCGAAGTACTCGATCAGCGACACGAGCAGCCAGCCCACGGCCATCACGAGCACGATCAGCAGCGGGTCGAGATCGGCGATCCCCACCACGACGGCGAGCAGAACCAGGAAGCCCGCCTCGAGCACGAATCTCGGGCCAATCGCAGCTGGCATCGGCGAAAGGTTAGAGGCCGCTACGAGTTCGTGTCGTCGGATCCGGGCCTGGGGGCGTCTTCTTCCTCTGGCTGCGAGCTGGATTCCGAGCTCGTCGAGCTGCTCTTTCGGGACATCGCTCGGCGCGCCGCTCATCGGGTCGAACCCGGCTTGGTTCTTGGGGAATGCGATCACGTCGCGGAGATTCGGCTCGCCGGCCAGCACCATGACCATCCGGTCGATGCCGAACGCGATCCCGCCGTGGGGCGGTGCGCCCATGCGGAGCGCGTCGAGGAGGAACCCGAACCGGTCGCGCTGCTGCTCGGGCGTGATCTGGAGGATGTCGAACACCCTCGCCTGGAGCTCCGACTCGTGGATTCGCACGGAGCCGCCGCCGAGCTCCTCGCCGTTGCAGACGAGGTCGTAGGCAATCGCGAGCGCGCGTCCGGGATCCTTGTCCAGCATCGGCTCGGACTCCGCGGCGGGGCGCGTGAACGGGTGGTGCACCGCCGTCCAGCGCTGCTCTTCCTCGGACCACTCGAACATCGGCATGTCCGTGAGCCAGACCCAGCGGAACGTGTCCTGTTCGACGAGGCCCAGCTCGTGCCCGAGCCGTGTGCGGAGCGCTCCGAGCACGCGCGCGACCTTGTCCGGCTCGTCCGCGCCGAAGAGCACCGTCGAGCCCGGCTCGGCGCGGAACGCAGCGAGCTCCTCCTCCGAGAGGAACTTCGCGATCGGCGAGCGGGCCTCCCCGTCCTCGCCGTAGACGATGTACGCAAGGCCCTTCGCCCCCCACTCCTTTGCGAACGCCTCGAGCTTCTCGAGATCGGCCCGCGAGTACTCCTGCGGCACCGTCAGGTAGCGCACCGCCGGCGCGTCGGCGAAGACCTTGAACTGCGAGCTCCGCGTCACCTCGGTCGCGTCCTGGATCTCCATGCCGAAGCGCAGATCCGGCTTGTCCGTCCCGTAGCGGAGCATCGCGTCCGCGTACGTCATCCGCTGGAACGGGATCTCGAGCTCGACGCCGAGCGTCTCGCGCCAGATCGTCCGCATCATCTGCTCCATCAGCGCCATGATCAGCTCGACGTCCGGAAAGGCCATCTCGACGTCGAGCTGGGTCAACTCGTGCACCCGATCGGCGCGCAGATCCTCGTCCCGGAAGCAGCGGGCGATCTGGTAGTAGCGCTCGAAGCCGGCGATCACGAGCAGCTGCTTGAGGATCTGCGGCGACTGCGGCAGCGCGAAGAAGCGGCCGGGCTGCAGGCGCGACGGGACGAGGAAGTCGCGGGCGCCTTCCGGGGTCGGCTTGAAGAGGATCGGCGTCTCGATGTCGAGGAAGCCGGCCTCCTCCATCGTGCGCCGGATGATCGAGACCATCTGCGCGCGCAGGCGGATGTTGCGCTGGAGCTTGTCGCGGCGCAGGTCGAGCCAGCGGTAGCGGATGCGGAGCGTCTCGTCGACGTTCTCCTCGTCGAGCTGGAAGGGCAGCGGCGGGCTCGTCGAGACGACCTCGAGCTCGTCGACCTGGAGCTCGACCGCGCCGGTCGGGAGGTTCGGGTTCACGTTCTCCGGGGCGCGGGCCGTGACCTCGCCGGTCGCGCGGAGGACGAACTCGTTGCGGATGTCGTGCGCCGCCTTCGCGGCTTCGGGCGAGCGTTCCGGGTTGACGACGAGCTGGCCGATGCCGCTCGAGTCGCGGAGGTCGATGAAGACGAGGCCGCCGTGGTCGCGGCGGCGCGCGACCCAGCCGGCGAGCGTGTGCCGCTCGCCCGCCTGCTCGGGCCGGAGCTCGCCCGCGCCCAGGTCGCGCCAGCTCACAGGGACTTCACCGCCTCTTCGAGCGATCCGAACTCCTCGTCCTTGGCTCCGGCGCGCCGGACGGTCGCCCCGCCGCCGCGCGCGATCACGGTCGCCTTCGCGCCGACGCGGCCGGCCTGCGTGAGCTGCCCCTTGAGGGAGCGTCCCGCGTAGTCGGTGTCGGCCGCGCGCCCGGAGCGGCGGAGGTCGGCGAGCGCGGCGAGGACGTCGGCCCGGACCTCGTCGTCCTCGACCGCGAAGAAGACGTCGACGGCTCGACCCGGCACCTCGCTCCCCTGCTCCTGGAGCGAGAGGACGAGACGCTCGATCCCGCTCGCGATCCCCACGGCCGGAGTCGGCGGGCCGCCGATCTCCTCGATCAGGTAGTCGTAGCGGCCGCCGCCCGCGAGCGAGAGCGCAGCGCCGAGCGCCTCGGCCATGAACTCGAACGTCGTGCGCGTGTAGTAGTCGAGGCCGCGCACGAGCGTCGGGGTCAGGCGGTACGAAACGCCACAGGCGTCCAGGTAGCGCCGGACCGCGTCGAAGTGCGTCTGGCACTCCTCGCAGAGCGACTCGCCGATCTTCGGCGCGGTCTCGAGGGCGCGCTGCACCGGCTCCGGCTTCTGCGGGAGGTTGTCGAAGACGCGCAACGGGCTCGTCCTGCGCTTCGCGAGCGTGTCCTCGTCGAGCTCCTGCTCGTGCTCGTCGAGCCAGGCGTTGAGCTGTTCGAGATACGCGGGCCGGCAGTTGCGGTCGCCGATCGAGTTCAGCTCGAGCCACCAGCCCTCGATTTCGAGTCGGCGCAGGAGCTCGGAGAAGAGCTGGATGATCTCGGCGTCGATCGCGGGGTCGTCCGAGCCCATCGCCTCGACGTTCAGCTGCCAGAACTCGCGGAACTTCCCGCGCTGCGGCGCCGCGTAGCGGTAGAGCGGGCCGATGAAGAACGTCTTCACCGGCTGCGGCTCGCGGTGTAGGCCGTGCTGGACGTACGCGCGCGCGACCGAGGCCGTGGCTTCAGGCCTCAGCGTCAGCGAGCGGTCCCCGCGGTCGGTGAACGTGTACATCTCCTTCTGGACGACGTCCGAGCCCGCGCCCGAGGTCCGCGCGAAGAGCTCGGTGTCCTCGAAGACCGGCGTCGTGATCCGGCCGTAGCCGTAGGCGGCGCAGACGTCTTCGGCCGTGCGGGTCACCTTCTCCCAGAGCGGCTGCTGTGCGGGGAGAACGTCCTGGGTGCCTCTGGGCGCCTCGAACTTCACGAGACGCGCAGCTCGTCCAGGAACGGATTGCGTTCGAGCTCGGCGCCGAGCGTCGTTTCCGGGCCATGGCCGGAGTAGACGACGGTCTCCGGCGGAAAGCGGTCGATCAGGCCTCGGATCGACTCGACGAGGACGTTCCAGTCGCCGAACGGGATGTCCGTGCGGCCGACCGAGCCTGCGAAGAGGACGTCGCCCGAGAACAGCGCCCCGTCGGCGTAGTACGCGACGTGGCCGGGAGAATGGCCGGGGACGTTGATCGTCTCGAACTCGATGCCTGCGAGCTCGAGCGACTCGCCGCCGTCGAGCAGGACGTCCGCGTCGTAAGGCTCGAGCGGGATCTCGGGGAACCACTCGGCCGGCTTGGCGAGGACCGGTGCTTCGAGCCGGGGCATGTAGACCCGCGCGCCTGTTCGCAGGGCGTAGTTCGCCACGCCGCCGAGGTGATCCCAGTGCGAGTGCGTGATCAGAATCCCGGCGCAGGACTGCGGAAGCTCGGCGACGTCCGCGCCCGGGTCGACGACGACTGCGTCGGGCGCCGACGGCTCGAGCCGCACGACGTAGCAGTTCGTCCCGACCGGGCCGAGCTCGTAACGGTCGACGCTGAGGCTCATGGAGGCGAGTCTAACCGCGGCTCCTCGCCGCTTCGGACGCCCGTTAGGATCGCGCTGTGCGGAGCTGGAGGCTGCCCGAGATCGAGACGCCCGACGGGAGTCGCTCGCCGGTCGTCCTGCACTCCTCCGCCGAGTGCCGAGCGGTCTTGATCGGGCTCCTCCCTGGACAGGAGCTCGGCGACCACCAGGTGAAGGAGCACGCATTCATCGTCGTCGTCGACGGCACTGCTCGGATCGAGGCGGGCGAGGAGAAGCTCGAGGCCGGCGTCGGGACGATGGTCGCATTCGACCCCGCCGAGCGGCACGTGGTCGCGAGCGACTCGGGCGCGAAGATCCTCCTGATCCTGGCGCCGTGGCCCGGCGAGGGCCACTACCGCGGCGATCCGTCGCGGGTCTAGCTCTTCGGCGCCTGGCCGGCGCGGCGCTGGTAGGTGCGGTAGAGGAACGTGTCCATCACGTAGCTGAACGGCAGGAAGACCAGCATCAGGAAGAGCGTCTGGAACACGCTCGAGACGAGGGGCTCTCCTTTGCCGAGGAACCTGATCGTGAAGAACATCAGCGGCGCGAAGATGAGCGCGCGCTTGCCGACCTTTGTCCAGGACGGAGGATCGATCTTCCGTCCGCCGCGGCCCTTGACGGGCTGACGGCCGTTCTTGCTCTTGGCGACCTGGGCCTGTGGCCCGGGGTCGTCGACCTCGACCTCGCGCCCTTCCTCGTCGACGTAGACGTACTCGTAGTCGTGGCGGCGCTCCTTGGCGCGGCGCCGGCGCTGCTTCCTCGAGGGCACGGAATCAGCCTAGCGCTGGAATTCGAGGCGCCCGGCCCGTACCACCGCGGCAACCACCTCGCCGCCCACGTGGTACGCGACGTGTCTCCAGTCCGGCGCGGCGATGAGCGTGAGGTCTGCGTCGTAGCCCGGCTCGATGCGGCCGATCCGGTCTGCGCGCCCGAGAACGTGCGCCGCGTTGACGGTGACGGCCGAGAGCGCCTCGCCCGGCGAGAGCCCGATCTGCGTGCACGCGAGGGACATGACGAGGGGAAGGCTCTCGCAGAACGCGCTGCCGGGATTGAAGTCGGTGGCGAGCGCGACCGCCGCGCCGGCCTCGACGAGCTGCCGCCCCGGCGGCATCGGGCGGCCGAGCACGAGCGCGGCCACGGGCAGCATCACGCCGACGACGTCGCTCGCGGCGAGCGCGCGCATGCCGTCGTCGCCGGTCGCCTCGAGGTGGTCGACGGATCGGGCGCCGAGCTCGACTGCGAGCGGGATCGCGCCCTGCTCCGAGAACTGGTCGCCGTGGAGCCGAAGCGCCAGCCCCGCGTCGCGGCACGCCTCGAGGTAGCGCCGCGCCTGCTCGGCCGTGAAGGCGCCGCGCTCCAGGAAGACATCCGCCGCTTCCGCGATTCCCGCGGCCTCGGGGAGCACCTCGGCGAGCGCGAAGTCGAGGTACGCGTCGCCGTCGTCGAACTCGGGTGGGACGGCATGAGCGCCGAGCCAGGTCGGGACCCCGCCCTCGGCCGCGATCGCCCGCAGCGACGCGAGCTCGGTCTCGCGGTCGAGCCCGTAGCCCGACTTCGCCTCGAACGTCGTCGTGCCCGCGTGCAGCATCCACTCGCGGTGGCGGCGCACCAGGTCGCGAAGACCGTCCTCGCCGGCAGCCCGCGTCGCCTCGACCGTCGAGAGGATGCCTCCGCCCGCGGCATGGAGCTCCTCGTAGCTCGCGCCGCGCGAGCGGAGCTCGAACTCGTGAGCGCGGTCGCCCGCGAAGCACGCGTGCGTGTGGCAGTCGACGAGGCCCGGGCAGCGCGCAGAGCCCGCGCCCGTCGAGCTCCTCGACGTCGCCGCCCACGGGGCCGAGCTCGCTCATCCGCCCCACCTCGGCGATGCGGCCGTCCTCGCACAGCACGTAGCCGCGTTGGACGATGTCGACGCGCCCGAGATCGACCCCCCGCAGCGGCGCGCCCGAGCCTGCCGGCGTCACGACCTGCTCGAGGTCGCGGACGAGCAGCCGCCTCGAGGGCGACGACTTGGAGCTCACTCCGCCGCGGGAGGCATCGGCGGCTCGAGGCCGCCCTCGGCAGCCGCGTCGATCGCCTCCGAGTAGCCGGCGTCGAGGTGCCGGAGCACGCCCGTCGCCGGATCCGTCGTCAGGACGCGCTGCAGGCGCTCGGCCATCTCCGCGGTGCCGTCAGCGAGAACCACCATGCCCGCGTGGATCGAGTTGCCGATGCCGACGCCGCCGCCGTGGTGGACGCTGACCCACGTCGCGCCCGCCGCGACGTTGACGAGGGCGTTCAGGATCGGCCAGTCCGCGATCGCATCGGAGCCGTCGCGCATCGCTTCCGTCTCGCGGTATGGCGAGGCGACCGAGCCGGAGTCGAGATGGTCGCGGCCGATGACGACCGGCGCCTTCACGGTCCCGTCCCGCACGAGCTCGTTGATCGCGAGCCCGGCGCGCGCACGATCGCCGAGCCCGAGCCAACAGATCCGCGCAGGCAGCCCCTGGAAGTGGACGCGCTCCGGTGCGAGCTCGAGCCACCGCTGAAGGAGCTCGTCGTCGGGAAAGAGCTCCTTGAGCCGCGAGTCGATCGCCGCGATGTCGCCCTCGTCGCCCGAGAGGGCGGCCCACCGGAACGGCCCGATGCCGCGACAGAAGAGCGGCCGGATATAGGCCGGGACGAAGCCCGGGTATGAGAAGGCCTCCGTTACGCCGGCTTCATAGGCCTCCCCGCGAAGGTTGTTGCCATAATCGAAAACATAGCTTCCGGCTCGGACGAACTCGAGGAGCCCCTCGACGTGCCGGCCGATCGACTCGCGGGCGCGGCGCAGGTATTCATCCGGGTCGCTCGAGCGCAGCTCCGCAGCCTCCTCGACCGAGAGCCCCGCGGGCACGTAGCCCAGCAGCGGATCGTGCGCTGCCGTCTGGTCGGTGACGAGATCGAAGTGCTCGCCCCGCTCGGCGAGCGCGGGAACGATCTCGGCCGCGTTACCGAGAAGACCGACCGACAGCGCCTGCCCGTTGCGCGCTGCCTCGCGCACCAGCGAGACCGCTTCGTCGAGCGACTCGGTCGCGCGATCGAGATACCCGGTCTCCAGCCGGCGCTCGATCCGCGAAGGATCGACCTCGATACAGAGGATCGCCGCTCCGGCCATCGTCCCGGCCAGCGGCTGAGCGCCGCCCATCCCGCCGAGGCCCGCCGTCAAGATCGTCCGGCCGGCGAGATCCGCGGTGCCGAAATGCTCCTCGCCCGCCGCCCCGAACGTCTGGTAGGTGCCCTGCAGGATCCCCTGCGTCCCGATGTAGATCCAGCTTCCGGCGGTCATCTGGCCGTACATCGTCAGCCCCTCGGCCTCGAGCCGGCGGAACTCGTCCCAGGTCGCCCACTTCGGCACGAGCAGCGCGTTCGCGATCAGCACCCGCGGCGCTCCCGGGATGCGTCCCGAGCACGCCGACCGGCTTGCCGCTCTGAACGAGCAGCGTCTCGTCGTCGCCGAGCGTGAGCAGCGTGCGCACGATCGCGCGCAGCGCCTCGTGATTCCGCGCGGCCTTCCCCGAGCCGCCGTAGACGATCAGCTCCTCCGGGTGCTCGGCGACCTCCGGGTCGAGGTTGTTGAGCAGCATGCGGAGCGGCGCCTCGGTCGACCACGATCCCGCGTTGAGCTCGGTCCCACGCGGCGCGCGGATGTTCGAAAGGTCGCCGCAGAGCGCCTCCACGGTCTGCTCGATGGTGTCGATCGTCGTCACGAAGCCTCCTGTTCCCGCTGACGCCGCTGCTCCTCTTCGAGTCGCTGCTTCAGCTTCCACCAGGCGTACCCCGTCGCCACGACGAAGCAGCCGAGGGCGACGGGAATCGCAACGGCCATGTTGCCGCCGGTGATGAAGACGAGGATCACGAAGACGATCGCCATCCCCGCATAGAGGAGCGCGCTGTCCCGGAAGGGGCGCTTGGGGCTCGGCGGCTCCGCGCTCACCGCAGCTCCCCGGCCTCGGCCTCGATCGCGACGAGCGCGGAGCCGTCACGGATCGACGCCGCCACCGCCTCGATGTCGTCGGCGAGCGGACGGTCGTCGCGCAGCCTGGGCGAGACCGAGCGGACGAGCTCGTGCGCGGCACGCGAACCGACTCCTGGTGCGAGCGGAGCGTGGAACTCGACCGCCTGCGCGCCGGCCAGAAGCTCGATCGCGACGACACGCTCCGCGTTCGCGAGCACTTGCCAGGCCTTCAGCCCCGCGGCGTTGCCCATCGACACGTGATCCTCCTGGCCCGCACTCGTCGGGATCGAGTCCACGCTCGCCGGATGGCTGAGCGCCTTGTTCTCGCTGACGAGCGAGGCCGCCACGTACTGCGGGATCATGAAGCCGGAGTTGAGCCCGCCGTCGGACGCGAGGAACGCGGGCAGGCCGTCGGAGAGCGCAGGGTTGACCAGCCGTTCCGTCCGGCGTTCGGAGATGCTCGCCAGCTCGCTGAGCGCCATCGCCAGCGCGTCGAGTGCGAACGCGAGCGGCTGCCCGTGGAAGTTCCCGTTCGAGAGGACCGTGCCGTCCTCCGGGAACACGAGCGGATTGTCGGTCGCGGCATTGAGCTCGACCGAGACCGTCTGCTCGACGTACGCCAGGAGGTCGCGCGACGCGCCGTGCACCTGAGCCGCGCACCGCAGCGAGTACGCGTCCTGCACCTGGTCGCACCAGCGGTGCGCCTCGGAGATCGCGGAGCCATCGGTGAGCGCCAGGATGTTCGCGGCGGACGCGGCCTGGCCGGCGAGCGGGCGCAGCTCGTGGATCCGCGGCAAGAAGCTGTCGCGTGAGGCCTGGAGCGCGTCGACGGTCAGCGCGCACGCGGCGTCGGCCATCTTCGCCAAACGCTTCGCGCGGACGATCCCGAGCGCAGCGAAGGCGCCCATGAACTGCGTGCCGTTGACGAGCGAGAGCCCTTCCTTGGCCTGGAGCCGGACCGGCTCGAGCCCGGCACCGGCGAGCGCGTCGGCGCCGGAGAGGAGCTCCCCTTCGACCCATGCGCGCCCCTCGCCGACCAGGGGCAGCGCAAGGTGCGCGAGAGGTGCGAGGTCGCCGCTCGCCCCGACCGACCCGCGGCTCGGGACCTGGGGCACGATCCCGCGCGCGAGACATTCGAGAAGCAGCTCGACCACCTCGACGCGCGTCCCGGAGTACCCCTTCGCCAGCGTGTTCGCGCGCATCAGCATCGCGGCCTTGACGATCTCGCGCGGGTACTCCTCGCCGACCCCGCAGGCGTGGCTTCGCAGCAGTCGGAGCTGAAGCTCCTCGGCGAGCTCTTCGGGGATTCGCGTCGAGACGAAGCGACCGAAGCCGGTGGTCACGCCGTAGGTCGGCTCCTCTTTCCGCAGAGCTTCTTCGACGACCGCTCGCGCGGCTTGCAGCTTCTCCCGCGCGGAGTCGTCGAGCTCGACCGACGACTCGTCGACCGCAACGCTCCAGACGTCGTCCGGGGTGAGGTCCTCCCCTGTCAGGCGGACCGCGGTCATCCGAGCCATCGCGGCGCCAGTCTAGCCCGCACCCACGGGGTAGAACACGCCCGTGAGCGACCCCACGACGGCGACGCCCGAAGAGCTGCTCCCACGCGAGACCGACGCTCCGGAGCGGGCGTCCTCCCTCCTCCGGCGCCGGGACTTCCGTCGCACGTACGCGGCGGTCGCTGTCAGCGAGCTCGGCGACGCGTTCCAGTACATCGGGCTGATGTGGTTCGCGCTCGTCGCCGGCGGGCCGCTCGGAGTGATCGCGGTGCGGCTCGCAGACAGCATTCCCGCGCTCCTGTTCGGCTTCCACGGCGGCGTCGTCGCGGACCGCTGGGATCGGCGGCGCGTGATGATCTCGGCCGACCTGGTCCGCGGCCTCGTGCTCGTGCCGGTCGCGATCGCCGGGCTCTCCGGACACCTTCCGCTCGCAGTGCTCGTCGCGGCTGCGTTCGTGCTGACGGCCGCGGCGAGCTACTTCGACCCGGCGTACGGAGGCCTGCTGCCGGAGCTCGTCGACCGCCGGAACGTCCAGCAGGCGAACGGGCTGGTGCGGGCGACCGCCGACTCGCTCTCGGTCGGGGGCTGGGCGATTGCCGGACTGCTGCTCGCGTTCATGCCGATCAGCTGGTTCTTCGCGCTCAACGCCGCGTCGTTCTTCGCGTCGGCGGCGCTCCTCGTCGGGGTCCGGTCGCGCGGGCGAGTGGAGCCGGGCGCCGAGCGCCCACGGATCAGGGAGGGCTTCGCGGCGCTGAAGCCGCGGCCGATGCTCGCGGGCTCCGTCGTGGTGCTCGCAGTGGCGGTGACGCTGTCCTCCGGAACGTGGATCGTCGGCGTCCCGCAGCTCGTCCGCTCGACGCTCGACCGCGGAGCGGGCAGCTTCTCCCTCGTCGCCGCGGCCTACGCGCTCGGATCGATCTGCGCGGGAGCGGTCCTCGCCCGGACGACCGGTGCGGCGCAAGGCGCGCGCGAGCATGCTCGCCTGGCTGCTCTACCTGCCCGCGTACGGCCTGTTCGCGGTGGCCGGCTCGCTGCCCGTGGCGCTCGCCGCCGGGCTCATCTGCGGAGTCGGCCAGGGCTCGTCGTGGGTGCTGATCAACTCGGCCGCGCAGGAGGACATCCCGGACCGGTACCTGGGCCGCGTGACGGGGCTCATCTCGCTCGTCCATCGCGGCGCACACGCGAGCGGTCTGCTGCTCGTGTCCCCGCTCTTCGCCGTCACCGCGCCCGAGAACGTCTTCGCGGTCGCGGCCGTTGCGATCCCGCTGACCGCCCTGGCCGGGCTCGCCGTCAGCGCCCGAGCAGCCGAAGCTCGAGCACCCGGGACGAGTCGAACCCTTCGATCCTGAGCATCGCGCCCGCGGCCGCCGCCGCAGCGCCCGCCGGCATCAGACCGACGAGCTCCGAGCCGACGACCGTCGCGCCGCGGAAGAGCGCCTCCTGCTCCACGCGCGCGACGATGTCGTGCAGCGCCGCGGCTTCCCAGTCCTCGACGTTCATGCTGACCTGGACGAGCCCCGCGCTCGGCAGGTCGAGGCCGAGCGCACGCACTCCCGGAAAGCCGCCGCCGCTCTCGCGAACGAGCGCGGCCACCTCCTTCGCCGCCGCGAGCTCTCCGCGCAGATTGACGTTGAACGCGATCAGCGGGCGGCGCGCGCCGACGAGGACTGCGCCGGCGGACGCGTGGAGGCGCTTCGGCCCGAAGTCCGGCGTCAGCTCGCCGTCGTCGATCCTGCGCTGGAGCTCGTCCGGGCCTCCGCGACGGAAGAACGCCGGCCCGCGGCCGTCGCGCGAGCTCGCCGTAGAGGAAGACCGGGAGGCCGAGCTCCTCGCCGACGCGTGCAGCCAGCGCCTTGGCGGCGGCCTGCGCACGGGGCATGTCCTCGGGCTCGATCGGAACGAGTGGAACGACGTCCGCCGCGCCGATCCGCGGGTGCGCCCCCTCGTGGCGCCGCAGGTCGATGCGGTCGCGCGCGCACGCGATCCCGGAGAGGAGCGCGTCGACCAGGGCCTCGTCTTCGCCGACGAGCGTGAAGACAGACCGGTTGTGGTCGACGTCGGAATGGACGTCCAGAAGCGCCTCGCCGCCGAGGGCTTCCGCAAGCGCGTCGATCGTCGCCTGATCCCGTCCTTCGGAGAAGTTCGGCACCGATTCGAGCGGCAGCGCCACGTACGTACTCTAGGAACCGTGAAGGCGTACTACGAGGCCCGCGCGCGCGAGTACGACGACTGGGTGTACGGAACCGGCCTTTTCAGCGAGCGCGACCGGCCCGGCTGGCACGAGGAACGCGAGAGCATGGAGCGGACGGTCGCGTCGATGACTCCCGCGCGAACCCTGGACATCGCCTGCGGCACCGGCTGGCTGACGCAGCACCTGCCAGGGGAGATCACGGGCCTCGACGCAAGCACGTCGATGCTCGAGGTCGCCTCCGCGCGCATCCCGGAAGCCGAGTTCCTGACGGGCGACGCGCTCGACCTTCCCTTCGAGGACGGATCCTTCGACCGGATCACGACGGGGCATTTCTACGGACACCTCGAGGAGGAGGATCGCCTTCGTTTCCTCGCCGAGGCGCGCCGCGTGGCGGGCGAGCTGGTGGTGATCGACTCGGCGCTGCACGACGGGCGTGGAGCCGGTCGAGCACCAGGAGCGCGTCCTGAAGGACGGGTCGCGCTGGGAGGTCTACAAGCGGTACTTCGTCGCGGCTGAGCTCGCCGAGGAGCTCGGAGGCGAGGTTCTCTTCGACGGGAACTGGTTCGTCGTCGTGCGCTCGCCTTGACGCGACGGCGCTCGACGTATCGGTCGGTGGCCTCGCTTCAGCGGGACAACCGTGCGTGCCGCGCCTGCGCCGAGGCCGGCTACCGGATCGAGTCGCTGCCCCGTCCTCGAGGGGCATTCCGGCCAGAAGGCGTTCATCCTCGGCCAGGCGCCGGGGATCGTCGAAGCGGAGGAGCTGCGGCCCTGGCGCGGGCGGGCCGGGCAGACGCTGCGGCGCTGGCTGGACATGGACGAGGAGGCGTTCTACGCGACGTTCTACTGCGCCTCCGTGACGCGTTGCTATCCCGGGCCGCGCCGCGGGGGGCGGCGGCGACCGGACTCCGACGGCACGCGAGCAGGAGCTCTGCTCGTTCTGGCGCGAATGGGAGTTCGAGCTCGTCCGTCCTCGGTTGATCGTGGCGGTGGGCGGCCTGGCCATCCGCAAGCTGCTCGGGATCACGAGCCTCGACGCATGCGTCGGCGAGCGGTTCGAATACGGAGACGCCGTCGCGGTGCCGCTCCCGCATCCGTCCGGGGTCAGCCGCTGGATGAACCTGCCGGAGAACCAGCGGCGCGTGGAGCGTGCGGTCGAGCTCGTGCACGCCGAGCTGCGCGCCCTGTCCTAACGAGGTACCCCCGACCTCCTCCCCACGACGAGCCTATCGGGGAAATCGTCACGCGTGGGTGACGCGATTGCGCCGGAAGCGTGACTCTTACTTCCGGGCGACGAGGGTCATGCGGCGGTGGTCGAGCGTCAGCGGCTGAACGTCCTCGCCGTACGGCTCCGCCTCGCTGAAGCCCGCTGCAAGGAGCCAGTCCCGGAGCTCCGCGGCCGTGAACATGCGCACCTCGAACGCGAATGACCGCTCCCGTCCCGCCACGGATGATTGTCCGCGTGTCGTGCGAGCGGCTCGTCCTCACGTCGAACCGGTGCGTGTCGATCATCCGGTCCTCCCCCTTCTCGCTCACGACCCGCTGCATGTAGCGCCCGAGCAGGTTGTCGCGGTGGTTCATCTCGACCGCGAACAGCCCGCCCGGCCTCAGCGCGGCGTACACGTCGGCCAGCACCTCGCGGTTCTCCTCGTCCGAGAAGTACCCGAACGACGTGAACCAGCAGAGCACGCGGTCGAAGCGGTCGCGCCACGGGATCGAGCGCATGTCCCCCTCGACGTACTCGACCTCCACCCCGCGCTCGGCCGCATCCTCGCGCGCCATGTCCAGGAAGAGCGGCGTCGCGTCGAGCCCCGTCACCCGAACGCCGCGCTCGGCGAGGGCGTTCGCGATCCGCCCGTGCCCGCACGCGAGATCGAGCAACTCGAGCCCCGGCTCGAGCTCGAGCAACCGCCAGACGGCCTCGACCTCGCCCGCGGTCCGCTCCGGGGTCAGCAGCTCCTCGTAGAAGTACAGGTAGTCCTCGTCGAACGCTTCCTCGCGCGGGAACTCCGTGCCCATCGCCCGAGTCTGGCGGCGCAACGAGCGGAAACGCAAGTAGCGAAGGCTAGATTTCGACTGTGGCCACAGCAAGTCCCGTATCGCGAGACGTTCGTCCGCCTGCTCGGCTTTCTGAAGCCGTACAAGTGGTCGCTGATCGTCTCGATCGTGCTCGCGGTCGGCTCCCAGGTCTCGGCGATCGGGATCGCGTACCTGACGGGAGCGGGACTGGAGAAGGCGATCAACGCCGAGAGCGCGCACCAGCTCTACGTCATCGCCGCGCTCGTCCTCGGCGTCGGCGCGGCGCGCGCGATCTTCATGTCGGGCCGTCGCCTGATCTCCGGCCGTCAGGCGCTCGGAGTCGAGTTCGACATGCGAAACGCGCTCTACGCGAAGCTGCTCCGCCTCTCGTTCGGCTTCTACGACCGCCACCAGACCGGCCAGCTCCTCTCGCGAGCGACGGTCGACCTCCAGACCGTCCGCTTCTTCCTCGGCTACGGCCTCGTCTTCTTCTTCCAGAACGTGCTCACGATCGTCGCCGCGACGGTGATCATGTTCGTCGTCAACTGGGAGCTCGCGCTCGTGGCCACCGCGGTGACGCCGCTGATCGTCGTCTTCGCGTACCGCTACTCGAGCGTCTCGCACCCCGTGCTCCGCGACGTCCAGCAGAAGATGGCCGACGTCGCCACGGTCGCCGAGGAGAACATCGTCGGCGTCCACGTCGTCAAGTCGTTCGCCCAGGAGGAGTCCGAGCTCGAGAAGTTCGCCGACCGCTCCGAGCGCGTCTTCGCCCGCTCGATCGACGCGAACAAGCAGCGCGCCGTCTACGTGCCGCTCCTCTCGTTCCTGCCGCTGATCATGCAGGCGGGAGTCCTGCTCGCCGGCGGGCGGATGGTCGCGAACGGGACGCTCGACATCGGGACCTTCTTCTTCTTCAACGTGCTCGTCGTGATGCTCGTGATGCCGCTGCGGATGCTCGGCATGTGGATCGGCCAGTCGCAGCGCGCGACCGCGTCCGGCGAGCGGATCTTCGAGGTCATGGACGAGCACGAGGAGATCGTCGACGTGCCGGGCGCGCAGGACATGCCCGAAGGAGACGGCCGCGTGCGCTACGAGCACGTCTGGTTCGAGTACGCGAAGGGCCGGACGGTGCTGCAGGAGATCGACCTCGAGCTCGAGCCCGGGAAGACCGTCGCGCTGATCGGGCACACGGGCTCGGGCAAGACGACGCTCGCGGCGCTCGTTCCGCGCTTCTACGACGTCGCGCAGGGCCGGCTCACGATCGACGGCGTCGACGTCCGCGAGATCAAGCTCCAGGCGCTGCGCCGCGAGATCGGGATCGTCTCGCAGGACCCGTTCCTCTTCTCGGCCACGGTCCGGGAGAACATCGGCTTCGGGCGCCCGGACGCAACCGACGAGGACGTCAGGCGCGCGGCCGAGCTCGCCCAGGCCCACGAGTTCATCGAGCGCCTCCCGAAGGGCTACGACACCGTGATCGGCGAGCGCGGGATCACGCTCTCGGGCGGCCAGCGCCAGCGACTCGCGATCGCGCGTGCGCTCGTGATGGAGCCGCGGATCCTGATCCTCGACGACGCGACGGCATCCGTGGACGCGACCACCGAGGCGCGCATCCGCCTCGGCCTGCGCCAGGCGATGAAGGGCCGGACGACGATCATCATCGCGCACCGCCTCTCGACGATCTCGCTGGCCGACGAGCTCGTCGTTCTCGACAACGGCCGCGTCGTCGGGCGCGGCACCGACGAGGAGCTGCTCCAGACGAACCCGGTCTACCGCGACATCCACGAGCACGGGCTCCTCGAGCGCGAGTTCGCCGAGCGCGTCGAAGCGAGGGCGGCCGGATGAGGGTCTGGCAGCCCGGAAGCCATCTCACGCAGCAGCGCGGCGCGCAGGTCGACGACTGGTCGTGGAGGCAGACCGTCCGTCGCATGTCGACCCTCGCGCGGCTCACCGCGCCGTACAAGCGGCAGACGGCGCTCGCGCTGGTCTCGCTGCTGGCGGCGACGGCGACCGCCCTGGCGCCGCCCTACCTGGCCAAGCTCGCGATCGACGACGGCATCCAGCGATCAGGACCTGCACGCGCTCACGATCATCGTCGCGCTCTTCATCTTCGCCGCGACGCTGAACCTCGGGACGAGCGCCGCGCAGACGTACTTCACCGGCTGGACGGGCGAGCGCATCCTCGCCGACCTGCGCAACGCGCTCTTCCGCCACCTCCAGCGGCTCTCGCTCGGCTTCTACGAGCGCAACCGCGCGGGCGTGATCATCAGCCGGCTGACGAACGACGTCGAGGCGCTCGACCAGCTCGTGACCGACGGCGTGACGACGCTCGTCCAGAGCACGCTCTTCCTGATCGGCACCTCGGTCATCCTCTTCCTCCTCGACTGGCGCCTCGCGCTGGCCACGCTCACGGTGCTGCCGTTCATGTTCCTGGCGACCGCGTTCTTCCGGATCTACTCCGCGCGGGCGTATCGCGCCGTGCGCGAGCGGCTCGGCCTCGTGACGGCCACGCTCGCCGAGGACATCAGCGGCATGCGCGTCGTCCAGGCCTTCCGCCGCGAGCGCGCGAACGAGAAGAACTTCCACGCCGTGAACGCCCACTACCGCGAGGCGAATCAGCAGACGGTCCTGCTCAACGGCCTCTACTTCCCGGCCGTGGACTTCCTCTCGGCGGCAGCGACGGCGATCGTGCTCGGCTACGGCGGCCATCTCGTCTTCGACGGCGACATCACGGTCGGAACGCTGTTCGCGTTCGTCCTCTACCTGTCGAACTTCTTCGACCCCGTGCAGCAGCTCTCGCAGCTCTACAACACGTTCCTCTCGGCCGTTGCCGCTCTCGACAACATCATGAACGTCATGGACGAGGAGCCCGAGGTGCGCGACAAGGGCGCCGCGATGGAGCTCGACCGCATCGAGGGCGACGTCGGCTTCGAGAACGTGCGCTTCGGCTACGGGGACGGGCCGGAGGTGCTGCACGGGATCGACCTCGCGGTGCCCGCCGGGCACGACCGTCGCGCTCGTCGGCCACACCGGCGCGGGCAAGTCGACGATCGCGAAGCTCCTGGCGCGCTTCTACGACCCGCGTGACGGGCGGACTCACGATCGACGGCGTCGACCTCCGCGACGTGAAGCAGACGTCGCTGCGGCGCCAGCTCGGCGTCGTGCCGCAGGAAGGCTTCCTCTTCGCGGGCACGGTGCGCGACAACATCGCGTTCGGCCGGCCGGACGCGGACCCGGCCGACGTGGCCGCAGCCGCGAAGGCCGTCGGCGCGCACGAGTTCATCCTCGCCCTCGAGGACGGCTACGAGACGAACCTCCAGGAACGCGGGACGCGGCTCTCGCTCGGCCAGCGGCAGCTGATCGCCTTCGCGCGGGCGCTGCTCGCGAATCCCCGCATCCTGATCCTCGACGAGGCGACCTCGTCGGTCGACATCGGCACCGAGCGGCGGATCGAGAGCGCGCTCCGCACGCTGCTGGCCGACCGGACCGCGTTCGTGATCGCGCACCGGCTGTCGACCATCCGCGACGCCGACCTGATCGTCGTCCTCGAGCACGGTGTGGTCGTCGAGCAGGGCACGCACGAGGAGCTGATGGCCCGCCGCGGTCTGTACACCTCGCTGTACGGGGACTGGGCCGAGGTCGCGTAGCCACGATGCCTTTGCCGCTGAAGACGGAGCGGTTGCTCCTGCGAGCGCCCACGCCGGACGACCTCGACGCCTGGCACGAGATCTACCTCGACGCCGAGGAGGTCTGGTTCGGGGCACCCCGATCGTCGCTCGACGAGAACCGGGCCAAGCTTCTCCGGCAGATCGGCCACCACGAGCAGAACGGCTTCGGGATGTGCACGGTCGAGCTCGACGGCGAGACGATCGGCGCCGCCGGTCTCCAGCCCCTCGAGGGCGGCCCCGAGATCGAAGTCGGGTACCGCTTCCTGAAGGCGCACTGGGGGAACGGCTACGCGACGGAGTCGGCGAAGGCGTCGCTCGACTGGGGCTTCGGCGAGCTCGGTCTCGAGCGGATCGTCGCGGTCGCGCTGGAGACGAACGTCGCGTCCAGACGAGTGCTCCAGAAGTGCGGAATGGAGGAGATCGGCCTCACGCACGTCTACGGGCTCGAGCACGTGAAGTACGAGCTAGCCCGCTAGAATCCGGCTCGTTGCGGGGTCGTCTAATGGTAGGACGCCCGGCTCTGGACCGGGTAGTCTAGGTTCGAATCCTAGCCCCGCAGTGCGCCCTCGCCTTCGGCTCGGGCTGCGCGGGGGAACCCCTGGTTCCCCCGACGATCCCCCTCCTTTAGAGCGTTTTCGTTTGTTCGATCGTTGGCGGAGCCGGCGGAGCGGCCGCTCGGCAAGAGTTTCCTGTGGTGGTGGGCCTCCCGCCGGGACAAGCCCGGCTCCGGCGGCGGATGTGGTCGGTCTCCGCGTTAGGTTTCGGGCTTGCCCGTTCGCGCCGCTCTCTTCTCCTACTTCGAGCTCGACGACCTGACGCGGCTGATGAACGCGATCGCGGGCTCGGGGATGCCCGCCGGCGTGCGCGTGCACGTCGGCACGTACGGCGTGAATCGCGAGGCGAGCATCACCGTCCACACCTACGGCCTGGGCCGCTACGCGCCGATGTTCAAGGCCGAGGAACGAACGGAGGCCGTGGGAGGGCCGCACGCTCACGCCCGCGGAAGAGCGGAAGGTCGGCCGGCGGTTCGCCGGGCGCGTCCCCGACGAGTCCGCTCCTGAGGCTTTCTTCCGCCCAGGATCGCCTGGGGCGCCGAGGTCGGGCGCCGCTACCGCGACACGATCCGCCACGCGCGCGCCGACGGGATCACGGTCGAGAGCTGGCAGCTGGACGAGCTCGGCACGCAGCTCGCGGGCGCCCAAGGGCGGCAGCACCGCGAGTTCGTTCGCGGAGTTCTCCAGGGCATCTCCTTCGGACGCCAGGTGCTCGGCGACAGCGAGGGCAAGGGCTGGGTCTGGTCGACGAGGCGCGCGCTGAACCTCGCGCGGGCTCCCGTGACCGCAGAGCTCAGAGCGTTCTGGCAGCAGCTCGACCGCGCCGCCTTTCGCATCGTCGGCGAGGAGTTCCCGAACTTCACCGGCGATCCGGCCAGTGCGGCGCGGACGCAGGCGGACGGCCAGCGGTCACTTGCGGCCGGCGGCCCCGTGCGGCGCCGACTCGCGGGGCGCTACATCGCCGGAATGACGCCCGGGTACCGGATCGGCCATGGGCTCGGAGGGAACGTCAACGGCCTCTCCCGCGCCGAGGTGAACCGCTGGCGGAACGGCTACGTGGCCGAGCGCGCGCGCATCGGCGTCTCGGGCTTCGGCGAGTTCCATTTCGTCTTCGAGAACAGCCGCACGTTCGTCATGCAGGACGCAGCCAGAGCCGTCGCGCGCGGCATGGCCTCCCTCTAACCCGTTCGAGGGACGGCTCCCGGCGCTCCCGCGCCGATATCCCGAACAGGTTTCCCCGAGCAGCGACGGGGAACGGCATCCATGACAGCAATGACTGCGACAACCCTGGGTACGGTCCTGCTGGTCGTCAGTGTGCTCGTGCTCGTCTGGGGATTCCCCAGCCTGCCGCGCCGGTAGCAACCTGAGTTCCTCCTGCTTGTGCGAGGACTCGCTTCTCGTACACACTCGACGGGATGGCTGCGACCCGTTCCGGTACCCGGCTCCGCGTGGCGCTCTTCCTCGCGGTCGGCATGGCGATGACCGGCCTCGGCCTGGTCGCGTACGGGACGAACGTCTTCCGCGACCTCGACCTGCAGTCGGTTGACGCCCGGTTCTCGATCCGCGGGAACCAGGGTGCGCCGAAGGACATCGTCGTCGTCAAGGTCGACGACAAGACGTTCAGCGACCTCCAGAAGCGCTGGGAGGACTTCCGGCCCGAGCACGCCAAGCTGATCACGCGGCTGAAGAAGGACGGGGCGAAGGTGATCGTCTACGACGTCCAGTTCACGGAACCGTCGCTTCCGGGCCACGAGGAGGACGACAACAGGCTGATCGACGCGATCGGGGGCGCGGGCAACGTGGTTCTTGCCACGACCGAAGTCGATAAGAACGGGAAGACGAACGTCCTCGGCGGCGATTCGACCCTGAAGTCGATCCGAGCGCGCGTCGGCAACGGGAACTTCCCGCCGGACCCCGGCGGCTACGACCGGCGGATGCGCTACGAGATCGCGAAGCTGAAGACGCTCGCGGTCGTGGCCGCGGAGCGCGCGACCGGCAAGCCGGTGAAGCCGTTCGGCACGACCTGGATCGACTACCGCGGCCCCGTCGAGACGTTCAAGACGATCTCCTTCTCCGACGCGCTGCGCGGCAAGGCCCCGCCCGGCTTCTTCAAGGACAAGATCGTCGTCGTCGGCCCGTGGGCGTCCACCTTCCAGGACCAGCACCCGGTCTCGTTCGGCAACGACCTGATGCCGGGCCCGGAGATCCAGGCGAACGCGATCTCGACCGTCCTGCGCGGCAATCCGCTGGACGCGGTCCCGGGCTGGGTCAACCTCCTCCTGATCATCGGCCTCGGCATGCTCGCGCCGCTCTCGGGTCTCCGGTTCTCCCTGCGCGGCACGCTCTTCATCTCGCTCGTCGCGGCGGCGCTCTTCCTGGTCTTCACCCAGTGGACGTTCAACCAGGGCTGGATCGTGTCGTTCGTCTATCCGTTCGGGACGCTCGTCCTCTCGTCGGTGGGCGCGCTCGGAGCGCACTACCTGCTCGCGGCGTTCGAGCGCGAGCGGGTGCGCGACGTGTTCTCGAGGTTCGTGCCGGAAGCCGTCGTCGACCAGGTGCTCGCGCGAACCGACCAGGACCTGCGGCTCGGCGGCGTCTCGCTCGAGAGCACGGTCATGTTCACCGACCTCCGCGGTTTCACGACGTTCTCGGAGGCGCTTCCGCCCGCGCGGGTGATCGAGTGCCTCAACGTCTACCTCTCGGAGATGACCGAGGCGATCCACGACCACGGCGGCACGCTCGTGTCCTACGAGGGCGACGGGATCATGGCCGTCTTCGGAGCGCCGATCGAGCAGCCCGACCACGCGGACCGCGCCGTCGCCGCCGTCACGCGAGATGCTCACGCGAGCGGCTTCCGAAGTGGAACGCGTGGCTTCGCGAACAGGACGTGAGCGACGGCTTCAAGATGGGCATCGGCCTGAACACGGGCATGGTCGTCTCGGGCAACGTCGGCTCCGAGCGCCGCCTCGAGTACACGGCCATCGGCGACACGACCAACACGGCCTCGCGCCTGCAGGGCATGACCAAGGGCCAGTCCCACCTGCTGTTCTTCGCCGACACGACGCGCGAGCGCCTCCAGCAGACGCCCGACGATCTCGTCTTCATCGACGAGTTCGAGGTCCGCGGCCGCTCGCAGCCGGTGAAGATCTGGTCGGTCGAGGCCGCCAGCGACGCGGCCTTCGAAGAGCTGAAAGCCGCCGGTTACGGAGTCGCGGCCAGGTAGCTGCGGCCGGCGCGGACGTTGATCGTCTTGTGCCGGCGGAAGTCGCGGACCTGGACGACGCCGCGCTTCACGACGGTGAGCGTTCCGTTGCACTGATCCTGGACGAGCCATTTCGTCCCGCGCACGGTGGCCGAGCTGTAGCGGCCCTTGGTCGTGAACCGGCCCTTCCCGTTGCCCCAGAGCCTGCGGACCGGCCTGCGGCTCTTCGCGTCCGCGTCGTAAGCGCTCAGCCTGCGCGCGCCGCACGACCGGAAGTTCCCGCCCTGGAGCACGAGGATCATGAACGCGTTCTTCGTCTTGGCCTGCTGGATCAGGAACTTCCCGCTGTAGAAGTTGGAGCTGTTCGTGCGGCCGCCGCCGAGCCCGGCGACGAGCTTGATCGTGCCGTGCGTCGTGTCGACCTGCGAGCCGACCGGGATCTCGGTCGGGCCCGCGAGCGGGACGAACTTGCTCGTGCCCTTCTTCTTGACCATGACGGTGCCGCTGACCTTGGAGACGCCGACGATCTCGACCCGGGGCCGGGGCTTGGACGACGTCGGTCTCGCACGACGCGAGGTCGTTCACCGGATCGGCTCCGACCGTCGTCTGCGCGTCGACGTCGATGATGCTCGTCTCGTCCTCCCCGTCGGCCTGGTACGAGCCGTTGTACGTCCAGTTCTCGCCCGGGTCGAGGTGGTTGTTCCCGTTCGCGTCTCCACCTGAGAAGGGCAGGCTGAAATCGTCCGTGTCGACGAGCGGCGTTCCCGCGTCGCCCACGACGCGGCCGGGCGGGATGTCGATCTGCACGTCGCCGGTGTTCGAGACGACCGCCTGCACCTGGATCGTCGCGTTCGGCTGGACCCGCGAGCTGCAGGTCTGAGTGACGTCGATCGCTGCCGCCGTCGCGCGCTGGCCCGCGCCGCGCGCGGTTCCCGTGAGGGACAGAATCGCCGCAGCAACGACCGTCCCGGCGACGAGGGCCGGCGTCAGGACGCGGCTCAGGCGATTCGTGTTGGAGTGCATGAGGTTTCCCCGCTCCGAGCCCAGGCTCGGAGAACCGCCCAAACTTTTACTCAAAATCGGCCTCGACACAAATTCCCGCATCGCAGGAAGGGGGTTGAGCGCCGTCCGCGAATCCGTGTAGTGTCCCGCTTCGCTATGAGGCCCTCCGGTACACAAGCACTCGGTTCGCTTCCGCCCCTGGGCGAGACCTGGCGCCGCGCGTTCGTCGAGATGCTGGGTGTCTTCACCCTCGTCCTGATCGGTGCCGGGACGATCATGGCGCTCGGCCCGCAGTCCGACGCTGGGACGCTCGAGGTGGCGCTGGCGACCGGCCTCGCGATCGGCGTGATGGTGTCGGCCGTCGGCCACATCTCCGGCGGGCACTTCAACCCGGCGATCACGTTCGGGTTCATGCTCACGCGTCGGATCTCGGTGCTGCTCGGGCTCGTGTACTGGGTCGTGCAGCTCCTCGGAGGCGTCCTGGCCGCGCTTCTCCTGCGCTGGGTGTTTCCGGCGCCGTATAGAGACGCCACGAACCTCGGCGCCCCCGCGCGTCACATCATCGATCTCGGCCCCGCGCTCGTCATCGAGGCGATCGGGACGTTCTTCCTGGTCTGGGTCGTCTACGCCATGACCAGCGACCCGCGCAGCACCTACAGCGCGGTCGCCGGGCTTGCGATCGGGCTCGTGATCACCTTCGACATGCTGCTCGCCTATCCGCTCACGGGCGGATCGTTCAACCCGGCGCGCGCGTTCGGGCCGGAGCTGATCTCGGGCACCTGGACGGACGCCTGGATCTGGTACGTCGGCCCGCTCGCCGGTGGCGCGATCGCTGCGCTCCTGTACGACGAGCTGTACTTGCGGCCGGCCTCGCCTGAAGCAGTCGGCCCGCCGGCGACGGGCGTCGAAGCAGCCCGGCCCGGGCGGCGCAGGCAGCCGACCTCTAGCAACCGCGTCAGATCCGCTCGCTTCGACGCCGCATGACGAGCTGCCGCGGACGAAGGCGCGGCTACAATGGAATCCCCGGCGCATTCGTCTAGTGGCCTAGGACACCGCCCTCTCACGGCGGCGGCACGGGTTCGAATCCCGTATGCGCCTTTCTCGCCCCTTTCGGTACGCAGGAACCGCATGGTAGGCAGGCCTCGCTGTGCCAGAACCTGACTAACGATTCTTCGCGATGAAGCTGGTCGTGCCCAAGTCGACGTATTTGTACTTGCGATGGTCGGTGTACAACCACGTCTTACCGTGCGGGAAAGGCGTCCAGGTCTGCCCACCTGCCGGCAGGGCGCGGACGCTGGTGAAACGGAGCGCGCCGCGGTTGAGCTTTCCGTCCTGGTTGCTTGCATAAAGCAGCGCCCTCGGCATCGGAAGCCCCCGATTCGAGCCGGGAAGGTCGATGTGATCGACGACGTGGTTGTCGACCGCGACGAGCCACGTGCTCGACGAGCGAAGCCTGGTGATGCGCAAAGTGTGTGCGTGCCGGGCGCCGGACGGGAGGCCGGGGACGAGGGCCGGGGCGACGTACCAGTAGGGGCCGCCCTTCGCCCATTGGTAGTGCGAGACGAATCGGCCGGGGTGTCGTGCCTGGGCGTATAGGTCGACGACGAGGTACGTCCCTGCCACCGTCGAGCCGATCCCGACCAGTCCGCCGAGCCTCTCGCAGCCGCTGAGGCCGGAGACGCCCCGGAGTGGCGTGATCGTCGCTTCGACCCCGTCAAATCGGAGCGTGCGCACGTGAACCCCGAGCCCGGCATGTGCGGTGAAGGTCCCTCCGCCCTCGTTCCCGTCCTGCGCACAAGTCGAAGCCGCAGGCTGCGCCCGGCCCGAGCCGACGCTGAACATGGCACTGACGATCACGAGCGCGACCAGGATTCCGAGCATCGGAGCTGCGCGCATGTACCGCGTATCGGTAGCTCTGCACACGCCGAGATCACCCGGACGAGTGGGCCCCCGAGCCTCGTGAGGTCTTTCCACTCACGGCGCCTTCCGGCGCCGAGGAGGATGAACCGGCGGAGGGCAGCCTGAAAGGACGGCGTGGCTCGGAGATCAGGCCCGAGCCACGCGCAGCTGTGCGCGACTACCCGAGGTAGCCGGCGACGCGGCTAAGCACATTGACGACGCCGCCCGAGAGCAGGGCAAGCGCGCCCAAGACCGCGATCGCGATGACAGAGAGGACGATGCCGTACTCGGCCATCGTCTGCCCGTCTTCACGCTGAGCCAGTTGTAGAGCTTCTGCATCGATCCGGACCTCCCCCATGGAATCGACGCCGGACGGAGCGCCGCATTGGCTTACACGTCATAGGGCCGACAAGAACCGGACACAATCCCTCGGCAGAGTGAACTGAGCCCTCAGTCTCGCCGCCGTCATTCGCCGGGCAACAGCGAGAAGAGCGTCTTGTCGACACGTCGGCCGTCCGGCTTGGGCATGGAACGGACAACACCCTCGCGAGTGAACCGGGCTTTCTCCAGTACCCGCTCGGAAGCTGTGTTGCCGACGTTCACGTAGGCGGCGACCCGCTCGATGCCGAGTGAGAACGCGTGCTCGGCGAGCATTCGCGCGATCGTCGTCGCGACGCCACGGCCGCGCGCGGCCGGCAGCACGAAGTAGCCGATCTCGACGATCCTCCGCTCCGCGTCGAGGTGATGGAGCGTGCCGCCGCCGATGATCTCGCCGCTCTCGGCGTCGGAGGCCGCGAGCGCCAGCAGGCGGCCGTGCTCGGCGAGCTCCGGCAGCTCGCGGAGCGAAGCAAGCAGCTGTTCGCGATCGAACGCGGGGAGGTTCCCCGCTTCGCGAAGCTCAGCATCGGTGAACGCCGGCAGGATCCCGTCGACGTCCTCGAGCATGGGAAAGCGCAGCACGACGCCCCGCGCGTGAAGCCCCTTCGTCGGCACCGAAAGGCTCAGCGTCGTCTCCGGCGGCACGGGCGGCCCGCTCATCGCCCGCGCAACCTATCCGCGAGCGAAGAACTCACGGGTCCGCGGCGAGCCCGTCGCGCTGGTCGACGAGACTCGCCCGACGCCCGAGTCCGCGGGCATGTGCCCGCAATGCCGCAGTTGCTCCCCTCCCCAAGGTCCTCGGACGTGCGGCGCCAGGATACCACGATAGATCGTGGGGCGATGGAAATCTGGAGCTAGGCCGTGGGCTCGGGCGGCGTGGGCTCCGGCGGCGGCGTGAGCGCGACGTGCTCCTGCGCCGGCTCCTTCGCGGCCTTGAGCCGGAAGTAGAGGAGCGTCAGCACGATCGCGAACACCGGAGCGGTCAATGTGCCCGTGACGATGTTCGAGAGGAAGCCCTGAAGCCAGTCTGCGAGCGGGGACAGGATCAGGCCGAGAACGATCTCGACGCCGATCAACAGCAGCACCGTGAGGACGATCACCCCGAGCACGCCCCAGCCGTAGCCTCGGACGAGCTCGCGGCTTCGCGAGAACGACTCGCCCGCGCTCTTCCCCTCGAGCACGATCACCGGGACGATGACAGCCCAGATCGTCAACAGGAAAAGACCGGGCGCGATCAGGAGCACGAACCCGATCGCGATCGCGATCCCGGCGAGGATGCCCCGCCACGATCACCGAGCCGAGGTGCGGCTTCGCGGCTGCGAACGTCTCCTGGAACGACATGTCCGCGCGCCCGTCGCGCACGTCCTCGACGGCCTTCACGAGCGCGGCCTGGAGCCAGAAGGCCGCGACGAGCGTGAGGATCAGCCCGATCAGGACTCCGACCCAGGTCAGGATCGCCGCCAGCAGCGCGGCAATCACGGCCACGATCAGATACGTCACGAACGAGAGCGTCAGCAGATGGCGCCAGTGGGTCTTGTAGATCCCCCAGGCCTCACCGATCACTCCGCTCGTCGGGCTCACGCGGCGGGACCCTAAGCGCTGTCGCCCAGCGACACAACCCGGCGGACGGTGCCGGCCCGCTGGTGCCTCGCCTCGACACCCAGCTCGCCGCCCGCAGGCGCCTCGATCACCCACTCGAGCTTCGTCAGGTCGGCCGTCGAGTCGTCTCCGCCCCACCAGAGGACGCTTCGCCGATGGACTCGGCCCGCGAGCTGACCCGCCTCGGTCTTGCGCTCGCCCGCGACGAGCTCGGCGCCCTCGGGCAGCGTCAGCTCGACCTCGAGCGGGCGAACGGCCTTCCGCTCGACCGCCTTGTCCGAGACCTGCGTCGGCAGCCAACCCGTGTTCTGGAGCACGAGCCGCACCCGATACGACCCTTCGCCGACCGGCTCCACGTCGAGCGACTTGACCTCGAGCCGCGGCGAGATCAGCAGGTGCCAGAGCGCCCAGTCCGAGTGCGGTGCGATCTCCGCCTCGAGGAACTGCGGCGGCACGTTGCCCCAGCAGTACATGACGTCCCAGCCGCCGAGCTCCACCTTCCCGAGCTGCGGGTGGTCGAACTCGTACCAGTCGACGTAGCCCTTGCCGTCGAGCTTCTCGTCGTTCCAGCGGAGGAGCTTCAGGTCGTCCTCGGGCGGGTGCTCCTTCATCCACTCGATGAAGCCGTAGTTCTCGATGCCCGCCTCGCGCTGGGGGCTCCAGAACTCGGTCGTCCACGAGAAGACGCCGAGATGGTCGTAGAACCAGTCGTGCCCGCCGCCTTTGATCGTCGTCTTCGGGTCGTAGCGGAAGTCGTGGAAGACCGAGACCGCCGGGTACCCGGTGCGCTTCGTGGCCTCGTCGCCGAGCAGCTTGTAGGCGCGCAGGTCGCCCGTCGGAAAGTGATCGTCGTCGTAGGACGCGTAGGGGCGCAGATGGACGCCCGAGAACGTGTGGTACGCGATCAGGCCGGTGATGTTCGGCCGCGCGGCGACCGCCTCGCCGTAGGCGCGCGTCTCGGGCTCGGAGAAGGGAAACGGCCCCGCGCCGGGCTGCTCGCCCTCCGGGGCCCACTCGATCGGGAAGTTGCGGTTCAGGTCGAGCCCTTCGAGCGGCGGCGCGATCTTGATCTGGACGCCGTCGTAGTTGCGGATCAGGCCCTCCCAGAGCAGGCGGTAGAACGTGCCGTCCTCGGGGCCCTCGTCGGGGTCGCGCGGCGTCAAGAGGCGCGCGTCGTCCGGGTGCGCCTTCCACGCGCCGTTCGGATCCTCGATTCGCATCATCAGGATCCGGCCGTCGCCGTCGAGGTCCTCCTCGTAGAGCCCGTCCTGCTCGTCGAGGCGCGGATACGGCCGGACGCTCGAGCGGACGAAGCGCGGCTTGTCGGCGAGCGCGAGCTCCGCACCGTCGGGATTGAGCCTCGGCACGACGTACATGACCCGCGTGTCGAGGCACCTCGTGATCTTCGGGTCGCTCCCGTAGCCGCGGAGCAGCTTGTCGAGAAGGTGGAGCGCGGCCGTGCAGCCGGTCACCTCGATGGCGTGGATGTTCGCCTCGACCATCAGCCCGGGCTTCTCCAGGTCGGCGCCGGTGTCGAAGTTCGTCACGGTCGCCAGCCAGATGTCCCGGCCCTCGTACGACGTGCCGATGCTCTCGACGCGGTAGAGGTCCGGATGCTCCTGGGCCCAGCCCTGGAGGATCTCGGTCAGTTCGTCGTACCGGTAGAACCGGTCGAACGCGACATCAGGCATCAGCGGGCCCTATGCCGAAAGCTCGGAGACCAGAGGGTCGGTGTCGAGCGGGTCGTAGCCGATGCGCCCGGCGACTTCCTCGCTCGACGGGCGCGTGCCCTCGGCTGAAGAGGTTGCGCAGGAACTCGCCGGTCTGCTCGGAGCGCCACCAGTCGTCTCCGAACTGGTCGAGGAGGTAGTGACGGAGCTGCGCCGAGCGGATCCAGGCGCGTAGGTAGTCGGCGGAGTAGAAGCCCGCGTCCATGTCCGCGAGGTAGTTGTCGGGCCGGTAGCGGACGCCGGTCGCCTCGCCGATCTTCTCCGAGTAGCCGTCCGGGGTGCCCCCGTCTTCGGCGAAGCGGCCCCAGAAGTCGAGCTCGAACCCGAGCTTGGCGGCGTAGCGGCGGTAGAGGAGCGCCTCCAGGAACGTCGTCGCCTCGGCGTTTCGCTGCGCCTCCTCGTCATCGAGCCCGAAGTACTGGGCGTGCCAGGCCGGCTCGCGGGAGATCTTCTCGAGGATGAACGAGTAGATCTCCGTCAGCGCGTGGTCGCGCGACAGGTTCCGGAACGTGTACGGGAGGCTCGCGTCGCAGCCCGCGTAGTGGAGCGCGTGCCCTGCCTCGTGGAGGAAGGCCTGGTAGTCGTGGAGGCCGCCCTGCGCACGGGTGATCAGATGCACGACCTCCGGCGCGTCCGAGGCGATGACGCAGGCGCGCGGCGACTTCTGCGGGCGGTCGTCGAGGTCGAGCTTGATGCGCGTCTCGTTCGCGAGGTCGAAGCCGAGGTTCGTCAGCGTGTCCATGCAGACCTCGACGGCGCGATCCTTCGAGTACGTGCTCTCGAGCGGCGACAGACGACGCATGTACGCGACGTGGAACGCGGACGGAGTGGCCTCGCGCTCGTCGCCCAGGAGCCGCTCGAACCAGCGGTCGCGCAGGATCGCGTAGTCACCGGCGCTCTCGTCGCTGGCCTTGGCGAGCCGGGCGGCGAGCTCGCGGAGCGAGATTCCCTTCTCGTCCTCGTTGCGCTCGACCGGATCCGCGATTCCGGAGAGATCGGCCGCGAGCTGGTCCTCGTCGCGCAGGAGGTCGCGCCGGCCCTCGTTGAACTTCGCGGAAGCGTCGGCCTGGATGTCGCCGAGCTCGTCACGGTCGCGGTACTCGGGCATCACCGCGAGCTTCGCCTGGGCGGTGCGCAGCGGCATCTCCTCGCCCTTGAAGGTCACGCGCTCGGCCAGGATCGCGTTCTCGAGCTCGTCCTTGCGCTCCGAGAGCTCCTGGTCGGCCACACCGCCCTCGCAGGCCAGGCGCAGCCTCGCGATCCGCTCCCGCTCGTCGCCGTCGGAACCGTCCTCCGCGGCGCGCAGCGCGTCGAGCTGCTCGCGGCTGAAGAGGTCGCCGTAGCGAGCGACGATCTCCGCCCGCTCCGAGACCTCCTTCTCGCCCACGCGGACCGCGCGCACTTCCTCCGCACGCTCGAAGAGATAGGTGCGGAGTCGCTCCTCGTACTCCGCGGGGGTGCGAACGGTCGCCACGCTCACTTCAAGGGAACATACACGGGTCGCGCGAATATCTCAACGAATATTCGTCAGCGCTCGAGCGCGAGGCTGCTCAGCCGCCGGACCGTCGAGTTCAGGTGCTCGATCTCGAACGGCTTGCGGACGAAGGCGTCGATGCCCTCCTGGAGCGGTGGATCGGTCTCACAGGTCCCGCTGAGCAGACAGACCGATGCTCGGGGGCGCTCCTCCTTGATCACGGGCAAGAGCTCGGTCCCGTGACGGCCCGCGACGTGCAGGTCGAGCAGCACGACGTCAACGGGCTCCTGCGCGAGGAGCTCGGCCGCGAGGTCGAGGGTGCCCGCCTCGAGCACGTGGTACCGCTCGAGCTCGAGGTTCAGGCGGCAGAGCAGGCGCAGCGAGGCGTCGTCCTCGACCACCAGGACCGTCGTCGCCACCTCTCCCCCGGGCTCGTGTCCGTTCAACTGGATCTGCATCTGCACATTCTGTGTCGACGACTAGACGGCGTAGGGACGAATCGGCCTTGCGTTCTGGGCTCCAAAAAGTGCGCTCTTTGCGGGTATTTGTGACTTTCGCGCGTACCTGGAACGAGCGATCGGCCGTTAATCCTGCGGAGTGGGGAACGAGGAGTCGATCGATCGGGTCGCACTCCTGCTTCGCCTGTACGTGGAGCAGGACGGTCCGTCTGCTCGTTTTCGGCGACGGGCCTGGCGAGAGTTCCAGCGGGCGCTCGATCCGCTGGCTCCCCCTAAGCAGCTGCCGGCCGCGCGCGCCTGAGGCGCTCGAGCGTCTGCTCCTTGCCGAGGAGCTCGATGCTCTCGAAGAGGCCGGGCGAGACCTTCGAGCCCGTCACTGCGACGCGGATCGGCTGAAACGCCTCGCGCGGCTTCAGCTCGAGGCGCTCGGCGAGCTCGCGTAGCCGAGCCTCGATCGTCTCGGCGGTGAACGGCTCGACGTCTGCGAGCGCGGACTCGGCTTCCTCGAGAACGGGGCCGTCGAGGAGCGCTGGGTCTGGCTCGACGTCGTGGAAGAGGAAGCCGGCGAACTCCGGGTACTCACCGAGGGTCGCGATCTTCTCCTGGACGAGCGGCGCCGACCGACGGACCTGCTCCGCGTCCCAGTCGAGGCCCTGCCCGCGGAGGTACGCGCCGACCCGGTCCGCGTACTCGCCCACCGGCAGCTCCCGCAGGTAGACGCCGTTCAGCCACTCGAGCTTCTGGAAGTCGAAGACCGCGGGGCTCGCGCCCACTCGGTCGAGGGTGAAGCGCTCGACGAGCTCGTCGCGGGACATGACGGTCGTCTTGTCGTCGTAGCTCCAGCCGAGGAGCGCGAGGAAGTTGACGAGCGCCTCGGGGATGTAGCCCTGCGCGCGGAACTCCTCGACCGAGGTGGCGCCGTGCCGCTTGGAGAGCTTCTTGCCGTCGGGGCCGAGGATGTTCGCGAGGTGGCCGTACTCGGGGAGCGGTGCGCCGAGCGCCTGCAGGATCTGGATCTGCTTCGGCGTGTTCGAGATGTGGTCGTCGCCGCGCAGGACGTGCGTGATGCCGTCGAGCCAGTCCTCGACCGGTGAGGCGAAGTTGTAGGTCGGGCGGCCGTCGGCGCGGAGGATGACGACGTCCTCGATCTTCTCGTTCGGATAGTCGATGCGGCCGCGGATCAGGTCGTCCCAGGCGGTCGAGCCCTCGTCGGGCATGCGCATCCGGATCGCGCCCTCGTCCTCGTAGGCCTTGCCCTCGTCGACGAGGCGCTGCGCCTCTTCGCGGCAGCGCTCCATGCGGTCGAGCTGGAAGGTGAGCTCGCCGTCCCAGTCGAGCCCGAGCCAGCGCAGCGACTCCTGGATCTGGTCGGTCGCCTCGGCTACCTCGCGGCTCGTGTCCGTGTTCTCGATGCGCAGCCGGAACTCGCCGCCCTCGTGTCGTGCGAACAGCCAGTTGAAGAGCGCGGTGTGGACGCCTCCGATGTGGAGGAAGCCGGTGGGGCTCGGTGCGAAGCGGACGACGGGCGGCATGGCGTCCGTATCGTACGAGCCGTGTTCATCGGGGCTCACGTGTCGTCGGCGGGCGGCATCCACACGGCGGTCGACACGGGCCGTGGAGATGGACGCGGACTCGGTGCAGATCTTCACGCAGAGCCCGCGCATGTGGCGGCCGACGAACCATCCGCCGGCGAACTTCGAGCGGTTCAAGGAGGAGCGGGCGGCGGCGGGTCTCGGCGGCGTGTTGTGCCACGCGCTCTATCTGATCAACCTCGCCACGACGAAGGACGACCTCTACGAGAAGTCCGTCGCGGCGCTCGCGAACACGGTCGACGTGGGGTGCGCGATCGACGCCGACGGCGTCGTGTTCCACATCGGGTCGCATCTCGGCGCCGGGATGGACGCGGGCCTCGACCGGGTGGTCGCGGCGATGCGGGTCGTGCTCGACCGGTGCTCGGAGACCACGTGGCTGCTGATGGAGAACTCGGCCGGGACCGGCGACACGATCGGGCGGTCCGTCGAGGAGCTGGCCGTCGTCTTCGACCGGCTCGACGGGCATCCGCGCCTCGGGGTCTGTCTGGACTCGTGCCATCTGTACGCGTCCGGTTGCGACGTGACCGATGTGGGCGCGCTCGATGCCGTCCTCGACGAGCTCGACCGCGAGATCGGGCTCGACCGCCTGCGCGCGCTGCACGTGAACGACTCGGCCGCGCCGCTCGGATCGAACCGCGACCGGCACGCGAACATGGAGGACGGCCTGCTCGGGAAGAAGCTTTCGGTGTTCCTCGGCAACCCGAGGCTGCAGGGGCTTCCCGCGGTGCTCGAGGTCGCGGGGCCGGACGGGCACGGGCCGAACGCGGACGAGATCGCGAAGGCGAAGAAGCTCCACCGCGCCGGCGTGCGCGCGGCGAAGGCGAGAGCGCGGCGCGCAAAAGCCAAGTCCTAACCAGGCGTGCCTCCGCGGGGTCCGGCCGCGGGCCTCCCTCCGTTTTCAGCCTATGCGGAAAGTGCGCGCGTGTCTGTCACGCATCTGCGCCGAAACTGCGCCAACGAAAAAGCGCCCTCAGGCGCTCGGCTGAACCTGCGCGAAGATCCGGAAGCTCGGCTCGCCGACCGGCAGCTCGTTGAACTCCGGGTTCACGCAGCCGAGGTCGTCCTCGCGCCCCTCGTAGCAGGACTCGACCTCGACCCTGCACATCGGCAGCGGCCGTCGGCTCGCCCGCACCGCGCCGAACTCCCCGCGCTGGTCGGCCTCCAGCATCAGCACGAGATCGATCTCGACGTCGAAGACCTTCTGCATGCACCCGACGTACGTCCGCCCGACCTCCTCGAACGAGTACAGGAACGGACAATTGCGCGCGACGCATGCCGACGGGTAGACGATCTTGTCGCAGTGGACTCCGCAGCGGCGGCACTCGACCTCGTCCTGAGGATGGAGAGGGAGGTCTTGCGGAACGACGTCCAGACGCCGCATCGGGGGACATTGTTAGGGCGGAGGGCGTCATCCGCAAGTCTTGACAACCCGTTCCGAAAATGCTTGCGCCGGCGCGAATTCAGACCGCTGCGAGTAGGCGATCAGCGATGTTCAGGACGTCCATCTGGGTGAACGCCTGGTGGTCGGGCTCGGCGCCGTCGGGGTTCTCGTCGGCCCGGAACCAGAGCGCCTGGACGGTCGTCATCCCGACCTCGCTCGCTCCGCGCACGTCCTCGTAGAGCCGGTCGCCCACGAACAGCGCTTCCTCGGGCGCGACGCCGAGCGCGTCCAGCGCCCGCTCGAAGATCTCCGGGTGCGGCTTTCGCTTCCCCAGCTCGGACGAGAAGACCGCGAAGTCGATCCGCTGCGCGATGCCCAGCTGCTCGAGGTCGCGGTGGAGGAGCGGCCCGGGATCGAACGCGTTCGAGACCACCCCCAGCTTCAGCCCGCGGCCGCGGAGCGATTCGAGCAGCGCGTGCGTCGTCCCGCCGAGGACGCGTGACGGCTCCCACGCGTTGTGCTCGGCCTCGAGATAGCGGTCGAGCTCCTCGTCCGTGGCGTCGATCCCGAAGTGGCCGAGCAGCTCGCGCACGAGCCCGGGGTACTCGATTTCCTCGAGCGTGCCGGGCTGCCAGAACATCGGCTCGTACCGCTCGCGGAAGTGCGCGGTGATCTCTCTGGACTCGGGCAGGCCCTCCCGGCCGAGCGCTGCGAGCCCTGCGCGATGGCCGGCTTCGACGAGCTCCGGCTCGTACGCGAACGCCATCAGCGTGTCGCCCCAGTCGAAGAGAACTGCGCGCAGCACCGTGGGTACGCTAGCGACGTGGCGCGAAAAGTCCTCTGGGCCTCGTTCGCCCTCGTGCCACTGACGTTCCTCGCCGACTACGCGCTCCACTGGGGCGACGTCCAGCTGTTCGTCCTCGCCGCGCTCGCGCTCGTGCCGCTCGCGTGGGTGATCGGCGAGGCGACCGAGAACGCCGCGCACCACACCGGGCCTGGCATCGGCGGCTTCCTGAACGCGACGTTCGGCAACGCGCCGGAGCTGATCATCTCGATGCTGGCGATCAACCGCGGGCTCACCGAGGTCGTCCGCGGATCGCTGACCGGAAGCGTCGTCGGCAACGTGCTGCTCGTGCTCGGCTTCTCGCTCTTCTTCGGCCGCGGCGATCCCGCGGTCGACCGCGAGTCGAGCTTCATCTGGCTCGGCCTCATCCTCGTCGCCGCCGTCGCGTTCCTCATCCCTGCGATCCCGGGCTGGCACGGCGACCCGGAGCGCCACTCGCTGGCGGTGCTCTCGCTCCCGGTCTCGATCGTGCTGCTCGTCCTGTACGTCGGCGTCACGTGGTGGCAGCTGAGGCGCCACGCGCGACAGCACGAGGCGCCGGAGAGCTCCGAAGGCGTGTGGTCGCTCGCGACCGCGATCGGCGTCCTCGGCGTGGCGACGGTGCTGACCGCACTGGTCGCGGAGATCCTCGTCGGCTCGATCGAGACGTTCGCCGAGAAGGCGCACCTGTCCGACTTCTTCGTCGCGGCCGTGATCGTCGCGATCGTCGGCAACGCGGCCGAGCACGGCGGCGCGGTCGTCGTCGCCTATCGCGAGAAGATCAACCTGGCGGCCGAGATCGCGCTCTCGTCCGGAGCTCAGGTCGCCGTGTTCCTCATCCCTGCGGTGACGATCCTCTCCTGGGCGATCGAGCCGCTCGCCCTCTCGTTTCGCATGGTCGAGCTCGCCGCGCTCGGCGCGTCGGTGCTGGCGGTTGGAGCGGTGCTTCGCGACCGGCGCTCGAGCAACTGGAACGGCGCCGTGCTGATCCTGCTCTACGGCGTCGTCGCCGGCGCGTTCTTCATCGCCGGCGATCGCGGCTGAGCGCCGAGAGCCCTCGGGATCGCCTCGATCGCGTCGTCGATGTCGTCGTCCCCGATCCCGAGATGGGTCACGGCCCGAAGCACGCCCGGGTAGTACGTCCCCGAGACGCGCACTCCCTCGCCGAGCAGCCGGTCCGTCGCATCGCCGGGCGTGAGCCCCATCGCGCCGACATCGATCTGCACGAAGTTCGTCTCGACCTGCTCCAGGTCGACCGCCACCCCGGCTTCCTCGAGCCCCTCGGCGAGACGCCGAGCGCGAGCGTGGTCGTCCGCGAGGCGCTCGACGTTGTGCTCGAGCGCGTACACGCACGCCGCGGCCACGATCCCGGCCTGGCGCATCGCGCCGCCGAACTGGTGCTTGTAGCGGCGCGCGAGCAGCATGCGCTCGGAGGAGCCCGCGACGATCGCGCCGAGCGGGCAACCGAGCCCCTTCGAGAAGCAGATCGTGACCGTGTCGGCGAGCCCTGCGATCGTGGAAGGCTGCTCCCCGCTCGCGACTGCCGCGTTGAAGAGCCGCGCGCCGTCCAGGTGCAGGTAGAGCTCGAGCTCGCGGCACGTGTCGGCCATCGCCCGGAGCTCGGCCAGAGGCCAGACGCGCCCGCCCGAGGCGTTGTGCGTGTTCTCGACGGCGACGATCCGCGTCGTCGGCACGTGACCGAGATCGCCCGTGCGCGCGGTCGAGCGCACCTGCTCGGGGGTGAAGCGCCCGGTGCGCGCCGCAATCGGACGCGTCATCAGTCCGGCGTGAACGGCCGGCCCGCCGAGCTCGGCGGCGAGGATGTGCGCGTTCTCCTCCGCGATCAGCTCGTCGCCGGGTTGTCCCAGCACACGGATCGCGATCTCGTTCGCCATCGTCGCCGTCGGGACGAAGACCGAGTCCTCCTGGCCGAGCACCTCCGCTGCACGCTGCTCGAGCTCGTTGACGGTTGGGTCCTCGCGGAGCTGCTCGTCGCCGACCGGCGCGTTCGCGATCGCCTCGCGCATCGCGGGCGTCGGCTTGGTCGCTGTGTCGGAACGAAGGTCGATCACGTCTCGGCTGCCAGGCTCGGATACCTCTCCGTCAAGACCAGAAGGTACCCCCAAGTCTGCGCCTGGTAGCGGAGGCAGTACAGGCCGAGGTTCTCCATCCCGCGCGGCGTGCGCCCGAGCGCGAGCGCGACGAACCAGGCGAGCAGTCCAACGATCTGGACGACCTGGCTGAAGACCCAGTTCAGGATCAGCGCGGGAATCGCGAGGATGAGCCGGAACCCGGTCACGAGCCGGCGCTGCGACTCGGGGGCTCGACCTCGATGTCGATCGGATAGCTCCCCGGCTCGCCGTGGAAGGGCGGATACGGGTTGGCGAACAGATAGAGGTACGAGTAGACGTAGATCGAGTAGCGCAGGTAGCGGGTGAGCCAGCGGTGGATCCGCTCCGGCGGCCGGCCCTTGATCAGGGTCACGACCCAGTTGGCCAGGCCCATCGCCACGGCGACGAGCGAGTAGAGCGCGAGCCAGATCAGGTGAGGCCAGACCAGGATCCAGCGCGCGAGCACCTTGAGACGCTGTCGCCGCAGATCGTCGTTGTCGACGAGCTGGATCGGATGCTTGCGAGGCGGCTCGACCGGCGGCTCCGCGGGCTCCTCCGGAGCCGTGACGACGTCACTCACGGTGGGCGATCCTATAGGGGGCACCCCGGTCAAGGGATGCACGGTTTCGCTCGCCCGGCCGATCTTGTACGCGACCGCAACCGAAGTGAGGGCGCATGAAACCTGCTCGATCTCTGTGGCGCCTCTTCCACTCCGACCGGCTCGTCCGCTGGGCGAGCTACGCGTCGGTCGTCGTGATCTGGTTCGCCCTGGCGTGGGCCGAATTCCGGATCCTGGCCGCGATTCCCCTGATCGGGGTCGTGCTCTGGTGGCTCCGCCGGCAGCGTGAACGCCACGGCTGGCTGGCCGAGCCCGAGGTCGACATCGACCTGCTCTAGGCGCCCTTTCTAGGCGCCCTTTTGCGCCTCTAGCTGTCTCGCCTGCCCGGTCTCCTCGGAGAGATCGGGGTGGTCCTCGAACAGGTAGCGGACGACCGCGCGCTTGGCGGCCTTGACCTCGTCCACCCGCCCGACGGGACGGTCGTGCGGCGCCTCCTTCAGGAGCTCCGGGCGCTCGGCGGCGTCCCGGACGATCTCGAGCATCGCCTCGACGAACTCGTCGAGCGTCTCCTTCGCCTCGGTCTCCGTCGGCTCGATCATCAGCGCCTCGGGGACGATCAGCGGGAAGTAGACCGTCGGCGGGTGGAAGTCGTAGTCCATGAGCCGCTTCGCAACGTCGAGCGCCGTGATCCCGTGCTCGCGCTTGAGGGGCCGCGCCGAGAGGACGAACTCGTGCATGCAGAGCCGGTCGAACGGCAGCTCGAACGCGTCCTTCAGACTGCGCGAGCAGGTAGTTCGCGTTGAGGACGGCGACCTCGGACATCTCGCGCAGCGCCGGCCCGTACGCGCGGATGTACGCGTACGAGCGGACGAAGACGCCGAACGGCCCGTAGTAGCCGCGCACCTTGCCGATCGTCTTCGGGCGGTCGTAGTCGAAGCGGAATGCCTCGCCGTCGCGCACGACCGCGGGCACGGGCAGGAACGGCTCGAGGCGCTCGCGGACCGCGATCGGGCCGCCTCCGGGCCCGCCGCCGCCGTGCGGCTGCGAGAACGTCTTGTGCAGGTTGAAGTGGACGATGTCGAAGCCCATGTCGCCCGGCCGCGAGATGCCGCAGACGGCGTTCAGGTTCGCGCCGTCGTAGTACATGAGCGCGCCTGCGCCGTGGAAGATCTGGGCGATCTCCTCGATGTTCTCGTCGAAGAGCCCGAGCGTCGAGGGGTTCGTCAGCATCAGGCCGGCCGTGTGCTCGTCGACCTTGCCGCGCAGGTCGTCGACGTCGATGTTGCCGCGCGGGTCGGTCTGGACCGGCGTCACCTCGTAGCCCGCCATCGTCACGCTCGCCGGGTTCGTGCCGTGGGCGGTGTCCGGGATGACGATCTTCGTGCGCGCCTCGGCTTCGCCGCGGTCGGCGAAGTAGGCGCGCATGAGCATCAGGCCGGTCAGCTCGCCCTGCGATCCCGCGGCCGGCTGGAGGGAGACGGCGGGCAGGCCCGCGACCTCGGCCAGGATCTCCTGGAGGCGCCACATCACCTCGAGCGCGCCCTGGGCTCCGTCCTCCTCCTGGAGCGGGTGCAGGTCACGGAAGCCGGGCAGGTTCACGACGCGCTCGTTGACCCGCGGGTTGTGCTTCATCGTGCACGAGCCGAGCGGGTAGAAGCCGGTGTCGACGCCGAAGGTGCGCGTCGAGATGTGCGTGAAATGGCGGACGAGCTCGGGCTCCGAGATCTCGGGCAGGCGCGGCGGCTGCTCGCGGCGAAGCTCGTCGGGGAGCTCCGGGACGGGAAGCGTGTTCGCTGGGGAGGCTCGACGCGCGCCGGCCCTCCTGCGACCTCTCGTAGATGAGCTTCATGCGGCCAGCACCTCCGCGAGCCGGTCGATGTCCTCTTGCGTGCGCTTCTCGGTGACGCAGACGAGGAGCGCGTCCTCCATTCCGGCGTAGTCGCGGCGGAGCGCGTAGCCGGGGTGCACGCCCTGCTCTCGCGCGGCGCGGATCGCCTCGTCGGCGGGCCGTCCGACCTGGATGGCAAACTCCTTGAATGTTGCCTGTTCTGGAAACAGAAGCGGGAGCCCGAGTCGCTCCTTCGCGTACGCCGCGAGGGCCATGCAGGTCTCCCCCTGCTCCCTGAGCCCCTGAGGCCCGAGCCAGGAGAGATGGACGAGCCCGGCCAGCGCCAGGAGCGTCTGGTTCGTGGTGATGTTCGAGGTCGCCTTCTCCCGGCGGATGTGCTGCTCGCGGGTCTGCAGGGTCAGGACATAGGCGCGCCGGCCTTCGACGTCGGTCGTCTCACCGACGATCCGGCCGGGCATGCGCCGCACATAGTCCGAGCGCGCGGCCATGAACCCGTAGTGCGGACCGCCGTACGACTGGTAGTTGCCCGCCGCCTGCCCCTCGCCGATCGCGAGCGCGCACCCGTAGGCGCCGGGTGCCTCCAGGACGCCTAGCGACACGGGGTCGACGTGGGCGACCGGCAGCGCGCCGGCGTCGTTCGCGGCGGCCGCGAGGTCGGGGGCCGGCTCGAGGCAGCCGAAGAAGTTCGGCTGCTGGAAGATGACGCACGCTGCGTCCCGCGCAGCCTCGCCGAGCTCGTCGGGATCGGTGACGCCGTCGCGGTGCGGAACCTCGACGACCTCGAGGCCAAAGCCCGGCGCGTACGTCTTCACGACCTGGCGCACCTGCGGGTTCAGCGTCTCGGCGAGCACGACCCGGGAGCGGCCGGTGACGTGCTTCGCGACGTAACAGGCGTCGGCGGCGACGGTCGTCCCGTCGTACCCGGACGCGTTCGAGACGTCCATGCCGGTCAGCTCGCAGATCGCGGTCTGGTACTCGAAGATCGCCTGCAGCACGCCCTGGCTCATCTCGGCCTGGTACGGCGTGTACGCGGTCAGGAGCTCGCCGCGCTGGAGGACGGCGTCGACGACCGCGGGAACGTAGTGGTCGTAGATGCCGGCGCCGAGGAACGAGAGCTCGCGGCCGGTGTCGACGTTCCTCGCCGCGAGCTCCTCGAGGTGGGCGACGATCTCCTGCTCGGAGAGCGCCGGCTCGAGGTCGAGCTCGCGGTCGAACCGCACGCCCGGCGGAATGTCCCGGAACAGCTCGTCGATCGAGTCGACGCCGATCGCCGCGAGCATCTCGTCGCGGTCGCGCTCCGTCAGGGAGAGAAAGCTCACTGCTCGGCCACGAAAGCCTGGTAGGCCGCAGCGTCCATCAGGTCGTCGGCGCCGGAGTCGTCGGCGAGCGAGATGCGGATCGAGCCAGCCCTCGCCGTACGGATCCTCGTTCACGGTCTCCGGCTCGGCGACGACCTTCGCGTTGACCTCGATCACGGTGCCCGAAAGCGGTGAGATCAGGTCCGACACCGCCTTCACCGACTCGACCTCGCCGTAGGACGAGCCCTTGGCCACCTCGGCGCCGTCCTCCGGCGGCTCGAAGTGGACGAGGTCGCCGAGCGAGTCCTGCGCGAACCAGGTGATCCCGAGGGTCGCCTCGCCGCCCTCGATCCTGGCCCAGTCGTGCTCGGCGTTGTAGCGGAGCTCGTCGGGGTAGCTCTCGGCTGCGGCCACACTATTCCTCCTTCTTGTAGATCGGTTTCTTGACCAGCTCGGCGTGGCGCGGCTTGCCGCGGACGTCGATCGTGAGCGTCGTCCCCGGCTCCGTGTGCCCGGCGTCGACGTAGCCCATCCCGATTCCGCGGTCGAGCATCGGCGAGTGCGAGCCGGACGTGACCTCGCCGCCCTCCTCGATGGACATGCCCTGCCTGGGGATTCCCGGGTCCTGCATGACGAAGGCGACGAGCTTCCGGGCCGGCCCTTCCTCCTTGATCCGGCGCAGCTCCTCGACCCCGGTGAACTCCGTGTCGAGCGCGCAGACCCAGCCGAGGCCGGCCGAGATCGCGTCCGTGTCGGGGCCGATGTCGTTGCCGTGCAGCGGGTAGCAGACCTCGAGGCGCAGCGTGTCGCGCGCGCCCAGCCCGCACGGCTTCGCGCCGCGCTCGACGACCGCGTCCCAGAGAGCCGCCGCGTCCTCGGCCATGACCATCAGCTCGACGCCCTTCTCGCCCGTGTAGCCCGTGCGATTGACCATCACCTCGATCCCGGCCACCTCGCCCATCGCGAACGTGAACGGCGGACGCCTCGTCGAGACCGAGCCGCTCGAGCGAGCGCGGGCCCTGCACCGCGAGCAGCGCGAACTCGTCGGTCTTGTCGCGCAGGTCGGTGCCGGCGCCGCCGTGTCCTTCGATCCACTCGAAGTCGGCCTCGCGGTTCGACGCGTTCACGATCAGGAAGAAGCGGCCGCCCTCGACCCGGTAGACGATCAGGTCGTCGATGATCCCGCCGGTCTCGTTCGTCAGGAGCGTGTACTGCGCGCCGCCGACGTCGACCTTCTCGACGTCGTTCGACAGGAGCCGCTGCAGCGCGGCCGGCACCTTCGGCCCCTCGAACTCGAACCGGCCCATGTGCGAGACGTCGAAGACGCCGCAGTCCTCGCGCACGGCCCTGTGCTCCGGGATCACCCCCTCGTACTGCACGGGCATCTCCCAGCCGGCGAACGGCACCATGCGCGCGCCGAGCGCGACGTGGCGCTCGTAGAGAGGCGTCCGAAGGAGCGTCTGCATCGCGAACGGATGCTAATGAAGGTCGGTCAGCCGCTCAGTTGGAGCGGCTGACCGAGCCACTGGCGAGCCCGAAGGCCCGCCGGGAGGGCACACGAAAGGCGTACCGCGGAGGGCGATTCCCTAAACGGCGGCCGTTGCCCGACTAGTTGTCGCGGAGGAACGACGGGACTTCGAGGACGTCGTCCGGAGACCTCGAACACGCCCTCGTCGCTCGACGGCGTGCGCACGGCGCCGCGCTCTTCGTCCTCGGGCCGCTGCTCACGGCGCCGGCGGCGGTACCGCTCGGGGCCGAAGCCGGTTGCGATCACCGTCACGCGGACCTCGTCCTTGACGGCCGGGTCGATGACCGCGCCGAAGATGACGTTCGCGTTCTGGTCGGCCGCGCCGGTGACGACCTCGGCCGCCTCGTTCACCTCGAACAGGCCCATGTCCGGCCCGCCGGTGACGTTGAGCAGGATCCCGGTCGCGCCTTCGATCGACGCCTCGAGGAGCGGCGACGAGACCGCCTGTCGGGCCGCCTCGCCGGCGCGGTTCTCGCCGGAAGCGATGCCGATGCCCATCAGCGCCGAGCCCGCGTCGCGCATGATCGTCCGCACGTCCGCGAAGTCGAGGTTGACGAGGCCGGGGATCGTGATCAGGTCGGTGATGCCCTGGACGCCCTGGCGCAGGACGTCGTCGGCCATCCGGAACGCGTCGACGATCGACGTGTCCTTGTCGACCACCTGGAGCAGGCGGTCGTTCTCGATCACGATCAGCGTGTCGACGTTCTCCCGCAGGTCGCGGATCCCGAGCTCCGCCTGCTCGGCGCGCTTGCGGCCCTCGAAGGAGAACGGCCTCGTGACGACGCCGACGGTGATCGCCTCGAGCTCGCGCGCGAGCTCGCGCGACAGTAGGCGCCGCACCCGTTCCGGTGCCGCCGCCCTCGCCGGCGGTCACGAACACCATGTCCGCGCCCTTGAGCGATTCCTTCAGCTCGTCGCGGCTCTCGTGCGAGGCGAGCTTCCCGACCTCGGGGTTCGCGCCCGCGCCGAGCCCGCGGGTCGACTCGGCGCCGATCTGCATCTTCACGTCGGCGTCCGTCATCAGGAGCGCCTGGGCGTCGGTGTTGACGGCGATGAACTCGCAGCCGGTCAGCCCTGCATCGACCATGCGGTTGACGGCGTTCGAGCCGCCGCCGCCGACGCCGACGACCTTCAGGACTGCCAGGAATTTCTGTGACGGGTCTCGTGTGCTCACGATGTGAACCTCAACCTGTAGTGGAGCGTATGGCTGCTTCCGGACGAAGCGCGCCCCAGGGTACGCGGGCTGAACCGCCGTGTCAACGCCAGATCGTCGCTCGCAACTCTAACCCTCAACCTGAGACTTGAGAGTCATCCGACGACCGCTCTCTCCGGGACGCTGACGTCGACATACGCCGCGTCGGGCCCGGCGGCTTCGAGCACGCGCTGCGCGACGGCGAGCTGGAGGCCGAGCTCGTCGGCGTCGCCCGAGGCGGATCTCGGTCCCGCTGCGCAGGACGAGGAGGACGCCGTCCTCGGTGTCGCGCGCCTCGCGCAGCTGCTCGAAGAGCGCGCGGTTCGCGGAGAGGACGCCGCCGAGGACGAGCGCCGGCAGCCGGGCCTCGTCGGCTGTGAGCAGATCTCCGGCGGACGGCACCGACGCGCCCGCGACCCAGACCCGCGGCAGCTGCGACGTCGTCGGGTCGTCGAGCTTCGTCGAGCACGCGGCCCCGCTCCGTCACGACCCAGGCCTGCGTTCCCTTGCGGAGGACCGCGACCGGCCGCTCGGCCGAGATGACGATCTTCGCCGTGTGCGGAAACGCGCGGTCGTAGGAAACGAGGTTCACGTCGCGGAGCGTCGACAGGCGGCGGTCGATCGCCGCCGCGTCGAGCGAGAGCAGGCTCGTTCCGTCCAGCGGTTGGAGCGCGGCGTCGACGCGCTGGACGACCGAGGGACGGGCTCCCGCGACCTCGATCTTCTCCACCGCGAACATCGACGTCCCGCGCGCCGCGAAATACGCGCCGAGGACCGCGGCAACGGCCACGAAGCCGATCAGGAGCGAGCGCCCGGACGGGAGCATGCGCGCGAGCGGAATCTGGAGCGCGGTCGGACGGCTCGGCAGCGCGAGCACGGCGGTGCGTGGCGTGGGCTTGCGAGCCGCAGGCACTCCGACGAGTTCGTCGCGCGCGGCGGAAGCCCTACAGCGTCTCGCCCGCGGGCGGAAGCTCGAGATCGCCGAAGAACCGCACCTCGTGCTCGAGCTCGACGCCGAACTGCTCGAGTGCTCGCCGCCTCGACTTCGGCCATCAGCGCGAGCGCGTCCGCGGCCCTGGCCTCGCCCGCGTTCTCGATGAAGTTGGCGTGGCGCGGAGAGATCTGCGCGCCGCCGATTCGATGGCCGCGTAGGCCGCACGCCTCGAGCATGCGCCCGGCGGAGAGCTCGTGCTCGGGGTTCTTGAAGACGCTCCCGAAGGTGCGCTTGTTCGTCGGCTGCGCGGCCTTGCGCCGCGCCTGGAGGTCGGCGACGGTGGCCTTGATCTCCTCCGGAGGCCTCGGCACGAGGCGGAACTCCGCGCGCGCCACGACCTCGCCGGGCTCGAGTGACGAGCGCCGGTACTCGAGGCCGAGCTCGTCGGGCGTCCGCCAGCTGGTTCCTTCGGCCGTGACGACGAGCGCGCGCTCGAGGATCTGCCTCCAGTCTCCCCCGTACGCGCCCGCGTTCATCCGCACGCCGCCGCCGACCGTCCCCGGAATCGCGCAGGCGAACTCGAAGCCGCCGAGCCCGGCCGCGCGCGTTCGGTGGAGGCAGACCGCATTCGTGGCGCCTCCGCCGGCCACGAGCAGCTCGCCCTCGACTCCGGCCGCAGCGAGCTCGCCTTCGAGCCGGAGCGCGAGCCCGTCCACGCCTTCGTCGGCGATCAAGAGGTTCGAGCCGAGCCCGACGGTGAAGACGTCGAGCCCTTCGGCCGCGGCCCAGCGGAGCGCGTCCTCGAGCTCGGCAACCGACTGCGGACGTGCGAAGTGCCGCGCCGGCCCGCCGATCCCGACCGTCGTCAGCCGCCCGAGCGGGACGTTTTCCTCGATCGTCACCCGAGCTCGCTCGAGCAGGACGGGCACCGCGGCGTCGACGTCGCCGGCGCCCATGGTCAGGACGACGTCGCCGGGCCGTGCGCGCCGCGCGAGGAAGCGGGCTCCGTCCTCGACCTCCGGGGTCCAGCCGATCGTCATTCCCGGTCGCGCCTCGGCGAGCGCGTCGACGACGAGCTTGCCGCTCACGCCTTCCACCGGGTTCTCGCGCGCGCGGTAGATCTCGGTCACCGCGGCGACGTCCGCGGAGGCGAGCGCGGCGCCGATGTCCTGGGCGAGGTGGCGCGTGCGCGAGTAGAGGTGCGGCTGGAACAGGACGAGGACGCGATGCCCGTCGCGCACCGCCTCGATCGTCGCGCGGATCTCCGCGGGGTGGTGCGCGTAGTCGTCGAGCACGCGCACGCCCCCGGCCTCGCCGCGGAGCTCGAGGCGCCGGCCTGCACCGGCGAACTCGGCGAGATGGGTCTGCGCCTCCTCCCGCGGGAGCCCGGCGAGCTCGAGCGCGGCGAGCGCGGCGGCCGCGTTGCGCCGGTTGTGCTCGCCGGGGATCGCCGAGCTCGAAGTCGACCGGCTCGAGCTCGTCGGCGCGAACGACGTGCGGAACCTCCGCGAGCCAGCGTTCGAACAGATCCTCCACCTCCGCGCGGGACGCGAACTCCGAGTGGTGGTCGAGGTCGACGTTCGTCACGACTGCGATCTGCGGGCGCAGGCGCTCCACCGTCCGGTCGGACTCGTCGCCCTCGACGACGAGCCAGCCCGAGCCCGGCCCGGGCGTTGCCGCCCAGCTGCGGGATCTCGCCGCCGATCAGGAACGAGGGGTCGCGTCCCGCGCCGCTCGAGGGCGAAGGCGATCATCCCGGTCGTCGTCGTCTTGCCGTGCGCGCCGGAGACGACGATCGAGTCCTGCAGCGACACCAGCTCCGCGAGGAACTCCGCCCGGCTCTTCGAGACAGGTCCGAGCGTCTGACCCTCGGACAGGTACGCGGTGGACACGACTGATTCGTAGCCGTCCGGTGCAGGCGCGATTTCGTCCGAGATCGTGACCGGGATTCCCGCGGCCCGGACGTACTCCAGGTACGGGCGTCTCGTGGCGATCCCAGCCCGCGACCTCGGCCCCCCAGGCCTTCGCGACCAGCGCGTAGCCCGACAAGCCGGCCCCGCCGATCCCGACGAACCACAGCCTCCGGCCCTCAAGACGCAAGCTGGATCAGACCCTCCGCGATCTCGTCCGCGGCGTCCGGCTTCGCCGCGCGCTCCATCGCCTCCCCCATCTCCTTCAGCCGCTCCGTGTCGCCGAGCAGCGAGCGGGCGAGGTCGGGGACGCGTCCGAGCTCCGTCTCGGGCACCGTGATCGCCCCGCCGGAGCGCTCGAAGAAGCGCGCGTTCTTCGTCTGGTGGTCGGCGGTGGCGAACGGATAGGGAACGAGAATCGCCGGCCTCCCGGCGGCCGCGACCTCCCAGACCGAGCCGCCCGCACGGGCAACCACGAGATCGGCTGCGCCGAGCGCGGCGCCGAACTCGTCCGTGAACGGGACGAGCTTGTAGTCGTCGCGCTTCACCCGCCCTCGAAGAGCCTCGAAGTCGCGCTCGCCGCACAGGTGCAGCACCGCCGGCCCGACCTCGCCGAACGTTTCGACGATCAGCTCGTTCAGGCTCCGCGCGCCCTGGCTGCCGCCGAACACGAGCAGCACGCGCGCGCGCGGCGGAAGGTCGAACTTCCGACGTCCCTCGGCGCGTGAGGTCGGACGGTTCCGCGCGGGAATCGGCCGACCGGTGACGCGGTACTTCGGCCCCTCGCGGCCCTCGATCGGGAACGCGAGGAAGACCCGCTCGGCGAACGGCGCGGCCAGCCGGTTCGCGAGCCCGAGGTGCGCGTCGGCTTCCATCAACGCGGCGGGGATCCGCCTTCCGCGACGCTGCGTACACCATCGGCCCCGCGACATAGCCGCCGCCTCCGAGAACGACGTCCGGCTCGCGCCGCTCGAGGATCCGCTTGCACGCCTTGGGCGCGCGCATCGCCTTCGCGACCGCCCGCACCTGCGCAGGCCCCGGCCGACGCGGCAGCCCGGACACCTGGAACGTGTCGAGCTCGAACCCCGCCTCAGGAACGAGCCGCGCCTCGGCGCGATCCGGCGACCCGGCGAAGGTCACCGTTGCTCCGCGCGCGACGCAGCGCTTCCGCCACCGCGAGCGACGGCAGCACGTGGCCGGCCGTTCCCCCGGCTGCGATCAGGCACTTGAGCTTTCGCGGCTCCGGCATGCCCCGCGATGTTAAGGAGGACCCCGACCGAAGCGAGCGACACAACGAGGCTCGAGCCCCCGTAGGAGACGAATGGAAGCGTGATCCCGGTCAGCGGAGCGAGGCCGAGGACCGCCGCGAGATTGATCAGCGCCTGCCCGCAGATGAGCGTCGTCAGGCCGGCGGCGAGCCGCTTGCCGAAGGGGTCTCGGCAGCGAAGCGCCACGCGCAGCCCCGCGTAGGCGAACGCGCAGTAGGCAGCGAGCACGAGCGCCGCCCCGAGCAGCCCGAGCTCCTCGCCGATCGTCGCGAAGATCATGTCCGTGTGCGCCTCGGGCAGGTAGTTGACCTTGGCCACGCCCTGGCCGATCCCGGTCCCGAAGAACCCGCCCGAGCCGAAGCCGATGATCGCCTGCAGTGTCTGGAACCCTGCGCCCTGCGCGTCGTGCCACGGGTCGAGGAAGCTGAAGAGGCGCGCGCGTCGATAGGGCTCGAACCAGATCGCTGCCATGCCGAGACCGAAGGCGATGGCGCCTGCACCCGCGAGCACCCGCAGCGGGACGCCCGAGACGATCAGGATCGCGCCCAGGACGACCCCGATCGTGATCACGGTGCCGAGATCCGGCTCGAGCAGGATCAGCATCGCGAAGAGGCCGCTCGTGATCCCGATGGGTCGGGCGAGCTCCTTCAGGGACTGCGGCGCCGGCCTCCGCGCCAGGTAGGCCGAGGCCCAGATCGCGAGGCTGACCTTCGCCAGCTCCGAGGGCTGGAACGCGAGCGAGCCCACACCGAGCCAACGGCGCGCGCCGTTCACCTGCTGGCCGACCACGAGCACCGCGACGCAGAGCGCCAGGCTCGCGAGCATCAGGGGTGGCGCCATGTACCGCAGCGCGAGGTAGTCCATCCGCGAGCCGAGGATGAGGAACACGACTCCGATCGCGGCGTAGATCGACTCGCGCTTGAGATAGAAGACCGGGTCGCCGCCTCCCAGTGCCGCGGGCGCGGACGTCGCGCTGTAGACCATCACGAGGCCGAACGCCGTCAGGCCGAGCGTGACGAGAACGAGGATGTGCGATTCGAAGTGGCCCTTCTTCACGCGGCGACCTCTTCGACGAGGCGCTTGAACGCGTCGCCGCGCTCTTCGTAGTCGCGGAACTGGTCGTAGCTCGCGCACGCAGGCGCGAGCAGGACGACCTCGCCGGGCTGCGCGTTCTGCGCCGCCGAGCGGAGAGCCGTCTCGAGGTCGCCGCTGCAGCTCGTGCTCGACACCTGCGAGCTCGAGCGCCGGCGCGATGTCGGAGGCGGCCTCGCCGATCAGGTACGCACGCCGCACGCGGCCGACCATGTCGAGGGCCAGCTCGGTGTAGCTCTCGCCCTTGCCGCGCCCGCCGAGGATGACGTGGAGCGGCGCGTCGTAGGCCGCCACGGCGCGACGCGCGGCCGCGGTGTTCGTCGCCTTCGAGTCGTTGACGAAGCGGACGCCGCCGACCTCGGCGACCGGCTCGAGGCGGTGCGCGACCCCGGGGAAGGTCTCGAGGGCCGCCGCGATCCGAGCGTCCGGGGTTCCGAGCGCGCGGGCGGCCGCGGTCGCAGCGGCGGCGTTCTCGCGGTTGTGGGCTCCGGGGATCAGCGGCTCGGCGGGAAGCTCGTCGGCGGGCTCGAACTCGATCCGCCGCCCGTGGCCGGGCACGCCGTCGAAGCCGCGCGGGACGACCGCGACGTCGGTTTCCTGCTGGTTCTCGAAGATCCGCAGCTTGGCGGCGCGGTAGGCGTCGATCGAGCCGTGCCGGTCGAGGTGGTCGGGCTCGAGGTTGAGCAGCACGGCGACCTGAGGACGGAACTCGTGGATGTCCTCGAGCTGGAAGCTGGAGACCTCGCAGACGACGACCTCGCCCGGCTCGATCTTGCCGTCGAGGTCGCTGAGCGCGCGGCCGACGTTCCCGGCCACGGGAGCGCCGAGCATCACTCCGAGCAGCTCGCTCGTCGTCGTCTTCCCGTTCGTCCCGGTGACGCCGACGATCGGGTTGTCGAGCAGCCGCGAGCCGAGCTCGACCTCGCTCCAGACGGGAATCCCGCGCGCGCGAGCAGCCTGAACCAGAGAGTGCCTCACCCGGCACCCCAGGGCTCTTGACCACTGTCTCGACGCCGTCGAGCAAACGCTCCTCCTCGGTCCCGAGATGAATTTCGACGCCCGACTCGGCAAGCCTGCCGACGTCGAGGTCCGGCGACGCATCGACTCCGATCACCTCCTCCCCGCGTCGCCGTAGCGCGAGTGCCGCCGCCTGGCCCGAACGCGCGAGCCCGAGGACGAGCCAGCTCATCTCGGAGGGCGCGGAAGTCGAGGTAGTAGCGGTAGTAGAAGGCGAAGGCCGCGGCGCACATGATCGCCGCGAGGATCCAGAACCGGACCATGATCTTCGTCTCGGACCAGGCCTTCATCTCGAAGTGGTGGTGGATCGGAGCCATCAGGAACAGGCGCCGGCCCCAGTAGCGGAACGAGAAGACCTGGAGGATCACCGAGACCGCCTCGACGACGAAGATCCCGCCGATCAGGAGCAGCAGCAGCTCGGTCTTCGTCATCACCGCGAACGCCCCGATCGCGCCGCCGAGCGCCATCGAGCCCGTGTCGCCCATGATCACCTCGGCGGGGAAGGCGTTGTACCAGAGGAACCCGATCGCGCCGCCCGTGAGCGCCGCGCCGAGGATCGCCAGGTCGAGCGCCGACGCGTCGCGCAGGTCGATCTCGCGCGCGGAGCGGATCCACGTGACGACGTTCATCGCCGCGAACGTGATCAGCGCGATCATCGCGACGCCGACCGCGAGCCCGTCGATCCCGTCGGTCAGGTTCGCCCCGTTCGCGGCGCCCGCGATGACGATGAAGAGCAGGACGTAGAAGCCGAAGGAGAGCGTGATCCGCCAGTCGAGGACCGGCGCGTAGACGTCCTTCGAGAGGCCGATGTCGTGGGCCGACCATGCCGACGCCGAGCGTGATCGCCGCGAGGAGCAGAAGCTTCCAGCGGCCGTTGAGCCCGAGCGAGCGACGGTGCCGGACCTTGAACCAGTCGTCGATGAAGCCGATCGCGCCGCAGGCGAGCGTGACGAAGAAGACGGTCAGCCCGGCCTGCGTGTACTTCGAGAGCGCGAGGAACGGGATGATCATCGAGAACACGATCAGCAGGCCGCCCATGGTCGGCGTGCCCTGCTTGACGTGAGTGCCCGGCCGGCCCCTCCTCGCGGATGTGCTGACCGAACTCCTTGCGGCGCAGGAACTCGATGAACTTGGGGCCGGCGAGGATCGAGATCGCCATCGCGAAGATCCCGGCCGCGAGGACTCGTTCCACTAGGCGCGGACCCCCGTGAGGGCTTCCGCGACCACCTCGAGCCCGACCGCGCGCGAGCCCTTGACGAGGACGACGTCGCCGGGCTGGACGAGCCCCGGCGCGCGTTCCGCCGCTTCGTCCGCATCGGCGACCCACTCGCCCCCGTAGGCACGCGCGAGCTCGCCGACCCCGAGCACGACGTCGATGCCGAGCTTCCCGATCAGCTCGCCGACCTCACGGTGGTAGTCGGGCGCCGTCGGTCCGAGCTCGGCCATCTCTCCGAGCACGGCGACCTTGCGTCCGGGATGCGCGGCGAGATGCTCGAGCGCGGCTCGCATCGAGGTCGGGTTCGCGTTGTACGCATCGTTGATCAGCAGGCCGCCGCCGGTCAGCGGAGACTCCTCCCCGCGCCAGCGCGAGAGCTCGACCTCGACGCGCCCTGCGGGCAGCGGGAGCCCGAGCGCCTGCACCGCGAGCAGAGCTGCGGCCGCGTTCTGAGCCTGGTGCCGCGCCGTGAACGGGAACTCGAGCTCGAGGCGCTGGCCGTCGAGCGAGAAGACGGCTCGGCTGCCGCCTTCGATCTCCTCGAACGACTCGACGCTCTCCGGCCCGAAGCGGCGGATCTCGATGTCGTCGCGGGTCAGGTACGGCGCGAGCAGCGGCTCGTCGGGCACGACGGCGGTCCCGCCCGCAGGGAGCGCGGCCACGACCTCGGACTTCGCCTTGGCCACGTTCTCCACCGTCCCCAGCAGCTCCAGGTGCACGGGCCCGATGCTCGTGATCACGCCCACGTCCGGCTTGGCGACCGCGCACAGCTCGGCGATCTGACCGAGCCCGCGCATGCCCATCTCGCAGACGACGACCTCCGTGTCCGGCTCGATCCGCGTCAGCGTCAGCGGGAGCCCGATCTCGTTGTTGTGCCCGCCCTCGGCCGCGACCGTGCGCGCGTGCGGGCGGCACATCGCGGCCAGGATGTCCTTGGTCGAGGTCTTCCCGGTGGAGCCTGTGATCGCGACGACGCGGGCCGAGCTTCGATCCCGGACTGCGCCCCCGAGTGCCGCGAGCGCCGCGAACTCGTCGTCGGGGACGAGCGTCGCGGCGGCCCCGCGCGCAAACGCGTGACGCACGAAGTCGGAGCCGGTGCCGACCGCGACGAAGAGGTCGCCCTCCTCGATGCGGCGCGAGTCGATCCGCAGGCCCGTCACCTCGTCCGCCCAGGGCGCGCGGTCGAGCCTGCCAGAGGCGAGCTCCGCGACCTCGTCGAGCTGAGCGGGATCACGTCGTGGCGGCCCGGAGTCTCCTCAGGGCCTCGCGGGCGACTTCGCGGTCATCGAAGGGAACTGTTCGGTCGCGGAACTGCTGACCCTGCTCGTGGCCCTTGCCGGCGATGACGACGAGGTCGCCCGGCTCTGCGATCTCGACCGCCCGCACGATCGCGGACCGACGGTCCTGGATGATCTCGGGGTCGCCGTCCATGCCCGCGAGGATCTCGTCGATGATCGCGCCGGGGTCTTCGCTGCGCGGGTTGTCGGAGGTGACGATCGGGAGGTCGGCGAGGTCCGCGGCGATACGGCCCATCAGCGGGCGTTTCTCGCGGTCGCGGTCGCCGCCGCAGCCGAAGACGCAGATCAGGCGACCGGAATCGAGCTCGCGCGCCGTCGTGAGCACGTTCTGCAGCGAGTCGGGCGTGTGCGCGTAGTCGACGAGGACGGTGAACGGCTGGCCCTCGTCGACGGCCTCGAAGCGGCCCGGGACTCCGTCGAGCGCCTCCAGCCCGCGCGTGATCGCCTCGTCGTCGATCCCGAGCAGGCGCGCGCTGGCGAGCGCGGCGAGCGCGTTCTCGACGTTGAAGCGGCCCTTGAGCTTGAGGTCGACGCCCTCGAGCGCGTCGGGGCGGATCTCCGCGTCGTCGGCGAAGCCGTAGGTGAGCGCGTCCGGCCGGTCCTCCGCCAGCTTGCGGCCCCACGGGTCGCCGACGTTGATCGCGGCCGGCGGCCGTCCGTCGAGAAAGAGCCTGCGCTTCGCCTCGAAGTAGTTCTCCATCGTCCCGTGCAGGTCGAGGTGGTCCTGCGTCAGGTTCGTGAACGCGAGCGACGCGAACCGGATTCCCTCGAGCCGGCCGAGCTGCGAGCCGTGGGAGGTCGCCTCCATGGCCGCGCTGCGGTCGCCGGCGTCGAGCATCTCGCGGAAGGCGCGCTGAAGGTCGATCGCCTCCGGAGTGGTGCGGATCGCGGGCCTGATCTCGCCGCCGATCCGGGACTCGATCGTCCCCAGCAGGCCGGGCTTGCGGCCGGCGGCCTCGAGGATCGCGTAGAGCAGGAACGCGGTCGTCGTCTTGCCGTTCGTGCCCGTGACGGCCGCGATCGGGAGCTCCTCGGAGGGGCGCCGGAAGAACTCGAGGGCCGCGGTGGCCATCGCGCGCCGGGAGTCCTCGACGATGATCTGCGGCACCTTCGAGGCGACCGGGTGCTCGACGACGAGCGCGGCGGCGCCCGAGTCGATCGCCCGGTCGGCGAGCTCGTGACCGTCGAAGCGCTCCCCGCGCACGCAGAAGAAGAGCGCGCCCTCGGAGACCGCGCGGGTGTCGTAGGCGAGATCCGTGATCTCGACAGCCGTGTCCCCGACGAGCTGGCTCGGGGAGAGGCTTTCTGCGATGCGTGCTAGCTCCACTGAGGCGGGAGCGAGCCTAGCAACGCGCCCTGCCGCTACTGCGGCGGTAGAGAAGCCGGGTCGTCCGGCGGGATCTCGAGGTACTGGAGATCGAAGCCGGCGATCTGCTGGAACGCCGGAGCCGCGACCACGCCGCCCCAGATCGCCGCTGACGGCTCGTCGACCGTGACCAGGATCACGAGGCGCGGGCTCGTCGCGGGGACGATCCCGACGAACGAGGCGATGTACCGGCTCGTCGAGTAGCCGCCGCTCGGGTCGGGCTTCGCCGCCGTTCCGGTCTTGCCGGCGACCTTGTAGCCGGGCAGCTTCGCCTCCTGGCCGGTGCCCTCGATGACCACGTCCTCCATCATGCTCAGCACCTGGCGCGCGACGCCCGGCGTGAGGATCCTGCGTGCGCCGCCGCTGCGCTCGCGGTGCGAGCCGACCCGGTCGACGAGATGCGGCCGGAGCCAGACGCCGTCGTTCGCGACGGTCCCGTAGGCCGCGGCCATCTGGACGGGCGTGACTGCGATCCCATGGCCGATCGGAAGCGTCCCGATCGTCGAGCCCGACCACTTCTCGAGCGGCGGGACGATCCCGCGCGTCTCGCCGGGGAAGTCGATTCCGGTCAGATGCCCGAAGCCGAAGCGGCTGATCCACTGGCTGAGCTTGGCCGAGCCGAGCTTCTCCGCCAGCGTGATCGTGCCGACGTTCGAGGACTGGGACAGGATCTGGTCGACCGTCAGGCGCTCGGTGCCCCGCGGGTGGGCGTCCCGGATCACTCGGTCGGCGACGTGGATCTCGTACGGAAGCGTGAAGGCCGTGTCCGGGGTGACGAGCTCCTCGGAGAGCACGGCGCTGACGGTCACGAGCTTGAAGGTCGAGCCCGGCTCGTACGTGTCCGTGACCGTCCGGTTGCGCTGGCGGTCCTTGGGCACGATCGGGAACAGGTTCGCGTCGTACCCGCGCTCGACGGCCATCCCGAGAATCCCGCCCGTGCGCGGGTCGAGCACGATCGCGGAGGCGGCCTTCGCGTGCCACTGGTCGATCGTCTCGCGCAGCACGGCCTCGGCCTGCGCCTGGATCGTGTGGTCGATCGTGAGCGTGACGCTCTTCCCCTCGCGGGCCGACGTGGACTTGAGGACGTCGATCGCCTGGCCCGACGGGTCTCGGATCACCGTCTCGCTCCCGTCCTTTCCGGACAGGACGCCTTCGAGCCCGAGCTCGAGCCCGGCCAGCCCGTGGTTGTCCGTCCCCGCATAGCCGACGACCTGCGAGGCGACGTGGCCGAGCGGATACACGCGCTGCTCCTCGTCCGTGAAGCCGAGGCCGACGATGCCCTTCTCCTGGAGGAGCTTCACGCGCGCCGGGTCGGCCTTGCGCGCGACGTAGACGAAGCCGTGCGTGCGGTCCCAGAGCTCCGCCAGAACTTCCTCCGGATCGAGCCTGAGGACGCGCGCGACGACCTCGGCCGTCGCCTGCGGGTTCTGGATCTGGCGCGGGTTCGCGTAGACGGTCGTCGCCTGGCGCCCGATCGCGAGCTGGACTCCCGTCCGGTCGAAGATCGTCCCGCGCGAGGCGTGGTCGACGAGCGTGGCCTTGTGCTGGCCGGACGCGAGCCGCTCGTAGCTGCCCGCGTTCACGCCCTGCAGCCAGGCGGCGCGGACGAACATGGCCGCGAACGCGAAGGCGAAGACGGCCAGGACGAGCCGGATCCGCCGGTTCGCGAGCTTCATTTCCTCAGGTCGAGGTAGTCGGGGGTCGCGGGCGTCAGGCCGAGGCGGCCGGTCCCCAGCGCGATGATCCGCCCGGACGCGGCCCGCGCGGCGATGTCGGTGCTGAGCTGCGCGTTGTCCGCTCGGAGCTGGTTCCGCTCACGCTGGGTCTGGTCGAGCTGCACGTTCAGCCGGAGGACGGCGACGTTCAGCGCGACGACTCCGGCCAGGAGCACGGCCACGAGGCCGATCCAGACGACCCCGCCCGCCACGCGGCGCCGCGGAGCCGGCTTCGCCTTCGCACGAGGCCTGGGCCTTGCACGCGGCCTCGTTCGGGCCGGAGCCGGAAGCGCTCTTGCGGTCGCCGCTCGCGCCATCTACGTCTTTTGAACCGCGCGCAGCCTGGCCGAGGCGGCGCGAGGGTTGAGGGCCAGCTCGTGCGCGCTCGCCCGGATCGCCTTGCGGTTCAGGCGCCGCAGCTCGGGCTCGCGCCCGCAGACGCACACCGGGAAGTCGGGAGGACAGACGCAGCCGCGCTCGAGGCGCTGGAAGAAGCGCTTCACGATCCGGTCCTCGAGCGAGTGGAAGGCGATCACCGCGAGGCGGCCGCCGGGGCGCAGCATCTCCATCGCCGCAGGAAGCGCCTCCTCGAGCTCGCCGAGCTCGTCGTTGACCGCGATCCGGAGCGCCTGGAAGACGCGCTTGGCGGGATGGCCGTCGCCGAACCGCGCGGGAGCGGGGATCGCCGAGCGGATGACGTCCACGAGCTCGCCCGTCCGCTCGATGGAGTGCTTCTTGCGCTCGCGGCCGATTGCTCGAGCGATCTGCTTCGAGTAACGCTCCTCGCCGTACTTGCGGAAGATCGTCGTCAGCTCGCGCTCGGACGCCTCGTTGACGAGGTCGGCGGCGGTCAGCTCGGCGGTCGGATCCATGCGCATGTCGAGGGGCGCGTCGACCGCGTACGAGAAGCCGCGCTCCGGCCGGTCGATCTGCATGCTCGAGACACCGAGGTCGAGCAGGATCGCGTCCGCGCGGGCGCCGTTGTCGGCCAGCTGGTCGAGCACGACCGAGGCCTCGCCGCGCAGGAAGCGCGACTGCACGCCCGCGTGGCGGCGGAAGCCCTCGAAGTACGGGCGAACGGTCGGGTCGCGGTCGATGGCGATGAAGCGGCCGTCGCCCCTGAGGTCGGCGGAGAGGACCGCGGCGTGGCCGCCGGCGCCGAAGGTCGCGTCGACCACGGTGTCCCCGGGCTGGATCGCGAGGAGCTCGCGCACCTCCTCGGCGAGAACGGGAACGTGATCAGTCTCGTTGGGCAAGACGTTCGGCAACATCTTCTGCGCTCCCTTCCACCTCGTTCAGCTCCTTGCGCCACTGGGCGCTGTCCCAGATCTCCAGGTGGTCCCTCATCCCGGCGACGACGACGTCCCGACCGAGCCCTCCGTGCTTGATGAGAGCGGCCGGGATCATCACGCGCCCCTGCTTGTCGAGCTCGGCCTCGATCGCGCCCGAGAAGAAGAAGCGCTGCATCCGGCGGGCCTCCTGGCTGAGCGGATCGAGCTCCGCGAGGCGCGACTCCACGAGGATCTCCCAGTCGTCGCGGCGAAAGGCATTGAGGCACCCGTCCATGCCTCGTGTGAGCACGACTCCCTCCGCGAAGACCGCGCGGAACCGGGCCGGCAAGGTGAGCCGGTTCTTGTCGTCGATCGTGTGCTCGTGTTCGCCGAGAAGCATTTTCGGGACCTGGACGCGGGTTCCACGCCTCCCCACTTTAGACCACTAATCCCCACAGCGCAACTCCGCGAAACCACTGATTCGAGCTACGGAAGGGCGCCGTGCGCGCCGCGCCGCGTCAGCGCGGTTGCGCCACACTGCGCGGCGAATGCGAGCGCGTCAGGTGGCTCGTCGCCACGACCGAGGGCGAAGGTGAGCCCAGCCGCGAAGGAATCGCCCGCACCGTAGGCATCGACGATCG
>CAWBPX010000004.1:0-15891 GCA_963790695.1 uncultured Actinomycetes bacterium | reverse complement strand
AGCCCGTACGCGAGCGCCGCGTAGACGCAGCCGATCGCGCCTCCGTCGACAGAGACCGGACACGTCGCTCAGTGTGGCGCCGCCGGCGATCTCGCGCGCGGCCTCGATCCCGTGGGTGAGCGGGAGGACACGCCGATCGCCGCATCCAGCCGGGCAGGTCGTCGAGCGGCACGTTGACGCCGCAGAAGACCAGCATCGCGAAGTAGGCGAGGTTGGCGTACAACACGGCGTCGCGGGCGCGCAGCCCGATCGAGCCGATGACGTCCGAGGACGCGCACGAGGATCGAGATCACGACGACGACAGGCGAGCGCCGGCATCCCAACCGGCCATCGTGAAGTCGAGCAGCAGGCAGCCGAACACGAAGCAGAACGTGGAAACGACGATGCCGTTGGCGATGTTCGGCACCGCGCGGCCGACGAAGAGCGCGAAGCGATTCGCCGGCGTCGCGAGCATCGCCGAGAGCGTCTGCGTCCAGCGCTCGCCGCCGATCGAGAACGAGGTGCCGAAGATCGCGCCAGGACGATCGCGACCGCGTTTCCGACGACGAAGAACTCGTCCGACAGGATCGCGGCTCGGCCGATGTAGGCGAAGAAGAGCAGCTGGAAGAGCGGGAAGCCGAGCATCGACGGGATGTAGACCGCCAGTGGACCCAAGCGAAGAGCGCGCGGTACGCGAGCTAGCCGCCGTTGAAGAAGAGGCGGAGCAGCCTTCACGTCAGCGACAGCGTTGCGCTCCGCCGGGCGAGCTTCTCGAAGTAGCGGAGCTGCAGTGACGCCGAGCAGTAAACGACGCCGAGCGCGAGGCACGCCGCGCAGCGGCGAGGTAGCCGCCGGGCGCCGCCTCGCGCATGGCGCCGATGCCCCAGGTCGGTCGCGATCACCCACGCGATCGGCCGCACCCATCCCGGCAGCAGCGACAGGGATCGAGCAGGCCGGTGACGAGCCAGACCGGGTACTCGAAGAGGTTCGAGAGCGAGTTCGCGTTGAGAGGATGAACGTCGCCGCGAGCACGAGCCCGAACAGCCCCAGCGCGAGGACGGCCGCCGGCACGGCGATCGCGAACCACACCGGGTGCGCCAGATGGAGCGGCACGTGGAAGAACAGCCAGCCCCAGCAAGCGTCGCGACCAGCGAGTAGAGGCCCGATCGCGGAGGTCGCGAGCGCATCGAGCAGCACGGAGGCAAGCGGGCGGGACGGCGAACAGCATCGAGCGTCCCGGCCCAGCGCTGGCGCTGGAGAGCCGCCGGAGCCGGCGAGCGTCGTCGACCAGATACCCATGATCCCGGCGGCGAGCGACACTAGAGCAGCGACCCGTTGGCGCCGTGCGGTACATGAAGTACGCGATCGTCGCGTAGACGACCGGCAGGATCATGTTCAGCATGAAGAGCCGGTCAGCGTCGGTTCTTGAGGTGGAAGAACGAGCCGGACCAGAAGGCGGCAGCGTGGCTCATGCGCTCGATCGACGCGCGCCGGCGGGCCTGGCGCTCCATGAGGCGCAGAGCAGCGAGGCCGAGCGGCGATACGCGGCCCCGAGCCCGGCCTCGGTGGCCAGGAGGCCGCTCACGTCGCGACGGGGCGCCGTCGGCGAGCCGCGCGCGGCCTCGATGCCGTGGGTGAGCGGCAGCGCCGGAGACGTCCTGCATCCAGCCCGGGAGCTCGCGAGTCGGGACGTTCGCGCCGGTGAAGATGAGCAGGACGCCGAAGATGACGTTCGAGAGCACGGCCGTCTCGCGGATGCGCAGCCAGATCCCGGCGCTGATCAGGCCGAGCCCCGTGCACGAGAAGGCGGTGACGAGGATGACGAAGGCGAGCGGGGCGACCGAGCCGGCGGGAAGGCTGACGCCGAGGACGAGGCCGCCGGCAGCGAGCGCGAACGCCGCCACGAACGCGCCGTTGACGACCACCGGGAGCGCCCGGCCGAGGAAGAGCGGGATCCGCCCGGCCGGCCAGACGAGGATGTAGCTCGAGCGTGTTCTGGTAGCGCTCGCCGCGACGGTGTTGCGTCATCGCGAACAGGCAGGGGATCGACGCGTACTGGAGCGCGTTGCCGATGACGAAGAACTTGTCCGACGCGAGGCCGGCCGTGCGGCCGATGTAGGCGAAGAGCAGGATCTGGAAGATCGGCGCCACGAGCAGGCTCGGGATGTAGATCCAGGGCGAGAGCCAGCCGAACAGCGCGCGGAAGCTCGTCAGCCCGCCGACGAAGAAGATCCGCAGCGAGGTCACGTCAGCGACAGCGCGGCGCGGGCGCGCGCCGCGCGCAGCACCCGGTCGAGGACGAGCGACGCCGAGCGGCGATGTAGAGCGGCGCCGAGCGCGACGCACATCGGGAGGTCGGGCCAGCGGCGTGCCGCCGAGCGGCCGACTCGCGGATCGCGTTCATGCCCCAGGTCGGCGCGAGCACCCACGAGATCGGGCGCACCCAGTCGGGGAAGAACGTCGAGCGGCACGAGGAACCCGCAGATCAGCCAGACCGGGTACTCGAGCATGTTCCCGAGCGCCCAGGCGGCGCGGAAGCGGACGAACGCAGACGGCGAGCAGGAAGCCGAGCGCGCCGATCGTCACCACCGTCGCCGGCATCGACGAGGACGAACGCAGCCAGTGCACGACGAGCAGTCGATCCCGAACGCGAGCCGTCCCCAGAGCGAGCGTCGCGACCATGCTGTAGATCCCGATCGTCGCCATCGCGACCGTCACCGGCAGGAGGATCAGCGCGAACTGGCGACGGCGACGCGACGAGCAGCTTCGAGCGTGCCGTGCCAGCGCTCGCGCTGCATCGCGGAGCCCGCGGTCGTGCTCGTCGCCGACCAGATGCCCATCACGGCCGCGCCGAGCGAGGCGTAGAGCAAGCGTCCGCGGGCTGCCGCCGGCCCGGAAGACGAAGAACGCGACCGTCGCGAAGAACAGCGGGTAGATGACCTGGCCGACGCCCGTCGAACGGCGGTCGCGCATGCATCTTCAGGTGGAACAGCCAGCCCATCCGCGAGGAGGCGGAGCGTCATCACTCGTCGCGTCACGAGCGCGACGTACGCGTCCTCGAGCGTCGGCTCGCGCTGCGACGACGCGGCCGACGTTCGATGCCGTCCAGGTGGCCGAGCATGCGCCGCGGTCAGCTGCGATGTCCGCGCGCGGTCTGGACGCTCAGCGACCTGCGCCTGGTCGCGCTCCTCGACCCAGACGGACAGGACGCCCTCGAGCTTCGCGCAGGCGCTCGACGGTCTCGTCGGGGACGCCGTAGACCTCGACCTCGGCGACGCTGCCGGACGCGACGCGGCTCTTCAGCTGCGTCGGGCGTCCCCTCGGCGACGATCTTGCCCTGTGCGATGACCGCGATCCGGTCGCAGAGCGCGTCGGCCTCGAACATGTAGTGGGTCGTCAGCAGGATCGTCTTGCCGGCCTGCGGTGAGCGTGCCGATCGTGGCGCGGAGCTCGCGCGCGCCGACCGGGTCGAGGCCGATCGTCGGCTCGTCGAGGAAGACGACCTCCGGGTCGTGCAGGAGCCCGCGCGCGACGTGCAGGCGCTGCTTCATCCCGCGCGAGTAGCCCTCGGCGCGCTCGTGCTCGCGGCCCTTCAGCCCGACGAGCTCGAGCAGCTCTTCGATCCGCGGCTTCTGGTCGCTTCGGCGGGACGCCGTAGAGCTCGGCGAAGTAGCGCAGGTTGTCGTAGCCGGAGAGGCGCTCGTAGACGCCGCGCTCGCCGCCGAAGACGTAGCCGATCCGCTTCCGCACCTCGCGCGGCGTCCTTGACGACGTCGTGGCCGAGCACGCGCGCGGTCCCCGAGGTCGGGATCAGCAGCGTGATCAGCATCTTGATCGTCGTCGTCTTGCCGGCGCCGTTCGGGCCGAGCAGGCCGAAGAGCTCGCCCTTCTCGATCTCGAAGCTGACGCCGCGCACGGCCTCGATCTCTTGACGCCGGCGGCGGATCGTCCCGGTGTGCGTCTTGTAGACGCGACGCAGGTTCTGTGCCTCGACCACGGCCATGCCCACAGCCTACTCGCGGCGTTCCGAAGCCGCCGCCGCCCGGGGTCTCGATGCGGACGACGTCGCCCGCGTCGAGGTCGCGGTCGTCTTCGCCGGCAGCTCCTCGCCGTTCACGAGGTTGCGTCCTGGCTCGCCGGCTCGCCGCCCGGGGCTCCCTGCGGCGGGTGCTCGCGCCGCTCCGAGATGACCGAGAGGCGGCAGGGCTCGAGCACGCGCAGCTCGCGCACGACGCCGTCGCCGCCGCGGTGGCGGCCCGCTCCGCCCGACCCGAGGCGAAGCTCGTGGCGCTCGACGCGGAGCGGGTAGGCGAGCTCCAGGGCCTCGGCCGGAGTGGTCAGCGTGTTCGACATCGTCACGTGGACTGCCGAGGGCCCGTCCGCGTCGGGGCACGCGCCCTGTCCTCCGCCGAGCGTCTCGTAGTACGTGAAGCGCTCGTTGCCGAGGGTGACGTTGTTCATCGTCCCCTGCCCCTGGGCGGGCACGGGGATTGCCTCGCCGAGCGCGGCGAAGACGGTGTCGACGATCCGGCCCGAGGTCTCGACGTTCCCCGCGGCGACGGCCGCCGGCGGCCGGGCGTTGACGAGCGAGCCTTCCGGCGCGGTCACCGTCACGGGTGCGAACGCGCCGCCCGAGGAGGGCAGGTCGGGCGCGGTCAGGCAGCGGACGACGAAGTAGCAGGCCGAGCGCGTCACCGAGAGCGGACAGTTGAGGTTCCCCGGGTGCTGCGCGCGCGGTTCCGGCGAAGTCGAACGCGATCTCGTCGCCCGCGATCGTGACGGCGGCTCGGATGGCGAGATCCCCCTCGGGCGCCTCGAGCACGTCTTCCGCCTCGAAGCGCCCGTCGGGGAGGCGCTGCGAGGGCGGCGCGGACGACGCGCTCCGAGTACGCGTGGAGCTCGTCCATCGCGGCGTCGACCTCCGCGCGCCCGCGGCGCTCGGTCAGGTCGGCGAGACGGCTGCTCGGCCAGGTGGTGTGCCGCGAGCTGCGCCCGGAAGTCGCCGCGTCGCTCCTCGGGGTTCCGCATCTGCGCGATCAGCGCCTCGAGCGTTTCGTCGTCGAGTCGGGTCGGAGGGATGACGACCCCCTCGTCGGCCAGCGTGCGCGAGTCGGCGGGCATGCTGCCGGGCTCGATGCCGCCGACGTCCGCGTGGTGCGCGCGCGTGACCGCGAAGCCGAGCGCTGTGCGGGAGACGAGCGTCACGTCGGGGAGGTGCGTGCCGCCCGGAGTACGGATCGTTGAGCACGAACACGTCGCCGGGCGCGGGGTCGTGGCGCATCACCGCGGCGACCGCGTCCGGCATCGCCCCCAGGTGGACGGGGATGTGCTCGGCCTGGGCGATCATCCGGCCGCGCTCGTCGAAGATCGCGGCCGAGCAGTCGCGCCGCTCCTTGATGTTGGCCGAGAAGGAGGAGCGGATGAGCACCGCGCCCATCTCCTCGGCGATCGAGCGCAGCGCGCTGCCGAGAACTTGGAGCTCGATTTTCACGATCTCGTCACGATCCAGCTGCCACTCTTCCCATCCCTAACCCCCACCCACCCTGGGGGTAACCAGCAGGTCGAGCCGTCCAGTTCGAGCACGCCCGGGCCGGACACTTCGCGCCGGCTCCCGGGCTGAGCGGCGAGCTCCGGGCCCGAGCTTCACTTCGGCGGTTCGCACCGCGACGAGCTCGATCGGGCGCGAGCGATCCGCGTAGCCGTAGCGCTCCTCGTGCGCGACGTGGAACGACTCCGCAAGGTCGCCGCCGAGCGGGACGGTCAGCTCGAACGACTGGCCCGCGTAGCGAAGGTCCGCCTCCCCCTCGCCCGGAAGCTCACCCGCCTCGGCGAGTGGAACGAGATACGAGCGGACGCGATCCCGCCGCTCGTCGCTGGCCGCCAGCCCGAGCGCCGACAGCACGCCGGCGTTCTCCGGAACGAGCACCGTGCCGATCTCCAGCTCCTCGGCCAGCTCGCACGCGTGCAGCGGCCCCGCCCCGCCGAACGCGACGAGCGCGAGCTCTCGCGGGTCGTGCCCGCGCTCGACCGTCACGAGTCGAAGCGCGCGCATCATCTCCGCGTTGACCGCGGTGATCACGGCGGCCGGATCGAGGTCTCCAAGCGCTCGTTCCGCCGCTGCGCGGTCGAGCGGCATCCCGCCCGCGAGCGTCTCGGGAAGCCGGCCGAGCACGAGGTTCGCGTCCGTCACCGTGGGGCGAGTCCCACCGCGCCCGTAGCAAGCAGGGCCAGGCTCCGCGCCCGCGCTCTCCGGCCCGACCCGCAGCGCGCCGCCCTCGTCGCGCCACGCGATCGACCCGCCGCCGGCGCCGACCGTCTGGATGTCGACGCTCGGGAGGCGGACCGGATATCCGCCGACCGACCGCTCCGCCGCGCGTTCGACCTCGCCTCCCGCGATCAGCGCGACGTCGGTCGACGTTCCGCCCATGTCCAGCGAGACCGCATTCTCGATCCCGGCCGCCCGAGCGGCGATCGCCGCCCCGACCGCGCCCGCCGCCGGCCCCGAGAGCAGCGCGAACGCCGGGTGCGCGGCCGCCTCCGCGATCGAAGCGACGCCACCGGAGGAACGCATCACCAGCGGCTCCGGCAAGCCCTCCTCGGCGCAGCGCCTCGCCAGCGCCTCGAGATAGCCCGCGAGCGAAGGCCCGAGGTAGGCGTCGATCGCCGTCGTCGAAGCGCGCTCGTACTCGCGGAACTCGGGCGCGATCTCGTGGGAAGCGACGACCCTCGCTCCGGGGAGCCGCCGCCGAAGCTCCGACGCGACCGCCTGCTCGTGCCTCGAATCGGCGAACGAGAAGAGGAGGCAGACGGCCACGGCCTCCGCGTCGATCTCGGGCAACGTCGAGAGGTCGAGCGGCCTCAGCACGCCGTTCGGCCCCATCCGCTCCTCGACTCCGAAGCACCGCTCGAGCGGCACGAGCGGCTCGGGATGGTCGTCGCACAGCCGGTACAGGTGCGCGCGCGCCTGCCTGCGCAGGTGGAGCAGATGCTCGAAGCCGGCCGTCGCCACGAACGCGGTGCGGGCTCCCTTGCGCTCGAGCAGCGCATTCGTCGCGACGGTCGTCCCGTGCGTGAACCGCTCGATCGCCGCGGCTCCGACCGCCTCGCGCGGCCGCGAGCACGGACTCCTCCTGGCGCGCGGCCGTCGGCACCTTGGCGGTCGTCACGCGTCCGTCTTCGACGAGGACTGCGTCCGTGAACGTTCCGCCGACGTCGACGCCCAGAATGCCCACGGCGCGAATGTACGCGGTCGTCCCTGCGTTGAAGGGAGAGATGGCGGGACGCACGACGGAGATCGAGCTCCGGGGCGCGGGCGGGGAGCCGGTCGACTTCCGCCGCACGATCGCCTCCCACGGCGTCGCCGACCTGCCGCCGAACCGGATCGACGAGCAGGCGTGGACGCTCGAGTTGACGCTGGCGCCCGGCGGGAGCCCGGCGACGACGGTGCTCGTCTCCGAGGGCCGCAAGGGGCACGCGAAGGTGAAGGTGCTCGCCGGCCGCGGCGAAGCATGGCCGACCTGCGCCCGGCCGTGGCGCACGTCCTTCGTCTCGACGAGGACCTGCGCCCGTTCTACGAGGCCGCCGCGAGCGACCCCGACCTGAGCTGGGCGGCGAAGGGCGCCGGCCGGATGATCCGGAGCCCGAGCGTGTTCGAGGAGGTCGTGAAGACGATCTGCACGACGAACTGCACCTGGTCGGCGACCGTGCGCATGGTCTCGAGCCTCGTCCAGAACCTCGGCGAGCCAGCGCCGTCGGCGGACGGGCCGTACGGGCGTGCCTTCCCTACGCCCGAGGCCATGGCCCGCAGGAACAGTGTGTTTTACACAGACAAAGTCAGAGCGGGCTATCGAGGCCCGTACCTCCGAGACCTGGCCCGCTCGGTCGCGTCCGGAAAGCTCGACCTGGAAGCCCTCGGCTCGGCGAGCGCCGACGAGCTCCCCGACGACGAGCTCGCTGCGAGGCTCCTCGCCCTCCCCGGTGTCGGGCCGTACGCGGCGGCGCACATCATGATGCTGCTCGGCCGCTACTCGAGGCTGATCCTCGACTCCTGGACCCGCCCCACGTACCTGAAGGTCGCCGGAGCGAAGCAGGCGAAGGACGCCACGATCGAGCGCCGCTTCCGCCGCTACGGGCCGTACGCCGGCCTCGCGTTCTGGCTCTATCTGACGCGGGACTGGGTTGACGAGTAGCTATCGCGAAGGCGCGAAGCGGATCGCCGCGCTCACTCCCGCGGCGCTCAGCTTCGGAGCGGCCTTCGGCGTGCTCGCGGGCGCGAACGGCATCGACGCGACGGCCGCGATCGTCATGTCGGCGACGACGTTCGCCGGGGCAGCGCAGTTCGCCGCGATCAGCGTCCTCCACGACGGCGGGACGGTCGCGGCTGCAGTCGCGGCGGCCGTTCTCCTCAATGCCCGCTACCTGGCGATCAGCCTCGCGATCGCCCCGGCCTTCGACGGGTCGCGCCTGAGACGCTTCTTCGAGTCGCAGCTGATCGTGGACGAATCCTGGGCCGTGTCCCAGGCCGGTCGAGGGCGCGTGGACAAGCGAGTGCTCGTCGGCGCGGGGCTCGTCCTCTACCCGTTCTGGGTCGCCGGAACCGTGATCGGAGCCCTCGCCGGAAACGTGCTCGCCGACCCGAAGGCTCTCGGGTTCGACGGAGCCCTGCCGGCGCTCTTCCTCGCCCTCCTCGTCGGGCAGCTCGTCGACCGGCGCACGAAGATCGCGGCCGTCATGGGCGGTGCGATCGCCCTCGTGTTGATCCCGTTCACGCCGGCCGGCGTCCCGGTGATCGCAGCTGCGGTTGTCTGCCTCTGGGGGCTCAAGCGTTGAGCGACGCCTGGATCGTCGTCGTCCTCGTCGGTGCGTTCACGATCGCGTTCAAGGCCGCCGGCCCCGTGCTCCTGGGCGGCCGAACGCTTCCGCCGCGCCTGACCGGGGCGGTCGAGCTCCTGGCCCCGTCGCTCCTGGCCGCGCTCGTCGTCACGCAGGCAGTCGGCGGCAAGCGCGAGATCGTCCTCGATGCGCGCCTGGCCGGAGTCGCCGCCGGCGCCCTGGCGATCTGGCTCAAAGCGCCGCTGATCGTCGTGATCGTCGTCGCAGCCCTCGCGACGGCACTCGTGCGGCTTCTCTGAAAGCCTTCCTTTCCCCGTTCGAAAGTGGGACACTCAACCGGCGGCCACCCGATAGGAGCAGAGGAGGCCAACCGATGAACGAGTCCAGAAACCTGTCCGCGCGGGCGGCGTACTGGAGCGCGCACCACAGGAAGAAAGCAATCTTCGGCTGGCTTGCGTTCTGCTTCGTCGCGTTCGCCGTCGGAACGATGGTGATCGGCGTGACGAAGCTGGACACCTCGAATGCAGGCGTCCGCGAGTCAGGTCGGATGGACCGCCTGCTCAACAAGGACTTCAAGAGTCCCGCTGGAGAGCGCGTCATCATCCAGTCCAAGACGCTGACCGCCAACGACCCGGCGTTCGCGGCCGTGACCGCGGACGTCCTCCGCCGCCTGAAGGCGAACAAGAACGCTACGAACTTCACGACACCCGCCGAGGACGGCGGCCTCATCTCGGCGGACAAGCACTCGGCGCTGATCGACTTCGAGGTCGCTGGTGACCCTGACACCGCGGATACTCGCGTCCAGCCCATTCTCGACTCGACCGCGGCTGCTCAGGCAGCCCATTCCGATTTCGCAATCGAGGAATTCGGGGGCGCGAGCGGCAACAAGCAGCTGAACAAGGTCTTCACTGACGACCTCAAGAAGGCGGGCGAGCTGTCGATCCCGATCACGCTCGGGATCCTGCTCCTGGCCTTCGGAGCGCTCGTGGCCGCGGGCATCCCGTTGATGCTCGGTCTGACGGCCGTGATCGCGACGATGGGCCTGCTGGCGATTCCGAGCAAGATCTTCCCGATGGACGACAGCATCGGCGCGGTCGTCCTCCTGATCGGCCTGGCCGTCGGAGTCGACTACACGATGTTCTATTTGAAGCGGGAGCGCGAAGAGCGCGCGGAGGGCAAGAGCCCCGAGGACGCGCTGCAGGTTGCCGCGGCGACTTCTGGGCGCTCGGTGCTCATCTCCGGGCTGACGGTGATGATCGCCATGTCCGGGATGTTCCTGACCGGCGATCCGACCTTCCAAGGGTTCGGCGCGGCCACGATCATCGTCGTCGCCGTCGCGGTCCTCGGATCGCTGACGGTTCTGCCGGCCATGTTGTCGTGGCTCGGCGACCGCGTGGAGAAGGTCCATCTCCCCTTCGTCAAGCGCTTCCGTCCCAAGCACGGCGAGAGCCGCTTCTGGAGCTGCGATCCTCAATCCAGTCCTCCGGCACCCGATCCCCGCGATCCTGCTGTCGGCCGGATTCCTCCTGACGCTGTGCGGCGTCGCCCTGCAGCTGAAGACGGTCGTGCCCGGTGCGGACACCTATCCGGAGAACCTCTCCACCGTGAAGACCTACCGCAAGATGCAGGCAGCGTTCCCAGGTGGCGAGACTCCGGCCGGGATCGTCATCAAGGCAAAGAACGTGCGCTCCCCTGAGATCAAGGAAGCGATCGGACAGCTCAGCTGGCGCGCCCTGTCGACGTACCGCATGTACGAGCCGATCCTCACGGACGTGAACAAAGCGGGGACGGTCGCCGTCATCTCGATCCCCGTCGCGGGCTCAGGGACCGACGCCAAGTCGCAGGAAGCAATCAATGACTTGAGGGACTCGATCCTCCCGAACACGCTCGGCCTCGTGCCCTCGATCGAGGACTACGGGGTGACCGGTGACACGGCCGGCTCGAAGGACTTCAACGACCAGATGGGCCAGAGGATCCCGTACGTCTTCGGCTTCGTGATCATCCTCGCGTTCCTGCTCCTGATGGTCACGTTCAGGTCGATCGTGATCCCGACCGTGTCGATCGTGCTCAACCTGCTGTCGGTCGGAGCCTGCTACGGCGTGCTCGTGCTCGTGTTCCAGCACGGGATCGGGAAGGGGATCCTCGACTTCTCGTACACGGCCGGTGTCGCGGGGTTCATACCGATGTTCCTCTTCGTGATCCTCTTCGGGCTGTCGATGGACTACCACGTCTTCATCCTCAGCCGCGTGCGTGAGGGCTACGACAAGGGGCGAACGACCGCGGACGCGGTGGAGCACGGCGTGAAGGTCAGCGCGGGCGTCGTGACGAGCGCCGCGATCGTGATGGTGTTCGTCTTCGCGATCTTCGGGACGCTGCAGATCCTCTTCCTGAAGCAGTTCGGCATCGGGCTCGCCGCGGCGATCCTGATCGACGCGACGATCATCCGGGCCGTGCTGTTGCCGGCGACGCTGAAGCTTCTCGGCGATCGGATCTGGTACCTGCCGAGCTGGCTCGCATGGCTTCCGCGGATCGAAACGGAGAAGGCGCCCGAGGCGCCGCCGGTCCTCGTCCCCTAGCGCTTCTGTGCGGGCGGGTCGCAGCTTTGTGGCTCGCCCTCACAGCATCCGAGCTTGAACCGACACCGTGGGCACTGCCAGGTCCCGTGGCGCCATTCCATCGGCGCAGCACAGCGAAAACATGGCTCGATCGCGTTCGGCGCGCTGCTACTCTTCACTGGCTCGGCGGCGTAGCTCAGTTGGTTAGAGCAGCGGAATCATAATCCGCGTGTCGGAGGTTCGAGTCCTCCCGCCGCTACCTCCTCGTAGACTGAAGGAACCAAAATGGCCAGTGGAGTCAGAGACGCAATCACGCTTGCCTGCACCGAGTGCAGGCGCCGCAACTACCAGAGCTCGAAGTCGAAGCGGAACACGCCCGACCGCGTCGAGCTGAAGAAGTACTGCCGCTGGTGCGGCCGTCACACGGCTCACAGGGAGACGCGCTAAATGGCCAGGAGCACGAGGCAGCGACGGCGGCAGCGCCGCCGGGCTCAGGGCGCGCCGACCGACGACAAGCAGGCCGTCGAGCAGAAGAGCGTCACGCAGCGCGCGCGCGCGCGGCAGCAGGCAGTCCGCCCGTCGGCCCAGCCGCCGAAGACCCAGACGGGGTCCAGGCGCGTGCCGGGCGGCGGCTTCAAGCGTTTCGTCTCCGAGTCCTGGGCCGAGCTCAAGAAGGTCGAGTGGCCGACGCAGAGCCAGGTCATCCAGGGAACGATCGTCGTGATCATCGCCTGCGCGATCGTCGGCGCGTACCTCTGGTTCGCAGATCTCATCTTCAAGCCCTTCGTCCGCGACATCCTGCTGAGGTAGCCGTGTTTCGCTGGTACGTCATCAACACTTACTCGGGCCACGAGAACAAGGTGAAGACCAATCTCGAGCACCGCATCGTCTCCATGAACCAGGGGCCGCGCTTCCGCCGGGTCGTCGTCCCCACGGAGCAGGTGATCGAGACGAAGGACGGCCAGAAGGTGCAGACCGAGAAGCGCGTCCTCCCGGGCTACGTGCTCGTGAACATGGACCTGGACGACGACGCCTGGGGCGTCGTCAAGAACACGCCCGGCGTGACCGGCTTCGTCGGCGCGGGGAACACACCGGTTCCGCTCTCGCAGCCCGAGGTCGACCGGATCCTGCGCACGGGCACCGCGATCGGCGAGCGTCAGCGCGCGCAGGTCGAGTTCTCGCTCGGCGAGTCGGTGAAGGTAACCTCAGGGCCGCTCTCGGACTTCGACGGCGAGATCGTCGACGTCAACGGGGACGCCCAGAAGCTGAAGGTGCTCGTCGACATCTTCGAGCGCCAGGTGCCCGTAGAGCTTGGATTCGACCAGGTGAAGAAGCTGGACTGACATGGCGAAGAAGGTTCTGACACTCATCAAGCTGCAGATCCCGGGCGGGCAGGCGAACCCTGCGCCTCCGGTCGGCCCCGCGCTCGGCCAGCACGGCGTCAACATCATGGAGTTCTGCAAGGCGTTCAACGCCCAGACCCAGCAGGAGAACGGGCGCATCACGCCGGTCGAGATCACGGTCTACGAGGACCGCTCGTTCACGTTCATCACGAAGACCCCGCCGGCCGCGGTGCTGATCAAGGAAGCGCTGCGCCTGGACAAGGGCTCCGCCGAGCCCAACCGCGACAAGGTCGGCCGTCTCACGCGCGACCAGGTTCGCCAGATCGCCGAGACGAAGATGCCCGACCTCAACGCGCGCGACGTGGAGCAGGCGATGAAGGTCGTCGCCGGCACCGCGCGCTCCATGGGAGTGGAGACGGACCTGTGAGCCACGGCAAGCAGTACCGCAACGCGCGCGCCGGCTTCGACCGCGAGGAGCTGTACTCGCCCGTGCAGGCGATCCGCCTGCTCAAGGGATTCGAGACCGCGAAGTTCGACGAGAGCGTCGAGGCGCACTTCAACCTCGGGCTCAACGTCCGCCACGCCGAGCAGCAGCTCCGCGGGACGCTGATGCTCCCGCACGGAACGGGCCGCGAGTCGCGCGTCGCCGTCTTCGCCGAGGGCGACAAGGCGCGCGAGGCTGAGGAAGCCGGAGCAGACCTCGTCGGAACGGCCGACCTCGCGAAGCAGATCGAAGAAGGCTTCGACGACTTCGACGTCGCTGTCGCCACGCCCGACCAGATGAGCGTCGTCGGCAAGCTCGGCCGCATCCTCGGGCCGCGCGGGAAGATGCCGAACCCGAAGACCGGCACCGTCACGATGGACGTCGGCAGGGCAGTCCGCGAGGCGAAGGCCGGCAAGCTCGAGTACCGCACCGACCGCGGCGCGAACGTCCACGTCACGATCGGCAAGAAGAGCTTCGACGAGAAGCCAGCTCGTCGAAAACTACGCGATGCTGATCGACGAGATCATGCGCGCCAAGCCGGCCGCGGCCAAGGGGCGCTACGTTCGCTCCGTTACGCTTACGAGCACGATGGGGCCGGGAGTGCGCGTCGACCCGTCCCGCACGAGAGGGATCGTCGAAGAGCTGGAGGAACGAGAGCCAGAAGCAGTTTCAGCGTAAGTAGCCCGTCGCCGAAGACAGCCGGCAGCTCGACAAGAGCGGAAGTCCAGCCGAGGTGCGGTCGCAGCGAGAGTCATCTCGTCGGCCCGCCTGCGTGCGGGTCGAAGTCGTTTCAGGAGGTGATTCGATGCAGAAATCTGAGAAGGAACGAGTCGTCGCGGAGCTGACCGAGCGCCTGCAGGGCGCCGAGACGCTGATCGTCGCGGACTACCGGGGCCTGACGGTCACGGAGATCGGCGAGCTACGCGGAAAGCTGCTCGAGCACGGCGCGCGCTTCTCGGTCGTCAAGAACTCGCTCACGAAGCGAGCTGCCGAGTCCGCGGGTGTCGAGCCGCTACTTGCCCTCCTCGAAGGGCCGACGGCGATCGCCTTCCTCGAGACGGACGGCGACCCGGTCGCGGTCGCGAAGGCGCTCGACGATGCTGTTCGCACGGAGACGATCACGCTCAAGGGCGGTCTGCTCGAGGGCGCGGAGATCGGTGCGGACGACCTCAAGCAGCTCGCGAAGCTGCCGCCGCCCGAGATCCTGCGCGCCCAGCTCGTCGGTGCCGTGGCCGGACCGGTGACCGCGATCGTGGGCCTGTTCACGGCGCCGATGCGGGAGCTCGTCGGGGTGATCGACGCGCGGATCCGCCAGCTCGAGGAGCAGGGCGAGACCGCGGAGGCCCCGGCAGCGGAAGAGGCTCCGCCCGAGGAGCCCGCCGCTGAGGCCGAGCCGGCCGCCGAGGCCGAGGCCGAAGCCGAGGCCGAGAGCCCGCGACCGAGGCTCCGGCCGCCGAAGAGCCCGCAGCCGAGGAAGCCCCGGCCGAGGAACCGGCTGCCGAGGAGCCTGCAGCCGAGGAGCCGGCGGCAGAGGAGCCCGCAGCAGAAGAACCAGCAGCAGAAGAATCCCAGGAAACCCAGGACGGAGAGGAGCAGTAATGGCAGCGAAAACAGACACCGACAAGCTCGTCGAGTCGCTGGGCGGCATGACCGTCCTCGAGCTCGTCGATCTCAAGAACAAGCTCGAGGAGGAGTGGGGCGTCACCGCCGCAGCGCCGATGGCAGTTGCCGCTGCTCCGGCCGGAGGCGACGGAGCCGCCGCGGCCGAGGAGAAGACCTCCTTCGACGTCGTCCTCAACGAGGCGGGCGGTCAGAAGATCCAGGTGATCAAGGTCGTCCGCGCGCTCACGGGCCTCGGCCTGAAGGAGGCCAAGGACCTCGTGGACGGCGCGCCGAACCCGGTCAAGGAAGGGGTCACGCAGGAAGAGGCCGACCAGGTCAAGGCGCAGCTCGAGGAGGCCGGCGCCACGGTCGAGCTCAAGTAGCCGCAGCTACACCGAACGTGGGGGAGGGGCCGCCGAAAGGCGGCCTCTCTCACAAAACGCTTACACGCGAACAAGCCAATCCGAGGCAGGCGCCTCGGCTCATTTCCCTCGTTTCAGTGGCCCACTTTGCCGCGGAGCCGCCGAGAATGAGAGGACTGTCTACTCGGGAGGAATCCCCCTGATGAAGCTCCGAATCGTCGTCCTTGCGCTCGTGACCGCGATCGTCCCCTCCTCGGTCGCACTCGCGAAGGGCAAGCCCAACCCCACCGGCGACAACTGCCGGCCGAAGGTCTCGTTCATCCTCAAGGGCACGCTGACGTCGCCCGGCGAGACCTCGTTCCACATGAACGTGACCAAGTCGAATCGACACGGCCGAGTGTTCCTCGGCGACCGGGAGATCACGGTCAACGACCACACTCGTGTCCGGCGCATGGGCCACGCGACCATGGCCGACCTGGCCATGGGCGACCGGCTCAAGGTGCAGGTCCGCGGATGCAAGCACGGCGACCCGGCCACGATGGAGCTCCTGGCCAAGCGCGTCGTCGCCCACCCGGCGCCCCAGAGCTAGCCTAGGCGCAACCGGCTCTTTCCGAGGAGGTCCTGGAATATCCGGGGCCTCCTCGGCGTTCTGTACAGTGGATGACCAGGAGAACCGCGTCGGCTGCGCTTGCAGAGACCCGGTCCTTTTCGCTATTCTGCTCGGTTCCGGCCGT
>CAWBPX010000003.1:0-247564 GCA_963790695.1 uncultured Actinomycetes bacterium | reverse complement strand
CTTCAAGTACGTCCCGGCAGTCCAGTCGGGACATGTGCGGGAGAAGGAGAGTGTTCTGGGACTGCGTGCCTCAGAGCTGTTACGCCGGGGCCTGCAGCGGTCTCCACGTCTCCAGGCGCGGTCTCGCTTGCTTCTCGTCCTGGTTTCCGGCCTTGCAGTGTTCCTGCTGCCCGCAGGCGCGAGCGGCAGTCCCGACGACGCAACCCCTCGAGGTGACGCCGATCGCTCTTCGGAACCCGGGCGCGAACGGCTGGTACGTCAGCAACGTCACGCTAACTGGGTGGTCGCAGACCCGGAGTCGCCATCCGGGAGTCGCACGGATGCGACGCGGCACGTTCACGAACGACACCGTCGGCACGCAGATCACCTGCCGGCCACGAGCGATGGCGGCACGACATCGAAGAGCGTCACGATCCGCCTCGACAAGACTGCGCCCGCCGGTGACCGCCGCCCCGCCCGGGCTCCCGACGCGAACGGCTGGTACAACCGCGCGCTGACGGTCAGCTTCACCGGGACCGACGCCACTTCCGGGATAGACGTCTGCAGCGCAGGCGACCTACGCGGGCCCGGACAACGCGAACGCCTCCGTCGCGGCATCTGCCGCGACCTTGCGGGAAACACGACTGCTGCCAGCTTCGCTCTCAAATATGACGCGACGCCGCCGGCTCTCGGCGCGTTGAGCGTCAAGGCGGGCAACCGAAAGGCGCACCTACGCTGGAAAGCCCCCGATGACGCGAGCTCCGTCACGCTCGTTCGCGCTCCAGGGCTGAAAGGGGCGGCCGAGAGCGTTGTCTTCCGAGGCACGGCGTTGGCGAAGGGCTACACGGATCGCGGGCTGCGCCCCGGCCGAGACTACGTCTACCGGCTGACTGCCACCGACGCGGCCGCGAACGTGTCGACGAAAACTCTGGACTTCCGCGCCCGCGGACAGCTTCTCTATCCAGCCCCGGGTGAGCGCGTCACGAAGCCGCCGCTCCTCGTCTGGAACGCCGTCCGCGGTGCGAGCTACTACAACGTGATCCTCGTTCGCGGCCACCGCGTCTTCAGCGCATGGCCGCTCAGCGCTCGTTTGCAGCTACCGCGCTCGTGGACATACCACGGGCGGCGGTACAAGCTGCGGCGTGGGACGTACCGGTGGTTCGTCTGGCCGGGTCGCGGTCCCCTTTCGGCCGGACGCTACGGGAAGATGCTCGGCGGCAGCACCTTCACCTTCGGGGGCTCGGGCTAGGAGGAAGACATGCGTCGACACCGCCTGCTTCTCATTCTCGGTGTCTGCGCGCTGTTACTCACGCCAAATGCGGGTGGCGGGCCGACCGTTCCCGGCGACCCAACGCCTCCCGTCGTGACGCCGCACATCTTCGGGACGCTCGGCCTGAACGGGTGGTACGTCACGAACGTCACGGTGAACTGGACGGTCGAGGACCCGGAGTCCCAGATCCTGGAGACCCGAGGCTGCGACGCGATCACGCTCGTCAACGACACAACCGGCACTCCTCTGACCTGCTACGCGAGGAGCGACGGCGGCGAAACGACGGTCACGATCACGATCCGGCTCGACAAGACAGCGCCTACGGTCACGGCCACCCCGGCTCGAGGGCCGGACTCGAACGGCTGGTACAACCACGCGCTCTCGGTCGGCTTCAGCGGCACCGACGCCACTTCGGGGATCGACTCGTGCGTCCCGTCTCAGACCTACTCAGGGCCCTGACTCCGCGAACGCCTCGGTCTCCGGCTCGTGTCGTGACCGCGCTGGAAACACGGGAACACAGGCGTTCAACCTCAACTATGACGCGACCGCCCCCCAGGTCACGGGCGCAAACGCCTCGCGCAGCCCCGATCATGCGGGCTGGTACAACCACACGCTCTCGATCTCCTTCACCGGCGCCGACGCCACCTCCGGCCTCGAGAGCTGCACGCAGGCCACGTACTCAGGCCCCGACGACCCGACCGCCTCGGTGAACGGCACGTGCCGGGACCGGGCCGGAAACACGAGCAACGCGAGCGCGTTCAACTTCCAGTACGACGCGACGAACCCGAGCGTCACGGCCAGTTCGTCCCGCGCGCCCGACTCGAACGGCTGGTACAACCACACGCTCACAGTCAGCTTCAGCGGCACCGACGCCACGTCCGGAGTGGAGTCGTGCGTCCCGCCGGTGAGCTACTCGGGGCCGGACTCCGCGAACGCTTCGGTCAGCGGCACATGCACCGACCACGCGGGGAACTCCGGCTCCCGCTCGCTCGGCTTCAGCTACGACGACACCGCGCCGCAGGTGACCCGCGCGAACCCCTCGCGGCCTCCCGACCACGGGGGCTGGTACAACCACACGCTTTCGATCGCCTTCGTGGGAGCGGACGCGACGTCGGGGATCGACACGTGCACGCAGGCCACGTACTCGGGCCCGGACGACGCGACCGCGTCGGTGAACGGCACCTGCCGGGACCGGGCCGGGAACACGAGCGCCGCGTTCCCGTTCAACTTCCAGTACGACGGGACGGACCCGACCGTCACCGCCACTCCCTCCCGCAACCCGGATTCGAACGGCTGGTACAACCATTCGCTCTCGGTCGGGTTCGCCGGCTCGGACGCTGTCTCCGGGATCGAGTCCTGCGTCCCACCGCAGACCTACTCCGGCCCGGACTCGGCGAACGCCTCGGTGTCGGGCACCTGCCAGGATCGCGCGGGGAACACGGGCTCGCGGGCGTTTTCGCTCAGCTACGACGGAACCGGGCCGGTCGTCACCGCGACTCCGTCCCGCCCTCCCGACTCGAACGGTTGGTACAACCATGTGCTGACGGTCACCTTCAGCGGGACGGACGCGATGTCGGGTCTCGATTCCTGCGTCCCGGCTCAGAGCTACTCCGGCCCCGACGACCCGACCGCCTCCGTGAACGGCTCCTGCGTAGACCGCGCCGGGAACACCACCGCGCGGGCCTTCGGGCTCAGCTACGACGGAACCGGGCCGACGGTGTCCGCAAGCCCCGGCCGCGCCCCAGACTCCCAGGGCTGGTACAACCACGCGCTCGCGGTGACCTTCAGCGGGACGGATGCCACGTCCGGGGTTGCCTCGTGCGTCCCGCCTCAGACCTACGCCGGCCCGGATGACCCGGAGGCGTCGGTCAGCGGCTCCTGTGTGGATCACGCCGGAAACACGACCACTCACGCTTTCGGGCTGAGCTACGACGCGACCGCGCCCGTGGTCAGCGCGACGCCGGAGCGCGCGCCCGACTCGAACGGCTGGTACAACCACGCGATTTCGGTCGACTTCAGCGGCGTCGATGCGACCTCGGGGATCGATTCCTGCGTGCCGCCGCAGACGTATTCAGGCCCCGACCGCGCCGACGCCGCGGTTCTCGGCTCTTGCCAGGACCGGGCCGGGAACACCGGCGCGCACTCGTTCGCGCTCAGCTACGACGCCACGGCGCCCGAGGTCACCGGGGCGGGCGCGTCGCGGGGGCCCGATCACAACGGCTGGTACAACCACGCGCTCACCGTCAGCTTCACGCGGCTCCGATGCCACGTCGGGCGTCGAATCGTGTACGGAAACGGCCTATTCGGGCCCCGACGGCGTCAACGCCTCGGTCAACGGAACGTGCCGCGATCGGGCCGGGAACACGAGCGCCGCAAGCGCCTTCGGGTTCCAGTACGACGCGACGGGACCTCTGGTGACACCCACCCCGGCCCGCGGCCCCGACTCGAACGGCTGGTACAACCACGCTCTCTCCGTCAGCTTCGCGGGGACCGACGCCACCTCCGGGCTGGACTCCTGTGTTCCGCCGCAGACCTACTCCGGCCCGGATTCGCCGAACGCATCAGTCTCCGGCTCGTGCCTCGACCATGCGGGGAACACGGGCGTGGGCTCGCTCGGGCTGAGCTACGACTCGACGGCGCCGCTTGCGTACGGCGTTCCCGCGCGCGATCCGGACTCGAACGGCTGGTACAACCAACCGCTGCGCGTCGAGTTCGACGGCACGGACGCCACTTCGGGAATCGGCTCCTGTACCGCCCCGAGCGTGTACTCAGGCCCCGATTCCGCGGACGCCTCGCTCGCCGGCGCGTGCAGCGACCGGGCAGGCAACACGAGCGCGACCGCGACGTTCTCGCTCGGCTACGACGCCTCTCCGCCGCAGGTCGCCGCCGCGCCCGCCCGCCCGCCCGACGCGAACGGTTGGTACAACCATCCCCTCACTGTCGACTTCACCGGCGATGACGCCACCTCGGGCGTCGAGAGCTGCGGCCGCGCGACCTACTCCGGCCCGGACGCCGCCACGGCGTTCGTCGGAGGCTCCTGCCGTGACCGCGCCGGCAACCAGGGGACAGGAAGCATCGTCGTCAAGTACGACGCGACCGCTCCGGCGGTCACGCTCCTCGTCGCGAAGGCCGGCAAGCGCAGCGCAAAGCTCGTCTGGCGCACGAGTCCCGATACCCAGAGAGTGCAGCTCATGCGCTCACCGGGCTCGAGCGGTGAGAACGAGAGCGTCCTCTTCGAGGGAGCGGGCTCGACGACGAGCTTCCTCGACCGCGGTCTACGCGCCGGCCGCACGTACCACTACCGACTGCAGGCAGCTGACGAGGCCGGCAACGAGGGGACCCGACCGCTCGAGTTCGTGGGTCGCGGCGCGCTGCTCTACCCCGGCCCCGGTGAGCGCGTCAGCAAGCCACCGCTCCTCGTCTGGTCGGCCGCGCCACGAGCGACGTACTACAACGTCGTCCTCGTTCGCGGACGGCGGGTGTTCAGCGCCTGGCCGGTTCGAGCCCGCCTGCAACTGCCGCATAGCTGGCGGTATCACGGCCGTCGGTACAAGCTCCGCGCAGGCGCGTACCGCTGGTACGTCTGGCCCGGTCGCGGTCGGCTCGCCGCGGGGAGGTACGGGAAGCTCCTCGGCGGAAGCTCGTTCGTCGTGTCTCGCTAGCGCGTCGTCGGTTCTCTCAACACGCGGGCCGAGAGAGCCAGGAAGGCGGCGTCGCCGAGGACCAGGACGAGCAGCGCGAGCCCACCGATGAAGAGCAGGTTGTTGGAGTCGGTTGCCCTCGGAGCCGTTGCTGCGACCCCGAGCCGGAAGGCGGGCTTCTGGATCGCCTCCGTGAAGGACTCGATTTGCTTGGCCATCTTGTGCTGTACCGCCGGTGGGGGCGGCTTCGGCCGCGAGGCATTCGTTCGACGCGCCGTACGAGGCTCGACCGGCCTGGCCGAGCTGGCAACGGCGGCGGATCGAGCAGGAGTTGCGCTGGGTTGCGGGCTCGGCGGCTGCGTGCTTACCGCCGGGGCGACCGGCGCAGGTGGCGCCACGGCCGTAGGCGCCGGCTCGGGCGCGATCTTCGCCGGCGCGCTGACCGGGGGCCGCTCAGGCCCTGATCCCCCTGCGAGCGCCGGGCCGCTTCCCACTCCGAGAGCTGCGATCCCCGCAGCTACGAGCAGCCTCACGAACGACGGATGCGTAGCCCCGCCAGCGAGCCGCAGCCGCAGCCGTTTCATGGCCATGAGCATAACTCCTGTTCGCGCGGACTTGTAGTGGTACTAGCCGATCTTCGGACGATCGAAACGCCGATTCGCGAGACCGCTCACGCCCGGGCGCGTCTCGTAGGGCGCGGGCGAAGCCGGGTGGCCCAGAACCATGCCGCCAGGAAGACGATGTAGATCGCCCCGAGCACGGCTCCGAGCTGCAGCATGCGGCGTGGGTCGCCGTTTCGATGTTCGATCGACGTTGCGATCGGGCGACCGATCGAAGGGTCGATTGCGAATCGGGTGCTACCACGGTCGATTCTTGATTGAAAGTGTAAAACGGGTGATATCACCGACCTGTAAATAGACGCTTTCAATTCAACCGCCGCCCCGCTGGTTGCCCGATCGAGCACGGAACTTCCGCGGAGTACGGCCGTATCCCCGTGATACTGCCCCCCGCGCAAGCCGTGATACTGCGCCAAATTGGGGTTCGCGGCTGCACTCGACGCTCCTGAAGCCGCGTTCGAGGCCGTGGGAAGGCACAACAGGGCAACGAAAACGCCCGCCGCGATCACCGAATGGGCCCAGAGTCGGGCGTGGCTCATTACCCGGGTCTGATTTCGGATACAACCTTGTGGGGGGACGGTACGTCTGATAATTCAAGAAGTACCCCGAGATGAAAGTCGTGAGTCGTCAGGGCGTTAACTTTTTTCTCGACTAATCGTCTAGCACTAGCTAGAATCGAACTCGAATTTGGAAGGCGGCGTATGAAATGGCAGTGATGGGGGTTGCGGCCAGAGCGGTTCCGAGGGCAGAGCGCCACTCGTGGGGCCGTTCTCAGGGTGCGTCGTCCGCGCCTGCCCCGAAGACATCGCGTGATCTGCTCTACGAGTACCACCGAGGCGGCGATCTCCAGGCGCGGGAACGGCTCATCCGCCGGTACATGCCTCTCGTGAAGAGCCTCGCCCGTCGCTATGCAGGGCGAGGAGAGCAAGTCGAGGACCTCGTGCAGGTCGGCGCGATCGGCCTGATCAACGCAATCGACCGATTCGAGCTGGACCGCGGGGTGGACATCTCGGCCTATGCGATTCCCAGCATCGTCGGCGAGATCAAGAGACATCTCCGCGACCGCGTGGCGGCAATCAGGATTCCCCGTCGCCTTCAGGAGATGAACGTCTCGCTCAAGGCGAGCGCGCGACGCCTGGCGGCTGCGCACGAGCGCCCGCCGACAGTGGGCGAGCTGGCCGACGACGCCGGCGTCGGGCTCGCCGAGGTGCTCGAGACGCTTGCCGCGGCCAAAGCTCTCGAACCGGTCTCCCTTGCCGAGCAGGCGAACGGCGACGCCGGGCGCGGGCTCGAGCTGCCCGGATCGACCGAGCAGGGATACGAGGCGGGGGAGAACCGTGCGGTCCTGGCAAGAGGTTTTCGCGCCCTCGACGGGCGTGAGCGCCGGATCCTGCACCTCGCGTACTTCGAGGGCATGAGCCAGCACCGCATCGCGGACGAGGTGGGGCTCTCGCAAGTCCACGTCTCACGCCTCACCCGTGGCGCGCTCGAGAAGCTGCGCACCGAGGTCGGAGCGACCTAGTCGGCGGCAACCATCCCGTTCCGCTCTGGCGGAATTAGTGACGAATGGGCACAATCGATGCTGAGATGAAACGCGGGACCTCGAGCGCAGTCGACCGCTACGTCGAACTGCCGTACCACATCACCCTCGTCCAGGACGGCGAGGAGGACGGTGGAAAGTGGGTCGCAGCGGCTGAGGAGCTTCCCGACTGCACGAGCCGTGGCGACACCGCCGAAGAGGCGATCGCGGGCCTCAAGGACGCTATGGCGGAGTGGATCTCGGCGGCGCTCAGGGAGGGGAGAGACATTCCCGAGCCGCGAACCGCCGCGAGCCACAGCGGTCGTCTGCTCCTGCGGATGCCGCGCACGCTGCACGCCGCGCTCACACAGGCGGCGGAGCGCGAGAACGTCAGCCTCAACCAGTTCATCACCGACTCCCTCGCCAGCGTCGTCGGCTGGCGGCGCGCGAGCGCGGACGGCAAGACCGGGGCCCCGGCGCCTCCGATCAACCAGGAACCTGGCGCCCAAGGGCTTACTGCGGAACCGCTCGTCGAGGCCGGGCAAACAGAGCGACGTCCCAGGTGGCGCGTCACTCCGCGCGTCCTGGCCGCCGCCCTGACCGTGAACTTCCTGCTCGTGGCGATCGCGGGCATCGTCGCGATCCTCGTGCTCATCGCCGCACGGACGTAGCCCGGCCGCTCACGCGGTGCCGCGTCGGGCACGCACTCGCAGCAAGGACGTGCGAGCGCACGCAGCACGTCGAGGTCGCCGCGATGCGGCACGAGCAGGGCTCGCCACGAGAACGGTGTTACGCGGTGGTAGGTGGCGAGCGCGACGGCGCCGCCGGCCAGGAACGCGGCGCTCGCGGCTACGGCGGCCCCCGTCGCGTCGTATTGCGGAATGAGCGCGAGATCGAGGGCGAAGCCGACGGTGAGGGAGACGATCGGCCCCAGCGACGACAGTCCGGGCGAAGACGAGCCCACGAGCGCGTTCGAGAAGACGGTGCTGGCCGCGAACCCGAGCGTTCCCGGCAGGAGCCAGAGGAAGGGGATGATCGACTCGTCGAATGCGTCGCCGAAGACCGCCGGCAGGACCAGCGGCCCGAGGATCGCGGCGACGACGGCGCCGATCGCGCTGACGAAAGCGACCGATCGGAAGGCGCGGAGCGTTTCCTCGCCACGACGTACGGCCTCGGTGCGGGCGATCAAGGGCAGCAGAGCCGTGGCCGCCGACGACGGCAGGTAGAGCAGGATCTCCGAGGCGTTGACCGCGACTGCGTAGAACCCGAGGGCTGCTTCCGACGCGAGGAAGCCCATCAGGATCTGGTCGGTACGGAAATTCAGGAACCGCGCGAGGCTTCCGATCCAGAGCCTGATGCCGAATCCGATCTCCTCGACGAGGATCCTCCGGCTCGGATTGCCGATCGACGCACCTCGCCTCGAGACAGAGACGAGGACGAAGGTGCGCACCGCCTCCGTGGCGGTCCAGGCGAGCGCCGCGCCGGCGACGGTGAGCCCAGGCCCGGCCCAGAGAACGACCACGACCGCCGCGTAGAGCCACGAGGCGCATCCGGTGACGTACGCCAGCTCTCGCGTGCGCTCCATCCCGAGCAGGAAGGAGTAGGCCGCCTCGCCGACCGCGCACGCGACGATCCCGGACGCCAGGATGACCAGCTCGGTGGCGCCGACTCCCGCCGGGCCGACGTCGCTGGCGAGCAGCCCCGTGAACGTCAGGGCCGCCGCGACGAGGCTGCTGGCCAGGTAGAAGACCAGCGCGTTGGCCAGGAGGAGGGGCCGCCGTCGCGGCTCTCGCGCGGCGAGCACCGTGGTCGCCTCGCCTACGCCGAGTCCCGCGACGTGAGCCACGACGAGCGCCGTGACCGTGATGAAGGCAACCGTTCCGCGACCCGCGGGGCCGAGGCCGCGCGCGACGATCAGCACCGCGACGAAGTAGCCCCCGTTGCCGGCGATCTTCGCCCAGAAGAGGTTCGCCGATCCGGACGCGAGGGGATCCAGCGTTCGGGCGACGGCCTCGGGCTTCGTCGGTTCCGTCAACGAGGACGGCAGGAAGCTGCGGGTCGTGTTCGCGCTCAGCCGGTTCCGCCTGGGCACGGCTCGGACGCCGTTGTCGTAGTACGCGGATTGCTCGCGGACGAGCTCCGTCGTCACCGGCGCGGCAGCCCAGGTTCCGGCGCACCACGTTGTCCGACGTGCCCTGCAGCACGATCGCCGGCCGCCCGCCGCCGACGAAGACGTTCTCCACGATCTGGTTTCCGTCGTCCCCGACGTCGACGAACAGGCCGCCCTTCGACGCGGACACGATCCGGTTCGACGAGAACGTGTTACGAATCGAGCCCTGCCCGTCGTGCCACCACTCGACGTTGATCCCGGCCCGGGCGTCGGCCACGAGGTTCCTCGAGAAGAGCGAGTCCTTCGTCGAGTGCTCGAGGTAGATGCCTGTACGCGTATCGCGGATCGTGTTCCCGACGACGTTGTCCTCGTCGACGAGCCGACGGTCTCGATGCCGTCCCACCTGGCCCGTAGAACCGTGTTGCCGATGATCGCGGCTTCGACACCGCCGGTCCAGATGCCTCCCTCGTTCGTCCCGCACTTCGGCGTCGAGTTCGGTGCGTAGTAGCAGCGGTCACGGGCCGGGTCGCGGATGTCGCTGACGACGTTGTCCAGCGCGAGGCCGTGGAGCGCGGCCGCGGGCCGCCCGTACTCACGCTGCGCGAGCAGGATCCCGTGCGAACGAAAGCCGCGGATATGCGTGCGGATGACGCTCGTGTCGCGAGAACGGTCCGATCCGAGGGCGAAGACTCCGACCTGGGCGGTCCCGTCGCCTTCGATCACCGAGTCCTGCACCGAGACGTTCGAATAGGCGCCCCAGACGTTTACGCCGTCCTGTCGTACGTGGGTCAGACGGAGCCGCCTCAGCCGAACGTCTTGGGAGCCGTCGAAGACCGCGACGGCGATTCCTCGGCCTGGCCCCTGGCCGCCTCCGTCGACGGTGAGGTTCGAGATCGCGATGTTCCGGCCTCGGGCGACGAGTACGGCGAAGTAGGACGTACCAGGAGCGGTGATGACGGTCCGCGGCCCCGAGCCGATCAGGCGGGCGTCGTCTCCGATCTTCACGTCGTTCAGTTGGTAGCGCCCCGGCGCGAGGCGGACGGTGACGTGTCCGCGGCGCAGTGCTGCGAGCGCGCGCTCCAGGCCGGCGCCCGGCGAAGCCGTCAGGCCCTGCGCCCGGAACCGCTCGGTCGTGATCGCGGCCGGGCGGGTCGAGGACCGCCGGCCGTGGTTGTCGACCGCGGCCACGGTGAGTGCGTGCCGACCAGGCCGGACGAGCCCGGGGTTCAGCGTGAACGTGTACGGCGCGATCGTGTCCGAGCCGATCGGCGCCCCGTCCAGCAAGAAGGTCACGGCGACGATCCGTCCCGAGCGGGCTCTCGCGCTCGCCTTCAGCGTCGTCGGACGCTCGACCTTGCCGGGCGGGCCGAGCAGCGTGACCGAGGGCGAACCGGCCGCGGCCGAGGAGAGGAGCGAGCCCGTCGCGCGAGAATGTGACGGTTCCTTGCGGCCATTCTGCTGAACGATCGCCAAGGTCACCACTGCCGCAGTCACAAGCCAAACGAGCACCATCAATGCCGCTTTCGTTCCTCGAGACCAGCGCAAGCGCGGGGCCGGGAAAGAATGCCGCGCCGTCGGTCGAGCGCTATCGTCAGGAGCCATGACGGACCCGAGAGTCTGGGACGAAGGCGTTGGACGATACACCGCGCCGGGGCTTCCCCCGGACGATCCGGTCGAAGTCGGGCGCTATCTCGACGCGTTCAAGCGCAGCCGCCGGCTGATCGCGGCGATCGTCGTCTTCTTCACCGCGGCGGTGTTCGTGATCTCCCTGCTCCTGCCCAAGACGTACCAGGCGACCTCGAAGCTCGTGCTCAATCCGTCCGCCCAGTCGCTGGCGTCCTCGGACGCCTCAGTCGACCCAGCGCGACCTCGCCACCGTGCGCGTCCTGCTGACGACACGGCGAGCTGCTCGCGGCAGCGGCGAAGAACGGTCTCGCCGGAGAGACCGTCGACTCGCTGCGCGACAAGGTGACGCGCGAGCGTCGACCAGGACGCGAACGTGATCAGCATCGTCGGCACCGACGACACAGCCCGTGGAGCGGCGGCGATCGCGAACGGCGTGGCGGCCACGTTCCTGGCCCGCGAGCGGCGTCAGCAGCAGCAGCGGGTGAAAAGCACGCGCGACCTCCTGAACGAAGGAGATCTCCGACCTCCAGGCTTCGGTCACGCCGCTGAACGCGACCGAGATCGCGTCGCAGATCGCGACCGTCCGCCAGCAGCTGGTCGATCTCACCGTCGCCACGAACGAAGGGCCGGCGCTCGAGCTCGCCGAGCGCGCGCAACCGCCCAGCTCGCCGAGCTCCCCGCGCCCGGTCCGGAACGCGGTCTTCGGGCTCTTCGCGAGCCTCTTCATCGCCGCGTTGGTCGTCCTCGCCCGGGCTCAGCTCAGGCCGCGGGTGAGCGGGTCGCGGGAGCTGAGCCGACTGCTCGACCTCCCGGTGATGGTCGAGGTGCCGTTCGTGCGCCGGCGGTTCGGCCACTCGCCCAACACGCTGAGCGCGATCGAGTACGAGGCCTACCAGACGCTCCAGGCGACGCTCCGGATGCAGCTTCCGCCGGACAGCCAGCGCACTGTTCTCGTGACCAGCGCCCTGCACGGGGAAGGCAAGACCGAGGTGACCGCGGCGCTCGGCCTCGTGCTCGCCCAGGCGGGCCAGAGGACGTGGCTCGTGTCCGCGGACATGCGCTGGCCGCGGCTCCACGAGCTCTTCGACGTCGCCCAGACCCCTGGGCTCGCGGAGGTGCTCGCCGGCGGCCGCCAGGGTGAAAGCGCCGTCACCGTCGGCCAGGGCTCGCGGGAGAACGGAGGACGCCTGCACGTGCTCGCCAGCGGGCAGAGGCCGCCCGACCCGGCGCAGCTCCTCGCCGGAGGCGCCCTCGACGGCTTCTTCGACGACATCAAGGAGTCCGAGTACGACTACGTGCTCCTCGACGGCCCGCCGCTGATCGGGCTCGTCGACAGTCAAGTGCTCGCGCAACGGGTCGACGGGGTGATCGTGGTCTGTCGGCCGGATCGCCTGACCTCGGAGACCGCGATCGACATGCGTGAGCTTCTGCAACGGCTTCGGGCTCCTGCTCTCGGCCTGGTCGTCATCGGCGGCCGAAGCTCGCCGATCTCCTATTTCGAGAGCTAGCCGGCGGCCACGTCTGGCCGGGCGAGCCCTGGACCGTCCGCGCGGCGCCGGCCCAGATGAGCGCGGCGAGCAGCCAGAAATGTCGCCAGTGGAGCGTGTCGATGAACACGCTGTTCGCAAGGAGCCCGCACCAGGCCGCGAGTAACGCCGCGGAGCCGATGCCGTACGTGTCGCGGCCGAGGATCGCGTTGCGGCTGGCGAACATGAGCGTCAGGAGGAGCAGCGCGAGCAGGACGAGCAGGCCGAGCACGCCCTCTTCGGAGAGCGCGCGGACGTAGGTGCTGTGCGCGGAGATCGGCGAGACCCGCTCGAACTGGCCGGGCCCGATTCCAAGCGGGTACTTCACGGCCAACGCGATGCCCGACTCCTGGGCCCCGAACCGTTGCGTGTCGTACGCCTGCAGGCGCGCTCGCTCGCTCAGGAACGTGAAGGACGACGTGAGCGCGAGCGCCGCGAACAGCACCGATGCGGCCGAGATGCCGACAACGACGAAGGTCAGCGCTCTGCGTCCGCCGCCGCGCCGCAGGGACAGGACGACGAACATGACCAACACGCCGATGACCAGGTTCAGCCATGCGGCGCGTGAGAAGGCGAACAGGATCCCGGTCGTCATGATCGAGAGCCCCACGAGCTTCGTGGGAAGGCGTGCGCGAAGCAGGCGCGGAGAGACCGTCTCCTCGAGCAGCATCAGGGTCGGTGGGATGAGGAACGGCCCGAGCACGTTCGGGTCCTTGAAGAGGCCCTTTGCGCGTGGGCCGAACACGAGCAGGTCGTGGCCGGGGAAGGCGACGAAGAGCGCCAGCACGGCGATGGCCGCCGAGAGCACCGCGGCCGCGATGTAGGCCCGCAGGACAACCCGGGCGGTATTCGGGGAACGCACGTACCCGGTCAGCCAGAGCGCGAAGATGACGAGGTAGAGCGTGATCGCGAAGAACGTCACCGCGCGCCCGAAGTCGATCAGCTCGACCGCGGCGAGCATGTTCAGCGCCAGGAACACGCTCAGCAGGAGGGTCACGATCAGTGGCACGCGGCGGATGTAGAACCGGCCGGTGACGAACGCGACCGCGATCACCACGAACAGGATCAGATCGGCCGGAGCGGGCTCGATGCGAACCGCGGCCAGGAGGAAGATCCCGAGCCCGACGGCGACGTCGTAGCGGGCGAGGACGAGCGCGAGCGTTCCGAGGAGCCCGACCCCGAAGGCGAGGACCAGCGTCAACGGGAGCGGATGCTTCGAGAGAGCGACTCCGGTCGCGACCGCGACGAGCAGCAGCCCGGCGGCGCCTGCGAGTCGGCCCGCGCTGCGCACGCCGAACACGGAGGGCCCGCGAATCGCAGCCGAGTGCGCGGTGCTCACCGGCGTCGAAGCCCTTCTGTACGCTTCCGCGCCATGCCGGGCGCGACCGGGCGTCCACGAGTCTTGCTGGTGATCACCCTGGCCGAAGTCGGCGGCGCGCAGTCCTACGTGGCCGCGCTCCTGCCGGGGCTGGCCGAGCGATATGACGTCGTGCTCGCCGCCTACGGGGAGGGCCCGCTCCGCGATGCGGCCGCCCGCACGGGAGCGAGATTCGTCCCGCTTCGGCACGTCCGGCGGCCGATCAATCCGTTGCGGGATGCCGCAGGCCTCGTCGAGCTCATCTCGCTCATCCGCCGCGAGCGGCCTCAGATCCTGCACGCGAGCAGCTCGAAGGCAGGCGTTCTCGGCCGGCTGGCTGCCGCGACGACCCGGGTGCCGGTCCGCATCTTCACGGTCCACGGCTGGGCGTTCTCCGCCTATTCGGGGCTCGCGTCCCGGCTCTATCGAGTTGCCGACCGATTGATGGCGCCCCTGACGACCGCGATCATCTGCGTGTCCGAGCGCGAGCTCGCGGACGGGCTCGCGGCGGGGACGTGCAAGGCCGACCGAGCCGTTGTGATCCGCAACGCCGTCGACGTGGCGGCGGCCCCGCGCTCGCGTCACGACCGGCCCACTCCCAGGCTGATCGCCGTCGGACGGCTCAAGGCGCCCAAGGACTTTCTGACGCTGATCCGCGCGTGCGCCCTTCTTGCCCGCAGGCTCCTTCGAAGCGCTGATCGTGGGCGACGGACCCGACCGCGCCGCGATCGAGGCCGAGATCGGAAGGCTCGGGCTCGAGGGCAGCGTCCGACTGGCAGGAGAACGCGCGGACGTGCCGGAGCTCCTGGCCGACTCGGACGTCTTCGTGCTCTCGAGCCGGTCGGAGGGCCTGCCGGTCTCGGTGCTGGAGGCGATGGCAGCGGGGCTGCCCGTAGTTGCGTCGCGTGTCGGCGGACTGGAAGAGCTGGTCGTCGGCGGAGAGACCGGGATCCTCGTTCCGAGCGGTGACCACGAGGCGCTCGCGGCCGCGCTCACCACGATGGTCGAGGACCGCGGGCTCCGACGCAGGTTCGGGGACGCCGGCCGCTCGCGCGCTGAGGCGCTGTTCGATCTCGCTGCGTTCCGGCAGGCCCATGTTGATCTCTACGACGAGCAGCTCGCGCTAACCGGCGCTGTAGCGAAGTCGCCTGTAGAGGGCGCGGAGCGGGGGTGAGGAGTCGTGGCCTCCCCCGAGCTTGGCTCTGAAGTCGAGCAGGCTGTCCCGGGCGTCGACCTGCCGGCGACGAAGGGCGAACCGGTCGGTCCGACGGTCGTTGACGCCGGGCTCGCAGGAAACGGCGGCTTGAAAGCCCGCCTCCGCGGCAATCCACTGCTTCGCGCTTCCCGAAGAGCCCGGACGGATAGGACAACGCCCGCACCACGCGGCCGAGGCGATTCTCGAGCTCGGCTTTCGAGCCCGCGATCTCCTCTTGTGCGGCGTTCGTGTCGAGTGCGGGCAGGTTGGGGTGGGTCAGCGTGTGCGCCTCGAAACGCAACGTTCCGTCGCGGTCGAGCTCGAGGATGTCCTCCCACGTGAGGAGTGCGGGCTGTTCGCGGTACCACGTGAAGGACGTCCTGCCGTCCGTGACAGCCGGAGCGACGAAGACGGTTGCCCGAAAGCCGCGCTCGGAGAGGATCGGAAGCGCGTGATCGGCGATGTCGAGGTAGCCGTCGTCGAAGCTGAGAGCAACTGTCCGGGCGAGCGGCGCGCCCGAGTCGAGGAGGTCGATCGCGGTCAGGACGTCGACGACGCGGTACGACTCGGAGGCGAGGTAGTCCATCTGCTCCGTGAAAGCTTTCGGCGTCACGGCCAGCTCGTCGCGGTCGTCGGAGACCCGGTGGTAGAAGAGGATCCGGAGCCCGCTCGTGTCGAGGCGGCCGCGAGTGCGCATCAGCCATGCGGCCGAGCGGGCGCGGGTGCCGCCTGCCTTCGCCAGGTAGAAGGCCGTGCTGCTCATGACTTGTTGCCGATGTGGAACAGCCGGCGCGTGGGTGCGAGCCCTTCGTAGTAGAAGCGGCGAAGGGCCGGGGAGCGTTTCAGGAACCTGCGAAGACGGATCCCGTTCACGCGCGAGGCCACGACCGCCCTGCCGGCCAGGGTTCCCGGCAATCCAAGCCCTTCGTGGAGGGGCTGCGTCGTGTCCGTGAGCTCCATCTTGTAGCGCTCCGTGCCGCCGAAGAACTCGACTCGCGTCACCCCTTCGGAGAACGCGTTCTCCAGCGCGTCGTATCGGTTCACGAGCCCCGGCGACAAGCGCCCCAGCTCCGGATCGAAGGCGAGCCGATGGCAGAACATCGTCCTTTCGAGCATGAAGTAGTAGGAGAAGGCGATCGGACGTCCGTCGAGCTTGAGCGTCACGATCCGTGGGATGTCGAGCTCGGCGAGCGCCGCCGTGCCTTCCCGTTGGAAGTCCTTGCCGATCGTCGTTCCGAAGTCGGAGCCGTCGGGTCGGCCCTGCCAGCGGCGGGCGTGGAGCTCGTACGCGTCCTCGAGGGCGGTCGCGAGCTCTTCGCGAGTCCGCGCGATGGTGGTCTCCAGGGTCCCGAGCTTGGCGAGCTGGCGAGTGCGTCGACGGCGGAGCGCACGCTGGTTCGACGAGAGCCGGCTCTTGTAATACGCCTCCCAGTCGAGGCCGTCCAGGTCGAGAACGGGAGCTTCCGCGCGAACGATCAGCTTCAGGCGCGAGGGCCCGAGAGCCGAGGCGAAGGGGCTCGAGGCGGGCAGCCCGAAGAAAGCGGCGTAGTCGTGATCGGTGGCAGCCGCGCGCTCGGCGAGCTGGGCGGCGATCTCGGCTCCGGCATCGTCTGCCAGAAGCATGTCGGCCAGCGAGGCCTGCTCCGCGCCGAGGAACGTGAGGACCCGGAGCCCATGGCTCGGCCGGACGCAGAGAGGGAGGGCGCCGACGAGCTCGTCGCCGCGGTATGCGACGTGCACGGCGAGCTCGCTGTCGTCGCCGTAATGCCGCCACCAGGAAAGCAGCCAGGCGTGGAGCAGGTGCGGGCTCGGGCGAGGCATCGCGCGCACGAGCCCGTCCCACGAGTCGCCGAGGGCCGCGAACTCGGCCTCCGTCGAGACAGTCCCGAACGAAACCGCGGCTGGAGCCGTCGTCGTGCTCACGTCAATAGAGATTCCCCGTGCGCCTCCGGCTGAGCCGTCGCGTCGGCCAGGAACCTGCTCACTTCGTCCTCCGACCGGAGGACTTCGACGTCCTGCCGCGTCGCGCGCGTCGTGCAAGGTCGGCCAGGACCTGGGGCCGGACGGTCGTTCGGTAGAGCCAGAGGAAGCGCAGGAACTTCGGGAACGCCCGGTAGAACGGCGCGGGCCGGCAGTCCGCAGGCATCTGCGGGCCCGGTGTGCCGTCGAGCCTCCGTTTCACGACGCGCCACATGCACACGAGAGGCGGGAAGTCCAGGAAGACGATCGTGTCCGCGGCGTCGAGCCAGATGTCAGGCGAGATGCGGCCTTCCTGCAGGCCGTCGGCGATCCAGGACTCGCGCTTCACCTCCCGGCGCTGGAGCGCTTCCCACTCTGGATCGGGCGTCGCGACCCAGCCCGGCTTCCAGTACAGCCGGTCGAGATGAATGACCGGGAGGTCGAGGGACCGCGCAAGCTCGCGGGCCAGCCAGGACTTGCCGGCGCCCGCCGAGCCGAGGAGGGCGATGTGCCGCACGCAACAAGGATGAAACTCCGCGCGCTCGAGGGCAAGGGCTCACTGCGAGCGGCCCTGGGTATATCCGGGTCAGAGAGAGATAGAGGGAGGAGATTCGTTGGGCGCGCGCGCGCAGAACTCGGGGGGCCTTGCTGTCCGGCCTCCATTTCGACCGTCGGTCGCGACGCACGATGGTCCCGTTGACGCCAGGTGGGTGGCCGAGCTCGGTCGAGCGGTCACGATCTGGGTCCCGGTCTTCCTGGTGACCGCTGGACGGATGGACTCCCCGGCGGCGGCCCTTCTCTCCGCCTCGCTGCTCGCGATCGTGTGGCTCTTCACGTTGCGCAGCGCATTCGGGGCAGTGCCCTACACGCTGGGGCCGGCAGTTCCCGCGAGCGTCGGCACCCTCACCGGGCTGGTCGTCGTCTCGGCTCTCACGCTCTGGGTTCCGCTACCCCATTCGAGCCTCCCGGCGTCGGCGCTCCTGGTGATGGCGGTGTCGGTCTTCTTTCTCACGACCGCTTGGGAGGCGGTGTGGCGACGCCTGTTCGCCGCGAAGCGGCGCGTTCTCGTGGTGGGAACGAGCACCTGGGCCGCCGACGTCGCGCAGACCGCGGAGGAGGCGCCGAATGTCCCGTTCACGGTCGTGGGCATCGTCGACGACGAGCCGTGGGTGGAGGGCGACCGCGGCGTCCCCGTGCTCGGGGAGGTCGCCGACCTCTCCAGGATCGTCGAGGCTCACCGTCCCGACCTGATCGTGCTGGCAGAGGGCGCCGGCTCGGGCCGGGCCTTGGAGTCTTTGCTCGACGTCGCATCGAGCGGGTTCAAGGTCGTCGGCGTCACGCACTTCTTCGAGCACATGTTCGGCTGGGTCCCGCTTCGCCACCTGACGTCGGGCTGGTTCATGAGCATCCTCCACCTCCACCAGCGCACATACAGCCGCTGCGCCAAACGGGTGCTCGACCTCGTGGGCGCTTCCCTCGGCATGCTCCTGGCCGCTCCCCTCGTACCGTTCATCGTGCTCCTCGTGCGGCGCACGCCCGGGAGCGTCATCTACCGGCAGACTCGCGTGGGCGAAGGCGGCGAGCTCTTCTCGATGTACAAGTTCCGCACCATGGAGCAGAACGCGGAGGCGCCCGGCAGGCCCGTCTACGCAGAGGAGAACGACCCACGCGTCACGCACGTCGGCCGCTTCCTGCGCAGCGACGCACCTCGACGAGCTACCTCAGCTCTGGAACGTGCTCAGGGGCGAGATGTCCCTGGTCGGCCCGCGCCCGGAGCGGCCGGAGTTCGTCCGCATGCTCGAGCGAACCGTTCCGTTCCAGGCTCGGCGCCTGCTGGTCAAGCCGGGAATCACGGGTTGGGCGCAACTGCGCTGCGACTACGCGTCGGACTCCGAGAGCGCTGCCAATCGTCTCTCGTACGACCTCTGGTACCTGCGGCATCGCAACCTCACGGTCGACCTCGCGATCTGCTTCAAGACCTTCTCTGCGCTCATCTTTCGCACCGGGCGTTGAGTCCGACAGCGGCTCGCCGCAGTAACATGCTGCGACCCTGCGGTCCTCGATGGCTGGGAAACGAAACCCCGAGCAGCCCCCGGTGCTCAGGCCGGTTTACTTCGATGCGGAAGGGAACCGCACCGAGGATCCAGCACTGGCCGTGCGAGGCGAGATCGTCGAGCACGACCCGAAGTCCGGTCGCAAGCGGCGGACGTGGTTCTTCCTCGAAGAGGTGGAGATCGGCTGGCTCCCCGTCCGCGAGTCCGCCTTTCTGCTGTGGGTCCTGCTCGCCCTGCTCCTGGTCTGGATCCTGATCGGTTTCGCGTTCGGCCTGATCTAGGCGTTCGGGGGCGGGGGGCCCGGGTAGCGCGGGAGGCCGTCGTCCGGTAGCTCGTCCCACGGGGCCCGCGAGTCGACGAACGAGTGGCGCGACGGCCTGACCTGCGGATCGCCGTCCATCGCGCCGAGGCGGATCGAGATCCGCTCTCCTTCAGGCCACTGGCCCCCGAAGAGGCTCGAACCGCAAACGGAGCAGAAGGCCTTGAGCGCGCCGCCGGGGTCGTAGACCCGGATCAGCTCCTCGCCCTGGAGCAGGCGGAACTGGTCACGTGGGATGTGCCCGACGGTCAAGCCGAACGCGCCGGAGTGCTTCCGGCAGCGCGAGCAGTGGCAGTGGATCGCGCGCGTGAACGGAAGGTCGACCTCGAAGCGAACGCCTCCACAGAGACAGCTGCCGCCGAGCGTCTCGGCCATGTCCGGAGTCTAGGCTCTCGGGGTGCGCCGAGCGCTCACCAAACGGCCCGCCCTCGGCGTGCTTCTGGGAGCGGTGACGATCGCTTTCTCGGGGATCCTCTTCCGCAAGTCGCACGTGTCCCCGACCACGGGCGCGTTCTTCCGCTGCTTCTGGGCGCTCCCGTTCCTGTGGCCGCTCGCCGTCTGGGAGGACCGGCGAATCGGCGCACGTCCCTGGGCTCTGCGCCGCGCGGCCTGGATCGGAGGCGTCTTCTTCGCGGCCGACCTCGTCCTCTGGCACTACTCGATCGAGTACGTGGGCGCCGGCCTCGCGACCGTTCTCGGCAACACGCAGGTCGTGCTCGTCGGCCTCCTCGCGTGGCTGATCTTTCGCGAGCGTCCGTCCGCGGAACTCGCTGCTCGCGATCCCTGTCGCCATGGTCGGGATCGTCCTCATCTCCGGAGTGCTCGAGAGCGGTGCGTACGGGAGCAACCCGAGGCTCGGCGCGATCTACGGCTTGCTCACCGGCGTCGCCTACTCGGGCTTCCTGCTCGCGCTGCGCTGGGGATCCGGTGAGCGGGGCCGTGTCGCCGGGCCGCTCTACGACGCGACGCTCGCCAGCGCGATCTGCGTCGTCCCGATCGGCCTCGTCATCGGAAACCTCGACTTCACGCCCGGGCTCGAGGCTCAGGGCTGGCTGATCACGCTCGCGCTCAGCTCGCAGGTGCTCGGCTGGCTCCTGATCACCGTCTCGCTCGGACGGCTGCCGACGGCCCTCACTTCGGTGCTGCTGACGCTGCAGCCGCTGCTCGCGGTCTGCTTCGCCGCGCTGCTCGTGGACGAGAGGCCCTCACCGCTCCAGCTGCTCGGTGCGGCGTTGATCCTGTCCGGCTTGCTGATCGCGTCCGTGGGTCGCCGCGAGAAGGTGCCGCTCGACGTCGTGCCCGAGCACTGAAAGTCGGCGCTCGATGGCACGGAGTCGGCACATTCGGCGTCGGACCTCGTGCCTAGACTCGATGCGATGGCGAAAGCGGCTGCCGTTCACTTCACCTGCTCCGAGTGCGGATACTCGACCGGCCGCTGGCTCGGGCGCTGCCCGGGCTGCGGAAGCTTCGGGACTCTCGCGGAGGAGGGCTCGGCGGCGAACAGCCTCCGCGGAAGCGCGTCCGCTGCTCCGGCTCGCGGAAGTCGAGGTCGACGAGGCAGAGCGAATCTCGACCGGGGTTCCCGGAGCTCGACCGCGTGCTCGGAGGCGGCCTCGTTCCGGCGTCACTCGTCCTCGTCGGCGGTGAGCCCGGCGTCGGGAAGTCGACGCTGCTCCTGATGGCGCTCGCCTCGATCTCCCGCGAGCGGCGCGCGCTCCTCGTGACCGGCGAGGAATCGACGGCCCAGGTCAAGCTTCGCGCGGCGCGGCTCGGCGGAGCGGAGCAGGTCGAGATCCTCGCGGAGACGAACCTCGACGCCGTCTGCGCCACGCTGGAGAGCGAGCGCCCTGACGTCTGCGTGATCGACTCGATCCAGACGCTCTACTCGGCGGAGATCGGCTCGGCGCCTGGGTCGGTGGCGCAGGTGCGGGAGGCCGCTGCACGGCTGCTCCGCGTCGGCAAGGAGTCCGGTGTCGCGCTCTTCCTGGTCGGCCACGTCACCAAGGACGGGTCGGTCGCCGGTCCGCGCGTCCTCGAGCACCTCGTCGATTGCGTCCTCCAGTTCGAGGGCGACCGCTACCACGCGCACCGCGTCCTGCGCGCCGCGAAGAACCGCTTCGGCTCGACGAACGAGCTCGGAGTGTTCGAGATGACCGGCGCCGGCCTGCAGGGAGTGCCCGATCCCTCGGCGGTCTTCGGCCAGAGCGACGGGGAGGTGGGCGCGGCCGTCGCGTGCGCGCTCGAGGGCACACGGCCGCTTCTGCTCGAGATCCAGGCGCTCGTGGCGCAGACCGACCTGGCCATGCCCCGTCGTGTCGGCACGGGCGTCGACCCGAAACGGCTGGCGATGATCGTGGCCGTCCTCTCGCGCCATGCCGGGCTCGCGCTCGGTCAGGCCGACGTCTTCGTGAACGTCGCCGGGGGAGTGCGCATCGACGAGCCCGGCGCCGACCTCGCGATCGCGCTCGCCATCGCCTCGGCGGCCAAGGGCGTGCCGCTCGCCCCGTCGACGGCGTCCTTCGGCGAGGTCGGCCTCACGGGGCGCTTACGGCCTGCCACCCAGGCCGAAAGGCGTGCTCAGGAGTGCGCGAAGCTCGGGCTCGCCTCGGTGATCGTGCCGAAAGGCACGGAGGCCCGGGCGAACGTGTCGCTCGTCGAAGCCGACACCCTTCGCAAGGCGGTCTCGGCCGGGCTCGCCAGGGCCGATCCGGCGGCGGCGTAGGTCGCTCTGAGCAGGCATTTTTCGGTCCGGCACCCCCAAAAAGTGGTGTTTTCCAGCAACTTTTGCTATCCTGGAAGTTGTTCGCCGGCGGTCGCCAACCCGCCGGCGGCTTGATGAAAACGGACAGAACGGGGAGGTCGGGCTTGTACAAAGTCGGCGATAAGGTCGTGTATCCGCACCACGGCGCGGGCACTGTGGTCAAGAAAGAGAAGCGAACGGTGCTCGGCGAGGAGCGCGAATACCTTCAGATTCAGATCCTGCACAACGACATGACCGTGCAGGTTCCGACCGAGAACGCCGACCGAGTCGGCCTTCGCAAAGTCATCGACGAGAACACGGTCGAGCAGGTGCTCAAGGCGCTGCGCGGCAGCGGCACGGTGATGCCGAAGAACTGGAACCGCCGCTTCAAGCACAACCGCGACAAGATGAAGACCGGCGACATCTTCGAGCTGGCCGAAGTCGTCCGGAACCTGTCGCTCCGTGACCACGAGAAGGGCCTCTCGACGGGCGAGAAGCAGATGTTCGTCAAGGCGAAGAAGATCCTCGTCTCCGAGCTCATGTACGCGAAGGGCATGGACGAGGAAGAGGCCGCCGAGTGGCTCGACGACATCCTCGCGGGCGTCGGCACGAAGAAGTCGCGCGCGAAGGTTCGCAGCGAAGGCCTAGTCTCCGGACATGTCCGTCTGGGCGATCCTCGCCGCAGCGGGACGCGGTGACCGTCTCGGGCTGGACCGTCCCAAGGCGTTCGCTCCGCTCAACGACCGTCCGCTGATCGCAGAGAGCCTCGAGCGGCTGGAGGCCTCCGAGTGGATCGAGGGGATCGTCGTCGCCGCGCCGCCCGAGTGGGAGGAGCCGTGCATCCTCGTCGCCGAGGAGGTCGCGGCCGGCAAGGTCGCGGGGGCGGTCACCGGCGGAGAGAGCCGTAGCGAATCCGTACGCGCGGCCCTGGCCGAGGTGCCCGAAGACGCGACGATCGTGCTCGTGCACGACGCAGCCCGCCCGCTCGTGACCGACGAGGTGATCGGGCGCCTCGTGACGGCCATCTCGGACGGCTGGGACGGAGCCGTTCCCGCCTTGCCCATCCCCGACGCGGTCAAGCGCGTCGAAGGCGAGGCGGTCGCCGAGTCGATCGATCGCGACGGCCTCGTGACCGTTCAGACCCCTCAAGCATTCGTGGCTTCCGTCCTCCGCGGCGCGCTGAGCGGCGACGTGTCCTCGGCGCCGGACTGCTCGACCCTCGTCGAGGCGCGCGGCGGCCGCGTGCGGGTCGTGGAAGGCGATCCGCGCCTGCTCAAGGTGACGACGCCGGCCGACCTCGAGCTCGTGGCCACCTGGCTGTGATCGTCGACTACCACATGCACCTCCGAGCGCCGGACGAGTCGATCGACCACACCGTCGACGCGGTCGAGCGCTTCGTCGAGCGAGCAGCGCGAGCGGGGCGTGGACGAGATCGGCTTCACCGAGCACGTCTACTACTTCGAACGGACGCGTGCGCTGTGGTCGATGCCCTATCACCTCGAGCGGTGCGTCTACGACATCGAGCCGTACGTGGAGGCCGTCGTCGAGGCGAAGCGCCGCGGCCACCCCGTGAAGCTCGGGATCGAGGTCGACTACGAGCCCGGCCGCGAGGAGGAGACGGCGGAGGCGCTCGCTCCGTATCCGTGGGACTACGTCCTGGGCTCGATCCACTTCCTCGACGGCCTCGGGATCGATGCTGAGCCGAGCCTCGTCGATTCCGTCGGGGCCGAGCAGGCCTGGAGCCGGTACTACGAAACCCTGGGCAGCGCGGCAGGAAGCGGGCTCTTCGATTCCCTCGCGCACCCCGACCTGGTGAAGTTCTTCGGCGACGAGATCGACTGGGACTGGGACGGGGTCGCGCGCTCGCTCGACGGCGTCGCGATCGAGGTCTCGAGCGCGGGCCTGCACAAGCCGCATGGAAAGCTGTACCCGAATCCGTCCTTTCTCGCCGCAGCCCGCGCCCAGGGCGTGCCGATCACGCTGGCATCGGACGCGCACATCCCGGAGAACGTCGGCCGAGATCTCGATCGGGCCGTCGGCCACGCCCGCGACGCCGGCTACGAGACGGTCACCGTCTTCGATCGGCGGAAGGCGCGCCAGGAGCCTCTGGGATGAGCGACCTGCGGATCGGCCTCGGAATCGACGCGCACCGGTTCGCGGACGGGATCCCGCTCGTCCTCGCAGGCGTGGACTTCCCCGGTGAGCCGGGCCTCGCCGGCCACTCCGACGGCGACGTCGTCGCGCACGCGCTCATCGACGCGATCCTGGGCGCCGCCGGCAAGGGAGACATCGGCGAGCTCTTCCCGTCGGCGGATCCCCAGTGGCTCGACGCCTCCTCGATCCGCCTCCTGCAGCGGAGCTACGAGGTCGTGCGCATCGGCGGCTTCGAGCTCGTGAACGCAGACTGCGTGCTGATCGGGCGAGCGCCCGCGGATCGCCGACGTGCGTGTGGCGATGGGCGCGCGCCTGGCCGGCGCGATGGGCGTCGACATCGACCGCGTCACCGTGCGGGCGACGACGACCGACGAGCTCGGCTTCACCGGTCGCGGCGAGGGGCTTGCCGCCCAGGCGATAGCGCTTCTGAAACGCTCCGGCTGACATGGCCCTTCAATTCCCGACCCGCGCCGAGCGGCCCGGCAAGCTCCCGCACACTGCGGGCATGTCCGCGGGCCTGTGGCCCGAGTTCATGTACCACGACCCCGTCTTGGAACGTCTCTTCGGCCGGGTGATCGAGGACTACCCCGAGTACCAGTTCTACGCCTGGGACGACGAACGCGGGGAGGTCGTGGGCGCGGGCAACACGATGCCGGCGGCCTGGGACGGCGACGCGTCGACGCTGCCGGACGCTGGGATCGACGCGGTCGTCGAAGAGCGGTTCGGGGACGACCCGCCTGCAGCGACCGTCGCTCTGCGCGCTCCAGATCGTGATCGACCCGGACTACCGCGGCCGGGGGCTGAGCCGCCTGATGATCGAGCGCATGGGCGAGATCGCCCGTGACCACGGGCTCGACACGGCTGATCGCTCCGGTCCGGCCGAGCCTCAAGCACCGCTACCCGCTCACGCCCATGGAGCGCTACATCGAGTGGCGCCGCGACGACGGCGCGCTCCTCGACCCGTGGCTCAGGACGCACGAGCGCCTTGGCGCGAAGATCCTGAAGGTGGCGACCGAGTCGATGCGCATCCCGGGGACGGTCGCGCAGTGGGAGGAGTGGGCGGAGATGGCGTTTCCCGAGAGCGGGTCGTACCTGGTTCCCGGGGCGCTCGTCCCCGTCGAGATCGACCGTGAGCGAGACGAAGGGCTCTACGTCGAGCCGAACGTGTGGATGGAGCACCCGCCCGCCCAGCTAGGCCGCTAGGCGACCGAGGGCAGCGTGAACGAGACGCGCGTGCCGCCCTCGGGCCGGGTCTCGGCCCAGATCCGGCCACCGTGCGCCTCGACGAGGCCGCGCGCGATCGCCAGCCCGAGACCGGCGCCGCCGCTCGTCCGCGCCCCGTCCTCGCGCCAGAAGCGCTCGAACATCCGGCTCGCCGTCTCGGGCGTCAGCCCGTCGCCGGTGTCCTCGACGACGATCCGCACCTCTTCGGTCTCCGACTGCGCGTGGACGGCGACCGCCCCGTCGCTGGGCGTGTGCCGCACCGCGTTCGCCAGCAGGTTGTAGAGCACGCGCTGCACCTGATCCGGCGCGCATCTGGCCCGGACCGAGTCGGGCGCCTGCGCCTCGACACTCACGTTGCGAGCCCGCGCCTGAGCCTCGACGCCCCGGATGCAGGACTCGATCAGCCCGACGAGCTCGGCCTCTTGCAACTCGAGCCTGAGCGCGCCCGCGTCGATCCGCGCCAGCTCGAACAGGTCTTCCACGAGCTGGGCGAGGATCCGGACCTGCTCGACCATCGCGGGCAGGTAACGCTCCGGCTCGGCCAGTCCGTCCTCGACCGCCTCGAGCATCGCCTGCAGGGACGCGATCGGAGTCCTGAGGTCGTGGCTCGCCCACGCGACGAGCTCGCGGCGGGCGTCGAACAGCCCGGAGAGGTTGTCGGCCATCTCGTTGAACGAGCGTGCGAGCTGCACCAGCTCGTCCGGGCCCCCCTCCGGAGCGCGGGCGCGAAGGTCTCCGGCCGCCAGCGCCCGCGACGCGTCTCCGAGGCCCTCGATCTCGCGCGCGATCGGCCGCGAGACGAGCAACGCGACGACCACCGAGGTCGATGCCGAGGCGGCCGCGACGGCGAGGATCTTCACGTCGTCGCCCATGTGGAACATGACCCAGCCGGACAGGAGGACGACCGCGAGCGGAAGGACGACCGCCAGGAGCGCCAGCCCGGCGAGCTGCAGGCGGACGGTCGGCAGCTGGCGCAGTGCGATTGCGACGACCAGCCCCACCGCGAGGGTCGCGAGCGCGACGAGGACTGCCAGCTCGATCACGGCGAGAACCTGTAGCCGACGCCCCAGACCGTCTCCAGGTGCCGCGGCCGGGACGGGTCGTCCTCGATCTTCTCGCGCAGGCGGCGCACGTGGACGGTCACGGTTCCCGTGTCGAGCGCCGCCGAGTAGCCCCACACGCGGCGCATCAGGTTGTCCCGCGAGAAGACGCGCTGCGGATGGCTGGCCAGGAACCAGAGGAGCTCGAACTCCCGCGCGGTCAGGCGCAGAGGCTTCCCCTTCTTGGTCACCACGCGCGTGGCGGAGTCGATCTCGAGCCCGTCGAAGGCGAGCCGTTGCTCCTCCGCGCCCGTCGGGCTCGGCGCGCCTCAGCACGGTGCGCACCCGGGCCGCGAGCTCGCGCGGGGAGAACGGCTTCGTCACGTAGTCGTCGGCGCCGAGCTCGAGCCCGACGATCCGGTCCGACTCCTCGCCTCGCGCGGTGAGCATGATCACCGGGAGATGCGAGCCTGCGCGGATCCGCCGGCACAGCTCGAGGCCGTCCGTTCCGGGCAGCATCAGGTCGAGCACGACGAGGTCGGGCCGCTCGGTCTCGATCAGCTCGCGCGCGCGGTCGCCGTCGGCCGCCTCCAGGGTGCGGTACCCGTCGCGCTTCAGGTACGTGATGACGATCTCGCGGATCGTCGGCTCGTCGTCGACGACGAGAACAGTGGTCATGCTCGGATCGTTCCCGTTTTCGCTTTAAGAGAGTCTGAACTACTCCGGAAGGCTGACCAGGCCGCCGTTCACCTGGACGAGACCGTCCTCCAGGAGCGATGTCACCGCTCGCGGATCGAGGCTGTCATGCGGCTGAGGGCCCTCCGCGACGAGCCGTAACGCTTTCGCGCGCCTCTGTCGGAACGAGCCCTCGAACCGGCTCTGCTTGCGAAGCGGCTCGTACCGGGTGCCTCGCGAGGGGCAGCCGTCGGCGAGCGGGCACTGCCCGCAGCGTGGCACGCGCGCCAGGCAGACCGTCGCGCCGAGGTCCATCAGCGCATGTGCGGAAGCGGCTCCGAACTCGCCGCCGGTCCGCTCGAGCACGCGCCGCACGTTCGTGTCCACGGGAAGCACGGCGCGGTCGAGCGCGAACCTCGCCACGGCGTCGGCGGTGTAGGTGCCGACTCCCGGAAGCTCGGTCAGGTCGTCGGGCCAGCCCTCGGCCGCGATCCGCTGCGCCGCCCGGTGCAGGTTGACGGCGCGGCGGTTGTAGCCCAGCCCCTGCCACTCGCGGATCACTTCCGCGAGCGGCGCCTCGGCGAGCGCCTCGACGGTCGGCCAGCGTGCGAGCCACGCGAGGTAGCGCGGGACGACGCGCGAGACCTGCGTCTGCTGGAGCATCACCTCCGAGACGAGGATCGCGTACGGGTCGCGCGTCCGCCGCCACGGCAGGTCCCGCCCGTGCTCGTCGAACCAGGCCAGGAGCCTCGCTTCCACGACGACGAGCTAGCCGGCTACGACGTGGATGTTGAATGCCGGGCCGCCGACGACGCCCATCAGCTGCACCCACAGCGCGACATAGCCCTCCTGGCCGCGGGCGGCGGTGATGTCTCCGAGGTCGAGGATGCGCTCGGCGGGCCAGCCGAAGCTCTGGAGCAGCTCGGCAACTCGAGCCTTGGCCTCCGAGTCGTTCCCGCAGATGAAGACGTCGTGCTCGCCGGGGACGCTGCTCGGATCGACCATGACGTCCGCGTTCATCGTGTTCAGTGCCTTGACGACCTTCGCCGCCGGGAAATCGCGCTGGATCAGCTCGCCGACGCTGCCGCCTTCGGCCACCCCGACGAGGGGCGGGCTGCCCTGGGAGAAATCGAGTGCGTTCGCGACGTCGACGAGCACTTTCCCGGCGAGGTTTTCCTCACCTGCGGCGCCCAGCGCCTGAAGAGATGCATTGCCGTTCGTGCAGTTGAAGACGAGCTCACCGTGTGCGGCGGCCTCTGCGAAGGGGACTGCGTCCTCGCCTGCCGAGCGCGAGCCGACCAGCACCTCGTGACCGAGCTCTCGCAACTTCCCGGCGATCGTCCGTCCGACGACTCCGGTTCCGAGGACGCCGATGCGCATCGGGGCGAGTGTAGATTCAACGACATGAACCGGGTTCGCTTTGCACCGAGCCCGACTGGGTCGCTCCACGTCGGCAACGCGCTCAGTGCCGTGGCGAACCGTGATCTCGGCGACTGGTTCCTGCTGCGGATCGACGACACGGATGCGGCCCGGAACGTTCCCGGTGGGGAGGAGGAGATCCTGCGTGACCTCGAGTGGCTCGGGATCGTCTGGGACGAGGGCCCGATCCGCCAGAGCGAGCGGCAGGGCCTCTATCGCGAGGCCGCCGAGAAGCTCGGAGGCGACCGCTTCGGCAAGATCACGCTCCTCCGCGAGGACGGCACCGCGACCTACCACCTGGCCAGCGTCGTCGACGACATCGAGTTCGAGATCACGCACGTCGTTCGCGGGAACGACCACCGGCCGAACGAGTCGCTTCACCGCGAGCTCACCGCGGCGCTGGGCGGGACGCCGCCGGAGTACGTCCACCACGGCCTGATCCTCGGCGAGGACGGGCGCAAGCTGTCGAAGCGCGAGTTCGGCTCGACCGTGGGGTCACTACGGGACGCGGGCATCCCGGCCGAGGCCGTCCGCCGCTACCTCGACGAGCTGGGCATCCCCAAGCACGATGTGCACTACGACATCCCGCGGGTCCGGCGGCTGGCGATCGAGGCGATCGCGGGCATGAGCGACGAGGACCTCGCTGCCGCGGCCGACGCGCCGGTCGAGCTCGTCCCGGCGCTGCGCGGGGCCCGCGACCTGAACGAGGCGCGTGAATACGCGAGGCAGGTTCTCGAGCCGGAGCCCGTCTCGCTGGGAGAGGAGGCGCGACCGACGCTCGAGCGCTTCAAGGAGCTGAGCGCGAACGGCGGCGGCGCAAAGGACATCGTCCGCGAGCTGAAGGCCGTCGGCGGCGACCTGCGCTCGCTTCGTCTCGCCCTGACCGGCCGCGAGCGCGGGCCGGAGCTGTCGGCGATCGTCGCCGCGCTGCCCCGGGAAGAGACACTGAGGCGGATCGATGCAGCTCTATAACACCGCAACCCGCAAGCTCGACGACCTGCCGCCGCCTCCCGGTCCGATCCGCATGTACTTCTGCGGCCCGACCGTCTACCAGCGGATCCACGTCGGCAACGCGCGGCCGTTCATCGTCTCGATGTGGCTCGAGCGCTGGCTCGCGCAGCAGGGCTACGACGTCACCCTGGTCGAGAACATCACGGACATCAACGACAAGATCTACGCCGCCGCGCCCGGTCGCAGCGCCGAGCTCGCCGCGCAGGCGTCCCAGTGGTACATCGACGACACGGGCGACCTCGGCCTCGGGCGGCCCGACCACGAGCCGAAGGCGACCGAGTCGATCGACGAGATCGTCGCGCTGATCCAGGAGCTCGTCGACCGCGAGCTCGCGTACCCGGCCGGCGGAGACGTGTACTACCGGGTCGACCGCTTTACGGACTACGGCGCGCTCTCGGGCCGGCTCGACGAGGACTCCGTCCGGAACCCGTCCGAGGAGGAAGAGCAGAGCTCGCTCAAGGAGAGCCCGCGCGACTTCGCGCTCTGGAAGGCGCACAAGGAGGGCGAGGACACGTCGTGGGAGTCGCCCTGGGGCCCGGGGCGGCCCGGGTGGCACATCGAGTGCTCGGCGATGGCCGAGAAGCATCTGGGGCCGGCGTTCGAGATCCACGGCGGCGGGCTCGACCTCGTCTTCCCGCACCACGAGAACGAGATCGCCCAGTCGCGCGGCGCGGGCCGCGAGTTCGCGCGGCTGTGGATGCACAACGGGATGCTGCGACTCGGCGGAGAAAAGATGTCGAAGTCGCTCGGCAACCTCGTGTCGCTCCGCGACGCGCTCGACGAGTGGGGGCGGGAGACGATTCTGATGCTGTTCCTCGGAGCCCACTGGCGTAAGCCGATCGACTATTCGGACGAGACGCTCGGCGCGGCGAAAGCACGTGCGGACGGCTTTCGCGAGGTGTTCCGCAACCCGTCCTCGCCGGGTGGCTCCTGGGACGATCTCGTGAACGCGCTCGACGACGACTTCAACACGCCCGAGGCGCTCGCGGTCATGCACGAGTGGCGCGACCACGATCTCCTGCGGCGCGGGCTGGACGTGTTCGGGCTGGGCGCGCTCGCCGAGCAGCAGGAAGCGCCGGCCGAGCTCGACGAGCTGGCGCGACGACGTGCCGAGGCCCGCGCGGGCGGCGACTTCGACGAGGCCGACCGGCTGCGGGAGGAGATCGAGGCGGCCGGGTGGGAAGTCCGCGACGTGGCGGGCGATTCCGGTTACCGCCTCGTCCCGAAGTCGTGACCGCAGACCAGATCTACGGGCGGCGCGCAGTACGCGAGGCGCTTCGCGGCCCGCGGCAGGTGCTCGAGCTCTTTGCGACCGAGCGGGCGCTCTCGGCCGAGCCGTGGCTGCAGGAGAACGGCGGGCCGCGCGTCCAGGTCAAGGCCGACCGTGATCTGACCGAGGCGATCGGCAACCGCGACCACCAGGGCGTCGTCGCGCGGGTCGAGCCGTACAAGTACGCGGACGCCTACGAGCTCGCTCAGCGCCCGAGCCCGCTGCTCGTCTGCCTCGACCGCGTGACCGACCCGCGCAACCTCGGTGCGGTCGCGCGGAGCGCCGAAGGTGCGGGGGCGACCGGGATCGTCGTGCCCGCGCACGGGTCGGCGATGGTGACTCCCGCGGTCTGCCGCTCGTCGGCCGGAGCGGTCGAGCACATCCCGATCGCGGTCGTCCAGAACCTCGCGCGCTACCTCGGCGAGGTGAAAGGGCCGGACCTCTGGGTCTACGGCGCCGCCGGCGAGGCGGGCCGGCCGATGTGGGAGATGGATCTCCGCGGAGGCGCCGCGTTCGTGTTCGGCGCGGAGGGGCGAGGGCTGCGTCCACTCGTCCGCCGCACCTGCGACGAGCTGGTCTCGATCCCGCTCGCCGGGAGCATCGAGTCGCTCAACGTCAGCGTCGCCGCCGCGGTGCTTCTCTACGAGGCGCGGCGCCAGCGGAATGGCTGAGCCGACCTTCTACCTGTTCGACGGCTTCAACCTCCTGCACGCGAGCGGCTTCGAGGACTCGCGCGAGCTGACCGACAAGCTGGCGAGCTTCGTCGCCGAGAAGGGCGCTCGCGGCGTGCTCGTCTTCGACGGGACCGGCGAGGACCTGAGCTACGGCCCGCTCGAGGTCAGGTTCGCCGAGGATGCGGACACGCTGCTCGAACGCCTCGCTGCCGAGCACCGCGGCCTCGAGCAGGTGTGCCTCGTCTCGTCCGACTCCGCGGTGCGGGGCACTTCCGGTCAGGAGGTGATGAAGCTGTCGTCGGCGACCTTCGCCCGCGACTTCTCGGTCGAGGGTCATCGGGAGCAGAAACCGATGCGGGTCGAGGACAAGCTCGACCCGGAGACGCGGGAAAAGCTAGAACAGCTGAGGAGAGGCAAGGGTCCATAGTGATTGGGACCTTTACAAAACTCTTGTAATTTCTTGATGCTAGTGCTACTTTGGCGCTAGCAAAGGACGAGATTGCAAACGCTCGTCCAAGCCTTCTCTCAAAAAAATGGCCGCCGCCCGTCCAGCCCCAGGACTCCGCCGACAGCAGAAGGCCGAGCGCGAGCTCGAAGATCTGCAGCTGGTGATCAAGGCGCGGAACGGGGACAGCGGTGCGATGGATTACCTGATCCGCCGCTACACCGGGTTCGTCCGCCTGAAGGCGAGCTCGTACTTCCTCGCCGGCGGTGACGGCGAGGATCTCGTCCAGGAAGGCCTGATCGGGCTCTACAAGGCGGTCCGCGATTTCCGCCACGACAAGGAGACGTCCTTCCGCTCGTTCGCCGAGCTGTGCGTGACGCGGCAGATCATCACCGCGATCAAGACCGCGACCCGCTTCAAGCACTCGCCGCTGAACAGCTACGTCTCGTTCAGCCACACCCCGGCCGGCCAGGACCCGGACGGCGAGTGCACGCTGGGCGACGCCCTTCCGGGGTCGCAGGTCAACGACCCGGCCGTGTGCGTGATCTCGACCGAGGAGCTGCAGAGCCTCGTCTTCTGCCTCGGCACGGGGCTCTCGCCCCTCGAGGCGGATGCGCTGCGGCTGTACCTCGAGGGCTCGTCCTACGAGGAGATGGCCGAGGAGCTCGGCTGCGACACGAAGACGATCGACAACGCGCTGCAGCGGGTCAAGCGCAAGATCTACACGCACCAGCGCTCGCGCCAGGTATTGAGTTAGTTGCCACGGAAGGGGCACGAGCGAAGCGAGGGCGCGCCCTCTTCTGTGGCCACTCTGCTATTCTTCGCTCGTGGCGGAGCGGCACCGCGTACGGATCGAGTACTGCGTTCCCTGAGGAGCGCTCCCGAACGCCGCCGGTCTGGCGGCGAGGATTCTCGAGGAGTGGGAGGAGGAGCTCGACGGCGTCGAGATCGTGACCGGAGCCGGCGGGATCTTCGACGTCCACCTGGACGGCGAGCTCGTCTTCGAGAAGTCGATGCTCGGCCGCTATCCCGATCCGGACGATGTGGTGCCACTCCTCCGGGAGCGGATCGGCAGCCTTTAGCCTCTCGACGAACGGCCGTTCCAAAACCGGACAACAGCCACTGGCGTACCATGAGGTAACGCCGGAGTAGCTCAGCTGGTAGAGCAGCGGTTTTGTAAACCGCAGGTCGTCGGTTCAAGTCCGACCTCCGGCTTGCGGCTCAGTCGATCGAGGCGAGCAGTTCACGCGCCCAGTCGGCTGCGGGTTCGTCGCCTTTCGCCTCGTAGACCGCGAGCGCTTCGGCCGCCGCCACGCGCGCCTCGTCTGGCTTTCCACACTCGATCAGCGTTCGCGCCAGGAGGAGCCGGTACCCGCCGGCCGGCTCGTAGAAGTCGGAGTCGGCGAGCATCTCGACGGCCCGCCGGGCCAGCCGCTCGCCTTCCGCGTGGTCGCCGCGACGCGCAGCGAGCAGCCCTTCCACCGCGTCCGCGTGCGTGATCGGGTCGAGGTCCGACGGGCTCATCACCTCGCGAGCTCGTTTGCACAGAGCCAGCGCCTCGTCGTCCGCTCCTCTTTCCGCGAGCAACTCCGCGAGGATGCAGAGAACGCCCGAGTAGAAGCCGCTGTCGCCGAGCGCGGCGAGTTGCTCGGCTCCTTCGCGCAGCGCAGCCTCGGCGGCGTCCAGGTCGCCGGCTCGCAGCTCGATGTACGCCTCTCCTTGCGCCGAGGCTGCGGTCTCGCGGAGCATTCCGGCATCTCGAATGAGGGCAACGCCCTGCGATATTTCTCCCGGGCCGCCTCGAACTCGCGCTGGCAGGCCAGCATCCGCGCGCTGCGGCGAAGCGCTCCGGCCCGCTCCACGGGGCTCTCGTCGGCAGACCGTGACTCCTCGGTCATTCGGAGCGCTTCGGCCACCGGGATCGGGCCGAACACCAGAGCCGCCCCTTCCCACTGACGGAGCCAGCCCGCGAGCGCAGACTGGCCGGCGCGATCCGCCTGCTCGGCTCCGCGGACGATCGCTCCGCGGCCTTCCTCGGCCCGCATGGCATTCCAGCTGATCGAGAAGGTGACGAACTCCAGCCAGGCGCTCACGAAGGCGTCGCCGTCCGGCGGCAGCTTGCGGCGAACCTCGTCCACGAGCTCACGATCCCGCTCGCTGTCGTACCCTCCGGCGACGAACAGAGAGCCACACTCGAAGCACCTCTGCGAAGAGGTGGAACCGCGGCTCGGCAGAGGCCTCGAGCTCTTCAATCGCGCCTCGCATCCGCTCGACCTCGCCCGCCTCCGAGAGCGGCCACATCAACTCGCGCAGGATCTCGAGTCGCTCCTCGTCACCTTCGGGCAGAAGCGCCGCGGCCCTCGTGAAGAGCCCGCGCGCGGCGCCGACGTCACCGTGTGAGAGCGCACCGCGCCCAGCCTGCGTCAAGTGCTTGGCGGCCCGGCGTGAAAGATCAGGAAGCCGCGAATCGAATTGGTCGAGCGCTTCGCGGTTTCGGGCTGCCTGCTCGAGGTGATAGCCGACGATCTCGTCCAGCTCGACGAGCCCGCCGTGCTCGACGAGCCAGGCCGCGAACCGCTCGTGGAGATCGGCGCGCGTCTCTTTCGGCAGTGAGTCGTACGCGGCGTCACGGATCAGCAGATGGCGGAAGCGGAACGCGTCGTCGTCCGCGAACCGCGGCGTATCGGGACGGATCACGTCCTTGCGGACCAGCGTCTGCAGGTTCGTAGGCACGTCGTCGCGTGCCGCCTCGGGCGCGAGCTCTTCGACGACGCTCCGGTGAAAGACCTGGCCTTCCACGGCGCCGCGGCCGATGACATCGCGCTCGTCGGCCCCGAGCCGGTCGAGGCGCGCCTGGAGAAGCGCCTGAATGGTCGGCGGGACGACCAGGTCGCCGCCGTTCTCCTCGGAGGCCATGGCGAGCATCTCCTCCAGGAACAGCGGGTTCCCGTCCGCGGCCGCGAGGATGCGCCGGCGAACGTCCGAGTCGATGGCCTTGCCCGCGAGCTCGTCGATGAGCCGCTCGCAGTCGTCGGCCGACAGCGGCTCGAGCGAGACCGTCGTGGCGTTCAGCTTCCCACCGCCCCAGTTGGGACGGAGCTCGTGCAGCTCGGGGCGCGCGATGCAGAGCAGGAAGATGGAGGCATCGCGCGTCCACTCGGCCACGTGCTCGATCAGGTCCAGGAAGAGGTCCTCCGCCCACTGGATGTCGTCGAGGAGAACGAGCTGCGGCCGCTCGGCGGCGCGCGCCTCCAGGAGCTTGCGGAAGGCGAGCTGCGTCTCGACGGGCGACGCGCCGATCACCGTCTCCGGCTCGACGCCGATCGCGACCAGGATCTCGACCAGCGGCCAGTACGTGATGTCCTCGCCGTAGTGGACGCATCGCGCTCGTAGGACGTCCGCCGAGCTCCCCACGTCGGCGATGAACTCTGCGACGAGGCGCGACTTGCCGACGCCCGCCGGGCCGAGGAGCGTGAAGAGATGGCACGCGTGCTCGGCGAGCGCGAGCTCGAAATCGCCGGCCAGGCGCGCGCGCTCCCGTTCGCGTCCCACGAGCGGGGCATCGAGCCGGCGGGCCACAGCGTCGGCCGAAGGGTCGACGGACACGAGACGGTAGGCCGCCACCGGGTCGCGCTTGCCTTTCAGCTCGAGCGCCTCTGTCTCGTCGACGACGACCGCGTCCCGTACGAGGGCGAGGGTGGAGGCTCCGATGAGGACGTCGCCGGGAGAGGCCGCCTGCTCGAGACGGGCCGCCACGTTGACCGCGTCACCCGTGACGAGCGTCTCGCCTTCCCCGGCCACGACCTCGCCCGTGTTCACGCCGGTTCTGAACGAGAGTGCGATCCCGAGCTCTTCGCCGACCGCGGTTATCCGATCGCGAATCTCGCCGGCTGCTCGGACCGCCCTGAGCGCGTCATCCTCGTGCGCGCGCGGGATCCCGAAGACGGCCATGACGGCATCTCCGATGAACTTCTCGACCGTCCCTCCATGGTGCTCGACGACGCGGCGAATCTCCTCGAAGTACCGGCTCATCGTTCGACGCAGCGTCTCCGGGTCGAGTTGCTCGCCAAGCGCCGTCGAACCGGACACGTCGCAGAAGAGCACCGTGACCGTCTTGCGGACCTCGCGTGCCGCCGACGCGGGAGTCAGGTCGGCGCCGCACGCCCCGCAGAACTTGAACCCGTCGGGGTTTTCCTGACCACAATTCGAACAGCGGGTCACGTGGGACAGCCTAAGAGGGACCTGTACAACGGTAAAGCCAAGGTACGATGCCGTCGGCGCCTCCGGGCGCCTTCTGATGACGGATCGCTGATCGAAATAGGAAATCCTCGCGCAGGGCCGCAGGCCTTGCCGTTCGATCAGGAGGTCTCATGCAACACCAAGGCGGCACCGTTGCCGCAAACGACATATCGGTTCACCGCGGAGCAGACGCGATTCTCGACGGCGTCTCGCTCACGATCACACCGGGTAGCCGGATCGGCGTCGTCGGCCCCAACGGCCGCGGCAAGACGACGCTCCTCCGCGCGCTCGCCGGCCTGGAAGAGCTCGACCGCGGCTCGATCAGGCGCAACCCGCCGACCCTGCGTGTCGGCTACCTGCCGCAGGAGCGCGATCTCGAGCCTGGGGAGAGACTCCTCGGCTACCTGGTGCGTCGTACGGGCGAAGAGCCGACGGCCGAGTTCCGGGCTCGCGCCGGTGCGACGTTGCGGCGCGTCGGGCTCGACAGCGAGCTCGAACGGAGCGTCGCGACGCTTTCGGGCGGCGAGAAGAGCCGGGCGGCGCTGGCGTCGATCCTGCTGGCGCGCTTCGACGTCTATCTCCTGGACGAGCCGACGAACGACCTCGATTTCGCCGGCCTGGACCTGCTCGAGCGGTTCCTGCTTCGGCTCGACGCAGGCCTCGTCGTGGTCTCCCACGACCGGGCGTTTCTGGACCGGACGGTGAACGCGATCGTCGAGCTCGAGTCGGGCACGGATCGTGTGCACCTCTTCACGGGTGGCTGGACCGAGTACGAGGCGGCGCGGGAACGGGCTCGGGCGGAGCACGAGCGGCAGTACAAGGAGTGGAGCTCCGCGCGGGCGCGGTTCGGTGACCTGCACCGCGAGCGCCGCGAGCAGGCGCGGGCCGCGGGCAAGCAGGCCGATCGGCGCGGGACGCACGCGTTGATGTCGAAGACGCGCGCCGCCGCAAAGCGGATCGAGCGGCTGGACAGCGACCGGGTCGAGAAGCCCTGGCAGCCGTGGGAGCTGCGGCTCGACCTCGCGCCGGCAGGGCGCTCGGGTGACCTCGTCGTGGCGCTGGAAGGAGCGGTCGTCGAACGCGGCGCGTTCCGGCTCGGCCCGCTCGATCTCAGCGTGGAGTGGGGCGACCGGCTCTCGATCGTGGGGCCGAACGGAAGCGGCAAGTCGACTTTGATCGACGCGCTGCTCGGGCGGTTGCCGCTCGCGTCCGGGGAGCGCCGCGTCGGGCCGTCGGCCGTCTTCGGCGAGATCGTCCAGGCGCGTGCTCTCCTCGCCTCGGACGAGCCGCTGATCAGGTCCTTCTGCGCAAAGTCGTCGCTTCGCGAGGGGGAGGCGCGCACCCTGCTCGCCAAGTTCGATCTCTACGCGGAGCACGTGCTGCGGCCCGGTTCGAGCCTCTCGCCGGGCGAGCGGACGCGGGCCGAGCTCGCGCTGCAGGCGGCTCGAGGCGCGGGCTGCCTCGTGCTGGACGAGCCGACGAACCACCTCGACCTACCGGCGGTCGAGGAGCTGGAGCGGGCGCTGTCCGTCTACGACGGCACGTTGATCCTCGTCACCCACGACCGCCGTTTCCTGGAGACGGCCGGCGTGAATCGCGTGTTCGATCTCAGCTCTCCAGCGCCTGGTCGAGATCGGCCCAGAGCTCGTCCACGTCCTCCAGCCCGACGCTGAGCCGCAGCAGGTTCACCGGCACGCGGTCGCCTTCCCAGCGGTGGCGCGACTCCATGACCGACTCGACGCCGCCGAGGCTCGTCGCGTTCTTGATCACGCGTGTCGAGGTCTCGACCTTGCGCGGGTCTCCGGCGACGTCGAACGAGAGCAGGCCTCCGAAGCCGGGATAGCGCACTTTCTCGACCTTGGAATGGCCTTCGAGCCGGCGCGCGAGCTCCCGGGCGGTCTCCGTCTGGCGCTGCACGCGGACATCGAGCGTCTTGAGGCCGCGGAGCAGGAGATACGCAGGGTCGGGCGCCGCCACGATGCCGGTACGCGTGCGGAACTCGCGGAGCCGGTCGGCGGTCTCGTGGTCACGGCAGACGACGGCGCCGAGCAGGACGTCCGAGTGCCCGCCGAGGTACTTCGTCGCGCTGTGCAGGACGAGGTCCGCGCCGTGCTCGAGCGGGCGCAGGTGGACGGGCGTCGCGGCAGTGGCGTCGACGAGCACCGGGGCGGGATGCGCTGCGGCGGCCTCGAAGTCGGGCATGGTCAGGAACGGGTTCGAGGGCGCCTCGAGCCAGACGAGCTGGACGCCGTCCGGCGGCGGGCCCGTCTGGTCGAACTCGACGTGCTTCAGCCCCCACCGCTCGAAGACGCCGAACATCGTGGGCGTGCCGAAGTAGCAGCCCTCGGCGACCGCGATCGTGTCCCCGGGCCCGAGCAGGGCGAGCACCACGCTGGTCGACGCGCCCGTGCCCGACGAGAAGAGGAGGGCCTCTCCGCCGTCCAGCTCGCCGAGCGCCTTCTCGGCCGCGACGCCGGTCGGATGAGCGTAGCGCTGGTAGTAGAAGTCGCCGGGCTCCCCGTCCTCGTACGGCCAGAGCGTCGAGCGGTCGACGGGCGGGAGTCCCACGGCGACGACTGTACTAGTCTCCTTCGCCAATGGCCGCGACCGACGAATCGACCCAGGGAAAGCTCGAACAGCTCCAGAAGCTGCGCGACGAGTCGCTGCACGCGGGGACTGAGAAAGCGGTCGAGCGACAGCGCGAACAGGGCAAGCTGCTCGCGCGCGAACGGGTGGAGAAGCTCCTCGATCCAGGCTCCTTCGTCGAGCTCGACCGCTACGTGCGGCACCGCAATCCGCTCTTCGGGATGATGGATCGGCGGCCGTACGGGGACGCGGTCGTGACCGGCTACGGAACGATTTTCGGCCGCAAGGTCTTCGTCTTCTCGCAGGACTTCACGATCTTCGGCGGGAGCCTGTCCGAGGCATTCGCCGAGAAGATCTGCAAGGTCATGGACATGGCCGCGAAGTACGGCTGCCCGGTGATCGGGATCAACGACTCGGGCGGAGCGCGGATTCAGGAAGGCGTGGTCTCGCTTGCGGGCTACGCGGAGATCTTCTGGCGCAACGTCCAGGCCTCGGGAGTGATCCCGCAGATCTCGCTCGTCATGGGCCCGACCGCCGGCGGGGCGGTCTACTCGCCGGCGATGACCGACTTCGTGCTGATGGTCGAGGGGTCGTCGTACATGTTCATCACCGGGCCCGACGTGGTGAAGACCGTGACCGGCGAGGAGGTCAGCTTCGAGGAGCTCGGCGGCGCGGCGACGCACGCGGCGAAGTCGGGCGTCGCGCAGTTCATCGCGCCGAACGAGGAGGCGTGTCTCGAGGACGCGCGCTACCTGCTCTCCTTCCTGCCCCAGAACAACCTCGACCCGCCGCCGTTCTTCGAGCCGTCGGATCCTGTGGATCGCGAAGACGCCGGAGCTGGACACGCTCGTTCCGGACAACCCGAACAAGCCGTACGACATGAAGGACGTCGTCCGGCGGGTCGTCGACGACGGCGACTTCCTCGAGGTGCACGAGCGGTATGCGGAGAACATCGTGTGCGGCTTCGCGCGGCTCGGCGGTCACTCGGTCGGGATCGTCGGCAACCAGCCGCGGGCGCTGGCCGGTGTGCTCGACATCGACTCGTCCGTGAAGGCGGCGCGGTTCGTGCGGACCTGCGACGCGTTCAACATTCCTCTGGTCACGTTCGTGGACGTGCCGGGCTTCCTCCCGGGCACGGCGCAGGAGTGGGGCGGGATCATCCGGCACGGGGCGAAGCTGCTGTACGCGTACTGCGAGGCGACGGTGCCGAAGCTGGCCGTGATCACGCGCAAGGCGTACGGCGGGGCGTACGACGTCATGAGCTCCAAGCACATCCGCGCCGATTTCAACTTCGCGTGGCCGACCGCCGAGGTCGCCGTGATGGGGCCGGAGGGCGCGGTGAACATCGTGTTCCGCAGCGAGCTCGAAGAGGCGGACGATCCCGAGGCGCGCCGAGAGGAGCTCGTCCACGACTACCGCGAGCAGTTCGCGAACCCGTACGTCGCCGCCGAGCGCGGCTACGTGGACGAGGTGATCGAGCCGCGGCGGACGCGCGCCGTGTTGATCGACGCGCTGGGGACGTGCCTCACGAAGCGCGAGCCGCGGCCGCGGCGGAAGCACGGAAACATCCCGCTGTAGAGCCGGCTCGACCTCGCTTTCGTGGCGGGCGGTCTTAGGCACTCGCCACCTCCTCCCCGCTGCGATCGTAATCGCGTGAAGCGCACGCGTGGGTGACGCGAGCCGTGCCGGATTCGTGACTCTTGGCCGCGCGCGGCTACGAGGCGACCGCGGCGGGCGCGAGCTCTTCGCGGTAGTCGTGCTCGAGCTCGTCGGCCAGCGCGTCGACGACCGTCGGGTCGAACTGCGTGCCCGCGCAGCGCTGCAGCTCGGCGAGCGCTTCGGTCTGCGTCAGCTTTCCGCGGTAGACGCGGTCCGACGTCATCGCGTCGTAGGCGTCCACGACGAAGATGATCCGCGCGCCGAGCGGGATCTCGGGACCGGGGAGGCGGTCCGGATAGCCGTGGCCGTCCCAGCGCTCGTGGTGGTGCAGGATCCAGTCGGCGACGGGCTCGATGCCCAGGCTGTCGAGCATGCGGAAGCCGATCTGGGAGTGGCGCTCGATGACGAGGCGCTCCGGTCCGGTCAGCGGGCCGGGCTTCCGAAGGATCTCTTCCGGGATCGCGAGCTTTCCAAGGTCGTGCAGGCTGCCCGCAAGGCGCGCGAGCTCGATCTGCTCCTGGTCGAGGCCGAGCCGCGCAGCGACCCGCGCCGCGAGGTCGGCCACGCGCGCGGAGTGGCTGCCCGTGTACGTGTCTCGAAGGTCGACCGCCTTCGCCAGGCTCGCCGCTGCGCGGAAGCGGGCCGCGCGGTCGGGCCCGGTGGCGAGCTTCCGGAGCTCGGCGAGCTCGACGACGTCCGGCCGGTACACGTGGACGCGGTTCTTGCCGTTCTCCTTCGCCCAGTAGAGCGCGCTGTCCGCGAGGCGGATCAGCTCGCCGCGGTCGGGCGCCTGGCGCGGGAACGTGGCGACACCGGCGGAGACGGTCACGGAGCCGATCGAGTCCAGACCGAGGTTCGCGATCCGCTCGATGATCGACTCGGCCGTGGCGACCGCGCCGCTCTCGTCGTACTCGGGCAGGAGGAGCGCGAACTCGTCGCCGCCGAGCCGGAAAGCCTCGCCGTTCTGCCGCAAGGTCGTCGCGAGGCGGGAGAGAACGCGGTCGCCGGCCGGGTGGCCGAAGAGATCGTTGACGCGCTTGAAGTCGTCCACGTCGACGAGGCAGAGGCTGAAGCTCTTGCCGCTGCGCTCGGCGTCGATCAGTTCGCGCTCGAGCCGGTCGTGGAAATGCCGGTGGTTGCCGAGCCCGGTCAGCGGATCGGTCAGTGCGAGCCTCATCGCGCGCAGAGCGCGGTAGGTCGAGCGCTGGTAGAGCGCGATCGCGAGCAGCGGGCCGACGAGCGCGGCCGAGAGGAACGGCGAGCGCTGCCAGAGGACGACGAGCATCAGTGCCGCCGACGCCATCAGCGCGAAGACCATGATCGTCCAGCGCAGGCTCTGACGGATCAGCGGGAAGAAGGGCCGCCGCGACGTGATCGCGACGACGAGCGAGATCAGGATCAGGTTGATGCCGTACTGCGTCGATGCCGAGACGCCGACCTTGGCGGTCAGCGCGTCGGTCCCGTCTCCCGGGATGAAGCTGACGAGGAAGCCTCCGACGGCCGCCGCGCAGGCGAAGACGGATCCGTTGTAGGCGATCCTGACGAGCGGCCTGTGCTCGGTCAGCTGGATGAGAACCGGTGCCGCGAAGGCCACCAGGACCCCGGCATCCCAGCCGAAGAGCACGATCGCACTGGCCGCAAAGACGAACGAGAGCGAGACGCCGCCGCTGTCCGGGCCCTCGATGGGGACCGGGTAGCGGCTGGCGAGGGTCGAAGCGGCGAGGAGGGCCGCGACGCCGAGGAACAGCGATGCGGGATGGCTGTCCGTCGCGAACGAGTACGCGGCGTAGAGCACGGAGGCGATGCCTCCGAGATAGACCGGTACCACGATCGGCGCCAAGCGGTGCGCCATCGTCCCCTCCTCCTCTTCGACTACTCGCTTACCACTCCCAGTTGTCGAGAACGAACTCGAAGTAGCCGCTGGCGATAGCTGCGACCACGAGGAGCGTGAGCAGGACTAGAACTGCGGCGAAACGAGGCTTCCACTCGAGCACTGTTTCCTCCCAACTCGGTGAACTTCCGGACAACGGCGATTCTTGCCCGAGAAACCCGTGGAGGAATCACCCATACGGGGGAAAACTCGCTTCCCGCCCGGGGAAGCGTGCCTAGAGGCCGGCTTCGACGATCGGGCGCCGGCCCCAGGCGAGGCGGCTCTCGTACCAGCCCTCGACCGGGGCGAGCGCGACGCCGTAGCGCGACGAATTGATCAGCCAGCCGTTTCCGAGGTAGATCCCCGCATGGTCGATCTGAGCCGCGTTCGCGCGCGGGCCGCCCGGCCCGAAGAACATGACGTCGGCGGGTGCAAGGCGGGCGGGCTTGATGCGCATGCGCTTCGGAACCTCGCCGGCCATCGACGCGGCGGTTCGGCCGCGCAGGACGTCCGTCAGCTGCGGGGCGCCGGGATAGGGCTGGATCTTGTAGAGGCGCCAGACGAACCCGGAGCAGTCGAATCCGCCCTGCGCCTGGGCGCCGTACGGCGACTGCGGGGTCTCGAACTCGCCGCCCCAGATGTAGGGGTAGCCGATGAACTTGACGGCGGTCGTCAGGACCTTGCGCTGCCACGGAGTCAGCAGCGGAAGCTCGAACGCGGTCGCTGCATCGTCGACCTCCTGCTTCTGCCAGTTCGAGAGCGTGAGGAGCTGGGCGACGGAGTACGCGGCCTCCGCGCGGGTCGCCGTGTCGTTCGGTAGCCGCTCGAGATCGTCCTGGCCGGTGGGATGGTTCATGCGCAGTCCGAGGAGGCGCGCGACGACTTCGCTCCCGAAGCGGGCCGGTGGCCGGAGCCCCGCCGCGGCGGCAACGTTCTGGAAGGACGATGCGTCGTCGCTCATGTCGAGCGCGCGGACGAGGCGAGCGTCGAGCTGCGCCATCGTCACGCCTGCCGCGGGGTCGGCCGGCGTCTTCGGCGGCTGCTCGGTCAGGTCGGCGACGAGGATGCTGAGCTCGCCCTGGGTCAGCGCGTCGTTCGGCCGGAAGGACCCGACCGTTCGAGCCATGAGGCCATGCGAGACGACCAGGCGGATCTGCGGCTGGGCCCACGAACGGCCCGCGGGCGAGGCTCCCGGAGCAGCCGCCAGGCCGACGAGCAGGCAGGCGAAGAGCGCGAGCAGGCGCAAACGTCTCACTCCCGACTCATCGTCCGGTCGTCCGAAGATCTTTAGTGTCCGGATCGTGGAGCTGGAGATCACCCCGGAACCGTCGCCCGAGGAGCGTGCCGCGATCGCCAGCGCGCTCGAGTCGCGCGGCGGCGAGTCAGCCGGCCCTTATCGGAGCGTCTGGCGGCTTGCGGCGCTGCTCGAGAACGTCGAGTCGGCGGGCGACGCTCCGCGGTTCGCCTCCGACACCGGCTCGCCGCGCAACAGCCGCGGCGCCAACCGCGCGTAGTCGAGCCCGGAGATCCACGTCAGCGCGAGCGCGATCGCGAGCGCCCAGACGGCGATCGAGTCGTCGAACGCGCCGGCCGCGGCGAGACCTCCTAGCCCGGCCGCGACGGCCTGCGTCCAGGTCTTGAGACGCCCGAGGTCGCGTGCGTGAAGCACGGTTCCCCGCTCGAGCGCCGCGAGCCGGAGGCCCGAGACGAGCAGCTCGCGTGCCACGATCAGCGCCACCATCCAGCCCGGGAACACTCCTTCGTCGACGAGCAGGATCATCGCCGTGAGCACGAGCAGCTTGTCCGCGACCGGGTCGAGGAGCGAGCCGAGGGCGGACGTCTGGCCGCTCCGCCTGGCGAGCCGGCCGTCGAACCAGTCAGTGGCCATCGCGACGGCGAAGACGGCTGTCGCCCAGTAGTTGTGGTTCGGGAAGTCCCAGACGAAGAGGACGATCACGACCGGGACTGCTGCGGCCCGCGCCAGCGTCAACTGATCGGCGATGCTCACGGGTAAGGAGAATACGCTCGCCATGCCGCCCTTCACGAAGATTCTCGTCGCCAACCGGGGTGAGATCGCCGTTCGCATCTGCCGGACGCTCCGCGAGCTCGATATCGGCTCGGTCGCGATCTACTCCGAGGCCGACCGCGGCTCGCTGCACGCCGCCTACGCGGACGAGGCCTACCTCGTCGGGCCGGGCACTCCCGCCGAGAGCTACCTGAATCAGGAACGGATCCTGGACGCGGCCCAGCGCTCGGGCGCAGAGGCGGTCCACCCCGGCTACGGGTTCCTCGCCGAGAACCCGGACTTCGCGCGCGCCGTCGAGGCGGCCGGCCTGGTCTGGATCGGCCCTCCCGCCGAGGCGATGGAGCTGATGGGGTCGAAGGTCGCCGCTCGACAGACCATGAGCGCCGCCGGCGTCCCGATCATCCCCGGCACGACCGAGCCCGTGGAGTCGGCGGACGAGGTGCGCCGGCTCGGAGACGAGTACGGCTGGCCGATCGCCATCAAGGCGTCCGCCGGAGGCGGCGGGAAAGGCCTCAAGGTCGTCGCCTCGGCCGACGAGGTCGAACGCGCCTACGAGGCCGCACGCCGCGAAGGCCAGGCGTATTTCTCCGACGACGCGGTCTACGTCGAGCGCTACCTCGAGGATCCCCGCCACGTCGAGGTGCAGGTCCTCGCCGACCAGCATGGCTCGGTGATCCATCTCGGCGAGCGCGACTGCACGATCCAGCGCCGTCACCAGAAGCTCGTCGAGGAGACGCCCTCGCCGGCGGTCGACGAGGAGCTCCGCGCCCGGATCGGAGCGATCGCCGTCGAGGCGGCGCGCGCCGTCGGATACCGCTCCGCGGGCACGATCGAGGGCCTCCTCTCGAGGGAGGGCGAGTACTTCTTCCTCGAGATGAACACCAGGCTCCAGGTCGAGCACACGGTCACCGAGCTCGTGACGGGGCTCGATCTCGTTCGCGAGCAGGTGTTGATCGCGGCAGGTGAGCCGCTATCGCTGAGCCAGGACGACCTTCGCCTGAGGGGGCACGCGATCGAGTGCCGCATCAACGCGGAGGATCCGTCGACCGGCTTTCTGCCCACGCCCGGGCGGATCACGCGCTACCGCGAGCCTTCCGGTCCTGGTGTGCGAGTGGATTCGGGCGTCACCGAGGGGAGCGAGGTCGTCGGCCTCTACGATCCGCTCGTCGCCAAGCTCTGCGTCCACGGCGTCGACCGCGACCACGCGCGGCGCCGCATGCTCCGGGCGCTCGGCGAGTACGAGATCGATGGGATCACGACCCTCGTGGGGTTCCATCGCGCGCTGCTGGAGCACCCGTGCTTCGCGGCGGGCGAGACGTGCCACGGCGTCACCGAGTCGGAAGAGCTGGCCGAACGCGCCGAGCAGTTGTCTCATCAGGCAACTAGCGTAGTGGCGGCGTCGGACGGACGGCTTCGGGAGCAAGTGGTCCGGGCAGAGGTCGAGGGCCGCCGCTTCGAGGTCAAGCTCCTCGAGCCGGAGCCGCCGCATGCGGAGCTCGCGCGAAGGCGCCGGGACCGCGACGCACAGGGCGGACATCACGGCGCTGCCCGCGACGCGATCGTCACGCCGATGCAAGGCACCGTCCTCGCGGTCGAGGTCGCCGAAGGCGATCAGGTCGAGGCGGGCCAGGTCGTCTGCGTCGTCGAGGCGATGAAGATGGAGAACGAGATCACGACACCGCGCGCGGGCACCGTGTCGGACCTCTCCGTCGAGCCCGGCCAATCCGTCTCGACCGGCCAGGTCATTTGCCTGGTCACCCAGGGCGCCGATTGATCGACAGCCGGCCGTTTTGCGCGGATCTCTCGCGCGAGAACGACGAGCCGCTCGGCGCAACCGCGAGCCGAATCGACCACTGGCTCCTGATCGAGTACCGCGGCCTGTGGGCGAGAGACGCGCTGTCGGGAAGCGGCCTGTCCGACCAGGTCAAGCGGCACCTCCGCGACCAGGTGACGCAGGCGCCCCACGGCAGGCTCCTCTTCATCAGGCGCCCCGACCGCAGGGGCCACCCTGGCCTACTCGCGTTCGCCGTGGCGTCGAGGCCGGGCCTGACCAAGATCACGCGAACCGAGTTCGAGGCCTACGACGACCTGCGTGGACTCGACCTGCTCGCCGGAGAGCCCGCCGGCCACCCGCTGTTCCTCGTCTGCACGCACGGCAAGCACGACCCGTGCTGTGCGCGTTACGGGCGCACGCTGTACGAGGCGCTCCGCGACGAGCTCGACCCGGACTGGGCGTGGCAGGTCTCGCACATCGGCGGCGACCGCTTCGCGGGCAACCTCGTCTGCCTCCCCGAAGGCCTGTACTACGGCCGCGTCGACCGGGAGACGGCCGGCTCGGTCCTCGACGAGCACTTCGCACGCCGGGTCGCCATGCGCAACTTCAGGGGCCGCTCGATCTACACCTTCGCCGTGCAGGCGGCCGAGCGCTTCGTCCGCGAGCTGACCGGGCTCGTGGGCATCGACGACCTCGCGCTCGAGCGGGTGGAGCGGCACGGCGAGTCCTTCGACGTCAGCTTTGCCGCGGTCGGCGGGGGACAGCACTCCGTGCGCGTCGATGTCGAGCCCGGCGATCTCACGCAGATGACCTGCGCGTCGGAGACCCTGGAGCGGCCGAGCCGCTACGTCGTCAGTCCGGCGTGATCCGGAGAAAGCCCTCGCGCACGAGCCTGCGCACGAGGACGAGACGGCTCTCGTCGTCGAGCCGCCCGGGAGGTCGGCGGCCGCGAACTCACCATCCGCCTCGAGCATGAACTCGACCTCCGAAGCAATCCGCGCCGGGAACCGGAGCGTGCGCCCCTCGTAGGAGAGGGTCGCCTCGGCGCCGACGACGTCGAGGTCGGCGATCACGGTCTCGCGTCGGACCAACTGCGTATCGACGTCCAGATCCTCGAGCGCACGCAGCTGGTCGAACACGTCCCCACGGATCGCGCGCCGGCCCTCCACGAACGCGCGTCTCTGCCGCTGCGCGACGACCTCGGGCCGCAGCCGCTCGGCGAGCGCGTCGAGAAGTCCTTCCGGCGCAACCGCTTCCGAGCCCACACCGCGCCGAAAGCGCACGTCCACCTCGGCGACCTCGTCCAGCGCCTCGCGAACCGCGTCGCGCCAGGTTGCGACGTTGATGCCCACGGTGAGATGGAGCGACGGCGTGTCGGAGGTCATCGCCTGGTGGAGCCAGCCGCGCGGCAGGTAGAGCGTGTCGCCCGCGCGCATGGTGACGTCCATCAGCGGCTCGCCGGGCTCACCCATCTCGGCGGTGTACTTCTGGTGCTTCAGCGGCAGCTCGAGCAGGGGCGCGTAGACGAGCCAGCGCTTCTCACCTTCGACCTGGAGGCACAGCACGTCGTGCGTGTCGTGGTGCACCTTGAAGCCCTGCGCGCTCGAGGGCGTGTAGTACGCGTTCGCCTGCGCAGGATGGCCGAGCTCGCGCTCGAGCTCGCGGCAGAACTCCGCGAGCGGAGGGTGGTAGTGCTGGAGCGCCTGGAGGACGATCGTCGCGCCGCCTTCGAACTGCGGCCGCGACCCGCTCCACGTCGGCCGTCCCCGAGAACGACGTCGGCGTCCACGGGAGGTCCTCCGCGTAGTCGCCGAGCCGGATCGTGGCGCCTTCCTTGACGACGCGGAACGCCGGATGGCGCAGGCCGCCGGCGGTGACGCGCCGCTCGACCTCGGCGATCGTCAGGAGCTCGTGGAAGCGGCCCTCCTCGTCGCGTGGGACGAGGAGGGGTTTCCGCTCCCAGTACTCACCGAAGAAGCGCTCGGCTTCGACGGGTGCAACGCAGCGCGCGAGTGCGCTGCTGCTGCTGCGGCTACGAGTCGGTGCCGTCGGAATCGCTGTCCGTGCCGTCCGAGTCGGATCCGCCGCCGCCGCCGCCGCCCGTGTCCATCCCGTCGCTGTCGCCCTCTTCGGTCCCGGGGGACTCCGTCGACTCGCTCTGAATCTCGTCGTCCTGCAGCGTGGTCTCTTGCTCGCTCACTGCGCCTCCTTGGTCGGTGAAGCCGCCACTCTAAGGCACCGCTTGCGGTGCCGACGTCAGGACGTGCGGCCTTCGGTCGCATGTCCGTCGGAACTGAGCAGCCGATGCGCTCGAAGCGGCCAGAACCGCTCCTAAGCTAGAGTCGCCGCGCCTGTGGACCTCTACGAGCACCAAGGAAAGGAACTCTTCGAGCGCTTCGGGATTCCGGTCTCGGAGGGGCGTGTCGCCTCGACCCCGGAGGAGGCCAGAGCCGCTGCCGAGGAGATCGGCGGCCAGGTCGTCGTCAAGGCCCAGGTGCTGACCGGGGGCCGAGGGAAGGCGGGCGGAATCCAGCTCGCAGACTCGCCGGACGAGGCCGCGCAGCACGCGGAGGCGATCCTCGGGCTGGACATCAACGGCCACGTCGTCCGCAAGCTCTGGATCGAGAAGGCCTCCGACATCGAGCGCGAGTACTACCTCTCGGTCACGTTCGATCGCGGCGAGAAGAAGGCGCTCTTCATGCTCACGAAGGAAGGCGGGATCGACATCGAGGAGGTCGCGTCCGAGCGCCCCGAGGCGCTGGCGAGGCTCCACGTCGACCCGCTCGAGGGCTTTCAGCCCTACCAGGCCCGCCGACTGATCTACGCCGCGGGCATCGACGATCCGAACGAGCAGAAGCAGATCCTCTCCATCGTCCAGAAGCTCTACGACGCGTTCGTCGGGGCCGACGCGATGCTCTGCGAGATCAACCCGCTGATCGTCACGCCCGACGGCGAGGTCAAAGCGCTCGACTCCAAGTTCACGGTCGACGACAACGCGCTCTACAAGCACCCGGACATCGCCGAGATGCGCGACCTCGAGGCGTACCCGCCCGAGGAGCGCGCCGCGCGCGAGAAGGACGTGACCTACGTGAAGCTGGACGGCGAGGTCGGGATCCTCGGCAACGGGGCCGGCCTGGTCATGTCCACGCTGGACGTGATCGCGCTCGCAGGCGGAAAGCCGGCGAACTTCTGCGACCTGGGCGGCGGCGGCGACGCGCAGGGAGTCGTGGACGCGCTCGAGATCATCAGCGCCGACCCGCAGGTCAAGTCGATCTTCTTCAACATCTTCGCGGGCATCACGCGTTGCGACGTCGTGGCGCAGGGGATGCTCCAGGCGCTCGACCAGACAGGGATCGAGCACCCGATCGTCGTCCGCTTCGACGGCACGAACGCGGAGGAGGGCCGGCAGATCCTCGAGGACGCGGGCCGGGAGAACATCCACGTCGAGGCGACGATGCTCGACGCGGCGAAGCGGGCCGTGGAGCTGGCGCATGACTGACGTCTGGTCGGAGCGCGCCGAGGCGTATCGGGAGAGCGACGCGCACCGTCAGGGCCGCGATCTCGAGCTCTTCGCCGAGTGGGCGGAGGGCGAGACCGGGCTCGACGTCGCCACCGGAGGCGGTCATGTGGCGCGCGTGCTGCGCGAGGCGGGCCTCGAAGTCGTGACGATCGACCCGGCGCCCGGGATGAGCCCGACCGTGGTCAGCCGCGCGGAGGAGATCCCGTTCGCCGATTCGAGCTTCGACGTCGTCGCTTGCCGCGTCGCCGCGCATCACTTCCAGGATCCGCTGGGCGCGCTGAAGGAGATGGCGCGCGTGAGCCGCGGGCTCGTGCTCGTCTCCGACAACCTGTACCTCGGCGAAGCCGGGGAGGAGGCCGACCGCCTGCACGATCCCACGCACGTCCGGAACTACTCCGAGGAGGAGTGGCGCGAGATGTTCGCCGCGGCCGGGCTCGAGGTCGAGGAGTTCGAACGCGAGGACAAGCGGATCGACTTCCAGGGCTGGATCGACCGCGCCGGCACGCCTCCCGAGGACGCCGCGCGAGCGGAGGAGCTGCTGGCCGACCGGATCGAAGACGGCCAGCTGCGGCTCGACCGCGGGATCTTCAAGGCGAGGAAGCGCTGATGGCGGTCGTCGTCGGCAACGAGACGAAGCTCGTCGTCCAGGGCATCACCGGCTCCGAGGGCTCGTTCCACGCCGTGCGCAACCGCGACTACGGGACGAACGTCGTCGCGGGAGTCACGCCGGGGAAGGGCGGACAGGACGTGTCCGGGATTCCCGTCTTCAACACCGTGGCGGACGCAGTCGCCGAGACCGGAGCGAACACGACGCTCGTCTTCGTCCCAGCGCGCTTCGCCGCCGACGCCATCTACGAGGCCGTCGACGCGGGCATCGAGACCGTGATCTGCGTCGCCGAGGGCCTCCCGGCGCACGAGATGCTGCGCGTCTACAACTACGTGCAGCCGAAGGGGATCACGATGCTCGGCCCCAACTGCCCGGGCGCGCTCTCGCCGGGCAAGGCGAACGTCGGGATCATCCCCGCCGAGGTCCTCCGCGAGGGCCGGATCGGCCTCGTCAGCCGCTCGGGGACGCTGACCTACCAGATCGGCTACGAGCTGGCCCAGCGCGGCCTCGGGAACTCGACGATCGTCGGGATCGGCGGCGATCCCGTCGTCGGCTCCTCGTTCATCGACATCCTCGGGCTCTTCGAGACGGACGACGAGACCGATGTCGTCGTCATGGTCGGGGAGATCGGCGGCGACGAGGAGGAGAAGGCGGCGCGCTACATCGGGGAACAGATGTCCAAGCCGGTCGTGGCCTACATCGCCGGCTTCACGGCGCCGCCGGGCAAGACCATGGGCCACGCGGGCGCGATCATCTCCGGATCGTCCGGCACCGCCGAGGCGAAGAAGGAAGCGCTCGAAGCCGCAGGCGTCCGGGTCGGTACGACGCCGACCGAGGTCGCCGAGCTGGCGGCCGAGACCGCCGGCACGCTCAGCGCCTGACCAGCGGCAGCCTCCTGTCCGGGCCGGATTCTAGGGTGCCTCTCGTGGAGTCGATCTCGCTCGCCCGCGGCGTCCCGGCGCCCGAGTGCCTTGCGCTCGAGGAGCTCGCCGACTGCGCGCGCGCCGCGATCGATCGGGACGGCGCCACCGTCCTGAACTACGGGCCGGCCGGCGGCTACGGGCCTCTCCGCGATTGGATCGCCGACCGGCACGGCGTGGAAACGGAGCGGGTCGTTCTCACGAACGGCTCGCTCCAGGGCTTCCGCTTCCTCGCCGAGCTGCTGGCGCCGAACGGGACCGTCGTCGTCGAGGCGCCGACCTACGACCGCCCGCTGAAGATCCTCGACGACCTCGACGCCGAGGTGATCTGCGTCCCGCTCGACGAGGAGCCGACGATCGAGGAGGGCGCGTTCCTGTACACGATCCCGACGTTCCAGAACCCCACGGGACAGACGCTGCCGCTCGAACGGCGCAAGCAGCTCGCCGACCTCGCCGAGGGCGGCCTGCTCGTGCTCGAGGACGATCCCTACGGGCTCGTGCGCTTCGAAGGCGAGGCGCTGCCGACGGTGTTCGAGCTGACGAAGGGACGGAACGTCGTGTACAGCTCCTCGTTCTCGAAGACCGTGGCGCCGGGCCTGCGCGTGGGCTACCTCGTCCTGCCGGCCGAGCTCGCGGAGGGCGTCGTGGCAGCCGCGACCTCGTCGTACATCACGCCCGCGCTGCTCTCGCAGGCGACCGTGTACGAGTTTCTCCGGCGCGGGGCCTTCGAGCCGAACCTCGAGCGTGTTCGCGGGCTCCTCCGCGAGCGGCGCGACGCGATGCTCGCGGCGCTCGAACGCCACCTTCCCGAGGCGACGTGGACGGTCCCCGAGGGGGGCTACTTCCTGTGGGTCGACCTCCCGGAGGGCGTGGCGACGGCGGACCTGCACCCGGAGGGCGTGACGTTCGTGCCGGGATCCGATTTCTTCTGCGGACGCGGAGGCGAAAGCTCGGTGCGGCTCGCGTTCAGCTACGAGTCGCCCGCGGCGATCGAGGAAGCGGTTCGCCGTCTCGCGTCAGCCGTCCGCGCCGCGATGCTCCTGCGCCGCGCGGCCTGATCGCCGCCGGTACAGCTGCGACGCCAGCACGCCGCCGAGGAACCCGGCTCCGAGCAGCAGGATCACGAGCCAGATCAGCGACGCGTGGGTCGAGAAGAGGACGAAGTCGATCTGCACGTTGTCGCTGTTCTTGGCGATGAACGCGATCACCCAGACGACGATCAGCCCGAGCCCGATCACGATCGCCCAGAGCCGAGGCTGCCAATCCTCGACGGAGCCCTCAGCCCGGCGAAACAGTCCCATGGAACGAGTCTAAAACCGAACGAGAGCAACAACCACTGCCGCCGGAGCCGGGCTTGACCCGGCGGGAGGCAACTAGCGAGAGGAGAACCTGAATCACTGCACGACGCGGCTCCTGAACGATCGAACCGCCCACTCAAGGAGGGGGCCACGGGGAACCAGGGGTTCCCCCGTGAAGTGAGCGAAGCGACGGAATCGCCCAGCAGCCGATGGTTATGCGGCGTGCTGGGCGATCCGCGGAATGAGGCGAGCCTGTTGCGGGGGAGAGAGAGCTCCTCGTCCAACCGGGCGATAGGTCGGACAGGGGGACTCGGGGAGGGCGCACAGACCCGCCTGTCGGAAATAGCAAAGTCCGCAGCTTGCTTTATTCTTTTTGCTCAATGTTCTGGTTTTGCTCCTGCTCGGCGACCTTCGCGATAGTGCGCGATCATGAGCGCTTGTGCGCCTGGTTTCAAGGTTGCCAGAGAGGAAAACTGAGCAAATTCCGGCAGGAACGGAAGGCCGAAATTTGCCGAATTTGAGTGTTTCTACTTCAGCGTTGCCAGCGCATGCAACGCCTGTCGAAAACTATGCACAGGGATTACGCGCATGCTTCCCGCATAGCGCTTCGCTTCCTGTGCGTTTTCCCCAGCCGGGACGAGGAAGACGTCCGCTCCGGCCCGTTTTGCGCCGATCGTCTTCTGTTTCAGGCCTCCGACCGGGATCACCGTCCCGTCCTGGAGAATCTCGCCGCTCGCGACCACCTTGTGTCCGTGGTCGATGTTGTGGCCGAGCTCCTCGACGACGTCGAGCGCGAACGCGAGGCCCGCGGATGGCCCACCGACCTGGCCGAGGTCGATGTGCACGGGCACCGGCAGCGAGATCTTGGTCTCGTTCTGGAGGAAGACTCCGATGAGCGGGCGCTTCGAGCTCTTCGGGTCGGGCACGGTCTTCACGTTCACCTTCTTCTCCGCTCCGTTCCTGCGCACGGTGACCTCGACGGTCTCCCCGGGGCGATGCTTCGCGATTGCGCCGCGGATCTCGTCAGCGGTCTTCGTCGGCTGACCGTCGATCGCGACGATCCTGTCGCCGGGCTCGAGCTTCCCCGCGGAGGGCCCGTCCGTCGCCACCTGGGCGACCAACGTTCCCAGCACCTTGACCGGCACGCGATAGCCCAGCGACCGGAGCGCGACGGCGGCCCCGATCTTCTGTGACTCGGACATCGCCTGGAGCTCGACCCGCTGGTGCTGCTGCATCGCTTTCGCCCGGGGCTCGGATGGCGGCCGCGGGAACGAGCGTGGAGCCTTCATGCAGCCCGTGGAAGAGCTTCTCCAGGATGCTCGCCTTCTTGACCTCGACCGCGACGTAGTAGATCCCGCCGCCGTCCTTGTCCGACTTCTCGCCCTTGACCGTGACGAACGGCGCGAGCGGGCGGGCCTTGTCGGGCAGGAAGATGTACTGGTCGGACGGGATGACGTACAGCCCGACGACGACCACGGCCAGGACGAGGCCGGTCGCGAGCAGGTACTTGAAGAGGCGGGCCACCGACTCAGGATACGGGCGAGGCGCCGGGTGCGGATTAGAGGAGCAGGCGCGTCATGCCGCCGTCGACCGGGATCACGGCGCCCGTGACGTACGAGGCCCGGTCGGAGGCGAGGAAGCAGATCACGTCGCCGATCTCCTTCGGCTGGCCGACGCGACGCAGCGGGATGTCCTCCGCGTCCTTGGCCAGGAGCCGGGCGGTCTCGATCCGGCCCGGCGCGATCGAGTTGACGGTCACCCCGTCCGGCCCGATCTCCCGGGCGAGCGTCTTGGCCCAGCCGATCACGCCCGGTCGCACGGAGTTCGAGAGCGCGAGGTTGTCGATCGGCTCGCGGACGGAGCTCGACGTGATGTTGACACGCGCCCGTGCCCGCTTTGCCGAAGGTGGGGGAGGCAGAGGTTCGTCAGCCGGATCGCCGAGAGCAGGAGCAGCTCCACGGCGCTCTCGACCGTCTCGTCCGTCATCTCCAGGGCGGACGTGCGGGGAGGCCCGCCGCCGTTGTTGACCAGGATGTCGATGCCGCCGAAGGCCTCGAGCGTCTTCTCGACGAGGCGCTCGAGGTCCTTGGGGTTCGTCAGGTCGCCGCGGACCGGCAGCGCGCCGAGACGCTCGGCTTCGCGTCGCAGCTCGTCGCGGCGCCTGGCGAACATGGCGACGTTCGCGCCCTCGGCGCTGAGCGCCTCGGCGGTCGCGAGACCCATTCCGGCGGAGGCGCCGCAGACGATCGCGGTCCGGCCCTGAGACCTAGATCCATGCGACAATAGAGAGGACGAGGAGCCAGCCCAGCACTACCCACGGCAGGCAGCCCGGTCCCGACCACCCCCACCTCGGGACATCGACGGGCCGCTTCGGGGTACTGTGAAAGTCGTCCGCCTTGCTACCCCAGCACTCTGTGCAGACGCCACGGACGGTGGCGCTGTTCTTGCCGCAGTGCGGGCAGACCGACATTGCTCACGCCGCTGTTCTCGACAGCGGCCGGATCGCTGGGCTGCCGTGATTCAGGCACCGACCTCCTCCATTGATCGTACTCAGAAAGTCCGCACAGTGGGTGACGGAATAGTGCCGAAACTGTGGCGAATCAGCCCGAGGGGCTGAGAATGCCGACGACGTCGCGCACGCTCGGCCGAGGCTCGAGCGCGGACTCCTCGTCGTCAGGTCGAGCTCGACGATCTCCTCGATCCCGCCGGCGCCGAGCTTCACGGGCACGCCCATGTACAGGCCGTCGATCCCGTACTCGCCCTCGAGGTACGCGGTGCAGGGCAGGACGCGCTTCTCGTCGAGCATGACCGCGTCGACCATCTGAGCCGTCGGCCGCGCCCGGCGCGTACCAGGCGGACGTGCCCAGCAGCTTCACGACCTCGCCGCCGCCCACCGCAGTGCGCTGGACGAGCTCGCCGAGCCGATCCGACGAGACGAGCTTCGTGAGCGGAACGCCGCCGACGGTCGTCGCCGACACGACCGAGACCATCTGGTCGCCGTGACCGCCGAGCACGACCGCCTGCACGTCCTTGACCGACGAGCCTGTCTCCCAGGCGATGAAGGTCTGGAGGCGCGCCGTGTCGAGGATCCCGGCCTGGCCGAAGACGCGCTCCTTCGGGAAGCCCGAGACGTTCTTGGCGACGTGGCACATCGCGTCGAGCGGGTTCGAGACGACGATCAGGATCGCGTCCGGCGATTGCGCCGACCGCGCCTCGGCCACCGACCCGACGATCTTCTCGTTCGTCGACACGAGGTCGTCGCGGCTCATGTCTCCGGTGCGCGGAACACCCGCGGTGATGACGACGACGTCCGAGCCGGCGGTCGGCTCGTAGCTCGTCGAGCCCGTCACGTTCGGCTCGTAGCCGAGCACCGCGCCCGCCTGGTTGATGTCGAGCGCCTTGCCCTCGGGCAGGCCCTCCTTGATGTCCACGAGCACGACGTCCGCGTAGTCGCGCCGCGCGAGCTCCTGCGCGCACGTCGCGCCGACGTTCCCGGCCCCGACGACCGTCACCTTCCTGCTCTCGGCTCAAACCGTTACCCCCATCTGCTCGATGATCGCGTCCGCGACGTCGCTCGTCCCGACCGCGGTCGGGTCGTCGCGCGACGGCTTCATGTCGTAGGTCACGCTCTTGCCCTCGGCGATGACCGCGGCGATCGCGCCCTCGAGGCGGTCGGCCGCGTCGTCCTCCGCCAGGTGGCGCAGCATCAGCACGCCGGAGAGCATCATCGCCATCGGGTTCACCTTGTTCTGGCCCGCGTACTTCGGGGCCGAGCCGTGCGTGGGCTCGAAGACGGCCGCCTCCGTGCCGAAGTTGCCGCCCGGGGCGAGGCCGAGCCCGCCGATCAGGCCCGCGGCGAGGTCGGAGACGATGTCGCCGTAGAGGTTCGGCAGCACGAGCACGTCGTACTCCTCGGGCCGCTGGACGAGCTGCATCGAGAGGTTGTCGACGATGCGGTCCTCGAACTCGATGTCCGGGTTCTGCTCCGCGACCTCGCGGGAGACCTGCAGCCAGAGGCCGTCGGTGAACTTCATGATGTTCGCCTTGTGCACGCTCGTGACCTTGCGGCGGCCGAGGCGGCGCGCGTAATCGAAGGCGAACTCGAAGATGCGGCGCGTTCCCGAAACGGAGATCGGCTTGATCGAGATGCCCGAGTCGTCGCGCAGCTCGCCGCCGTGCGCGCGGATCCACTCGGTCAGCTCCTTCGCGTCGGGCGTGCCCACCTCGTACTCGATCCCGGCGTAGAGGTCCTCGGTCGCCTCGCGCACGATCACGATGTCGACGTCCTCGTAGCGCGAGCGGACCCCGGGGTAGCTCTTGCAGGGACGCACCTGGCCGTAGAGGTCGAGACCCTTGCGGAGGGCGACGTTGACCGAGCGGAAGCCTCCGCCGACCGGCGTCGTGATCGGGCCCTTGAGCGCGACGCGGCTCTCGCGGATCGCGTCGAGAACGTGGTCGGGAAGCGGGTTGCCGCCCTGCTGCTCCATCACGTCGCTGCCGGCCAGCTGGACGTCCCAGTCGAACTCGACTCCGGTCGCCTCGAGCACGCGGCGGGTCGCCTCGGTCAGCTCGGGACCGGTGCCGTCGCCGGGGATGAGGGTGACTCGGTGGGCCATCGGCGGCGACTCTACCGATAGATTTCGCGCCGATGAACGACTTCAAGCCAGGACTCGAGGGCGTCGTCGCCGTCGAGACGGCCATCGCCGCCCCCGATCGGGAGGGTGGCGCGCTCCGCTACCGCGGCTACGACATCGAGGAGCTCGTCGGCCGCTACCCCTACGAGAACATCTGGGGGCTCCTGGTCGACAACGACCTCGACTCGAGGATGCCGGACCCCGAGCCGTACGTTCCGCAGGGACTGACCGGCAACGCTCCCGCCGACCTCCAGTCCGAGGTCGCCCACCTCGCCGGCGAGTGGAGACTGCAGAAGCTCGTCGACATCGACGACCAGCAGGCCCGCGACGACCTCGGGCGGCTTTCGGCTCAGATGATGGGCATCGTGGCGCGCTCGGCGGCGGTTGCCGAAGGGCGCGAGCCTGCGTCCGACGACGTCGTCGCCCAGGGCAAGACCGCGGCGGAGAAGTTCCTGCTGCGCTGGCGCGGCGAGGCGAACCCGGACCACGTCAAGGCGATCGACACGTACTGGATCTGCACGGCCGAGCACGGCCTGAACGCCTCCACGTTCACGGCGCGGGTCGTCGCTTCGACCGGGGCCGATTGCGGCGCGGCCATGTCGGCGGCCGTCGGCGGGCTGAGCGGGCCGCTCCACGGCGGTGCGCCCGCACGCGTGCTGCCGATGCTCGACGAGGTCGCGAAGACGGGCGACCCCGACGCGTACGTCAAGAACATCCTCGAGCAGCACGGCCGGATCATGGGCTTCGGCCATCGCGTGTATCGCGCCGAGGATCCACGATCTCGGAGTCCTCAAGCGCGTGGCGCAGGAGGTCGGATCGCCCCGCATCGAGGTCGCGGAGGCGCTCGAGGAGGCAGCGCTGGCGGCGCTGCACGAGCGCAAGCCCGACTACGTGATCGCGACCAACGTCGAGTTCTACTCCGCCGTGCTCCTGGATGCCGCGGGCGTCCCGCCCGAGCTGACACCGGCGATGTTCGCCTGCTCGCGCGTGGCCGGCTGGTCGGCGCACATCCTCGAGCAGAAGCAGACCGGACGCCTGTTCAGGCCCGCCGACCGCTACGTCGGGCCCGGCCCGCGGTCGTTGTCCGCTGTCTGAGCTCGCCTCAGCCGCCGCCCAGGCGGACGAGCTGGCGGGACAGGGCGCCGAGCGCGAGCTCGCCGAGCTGCGGACGCGCTGGCAGGACGAGCTCGAGGCCTCGATCCGCTCGCCCGACTACCGCGAGCGGGCGGTGGCGTACAGGGCGATCGGGCAGTTCCGCTACCGGCAGAAGACCGAGCTCCTGCGGCGCGGGCTCGAGGACGAGAGCCCGGCCTGCCGCGGCTCGGCGCTGATCTCGCTCGAGCTGCTCTCGCGTGACCATCCAGGGCTGATCAACGACGTGCGCGCGCTCCTGCACGAGCTCGCTTCGCACGACGACAACCAGGCGGTCCGGCGCCTCGCGGTGCTCTGCCTCGACCACGGCTCGCCGCAGCGCGAGACGATCCTCCTCCTGGGCTCGATCGCCGACGACGACGAGCAGGACCGAGAGCTCCGGGCGGCAGCACGCAAGATCGGCGAGCAGTTGCGGAAAAAGGGAGCCGTCAGGCGGTAATATCCCGGCCCGAAAGTGAGGGGTCGGATGCGGTTTTGTCTTGCTGTAGTCGCTTCGCTGCTCGTCGCGGCACTGGCCGGAGTCGGCCATGCGTCGGCCGGCGGCGACCCTGATCTCGAGCCGGGCTTCCCGGTTCAGAGCGCTGGAGACGGATGGCACGTACCACAGCGGGCCGGCGGTTCATGTGCAGGTCGGCAACATCGACGCCGACCCGACGCTGGAGATCCTTGCGACGGCGCTCTCCGTCGGCCCGCTCTACGCCTGGAACGCGGACGGCTCGACCCAGCCGGGCTGGCCGCTGAACACCGGCGGCGCGGCGTATCCGGCGATGGGCGAGCTGTCGACCTCCGATCCCGGTTTCGAGGTCTTCGTCGCAAGTTGGGACAACTTGTTTTTCGCGGTCAACGGTGCAGCGCAGTCGCTTCCCGGCTGGCCCCGGAACGAGTCGAATTACGTCGACACGCCGCCCAGCCTGGGCGACGTGGACGGGGACGGCATCGACGAGATCTTCACGGAGGAGCAGGACTGGTCGCTGCACGGATACCGCGCGGACGGCACGATCCTCCCGGGCTGGCCTGGGCTGTGCGACGGAGGGCAGGAGATGCACACGCCTGCGATCGGCGACCTCGACGGCGACGGGATTCCCGAGATCGTGTCGGCGTCCGGGTCGACGACCCCGGGTGTCTACCTCTGCGCGTACCACCGGGACGGGACGAATGTCGCCGGCTTCCCGCGCCTGATCAACACGGATTACGGCCTGGTCGACACGTTTCCCGTGATCGGTGACGTCGACGGGGACGGCGCTCCGGAGATCGTCGTCGTGACCTCGGAGGGGGTCAAGATCCTCTCGGGCAACGGAACGGTCGAGCGCGTGATGCAGCCGAGCGGAGAGATCTTCTACGGCAGCGCGCCGGCGCTCGGCGACCTCGACGGCGACGGCGTTCCCGAGATCGTCGTGCAGACGAACGGCGCGCTCAACGTCTGGAAGGGCGACGGGACGGTCTTCCCGGGCTGGCCCCGGACGTGGTCGGGCAGGTGGCAGGGCAACTCGGCGCCCGTGATCGGGGATGTCGACGGCGACGGGCAGCCGGACATCGCCGTCACGACGCAGGTGGCCGGTTCGTCGGAAAACGGCGAGGTGCGCCTCTTCGACCGCCACGGCACTCCCCATCCGCATTTCCCGAAGGCGCTGCGGCTCGGCTTCGGCGGCGTTCCGGCGATCGCGGACGTGGACCTGGACGGACGGAACGAGCTCGTGGTCATGTCGGACGCGTGGAACGGGATTCGAGGTCTGTACGACAAGGTCTGGGTCTACGACCTGCACGGTTCGAGCTACGGCGGGATCGAATGGGGTCAGTTCGGCGGGAACGCGCGACATACGAACCGCTACGGGGCGACTCCTCCGCCTCCGCCTCCGCCGCCTCCGCCTCCGCCTCCGCCTCCGCCGCCTCCGCCGCCTCCGCCTCCGCCTCCGCCTCCGCCTCCGCCTCCTCCGCCTCCACCGCCTCCGCCGCCGCCTCCGCCTCCACCGCCGCCTCCGCCACCTCCGCCTCCGCCGGTTCCGCGCTGCGTCGTCCCGCGCGTGATCGGCAAGCGGCTCCCGCGCGCCAGAACGCTCATCCGGCGCGCCCACTGCTCATTGGCCCGCGTCAAGAAGAGGCGCTCGGCCCGCGTCGGGCGGGTGCTCGCTCAGCGACCGCGTGCTGGAACCCGCCTACGCTTCGGCGGAGTGGTGAGGCTGGTCGTCGGCCGGCGCTAGCCGCAGGAACAGGGCGTCCGGCCGCACGAGGGGCACGAGCGCCGCTTCTTCCAGTCGAGAAGGCTCTTCCCGACCCCGCTCATCACCATGAGGTAGCCCGCGCCTGACGTGAGAGCGAAGAGCATTGCCATGTGCGGGTCAAGTTGAGCCATCCTTCTTAGGTTTTGCCATCGGCTCCCCTGCGGAAACCTTGAATGTTCTCTTCGCGTGAGGATGGGCCGCGTAATACGCCTCGCGGCGCCGGCGATCGGTGACATGCGTGTAGAGCTCCGTGGTGGCGAGATCGGCGTGGCCGAGCATCTCCTGGACACTGCGCAGGTCGGCCCCGCCTTCCAGTAAATGGGTGGCAAAGGAGTGACGCAGCAGGTGCGGGTGGATGCGCCTGGGGTCGAGGCCGGCCTTCTCGGCCAGCCTGCGCAGGATCAGGAACGCGCCTGCTCGGGTGAGCGGGCCGCCTCTTGCGTTGAGGAAGAGCTCCGGTCGATGGCGACGGTCCAGGAAGGGCCGCCCGCGGCTCAGGTACCTGCGAAGTGCGTCCGCAGCGCTTCGCCCGAGCGGGACGATCCGCTCCTTGCCGCCCTTGCCGATCGAGCGAACGAGCCGCTCGTCGAGGTCGACGCCGCCCTTCTCGAGGCCGACCGCCTCACTCACGCGCAGCCCCGCGCCGTAGAGCAGCTCGACGAGCGCCCGGTCGCGCAGGTCGCGGGGAGTCGTCCCGGCGGCGGCTTCGACGAGCCGTTCGGCCTCGCCGGGCGAAAGCGTCCGCGGAAGCTTGCGCGCGCGTCGCGGCAGCCCGACGTCTGCGGCCGGGTTGTCCTCCCGGAGCCCGACGAGCACCTGATGCCGGAAGAACGAACGGATCGCGGCGATGCGGCGCGCGATCGTGGTCGCTGCCAGACCCTGGGCGCGGAGCTCCGCGACGTACCGCTCGAGGTCTTCGGTCGAGGAAGTCGACGGCGAGCGGCCGAGCCAGCCGCGGAACGCGGTCAGGTCGCGGCGGTAGGCGTCGACCGTCCGCGGGGCGAGCCGGGCCGCGGAAACCGCGAGGAATGCCTCGACCTCAGGATCTCGGGTGCGCTCGGTCATACACCTTGCGGAGCCGTCGTCCGTCAACGTGGCTGTAGGTCTGCGTCGTGGACAGAGAGCTGTGGCCGAGCAGCTCCTGGATCACGCGCAGATCTGCTCCTCCCTCGAGCAGGTGCGTCGCGAACGCGTGGCGGAGCCGATGCGGGTGGGGGAGGAGGCGCCTGATCGTGCTCGTGTTCAGGCGGTTGCCGCGTGCCGAGAGGAAGAGCGCGTCCTCGGCCCCGCTGGGCGAGCTCCGGTCGCGCCTCGTCGAGGTAGATCCGCAGCCGGTACGCCGCCTCCTCGCCGAGCGGAACGACTCGCTCCTTGTTGCCCTTGCCCCTGACGTGGACGGCTTCCTGCTCGAAATCCACGTCCGCGAGGTCGAGGTCGACCGCCTCCTGGCTGCGCAGCCCCGCGGAGTAGACGAGCTCGAGCAGCGCCCGGTTCCGAAGCGCCAGCGGCTCGGTGCCCGTCACCTGCTCGAGGAGGGCGTCGACCTCCTCGGCCTTCGGCGTGTCGGGAAGCCGGCGCGCGCGCCGCGGGCCGAGTTGGCCGTCGGGGACGCGCGCCGCGCCGAGCGTGTAGCGCAGCAGGGCGCGCACCGCTGCGAGCTTGCGCGCGATGGTTGCGGGAGCGAGCTTGCCGGGCTGACGGCCCCGCCGTGCGGCTCCCAGCTCCGCGACGTAGGCGCTCAGAGTCCCGGCGTCGACCTCTTCGAGCGACATCCCACGCGAGCGGAGCCAGGAGCCGAACTCTTCGACGTCCACGCGGTAAGCGCGACGCGTCGCCTCGGACAGCTGCGGCGAGTCCAGAAAACGCTGAATGAGGGCGCGGTCCGACACGAACCCGGATTCGTGCCGGTCGAGCGACTCCCTCTAGTGGACGGAGTCGACGATCTCGGCCGAGAGGCTCGGGAACTTCGACAGGAACTCGGCTCGGGCGTCCTTGAGCCGGACGAGGCCCGCGTCGTACTCCTCCTTGCGGCCCGTTGCCTCGTACAGCCGCCGCGGCTGGAGGATGCCGATGTCCTCCTCGTCGATGCCCGGCACCGATGCGGCGACCATGTAGCCGAAGTCGGGATCCTCGACCCACTCGATCGTCCCCTCGGCGACGCCCTTCACGATCGCGGAGGAGTGCTTGATCTTGACCTTCTTCGAGCGCTCGTCCTCCTCGGGGCCGCCGACGCGCCCGGTGTTCATCAGATAGACGTCGAGCGGGTGCTCCTCGAGCAGCTCGAGGAAGCGGTTGCCCTGCAGGTCGTGCGGCATCGGGAAGAACGGGTTCGTGCCCGGGACGCGAAGGAACTTGCCCGCCTCGTCCGCGCCGCCCGCGCTCGTGCCCTGCGTCTCGCCGAGCATGAAGAAGGCCGCTGCGCGCGGCCCCTCGAGCTTCGCGACCGCCGGGATCACGTTCTCGTTGCGGTTCAGGATGAGCAGGAAGTGCGCCTCGTCGATCTCCTCGTCCACGCCTGACTCGATCACGCCGAACGGGAAGGTCGCGCGCCCGTTCTGCGTGTAGCTCGTGTCGTAGAAGTCGACCTCGTCGCCGTGCTGGGACACGTTCTCCAGGTACGAGTCCGGCTGCGTGACCGCGGCGTAGATCGTCGGCTCGTCGTCGGGGTTGAGCCCGAAGGTCTTGGCGAAGCAGCCGTTCTCGGTGGCCATGATCCGCCCGTCGGGCATCCAGGCGAGGAAGTCGTCCTGCACGGGCAGTGAGCCGTTCTGGCGCGTGAACGTCGTCGTCGTCTTGCCCGTTCCGGACAGGCCGACGATCATCCCGACCTTGCGGCCGTCGCGCGTCGGGATGATCTTGCACCCCGCGTGCAGCGGCAGCCCGCCGCGGTCGTAGACGAGCTTGTTCCACATGCGCAGGCCGCCCTTCTTCGACTCGCCGAAGTAGTCCGAGTTGAAGACGCGCGTGACGCCCTGCTCGAGGTCGACCGCGATCAGGCGGTCGTCGGGGTAGCCCTCGGCCTTGAGGTTCGGCGTGTAGACGACGGTCAGCTCCGGCTCGTGGACGTCGTCGTCGGGATCGAAGTAGAGCTGCTGCTGCATCGCCGCGATGTTCGCGTTGGCCGCCTCGATGTAGAGACGCGCCGGTGTTCGAAACTCCGGGTCGTTCCCGATGTAGCCGTCGATCACGACCATGTCCTGCTCGGCGATGTAGGCGTCCTGGGCCTCGGCCCACTTGAGGCCTTCCTCGCGCGTGATCGCCTGGTTCTGGCCGTCGGGCTCGTCGGTGACGATGTAGGTCGAGCCCTTCGAGCGGCTCACGACCTCGGTCTGCACGTTCAGGTTCCCGTGCTTCGTCGGCTTCGCGTTGCTCATCTCGGCCGCGAGTGCCTTGACCTCGTCCGGGGTCGGGTTCTCGATCACGTTGGCCGCCTCGGGCAGCCGGAACAGCATCTTCGCCACGGCTCGGGATCTTACCCAGGCGCCGCGCTAATTCCTCCGTTCCAGTCGGCTGGGTTACCCGTTAGCGGGCGGTGAGCCGGCCGTGACTGCGCCGTTTGGGCGCCCTTCGAGCGTGGGGGCGAAAGGAGGTGACCCCCATGCTCATCAGGCTTCTCATCCTTCTCGGCAGCATCATCACCGCGGCCGCGATGGCGAACTTCCCCGGCGGCGGAGGCCCCTGACGGCCACCCGCAGCGGGAACGCACGGAGAGCCCCGCGGGGCTCTCCGTGCGTTTGCACTAGGCAAGCGTCAACTCGCTCAGCATGGCCTGCGCAGCTTGCGCCGAGACGCGATTTCCCTTGCGCTCGAACAGCTCGAGCCCTCGCTCGATCTCACGGGCTGCCGGAGACTCCTTTCCGGCAAGGAGCAGAACCTCCGCAAGATCGAGGAGGACATTCCCGTGATCGCTCAAGGCGTCCGTGTTCGCCGCGAGCTGCGCGGCTTCGTGGGCGAGCCTCTCCGCATCGCGGTGAGCACCGGCACGGGCGAGCAACTTGGCCCGGACCCGTCGCCACGTGTATTGAGCGCTGACGTCTTCAGCCGAGCCTCTCTTCTCCGCGAGATCGAGCCAGCCCGCCGCTTCGTCGTATCGGCCCTGGGCGTAGAGGGCGTCCGCGAGCTTTGCGGCAATCGTCGACAGGCCTGCCTCGTCGTGCACGCGCTCGAGGACGGCGCAGGACTCTCTGAGCACGGCCTCGGCGCAGGCCGGATCGCCCGCGAGCATCTCGACGCGCCCCCTTACGCGGAGGCAGTAGTTCGCCCGCGCATACGTCTCTCCCAGTTCTTCATAGGTGCTCTCCGCTTCGGCGAGATGCGTCCGAGCCTCGGCGAAGCGGCCGTCGATCGCCTCGAGACCGCTCATGAACGCGAGAACGTTCGCGTCGCCGACGCGGTCGCTCGCGTCATCGAGAAGCTCTTCGCAGTGCTCGAGCGCCTCCGGAACGGGAGTAGGCCCGTAGAAAAGCGCGGCGGCGAGCTCGCCCAGGCACCCCGAAGCCGACCAGCCCGAGCGGCGGTAATGGACGACGGCGCGCTCAACCGCTTCCTGCCAGTCGCCGAGCCTCCCTTCGAAGCTGCGCACGTACCCCACTTGGCGCCAGGTGCGCCCGAGCGCTCGATCGTCCTCCAGTTCCTCGAAGATCGGAATGGCCTTCGCGGCGATCTCCACGAAGTCGGACGAGGCGTGCGTCTCGGTCAGGAGACGTAAGAAGGCAAGCTCGAGCTGTGCGCGGAGCAGCACGCGCTGGTCGCGGGCCCCTAGCGCGCATGCTTCGGCGAGCGTCTTCTCCGCGCCTTCGAAGTCCCCGAGCACTCGGCGCGCGACGCCGAGCTCGCAGAGCAGTTCAACGCGCTCGGCATCTGTCGGACGGCAGAAGCCCGGCCGCTCGTCCGAGCAGATTTACGGTGGCGGGCGTGTCGGCCCGCCTCCACGCGCGAAGACCGGCGGCCGCGAGATGCTCCCCGGCCCACGTCGCGAGCCGTTCGAGATCCGGGTCGGCCGGGCGCAGTTCGCTGCGGAGGCGGTGCGCCTGTTCGGCGTGGTAGCCGACGAGCTCGTCGGCTTCGCCTGCGCTTCTCGAGCCAGGACGCCATGACGCTCGTGGAGGTCGGCGCGCCGATCTTTCGTGATCGCGGAGTAGGCGACGTCGCGGATCAGCACGTGGTGGAAGCGAATCGCGTCCTCGCCGGTCGGGCGACCACGAAGCGAGCGGACGAGGCCGCGCCGCTCGAGGACAATCAACCTGCTGTCCAGGCTCGCGAGCTCCTCGGGTGGAGTGAGGTGCATGACGGCGCTTCGCGCGAAGTCCCTTCCGACGACGGCGGCGCGCTCGATCAGGGCCCGATCGCCGGCCTCGAGCGCGTCGAGTCTGCTCGCAAGAAGCGCTTCGATGGACGGCGGAACCGTCTCGATCGCGCCCGGCGGCGCATCCTCGGTCAGATAGGCGTGGAGCTGCTCGAGGAAGAGCGCGTTGCCTTCGGCGACCGCGACGATGCGTCCTCGGAGCGCGTCCGAGAGCTCCTGCTCTCCCGCCAGCGTGGCAACGAGCTCCTCCGCCTCGTTCGCCGGTAGCGGCCGGAGCTCGAGTGTCTCCGACGTGGCCGAACGTCCCCACCCGGCCCGCCACTCGAGCAGCGTGGGGCGCGCGTTGCAGAGCACGAGCACCGGTGCGTCGGAGATCCAGGTCTCCAGGTATTCGACGAGGTCGAGCAGGCTGGGCTCCGCCCAGTGCGCGTCTTCGAGCACAACCACGAGCGGTTGCTGTCGGCCCAGCGCCTCGAGCAGGCGCCGGGTCGCCCAGAAGACCTCACCTGTCGAGCCGTCGCCGGCCTCGCCCGTCAACTCGGTGAGCCGCGTCGAGACGAGCTCTGCGTCGGGGTGCCCAGCCAACAGCTCGGCGATCGCGGACCGCGGGCGCACCGGCGCGATCTGTCGAACGATCTCGGCCAGCGGAAGATACGTCGCCCCTGTGCCGTACGAGAGGCATCGCCCGACCACGAACCTCGCCTCGCGCCCGAGCGACGATGCCAACTCTCTGACGAGGCGGCTCTTGCCGACTCCGGCCTCGCCGAGGACCGTGAACACGCGACTCCGATTCTCGGCACGAGCCTGCTCGAATGCGTTCCGAAGCCGTGCGAGCTCGTCCTCGCGACCGACGAACGCCGAGCCGCGGTGCGGCCTGTCGCCGGCCGAGCCCGACACGTAGACGAGCCTGTGGGCCGGAATCCGACCGACGAGGCCCCCGATATCCACCGAATCGATGGGCTCGGTCGCGCAACTGTCTTGGACGAGCTCGTGCGTCGCGGACCCAAGGACGATCTCTGCCGGCAGCGCGGCCTCGTGGAGCTTCATCGCGAGGTTGATCGCGCTCCCCGTCGCGAACGGCTGCCCCGAAGCCGGGTCACCTGAGACGACCTCGCCTGTGTTTATCGCTGTTCGGATCCGGATTACGACTGCCGTGGTCGCGCTGAAGGTCTTCGTTCAGGGCAGTGATCGCTTCGCGGAGCTCGGACGCGGCTCGTACGGCCCGCAACGCATCGTCCTCGTGCTGTTGCGGGATTCCGAAGGCAGCCATCGCGGCACCGCCGATGAGCTTCTCCAGGGTTCCTCCGTGCCGCTCGATGATCGTCCGCACGGAATCGAGGTAGCGCCTCATCACGGCGCGCATCACCTCGGGATCGAGAGCTGCGCTCAGGCTTGTCGAGTCAACGAGGTCAGTGAAGAGGATCGTCACCGTCTTGCGACGCTCGGGCTCGGCCGGCGGCGGGGCGACTCGCGTTGGAAGGTCGAGCTCTTGGTCGTGGCGCAAGATCGCCTGTTCCAGCCGCTGAAGCTCGGGCGACGGATCGATCCCGAGCTCTTCGACGAGCGTCCTCCGTGCGTCCGGTACGCCTCGAGCGACTCTGCCTGCCGCCGGGAGCGATAGAGCGCGAGCATCAACTGCCCGCGCAGGCGCTCTCGCAGAGGGTTCTGGGCGACGAGCGTCTCGAGCTCCGCGGACGAGCTGGGCATGGCGGCCGAGGTCGAGCTCGATGTCGATGAGCGCCTCCCGCGCCGCTGTCCTGAGCTCTTCGAGCCTGGCTATCTCCGTCTGCACGAACGGCTCGAAGGCGAGGTCGGCCAGAGCGGGGCCGCGCCAGAGCCCGAGGGCCTCGCGCAGGAGCTCCGTGCGTCTGTCCGGATCCCCGCTCTCCGACGCCTGCGCCACGAGGCGCTCGAAACGATGCAGGTCGACCTGCTCTGGGCGGATGTCCAGCACGTAGCCGGGATGTTGGGTGCGCACGAGCTCGACGACCGAGCACCTTGCGGAGATCTGAGATCAAGTTCTGAAGCGACCCGACAGCCGCTTTCGGCGCGCTTCCGGTCCACAGCTCCTCGATCAGGCGATCGGTCGAGACCACTTCGCCCTGCATGGAGCATCAGCAACGCCAGGAGGGCGCGCTGTTTTGGGCGTTTCAGCTCGAGCGCACGCCCCTCCACAAGCACCTCGAACTGGCCGAGGGCCCGGAATTCGACGTGTTGCACTGGTGCCGTTTTACCACTGTCAACCCCGACTTGCAGCCTCGGTGTTAGCCGCGCGTGAGAGCCGCGTGAGACCGCCCGAGGAGCATGGCCGCATGCAGTCACGAGCAGAAGCGGATCTCGTTTCGAAAGCAGAGCGCTATCTCGCCGCGGTCGCGGTCTTCCGGGCCGAGGGTTATGAGCCCTGCTGGCAGGTCGAGCAGAGTGCGCGGCCGCCGCGACTCCGACCTTCGAACTCGGTTTTCCGCGACCTGCTCGACCCCGATCCAAGGAGGTTGGCATGAGAAATCTGAAAGACACCACTTTCAACTCAGGGCTCCGGCTCTCCGTCGTGATGGCGGCCCTGCTCCTAGTCCTCATCGTCCCCGCGAGGGCGTCGGCGACGCCGCCGTCGAACGACAACTTCGCCAACGCCGAAACGATCACCGATCGCTTCGGCTGGGTCGAGGGCGATAACACCGAAGCGACGAAGGAGCCCGGCGAGCCCGATCACGCCGGCAATCCAGGCGGAGCCTCGGTCTGGTACAGCTGGACGGCGCCGAGCTCTGGCCGCACGACCTTGAACCTCTGTTACGCGGAGTTCGATTCGCTCCTGGCCGTGTACGTCGGCGATGACCTCGCGCAGCTCCAACAGGTTGCGGCAGATGACAACGGCTGCGGCGATCAGAGCTGGTTGACCTTCACGGCGAGCGCCGGTGTCACGTACAGGATCGCCGTCGACGGCGCGAACGGTGAGACCGGGTACTTCGAGCTCGGCTGGGGCATCGGGCCGGCGAACGATGACTTCGCTGCGGCCGCCGAGCTGCCGGGCGACAGTGGTGAGGTCACGGGCGACAACCGCTACGCGACCCTCGAGCCCGGAGAGCCCGAGCACGGTCCATACGGATCTGCCTCGGTCTGGTACCGCTGGACGGCTCCCTCGAGCGGCCCGGCCACCTTCGAGCTCTGCGACAGCTACTTCGACACGATGGTCGCCGTCTACACCGGTTCGAGCGTCGACGGGCTAACCCGGGTCACGCAGGACGACAACGACTGTCCGAACGAATACGGCGCACGCGTGTCGTTCACAGCCACGGCCGGCCAGGAGTACCGGATCGCCGTGGACGGTGCGTACGGCGACTGGGGCGACCTCACGCTCCGATGGAGCCGGACGATCCTCGCTCCGGTCAACCACGGGACGCCGACGATTCTGGGCCGCCCGATCGACGGCGCCCAGCTGAGCGCGACGACGGGGCAGTGGGGCGGAACCCCGCCGCTCGCATTCGGCTACCAGTGGCTGCGCTGCACGAACACTTGCCAGCCGATCACGGGAGCGAACGGTGCGACGTACCTGCTCACGAGCTTCGACGTCGCGTATCGACTGCAAGTGCAGGTGACGGCGTCGAACGCGGCAGGTTCCCGGACCGCCGAATCGGAGACGACGGGCATCGTCGCGCCATCGCCTCCGGCGAACGTGATCCCACCTTCGATCATGGGGGATCCATACCTGGGCGAAGACCTGAGCGTGGACGACGGACAGTGGAGCGGCACCGAGCCCTCGTTCACGTATCAGTGGCAGCGGTGCCGAAATGGGACCTGCACCGACATCGCAGACGAGGGGGAGTACACGGTCAGCCGTGGCGACCTGGGGAGCAAACTGGTCGCGATCGTGACTGCGACCAACGGTGCAGGGTCGGCAACCGTCGCTTCAGCGCCGAGCCGCCGCGTCACGCGGCGCCCGGTCTGCATCGTTCCGCGCCTCAAGGGAAAGCGGCTCGCCGGAGCCCGCCGATCGATTCGCGCTGCGCACTGCGCGATGGGGCGGGTACGGCGGGTGGCCTCGCGTAAGACACGCGGGCGCGTGCTCGCGCAGGGCCCGCGGCCCGGTCTGCGCAGGCCGGCCGGCACGAAGGTGAACCTTGTCGTCAGCAAGGGGCGACGTTGACGATCCCGCACGTCGTGCGGTCATCGAGTCGCTGACGACGAGAGTCCGCGGCCCCGGCGCCACCAGGCCGGGGCCGCGGAACCCTGTGTGCAAGAGAATTCGCCGCAGTAGTCACAAGGCACACGCCCACGTCCATTCGATAGCTTCCGTACCGGTGGAAGCGACACACGACGTGCTCGTCGTCGGCGCCGGATGCGCCGGGATGCGCGCCGCGATCGAGGCTCACGATCTCGGCGCGGACGTCGCGCTTCTCTCGAAGATCCATCCGGTCCGCAGTCACTCCGGCGCGGCGGAGGGCGGGATCAACGCCGCGCTCGGGAACGCGTCCGAGGACAGCCCGGAGGAGCACGCCTTCGACACCGTCAAGGGCTCCGACTACCTCGGCGACCAGGACGCGATCCAGATCCTCTGCGACGAGGCGCCCGGCGACGTCTACCAGCTCGAGCACTGGGGCGCGGTCTTCTCGCGCACCGACGACGGGCGGATCGCGCAGCGGCCCTTCGGAGCCGCGGGCGCGCCGCGAACGGCCTATGCGGCCGACATCACCGGCCACGTGCTCGTCCACGTCCTCTACGAACAGGTGATGAAGCGCGAGATTCCCACCTACGAGGAGTTCTTCGCCTGGAAGCTCGTGATCGACGACGACCGCTGCCAGGGCGTGATCGCGTGGGATCTCCTGAACGGCGGGCTGAAGACGATCGGCGCCAAGACCGTGATCCTCTGCACGGGCGGCGCGGGCCGGCTCTACACAGGGACGACGAACGCGTATGCGTGCACCGGCGACGGGATGGCCATGGCGCTCCGGGCCGGGGTGCCGCTGAAGGACATGGAGATGATGCAGTTCCACCCGACGACGCTTGCGCCGACCGGCGTGCTGATCACGGAAGGCTGCCGCGGCGAGGGCGCGTACCTCCTCAACTCCGACGGCGAGCGCTTCCTCAAGAACTACGCGCCGAACGCGATGGAGCTCGCCAGCCGCGACGTCATCTCGCGGGCCGAGCAGGTCGAGATCGACGAGGGCCGCGGTGTCGACGGCAACGTCATGCTCGACCTCCGGCACCTGGGCGCGGAGAAGATCCTCGAGCGCCTGCACGGGACGCGCGAGCTCTCGATGACCTTCGCGGGCGTGGACCCGATCTACGAGCCGATCCCCGTGCGGCCGGGCGCCCACTACCACATGGGAGGCGTGGACACCGACCACGAGCTGGGCCTGACCGAGCTCGAAGGCCTGTACGCGGCCGGCGAGTGCGCCTGCGTCTCGGTGCACGGCGCGAACCGGCTCGGCGGGAACGCGCTCATGGAGACGATCACGTACGGCCGGCGGGCAGGCGCCGCAGCGGCCGACTGGGCGCTGACGCACACGACCGTCGCCGTCCCGCCCTCCGTCGAGGCCGACGCGGAGCGGGAGCTGAAGACGCTTCTCGACCGCCGCGAGGGGGAACGGCCCTGGCAGATGCGCGACGAGCTCGCCAAGACGATGCACGAGAACTTCGGCGTCTTCCGGCGCGAGAACCAGATGAAGGAGCAGCAGCGGATCGTCGAGTACCTCCGCGAGCGCTACGAGCGGGTCGTCGTCGACGACAAGGGCGAGGTCTTCAACAACGACCTGACGCAGGCGCTCGAGCTCGGCTACCTGCTCGACCTCGCCGCGTGCATGGTCGTCGCGGGCATCGAGCGCAAGGAGAGCCGCGGCGCGCACGCGCGGCCGTACGACTTCCCCGATCGAGACGACGAGAACTACATGAAGCACACGATCGTCCGCTGGGTCGGTGACCATCCGGTCCTGGACTGGAAGCCGGTGACGATGACGAAGTGGACTCCGCAGGAGAGGAAGTACTAGTGAGGCGCGAACTCTCGCTCTCGTGCCTGCGGCGCTGATCCTCGCCGGCTGCGGCACCGCGCAGAGCTCCTCGGAGGGCTCGGGACCGACGAAGAACGACGCGGCGACCTCGCGGGTCGAATGGACGATGCGCCGGCGGCGATATGCCCCGCGGGCTTCGATGACGGCCACGGGCGTGATCGACTACGCGAATCGCAAGGGCGACCTCGTCATGACGACCAAGGCGCCGACTCGACGGGGCAGATACACGCCATGTTCATCGGGAACGACACGTATTTCGGCGGCGAAGATTGGCGGAAAGATGCGCTGGGAGAAGGAGTCAGGAGACGAGCAACCGACGGGCACGGACCGCTTTCTTCCCGGGGCCGGGCGGAACCAGCCCGGACCGCTGTTCGCCGCGCTCAAGGCGCCAGCACGAAGGTCGATCGGGTCGGCGAGGAGAAGGTCCGCGGTGTTCAGGCGACGCATTACAAGGCTCATCTGAAGGCGCAAGCTCGGGAGAGGGTGCAACCTCCTAACGGAAGCCGCCGTGGTCGACGCCTGGATCGACGAGAACGGGCTGGCCCGGAGGCTTCGGGTTCCGTTCGGAGGCGACGACCTCACCGGCGCGACAGTCGAGTTCTACGACTACGGGGTTCAGGCAGACATCGAGGCGCCATCCGCGGACGAGATCCTCACGCGAGGAGGAATTCGACAAACTCATGACCAAGGAATGCGCGAGCGAAGACGCCTCCGGAGGACGCGAGTCCGTTTGGTGCCTCTTCTTCGGACGAGAGTCGTCGACTTCGATCGGCGGCGGTGAGATCTCCCCGACTGAGACGATGCCTAGGAGAGTGACCGACGGGAAATGACCGAAGCCGCTGTGAACATCTGGGACGGGCCGACGATGGACGTCGCGATCAAGATCTGGCGCGTCGACGAGGACGGCGAGCGCAACCTCGTCACGTACGAGCTCGAGGCGCCCGAGTGGGCCTGCCTGCTCGACGTGCTCGACATCATCAAGGACCGCCACGACGGAACGCTCGCCTACCGCAAGAGCTGCCGGATGATGATCTGCGGCTCCTGCGGGATGCGCATGGACGGGCGCGCCGTGCTCGCCTGCAAGGAGCGGATGAAGCCGATCGTCGAGTCGGGACACGTCCCGGTGATCTCGCCGATGGGCAACCTCCCGATCGTCAAGGACCTCGTCGTCGACATGGGCCCGTTCTGGCAGAAGATCCGCGACGTCAAGCCGTGGCTCGACCCCGGCTACGACGAGCCGTCGGAGCGCGAGCGGGTCGTCTCGCAGCAGCAGATGAACGTGATCAAGCAAGGAGGCGCTCTGCATCATGTGCGGCTGCTGCGTCTCCGAGTGCAACGCGATGGAGTCGGACCCGGACTTCCGCGGGCCGGCCGCGCTCGCCAAGGGGATGCGCTTCGTCGGGGACGCGCGCGACCAGACGTCCGTCGAGCGGCTCAACGAGCTGAACGACGAGCACGGGATCTGGGACTGCACGCGCTGCTACTTCTGCAACGAGCGCTGCCCGAAGGGCGTCGACCCACGCGACGCGATCGCCAAGCTCGGCGCGGAGTCCGTGAAAGAGGGGATCGACTGGGACATGGGCGCGAAGCACGCGAAGTGGTTCGTGACCTCCGCGAAGACCACCGGCTGGCTGCGCGAGACCGACCTCGTCCCGAAGACGCAGGGCATTCTCGGGGCGCTGCGCGAGACGAAGTTCGCGCTCCAGCTTGCCCGCCGCGGCAAGGTGCCGCCGCCCGGCCCGATCCACGTCGCGGCCGACGTCGACGAGTCGCGCAAGCTCTACAACCTCGTCAAGGAGCAGGGCCGCGACGGCGCGCTCGGGATCGTCCAGGGCGAGCGGGCGCTCGCGCGGATCGAGCACGTCGAGGCCGAGGGCGCGCGCCGCGACGCACCCGAGATCACACCCGGCGAAGAGCCACCGGTGGCCGAAGGATGAAAGTCGCCTACTACAAGGGCTGTCTCGCCTCGCTGTCGGCGAAGGAGCTCGACACGTCCACCCAGGCGCTGGCGCCGAAGCTCGGGATCGAGCTCGACGAGCTGGAGTCGGTCACCTGCTGCGGCGCGGGCGACATCCACGAGGCCGAGCCCGACTACTACCTCCACCTGAACGCGCGGATCCTCGCGTACGGCGAGGCCACGGGCGCGGACACGCTGATGACGATCTGCAACGTCTGCACGCTGAACCTGCGGCAGGCGAACTGGCAGCTGAAGAACGACGACGACCTGCGCGCCCGCGTGAACCAGAACCTCGAGACAGTCGGCGCGCCTCCCTACAGCGGCAACGATGGAGGTCAAGCACCTGCTCTGGATGATCGCCGAGGGCGACGGCTTCGACCGGCTGAAGCAGGTCGCGCACAAGGGGCTGAAGGGCCTCAAGGTGGCGCCGTTCTACGGGTGCCAGATCCTGCGCCCGTCGAAGATCCTCGGCTTCGAGGATCCGGACCGGCCGCACTCGCTCGAGGCGATCATCGACGCCTGCGGCGGCGAGGCGATCGACTATCCGGCCAAGATCAAGTGCTGCGGGTTCCCGATCATCCAGGCGCGCGAGGAGACCGCGCTCGGCGAGCTGCTCCAGCCGATCGAGCAGGCGACGGAGGCCGGCGCGGACGTGATGGTCACACCCTGCCCGCTGTGCCACCTGTCACTCGACGCCTGGCAGTCGAAGCTCCGCGAGAGGACCGGCAAGGACTTCCAGATGCCGATCCTGCACCTGTCGCAGCTGATCGGCGTGGCCGCCGGCCTCACGGACTCCGAGCTCAAGTTCAAGCGCCATGTGGTACCTGTCGGGCCTGCGCTCGAGAAGCTCGAAGTCTGATCTCCGGCATTTCGGGTACAGGTTTATAGGGCCGGCGTGGGCCGAGGGCCGCAACGGTCTGGCGCCGGCCCCTCTCAGCTCTCTCGTCCGCCCTGGTCAGGCTGGGCACGAGAATGGGGTCTGAATGAGGAAGCCGCTCGGGACCCTCGCGTCACTCGGAGTCGGCGCGGCCCTCTGGGGGCACTGGGAGGCGGGCTGGGTCCGGCTGCGCGAGCTGCCGGTGCAGCTGCCCGGGCTCGCGCCCGAGCTCGACGGCCTGCGGATCGTCCATCTCTCCGACTTCCATCTCGGCTTTCCCTCGCGAGGGGAACGCGCGGTCCACCGAGCAGTCCGCTGGACGGCCGCCCGCAAGCCCGACCTCGTCGCGATCACGGGTGACCTGCTCTCGCGTCCGGGAGCCGAGCCGCGGCTGCGGATGCTGCTCGACCTCCTGCCGGGATCGTTCGCGGTGCTCGGAAACCACGACTTCGCCCTCTCGCGCGACCCGTTCTCGAAGGCGAGCCCGATCTCGGATCTCGGCTCGACCGCAGTGCTCTTCGACGAGGCGCGCACGATCGAGCTCCGTGGGCGGCGCGTGCAGATCGTCGGAGTGGATCCGCGCTCCTACCGCGTCGGCGCCTCTCGGCCCGCCGAGCTCGCCGACCCGGACGCGGACCTCCGCATCCTTCTCTGCCACTTCCCGGACGTGATCGACCGGCTCCCTCCGGGCGTGTTCGACCTCGTCCTCGCCGGGCACCTGCATGCGGGGCAGATCGTCCTTCCGTACGGGCGCGGGAAGATCCGCTTCGCCCACTTGCGCTGGACGTACGCGGAGGGTCTCTACCGCAGGCCCGGAGGCGTGCTCCACGTCTCGCCCGGCCTGGGCACGACATTCGTCCCCTTCAGGTTCTTCGCGCGGCCGGAGGCGACCGAGCTCGTTCTAGGATCCGAGCGATGAGCACGAGAGTCGCGGGGCTGACGGGAGTGACGCTGCAGGAGGCGCCGCAGGTCTGCCACGACTGCGTCTGGTGGCAGTCCGAGACCGGCCGGTCCGCGGACAAGACGCGCTGGATCGAGCGGGCCGAGACGGAGTGGGGGCCATGGGGAGCGATCTACCGCGACGACGACGGGACGCGTGATCGGCTCGATGCAGTACGGGCCGGCGACCCTCTTCCCGCGCGCGTGGGAGCTGCCTGCGGGGCCGCCGTCCGAGGACGCGGTGCTCGTGACGTGCGCGTACCTCGTCGACCGAGCGAGCCCGTGGGTGATGCAGTCGCTCTTCCTGGCCGCGATCGGCGATGCGCGGGACAAGCGCGCCGTCGCCCTGGAGACCTTCGCCTACCGTTATCCCGAGGCGCGAGTCGCAGTACGAGCGGTTCTTCGTCCACCGCACCGTGTTCCCGCGGGACTTCCTCTCCGACTTCGGTTTCCGGAGCGTCCGCGCGCAGGGGGCGGTCGAGCTGGCGCGCCTCGAGCTCGGCGGATTGGAGCCCGTAGCCGAGGGGACGCGGGAGAAAGTGCTCAGGCTCGTGAAGAACGCCTTTTCGCCCGCGCCCGCTCCGGTTCCACCCGGCCCGTAGCAGCGAGTTCGGAGCCGACGCTGCCGTTAGCGGCTAGTAGCGCTGAGCTCGAAAACTAGGCAGCGAGCGCTTGGCGTCGAGGAGCAGCTCGGCGATCTGGATCGCGTTCAGGGCCGCGCCCTTGCGCAGGTTGTCGCACACGATCCAGAGGGCGAGGCCGGCGCCGGCCGTGTCCTCTCGGATGCGTCCGACCAGCACCTCGTCGCCGCCGACGGCGTCCACCGGCGTCGGCCGGTCGGTCACGCGCACCGACGGAGCCGCGGCCAGCGCCTCGCGCGCCTCTTCCGGGGAGAGCGGCCGCTCGGTCTCGATCCAGACTGCCTGGGAGTGGCCGATCAGGACGGGGACGCGGACGCAGGTCGCGCTGAGCCGCAGCTCGGGCAGCTCCATGATCTTGCGCGTCTCGGCGCGCAGCTTCGACTCCTCGTCGGACTCGTCGCCGTCGAACTCCCAGTCCATGACGACGTTGCCCGCGGCCGGCTCCTGGGCGCGCAGCTGGTCCATCCGCTCGGCGCCGGCGCCGGAGACCGACTGGTAGGTCGCGATGCGAACGCTGCGCAGTCCGGCCGCCTCGTGCAGGGGCGCCAGGGCGCAGACGAGCTGGATCGTCGAGCAGTTCGGGTTGGCGACGATGCCCTGGTGCTCGGCCGCACGCTCGCCGTTCGCCTCCGGCACGACGAGCGGAATCCCCTCGGTGAGCCGGAAGGCCGAAGACTTGTCGACGCACACGGCTCCGCCGGCGACGGCCGCGGGGACGAGCTCTGCGCTCTGGGCGGTTCCGACCGAGAAGAAGCAGAGATCGAGGTCGGAGCCGAGCGACTCCGCGGAGGCTTCCTCGACGACGAGCTCTCGCTCCCCGTACGGGATCGTCGATCCGGCGGAGCGCTCCGACGCGAACGCGCGCACCTGCCCGAAGCCCCGCTCTGCGAGCAGCTCGAGCGTGACCCGCCCCACGGCTCCCGTCGCGCCGACGACTCCGATCCGCGGCTCAGCCATGGGTGCGGGCCGCCTCCGGCCGGTCGAGCTCGAACGCCTCGTGGAGCGCCCTGAACCGCGCGCTCGACGTCGTCGCGCGGAACGAAGCAGCCGATCTTGATCGGCGACGTGCTGACGATCTCCGGCTGGATCCCCAGCTCCTCCAGCGTCGCGAACATCTTGGCCGCGACTCCCGGATGGCTCCGCATGCCCGCGCCGATCACGCTCACCTGGCCGAGGTCGTCGCGCGTCGACCACTCCACGCCCAGGCCCTCGAGAGCCGAGTCGGTGTCCGCGCGCTCGTCCGCCGAGAACACGATCTCGGGCCCCGTCTGGATGACGGTGTCGACGTTGATCCCGCCCTCGGCGAGCGCACCGAAGAGCTGCGCGGCCGAGACGCCCACCACGCGGTACACGTTCTCCACCGACTTGTGCGTCACGCCTGAGATGAGCGCCTTCTCGAGCATCCGTTCGTCCTCCTCGCGGATCCACGTGCCGGCCGCCTCGGAGAAGCTCGACCGCACGTGCAGCTTGACACCGTGGTTGCGCGCGAACTCGACCGACCGCAGCTGGAGCACCCGCGCACCCGACGCGGCCATCTCCAGCATCTCCCCGTAGCTGACCGCGTGCAGCTTGCGCGCGTTCTGCACGATCCGCGGGTCGGCCGTGAAGACGCCGTCCACGTCCGTGTAGATCTCGCAGGCCTCCGCTCCGAGCGCTGCGGCCAGCGCCACGGCGGTCGTGTCCGAGCCGCCTCGCCCGAGCGTCGTGATGTCGAAGTCCGTCGAGACCCCCTGGAAGCCGGCGACGAGGACGATCCGCTCGGCGTCGAGCGCCTCGTGGATCCGCCTCGCGCGGATGTCGACGATCTTCGCCTTCCCGTGCGCCGTGTCGGTGACGATGCCGGCCTGGGAGCCGGTCAGCGAGATCGCCTCGTGCCCGAGGTCGTGGATCGCCATCGCGCAGAGCGAGCACGAGATGCGCTCGCCGACCGAGATCAGCATGTCCAGCTCGCGCGCCTTCGGACGAGGCGAGATCTCGTGCGCGAGCCGGACGAGCTCGTCGGTCGAGTCGCCCATCGCAGAGAGGACCGCGACCACTCGGTTTCCGGCCTCGCGGGCGGCGACCAGCCGTCGCGCGACGGCCTTCAGCCGGTCGACGTCGCCGACCGAGGTGCCGCCGAACTTCATGACCACGGTTCCGGCGCGGGTGGCCGTCTCTTCGCTCGCGACCGCCGGCAGTGACTCGTACTCGAGCGTCGTCACGTCATCGATTCTAGGAGGCACGCGTGTCATGAGCCCTTGGCCACCGGTCTACACTCGAAGAGAGAGTCTCGTGACGGAAAGCCAGGTCTGCTCCGCATGTGGGCAGGAAAACGCCGCGGGACAAGCGTTCTGCGGCTCCTGCGGCGCCAGCCTGGACCTGATCTGCTCCTCGTGCGGCGCGGACAATCCGCCCGGGTACAAGTTCTGCGGCCAGTGCGGGTGCGCGCTGACGGCTTCGCCGATCAAGAGCGCGTTCGAGGAGCGGCGCGTCATCACGGTCGTCTTCGCCGACCTCGTGGGCTTCACCTCCCGCGCAGAGCGAATGGACCCCGAGGATCTGCGGTCGATCCTCGACCCGTACTACCGGCGGCTGCGTGCCGAGCTCGAGGCGCACGGCGGCACCGTCGAGAAGTTCATCGGCGACGCGGTGATGGGCGTGTTCGGCGCGCCGGTCGCCCACGGCGACGACCCGGAGCGCGGAGTCCGGGCGGCTCTGGCCATCCGGGACGCCATCCCGCAGATGAACGAAGAAGCGCCGGACCTCGACCTCCAGCTGCGGATCGCGGTCAACACGGGCGAGGCGATCGTGACCTTCACTCCGGGCGCGACGCCGTCCGAGGCGATGGTCGCCGGGGACGTCGTCAACACCGCCTCCCGGCTGCAGACCTCCGCGCCGGTCAACGGAGTCCTCGTGGGGGAGGAGACCTATCGCTCAACGCGCACCGTGATCGCCTACGAGCCTGTCGAGGCCGCTGACGGTCAAGGGCAAGAGCGAGCCCGTTCGCGCGTGGCTCGCGGTCGACTCGACGCTGATGCCCGGCGTTCGCGCCCGGCTGGAAACCCCGTTCGTGGGCAGAGCATCCGAGCTGAGCGCGATCGAAGTCGCCTGGGCGCGGGCGCTCGAGGAGCGGAGCGCGCACCTGGTCACCGTCCTCGGCGTTCCCGGGATCGGGAAGAGCCGGCTCACCGACGAGTTCCTGAGCAAGGTCTCCGACAGCGCCCGTGTCATCCAGGGGCGCTCGCTGCCCTACGGCGCCGGGAGCGGGTACGAGGCGTTCGCCAAGCAAGTGATGCAGATCGCCGGAATCTTCGACACCGACCCGATCCCGGTGGCGCTCCGCAAGCTCGAGGACGCCGTCTCGGGCCTCGTCGGCGAAGGCGCCGAGGAGCTCGCCGCGCACATCGCGATCCTCGTCGGCCTCACCCAGGGCGAGGTCGCGGATCGGCGCACGCTCTTCTTCGCCGTGCGGCGGCTGGTCGAGGAGCTGGCGGCGCAGCAGCCGCTCGTCCTCGTCTTCGAGGACATCCACTGGGCGGACAGCGGCCTGCTCGACCTGATCGAGACCCTCGGCTCGCTCCTCGAGGACGTGCCGGTGCTCCTGCTCACGCTCGCGCGTCCGGACCTGATCGACTCCAGGCCCAACTGGGGCAGCGGCCTCAGGTCGTACACCGCTGTCGCCCTCGAACCCCTTGGCCCCAAGGCCTCCGAGGAGCTCGCGCTGAGGCTGCTCGGCCAGGGCGTCCTCGGCGAGCGCGCGGCACGGCTCGCGGAGACGTCCGAGGGGAACCCGCTCTTCATCGAGGAGCTCGCGGCCTCGGTCAGCGAGCACGCGACCGACGCCGACGCGAAGCTCCCGACCTCGGTGCGGAACATCATCGCGGCCCGTCTCGACGCTCTCCCCGAGACCGAGCGGAAGGTCGTCCTCGCCGCGTCCGCGATCGGAAAGGTCTTCTGGGTCGGAGCCCTCGAGCGGCTCCACGCCGACGGCGCCGGCCTGCACGCGGCGCTCGACTCGCTCGAGCATCGAGGGCTGCTGCGCCGAGAGCCCGTGTCCCGGATCGCGGGAGATGCCCAGTACTCGTTCAAGCACATGCTGATCCGAGAGGTCGCCTACGAGACGCTGCCGAAGTCGCGTCGCCGGGAGCTGCACAGCGACGCCGCCGCCTTCATCGAGGACGTTGCCGGCGAGCGGAGCTCGGAATGGGCGCCGATCCTCGCGCTCCACTATCGGAACGCCGAGCAGCCCGAACGGGCGATCGACTACTTCCTGGTGGCCGCCGACCAGGCCGGCCGCGGCTGGGCGAAGGACCTCGCCGTCGACTTCTACGACCGCGCGACCCAGCTCATGTCGCCGGACGACGAGCGGCTACGACGGGTCAGGCTTCAGCGAGCAGTCGCGGAGCAGGCCGTCGTACCACATGCCCGACGCCGAATCGCTTCTGCGCCAACGCGCTCAGGGCTGAGTCTCGAGCGGGAAGTCCGCGGGCGTCACGTCGCCCGCGATCTCGTACAGCGTGTCGACCTCGTGGTTGCCGAGCGCTATCGAGTGCTCGCGGACCGCTTCCTCGCTCGGGGCCCGGTAGACGCAGTACGTCTTGACCTTGCCCTCCGAGTCCACGACGACGTGGCTGTGCTCCCAGACGATGTCCTTGAACCTGGTCTCGATCAGCGTGCGCGAGCGCGAGCCGACACGCGGTCATCTCGCCCTCGGGCACGGAGAACGACCGTACGATGAGGAACCTGGGCATCGGCGGGTTCTACACCATCTCGCGGCGCCCGGATAGTGCTCTACCCAGTGTTACCTCGTCTGCGTACTCAAGGTCCCCCCCAACGGGTAGGCCGCTGGCGAGGCGCGTGACCCGGACGCGCCCGCGGAGCCGGTCGGCCAGATAGGCGGCCGTGGCCTCCCCGGTCATGTTCGGGTTCGTCGCGAGGACGACCTCCTGGATGCCGTTCCGCTCGACGCGGCCCATCAGCTCGTCGATCCGCAGGTGCTCCGGCTCGACGCCGTCGATCGGCGACAGCGATCCGCCGAGGACGTGGTACAGCCCGCGGTATTCGTGCGTGCGTTCGAGAGACACGAGGTCGGCCGGCTGCTCGACGACGCAGACGAGGGTGCGGTCGCGCCGCTCGTCGCGGCAGATCTCGCAGCGGTCTTCCTCGGTCAGGTTGCCGCACTCCGAGCAGAAGCGGACGCGCTCCTTGACGTCGCCGATCGCGGCCGCGAGCGCCTCGGCCTCGTCCTTCGGCACGCGAAGCAGGTGGAACGCGAGCCGGTGCGCGGTGCGCGTTCCGACCCCGGGCAGGCGCGTCAGCTGCGCGACGAGGTTGTCGACGGCCGGAGAGAGCATGGCCGAATTGTGCCTAGGGGCTTCGGATTACCGAGCTTTCGCGCAGCCTGGAAACGGCTGCGGCTCGCGGAACTCCGGGAACGGTGGGGCTTGCCCCGAATTCCATTCGATCGCCTTCGTCCGAATCAGCCTCAGCCGGAGATCCTGGGCCCTGTACCAACGGCGCACGACGCGCCCGCGCGGTGGATAGCTGCGATAGCTGACGAGCACGACGCCTGGGCCTGCGCCGCATCCGACCACGTGAGCGCCGGTGCCGACGCTCGAGCCGTACGAGAAGTGCGGCTCGCGACCGGCGTAGCGCCTCAGTGCGCCGTCGCGGTACGTCCAGACGTCGGCGAGGTCCATGTACGCCCCGTGCCAGGTCTGGACGACGACCTCGAGCCCGGGCTGCCGGTCGATGTCGACGAGCGCCGTCACGTGCGGGTCGGATCCGTAGATGAGCTCCGAGGGCTTCTGCCTGCACATCGCCGGCCGGACTCGCGACGTCGACGAGCCTGCGATGAGGCGGAACTCGCAGCGATGGTCGCGCTGCTCGACGACGACGGCCTCTGTTCTGCCGTCCCCGGTGACATCTCCGCGCAGCGTTTGGCCTCTTGGATGCCACTCGGTGGGGCTCCCGAAGGCTGGAGCGAGAGCCATCAGCGCGACCACCGCGGCGATGCGGATCATCCGCTCTGCGTGGAGCGGAGCGGCACCACGAGCTCGAAGCGCGCGCCGTGGGGTCGGACCGCCTCGTGCACGAGATCCCCGCCGTGGGCGCGCGCGTACGAGCGGGCGATCGAGAGGCCGAGCCCCGAGCCCTGACCGCGCGAGCGGGCCTCGTCGCTGCGGCTGAAGCGCTCGAAGAGGTCGTCGACGAACTGCTCCGGCACGCCGCCGCCGCAATCCTCCACGGCGAGGCGGAAGTGGTTGTCGCTCTGGGCGGCGCTGACGACGACCGGCGCGACGCCGTGCCGGAGTGCGTTCGTGAGCAGGTTCGAGACGACCCGGTCGAACACGGTGCGGTCGATCACCGTCTCGAGCGCCTCGGGGATGCGGACGTCGATCTCGTCGTCGCGTCCGGGAGCCGAGGTGGCGACGAGCTCCTCGACCTCGGCGCGCACCGGGATGCGCACCGGGTTGATCGGGACCGTCTCCGCGTCGAGGCGCGACAGGTCGAGCAGCTGGTCGACGAGGCTCCGCATGCGCTCCGCCTGCGATCGAAGCGCCTCCTCGAGCTGCGCCCGGTCGCTGCTCGAGAGCTGGTCGCCGAGCCGGTCGAGCGTCTGCACGACGCCGTGGACGCTCGTGACGGGCGTGCGGAGCTCGTGGGCGGCGAGCGCGATGAAGTTCGTCTTCAGCTCGTCGGCCCGCTCGAGGGCGATTCGCTGCTCCCGCTCCTGCACGAACAGGCGCGAGCGGTCGAGCGCAAGGCCGGTCAGAGCGCCGAGCGAACGGAGGAGATCGATCTCGTCGCTCCCGAAGAACGGCGCATAGGGACTGGCGACGACGGCCATCGAAACCCCGGGCATGTCCAGGCGGAGGACGTGCGGGCCCTCGTCCGGGACGGGCGGCTCGGCGCCGACGCTTCCGAGGACGCTTCCGTCGGGCGCCAGCAGATAGACCGCCTTGGCGCCGACGAGGCTACGCATCGCCGGCAGCACCGATTCGACCACCTCGTCGGGGTCCGTCGTCGCCATCAGCCCGCCGATGGCGCGGCGGGTGCGCTCCTGCTCCGGCCTCCTCCAGACGGCTCGGACGACCTCCGGCGGGGCCAGGCCGAGCAGGAAGATCAGCGCGCTCGCGATCGCGAGGCCGTTGACGGCAATCTGAAGGCCGTACTCGTCCGCGGGGATCAGTGCCGCGAAGAACAGCGCGGCGGTGAGCGCGAGCGCCGCGAGGCTGAGCAGGCGCATCCGGTTGCGGGCCACGCTGGGCTGGTCGCGTCCGGCGGCCCAGAGGCGGTATGCGGCGATCGTGGACAGGCTTCCGAACTGCAGGACGAGGGCGTAGATGTAGATCGAGAACCCGACCGAGCGGTGCTCGCCGGCCGCAGGAATATCGGCGAGCAAAACCGTCCAGACCGTCAGGGCGGCGGTCGCCACAGTGGCGACCCGGTCGACTCGCCGGGATGGATCGAACGCAGTCGTGAAGCGGACCAGGAAGTAGGGGAACAGGATCAGCGCGATGACGAGCGCTCTCTGCGCCACGATCTCCGCGTCCGAGGCGGGATCGTCCGGAAGGAGTTGCCCGACGAGCGCCACAGCGCCCAGCGAGCCGAAGCAGAGGGCGGCCCAGAGGCTCGGCCGGCTGCGGCGCCGCAGCCAGAGGGCGAGCGAGACGGCCCCGAGGACCGCGAACGCCGCGGCACTGACGTACTTCAGGATGTCGTTGACGTGATGCGCGCTCACTCTTCCACCCGAAGGACGAAACTGTAATCTCAGACCGCTTGAACCGCACTCGGGGCACCGGGCTGGAGGGGCGTAGGCGGTGGCCATCGCAGCCGCGCGGTCGCGCGTCCCGGGCCTGGAGCCGCCGGGATCCTGGCGTTCGGTTCTGGGCGGCTCCCGAGCTGCCCGACACGCGAGCGACCTCGGAGGAGCGCGTGCTGATCGTCGACGACGAGAGCGCGATCCGCCTCATCTGCCGGCTCAACCTCGGCTCGTCCGGCTTCTCGACACTCGAGGCCGCCGACGGCGACGGCGCGGTTGCCGCGGCCCGCTCCGAGCAGCCCGACCTGATCCTGCTCGACGTGATGCTCCCCGGCAAGGACGGCTGGCAGGTCGCGGAGGAGCTCGCGTCCAACGCGGAGACTCGCGAGATCCCCATCCTGTTCCTCAGCGCTCGCTCCGACCGCAGTGACGAGTCGCGCGGCTATGAGCTCGGCGGGCTCGGCTACATCACGAAACCGTTCGACCCGAACGCGATGACCGATCGCGTGCGCGACGTGCTCGAGCGTCTCAGGCGCGGAGAGCGGAACGAGATCCGCCGCGAGTGGCGCGAGCGAATCCATCACGATTAACTGTCCGAATTGGGGGGAAATGCGGGGAAAACCAGCCTGTTAGCGCAGGAGAAACCGGGTACCGTCGATGGCATGTCCCCCTCAGTTGTCCCAGCACGTCGTTTCGAGCAGCTCCGAGTACTGATCGCAGACGACCACCGCCTCTTCGCAGAGTCACTCCGCGCCCTCCTGTGTGAGGACGAACGCGTGGAGGTCGTCGGCATCGCGCAGACCGGGGACGAGGCGGTGCGGCTCGCGACTCGACTCCTGCCCGACATCGTCCTGATGGACTTCAGCATGCCGGGGCTCGACGGCATGGAGGCGACCCGCCGCATCAACGACCTCGAGCTCCCGTGCCGGGTGCTGCTGCTCACCGGCGATCAGGACGACGACGTCGCGGCCCACGCCCACGAGGCGGGAGCGGCCGGGTTCGTGCGCAAGGAGCAGGGAGCGGATGTGCTGCGCGAGGTCTTCTTCGAGGTCGCTTCGCTGACCTCGGTGCTCGGCGAGACCGACGCCTAGCCCGCTGCGAGCAGGCCGTGCAGCTGGGCCCACCGGCTCGCCTCGGTCCTGTTCGCGACGCCGAGCTTCCGGTAGATGTTGGAGACGTGGTACTTGACGGTCTGCTCCGTGATCCAGAGGTCGCGACGCGATTCCCTGATTCGGCTTGCCGTCCGCGACCAGGCGCAGGATCTCGGACTCCCGCCGGGTCAGCCTCGCCTCCTTCTCAGCCTCGCTCCGGCCGGCAACGCCGTGAGCGTTGCCTCGCATGAACACCGACTGTTCGAAGGACTGTCGGACGGCAGTCGCGAAATCCTCGGCTTGCGCGCGCTTCGTGACGTAGGCGGAAGCACCCGCACCTAGAACGCGGGTGATCTGCGCCGGCTCGGACGAGGCCGAGAGCGCGATGATCCGGAGAAACGGCGCCCTGCGACGGGCCTCGTCGAAGAACGTCTGCGCGCCGACATCGTCGTTGTCGCCGAGATCGACGATCAGCAGGTCGGGCTCGTGCAGACCGATCAGCGTCAGCGTCTCGTCCGCCGAGGTCGCCTTTCCGCGCACCTCGATCCCGATCCGCGGAAGGATCGACTCGAGCGCGTCGGACCAAAGACTGGATGGGTCCATGAGGACCCCTGTACGGGCCGCAGATTGCCGCATGAATACTGAGACTCTGAAAGCCCGTACTTGTTGTTACAAACCGGGAAGGCCCAGGCCGCCGAGGTCGCCCATGCCGGGCATCCCGCCGAGCTTCGACTGCGCGAGGGCCTGCGCCGAGCGGAGCGCCTCGTTCACTGCGGCCAGCACCATGTCGGCGAGCAGCTCCGGGTCGTCCGGGTCGATCGCCTCGGGCGAGATCTTGATCTCGGTGATCTGAAGGTCGCCGGTCGCCTTGACGGTGACCATGCCTCCGCCGGCCGAAGCCTCGACGGTCTCGTTCGCCAGCTCCTCCTGGGCCTTCTCCATCTGAGCCTGGAGCTCCTGAACCTGCTGGAGCATCTTGTTCATGTCCATTCCCATTACTGGTCTTCTACCTCCCGGGCGTCGAAGGTGTCTTTCATCAGCTGCACGATCTGGTCCTCGCCGGCCGGCTCCTCGTCGGCCTCGGGCTCGTCGCCGCCGTTCTCGCCGACGGCGAAGTCGAGCGCGAGCTTACGGCCCGTGACCTCGTAGAGCGCGTCGGCGAGGAGCGTCGCGTTCTTCGGCTCCTCGGCGAGCTGGCGGTGGAACGAGGCGGCGGCCGGGAACTCGACCGTGAGCCGGTCGTCGGCCAGCTGCGACGGATGCGCCTCGCGGAGCATCGACGCGGTCGGGATCGACTTCTGCTCGACCGCGGGCAGGATCGTCCGCTGCCAGGCTTCCTGGAGCTGCGAGAGCTCGACGGACGGCGGCTCACCAGGGGGCTCTTCGGGTCGTGACTCCTCCGGCCGCGTCTCGGGGACTGTCCCTGGGACATGGCTGGAATGGCCATGGCCCCGCGTCTCGAGTTGCTCGAGGCGGTAGGCGATCGACTCGCGCTCGAGGTCTGCGGCCGGGCGCGTCACCTTCACGAGCGCGAGCTCGAGCGGAAGGCGCGGGTCGCCGCCCTGGCGCATGTCGTCGACGGCCACCGCGAGCAGGTCGCAGAGCCGAAGGACGGTCGCCTCGCTGAGCTGGTTGGCCTGCGCGCGCAGCCGCTCTCGGGTCTCCTCGGTCAGCGGCAGCGAGTCGGGCACCTCGCCCATGTGCTGGACGAGGAGGACGTGCCGTAGGTGCTCGAGCAGATCGGTGACGAGCCGGCCGAGATCCTGGCCCTGGTCGGCGAGCTCCTCGAGGAACGTCAGCGCCCCGGCCGTGTCGCGGTCGACGACGAAGTCGCAGAGCCGGAAGAGCGCCTCCTCCTCGACCGCGCCCAGGAGCTGCAGCACCGCTTGCACGGTCACGTTCCCCTCGGTCGCGGCAGAGAGCTGGTCGAGGGTCGACACCGCGTCGCGGAAGCTGCCGCGGGCGGAGCGGGCGACGAGCGCGAGCGCGGCCTCGGGCACCTCGATGCCCTCACCCTCGGCGACGGTCTTGAGGTAGCGCACGATCTCCGGGAGCCGCGGGCGCGACAGCACGAACGTCTGGCAGCGCGAGCGGACGGTCGCGAGCATCTTCTGCAGCTCGGTCGTGCAGAAGACGAAGACGAGGTGGGGCGGAGGCTCCTCGATCAGCTTCAGGAGCGCGTTGAACGCGGCGTCGGTGAGCTGGTGCGCCTCGTCGAGGATGTAGACCTTGTAGCGGCCCTCGACCGGCTGCAGCACGACGCGCTCGCGGATCTCGCGGATGTCGTCGATCCCGCGCTGGGAGGCCGCGTCCATCTCGACGACGTCCAGCGACGTCCCGGCCGCGATCGCCAGGCATGCGTGGCAGGTTCCGTCCGGGTCGGGAGTCGGGCCGTGAGCGCAGTTGAGCGCCTTGGCGAGGATGCGCGCGAGCGACGTCTTACCCGTTCCGCGCGGCCCCGCGAAGAGGTACGCCTGGCGCACGTTCCCGGCCTGGACCGCGTTCTTCAGGGTGCGAACGACTGGCTCCTGGCCGACCACGTCGTCGAACCCCTGCGGACGATATTTGCGGTAGAGCGCAGTCACGGAGGCCCGGTCGATTGTATTGATCGCACTTCGCCGCCGATGCCGGCTTTGCCGGCGTCGGCTCACGCCCGCCCGGCCCCGAGACCGATACCGATCGAAGTCGTCATGGCGACGGCGAAGCCGGAGCCGGACTTCGATCGGTAAGTGCCCGGTCGCGCACCCTCTGTCGAAAGTCCGCTCGAGCCGGTGCGTAGCGTCGCTTGCTCGGGCCAGGCCGACCCGCGGCACCTGGAAGGGATTGCTTAGCGCTGCTTCCTCCCGGATCTGACGCGGTTCGCAGGCTTCCAGTGCGCGGAACCTGGCCGTCAACACTCACGACGCAGGCCCGTGTCTCGAACGGTGCTCCCTCGAGAGGGAACTCGGCCCCGCTGAAGCGGATTGCGGGTTCAGGGAACCGCTAGCTCCCCACCTAGCGCGACCGGGCTCGAGAAGAGTAGCGCGTCCTCAGTCTTCGAAGACCGGTTCGACGAGCTGCGGCGCGAGGTGCAGGTAGCGGGTCGTGCGCCGCTTCTGGTCGATGTCGTCGTACACGCGCTGAACCTGCTCCGGCGTCAGCGACACGGCGTCCGCCACGGCCTCGGGCGGCAGCCCCTGGTTGTGCGCGTAGAGGCACAGGTCCATCCCCTCGTGGGGCAGCGAGAAGTAGAACTCCTCCTGGCTCTGGGGCAGCGAGTACGTGTCGGTCGTCGGCGGACGCTCGAGCACCGCGTCCGGGACGCCGATGTGCCGTGCGAGCTGGTAGACCTGGCTCTTGTAGAGGTGCGCGATCGGCTTCGCGTCGGCCGCGCCGTCGCCCGAGCTTCACGAAGAAGCCCTGGTCGTACTCGAGCCGGTTCGGCGTTCCGATCACGGCGTAGTTGAGCCGGTCGGCGTGGAAGTACTCGAGCATCTTGCGCGTCCGCTGCTTGAAGTTCGTCGCGGCGACGATCGTCCGGTACTGCTCGGCCGGGAGGCGCTCCTCGATCGTCTCGCCGTTCGGGGCCTGCGCCACGAGCGAGAAGAGCCGGTAGCCCTCGTTGCCGACGACGCTCGGGAGGACGATCTTGAACTTCCAGCCGATCCCGTACTGCGGGATCACGCTCCTGACGGCCTCCTCGCGGCGCTCGTAGCAGCCGGTCGCCTGGAGGATCTCCGTGATGTCCTCGACGACGGTCTCCACGCCGAACGCGTCCGCGACCTGACGGCTGATGTCGAGCGTCTCGGGATCGGAGTCGGTCTCGGGCATCAGCAGCGCGAGCGTGCGCTCCGGCCCGAATGCGCGCGCGCACAGGCCGACCGTGACCGAGCTGTCGATCCCGCCGGAGACGCCGACGACGCCTCCGCGCCGGTGCAAGTCGCGCGAGACGATCGCGCGCATCGACTCCTCGATCTCCTTCGCGACGCGCTCGGGGTCGATCGCGAGGTCGTCCGCCGTGACCTTGTCCATCGTCAAGCTGCCTGGCCGGACTGGCGCTTCCTCTCGACAAAGCCCACGATGTTCTCGATCGAGTCCAGGTTCTCGGGCAGGAGCTCTTCGTTCGTGATCCGGATGCCGAACTGCTCCTCGAGGTAGCCGACGAGCTCGAGCACTCCGGTGGAGTCGATCAGGCCCGCTTCGATCAGCGAGCTGGACGCGGCGAGCTGGGAGGGATCCTCACCGAGGAAGTAGTTCGCGGACGAGAAAATCGCGCAGATCGCTGCTCGATCGCCGGTGATCCTGATGCGCTCGTCTCCATGCGCTGATTTTCGCACAGGATCGCCCTATTCCTTGGAGGGTGTTCGGCCGCGCGCCTCATTCCCCATACTGGAAGTCAGGCATGTGCGGCATTTCCGGGATTTACGGCCGTCGCGACCGCACCGCCGATCGCCGGCTCCTACTCGAAATGGCAGGGGAGCTCTGGCATCGCGGTCCCGACGGCGTGGGCCTCTACCTCGACGGCCGCTTCGGCATGGCCAACAACAGGCTCGCGATCGTCGACCTCGAGGGCGGCGACCAGCCTCTGTGCGACGAGAGCGGCCGCTACTGGGTGATGCAGAACGGCGAGATCTACAACTACGTCGAGCTCCGCGCCGAGCTCGAGCAGCTCGGCCGTCGCTTCGCGACGACGTCCGACACCGAGGTGATCGCGCAGGCGTACGCCGAGTGGGGCGCTCGACTTCCTCGGCCGCCTGAACGGCGACTTCGCGATCGCGATCTGGGACCGCGAGACCGGTGAGGCGCTGCTCGCGCGGGACCGCTTCGGGGTCCGTCCGCTCTTCCTCGCCGAGTACGACGGTGACGTCTGCTTCGCGTCCGAGGGCAAGGCTCTGCTCCGCCATCCGTCCGCCAGGCGCGAGCTCGACCCGGTTGGAATTGCCGACACCTTCGTCGCCTGGACGACGCTCCCGGATCGCTCCGCGTTCGCAGGCATCCGTGAGCTGCCCGCCGGCGCACTATGTCCTGATCGGGCCCGACGGCGCTGGCCCGGAGACCCGCTGGTGGGACATCGACTTCTCGCCGGTCGAGGCCGACGATGACGACTTGATCGACGAGGTCGAGGAGCTGCTCACCGATTCGATTCGCATTCGCCTCCGCGCTGACGTGGAGGTGGGGGCGTACCTGAGCGGCGGGCTCGACTCCTCGGCGATCGCCGCGATCGCCGCGCGGCAGGTCGGCGAGGGCCGCCTGTCCGCGTTCGGGCTCGGGTTCGCCGACGAGCGCTACGACGAGAGCGGGGCGCAGGACGCGATCGCCGGCGAGCTGGGCGTCGTCTTCCACCGGACGGTGGTCGACGCCGCCGCGATCGCGGAGGCGTTCCCGCGTGCTGTCGAGCTGGCCGAGAAGCCGATGCTGCGAACGGCGCCGGCCCCGCTGCTTCGTCTTGCGGGCGCGGTGCAGGAAGCGGGGCTCAAGGTCGTGCTCACGGGCGAGGCGGCGGACGAGCTCTTCGCCGGCTACGACATCTTCCGCGAGGACAAGGTGCGGCGCTTCTGGGCGCGCGACCCGTCTTCCCAGCTGCGCCCGCTGCTCTTCCGCCGGCTGAACCGCTGGCTCGCGACCGACCCCGCGCGCGCCGGCGCCTTCCTCACCCGCTTCTACGCGAAGGACCTGCTCGCGACCGACGATCCGCTCTACAGCCACCGGCTCCGCTTCGAGAACACGGCCCGCTCGCTGCGGATGCTCAACCCGGAGCTGCTCCGTCAGGCCGAGGCCGAGGGCCAACTGGCCGACCGGCTGCGCGCGGCGCTCCCGGCCGGCTTCGAGCGCTTCTCGCCGCTGGCCAAGGCGCAGTACGTCGAGATCGCGACCTTCTTCGAGGGCTACCTGCTGCATACGCAGGGCGACCGGATGCTGATGGCGCACTCGATCGAGGGGCGCTTCCCGTTCGTGGACGTGCGCCTGGCGGAGCTCGCGGCACGGCTCCCGGACTCGCTTCGGCTGCGCGGGCTCCAGGAGAAGTACGCGCTGCGCAAAGCCGTGGCGCGGGTGCTCCCCGACGCGATCCGGTCTCGGCCGAAGATTCCCTACCGCGCGCCGATCCGCGACGTCTTCTTCGGGCCTACGAGCGACCGCTCGCTCCTCGAGCCCGAGGCCGTGCGCGATGCGGGCCTGCTCGACGAGAACGCCGTCGCCCGGCTCGTGGCCAAGTTCGCGGACGGGCGTCCGGTCAGCGAGACCGACGAGATGGCGCTCGCCGGCTCGATGTCGCTGATGATCCTCAACGACCGCCTCGTCGCGAATCCGCGGCCGGCGCCGGCGCTCGAGCCCGTCCGGACCGTCGTCGGCGACAAGGTCGTGGCCGGGCCGATCGCGGAGGCGGTCCGATGAAGCTCGTCCAGGACAGCCTGCTCGCCTCGGCCGAGAGGGCGCCCGACAAGGTCGCGATCGTCGACGAGTACACGAGCGCGACGTACGCGGAGCTTCGTGACGATGCCCTCCGTTTCGCCCGGGCTCTGCAGGACGCGGGCCTCGAGCACGGCGACCGTGTCGCGCTCTACCTGGACAACACGGTCGACTGCGCCGTCGCCATCTTCGGCGTGCTCCTGGCCGGCGGGGCGTTCACCTTCGTGAACCCGCAGACGAAGGCCGGCAAGCTGGCCTTCATCCTGAACGACAGCGGCGCGAGGTTCCTCGTGGCCGAGTCCCACTCCGCGGAGATCGCCGACGCCGCCGTCGCGGAGGCGCAGCAGGTCGAGCGGATCTTCACCACCGGCGGCGAGAGCACGTTCCGCGAGGCGATCCGCGAGTCGGCAGGTGAGCCGGCGGACGCCGAAAGCCGATCCCGCAGCTCTAGCCTCGCTCGTCTACACCTCGGGCACCACGGGTGAGCCCAAAGGCGTGATGCACAGCCACGCGGGCCTCGTCTTCGCGACCGAGAGCATCGCGGAGTACCTGGGGCTCGACGAGAACGACCGCGTCCTCAGCATCCTGCCGATCGCGTTCACGTACGGCCTGAGCCAGCTGCTCCTGACCGTGCGCCTGGGTGCGACGCTCCTGCTCGAGCGCTCGTTCACGTTCCCCGCGAAGACGCTCGCGCGCCTGCGCGAGGAGGAGGCGACCGTCTTCCCGGCCGTGCCGACCGTCTTCGCGACGATCCTGGCCATGTCCGACGACACGAGCTATCCGTCCGTCCGCTGCCTGACGAACGCTGCCGCAGGGCTGCCGCCCGCCCTGCACGAAGGGCTGCGGCGCGTGTTCCCGAACGCGTTGCTCTACCGCATGTACGGACAGACGGAGTGCATCAGGGTCTGCTACCTCGAGCCCGAGCTGATCGACGCGAAGCCGACCTCGATCGGCAAGGCGATACCGGGCACGGAGGCCTTCGTGCTCGACGACGACGGGAGCCCCGTCGAGCCCGGCGAGGTCGGCATCCTCCACGTGCGCGGGCCGCACATCATGATGGGCTACTGGGGCGCGCCCGGGCTGACGGCCGAGAAGCTCGATGCTCGCGGCGCGCGCACGATGTCCACGCTCGACCACTTCACGATCGACGAGGACGGCGACCTCTACTTCGTCGACCGCAGCGACGACATCATCAAGACGCGCGGCGAGAAGGTGAGCTCGGTCGAGGTCGAGAACGCGCTCCACGACGTCCCGGGGATCCGCCAGGCGGCCGTCGTCGGAGTCCCGGACGAGCTGCTCGGGGAGGCCGTGCGAGCCTTCGTGCTGCTCGACGAAGGGGCTCAGCTGACCGAGCTGGACGTGATCAGGGAGTGCCGGACGCGGCTCGAGAACTTCATGGTGCCGCGCGAGGTCGTGTTCATGACCGAGCTCCCGCACACCGACTCGGGGAAAGTGCGCAAGAAGAGCCTTTCGAGAGAGCCGCTCGCGTCATCTCCCGCTTCGACGCTGAGCCGCCGATGAATTTGCGCCGGCGACTGTCGCGCTCGGGCGGAGCGATCATGTCCGAAGGAACGGCGGACCTGACGTTGAGCCCGGCGCCCGCGGGCCCGGCCGAGGGCGCACCGAAGATGAGGCGCAACGTCTCCGTGCTTGCGGGGGCGCAGCTGATCACGTGGACGATGACGCTCGCCTGGACGCTCGTCGTCCCGCGCACGCTCGGCCCGGAGAACATGGGAACGCTGATGGCTGCCTGGTCGATCACGGGCATCCTCGGCGTGCTGCTCGGGCTCGGGACGCGGAACTACCTGGTGCGAGAGGCAGTCGTCCGTCCCGATTCCGCATCGGGGCTCATCGGCACGGCTCTCGTCCTGCGGGTGGCACTGTCGCCGCTCATCCTGGGAGCCGCGTTCGTCTACGGACAGATCGTCGGTTGGGACAGCGACGCGAAGACCGTGCTCTATCTGGCTGCCGCAGCGACGATCTTCGTTCAGATCGCAGAGCCTCTCCAGGCAGGCTTTCAGGCGATCGAGCGGATGGAGTACCTGGCGTACTCGGACATCATCAGCAAGTCCGGCCAGGGCCTCGCGGGCATCGTCGTCGTGCTCCTGGGCTTCCGGACGATCGGCATCACAGCCTGCTGGGCCGCGATGACCGGGCTGGTCGTTCTGCTCAATTTCTACTGGCTTCACGGGCGCCTCGCGGATCGACGCTGCGAACGAGCGTCAAGCGGATGGCCGCGGTCGCACGGGCCAGCGTCCCGTACTGGGCGTTCGGCCTGTTCTTCATGGTCTATCTCTGGATCGACTTCGTGATGCTCTCGCTGCTGACGAACAACGAGGTCGTCGGCTGGTACGCCGTTCCGACGAGGCTCTTCCAGACGCTGATGTTCCTACCCGTCGCGGTCGCCACCGCGTGGTTACCGCACTTCGTTCGCGGGTTCGAGCAGGGTGACGAGAAGTTGCGAGACGCGGCTCGACAGCCGGTCGAGCTCGTTCTGCTGCTCAGCTTGCCGATCGCTGCGCTGACCGCCGTTTCGGCCGGTCCGGTCATCCACTTCCTGTACGGATCCGATTACGCCCATTCCGCGCCGGTGCTGGCGATCCTCGGGCTCTGCATCCCGCTGATGTACATGAACATCATGCTCGGCCAGGTCCTGATCGCGATGGAACGCCAGACCGTTTGGACCTGGGTGATGGCGGCGACGACGGTCGTCAATCCGTTGCTCAACCTCGCCCTGATCCCGCTGACGCAGCACCGGTACGGCAACGGCGCGATCGGGGCGGCGATCAGCCTCCTGCTGACCGAGATCGTGGTCGTGGCTGCCGGGTTCTGGTTGATCGGGCGGAGGGTCTTCGACGGCGGCTCGGCTCGTCGCGCCGCGCTCGGGCTGGTCGCGGCTGCGGCAGCGGGTGGGGCGGCGTACGCGGTGGCCGGAGTGATCGGCTGGTTCCCATCGCTCATCGTCGGCCTCCTCGTGTTCGCGGGCGCTTCTGCGGTGCTCCGGGTCTTCACGCCCGGCGAGGTCGACCTCATGCGCCAGGGGGCACGGAAGGTGACGGGGCGGATTCCGGGACTCGGGCGACTACGGCGCGGCAAAGGCCGCGAGCCAGACCCCCTAGTCCCGGCCGAACGTCCGCTGGATACTCCGGACGGGCCCCCGGACTCGGCGACGCAGCCGCTCTGAGCTGCGGAGCGCGGTGCCGGCGAGGCCGCCCGTGAAACGAAGCACCGACACACCGAACGCCTCTGCCCGGAAGCGGCCGGCACGCAGAGCGTCGATCACGGCTGTAGGCGAGACGGGCTCCGCCACCTCCATGATCACCGCCAGGGGGAAGAACTGCCGACGCGTATGGAAATCCAGCGCCGCGAACGCGCGCAAGCCCTGCTCCTCGGCGAAGCGTCGGCCCTCCGGGTAGGGAGCGATCCCGTCGTAGTGGCGGTTCCAGATCTCGACCGCATCCAGGTAGCGGCGTCCACTCGGGGCGGAAGCTCCTGAACGCGTTCCGCCGTGCCGGGTGCGCGAAGACCGTGAACGCGTCGTGCGCCTTGGCGTCGCGCAGAGCTCCTCCGTGGGGCGCGCGGCGCCGAGGAACGGCAGGTCGACCCCCCAGACCGGGACGTGCACGAGGCTTGCGGCGTCCTCGTACTCCATCCCGGGCACGAGCAGGAGCTCTTCCGTGCTCGCCTCCGCGCACGCGGCGCGGTACGCCTCCCAGCGCGCGTCGTCGAATCCGCGGTCGTGCTCCGCCATGAGCACGGCGTCGTAGCGCCGCTCGCGGAACGCCCGCGCGAGCTCGTCCAGCTGCCACTCGGCGTCGTAGGACCACTCCGAGTGCACGTGCGCGGCGACGCGCATCGTCCTCATCGCTCCGACCTCAGCATGCGGCGCGCGAAGAACCGGAGGAAGCTCCAGGTGTCCGCGGCCAGGACGTCGGGCTCCGAGCGGCGCCAGTTGTAGAGGCGGTCCCGGCGCGAGGTGCGAGTCATCGCGCGAATCGTCGGCCACAGCTTGGGCCAGGCGTCGAGCGCCTTCGACTGCGGGCCGCGGGCGACGAATGCGAGTGCGCGAGCTCCATCCCCAGGTGCCTGGCCAGGATTTCCGGCGGGTCGGCGGGCTCGACGGGCACGAAGTCTGGATCGAGCGCCGCGTGGACGTTCCAGGCCGGGTATTCGAAGCCGCGGCGCCGGGCGAGCGCCATGCTGCCCCAGGCGCGGCCGTTCAGCTCCATGAACCAGGCTCGACCCTCGGCGTCTCGGAGAAGTTCGACCATGAACAGGCCCGACCAGCTCGATCGACGTGAGGAACCGCTCGACCGGGCCCGACCAGCGCCTCCTCGACCGCGATCGACTCGCAGGCGGACGAGGCCGAGCCTTGCGGGTTCAGCATCCGCACGCGGCGGTGGGCGCTGAGGGCCGTGACGCCGTCCTTCGCGACGATCCCGAAGACGCCCTCGCCGACTCCTTCGAGGAGCGGCTGGACGAGGAGCGGCGGATGCCATTCCTCGGCGGCGACCCGCTTCAGCTCCTCTTCGTCGGCGACGACGCTGCCCGTCGGTCGCGTGAGCCGGCCGTTCACCTCGTACAGCGCACGTGCCGGCTTCACGAACGCCGGGAACTCCTTCACCTCGAGCTCCTCGGCCGACATGACGATCGCCGTGGGCGGGACGAGCAGGCCGGCTGCGCGCGCGGCCTCGACCTGGAGCGCCTTGTCGAGCGCGTACTCGATCCGCTTCCCGCTCGGGCCGGCGATCGTGACGTCCTCGAGCGCGCCCGAGAGCAAGACGGACGCGTCGTCGAGGGGCATCAGCGCAGCCGGATCGAGCGTGCTGATCAGGCGACGGAGGTCGTCGAGCGTCTCTTCGACGCCGGCCTCCGGAGGACTGACCTCGTGCACCTCGACGCCACGCACGCGGCGCACCGCCGGGCGTTCGCCGCGCCGCGTGAACGCGGCGACGCGGAAGCCCGCATCTCGCAACGACCACGCGGTCTCGATCGCCGCGTAGGCCTCGCCGAACCCGACGAGGACGAGCGGGCCGCTCACCGCCATCGCTTGACCGCCGACTTCCCTGCGAGCACGACCGTGCGCGGGAACGAATCGGCGCCGAACCCTCGGACCGTGCCGGCGGTGTCCCCGCGGCGGATCACGTACCGCGGCTGGAACCAGGCGTCGGGCCGCGCCGGCCTCGCGGTCGACGCTGTAGACGCGCCGGAACTCGCGCTGCCTCAACGCCCGCAGGGCCCTGCGGTCGTACGCGCCGTACGGGCACGCCGCCTCGTCGATGCTGGCCCCGGCCGCCGCTTCGAGCAGCTCTCTCGCCTCGTCGAGCTCCTCGCGGTAACCCTCCTCGTCGAGCGATCGCCAGGGGCGGTGCCGCATGCCGTGCGTCCCGATGGTCATCCCGGCGTCGGCCAGCGCACGGACGTCGTCTGCGGCCAGCGAGCCGGGCTGGCCCAGGCGCCCCGCGATCACGAAGAACGCCGCGGTCAGGCCGCGCTCCAGGAGCATGGGCAGGGCGACCGAGAGGTCCGAGGCGTTGCCGTCGTCGAACGTCAGCTTCACCTCGGGAAGCTCGAGGGCTGTGTCGAGCAGCTCTCCGAAGAGCTCCGGGTCGACCCAGTACTGCTCTTCGTCCGGCTCCAACTCACGCTCAGGGGCTCCGACGCCGTGGAAGCCGAGGTTGATCAACGCGCCTCCAGCACGACGTCGTAGAGCGCCTGGAGCCGCTCTCCGGCGCGGCCCCACGAGTACTCGCGTTCCACGAACTCCCGTCCTGCCTGCCCGAGGGATGCGACCAGCCGCTGCGTCGTCGAAGAGCTGGACGATTGCGGATGCGAAGTCCTCCGCGGAGTCCGCGATGAGCAGGTGTCGCCCGTGCTCCACCCCGATGCCCTCGCAGCCGACCGCGGTGGAGACCATCGGCTTGGCCATCGCCAGGCCTTCGACGACCTTGAAGCGGGTGCCGCTTCCCGGCGAGGATCGGCACGGCGACGACCTCGGCCCGTGCGAGGTACGGCCTGACGTCCGGCACCTCGCCGGTCGCCTCGACGTTCGGCCGCCGCACCTGGTTCAGCTCGTCCGGACCGCCGCGGCCGACGACGACGACCCGCGCGTCTGGATGCGTCTCGTGGACGCGCGGCAGAACCTCGTCGGCGAGGAAGAGCGCGGCGTCGAGATTCGGGCGATAGTCGAGGACGCCGTTGAAGACGATCGTCTGCGGCTCGATCTCGCCGGAGCCGGGCGTGAAGTAGTCGGTGTCGACGCCGTTCGGCACGACCGCGGTCGCCGTGTCGGGCGCGACTTCCCTGGCCATCTCCTCCTCGCGCGCGGACGTGAGCACGAGCCCCGAAGAGCGACGCCAGGCGTCCTGCTCGTACCTCCGGACTCGGCCCTCCTCGACGAGGTAGAACGCCTTCCGGATCGGGGAGCGAGCCCCCTCGCGCATGCGCGCGTACGTCTCGTAGTCGACGTTGTGCTCGTCCAGGACGAGCGGCGTGCCGGCGGGAAAGCGGAACGGCCACACGAGCGTCGATTCCAGCTGGACGACGTCGAAGGCCTCCCTCGCGAAGAGCCGGTCGATCCTCTCCTGCATCTCGCGCGAATACGTGCGATGCGGCTCGTACGGCGTACGGCCGAGCAGCGACCTCAGTTGCGTCAGTGCGCCTTTGGGCCGTCGAGGGGGCCTCGTGGCGAACCGTCTCCACATGGATGCCCTGGCGCTCGAGCTCCGCGACGTTCTCCTCGTCGGCACTCGTCGCGTAGGTCAGTAGCGTCACGTCGTGGCGCACCGCGAGCTGCCTCGCGAGTTGGTACACGCGTGTCGCCCAGCCCCAGCGCGGGGGATACGGGAACCAGGCCCCGACGATGAGGACGCGCACGTTCATGCCGCGAAGACTGGCAGGGCGCGACGACGGCGGCGGCGACCTACTATCCGAGCGTGGCGTTCTCGTTTCGAAAGCGACAGAACGGGCGGCCGCGCGCGGCGATCGTGCGGCAGACCCGCTACTACGAGCTCCAGCTCCAACGCGAGGCGGAAGCGCTGCGCGACGCCGGGTTCGACGTCGAGCTGATCCACATGAGGCAGGACGGGTCGCCGAGCCACCAGGTCGTGAACGGGGTGGAGGTGAGCACGCTTCCGGGGTCGATGGGGCGCTCGAGCAAGCTCCGCTACATGTTCGACTACGCGCGCTTCTTTCTCCTCGTCTCCGGCACGCTGACGGCCCGCCACGCCCGCCGTCCGTACGCGGTGATCCAGGTGAACACGATGCCCGACTTCCTGGTGTTCGCGACCGCGGTTCCCGAAGCTCTTCGGCAGCCGCGTCGTCGCCTACATGCACGAGCCGAGCCCCGAGCTCGCCGAGAGCCTTTTCGGGCCCGGCCGAGTCAGCCAGGCGCTCGCGCTGGTCGAGCAGTTGGTCCTCCGCTTCGCCGATCACTCGATCGCGGTCACGGATCAACTGAAGGAGCGGTACGTCGAGCGCGGCGCGAAGCCCGACGGGATCACGGTCGTCCTCAACGGCGCGGATCCCGAGTCGCTGCTGGGCGACTGGTCGCCGGCCGAGGCCGACGTCGACGAGAACGTGTTCACGGTCGTCTGCCACGGCTCGATCGAGGATCGCTATGGGCAGGACACGATCGTCGAGGCGGCCAAGATCCTCGAGCCGGAGCTGCCTGACCTTCGCGTCGTGATCGTCGGCCGCGGAAAGGCCACGGAGGCACTCGTGGCCCAGATCGCTGACGCGGACGTCGGGGACGTCGTCTCGTTCGAGGGCTGGGTCAGCGACGACCGGCTCCGCGAGCTCCTGCATTCGGCAGACGCCGGGATCGTGGCGCAGAAGGCGACGCCCTATTCGCACCTGGTCTCCACGAACAAGATGGTCGACTACTGGATCTTCGGGCTACCCGTGATCGCGAGCCGGCTCAGGGCCGTCTCCGAGCTGTGCGACGACGAGCACGCTCGAGTTCTACGAGCCGGGCGATCCGGAGGACCTCGCGCGCGCGATCCGTCACCTGCACGACGACCCCGCGCGCCGTGAGGAGCTCGCGCGCAACGGCCGCCGCGCGGAGCAGGAGCTGGGCTGGGCGGTCCAGAGGAAGAAGTACCTCGGGGTCTTCGACGCGCTCATGAGCCGCGGCTAGCGGTAGCCCCAGGGAAGCTGCCGGACGACCTGCGCCGGGTTGCCCTCGACGTAGGCGTTCGGCGGCACGTCCTTCAGCACGACTGCGCCGGCTGCGACGATGCTCCCCCGTCCGACGGTCACACCGGGGACGATGATCGCGCCGACGCGCACCCACGCGCCCTCTTCGATCGTGACGGGAAGCGACGTGAACTCGCCGATGCGCTTCGAGCCCGGGCCGATCTGGTGGCTGCCGGTGTAGATCACGACGTGCGGCGCGATCGCCGCGTTCTTGCCGATCGTGACGTTGTCGTCGAGGTTGATCGTGATGTTGTCGGCGAGGGTGGCGCCTTCGCCGATCGAGAGCTTGTCGTAGAAGCCGGGCGCCGCGCTCGTCAGCCGCAGGTTGCCCATGAGGAACGCTCCCTTGCCGATGTCGAATCCGGCGAGCCGGTAGATACGACCTCGGATGATCCCGCTCGCCACGTCGGGCAGCAGGCGGCTCAGAAGGCGTGCGATCGCGAATCTGAAATGGATGCTTCGCCGAATGAGATTCGCGTAGCGGGCGAGCCCATGGCGCCTTCTCCCCGGCCCCGATGCACCTCCGGCATGGCGGGCGAGCTCTGGTCCGTGCGTGTCCAGGGCGACGAGCTCATGCAGCCGCTCTCTCCGCGTCGAACGCGGTGTCGAAGAACTCGGCGACGCGCCCGCGCGTCGAGGCGCCACCGGGTGCGATCGTGTCGCCGTGAGCCGCGCCGGGAACGAGGACGAGCTCCTTCGGCCTTCGCGCGGCCTCGAAGTTGCGCTCTCCCTCCGCTGCCGGAACGACATCGTCAGCTCCGGCGTGCACGAGGAGCACGGGTCGCGGGCTGAGCTGTGAGATCACGTCTACCGGACGAATGTTGCCGAGGTCGATTCCGCTCCGCATCTCCGCGAGCTTCAGCGAGAGGGCGCTGAAGTGGTCCCGCGGATGCAGGAACGACGCCTTCACGCTCGGCCGTAGCCAGTTTCGCGCCTCGGACCAGGCCGAGTCGGCGACGAGGGCCTTGATCCGCGGTTCCCGGGCGGCCGCGAGGATCAGCGTCGCTCCTCCCATCGAGAAGCCGAACGCACCGAGGCGCTCCGCGTCGACGTCGGGCCGCGACGAGACGTAGTCGACGATGGCCACGAGATCGTCCTGCTCGCGTGCGCCGAACGTGACCTCGCCGCCGCTCCTTCCGCAGCCTCGCTGGTCGTAGGTGAACACGCTGTACCCGGCCTCGTGCAGTGTGCTCGCGACCGGAAGCATCTCCTCCTGGCTGCCGCCGTAGCCGTGGAGGAGGATGACCGTCGCTTTCGTCCGGCCCGGGTAGAAGCGGCCGGCCAGCTTTTCGCCGCTCGTGCCTTCGACGAGGACGTCCTCCGCCACGAGCTCGGGGTAGTCCGCCGCCTTCCACGGGTAGGCGCCCGCGGCAGGGTGGATCGCCCGCTCGGAAGCGCTCCAGCCGAGGCCGAGCACGGCGGCGGCCGCGAGGAAGACACATTGGAAGAAGAAGGAAGGGCACGTCTCAGCGACCCCGACCCTTGTCACAGGTGGATCGACCTTTCATCACTCGTACCGTATAGAGCGTTTTTCGCGATTTCGAGAGGCGATTTCCAGAACCCTTCGAAGGTCTAGCCCGCCGAAAACCGCCGCTGAGCGCGCGGATCACTTCGCTCGGGAAGCGGGATTCGCCACATGGCTAGGGCTAGAGCACCGTAAAACCGAGCTTGAACGGCGACGAAGCGGCGCTCTTTCTCTGCCCATTCGGCCAGTAGGCGTGGCTCCAGAGCGGCTGAAATCCTTATGCCAGGGAGCGAAAGCCATCGATTCGTTTGCTCATCGGCGCACCACCGCTGTCCGCTGCTCGGCAGGAATGAAGCTGCGCGCACGGCCACGGACGACGACGGCGGGCCCGCCGCGACTGCGCCGGCTCCGGCGGCTCCTCCTCGTCCTGGCGCTCCGCTCGTGCTCGCACTCGCGTTCGCGCCAGGGGCCCTGGCCACGGGCCCTCCCGGCTCGTACACGACGCCGGTTTTCTCGGACGGCTTCGAAAGCGGTTCGCTGATCGGCTGGGACGGCCTCCTCGGCAACGGATCGGCCACCGTCATCCCCGGCGCGGCGCACACCGGCACCTTCGGCCTCGAGATGTCGAACGGGCCGCAGCAGTTCCAGGTCGCCGTGAAGTCGTTCCCGTCGACGTATGCCGACAGCTCGACGAGCTTCTGGGTCCGCTTCGCCGCCGGCCCCGGCTTCCAGATGGTCGCCCAGGCTCGCGACTCGACGAGCTCGGCCCACATGTGGGATCTCGCCTACGACGGCGGCCAGCACACCTTCTTCTTCTATCCGTACAGCGCGACCGGCAGCACGGAGATCGCGACTGGCGCCGGAACGGCGCCGGCCAACACGTGGATCCACGTCGAGATCCAGTACACGGCCACCGCGACGGGCGGCGCGCGCATCTACCTCAACGACCAGACGCAGGCGGGCTGGGCGCGTCGCGGGCGACTACACGCGCTCCTCGAACCTGCAGCGCATCCAGCTCTGGAACGACGGCCCGAACATGACGGACTTCGACGACGTCTACGTCGGCACCCCTGCGGTTGCCGGGACCGTGCCGGGCGCTCCTACGGGCGTCGCCGGAGTCCCGGGTGACGGCTCCGTCGCGCTGAGCTGGAACGCACCGGCCTCGAACGGCGGCAGCCCGATCACCGGCTACCGGATCACGCCGTACATCGGTGCGAACGCGCAGACACCGATCCTCACGGGGTCCACGGCCACGATGTACAACGTCACCGGCCTGACGAACGGGACGGCGTACACGTTCCGCGTCGCCGCGATCAACACCGTCGGCACGGGGGCCGACTCGACTCCTTCGGCCGCCGTCACACCTGTGACGGGGTACACGAGCGTCGTCTTCTCCGACGGCTTCGAATCCGGCAACACGAGCGCCTGGGACGGCCTGCTCGGGAACGGATCAGCAACCGTCATCGGCTCGGCTGCACACGCAGGCGCGTTCGGCCTCGAGCTCTCCAATGCGGCGCAGCAGTTCCAGGCCCTGGCGAAGGGGCTGCCGACGCCTCTGCCGGACAGCTCGGTGAGCTTCTGGATGAAAGTCGGCTCCGGGCCTGGCTCCCAGACCGTCGCGCAGGCCCGCGACAACGCCAGCGCGGCGCACATGTGGGACCTGATGTACGACGGGACGCAGCACGCGCTCACGCTGTACGCGTACACGGCGACCGGCAGCAACCAGCTCACGACGACCGCGAACAGCGTTGCGGCGAACACATGGGTGCAGGTCGAGGTCCAGTACACGGCCGCAGCAGCCGGGGGCGCGCGCGTGTACATCAACGGGCTGACGCGGCCGGAGTGGACGGTCAGCGGCGACTACACGCGCTCGACGAACCTCCAGCGCATCCAGCTCTGGGACGACGGGCCGCTCACGACCGACTTCGACCAGGTCGTCGTCGCCGGGCGCTCGGGCACGGCCGGTCTGCCGGGCGCGCCGACGAACGTCACGGGCACCGCCGGCAACGCATCCGTCAACCTCAGCTGGACGGCTCCGAGCTCGAACGGCGGCAGCCCGATCACCGGCTACCGAATCACGCCGTACATCGGCGCCAACGCGCAGACGCCGGTCCTGACCGGATCGGCCGGGACGACCTTCACGGTGACGGGGCTCACGAACGGCACGGCGTACACGTTCCGCGTGGCCGCGATCAACGTGGTCGGCACCGGGCCGGACTCGGCTCCTTCGGCGCCGCATCACCCCGGTCGCGACGGTGACCGTGCCGGGGATCCCGACCGGTCTCTCCGGCGTCGCCGGTGACCGCTCCGTCGCGCTCAGCTGGACCGCTCCTGCGTCCGACGGCGGGAGCCCGATCACGAGCTACCGGATCACCCCGTTCATCGGCGCGAACGCCCAGACGCCGATCAACACCGGCACGGCCGGCACCAGCTTCACGGTCGGCAGCCTGACGAACGGAACCGCCTACACCTTCACGGTGGCGGCCACGAACTCGGTCGGGACGGGCTCGCCGTCGACGGCGACGCCGCCCGCTGACGCCGACGGTCGGCTACTCGGAGCTTCTCTTCGCGGACGGCTTCGAGTCCGGCGATCTCGTCGCCTGGAACGGAGCACCCGGGAACGGAACGACCTCGGTCACCGGCGCGGCCGCACGGCAGGGCAACTACGGCCTCCGGATGGTCAACACGACCGGCCAGTACTCGTTCCTCGTCAAGGCGCTTCCCTCCGCCGTCGCCGACAGCTCCTCGATCTTCTGGGTGAAGCTCGGCTCGGGCTCGGGCCTCCAGATGGTGGCGCAGGCGCGCGACACCTCGTCGAGCGCGAACATGTGGCAGCTCTACTACGACTGGGGCCGTGGCGGGTTCGTCTTCTACCCGTTCACGAACACGGGCAGCACCGAGATCTTCACGGGCGTCGGAACCGGCACGCCCGGCTCGTGGATGAAGGTCGAGGTGCAGTACAACGCCAGCGCGACCGGCGGCTCGCGCCTGTACCTGAACGGGCTGACGCAGCCGACCTGGGGCGTTACGGGGAACTACGCGAGAACCGCGAACCTCGCAGTGCGTTCAGCTCTGGAACGACGCCGTCGGCACGACGGACTTCGACGATGCGCGCATCTCGACGAGGCCTCCGCAGGGCGCGACGCTTCCCGGCGCGCCGAGCGGCGTCACGGGCTTCCCGCGCGACAGAGGCGCGGCCCTGAGCTGGACGGCGCCCGACTTCGAACGGCGGAAGCGCGATCAGCGGCTATCGGATCACGCCGTACATCGGCGTCGCAGCGCGCAGACGCCGACGATCACCGACTATCCGGTCGACGAGCTACACGGTCACGGGCCTCACGAACGGGACGACGTACACGTTCCGCGTCGCGGCGATCAACGGCGTCGGAACCGGCGCCGACTCGGCGGCTTCCGCCGGCGATCACCCCGGCTGCAGCGACGGTGCCGGGCGCACCGACGGGCATTACCGCCGTGCCCGGCGACTCGCATCGTGACCGTCGGCTGGACGCCGCCTGCCAACGACGGCGGCGCTCCGCTCACCGGCTACCGCATCACGCCGTTACATCGGCTCCACCGCACAGACGCCGGTCACGGTCAGCGGCGGGACCACGACGAGCTACGACGTGACCGGTCTGACGAACGGGACGACGTACACCTTCCGCGTCGCGGCGACCAACGCCGTCGGGACCGGCCCGGACTCGGCTGCATCTGCTGGCGGTGACGCCGAGGCCGGCGCTCGCGCAATACACGAACCTGGTCTTCTCCGACGGCTTCGAGAGCGGCAACTTCTCGAACTGGGCGGGCGGGACGCAGGGCACGGGCACCGCCTCGGTTCAGACGGTCGCCGCCCACTCCGGCACGTACGGCGGCCGTATCGCGACACTCGAGACGCAGTACGCGTACTTCTCGACGGCGCTTGCCTCGCCGCGTCCAGGACAGCCTGACCACGTTCTGGATCCGCACCGGCAGCGGCTCACGCGTCGCGACCGTCGCGCAGGCGCGTGACGGCGCCTCGTCCCTGAACATGTGGACGCTCGACTACGACGGCTCGCGCCACGGGTTCATCTTCTATCCGTATCGGCAGAACGGGAGCACCGAGATCTTCACCGGCAACAACACGGCGGCCTCGGGCGTCTGGATCAAGGTTCAGATCGAGTACAAGGCCGACGCAGGCCGGCGGCGGCGCGACGCTGTACCTGAACGGTGTCACCCGCAGCGCGTGGAGTGTCAAGGGCAACTACAGCCGGAGCGCGAACCTCCAGCGCATCCAGCTCTGGAACGAGGGCCTGACGAACAACGACTTCGACGACGTGACCGTGTACACGATCCCGCCGCCTGGAGTGAGCGTCCCGGGCGCGCCGACGAACGTCACCGGGAGCCCGCTCGACCGCGCCGTGTCGCTGACGTGGACTGCTCCGACCTCGAACGGCGGAAGCCCGATCACCGGGTACCGGATCACGCCGTACGTCGGCTCGACGGCGCAGGCGCCCGTGTTGACCGGCTCCCCCGCAACCAACTTCATGGTCGGCGGGCTCACGAACGGCGTCGGCTACACATTCAAGGTCGCCGCGATCAACGCCGCGGGGACCGGGGCCGATTCCACGTCTTCGCCGGTCATCACCCCGCAGCCGGCTCCTCCGCCCGGCCCGCCGACCGACGTGGTCGCCACTGCGGGCAACGCCTCCGCCACGCTCAGATGGTCAGCCGCCGACCTCCGACGGCGGCAGCCCGATCATCGGCTACCGGATCACTCCGTACATCGGGGCGCAGGCCCAGACCCCGATCAACACGGGCTCGACCGGGACGACATACACGGTGCCCGGCCTGGTCAACGGGACGACCTACACCTTCACCGTGCTCGCGATCAACGGCTCCGGGCCCGGGCCCGAGTCCGCGCCGTCCAATGCCGCTCACTCCCGCGCCCCCGACGGTGCCCGGAGCGCCGGCTGGCGTCACCGGCGCGGCACGCGATCGCTCCGTCGCGCTGACGTGGACGGCTCCGGTCTCGGACGGCGGCGCAACGATCACCAGCTACCGGATCACTCCGTACATCGGCGCGAACGCCCAGACGCCGGTCAACACGGGATCGTCTTCGACCGGCTTCACGGTTACGGGCCTCGAGAACGGGACGGCCTACACGTTCACGGTCGCGGCAACGAACTCGGTGGGGACCGGCCCTGCCTCGGCTGCGTCGCCTCCGATCACGCCCGCCGTACCGCCTGCGAACCCGATCGTGCTCGAGAACCAGAACCCCGGCACGACGAGCTGGAAGCTGACGATCGACCACAAGGCGCTCAACCAGGAGATCGAGGGCTACGCCTCCAAGACGAGCGTCAACAAGGGCAGCTCGATCGACTTCATGGTCAACCTGTCGACGAACAGCACCCAGTACACGATGGACATCTACCGCCTCGGCTGGTACCCGACGGGCACGAACCCCGACGGCAGCTCGTGCGCGCCTTCCTGCGGTGGCCGGCTCATGCTCCACGTCGGCCCGCTGACGGGGTCGCGGCAGGCCGCCTGCCCGCAGGTCACGACGCAGAACGACCCGAACTTCGGGCTCACCGAGTGCAACTGGACGCCGAGCTACACGCTCAACGTGCCCGCGTCGTGGACGAGCGGCACCTACCTCGTCAAGCTCAAGCGCGCCGACGGACAGCAGCTCGAGAACTACATGACCTTCGTCGTGCGCGACGACGCGAGCACCGCGGCTGTCCTGTATTCGCTCGATGTGACGACCTGGAACGCCTACAACTACTGGGGCGGCTCGGGCAACAACCACGTCGGCTACAGCCTCTACGGCCGCTACAACGACATCACCGGGGACAACACGGGCAACCGCGCCTTCACGGTCTCGTTCGATCGCCCGTACCAGGACGGCGCGGTCGACGACGGCGCCGGCAAGCTCTTCGACTGGGACTACCCGATGATCCGCTACCTCGAGTCGCAGGGCTTCGACATGACCTATGCCACGTCGGTCGATCTCGAGTCGAACCCGAGCCTCGTCGCCGCCCACCGCGTCTTCGTGAACGTCGGCCACGACGAGTACTACTCGGACAACATGCGAAACCAGATCAAGAACGCGATCGCCGGCGGCACCGACATGGCGTTCTTCAGTGCGAACAACTTCTACTACCGGACCACGTGGGCCCCGAACGCGGCCGGCGCTGCGAATCGCCGTATCCACAGCGACAAGAACGCGCTGGCGGGCTCGACGACCTACGAGTGGAAGCTCCTGTCGCCGTCCCTGCCGGAGAACCAGATCGGCGGCGTGATGCTCCAGGGCGTCGCGAACGACCGGCCGTTCCTGGTCTCCGACGAGAACAGCTGGATCTACGCCGGCACCGGCCTGCACACGTACACGGGCAACGGCACGAACAACGTGATCACGAGCGGCGCGAACCAGAACGCGCTGCCGGGGATCATCGGCTACGAGTTCGACGCACGCGCCTCGACGACGCCGGGTCTCTCGCCGTACGTCTGGGCCGAGCCCGTCGGCACGACCGACCGTCGGCCACTCCTTCGTGCCTGCCGGCGACGGGAACTCCTCCAACACGTGGAGCGACGCGACCCTGTACACGGCGCCGAACGGTGGCGGGACCGTCTTCTCGGCCGGAACGATCCAGTGGTCGTGGAGCGTCGACAACGGCTACAACGACGGCTTCTGCGGCTGCTCGCCGGGCGGTTACGCGAACCTGCCGGCGCAGCGCGTTACGTCGAACATCATCAACCGATTCATCGCGCCGTAGGCGCACCTTTCCGCGCGGCCTTCGCTGAGCTCTGCGACTAGAGTCCGCGAGCGTCAGTGGGCTCGGAGCGTCTTGATCTGCCCCGCATCGGCCTGGCGACGATCGTTGCCGCCGGACTTGCTCTCGGCCTCGCCCTTGTGTTCCTGCGACATGCGCAATCGAGCTCGCATGTCGGCCCGACATCGGCGACGCTCGACGAGGCTTTCAGCCTTCTGGCCGGAGCGGCGCTGGGGCTCGGGCTTGGAGGCTGCGTGGCTGCGCTATCGGTCCGACACGGGCCTCGGGCGCTTTCAGGCGTGATCGTCGGCCTGCTTGCCTACGTCGTCGTTCTCGCCCCGGTCTTCGTCTTCACGGACGACGTCGCCCTCGATGAAGATCTGAACGCCAGCGGTCTCGCCTTCCTCGCGTTTCTTGCTGTCCCGCTTGCGTCTTCCGCTGTCGTGGGCGCGTTCGCCGGAGAATTGATTGCGCGATGGCGGCAGCCGGCTCGGCGACACTCCTCCTGAGTCGCGCTCTTGCCCGGCGGGCCTTCGTGCGGGCCTTCAACCGAACGAGTCTCTAGGCGTCGCTGTGCGGACGCCCGGCTGCGGCGCGACGATCCTTGACGGCGGGCTCGCCCAGGGCCTTCGGCCGTGGGCTTCGCCATTTCGCGCCCAGAGGGCGCGAAATGGGCGCGCCTGGGATCGAACCAGGGACCTCCCGCGTGTGAAGCGGGCGCTCTCCCGCTGAGCTACGCGCCCGGGAGAGACCAAGCGTAGCGCGCTCCTACGGGACGTCTAGACGGAGCACGTCGTCGATCGTTTCCCGCCTCCGGATCAACCGCACGCCGCCGTTCGCGACCAGCACCGCCGCGGGCCGCGGGACGACGTTGTAGTTCGACGCCATCGAGAGCGCGTACGCGCCTGTGGCGGGCACGGCGAGCAGGTCGCCGCGGCGCGGAGCGGGGAGGGGGAGGTCGTGGATCATCACGTCCCCCGACTCGCAGTGCTTGCCGCAGACGACGTAGGTCCCCGACGGCTCCTCGTCCGCGCGGTTCGCCAGGAGGCCGCTGTACGCGGCGTCGTAGAGCTGCGGCCGGGGGTTGTCCGACATGCCGCCGTCGACCGCGACGTACGTCGTGTCGCCCGCGACCCGCTTCACGACTCCGACCTCGTACACCGTGACCCCGGCCCGGCCGACGAGCGAGCGTCCCGGCTCGAGCACGAGACGAGGCGCAGGTAGGTCGCGCTCGGCCCAGGCCGTCGAGACTCGCCCCAGCAGCTCGCCGACGAAGTCCTCGATCGACTGCGGCGCCTTGCCGTCCACGTACTGGATGCCGAGCCCGCCGCCCAGATCGACGACCTCGGGCGTCCACCCGAGCTCGTCGCGACAGCGAACCGAGAAGTCGGCGATCCAGTCCACCGTGGCAAGCCCTGCGCGCGCGTCCATGAGCTGTGAGCCGACGTGGACGTGCACCCCGGCGGTCTCGAGCCCCGCCTCGCGCGCGCGTCCGAGAGCCTCGAGGGCGTCCTCCGGCGGCAGGCCGAACTTCGACCCTTCGTGCGCCGTGCGGATCGAAGGATGCGTGTCGGCCTCGACCCCCGGCGTGACCCGGACGAGGATGCGCCGAACACCGGCCTGGGCGGCGCGTTCGACCTCGTCGAGGGCATCGACGACGACGAAGGCGGCCTCCGCCCCGGCTGCGGCGGCCAGCTCTTCGTCGCTCTTGTTGTTGCCGTGCACGACGAGCCGCTCTCCCGGGACGCCGGCCCGCAGGGCGAGCTCGAGCTCGCCGAGCGTCGAGACGTCGGCGCCGACGCCTTCGTCCGCGAGCAACCGCAGGACGGCCGCGTTCGGAAACGCCTTGACCCCGTAGACGAGGAGCGCGTCGGGCGCAGCGGCCCGGTAGGCCTGAACCGCGCTGAGGATCGTCGCCTCGTCGTAGACGACGAGCGGTGTCCCGTACTCGGCGGCGAGGTCCGAGAGGCGGATCCCGCCGACCGACAGCTCACCGTCCTCGAGCGCGGCCGTATCGGGGAAGAGCTCGACCAAGGAGGACATGGTGCCCGGGAACTGCGCTGCAGCTACTGCAGGAGCGCCTGCGCCTGGACGTCGGGTGCCTCGTCCAGGAGGTTCATCATCTCCGCGCGCCTCGTGGCCTGCGTCCGGTTGGAGACGTTCATCTTCCGGAAGATGTTCGACAGGTGGAACTTGACCGTCTGCTCGGTCACGAGGAGCGTCCGGCCCGACCTCGGCGTTCGACAGGCCCTTCGCAACGAGCCTGACCGTCTCGATCTCGCGGTCGGTCAGGCCCGGATCGTCCGCCGATCCGCTTCGGCCTGAGCACCGGCAGAGCGGCCGGCGCGAAATGGATGGAAGGGTCCGTCGCCTGCCGGATCGCGACCGCGATGTCTTCCGGGGCCGCGTTCGGCGCGATCAGGGCGCTGACCCCGGAGTCGAAGGCCTCGGCGAGGAGCTTGCGATCCGAGCTGGACGAGAACGCGATCACCTTCAGCGAAGGCTGCTTGTCGAGCGAGTCGCGCACCAGTTCGAAGACCTCCTCGGGCCCGGCCGATGCCTCGACGCCGGCCACGAGCAGGTCCGGCTGGTGCGCGTCGATCAGCAGCGCCGCGTCTGCGGTCGTCGTTGCACGCCCGGCGATCTCGACCTCTCCGCGCAGGGAGGGCTCGAGGACGTCGAGCAGGAGCGGGTAGCTGTTGAACAGCACCGCAACCGGCAGCCGCCGCATCGCGGCCGGATTACTGACGCTGTTCACTACCAGTCGAGCAAGGTGGAGTTTTGTTCGGAAAACATCAGATTTACTGCTCTTGCTTCTAGCACACTGGCTAGGTGCTGTAAACAGCGCAACCGTCGTTACGAGGCGGGTTCACCCGCCGAATAATGACAGGCGAATGGCCCCGCGCTGTCAGATGGCGACGCGGGCGCCGTCGTGCTGGAGCGACTCGTCGACCGCCTCGATCGTCCGCACGACGTCCAGGCCGAGCTGCGCGCTCGAGCGGGGCGTTCCGCCGTCGCGGATCGAGCTCGCGAAATCCTGGAGCTCCAGGAAGAGCGGCTCCGAGGCTGCGATGTGCGGTGAGACGATGTCGCCCGTCCGGTACGTGAGCCGGTACTCGCCGAACGATTCCGGGTTTCGCAGGTTGACGCCGCTGTCGAAGACGCGCACGGGCTCGTTGCTCGTGTCGTCGTAGACGACCATCTTCTGCGAGCCGACGACCGTCGTCCGGCGCAGCTTGCTCGGCGCGAGCCACGAGATCTCGACGTTCGCGATCGTCCCCGACGGAAACTGGAGGTTGATGAACGCGACGTCCGGGCTGTCGGGCATCACGCAGCCGCGCGCCATGGCGGTCACGTTGGTCGGCGCCTCCTCGAGCCAGTAGCGCAGGATCGAGAAGTCGTGCGGGCCGAGGTCCCAGGCCACGCTGACGTCGGTCTGGTGCAGACCGAGGTTCACCCGGCTCGTCGAGATGAAGTAGATCTCGCCCAGCTCGCCGCTCGTGATCAGGTTGCGCACGGCGTCCACCGGCGGGCTGTACAGGAACGTGTGGCCAGGCATGAGCACGAGCCCGCGCTCGTCGGCGGCCTCGATCATGTCGGTCGCCTCCTCGGACGAGGCCGCGAGCGGCTTCTCCACGAAGAGGTGCTTGCCGGCCTGGAGCGCGCGCATCCCGAGCGTGTAGTGCGTCGAGACGGGCGTCGCGAGGAGGACGGCGTCGATCGAGTCGTCCGTGAGGATGTCGTCGAAGTTGGTCGTGCCCGGAACGGCCGGGTAGCGGAGCGCGATCGTGTCGAGGGCCTTCTCGCTCGCGTCGCAGACGCAGGCCAGCTCGGCCTCGGGGAGCTCGTGCAGGTTCCGGACGAGGTTCGGGCCCCAGTAGCCGAGCCCGACGACCGCGATCCGCGGGATGTCCGTCCTGCGGATGCGGAGATCGTCGGTCAGCGCGAGGTGCGAGTGAGCGATCTCGCCGTTGCCGTTGCCGTTTCCGTTTCCGTTGCTGGTGCCGTTGCCGTTGCCGTTGCCGTTGCCGTTCGAGCTCACGCTGTCGCCTTTCGACTGAGGATTTGCAGAGGTGTGCGTACGAGGAGCCGGAGGTCGAGGCCGATCGACCAGCCGCGCGCGTAGGCGACGTCCATGTCGAGCGCTTCGCGGAACGTCGAGTGTGCGCGGGCGGTCACCTGCCAGAGCCCCGTGATGCCTGCCGGCACGAGGAACCGATCGAAGTGGTGGGGCAGGAAGTTCTCCGTCTCGTACTCGATGCACGGGCGCGGGCCGACGAGGGACATGTCGCCGCGCAGGACGTTGATCAGCTGCGGCAGCTCGTCCAGGCTCGTCTTGCGGAGCCAGTGGCCGCTGCGCGTGACCGCGTCGCCGCGATCGAGCTTGTAGACGCCGTTGTGCGTCTGAGCCGAGCGGGGGTCCATCGACTCCCGGATGTACTTCTCGTGCACCGAGGTGTCGACGTCGACCTTCATCGTGCGGAACTTCAGCGCCGTGAACTCGTGCTGGTCCTTCCCGAGCCGCGTCTGCTTGAAGAAGATCGGCCCCGGCGAGTCGCGCCTCACGCGCCACGCGATGTAGATGAAGAGGGGAGCCGTCAGGAGTGAGGCCGACGAGTGCGCCGATGACGTCCACGGTCCGCTTCATGAGCGCGGCTGAGCGCGTCAGGCGTGGGGGAGGGAGATTGATGAGCGGCACGCCTTCGAGCGTGTCGATCTTGACGCTCGGGCTGACGAGCTCGTAGAGCCGCGGGACGATGTCCACCTGGACGTCGAGCGCGTTGAGCGACCGAAGCAGCTCCAGGGTGTCCTCGGACGACTCGTTCGAGAAGGCGATGACCACCCGCTCGACGTCGAGCCCCCGGACGAGCTCCTCGAGCTGATCCGTTCCGCCGAGGAGCGCGACGTGGTCGAGCCCGTCCTGCCTCGCCCTGGGTTGGTTGTCGACGAAGCCGACGAGGTTGAAGCCGTATTCGGGGTGCCGCAGCATCTTGCGGGCCATGCTCTGGCCCACGTCCCCGGCGCCGACGATGACCGTGTTCTGCAGGTACGTGATGCTGCGCCTGCACCAGAAGCGGGCGACCGAGCGCGCGACGGTGATGAACGCGATCGCGAGCCCCCACAGCGCCATCGCCTTCGAGAAGTCCGGAGCGGCGGCGCCGAACAGCCATTCGCCGACGAAGAGGAGCCAGACGCCGACGGTGACCAGGTGGAAGACGCGGCTGAGCTCGTCCGAGGTCGGATGGTGCGTCCGCTCCTCGTCCTGCTCGTAGAGGCCGTAGAGGCGCGCGATCAGGATCCAGCCGGGAATCGTCGCCAGGAGCACCGCGTATTCGAGCCCCGCCCCGAAGTGATGGTGCGCGCCCGAGCCGGCGCCGAAAGCGAGCTCGACGAGGGCGAAGGTCGCGGCGAGCGCGACCACGTCTGCGAGGACGAGCATGCGGCGCATCAGCCAGCCTCGGCGGCGCACTTTGCCGGACGCACGGCGCTGCTCGAGGATCTCGAGTGTCCGCTGGTTCGCGAACACGGTCCTCTGCGCGGCGCCGATCGACGGCAGCGCGTACGAGGTCTCCAAGCTCATTTCGGCCATGCTGTCCGCACTACCTCCCGTTGCTCTCCATGCGCGCCCCCTGATTTACGGCGCCTCTTGAGCGTAGGGGCCGGGAACCGCTTTTTTAAGGCCAGAGTCGAATCCCCCACGGGTGATGGGGTGGCTGGTCGTTCGGAGGGGGATCGCGACCTCGTCCCACGGAACCAAGCGCCTGATCGACCTAGTCGAATTGGGGAGGCGCGGGACGCGGACGCGGACGAAAAATCCGCTCAGTCCGCTGTTTTCGGAGAAGGAATCGTCCCTCCAACGAGGTACCGGCTTCTGGGGATGGAAGAATCGCCCGCCCCGCCGATCTAGGTAAGGCCAGTACGAGGCCCCCATCGTGCTCAGACGCCCCCCCGCCGCCCCCATCGCTTCTCTGCCTGCTTGCAGCCACGCTGTTGCTGGCAGGTGGCTCCGCCGCGCGCTCCTTTGGCGCGCCGCGCAACCTTTCCGCTCCCAAGATCACGGGAGAGGCCCAGGTAGGGAATCGGCTGACTGCTTCACACGGTCGCTGGGCCGGTCATCCGAGGTCGTTTCGGTATGCCTGGCAGCGCTGCAACAAGGGCCATAGGTGCCTGAAGGTCGCGGACGCCTCGAAGGCGACGTACATCGTCAACTCCACCGACGTGGGCCACCGGCTGCGCGTCGTCGTAGTCGCGGCGAACGCGAGACGGCATGGCCCACGCCAGGTCGCTCTGGAGCAAGCCGGTCAAGAAGCGCGGTCGTGGCGGACAGCCTCCGCCTCCGCCTCCGCCCGCCCCGCCTGCGCCGCCTGCGCCGCCTCCGCCTCCGCCTCCGCCGCCGCCGCCTCCGCCGCCGCCGCCTCCGCCGCCGCCGCCTCCGCCGCCGCCGCCTCCGCCTCCGCCGCCTCCGCCGCCTCCGCCGCCGCCGCCTCCGCCTCCGCCGCCTCCGCCTCCGCCTCCGCCGCCTCCGCCGCCTCCGCCTCCGCCTCCGCCGCCGCCTCCGCCGCCTCCACCGCCTCCGCCACCTCCGCCGCCGCCTCCGCCACCGCCGCCACCACCGCCGGATCGGGTCGTGCATGACGGAGGATTTGGGCTGGGCTCCGGTGCCGAGCGTGAGTTTGCCGTGGGATGACATCAACCAGTTGATCTTGTTCAACCTGGCGACGGAGAACGGGCCGGGCCTGGACACGGGCAATCTTTGGAACGTCAATGTCCCGACCTGGGTGGCGCATGTGCATGCGCACCCGGGGATCAAGGCGATCATCGCGATCGGCGGCGCGGGCAACAACAACTGGCCCGCCGCCTGTAACGACACGAACCGCGCGCAGTTCGTGCAGAACCTGATCGGGTTCGCGACCTCGAACGGGTTCGACGGGGTCGACCTGGATATCGAGGACGAGTACTTCTTCAGCCATGGCCCTCCGAACGCGGCGATGACGACCTGTGTGAACGCGATCGCGAACGCGGGCCACGCGGCCGGGCTGTACGTGTCGGCCGATGTGATCACGAACTGGGGCGGGGAGTGGTGGGCGCCGAGCGCGGGCAACATCGACCAGTTCAACCTGATGACGTTCGGCGACGACCTGGCGACGATGCAGCGCGACGTGCAGGACACGATCCAGCAGGGGCTGCCCGCACCCAAGTTCGTGGTCGGGATCGACGTCAGCGAGCATCCGCAGCCGCCCGCCGGGTGCGCTCAGTTCTCGGACTGGGCCGGCGCAGGCCGGCCTGATGGGCGCGTTCGTGTGGGAGGCCCACGCCGACTACACACACGGAAACATCTGCGCAGACCAGATCGCAGGGTCGCCTCCGCCGCCACCGCCTCCGCCTCCGCCGCCTCCGCCTCCGCCTCCGCCTCCGCCTCCGCCTCCTCCGCCTCCGCCGCCTCCTCCGCCTCCGCCTCCGCCGCCTCCACCGCCGCCGCCTCCACCGCCTCCGCCTCCGCCCCCGCCTCCACCGCCTCCGCCTCCGCCTCCCGCCGCCACCACCGACCGGGCTCCACGTGTCCGGCAACCAGCTCCTGGACGGGAACAACCAGCCGGTCCACCTGCACGGCGTGAACTACTCGGGCACCGAGTTCGCCTGCATCCAGGGCTGGGGCATCTTCGACGGCCCGAGCGACAACGCGATGATCAGCGCGCTGGCCGCCTGGCACGTGAACGTCGTGCACATGGGCCTGAACGAGGACTGCGTGCTCGGAATCAACGGCGTCGACCCGGCCTACGCGGGTGCGAACTACATGAACGCGATCAAGGCGTACGTGAACCGGCTCCACGCGCAGGGCCTCTACGCCGAGATCAGCCTGATGTGGGCCGCCCCGGGCACCCAGCAGGCGCTGGACCATCCGCCGATCCTCGACCAGGACCATGCGCCGGCCGCCTGGACAGCGATCGCCAACGCTTTCAGGGACGACTCCAACACGTTCTTCGGCCTGCAGTCCGAGCCCCACAACATCAGCTGGGCCTGCTGGAAGAACGGGGGCTCCTCGTGCAACGTGGGCTACGCGGCGTTCGGCATGCAGTCAGCGCTGAGCACGATCCGCGCGACGAACGCGACGAACGTCATCACCGCCTCGGGCATCGACTGGGCCAACAACCTGCAGCAGTGGCTGGCGAACAAGCCCGCCGATCCGCTCAACCAGCTGATGGCCGAGCAGCACGTCTACGGCGGGAACACCTGCTTCACACCGAGCTGCCTGACCCAGTACACCGCTCCGGTCGCCGCACAGGTCCCGGTCGTCTTCGGCGAGTTCGGCGAGAGCTACGACGCATCGAGCTGCGCCACCACGAACACGCAGGCGATGGTCAACTGGGCCGACGCGCACGGCGTCAACTACGAGGCCTGGACGTGGGACACATGGGGCAACTGCCTCTCCCTGATCTCGGACTTCAACGGCACGCCGAACGGCAGCTACGGCAGCTGGATCCGAAGCCACTACCTGCAGTTCCCGGCGCCCTAACCGCGGTGCGTCTTCAGGCGATCTGCGGCGCTCTCCTCGTAGTCGCCCTCGTCCTCGCCGGGAGCTCCGGGGCCGGATCCAGCCGAGCGCCGCACAACCGTTCCTACCGAGGGTCGGGGGCCAGCCATCCGCGGGGAAGATCCTTTCCGCCGGCCATGGTCGGTGGTCGAACCGCCCGACCACGTTCCGCTACGCGTGGCAGACGTGCAACGCGGCGGGTCGTGCGTGCCGGATCGTGTCCGGCGCGAAGAAGCGCAGCTTCACGCTGCGCGTACGTGATGTCGGCCACCGGATGCGCGTGGTGGTCGTCGCGGTCAACCGCGCCGGCCGCGGTCGGCTCGCTCGAAGCCGACGGCGCGGGTCGCCTCGGCCAACCAGGTCGGGCCGCCTCCGCCACCCGGCGGGCCGCCGCCTCCGCCACCCGGCGGGCCGCCGCCTCCGCCCCTCCGCCTGCGCCTCCGGGAGCGTGGTCATGACCGAGGATCTCGGTTGGACTCCCGTCCCCAGCGTGAGCTTGCCGTGGGATGACATCAACCAGTTGATCCTGTTCAACCTGGCGACCCAGAACGGGCCGGGCCTGGACATGGACAACCTGTGGAACGTGGACGTTCCGACCTGGGTTGCGCACGTGCACGCGCATCCGGGGATCAAGGCGATCATCGCGATCGGCGGCGCGGGCAACAACAACTGGCCCACCGCCTGCAACGACACGAACCGTGCCCAGTTCGTGCAGAACTTCGTCGGTTTTGCGACCTCGAACGGGTTCGACGGGATCGATCTGGACATCGAGGACGAGTACTTCTTCAGCCACGGCCCTCCGAACGCGGCGATGACGACGTGCGTGAACGCGATCGCGAACGCCGGCCATGCGGCCGGGTTGTTCGTGTCCGCGGACGTGATCACGAACTGGGGCGGCGATGGTGGGCGGCGAGCGCCGGGAACATCGACCAGTTCAACCTGATGACCTTCGGAAGCGATCTCGCGACGATGCAGGCGGACGTGCAGCACACGATCCAGCAGGGGCTTCCGGCGTCCAAGTTCGTGGTCGGGATCGACGTCAGCGAGCATCCTCAGCCGCCGGGCGGGTGCGCTCAGTTCTCGTCCTGGGCGGCGCAGGCCGGTCTGCTGGGCGCGTTCGTCTGGGAGGCCCACGCCGACTACACGCGCGGGAACATCTGCGTGAACCAGATCAGGGGGTAACCCCGTTTTGCGACGTCACGCAGCTTGCGGCGCTGTCCTCGTGGTCGCCCTGGTCCTGGCCGGGAGCTCCGCGGCCGGGTCGAGCCGGGCGCCGCACAACCGTTCGCTGCCCAAGGTCGCCGGGCCAGCCCTCCGCGGGGAAGATCCTTTCCGCCGGCCATGGTCGCTGGTCGAACCGCCCGACCACGTTCAGCTACGCCTGGCATTCGTGCAACGCCGTCGGCCGCGCCTGCCGGATCGTGTCCGGTGCGAAGCGCCACAAGTTCAAGCTCCGTGCCCGCGACGTGGGCCACCGGATGCGCGTCGTGATCGTGGCCGTCAACCGATACGGCCGTGGCGCCGCGCGCTCGAAGCCGAGCGCTCAGGTCACTGTCGTGAATCAGCCCGCGCCGCCTCCACCTCCACCGGGCCCACCCGGTCCTCCGCCACCACCCCCCCGCCGTCCTTCGCGGGGCTCCACGTATCCGGCAACAGCCTGCTGAACGGGGCGAACCAGCAGGTGCACCTCCACGGCGTCAACCGCTCGGGCACGGAGTACGCCTGCATCCAGGGCTGGGGAATCTTCGATGGGCCGAGTGACGACGCGTCGATCGCGGCAATCGCCTCGTGGCACTCGAACATCGTGCACATAGGGCTCAACGAGGACTGCATTCTCGGAATCAACGGTGTCAACCCGAGCTACGCAGGCGCGAACTACGTGAACGCGATCGTGGCCTTCGTGAACCGGCTCCATGCGCACAACCTCTACGCGGAGGTGAGCCTGATGTGGGCCGCGCCCGGGAAGCCAGCAGGCACTCGACCATCCGCCCATCCTCGACGCCGACCACGCTCCGGCAGCCCTGCAGGCGATCGGCAACGCTTTCAAGAACGACCCGAACACGATGATCGGACTGCAGTCGGAGCCCCACGCCATCGGCTGGGCGTGCTGGAAGAACGGCGGCTCGTCCTGCTCGGTCGGCTACACCGCCCTCGGCATGCAGGGCGCGCTCGATGCCGTTCGCTCGACGGGCGCGACCAACGTCGTCACCGCCTCTGGCATCAACTGGGCGAACGACATCAGCCAGTGGCTGAGCTACCGCCCCGACCGATCCGGGCGGTCAGCTGATCGCCGAGGCGCACGTGTACGGGAACAACGCCTGTGCGACGACGACCTGCATGAACACGGAGATGGCTCCGGTGGCAGCCGCTGTCCCGCTCGTGTTCGGAGAGACGGGGGAGACCTACGACGCCTCTTCGTGCGGCTCGACGAACACCCAGCGCCTCATGGGCTGGGCGGACGCGCACGGCGTCGGGTATCAGGCCTGGGTCTGGAACGACTGGGGCAACTGCAGCGCGCTGATCAGCGACTACGTCGGCACCCCGGCAAATGCGTACGCGACCTGGGTACGCGACCACTATCTGACGTTCCCGGCTCCTTAACGGCGTTCCGTCCGGACCCAGCTGTCGGGCCTGAACCGGGCGAGCCGGTGCGCCTTGAAGGCCTTCCGTACGACGAACCCGGGAGCGTGAAGGAGTGCGCGATAGGCCGAGGCGGGGGCACCGGCGGCGACCAGGCCTACGAGGACGTAGACCGGGATCGCGGCGAGCGCGCAGACCGCGGGAACGACGGCCCAGGCTGAAAGGCCGTCGAGCCATGCGAGAAGCACGCCGCTCGCCGAGATGGCCGCCGAGGCAGCCGCGAGATAGCCGAGCGGCGGGATCGCCAGCTCGGCGGCGGCATCGAGAAGGCTCGGACGCCGGTCGCGGAATGCCTGCGCGACGAGCCGAGGGATCTGCGTGCGGGCGAGATGGAGCTTGCCCCCCTCCCATCGCAGTTGCTGGACGTCCGCCGCATGTCCGTGAGGTGCCGCCTGCGACCAGACGATTGCGCCGCGGGCGAACGACGGGTTTGACGCCGGCCGCCCGCAGTCTCAGCCCGTACTCGACGTCCTCGGTGCTCGAGAAGGCGGTCCAGGGGTGCTCCGCCAGGAGCGTCCGGCCGAAGAGCATGCCGTTCCCGGCCAGGCCGGCGGGCAAGCCGAGCATGGAGCGCCCGGTCGGCCGTACGCGGTTGACGAGGAGAAACGCGGCGCTACGCAGCGCCTGCTCCGCGGAGCCGTCCTCGAGGAGCAGCGACTCGCCCTGCACCGCCGACGCACCTTCCTCGAACCTGTTCACGATTTCGGTGAGAAACCTCGGGTCGGGTGTGGAGTCCGCATCCATCACGACGACTGCGCTCGGCGGGTGGGGGCGGGCGAGGAGCTGATCGATCGCCCACGCGAGCGCGCGCCCCTTGCCCCGAGCGTCCGGCACGTCGCGGACCAACACCTCCGCGCCGGCATCGGCTGCTACACGCGCCGTCTCATCGGTGCAGTTGTCCGCTATGACAACGATCTCGAGGCGGTCGGAAGGATACTCCTGCTCCTGGAGCGACCGGATGCACCCGGAGACCGTGCTCTCTTCGTCGTGGGCCGGGATCAGCACGACGACGTCCGTTTCGCCCCGCGAGCGCCGCTCTTGCTTCCTGTAGAAGAGCGCCACGACTGCCGGGACGAGGAGGTAGAGCGCCGAGGCGGCAAGCACCGCACCTGGCACAACGAACAGGAAGTCGAGGGCGCTCATCGCTGATGCGTATTCTGAGTCACGTGCAGACGGCAGCGCTTCTGCGGCTTGCGGCCCTCGCGCTCGCGGCCACCTTCATCGTCGGGCTCCCGACCGGGAGCGCGTCCGGGGCATCCTCGGCTGGGCGCGGACTGCACGTGTCCGGCAACAAGCTCCTTGACTCGAAGGGGCGCCTCGTCCACTTCCGCGGAGTCAACCGCTCCGGCACCGAGTACGCGTGCATCCAGGGCTGGGGCATCTTCGACGGGCCGAACGGCCCGGCATCCATCGGCTCGATGGCGAAGTGGCATGTCAACGCAGTCCGGATCCCGCTGAACGAGCAGTGCTGGCTCGGCATCAACGGCGTGAAGCCTCAGTACGGCGGCGCGAGCTACCGGCGCGCGATCGTCAAGTACGTGAACCTGCTCCATCGCCACAACATGTACGCCGAGCTCTCGCTGATGTGGGCCGCCCCGGGCTCGACGAAGGCGACCTACCAGCCGGCCGCCCCGGACGCGGATCACTCGCCGGCCTTCTGGGCGAGCCTCGCGAAGACCTTCAAGAACGACAAGAACGTGATGCTCGCGCCGTGGGGCGAGCCGGTCGTCGAGGCGGACTGCCTCCTCAAGGGCGGCTGCACCGTTCCGTTCAACCCGAGCGTCAAGTACAAGGCGGCCGGCATGCAGCAGGCCGTGAACGTGATGCGGCAGGCCGGTTTCAAGGGACCGATCGCGATCCCGGGCATCAGCTGGGCAAACGACCTCACGCACTGGCTCTCGCACAAGCCGAAGGACCCGCTCAACCAACTCGTCGCCGAGGCCCACGTCTACGGCAAGCAGACGTGCGCGTCGAATTCCTGCCTGAGCCGGTTGATGGGGCCTGTCGCCAGCAAGGTGCCGCTGATCTTCGGAGAGACCGGGCCGTCGTACGACGACTCCGACTGCGGCTCGGCGACCATCTCCCGGCTCCTGAACTGGGCGGACGCTCACAACGTGGGCTACGAGACCTGGACCTGGAACACATGGAACACCTGCAACTCGCTGATCCGCGACTTCAAGGGCAACCCGCGCACGGCGTACGGCAAGTTCGTGCGCTCGTACTACGCGAAGCGGGCGGGCACGACGCACGGCCCGCGCCGCTAGCGAGTTACTCGAAGAGACGCAGGTCCTCCTCGATCACGTAGTGCGAGGCCTCCTCGGGCCGCATGCCGACCGGCTTCGCCGGAACTCCCGCGACGATCGTCAGGGGCGGGACGTCCTTCGTGACGATTGCGCCCGCCGCGACGACGCAGCCGCGACCGAGCGTGACGCCGCCGAGGATCGTGGCGCGCATCCCGATCCAGACGTTGTCCTCGATCACGACGGGCCGGATCTCGACGCGAAAGGCCGGGTCGAGCGCGCTGTGCGCCGCGGTGGAGATCGCGACCTGCGGCGAGATGCTGACGTTGTCGCCGATCTTCACCCCGCCGCGCACATCGATCATGCAGTCGCGGTTGATCCTCGAGTTGGCGCCGATCGAGACCCCGGTTCGCCGGATCTGGCCGGGCCCGTAGAACCACCAGTAGCACCCGAGATGGACTCCGGCGCGCGGCCCGAGCTCGATTCCGAGGACGCGCCGGTACCAGCCGTGTCGCAGCTTCCAGCTCGGGATGCCCGCGATGAAGTAGTTGGTCACGTAGCTGATCAGACGGATCAGGAGAACCTTGTGCCGCCGGGTCGCAAGGCCAGGCTTCGCGGCGGTGTCCTCCCACGTCGGCGTCCGTTCGGCTGCTCCGCGCGCTCATCGCGAATCATCTCCGCGAGGCGTGACGTGGGCCGGTGTGGGTCTGGTGCCCGGGAACGGAGCGCTCGTGTCTTTCCCGGCGCCCGCGAAGACGAGCCAGATGAAGAAGCCGATCGCGATCGGCAGGAGCACGAGAGCGGTGCGCTGCGCGATGCGGTCGAAGCGGCGCGGCGAGGAGTGTGCTCGCACGAGAGCCGGAGCCGGGGCCGGCAGGAGCTTCCGCCTGGGAGCCGGTCGAGCCGCCCGAGGCGCCGTCAGCGGCCGCGCCGGAAGGGCAGCAGCCGTCGCCGGTTGCGCGACGAGGCCGCGAGCGTCGATCCGGCGCGCCGCCTCGCCGAGACCGAGCAGCGTCCCCACGACGAAGGCGATCCGGTACATGAAGAAGCCCTGGTCGTTGTAGCCCTCGAGCGCGTACCCCACCAGCACGCACGCCAGCACCGTGCCGAAGACGGCGACCTCGGGGTTCCGCGATCGCACGAGGCGGCAACCGGTGAGGATCCCGGCGCCGAGCAGCGACCAGAACGCGATCCCGCCGAACAGCCCCATCCGCATGAGGATGTAGAGCACCCCGTTGTGCGGGACGAAGCGGATCATCGGGTCGATCGAGCTGATGTCGGTGATCGACCCCTGGATGTAGTCGATCGGGACGCCGAAGCCCCGGCCGATCGCGCCGCCTTCCCGGATGTTGAGCCTCAGGTTCTCATTCTCCTGGATGCGGTAGCGGTCCGACGACTCGTCGCGCGTATTCGGTGCGACGGCCGACTTGACGGCGCGGGCGGGGCCGGCGAGCGCGCCCGTGTGGTTCCAGTAGGCCGGGAAGTAGACGGCCGAGATAAGGACGACCACGGCGAGGACCTTGCCCATGAACCGGCGCCTGGCCGGGAGGGCGACCATGGTCACGATCGACAGTGCGATCAGCTCGCCGCCCAGGATCAGCCAGGCGGCTCGCCGGCTGTTCACGAGGTCCGCCATGAGCACGAGCGGCAAGAGCGCGGTCGCGGTCGTTCTCAGCGGGCCGGGCACCCGGAAGATCCAGAGGCACGCCGTCAGCAGGATGAAGAGCGAAAAGAAGAGCGCCTCCTCGTGGCCGACGATGAAGTCAGGGCGCGGGATCTGGTTCCGCACGCCCAGGAACGACTGCAGCGCCTGCGCGGCCTTGAAGCCGCTGCCGAGCACGAGCGCCCACATCGCCGTGTGCAGCACCGAGAGGCGGGTCGTGAAGACCGTCGCCACGAGGTAGGCGATCGCGAGGTAGATGTACGGGCGGACCTCGGTCAGGGCCGTCCGCAGCTCGCCGCCGTGCGCCTGGCCGACTGCGAGCCCGACGAACGTCGCCAGAACGACCGCGGCGACCGCGTACGTGGTCGCCGACCTGGGCACGCTCGTGGTTGCCGCCGTCTCCCGCTTCAAGACCCAGATCGCCAGCAGCGCGAGCAGGAGCAGGTCCGCGGGGCTGACGTGCAACCCGCCGCCGAGCCCGTGGAACAAGGGGAGGCGGTCCGTGTAGTTGCTCGGGGTCGGCGCCATGCCGGGCGTGGCGCCCGGCTGCCCGGTGGTGAACGGGAACTGCTCGATCGTGAGCGCCGCCACCAGGACGACGATCGGCGACAGCTCCGGCCGCTTCCAGAGGGCGACGATCAACGCGATCGCCAACAGGGCGAAGAGCGCGCCGGCCAATCCGGCGCTTCCGGCCGTCCCGGACACGAGGCCGATCAGGACGGAGAGCGCCGACAGGAGCGCCGCCGTGACCCACGTCGGAACCGGCCCGCGGCGCCTGATGGCGGCGACGGCCGTGCTCATCGCAGGTAGCCGGCCATCGCGTAGGTCAGGACGAGGGCCGTCAGGCAGACGGCGACCGTCATGGCCTTCCCCGACTTCACGCCGCCGAGGCCGAGCACGAAGAACAGAACGAGCAGCAGGAGGCCCCAGCGCGTCATCGCCGGGCGTCTCCGAAGATCGGTGCTGCGCTCAGCTGTGACGGGCCGCAGGACACCCGGTCACCGCTCGCCCGTCGCCTTCACGCGCGGTACTCGCGGCACCGCAGATCCATTGGTGCCGCTCGGCGCCTCGACGTCGAGGTCGTCGGCGCGGGCGATCACCTCGCGCAGCTCTTCGCGCTCATGGTCGTCGCGGTCCTTGTCTTCCTTGTCCTCGCTGCTCGTGAGCAGCACGATCGCGAGGAAGCTGATCAGGAGCCCGACGAAGATCCCGGCGACGACCCCGAAGACCGACTTCTTCATGCCGCCGACCGCAGGCGCCGGGAGCGTCGGCTTGTCGCGCACCTCGTAGTGCGGCCCGGCCACTTTCGCCGCCGCGAGGTTCAGCGCGGCCTGGTTGTAGCCGCGGATGCCGCGCCTGAGCCTGGTCTGGGCGGCGTTGCGCGCCTGGGTGAGCACCTGCGCCTCTGCCGAGGAAACATTGCCGCCGTTGAGCCTTGGCGTCCATCGTGGCGATCCGGGCTCTGGACGTGTCGGCCTGATTCTTGAAGTGCGTCATTGCCTGCTGCTGGCGCAAGATGTCGATGTTGCTCCGCTCCTCGTTCAGCGTCTTCACGAGCGCGTTCACCGTGCCCACCGTGACCTCCGGCGTGGGCCCGTGGTACTCGATCCCGAGAACCTGTCCGCCGGGGAGCATCGTCACGACGTGCTTCGCGTCGAGCGCCTTCGCGGTCCGGTCCTGCGGCCGAGCCGCTTCCCCTCAGCTTCCGCAGCAGACCCGCCGGCCCCCAGCCTTGACTCGGGTGCGTTTCGAGGTACTTGGTCAGCGGCCCCTTGCGCCCGACCTTCAGCTGGAAGGACTTCGTCGCCAGGAGCTCGGTCAGAAGCTGCTGCGCCTGCGCGGCCGGCGACACGTCACTCGGGTTCGGATCGAAAAACGAAGACTCCTGCGTCACCGGGTTGTCGATGAACAGCGACGCGCCTGCCTTGTACTCCTTCGGCGTCGACGCGACGACCCAGAGCGCGAGCACGGTCAGGATCACCACGGGCAGGCTGAAGAGCAGCCGGTGGCGGTTGAACGTCTGGACGTAACTCGGATTCATGAATTCGGCCTTCCTGTCATTGCCGCATCTCGCCCGGAAGGCCTTCCTATTGTGGCTGTAGCAGGCGCCTCGTAGCACTAACTGATGGGCTAGTTTTTCCGGCGCCGCGCTAGGCCCTGTCGACCCCGCGGCGCCTCCGACCTGTACAGCCGACCCAGACGCGTCTAGCCCATTGATCAGTAGCCACGCGTCCGGGCGCTCCCTAGCATTGTCCGCATGGCGAACCCCCGGCGCTCCAGCTCCCGCAATGGCTTCTCGAGCCGCGAGGTCGAGGTCCTCGAGCTCGCCTCGCAGGGCATGACGAATCCGCAGATCGCACGACGCCTGGAGCTCTCCGTGCACGCGATCAAGTTCCACCTCGCGTCGATCTACCGGAAGCTCGGTGCCGCGAACCGGACCGAAGCGGCCGTCGCCTGGGCGCTCACGACCAACGGCAACGGTGAGAGCTCGGAGCGCCTCCAGAGCCCTCCGGCCGCCTGATCACTGACTAGCCGATCAGCTAGCTGTGCCCAGACCGAATCGTCCCTAGCCTAGAGAGACGATGACGACGCTCATCACCGACAGCGCCCGCGCGGTTCCGTTCTTCGACGGGGCCCCGATGATGGACGGGCTCAAGGAGGACATGCTCGCCGAGATCTCGGCGCTGATCGACAGCGGCCGCTTCATCAACGGGCCGGATGTCGCCGAGTTCGAGGCGTCGTTCGCGACGTACTGCCAGACGGCAGCCTGCGTCGGCGCGGCGAGTGGGCTCGACGCACTCCGGCTGGCACTGATGGCGGGCGGGCTCGAGCACGGCGACGAGGTCATCGTCCCGGCCCAGACGTTCATCGCGACCTTCGAGGCCGTGACGCAGGCCGGCGGCGTGCCGGTCGTCGTCGACTCCTCGGAGTCGGACTACAACATGGATCCCGAGGCCGCCCATGCGGCGGTGACCTCGCGGACCCGGTTCCTGCTTCCGGTGCACCTCTACGGGCAGATGGCCGACATGCGCGCCCTCGGGCTGCTGGCGATGCGCCACGGGATTCACCTCCTCGAGGACGCGTGCCAGGCTCACGGCGCCGAGCGGGACGGCTTGCGCTCCGGCGCGGAGAGCCTCGCCGGAGCGTTCAGCTTCTACCCGGCGAAGAACCTCGGCGCCGCGGGCGACGCCGGGGCGCTCGGTCACGGACGACATCGAGCTCGCCGATCGCGTCCGCGCGCTCCGCGAGCACGGCCAGACCGAGAAGTACAAGCACGTGACCGCGGGCTTCACGGCCCGGATGGACACGCTGCAGGCGATCGTGCTCAAGCACAAGCTTCCGCACCTGGACTCGTGGAACGACGCGCGCCGTGCGGCCGCGCGCTTCTACAGCGAGGCGCTCGAAGGTGTCGGCGACCTGCGCCTGCCGCCCGTTCCGGAGGGCAGCAACCCGGTCTGGCACCTGTACGTCATCCGCACGGCCGACCCGGAAGGCCTTCAGAGCTTCCTGGGAGAGCGAAACGTCGCGAGCGGCCGGCACTATCCGGAGCCGCCGCACCTCTCGGCCGCGTACGCCGATCTCGGCCACCAGCCGGGCGCGTTCCCGGTCGCAGAGGCGATCTCGCGCGAGGGCCTGTCCCTCCCGATGTATCCCGGGATCTCCGAGCTGCAGCTGACGAGCGTCGTCGAGGCGATCTCGGCGTACTTCGCCCGCGGCTGAGCCGATGGCGAACGCTCCGGCGAACGACGCGCCGTACCGGCTTCTCTCGAACGTCGACTTCGGCGAGGACGTCGCCGTCCAGGCGTTCACGAACCTCTACGGCTGTCGGATCGGAGACCACTCCCGCATCGGCCCGTTCGTCGAGATCCAGTCTGGGGTGGAGATCGGGAGCAGCTGCAAGATCCAGAGCCACTCGTTCATCTGCACGGGCGTCACGATCGAGGACGAGGTGTTCGTCGGGCACGGAGTGATCTTCATCAACGACAAGCGCCCGCGGTCGACGACGGACGAGGGCGAGCTCCAGACGGACGAGGACTGGGACCTGATCGAGACGGTGATCGAGCGGCGCGCCTCGCTCGGCTCCGGCGCGATCGTCATGGGCGGCGTCCGCGTAGGCGCGGGCGCAATCGTGGGGGCCGGCGCGATGGTCACGAAGGACGTCGCGCCCGGTGAGGTCGTGGCTGGGAACCCGGCTCGAGCTCTCGCCGCCCGCAGTCGTCCGCCTAGCGGCGACGAAGCCCGGCTTCGTCGAGCGGGACCGTCACTCGTCCGGGGCGGGACACTCCCTCCAACGGGGTAGTCCCTAGTCCTTCGGACCTGGCCCGACAACTAGGCATGGGTATAGGGAAATTAGGGCCACCTGGCCTATAGCCCTAGCCCGATTGCACGTGTTACATCATGGGAGGTACTTGGGGATCAACTGCGGAAGGCGGCTATTGCGGTGGGTAATTCAGAAAGAACGGCGGTCCTGTTGGACCAACATCCTCTTTGGCTGAACGCGCTGGAGAGAATTCTTACGCACGCGGGTGTCAATCCCGTGGCGAAGGCGACAACGACATCGGCGGCGCTCACGGCTCTCGACGAGCAGCGGCCCGACCTCTTCGTGCTCGACCTCGATATGGAGGGCACGCCGGACGGGCTCACCTGCTTGCGGAATGCACTGGGGCGCCAGCCCTCGCTCAAGGTGGTCGTCGTCTCGGCGACCGACGACCCGGAGCGGATCGAAGCGGCTCTCACGAGCGGCGCTGTGGCGTACGTCCTCAAGCGGGCAGAGCCCGAGGACCTCGCCTCGGCGATCAGGCAGGTCTTCTCCCGCTCGCTCTACCTCGCGGGGGCCGAGGCCTTCGCCCGCGTCCCGAACGCGGAAGAGGTCGAGGCGGTCGGGCTGACCAGGCGTGAGCGCGAGATCCTCCAGCTCGTCTCGGAGGGCAACACGAACGGGCAGGTCGCCAAGGTGCTGTGGGTCACGGAGCAGACGGTCAAGTTCCATCTGGCCAATATCTTCAGGAAGCTCGACGTGACCAATCGCACCCAGGCGAGCCGTTGGGCGCACGCCCACGGGCTCGTTCGGCTCAACGAGCGCGAAGAGCAGGCGGAGCCGGCCGACGAAAAGCTCGTCGGGTCGGCGGCCTAGGTCTCGTCGCGGGGCGAGCAGGCGGCGGCGAGCGCCGCGATCACGGGGCCGAGATCGGCGACAGCGTCCGTACGGACGTAGGCGGCGACTCGGCCCTTTCTGCCTGGGCCATCCAGGTTCGGCTCGTCCGCGAGGACCACGCCCCACGACCGCTGGTCGCGGGTGGGTGCTCCGTGGGCGATGAAGGCGTTGTCGTTCTCTGCGGGGGGCAAGCGTCGTGATGATTGCAGCTCGGCCGGAAGGTTGTGAACTGGTTAACGGGCTAGTCACTCACGATTTCGTCGCTCGGAGCGCAGTTTTCGCCCCCTGGTAGGTTCCCCACGTGCTGCTCGGCCTCTCGACCGGACATGCGATCGGCCTCGGGCTGATTGCAGCCGCATTCGTCGTCTTCTCGCTGTTGTGCGCGCTCGTCATCCCGAAGCGCTGGCCGCAGTTTCCGGGGGAGAGAGGGCTCCGCTGGTTCATCGTCGTGACGGTCGTCCTCTGCATCGGAACGCTGGCTGCCGTCGAGGTCTTCGCCAAGGAAGCCGAGGAAGAGACCGCCCAGGCCGAGACGACGGCGACGACCTCGACCGGGACGACCTCGACGGGGACGACCTCGACCGCAACGACCACGAACGCCGCGCAGCCGCCGGCGCCTGCGCAGGGCGACTCGGCGGCCGGCAAGCAGCTCTTCGCGGCCCAGGGGTGCGGCGGCTGCCACGCGTTCCAGGCGGCCGGGTCGAACGGGGCGATCGGGCCCAACCTGGACGACGCCCTGCAGGGCAAGGACACGGAGTTCGTGCACGAGTCGATCGTCGATCCCAACAAGGAGATCGCGTCGGGCTACCAGGCGAACATCATGCCCGCCAACTTCGGCCAGACGCTCACGCCGAAGCAAATCGATGATCTCGTCGCGTTTCTGACGAAACCGAGCTAGCGCCCGGTTATCAAAGCGTAAAAATCCAGGCCCTTTCCCGGCGGACGAGGCAGGTGTTGGACGTACATCGTCCTACGAACTACTTCTGAGGAGGGGTCATGAAGAAGATCCTGCGCCGACTGCCGTCGCCTGCGATGGTCGTCGCCTGCGTCGCCCTGACCGTCGCGCTCGGCGGCACGGGCTACGCCGCGATCAAGCTGCCGAGGAACAGCGTCGGCACGCACAGCTCCAGCGGGACGCCGTAACGGCCACGAAGCTGGCCACACGCTCGGTCGGCCCCACAAGATCCAGAACAACGCGATCTCGGAGCGCAACGTGAAGGACAGCTCGCTGACCGGCGCGAAGATCGTCGAGTCGACGCTCGCGGAGGTTCCGTCGGCAAAGAGCGCCGACACGGCCGCGAACGCCACGCTCGCCGGTGGCAACACGGTGAAGCGCTTCCTGACGACGGTCGCGCCGGGCGGGCTCAGGCGACCGTGCTCGACCTGAACGGGCTGGCGATCACGCTCGGCTGCCCGCGCGGGTCGGTTTCGCTGCGTGCGAACAACGCATCCGGTGAGGCGGCCCAGCTCGAGTTCCGCGGCTTCGGCGAGGGCGCGGGCGCCTTCGGCGACGGCTTCGGGAGCTTCGCGTCGACGACGAACGCGAACCTCAACAACAGCGAGAACCGCGGTACCGGTTCCGCCCAGTTTCTCCGGGCCAACGGGACGGGTGTGACCGTCCTCTACGGCTGGCGCGAGGACGCCCTCGGCTCAACGACCGCGTGTCGGGTCTACGGCCAGGCGATCGCCGGCTGAGCTCACACGGTTGGGGCCTCGCGTCGGGCTGGGCGCGAGGCCCCTCTCTCAGCGGAGAGGGAGGGATTCGAACCCTCGACCCACCTTTCGGCAGGTACGCGATTTCCAGTCGCGTTCCTTCGGCCGCTCGGACACCTCTCCGGGCGGCCCAGCGTAGCGGAGCTGTGTCGATATCAGCGTGTGCCGTGCGGGCTCGAAGGGAGAGGGGCCCAGCAGATTGAATCCGAGGCCCCTCTCCTCTGATGGCGGATCCCCGGTACTAGTGCTTCGCTCGCAGGGAACCGATCAGGACGTTGATCTGCGTCGGGGTGAGTGCCCTGTCGAAGATCATCAACTCGTCGAGATCACCGCTGTAGGGATTCGTACCGTCGACGTCGGTGCACGCGCTCATTCCGGCTCGCATCGGCGCGGTGTTCGAGAGCTGCACCGGTTCAGGCGAGATGGCAGTCCCAGGATGCGCTCCGTCCACGTAGATGGTGTTGTTCGTCCCGTCGCGGACAAGTGCGACGTGGTGCCAGTTTCCGTCGGCGATGATCGGCGCGCCCGGGACACCGGTGTTGTCTGTCCCGAACTCGTCGCCATCTAGTTCCGCGCCCCAGAGATTGCCGGTCATCCGGAAGCCCCAGAAGCTTGCGGCGTCGCAGACTGGTCGCTTCTCCCAGATCGCCTGTGACAGGGGCGAGGTTGTCTTGATGAAGAAGGCGAGGGTGAAGGGATTGCGGTCGAAGTTCCCGCCGACCTCGTCGAACTGAACCTCGGAACCTTGGCCGTTGAAATGGAACGCCTGGCCGCTGACTCCGCGCGTGTACGTGACTCCATTCAGTAGTTGCCCGTCGTCGGTGCCAATGCGGTCCCGCGCTGTCCCATCCGCCGGCCACCAATGGGTCGGCTTGGGAGCCGGCGGGCCTGGCCGCGCCGCGGGCGCCGCCTCAACCGTCGAAGACAAGACGCCGACGGTCAGCGCAACCAGCACGCAGAGCCAGAGCGGCAGCCTGTTGAAGTACCTGGACATGGAGAGCTCCTTCCTGGACGCGAGTCCGTCCCGGTTTGCCTGTGTGTCGGCCAAGCCGTGGCGGCCACAGCGACGCCGATCCATGGACGGGGGATGGGCGGTCGATGGGAGCTGAACGCGTAGAGGCCGACGGAGGTTTCAGCCGACACCTCTCCAAGCGCTCAGAGGCTAACGCAGCGATCCTCTAGAGCATGAGAGTCGGAGCTAGGCGCGGCTGCACGATCCTCGCTGTCCTCGCGCTCGTCGTCGGCGGCCTGGTCGTCGCTTCAGGGCCGCACGCGGGCTCGAGATCAGCCTTCTCGACGGGCTTCTGGTGCGGCCCGCCGCTCGAGCAGTCCACGCGCGACCGGTTCATCCAGGTCAAGGACGCAGGCTTCACGTTCAGCATGCCGCCCTGCGGCGACGGAACGGGCTTCACCGTCGCCGAGAACATTCGTATTCTCGACGCCGCCCAGCCAGCCGGGATGCCGGCCTTCGTCTTCGACGACCGTATGCAGAGGGCGCTCGACGATCCCGGAGCTCGGGCGGATTTGCTCGACGGGATTGTCCGCGCGTATCGCTCTCATCCGGCGTTCGGCGGCTACTACGTCTATGACGAGGTTCCGCCCGAAGACATTGCGGAGACGGCCGCCGTGGTCGCGGGGCTGCGTGCGCGGGATCCGCTGCACCCGGCATTCGTCAGCCTCTTCCCGAATTACGCCCCGATTCCGGACTATGACCGGTACGTGCGCGACTTCGTCCGGCAAATCCACCCGGCCGCGATCGTCTACGACTATTACCCGTTCCTGGCCGACGGCTCCGATCGAACCGGGTTCTTCGTCAACCTCCGCTCCATCAGAAAGGTGGCGCTTCGGTCGTCGACTCCGTTCTGGTTCTTCGCGCAGCTGACGGAGATTCCGGGATTACGCCGCGCGAGCGAAAGCGAAAAGCGGTGGCAGGCGCTGCAAACGCTGGCTTACGGGGCGCGGGGTCTCATGTTCTTCACCTACTGGTCGAGCGTGAGCGCCGATTTCCCCGAGCCTGGCGTGATCGATCCGCGCACCGGCCTGCCAACCGCCCACTATGCAGAGGTACTGCGGGTCAACGCCCAGGCGCGCGGGTTCGGCCGGGCGCTCGCGGCTGCGAGGTCGCGCAGCGTCTTCCACAACGGCCCGCTGGCCGACGGCGCCGTGATGCGTCCACCGCGCGCGCCGGTCTACTTCCCGAGTCGTGCGCCGATCACGACGGGCCTGTTCGAGTCCGCCGCCTATCGCTATGCGATGCTCGCGAGCCGCGACTACCGTGCCGCGGTCGCGACGAAAGCAGTGCTCAGCTTCGGGCCGCGCTGGCCCGAGCGGCTCGACCTGGCGAGTGGCCGATGGGTCCGGGTGCGCGCCGTTCGCAGACGGCCGCATTCGGTCACTATCCGCCTTGCTCTGCAACCCGCCGGCGGAGCCCTCTTCCGGATCCGGAAGCGAGTGCCGTCTGGTCCGGCGGGCGCGGAAGCGGTGTTCGGCCGGGTGCGAGCGGGTGTCGGGCGCTGGAGTCTGGTGGACTCACAGGAGACGACGTACGAGCTTCGTGGGGCGAGCTGGCGCGAGTGCCCTGCCGGGTTCGTCCTGGTCGCCGTGAGGGCCGAGTCGAACGGCTTCTGGCTCTGTGCCCGGAAGAATCTCGCCCAACGCGTCTTCTACGTCGGCAACGTCGTCCTCGGCTCTGCTCGCTATTACCGCGTGCAGTCGGGGAAGGTCAGGCGACTGTCGGCCGCGCGTCGGTTCTCTTGCGGTCGAAGGAGCAGGCTCCTCGGACGGCTCGTGAAGCCCGACGGCTTCTGGCTTTGTCTCGGGCCGTCGCCGCGGGGTGCGCTGACTCAGCCGCCGGCCCGGTAGGCGGCCGTAACCGCGCGCTTATCCGGCCGCGATCTGGTTCGCGCAGATGTTTCCGTGTGTGTAGTCGGCGTGGGCCTCCCACACGAACGCGCCCATCAGGCCGGCCTGCCCGGCCCAGTCCGAGAACTGCGCACACCCGGCGGGCGGCTGCGGGTGCTCGCTGACGTCGATCCCGACCACGAACTTCGGTGCGGGCAGCCCCTGCTGGATCGTGTCCTGCACGTCGCGCTGCATCGTCGCCAGGTCGTCGCCGAACGTCATCAGGTTGAACTGGTCGATGTTGCCCGCACTCGGCGCCCACCACTCACCGCCCCAGTTCGTGATCACATCGGCCGACACATACAGCCCGGCCGCATGGCCCGCGGTGGCGATCGCGTTCACACAGGTCGTCATCGCCGCATTCGGAGGGCCATGGCTGAAGAAATACTCGTCCTCGATATCCAGATCGACACCGTCGAACCCGTTCGAGGTCGCGAACCCGATCAGGTTCTGCACGAACTGCGCCACGGTTCGTGTCGTTACAGGCGGCAGGCCAGTTGTTGTTGCCCGCACCACCGATCGCGATGATCGCCTTGATCCCCGGATGCGCATGCACATGCGCCACCCAGCTCGGGACATTCACGTTCCAAAGATTCCCCGTATCCAGCCCCGGACCGTTCTCCGTCGCCAAGTTGAACAAGATCAACTGATTGATGTCAGCCCACGGCAAACCCACGCTCGGCACCGGAGCCCAACCCAAATCCTCCGTCATCACGACAGACCCTGGTGGAGGCGCCGGCGGCGGTGGAGGAGGGGGTGGCGGTGGTGGAGGCGGCGGCGGAGGGCGGAGGCGGAGCCGGAGGTGGGGGCGGAGGCGCTCCTGGCGGATTGACTACGACGGGGGTGGGCCGCGAGAGCGCCCTCGTCGACCCGTGCCGGTTCGACGCCGTGACGGCCACGCGGATGCGGTGCCCGACGTTGCTCCGCGCGAGCTTGTAGGTGCGAGCTCGCGCCCGCCGGATCGCATGGCAGCCCTTTCCGGCCGGGTTGCACTCGAGCCACGCGTAGCGATAGCGCCTGGGCTGGTTGCGCCACCTCCCGTGCGTCGCGTGCAGGGCTCGTCCCTGAATCGCCTGGCCGGTGATCTTCGGGTGGACGCGCGGAACGGGCGCACCGCGCTTGGCCGCGTGCGCGGTGGCGCCCGTCGCGGCGAGAGCGAGCAGGACGGCGAACACGGCGGATGTGCGGGGCGGTTTCATGCTCTGATCGGTTATCGGACGGGATCGGCTCCGACCCAAGCCCGGCTACAAGCTAACGGGTGCGCAGGATCGTGGGCCGGGCCGACCGCTACGGTCCTGCGCGTGGATGAGGTCGAGGTGCGGCGCTCCCCGCGGGCGCGGCGGTGGCGGCTGGAGGTGCCGTGGGGTGAGCCGGCGCGGCTGACCGCGCCACGCTCGATGAGCCGGATCGAAGTGGAGCAGGTGCTCCGCGAGAAACGGGCCTGGATCGAGGCCCAGCGCCGGAGCCAGGTGCCGCGGCTGGGACTGGAGCGGCTCGCAGTCAGCGAGTCGGAGGCTCGCATCGGCGCCCGGGAGCTCGTCTCGGCCTTCGCCGAGGAGGAGGCGGAGCAGCTCGGGGTCGCCTACCGGCGCATCCGGATCGGCGATCAGCGCACGCTTTGGGGCTCCTGCTCTCCCCGCGGCACGCTCTCCTTCAACTGGCGGCTCGTGCTGGCGCCCGTCGAGGTGCTGGACTACGTCGTCGTGCACGAGGTCTGCCACCTGCGCTTCCTCGACCACTCGCAGCGCTTCTGGAGGCTCGTCGAGCGTCGCCGTCCGCACTGGCGTGAGCAGCGGGACTGGCTGCGCGAGCACGGGCCCGAGCTCCTGGCCTTCAGAGCGTCCGAGTGATTTGCTCCCAGCGAGCGGTCTCAGGCCGGAAACCGCTTCGAGCAAACAGCTTCCGGCCTAGGAGGCGGAGGGGGAGAGATTCGAACTCTCGCGGGACGTAACCGCCCCGAACGGTTTTCGAGACCGCCGCATTCGACCGCTCTGCCACCCCTCCAGCGGAGAAGGAGGGATTCGAACCCTCGAAGGAGGAAATATCCCCCTTAACGCCTTAGCAGGGCGCCGCCTTCAGCCACTCGGCCACTTCTCCGGAAGGCACAGGATAGCCGCTCGAAAAGGCTCTTCCTGAGAAGCGAAACGCCCGCCTCGAAAAGCGTTTGAGCCGCAGTTCGTTGGGCGGGCGCCGCGTGATTTGCCGGGAATGAGGGGGAGCCGGCGATCTCATTGTCCAGAGAGTCGCCGGATCGAGGCATGCCCCCGAAGGGTGATTCTCGATACTGGAGCCATGAAGCTGAAGGTGGGGCGCGCCGAGGTCAACGTCTCGAACCCGGACAAGGTCTTCTTCCCCGAGCGCGGGCTGAAGAAGATCGACCTCGTCGAGTACTACGTCGACGTCGCGCCCTGCGTCCTGCCGCACTTGCGCCGGCGCCTCTTCCACATGAAGCGCTTCCCGAACGGGGTCGACCACGACTTCTTCCACCAGAAGCGCGTGCCGGAGAACCATCCGCCGTACGTCGACGAGCAATACGTCGAGTTTCCGAGCGGCCACTCGACCGTGTTCGCCGTCGTCGACAACGCGGCGGCGCTCGCGTGGGTCGCCAACCTGGGGTGCGTCGAGCTGCACACGTGGCACTCGCGCGTGCCCGAGATCGAGCGGCCCGACTACCTCCTGATCGACCTCGACCCGACCTTCGACGGGCAGTGGCGCGCACGTGCGGAAGATCGCGCTCGTCGTCAAGGAGGTGATGGACGAGCTCGGGCTGCGGAGCTTTCCCAAGACGTCCGGAGCCGACGGGGCTCCACATCCTCGCGCCGATCAAGCCGGAGCTCGGATTCCCGGAAGTGCGGCGCCTGGCGAAGGCGATGGCGCAGGAGATCGAGCGCAGGATCGGGGACCAGGAGGTTGCGACCACGACGTGGAAGGTCGCCGACCGGCGCGGCGTGTTCGTCGATTACGGCCAGAACGCGCGTGACCGGACGATCGCGTCCGCGTACTCGATCCGGCCGACCCCGGACGCGCGCGCTTCCGCGCCGCTCGACTGGGACGAGGTGCGGACGGTCAAGCCCGAGCGGTTCACGCTCACGACGATGCGCAAGCGGATCGACGAGGTCGGCGATCTGACGAAGGGCATGTGGCGCTACAAGCGGAGCCTGATCCCGCTCTTCTCGAAGCTCGACCTGGAGCCGGCCGACCCGAACAAGCTCGACAGCGGTCGGCGCCGCGGTAGCGCCCAGCGTTGGGAGAGCGACCAGAGCGGCAAACCGGAACGTCCGGCAGCCGCGCCGGCCTCGCGCTAGCCGACTCCCGGCAGAGCGCAACCCCCGGGGTCAGACCCTGTTAAGAGGAGAGGGCGACGTAGACGTGTCCCGCGACGCCTAGATCGCCTGCTCGACGAACGCCTGGTAGCGCGCACGAGCCAGGCTTACGTCCGTGCCGAAGATGCGAAGCAGAGCAGTGCTCGCGACGAAGGGTCGCGGGAACCGGCGGCCGATCGTCTCGCCGTACGTGCTCCACGGCCAATCCGCTGGCCGGTGACACATCCCGGCGCGCACGGGGTTCAGCGCGATGTATCGGCAGACCTCGAGGTGGTGCGCCTCGGTCTCGATCACCTCCGAGTGGTACCGGCGAAAGAAGAGATGGCCCTCCGAGCCATGGCGATGATTGAAATACGCCGCATAGCGGCTGTTCAACCGTTGCATGCCGGCCGCCAGGTTCGCGTGGGCCGTCTCGAGCTGAAGGTGGTAGTGCGTGGTCATCAAGGTGAACGAGCTCGCACGACCATTCGAGGCGCTGGACAACGTCCGCGAGGATGCTCTCGAACGCGAGTCGGTCGAAGTCGTTGAGATAGATGATCCCGCTTGGCGCAGCCGCGAGACGTCACGTGATACCTGAGGCCGGGCGCCTGGATTCGAGGTGGTCGGGGCACGTGGGCGACGGTACGTGCCCGCTGTTCCTCGCTCGGCGCGCGCCGACACACTCTTGGCGCTGCTTTTGTTCCTGGGTCTGACCCCGGGGGTTAGGCGAGCAGTGACTCGACCGTCGGGTCGCCGCGACGGCGTGGCGGGCGGACCTGGCGCCACGTGCAGTCCTGCGGGTCCTTGTCGGGGCGAAAGCGGATGAAGCGCGTCCCGTGCCGGAAGCGGTTCTTCTCGAGCTTGTCGTAGCGCACCTCGCACACGAGCTCGGGCCGCACCGGGTTCCAGTCGAGCTCACGCCCCTGCGTCCAGCGGCTCTGTCCCCCCGGGATGCGCTTGTCGCTGACGAAGCCCGGCGCGCGCAGCTTCGGCAGCTCGGCCTCGATCTGCTTCCGCACGCCGGCGTTCAGGCCGGAGCAGTGGCCGACGAAGTCGAGCTCGCCGTCGGTGCCGTACAGCCCGAGGAGGAGCGTCGAGATCCGCCCCTCCGCCTTCTCGCTGTAGCGGAACCCGACGATCACGCAGTCGGCCGTCTTGTACTTCTTCACCTTCACGACGCCGTCGCGCGAGCCCGGGCAGGTAAGGCATGCCCAGCCGCTTCGCAACGACGCCGTCCAGCCCGGCCGCCTCGAGCCGGTCGAGCCAGCGCTCCCCATCCGCCGGCTCGCGGCTGTACGGCGAGAGCTGGAACCGCTTCGCCTTCCGCTCCAGCTCCTTGCGCCGCTTCTCGAGCGGCAGCTCGTGGATCTTCTCGCCCTTCCAGAGCAGGATGTCGAAGACGATGAACTGCGCCGGGATCTCGGCGGAGAGCTTCCGGATCCGGCTCTCGGCCGGGTGGAGCCGGAGCTGCATCGAGTCGAAGTCGAGCTGGCCCTTCTTCGCGATCACGATCTCGCCGTCGAGCGCGGAGTGGGGCGGCAGGAGCTTCCCGAGCGGCTCGAGCTCCGGGAAATAGCGGAGCAGCGGCCGCTCGTTGCGCGACCAGAGGCACAGCTCGCCGCCGTCGTTCTCGAGGATCCCGCGGAAGCCGTCCCATTTCGGCTCGTACTGCCACTCGCCGGTCGGCAGCTCCTGGACGAGCTCGGCCTCCATCGGCGGGAACGGGACGTTTCGGCCGGGCATGCGCGCACTAAGCTAGCCGGAATGAGGAGAGTCGCCGTCACGGGCCTAGGCGCTGTTACTCCGCTCGGCAACGACGCGCCGTCGACCTGGCGCGCCGCGGTCTCGGGAGAGAGCGGCATCGACTTCATCAAGTCGTTCGACGCGAGCGAGTTCCCGGTGCGCGTCGCCGCCGAGGTGAAGGACGTTCGAGCCGAACGGCCTCGTCTCGGCGAAAGAAGCGAGGCGCCTCGACAGGAACGTCCTGCTCGCACTCGCCTCCGCGGTCGAGGCGAAGGAAGACGCGAACCTGAACGGCTTCGACCCGTCGCGCGTCGGCGTCGTCTTCGGCTCCGCGATCGGAGGCTTCCTCGGGATCATGGAGCAGAGCGAGGTGCTCGAGCAGCGCGGGGCCGATCGCGTCTCGCCCTACTTCATCCCGAGCGTGCTCGTCGACTCGGCGAGCGGCCAGATCGCGATCTCGCTCGGCCTGCGCGGCCCCAACTACGCGCCCGTCTCGGCCTGCGCGACCGGCTCCCACGCGGTCGGCGAAGGCGCTGAGCTCATCAAGCGCGGTGACGCCGACGTCGTCCTGGCCGGCGGCACCGAGGCCTGCATGCACCCGCTGATCCTGGCCGGCTTCTGCGCGATGCGCGGCCTCGCCGCCGAGGACGAGCACCCGCCGCGCGCCTCCCGTCCCTTCGACGCCACCCGAGCCGGGTTCGTCATGGGCGAGGGCGCGTGCGTGCTCGTGCTCGAGGACCTGGAAGCGGCCGAGAAGCGCGGCGCCAAGATCTACGCCGAGGTGCTCGGGTACGGCGCCTCGAACGACGCGTACCACATGGCTGCGCCCGACCCCGCCTCGGTCGGAGTGGCCGAGATGATGCGAGCCGCCCTCGCGCGCGCGCGCGTGAAACCGACCGATGTCGACTACGTGAACGCCCACGGCACGTCGACGCCGCTGGGCGACCTCGCCGAGACGAAGGCCCTGAAGGACGTGTTCGGCGATCACGCGTACGAGCTGGCCGTCTCGTCGACGAAGTCGATGATGGGCCACTGCTTCGGGGCGGCCGGCGCCATCGAGTCGATGATGTGCGTGCTCGCCATCCACGAGGGCACGATTCCGCCGACGATCAACTACGAGCACCCGGACCCCGAGTGCGACCTCGACTACGTGCCGAACGAAGCGCGCGCGGCGAAGGTCGACGTGGCGCTCTCGAATGCGATGGGTCTCGGCGGCCACAACGGCTGCGTCCTGTTCGGCCGCGTCGAGTAGCCTCCCGCGCGATGGCCTTCATCGTCGACGAGCGTGTCGAGGAGTACGCGGTCGAGCACACGACCGTGCTGCTCGACCTCTTCGCGCGCCTCGAAGCGGAGACACGGGAGAACACGGAAGCCCCGCAGATGATGGTCGGACGCCTCGAGGGCGGGTTCCTGGCCGCGCTCGTCCGGCTCACGCGGCGCGAAGCGCATCCTCGAGCTCGGGACGTTCACGGGCTACTCGTCGATCTCGATGGCGACCGCGCTGCCCGACGACGGCCGGATCATCACGTGCGACGTCGACCCGGATGCGACCTCGATCGCCCGCCGCTACATGGACGAGAGCGGTCACGGAGACAAGATCGAGATCCGCCTCGGCCCCGCGCTCGAGACGATCGAGACGCTGGACGGCCCCTTCGACCTGGTCTTCATCGACGCGGACAAGCCGAACTACGAGAACTACTACGAGGCGGTACTGCCGCTGCTCGCCGACAACGGCCTGCTGATCGCCGACAACGTCCTCTGGTCCGGCCGGGTCGTCGAAGACGGACGGCGACGACTCGACGCAGGCGATCAAGGCGTTCAACGAGCACGTCAAGAAGGACTCCGCGCGTCGTGTCGGTGATGCTCACCGTCCGCGACGGGATGACGCTCGTGCGAAGCGCTATCGGACGCCTACTCCGGTCGCGAGCTTCGCGGCTGACGAGGATTGAAATATGCACCGCTCAAAGTTGTAGAAAAGACCAAGCTCCGAATAGAGGGCGCACGTCTAAGGGTAGGGGAGGTCTCTCGGTGCACAAAGGACGCATGCGCGCAGGCCCTGGCTGGCCACGTTGCTGACGATCGGGGTCATGCTGACAGGCACGATCGCGGCGCAGGCGACGACGGGCAAATCGGCACAGCCTGGGATGTGCGCGACAATCGAGAGGCAGCCTCGAGAAGCAGATGAACGCGCACGCGGCGCAGATTCTCGCCGCATGCGGTCGTGCGTCCGCGAGCCCGAGCCTCTCGAGCTCCGCGGCGCTCCTCGCTGCGGGCGCAGCCCCCACGTCTACGGTGGCCCGGACGTCAACGTGATCACGGGCGGCGAGGGCACCTTCCCGCACGTGACCCAGTCCGAGACGCAGACCTGGGCCCAGGGCAACACCGTGGTCACCGCGTACAACGATTCGCGGCCGCCCGAGCTGTTACTCCGGCGGCTCGTACTCGACCGAACGGCGGCACGTTCTACGAACATGAACTCGAGGCCCTTCTGCTCGGGTCACGGCACCGGCTTCGGCGACCCGGTCGTGGTGTACGACCAGGCGCACGCGAAGTGGATCGCCGTCTTCCTCGCCTCCGGATGCGGTGGCCAGGGCCTCGGCGTCTGGACCTCGCCCGACGGCGCACCTGGGCTCCCGGCCCCTGCGCCCACAACGGCGGCGGCGACGACCGTGAGTCCGGCAGCGTGGACAACAACGCCTCGAGCCCCTTCTTCGGCCGGATGTACGTGAGCTGGAACGACTTCAACGTCGGCCACGGCGCCCTCCAGGTCATCCATTCGGACGACGGCGGCGCGACCTGGAGCACTCCCGCGGTCGTCGCGCCAACTTCATCCGCGACGTCCAGATCACGACGGGCGCTGACGGCACGGTCTTCATCGCCAGGATGAACGAAGGCGGCGGCGGTCTGTCGCCGCGCCAGAACATCATCCGCTGTCGACCAACGGCGGGGTCGACCTGGTCTCGGTGCACCGACGGGCGCCGCGTTCCCGGCCCCGGCCGTCGACCTGTGTCGTCAACTCGTACTTCGCGACCATGTTCCCGTCGTACTGGCGGCACATGGGCTGGGGCGACATCGCCGCCGGCCCGACAACGTCGTCCACTACGCCTACGCACAGCACGGCACGGGCACCGACTTCGGCGACGTCTACTACGTTCGCTCCACCGACAACGGCGTGACCTGGAGACGCCGCTCAAGCTGGACAGAGACGGCAGCACGCGCGCGCAGTGGCAGCCGTCGCTTTCGGTCACGCCGGACGGCAACTTGTTCGCCAGCTGGTACGACCCGCGCAACACGGCGAACAACGGCCTACAGCGCTTCGGGCGCCTCTCGCCGGACAACGGCGCGACGTGGGGCAACGCCGCGGTCAGCGACGTGATCTACCCGTTGCCGCTGCAGCCGCGATCCGAACTTCCAGTCCTGCTACACGGGCGACTACGACCGCACCTACAGCCAACAACGCGCCCACACGACTTGGGTGGACGGGCGCGTGCTGATCAACGGCGCAGCCCAGCAGGACGTCTTCTTCGACAAGTCACGACGAACGGGCCGCCACCGCCGCCGCCTCCGCCGCCGCCGCCACCGCCCCCGCCGCCGCCTCCGCCGCCGCCGCCTCCGCCCCCGAACTGCGCGGGTGGAGCGATCACGATCAACGACGCGGGTCCGGCGACTCCCTACCCGTCGACCTGCGTCGCCTCTGGTCTGAGCGGCACGATCACCGACGTCAACCTCGACCCTCACCGGGCTCAGCCACACCTACCCGGACGACATCGACATGCTGCTCGTCTCGCCCGGCGGGCAGAACGCGATCGTCATGTCGGACGCCGGCGGCTCGACGGACGTCGTAGCGTGCAATCTGACGCTCGACGACGAGGCCCCGACCCAGCTGCCCGACTTCGACGCGATCAGCTGCCCAGGGAGCTACCAGCCGGCTGACTACGAGGCCGGCGACCCGTTCCCGGCTCCGGCGCCTACGCCGAGCGGGAATGTGGCCCTGTCCACCTTCGACGGCGGTCCCGCCAACGGGACGTGGTCGCTGTACATCGTCGACGACGCCGGCAGTCGACGTCGGCAACATCGCGAGCTGGTCGCTGGCCATCGGCAGCGGTGGGCCGCCTCCGCCACCTCCGCCACCACCGCCTCCGCCGCCACCACCACCTCCGCCTCCGCCACCGCCTCCGCCGCCTCCACCACCGCCTCCGCCGCCTCCACCGCCGCCTCCGCCACCGCCTCCGCCTCCGCCACCTCCACCGCCTCCGCCGCCACCGCCGCCACCTCCGCCTCCGCCACCTCCGCCTCCGCCACCTCCGCCTCCGCCACCTCCGCCTCCGCCTCCGCCTCCTCCGCCGGTCCGCTGCCGCGTTCCACGCGTGCTCGGGCTGCGGCTCGGAGCTGCGAAGCGGAAGATCCGGGCGAGGCACTGCTCGGTCGGCAGTGTCCGGCGCGCTCGCTCGAGGCGCTCCCTGCGGGGACGCGTCGTCAGGCAGTCGCCGCGGCCAGGCTCGCTCCGGCGCCGTGGCTTCCCGGTCAACCTGGTGGTCGGCCGGCCGCTAAGCACCTGAATCAGCAAACGAATGGGGGCGCCCGCTCGAGCGGGCGCCCCCATTTCATTTCTGCGGCACCTGTGCGACGATCCCGCCGAGGGAGAGAGGAGTGACGTTGTCCGCCATCGGGAAGCTGGGTGCGATCGCGATCGCCGCGCTCGCCTTCTGCGCGCCCGCGCTTGGGTCTCCGGGCGACGTGCTCTACGACCAGTACGACAACGCGGCCACGACCGCGTCGAGCTCGCAGAACTTCGAAACGGCTCTCGACCCGTGGACGACGCGGTCGCGGACGACTTCGTCGTTCCGGACGGAGTCGGCTGGAGCATCAGCGGGGTCGAGGTGCAGGGCGATGTACTTCAACGGCGCAGGCCCGGCCGACTCGGTCAACGTCTCGATCTACGACAACGCGGGCGACCTGCCCGGAACGCTGCTCGCCTCGCGGCCCAACCTCGCCTTCACCGGAGGCTCGAGCTTCGTCGTCACCGTCAGCCCGACGATCGAGCTGGGCCCGGGGCGCCACTGGCTCTCGGTCCAGGCGAACCAGAGCTTCGACCCGTCCGGCCAGTGGGGCTGGCTCGACCGGACGCAGCAGGCGGGCCGCCGCCGCTGCGTGGGAGAACCCGGGCGGAGCGCATGGCTTCGGCTGCACGACCTGGGGAGTGAAGGGATCGTGCATCGGCGACGAGGCGTCTCCCGATCAGGTCTTTCGCCTGACGGGCACGGTCGGACCGCCTCCGCCCCCCCCGCCTCCACCGCCTCCGCCTCCGCCTCCGCCTCCGCCACCTCCGCCTCCACCGCCTCCGCCGCCTCCGCCTCCGCCTCCACCCCCGCCACCGCCTCCGCCACCGCCGGTCCGCTGCCGCGTGCCCCGGGTGATCGGGATGACGCTCACGCGCGCGAAGGCGAGAATCCGCTCGAGGCATTGCTCGGTCGGCAGGGTGCGCAAAGCGGTCTCCAGGCGATCGCTGCGAGGACGGTCATCGGCCAGTCGCCGCGGCCAGGCGCGCTCAGGCGCCGGGGCTTCCCGGTCAGCCTGAAGGTCGGCCGCAGGTAAGCCGAGTTACGACTCCGATCGATCACGAGGCGCCGCTGAAACCGGCGCCTCGTCGCTTTTTCGGCATACGTGCGGGGGCCTTCAATTTCCTTGGGAAAGTGTTAAAACCCGCACACGGGTGCGAGCCACGCACCTTCGAACATATGGGAGGGGAGATGGGAAGCTCGTACAAGCGCCTGGCGCTAATGGGCGCAGCGATCGCCGCGCTGATCGTCAGCGCTGCGATCTTCGGGACTACGAGCTCGGCCTCCGCGGCTAAGAAGAGCCGCGCGCCGAGCCTGACCAGCGGGCTTACGGCGGCGGGGTCGCACTTGGCGACACCTGCCCGCCATAGGCTGAAAAGACCCAAAGCGCCGAATGTCGTGCTGTACGACCAGTACGACAACGACTCGCTGAATGCGACGTCTTCGCAGAACTTCGAGGCGGACTTCGACGCGTTCGACGACGAGACGGCCGACGACTTCGTCGTCCCGGGCGGAGAGACGTGGAACGTCAACCAGGTCGACGCCGCCGGCCAGTACTTCAACGGCACGGGGCCGATGGTCAGCGCCAACGTCACGTTCTATTCCGACGCGGGCGGTCTCCCCGGCAGCCAGGTCGCGACGCGGCCGAACATGTCGGTGGTCGACTCGGGCGGCTCGATCGTGATCGCGCTTCCATCAGCCGTCACGCTCGGCTCCGGCCACTACTGGGTCTCCGTCCAGGCGAACATGGACTTCGGCGTGGGCGGCCAGTGGGGCTTCGAGGATCGCACCGTGCAGTCGAACGCCGAAGCGGCCTGGCAGAATCCAGGCGGCGGCTTCGGTGTCTGCCCGACGTGGGGCGGCCGCGCAACAGCACGTGCGGGATCGACCCCGGTGTGCCCGATCAGGTCTTCCGCCTGAGCGGCACCACCGGCGGCGGCGGCCCGACCTGCTCGGGCGGGGCGATCACGATCAACGACGCGGGTCCGGCGACGCCGTATCCGTCGACTGTGTCGTGTCCGGGCTGATCGGCGCGATCACGACGTCAACGTCAGTTCACCGGTCTCAACCACACCTATCCGGACGACATCGACATGCTGCTCGTCTCGCCGGACGGGCAGAACGCGATCGTCATGTCGGACGCGGGCGGCTCGACCGAGTCGTCAACTGTGACCTGACGATCGACGATGAGGCGGCGCAGGTGCTGCCGGACTTCGTCAGCTCGTCTGCCCGGGCAGCTATTATGCCGGCTGACTACGAGCCCGGCGATCCGTTCCCGGCCCCGGCTCCTACGCCGAGCGGGAACGTGAACCTGTCCACCTTCAACGGCGGTTCCGCGAACGGCACTTGGGCGCTGTACATCGTCGACGACGCCGGCGCCGACGTCGGCAACATCGGCGACTGGTCGCTCAACGTCTCGGCCGGGCGGCCCGCCACCACCTCCGCCTCCGCCACCGCCTCCGGGTTGGCAGATTCGTGCGCCGATGCCGCAGGACTTCTATGGCGGCGGCGATGAGTGCCGATCGCGAGTGCTGCGTACATCTGCTGGTGGGTATTCGTTCAGTTCCGGTCTGTCCGTTGGATGCGCTGTACAAGTTCGATGCCTTCGCGAACACGTGGTCGACGTTGGCTCAGTTCCCGGGGTCGGGGGCGATCATGGCTTCGGCCGTGTATTACCCGACGTCGAACAAGCTGTATGTGTTCGGCGGGGAGGATGCGGTTTCGGCTGCAGAACTACAACGACCCGTATCTACGACGTGGCTTCGAATACGTGGTCGACCGGTGCTCCGATGCCGGATGTGCGCAGCTTCGCGGTTTCTGGGTACAACCCGGGGAACGGGAAGATCTACGTCGTTTCCGGCTATAACACGGGCACGGTCGATTCTGCGCAGGACGACGACGTGGGAGTACGACCCGGTCGCGAATTCGTGGGCGATGAAGGCCCCGATCCCGCATGCTGTTGGTGGTGCGGGCCGGCGATCATCAATGGCCATTTGTATGTGGCTGGTGGTCGTGACGGGACGAACACGGTGATCAACCTCTGTCACGACTACAACATCGCTGCCAACGTGGTCGGCCTGCTCGAATCTGCCGTTCGCGAACAATGTGCCTGGTAGTGGTGTGTCGCCGGCGGTTCTCGAGTTCGGCGGCGGGAATCCGTTCCTGTCGCAGGGTCGGATGCGGGATGCGCTCCTGAGCCCGGAGACGACCGGTGCCACGGTCGCTTACGATCCGGGCTCGAACTCGTGGAGCAACGCTCCGTCGCTGAACGAGGCTCGCTCCTTCCCGGGCGGGACCAATGTTGGTGACACGCTGGTCGCAGCGGGTGGCTACAACGGCGCCTCGACGACGAACTCGACCGAAACGATGACCCCTGGCGGCCCACCGCCACCACCGCCACCGCCACCACCGCCATCCGGGCGTGGAATCCAGCCTCTCCGTACCCACTGAACGACGTGCGCTATGCGTTCGGGGAGAACGGCGAGAACCTGTACGTGTTCGGCGGCGTCGCGGACGGCACCCGGGTCCCGGACGTCAACAGGTACAACGCGACCACGGACACGTGGACGCCACTCGCACCGATCCCGGTGGCGAGCGAGGCACCCGCAGGAGCTTTCCTCAACGGCAAGTACTACCTTGTTGAGGGCGACACCGGCGACTCGTTCAACATCTACGACGTCGCCTCGAACACATGGTCGTCCGGAGCACCACGGCCGGGCTTCAGCGACAACTACGGAGCCGCAGCAGGCGCGTTCAACGGCAAGGTGTACGTCGTTGGCGGAGGATCTGCGACGCTAGGCACGAACACCACGTCCGTCTACGACGTCGCTTCCAACAGCTGGACGACAGGAAACCCGGCGCCGCAGGCGTTCTTCCTGGCGGGGTACCAGACCGTCGGGCAGTACCTGTACGTGGTCGGCGGGTTCACTCCGTCCGCACCGACGAACAGCACGATGACGATGCGACTCGACATGGCGACCGGAACCTGGTCGACCGGGCCGACGTTCACGCCCGGCCGTGCCGACTTCGGTCTGGCCTCTGACGGAACGAAGATCTACGCCTTCGGCGGCGACGCTCAAGGCGCGGCTTCTTCGACTCCGTGAGACAGTGAACGAGCTGGACACCAGCGCATGGCCGTCGGGCACGTGGGTGGCTTCACCGCCGAACCTCCCGGCTCCACCGAGACAGGCCAACCAGGCCGGCTTCCACAGCACGGCCTTCACGGGCGGCGAGATCTGGTCGACCGGCGGGATCAATGGACAAACGTTCCAGTTCCTGTCTGACCATCTCTACCGCGCGGTCGGCTGCGCCACCACCGCCACCTCCGCCACCGCCGCCACCACCGCCACCTCCGCCCCGCCACCGCCTCCGCCACCACCACCACCTCCGCCTCCACCGCCACCACCGCCGCCACCGCCACCGCCTCCGCCACCACCGCCACCGCCACCGCCGCCTCCGCCACCACCGCCTCCGCCGCCACCGCCGCCGCCACCACCGCCACCGCCACCACCGCCGCCACCTCCGCCTCCGCCACCTCCGCCTCCGCCGGTCCGCTGCCGTGTCCCGCGCGTGCTCGGGCTGCGGCTCGGAGCCGCGAAGCGGAAGATCCGGGCAAGGCACTGCTCGGTCGGCAGGGTCGCGGCGCGCTCGCCGAGGCGCTCCCTGCGGGGGACGCGTCGTCAGCCAGTCGCCGCGGCCCGGCACGATCAGGCGCCGCGGCTTCCCGGTCAAGCTGGCGGTCGGCCGGCGCTAAGCCACTAACAACGAACAACGAACCAAAGAGGGCGCCCGCATCGAGCGGGCGCCCTTTCTTTTTGGGCGCGAAACCTTGAAAGAGGTTGCGACAAGTTGTAAGAACCCTCAACTAACTTCTAACCTGGGGAGGGGAGAACCCATGGCAAATCTGCGTGCGCTGGGCCGCAAACCGGTTCAGCTGTCCTGGTTCTTCGCTGCCGTCGCTTTTCGCCGCGAGCCTTTTACTGCCGGTCGCAGCCGGCGCCAGTACCGGCTCACACCCGTCCAAGGCTCCGGCCCGTGCCGCGGTCGACGCGCAGCTCGCGCACGGCTCGCTCATCCACAGCTCGAAGTCGCGCCGTGAGCTCGCCCGACAGCGTCACTCCAGGCGCAGCAGCGCATGCGAGCGAGTCGAGGCTTCGCTAGCTTGAACCCAACTCAGCCCGCGCTTCCCAGCGGCCTCGATCTTCTCCTCGGCCGCCGCCGCAGGCAGCGGCCAGAGCTGTCCCCGGGGGGACGCTGATCTCGTGCGCTCGCTCCTGGCGGCCTCTGGAGCTCCCCCGGCACGTGGAGCGATCGGAGTCGTCCCCACGGCTGCCGACGACGTCCACAGACCACTCGGGAGTGGCTGCACCGTCACGATCGACACGGCCGCTGCGGCGCTCAACGTCAGCGTCTCGACCGGCGGCACGCTCCAGTACGAGGACATGACCGCGCGCACGCTCGCGGTCGGCGCGAACGTCACCGTCGACGCGGGCGGCACGCTGCAGTCCGCCGCGACCGGGACGCAGACCGGCCACATCCTCTCCGTCGGCGCGAACCTGGTGAACGCCGGCACGATCGACCTGAGCACGAACACCGACACGGCCGGAGCCTCGATCACGTTCACGGGCGCGGCCAACGCCTCGCTGAACAACTCGGGCACGCTCGACCTGCGCACGCATCAACCTGAACAAGGGCACGAGCGCGGCCTCGATGCTCGACTTCCTCCCCGGCGGGACGATCACGGTCCAGGGCGCGAACACGGCCGGCTTCCTGACGATCGCGAACGGGACGTTCAGGGTCTCCGGTTCGGGCACCCTGACGAGCCCGGTCTTCGCGGCCGCCGCGTACACCATCCCCGCCACCGGCGGCTTCTGGCTGAACGACGCCAACGCGACGGTCGTCGGTCAGAGCGGCAATCCGGCGAACAACGGGTCACTCCGGGTGACGGACGGGACGCTGAACGTCGGCACGCTCGGCACGAACGTGATGGGCGCAGCCGCCAACGCGTCGTTCACGATCGAGGGCGGAACGGTCAATGTGGCCGGGCGCCTGACCTCGGCCAACGCGGTCACGTACACGCAGTCTGCGGGCACGGTCAACATCTGCGTCGTCGGCGGCTGCGCGACGACGCCTTCATTCGGCTTCACGTCCACGCTCCCGACGAACGTCATGAACATCTCGGGCGGGACGATCAACCTCGTCAACAGCAACACGCTGACGACCGCCGACTACAACCAGCAGGGCACGATCAACTTCAGCGGCGGGACGGTCCAGTTCGGCACCGCTGCCACCGCGACGAACTTCAACTTCCGCCTGCAGGGAAGCGCTCCGAACGTCGTCGTCGACAACACGACGAATGCGAAGACGCTGCTTCTGAGCGGCACCGCGTGGGTCTACGGGAACTTCACTGTGTCGACGGGCTCCACGCTCAACCCGAACAACGCGATCCTGAACATGTTCGGGAGCACCTTCACGAACAACGGCACGATCGGCCCGGAATCGTCGGCGGCGCCACGACCAGCCGCCTGCAGTTCGCAGGCGCCGGCGCGCAAACGTACACCGGCACCGGAACGGTCGGCACCCCGGCCGATCCGCTCTTCGGGTTCGCGAACATCAACCGTGGCGGCGGCCTGACCATCGACCCGTCCGTCAACCCGATCTACGTCGCCCGTCTGCTCGCCTTCTCCGGCTCGCTGACGAACGCGAACAAGGTCAGCCTGACCCAGGCCACGACGAACGTGATGGTCATCCAGCGCGGCGGAGTCGCGCAGCTGCCGGCCGGGACGATCGACGTCGCCCCGAGCTTCACCACCACGAGCGCGGCGCTGATCCTCGTTTACTCGCAGGCGAGCAACGCGGTCACGACCGGCGTCGAGGTGCCGGTCACCCGCACGGTCGAGAGCGTTCAGGACTTCAACACGAACGGCGTCACGATCGCGGGCGGGCCGCTGACGGTCACCGGGAACGCGGGCGCTTCGCCGGATACCGTCGGCCTCTTCCTCGGCGGCACTGCTGCCGGAACAGCCGGCGGGCCGGTGAACACGAGCTCGTCGAACCTGCTCACTGTCGCCGGAACGGGCGTTGCCGCTGTCGCAGGCGGCTCCGAGAACGCGTATGTGAACGGACCGCTCGCGCGCATGCTTCCTGCCTCGCTCGCCGGCACGCTCACGTACCTGTTCCCGATCGGGAAGGCGGGCTACAAGGCGTTCGAGCTGGTCAACCCGACGACGACCGGCGGCGGGACGGTCACCGTCCAGGCCGAGGTCTTCGACGCCGATTCCGGCGGGACGGCGGGCTCCGGCCTCGATGCGATCAACCACAACCGCTACTGGTACGCGGAGATCACGAGCGGAGCTGCGAACTTCACGAGCTCGAGCGTCCGTGTGACCGAGCTCAACTCGGCGAACAACGCGCTCGGCCAGTCGGCTGCCCTCGGCGGCGCCTACGACTCGATCGGCGGGACGCTCCTGCCGGCGACCGTCCAGTCGGCCGCACCCACGACGGCACTGGGGTACTTCGCGGTCGGCCGCGTCGCGACCACGCCGACCTTCCCGGGCGGCACGTACACGGTCGGCGCGACGGGCAACTACACGACTCTGACCGCGGCCATGGCCGACCTGACCGGAAAGCTCATCACCGGTCCGATCACCTATGCGCTCCAGGCCGACTACAGCTCGGCCGCGGAGACCTTCCCGATCGTCGTTCCCGCGAATGGCGGCTCGAGCGCGACGAACACGATCACGATCAAGCCGGGCGCGGGCGTCACGGCGACGATCAGCGGCTCGTCGGCCTCGAGCATCATCAAGCTCAACGGCGCCGACTACGTCACGATCGACGGATCGGCCGACGGCGAGCGGCTCGCGTGACCTGACGATCCAGAACACGAGCAGCGCGGCCAGCACGGCTGCGATCTGGCTCGCCAGCCTGGGCACGACCGCGGGCGCAACGGTCCGACACGATCAAGAACGTCAACGTCCGCGCCGGCTCGGTGATGGGCGGGACGACCACGAACATCTTCGGCATCTTCGCCGGTGGCACCGCGGTCGCCACGAACGGCGACAACAACGATTACCTCACGGTCCAGAACAACCAGATCGACTCGGCCTACGAGGGGATCGCGGTCCGTGTGGCCACCGTCCTGAACGGGATCAACAGCGGGCTGGCGATCACCGGCAACACGATCGGCAGCGCGAACGCGGCGAACTACGTCCAGTTCCGCGGCATCGAGCTGATCGGCGCCGTGGCGCCGGTCGTGACGCAGAACGAGATCTACAACCTGATCACGACCACCATCAACGCGAACATCGCCGGGATCAAGCTCGGGTCGACCGTCTACTACGGCCAGGTCACGCGCAACAAGATCCACGACCTCGTCAACAACAACACGGCCCAGTGGGGCGCGTTCGGGATCTACGCCTCGTCGAGCACGAGCAACTTCAGCAACTCGGTCGTCAACAACGCTCTGTGGGGCATCACGACGTACGGCTTCAGCACGACGACCGTGAGCTTCGACGCGGTCGGGATTAGGCTGCTCGGCGGGGCCGGCTACAAGGTCTACTTCAACAGCGTTCTGCTCTGCTGCACGAAGACGATCGCAAGCAACAGCGCCGCGTTGTCGGTGGAAAGCTCAACGGCCGAGCGGGATCGATGTCCGCGACAACGTGCTCGTCAACGCGATCACGGGGCCGGCGGGCAGCAAGGCGTACGCCGCCTGGGTCAGCACTCAGACGGCCTTCGGGACGTCGGCCAACCTCGGCTTCGGAACGATCAACTACAACGACTACTACTCGCCCGGGACGGGCGGCGTGGGCGGCTTCCTCAACCTGTACGGATCGGGTGGGGTCACCGACTTCACAACGCTGGCCGCCTGGCGCGCCGCCACACAGGGTGACGCGAGCTCGTTCACGGCGAACCCGCAGTTCCTCTCCCAGACCGATCTGCGCCCGGCTGCCGGCTCGCCGCTCCTGGGCGCCGGTCAGACGATTCCGGGAGTCACGATCGACATCGTGGGCGACCCGCGCGGCAACCCGCCGACGGTCGGCGCGTACGAGAACGCCGGTGGGCCTCCGCCGCCTCCACCGCCGCCGCCTCCACCGCCCCCTCCGCCGCCACCTCCGCCTCCGCCTCCGCCACCACCCCAGTGCACGGGCGGCTCGATCACGATCAACGACGTCTCCGTCGGCGACGCCGTACCCGTCCACCTGCGTCGTCTCGGGCGTGAGCGGGACGGTCAGCGACGTCAACGTGAACCTCGACGGGATGAGCCACACCTTCCCGGACGACGTGGACATGCTCCTCGTCTCGCCCGACGGGCAGAACGCGATCTTCATGTCCGACGCGGGCGGCGGCACAGACATCGTCAGCTGCAATCTGACGCTCGACGACGAGGCCGCCACCGTCGTGCCGGACGGGACCGCGCTGTCGTGCCCGGGCAGCTACAAGCCGGCGAACTACGAGCTCGGCAGACCCGTTCCCGGCTCCGGCGCCGACGCCGAGTGGGAGCGTCAACCTGTCCACCTTCGACGGCGGGACTGCGAACGGAACCTGGTCGCTGTACATCGTCGACGACGCGACCGGCGACATCGGGACGATCACGAGCTGGTCGCTGAACGTGACCGGCGGCGGCCCACCACCGCCTCCGCCTCCGCCTCCGCCTCCGCCGCCGCCCCCGCCACCTCCGCCGCCTCCGCCGCCTCCGCCACCTCCGCCGCCTCCGCCCCTCCGCCACCTGGTTGTAGCGGCGGCGCGATCACGATCAACGACGCCGGCCCGGCCACGCCGTACCCGTCGACCTGCGTCGTCTCAGGCGTCACCGGGGCGATCACCGACGTCAACGTCACCATCACCGGGCTCAGCCACACATTCCCGGCCGACATCGACATGCTGCTCGTGTCACCGGGCGGGCAGAACGCGATCTTCATGTCCGATGCGGGCGGCGGCAGCGCCATTACCAATTGCGACCTGACCTTCGACGACCAGGCGCCCACCCCGATCCCCGCCGCGACACCGACCTGTCCCGGGGACCTACCAGCCGGCGAACTACGGGCCCGGCGACCCGTTCCCGGCCCCGGCACCGACGCCGAGCGGGAACGTCAACCTGTCGACCTTCAACGGCGGCGAACCCAACGGAACCTGGTCGCTATACATCGTCGACGACGCGGGCGGCGACGTCGGGACGATCACGAGCTGGTCGCTGAACGTGACCGGCGGCGGCCCACCGCCCGCCCCTCCGCCTCCCCGCCGCCGCCTCCACCTCCGCCGCCTCCGCCACCTCCGCCACCGCCCCTCCGCCACCTCCCCCCCCGGTTGTAGCGGCGGCGCGATCACGATCAACGACGCCGGCCCGGCCACGCCGTACCCGTCGACCTGTGTCGTCTCAGGCGTCACGCGGGACGATCAGCGATGTGAACGTCACCTTCACGGGCTTCAACCACACCTATCCGGACGACGTCGACATGCTGCTCGTCTCGCCTGACGGGCAGAACGCCACGATCATGTCCGACGCGGGCGGCTCGACCGACCTCGTGAACTGCAGCCTGACCCTCGACGACGAGGCCGGGACCGTCCTGCCCGACACAACCGCGATCGCCTGCCCGGGGGGCAGCTATCAGCCGGCCGACTACGAGCCGGGAGACCCGTTCCCGGCGCCTGCGCCGACCCCCAGCGGTAACGCCGCACTCTCGACCTTCGACGGAGGTACGGCGGACGGCACGTGGTCGCTGTACATCGTCGACGACGCGAGCATCGACTTCGGCAACATCGGCGGCTGGTCGCTGAACGTGACGGGCGGCGGCCCGCCTCCTCCGCCTCCGCCGCCTCCGCCGCCACCGCCGCCACCGCCACCACCTCCACCTCCACCTCCGCCTCCGCCCCCGCCGCCTGGCTGGGTGAACGTCGCACCGCTCTCGCATGACCTCTTCGGAGCCGCGGCGGCCTCGGACGGCACCTACGAGTACGTGTTCGGCGGCTACTCGTTCACGGCCGTCGCCACGCTGAACACGGTCCAGCGCTACGACCTGGCAACCGACACGTGGACGATGCTGGCGCCGCTGCCGACGAGGGAGATCGTGGCGTCCGCGGTCTACTACCCGCCGACGAACAAGATCTACGTCTTCGGCGGATCGCAGCGTGACGAGCAGATCGTGCTCGACACGACGCAGATCTACGACATCGCGACGAACACCTGGTCGGCCGGTGCGACGATGCCTGCGCCGCGCAGCCAGATGGCGTCCGGTTACTACCCGGCGAACGGGAAGATCTATTTGAACGGCGGGTACGAGACCGCGTTCATCGACAGCGTCTCGAACCAGACGTGGGAGTACGACCCGGTGGCGAACACGTTCACCGTGAAGACGCCGAGCCCGAACGTTCAGGGCGGCACGGCTTCGGGGATCGTCAATGGCCACTTGCTGATGGCGGGTGGGCGCACGAACCCGGACGCCACGCTCGACCTGACCTGGGACTACGACATCGCGGCCGACACGTGGACGCAGCGGCAGAGCCTGCCGACGCCGAAGAACGTCTCCGGCGGCGCCGTCGCCCAGGGCCAGCTCTGGTCGATCGGCGGCGGGAACCCGTTCACGCCGTTCACGACGACCGACGTCGTCAGCTTCGACCCGGGCGCGAACACCTGGAACCCACAGCCGTCGCTGATCGCTCAGCGCTCGTTCACGGCATCCGCGGCGGTCGGCAACACGCTGATGGCGGCCGGCGGGCGTGACGGCGCCACGACCTCGCTCTCCAGCGTCGAGAAGCTCGTCTCGGCGGGCCACCGCCGCCTCCGCCTCCACCGCCTCCACCGCCGCCGCCGCCGCCCTCCGCCCCCCACCCCCCCGCCCCCCCCCCGCCCCCCGCCCCCCGCCCCGCCCCGCCGCCACGCCTCCTCCGTCCGCCTCCGCCTCCGCCTCCGCCGCCGCCTCCGCCTCCGCCTCCGCCTCCGCCGCCTCCGCCTCCGCCACCTCCGCCTCCGCCCCTCCGCCGCCGCCTCCGCCTCCGCCTCCTCCGCCTCCGCCCCTCCGCCACCTCCGCCTCCGCCACCGCCTCCGCCGCCTCCGCCACCGCCTCCGCCACCGCCTCCGCCTCCGCCACCGCCTCCGCCACCCCACCTCCGCCGCCTCCGCCTCCGCCTCCACCTCCACCACCTCCGCCACGGTGCGCTGCCGCGTCCCACGCGTGCTCGGGCTGCGCCTGGCAGCCGCGAAGCGGAAGATCCGGGCGAGGCACTGCTCGGTCGGCAGAGTGCGCAGGGCTCGCTCCAGGCGGGCGCTACGGGGCCGCGTGATCAAGCAGTCGCCGCGGCCTGGATCGCTCCGAAGGCGCGGGTTCCCGGTGAAGCTCGTGGTCGGCCGGCGCTAGGCGACCTCCTTGCGGCAGCAACAGGGCGCCCGCACCCAGCGGGCGCCCTTCTCTTTGGCGGCGCCACGCACTTGAACTGGGCCGCCGCAGGTTGTAAGAACCTCCATTAACCAAGCGTTGGGGGAGGGGAGATGACGACTGCGAGCCCGCTGGGCCGACGAGCTACCCGTGTTTCCGTTCTTGCCACGACGACCGTCGTCTTCGGTCTGATCCTGGCCGTCACGGCAGGAGCCGGGACGAAGCCCGGCCGTGCTGCCGCCGCGCCACGCCTCACCTCCGCTGCTTCCGGCCCGAAGGCCCCCGCCGCCGACTGCACCGGCGGTGCGATCACGATCAACGACGCAGGCCCAGCGACGCCTTATCCGTCCACCTGCGTGGTCTCCGGCCTGTCGGGCGCGTATCTCCGACGTGAACATGGACCTGACCGGGCTCAGCCACACGTACCCCGACGACATCGACATGCTGCTCGTCTCGCCGGGCGGGCAGAACGCGATCGTCTTCTCGGACGCTGGCGGCTCCACCGACGTCGTCAACTGCAACGTGACCCTCGATGACGAGGCACCGTCCGTCCTTGCCCGACTCGACGATCAGCTGTCCGGGCAACTACCAGCCTGCGAACTACGAGCCCGGTGACCCGTTCCCGGCCCCGGCGCCTGCGCCCAGCGGCAGCGTCGCCCTCTCGACCTTCGACGGCGGCACGCCGAACGGAACCTGGTCGCTCTACGTCCAGGACGATGCGGGCATCGACGTCGGAACCATCTCGGGCTGGTCGCTGACCGTCACCGCCGGGGGCCCTCCGCCTCCGCCCCCGCCGCCGCCACCCCCGCCGCCGCCTCCGCCTCCGCCGCCGCCCCTCCGCCTCCTCCGCCTCCACCCGATGCGCTCTACGACCAGTACGACAACGCCGCTGCGCTTTCGTCGAGCTCCCAGAACTTCGAGGCTTCGAGCAACTCGTACGACGACGAGCTCGCCGACGACTTCGTGGTCCCGGGCGGAGTCGGCTGGAACATCGAGACGGTCGAGGTCGCCGGCGAGTACTTCAACGGCCCGGGCCCCGCGAACAGCGTGAACGTGAACTTCTATTCGAACGGCGGCAACAACCGGCCGGGGTCGCTGCTCCAGTCGCGCCCGAACCAGACGTTCACGAACGGCCCGAGCTTCTCGATCCCGCTCAACCCGATCGTCTCGCTCGGAGCCGGGACGTACTGGGTCTCCGTCCAGGCCAATCAGAACCTCATTCCGCAGGGGCAGTGGGGCTGGCGTGACCGGAGCGTGCTGTCGAACACGAACGCCTCCTGGCAGAACCCGGGCAACGGGTTCGGCACCGGCTGCACGACGTGGGGCGCCCGTGCAACCTGCATCGGCGGGCCCGATGCCGGCGCGCCGGATCAGGTCTACCGGCTGCGCGGCACCGTGGGCCGCCCCGCCTCCGCCGCCGCCGCCTCCGCCGCCGCCGCCTCCACCTCCGCCTCCGCCTGCAGCAACGCTGGTGGGATCACGATCAACGACGCCGGCCCGGCGACCCCGTACCCGTCGACCTGTGTGGCTTCGGGCCTCAGCGGCGCGATCAGCGACGTCGACGTCACGTTCACCAGCCTCGATCACACGTGGCCCGACGACGTCGACATGCTGCTCGTCTCGCCGGACGGCCAGAACGCGACGATCATGTCGGACGCGGGCGGCTCGAACGACCTCATCGACTGCACGCTGACGCTCGACGATCGAGGCAGCGGATGTGCTGCCCGACTTCGATCCGATCGGCTGCCCCGGCAGCTATATGCCGGCGGACTACGAGGCAGGCGATCCGTTCCCGGCCCCGGCTCCGACGCCGAGCGGGAACGTCAACCTGTCGACGTTCAACGGCGGGACCACGAACGGGACCTGGTCGCTGTTCATCGTTGACGACGCCGGCGCCGACGTCGGCGACATCGGCGGCTGGTCGCTCTCGATCACGTGCAGGCTGGCCGCCTCCACCTCCTCCGCCTCCGCCTCCGCCGCCTCCGCCTCCGCCTCCGCCTCCGCCTCCTCCGCCTCCTCCGCCTCCGCCTCCGCCTCCGCCGCCTCCGCCCCTCCGCCGCCTCCGCCTCCACCGCCTCCTCCGCCGCCTCCGCCGCCTCCACCTCCGCCGCCGCCACCGCCTCCGCCTCCGCCGCCTCCGCCTCCGCCGCCGCCGGTCCGCTGCCGCGTACCGCGTGTGCTCGGGCTGCGGCTGGCGGCGGCGAAGCGGAAGATCCGGGCGAGGCACTGCTCGGTCGGCAGGGTGCGCAGGGCCGTCTCGAGGCGCTCGCTGCGAGGCCGTGTGATCAATCAGTCGCCGCGGCCGGGCTCGCTCCGAAGGCGCGGCTTCCCCGTCAAGCTCGTCGTCGGGCGCCGCTAGGCCGTAGGCGGCTTCACTTGCGCGCGGAAAGGTGCTAAACCTTGCGAAAGCCACGTTCGTTGGCGACCTGGGGGAGTCCAAGAAGGGGGAGGGAATGAAGCGCGTGAGCCGACGTCTCGTCTGCCTGACCATCCAAGCGGCCGTAATCGCGGTCGTCGCCCTGGCCGCGCCCAGCCTGGCCTCGGCCGGTACGGGAATCGTCTACACGACGAACACGCAGACGGGTCAGTCGATCGTTCCCGGCACCACCGACACCGGCAACCACTGTGACGACTGCACGACGGAGATCACCCTCCCGTTCCCGGTCTCGGTCTACGGCACCTCGTACACGAGCGCGTTCGTCAGCTCGAACGGAAGCCTTGCAGTTCCTGACCTCGAACGGCGGCTCGTCCTCCGGCTGCTCCGCGCTGCCGATCAACGGGTTCGACCGCTCGTTCATCCCGTACCAGGACGACCTCCGACACGGACGAGTCGCCGGGCGGGATCTACACCGCCGTCACGGGCAGCGCGCCCGAACCGCGAGTTCGTGATCGAGTGGCGGACGACGTACTTCCAGCGCGCGGGCACAGCGAACTTCGAGGCGATCCTCTCCGAGAGCTCGGACACGATCTCGGCGATCTACGGGGCGACCGTCGACAACGGCGCTCTCGAGACGAGCGGGATCCAGGCCTCGGACAACGGCCCGTACACGCAGTTCTCTTGCGGTGAGTCGACGCTCACGAGCGGTCTGCGCGTGAACTACGTGCCGCAGCCCGACGTCTGTCCAGCCGGCTCGACGCGCGTCTCGATCCGCGACAACTTCTTCGATCCCGGCGGACGTGACGATCCCGCAGGGCGGGACGGTCTGCTGGGTGAACGACGGCCAGGTCACCCACACGGCGACCTCGGACACCGGGGTCTTCGACTCCGGCTTCCTCGCTCCGGGCGACCACTACACGTTCACGTTCGCCGACACGGGCGCCTACCCGTACCACTGCCAGATCCACCCCTCGATGACGGGGACGATCACCGTCGGCGGCCCGCCGCCGCCACCTCCGCCGCCTCCGCCTCCGCCTCCGCCTCCGCCTCCGCCTCCGCCGCCTCCGCCGCCTCCGCCTCCGCCACCGCCTCCGCCTCCGCCGCCTCCGCCTCCGCCGCCACCTCCGCCACCTCCGCCACCGCCTCCGCCTCCGCCGCCTCCACCGCCACCGCCTCCGCCGCCTCCGCCGGTCCGGTGCCGCGTCCCACGCGTGCTCGGTCTCAGGCTCGGGGCTGCGAAGCGGAAGATCCGGGCGAGGCACTGCTCGGTCGGACGGGTGCGGCGCGCACGCTCGAGGCGCTCCCTCCGGGGACGCGTGGTCAGGCAGACCCCGCGCCCAGGCGCGCTCAGGCGCCGCGGCTTCCCGGTGAACCTGGTCGTCGGGCGCAGGTAACCCGCGCTGCGTCGAGCAGCTCTCCCGCTGGCGATCGGACTGGCCCTGGCGGCGATGTCGCTCGCCGACTCCTCGTCGGCCGGGCCGAGGGCGCTCACGGTCGGGCCCGTGCTCTACGACCAGCTCAACGGCCAGGCGACGACGAACCCGGCGGACATCAGCTCACAGGACTTCGAGACGAGCCTCGACGCGGCCGACTCGGAAGCCGCTGACGACTTCGTCGTGCCCGCGGGGCTGACGTGGTCGATCGACGGGGTCGACGTCGACGGCGAGTACTTCAGCCGGGACGGCCTCGACCCGGTGCCGGCCGGGTTCCACGTGCGCTTCTGGTCGAACGACGCCGCCACGAACCTGCCTTCGGCCCTCTCCGCGGCGCGTCTGAGCCAGCCCTACACGCAATTGGGGACGGAGCTCGGAGACGTGCAGATCGCACTCGACTCGCCGGTCGTGCTCCCGGCCGGCACGTGGTGGGTATCGGTGCAGGCGCGCCTCGACTACGGAACCGGGACGCAGCAGTGGTTCTGGCACAACCGCATCGTGCAATGGGGCCAGGGCGCCGCCTGGCAGAATCCCGGCGATCTCTCGCAGACGCACTGCGTGTCGTTCGCGCGCCGCTCCGTCTGTCAGGGCACCACGGACGCGCCCGACCAGGTCTTCCGGCTCCACGGCACCGCCGTGCCCGCCGGCGCGCCTCCACCGCCTCCGCCTCCGCCGCCTCCGCCGCCGCCACCTCCTCCGCCCGCTCCGCCTCGCTGCCGGGTGCCGAGGGTCGTCGGCAAGAAGCTCGGACGCGCGATCCCGCTCATCCTGCGCTCCCACTGCCGGGTCGGCCGGATCAGCCGCCGGAAGTCGCCTCTTCGACGGCACGGCAAGGTGCTCGCCCAGAGCCCGCGCGCGGGCCGCTCGCTGCCGTTCAACTCACGCGTCAAGCTCGTCGTCGGCCGGCGCTAGCCGCTCAACGGTGAGCTCGTCGAGCGACTCGAGGACGACGTCCGCGAGCGCGAGCGCCTCCTCGCTCGGCGGGAAGACGCGGTTCGGGATCGCGACCACGTGCATGCCGGCCGCGTCGGCCGAGCGGATCCCGTTCTCCGAGTCCTCGATCGCCGCGCAGGTCGTCGCAGCAGCTCCCAGTCGCCGAGCCGCCTCGAGGTAGACATCCGGCGCGGGCTTGCCGCGCGCGACCTCTTCGGACGACACCGTCGCCCGGAACAGGTCTCCGGTCTCCGGTGAGCTCGAGGAAGAGGTCGATGAGCGGGCGGTTCGAGGACGAGGCGATGGCGAGCGGCCGGCGAGACCCGATCCGCCGGACGGCCTCGATCGCCCCGTCGATCAGCGGGAGCCGCTCACGGTAGAGCGCCTCCAGCCGGGCCACGACCTCGGCCGAGATCTCCTCCGGCGGCTCCGCGAGACCGACCACGTCGTGCATGTAGCGCGACCACTCGGGCGAGCTCATCCCCATCATCGCCCGCTGCGCCGTCCTCCGGCCACCGCGCGCCGCGCTCCGCCGCGATCTGCCGCCGCGCCTCGTCCCAGAGCTCCTCCGTGTCGAGGAGGACGCCGTCGAGGTCGAAGACGACCGCCTCGATCACGAGTACTCGCGGCGCAGGTGGACGAGCGCCTCCCGGCCGGGACCGCGGCGGGCCGACTCGACCGAGCCCACGAAGAGCGTGTGGTCGCCCGCGTCGACCTCGGAGGCCAACCTGCACTCGACCCAGCCGAGCGCTCCCTCGATGAGCGGCGCCCCGAGCTCGCCGATCGTCGTCTCGATCCCGATCCAGAGCCCGATCGGCGGGACGCCGCGCGCGAAGTGCTGCGCGAGGTGCTCCTGTCCCGAGGCGAGGATGCTGACCGCGAACGTGCCCGCGTCGCGCACGAGCTCGTGCAGGGCCGCGTGGCGCCTCACCGCGAAGCCGACGAGCGGCGGCTCGAGCGAGAGCGGGACGAGCGAGTCGACCGTGAGCCCGGCCGCCTGGCCGGCCACGTCGACGGTGACGACCGCGACCGATGACGGAACCTCTCGAAAGAGAGCTCGGAGCTCGTCACCGGCCACGGCCGGATCTTAGAAGCGCGCGCCCCCCGCTAGCGGTGACGGCACTTCGCGTTCGTGAAGATCGAGCGCTGCTCCTGGTTCGCGATCTCGTCGAGCTGAGCGTCGTACGGGCCGGGGGCCGCCCCCTGCCAGACCAGGATCGGCGTCACGCCGGGGCCCATCACGGTCGCGCGGTACTCGGTTCCCCTCCCGACCGGCCGGTTGCCGTGCGGGTAGAAGCCGTAACAGAAGGCGCCCGACCCGCGGTGCGTGAGGAAGCCGTTCTCCCGCTTCCAACCGCGGCCGTAGCGCGAGTCGTAGGTGTCGACGAAGACGTTGCGGCCCCAGCTGTCGAGCGCGGCGCCGTACTTCGTCGCCTTGAACCCGTAGACGCCCTTGCCCCTGTACTTGAGCCAGCCGTACAGGTGGTCGTACTTCTCGTACACCCAGTCGGACTTGACCACGAACTCGGGAAGGTCGCCCGAGAAGTGCGAGAGATGCATCTCCACCGCGCGCTGTGCGAACGTGGGACGAGGCCGAAGGGCGGAAGCAGCCGGCGCCACTTCTGGACGACCCAGTACGAGCCGTCGGGAGCCGTGCAGGCCGCGACGACGTACCTGAGCTCCGGGCCGTCATAGGAGCGGCATCCGTTCCTGAAGCCGCGCCAGACGTCCTTGCGCCGGGATCCCCAGCCGCCCGAGTAGTCGAGCCTGAACGAGATCTGCTTCATGCCGCGCCTCGGTGTGCGCGCGTTGACCGCGCCCCAGGCGAGCGTGTGGTGGAGGCGGCCGCCGGCGCGGTAGGTGAGGAGCGCGATGTTGTTGCGGTTGACCGCGAGGTGGACGTTCGTCGCGTTGCGGTCGATGTTCTCGGACGCAGACGCGGTCGCAGCCGCCACGGCGGCCGCGGCCAGGACTGCGAGCGAGATGGCGATTCGGTAGCGCAACGTGCCCACTGGCGTAGGAAAGGCTGGGCTGTAGCCCTCCTACATCGGCGGAAAGTAGCGGAACACGAGCCGACTTGCCCCAGAACGGGGGATTTGCGGCTGCTACTCCTCGACGAGCTCCTCGGCGAGCAGCGTGCAGGCGAACCAGCGCCACGCGAGAGCGTCGTCGGCGGAGAGCGCGTCCAGGCGCCGCGTGAGCTCGGGAGATCCGCTCACCAGCGCGCGAACCGAGACGATCCCGTCCGCGAGCGCCGCTCTCCGGCCTGCCTCGTCGAGATCCTCCGCGAGGGCGCTCACGGCGCGCCCCTGAGGATCGATGTCGCGACGGGGGTCCCCGCCGACGGCGAGGAGCTCGACCGAGCGGCGCAGAGCTCCCCGGAGCTCGTCCTCGTCCACGGGCACGGCCTGTCCGGCGAGGAGCATCAGCGAGACCTCCGCTTCGACCTGCTCACCGCTCGACAGCCGCTCCTCGAGCTGCTCGAGGAACGCGCGCTCCGCAGAACCCTCCATTTCGCGGAGAATACGGTTGTAAAGTGAATCGACGCGTTTACCACCAGCCGAGAAGGGGATACGCCGAGCGATGAGCACCGATCCGATCGCCGCCTTCGTGGAGCACGGGGCCGAGTCGGGATGCGTGGAGATCTCGGAGCTGCAGGAGTTCGTCGACACGAACGACTTCGGTGACGAGGAGGTCGCGCGCATCTACGAGCAGCTCGAGGAGCACCACGTGGACATCTCCGACGACTGCGGCAAGCAAGAGGTCGACAGCACGTACGTCAACGGCGACCTCGCCGTCGTCACGACCGATGCGCTGCAGCTCTTCCTGAACGAGATGGCGCGCTATCCGCTGCTGACCGCGGAAGAAGAGGTGGAGCTCGCCAAGCGCATCGAGCGCGGCGACAAGGAGGCGAAGGACCGGATGATCAACTCGAACCTCCGGCTCGTCGTCTCGATCGCGAAGAAGTACCAGGGCCATGGCCTCTCCCTGCTGGACCTGATCCAGGAGGGCATCATCGGGCTCATCCGCGCCGTCGAGAAGTTCGACTGGCGCAAGGGCTTCAAGTTCTCGACCTACGCGACGTGGTGGATCCGCCAGGCCGTGCAGCGCGGCGTCGCGAACAAGGCGCGGACGATCCGCATGCCCGTCCACATCGTCGACCGCGAGCGGAAGATCTCGAAGGCCGAGCGTGAGCTCCACGTGAAGCTCGGGCGCGCGCCGACGCTGGAGGAGATCGCCAAGGAGGCGAAGCTCCCGCTGAAGCAGGTGCGCGAGGTGCAGCAGGCCGCGCGGGCGGTGACGAGCCTCGACCGGCCGGTGGGCTCCGAGAACGAGACCTCGCTGGGCGAGCTCGTCTCGGGCGAGGAGGCGCCGCCCGAGGAGGAGCTCGAGGTCAGCTTCCGCACCGATGCCCTGCGCCGTGCGATCGCGGAGCTGCCCGACCGGCAGCAGGACGTCCTCAAGCTGCGCTTCGGGCTCGACGGGGACCCGAATCCGATGTCTCTCGAGCAGATCGGGAAGACGCTCGGCATCACCCGAGAGCGCGTTCGCCAGATCGAGCTCCAGGCGCTGGAGCGGCTGGCGCTCGATCGCGAGCTCGAAGCGCTCCGCGCAGCCTGACCGCCTCTTAGAGGGACAGTCCCTTTGAGGGACAGTCCCTGTTAAGGAGGGGCGTCAGTACAGGACGTACGCGACCATTGCGATGAGCAGGACGGCGGCCCCGGTCATCCCGACGACCATCGAGGTGGCGAGCCCTCGGGGAGCCGCTTTCGGGAGGAACGCCCCGGCCGCGAGCAGGACGATCGCGAGCAGCGCCAGGCCGTAGAGCCAGAGCGGAACGCCTCTTGGCGGCGTCGACGGCCTTCCTCGTGAACCTTGCTCCCAGGACGCCGCGGTGGCGCGTCGACTTGTGCGCCGATGCCTCCTCGGGCCTGGCCCCGGCCGGTGCGCCTGCCTTGGGGTCGCTCGTGCTCGATCGAGGCTGCGGTCGCCGGATCAAGGGCAGGATCGGTCCCCTGCGGGCACGTGTTCGCGTTCCGGGCTGCCCGGAGGTTTGCGTGCTTCGCGTTCTGGACGACGATGAGTCGCGTGTCGACGACCTTTCCGCCACCCCGGCGCCGAGCGACGATCCGGTAGGTGCCCGGACCGAGGACGTGATGTCCAATCCGGTCGTCGAAACGGATGCGGTTGACCCCTCTGTGGCCCCGGACGCGGAAGGTCCCGACGCGCTGGCATGCGGGAGAGACCTGGACGACCACGAACTCGACGAGCGCCGGCCGTCGGAGGACGAAGACGAGGGTCGTCCGACGATGCCGGCGCGGCCCGCTACGAGAGATCCAGTCGCGCGCCAAGCGGAGCCGGTAGACGCGACTGGTCCCGCTCGCCGACTTCTGCCCCGCGGCTCGTCCCGCCGGCGCTGCTGCCTGCGGCACCTGAGCCCGCGCCGCTCGACCCGCTGCCGCCTTGGCTTCCGCTGCCGCCGTTCGTGCCTGCGCTCCCGCCGTGTCCCGAGGGCGGCGGAGGCATCGACGGCAGTGTCACGCCGGGAACGGTCGGCACCGGCGGTGCCGGGGGCAACGGAGGTGGAGGACGCAGCGCAGGCGGTGGAGGTAGCGGCGGCGGAGGAGGCAGCGGCGGCGGCGGAGGTAGCGGAGGCAGCGGGGGCGGCGGAGGCAGCGGGGGCGGTGGAGGTAGCGGAGGCAGCGGGGGCGGCGGAGGCAGCGGGGGTACCGTGATCGTGATCGGCAGCGTGACCGTCTGGAGTGTCCCTGTCGGAAGCGCGATTCCCGGCGGCTTGAGGTCCGCTCCGGCAGAAGCGGCCCAGCCGGCCATCAGCGCTACTCCGAGCAGGAAGACCTGGACCACCCGGTGCCGCAACAGTGATCTCACTGCGACAAGAACGGGCAAGAGCCGCTCCGAGTTACGGGTGGTAGGAACAAGGCCTACATCCGATGCCGCGGAGCGCCATTCCTTGCGGCTTGCCCAGGTAAGCGGCGGGGGTGAGATTCGAACTCACGGGCCCGTGAAGGCCAACGGTTTTCAAGACCGCCCCGTTCGACCGCTCCGGCACCCCGCCGGATCGCCATCGTAGCCCGGCGCACGCCGGCCAAGTGCCGCGTCAGTGGGGCTCGACCCGGGCTGGGGCGCCGTACTGGCGAAGGACTTCCGGGACCTCGCCCTGGAAGTTCTCCAGGACTGCGAGCGCCCAGCGATCCGTGACCGCTGTGCCGTTCAGCGTGTGCACCTGCTCGGTCGAGCCGTCGCGGCGGAAGCGGACTCCGAGCCGGCGGGCCTGGAAGTCGGTCGTGTTCGACGCCGAGGTCAGCTCGCGGTAGCGCTCCTGGCTCGGGAACCACGCCTCGATGTCGTAGCGCTTCGCCGCAGCCGAGCTGAGGTCGCCCGCCGCGATGTTCACCACCCGGTACGGGAGGCCGAGCTCCTGCACGTTCGCCTCCTCGAGCCCGAGGATCCGCTCGAACTCCTCCCACGACTGCTCGGGCAGCGTGTAGGCGAAGAGCTCCACCTTGTTGAACTGGTGCACCCGGAACATCCCTCGCGTGTCACGGCCCGCCGCGCCGGCCTCACGGCGGAAGTTCGTCGAGAACGCCGTGTAGCGGAGCGGAAGCGACTCCGCCTCGAGGATCTCGCCCATGTGCAGCCCCGCCAGGGCCACCTCGGACGTGCCCGTGAGATAGAGGCCGTCCTCGCCGATCTCGTAGTACTCGTTCTTCTCGGCCGGGAAGAAGCCGGTGCCGTACATCGCCTCCTCGCGCACGAGCACGGGCGGGAGCACGGCCTTGAACCCGGCCGCGGCGGCTCGATCCAGCGCCCAGCGATAGAGCGCGAGCGAGAGGAGCGCCGTGTCGCCGATCAGGTAGCCGAACCGAGAGCCCGAGACCCTGGCCGCGCGCTCCATGTCGAAGCGGCCGAGCTCGAGGTGCTCCGGGCCTGGAGGCGACGGCTCGCCGACGACTCGCTCGATGTGCCCCTCGGAGTCTTCCTCCTCCGCGTCCGGCACGGACTCGTGCGGCGGGTTCGGCACCTGCCGCAGCAGCTCGTCCCGCGTGGCTTCGGCCGCCGCCAGCTCGTCCTCGAGCCGGCGCAGCTCCTCCTTGACCTGCTTCAGCTCCTCGACCTGCTCGGGCGTCGGCTTGCCCTGCATCTTCTGGCGCCCGCGAAGGTCGTCCACCTGCGGCACGAGCCCGCGCCAGCGCGCGTCCGCCTCGAGCAGCCGGTCGAAGGCCTCCCCGGCGCCCTTGCGCGCGACCGCGGCCCGGAAGCCCTCCGGCTCCGCCCGCGCAGCCTTGAGGTCGATCACTTCGTCGAGGCTTGCAGGAACGCGACGAGATCGTTCGACCTGCTGCGAGGTCAGCTGCGAGCCGTAGGTCTGAGGCATGACGTTCGGCTGGAAGCCGGGCGCGATCTCCGAGTTCGGATCCGTGATCGACACCTTGATGAACTCGGGTTCCTTGCCCTTCAGAGCCTCGTCGAGGTCAGGGCCGATGTTCCCGTTCGCAGCGGCGTCCTTCAGCGTGTGGCAGCTGCCGCAGCCGTTGCCCGTGAAGACGGTCTTGCCGTTCGCGGGGTTCGCAGCCTCCGCCTTCGGAAGCGTGCCCTCGACCGGGCCGGTCGGCGACACGACCTCTTCTCCGCCGCAGCCGGCGAGAAGGAGCACCCCGAGGACGATCAGAAGTGCGCGGCCCACGGCGGCGAGTCTACTGAACGCGCCGCGCCTCTTTCCAGAAGCGAAGCGCGGCGCACGAGATCGCGCCGTACGAGGCCACGTCCCGTCGGCGAGTCGTTGACGAGCAGCGAGACGGCGAGGGCGACGAGCGTCGCGTCGACGACCGGATACCGCGGGCGCCTGAGCCCGATCCACACCAGGGCCGCGATCGACGCGGTGATGATCACGGTCGCCTGCCAGGACGACACGTAGCCGTCGAGCGAGACCCGCCAGCGGTGCGCGAGCTCGCCGCCCAGGGCGCCGGGCCCGTCGCCGAGCGTGCGCGTGACGTGGCTCGATCCCCCGAGAGCAGCGTCGAGGCCGACGAGAACCAGCCCGACGACGATTGCGGCCCCGCCCGGCGAGCGCGACGTTCCTGAGGCTCAGCGGGATGCGCCGGAGCCGGAGCCAGAGGAAGAGGTAGCCCGCCGCGAAGACGAGGACGCCTCCTCCGTCGGCGCCGAGGCCGCTCGCGCCGACGACGATCAGGACGAGCACCGCCACGACCGGGACGAGCGTCGAGCCGAGAAGCGCAGCGCCCAGGAGGCCGGGCACGAGGAGCAGCGTCTCCACCTGGTTCGAGATCCCGTAGAAGCGGACGCCGCCGTCCGGGTGCGGGCCGAGCGCGGCCAGCGAGCTGGTCTCGGGCGAGAACGCGAGCACGAGCGCGTAGACGACGAAGATCGCGAGCAGCGCGCCGGCGAGGACGAGCCTCGAGCGCGTGACGGCCGCCAGAGCGGGCGCGCCGGCGCCGACGACCACGAGCAGCGCCAGGCCGACGTTTCGCGGCCGTGTGACCTCCAGGCCGCTGAGCGCGAGCGCCGCGGCGAGCGCCACGGGGCCCGCCAGGAGCGCCGCGCGTCCCCAGAATTCCGAGCGCAGCAACAGCGTGAGCAGCGCGAACAACGCGCCGAGCCCGAAGACGACGTACGCGGCGGGCCCGCGAGAGTCGTGCGCGTCGGCCAGCCTGCGGTCGAGCTTCTCCAGAGTCTGCTCGGGATCCGAGTCCCGGCGCGAGGTGACCGGCGGCGTCTCTCCGCGCGCGAGCGCGCGCACCGTCGGGGCGATGTCGTACAACGAGACGAGCCCGGGCACCTTCGTGCGGTCGGAGGCCAGGAGGCCGTCGTAGCCGTTGCCGACGATCCCGATCCGAAAGCGGCGGACGTTGTGCTCCTCCGGCGCCGGGCAGGGTCACGTAGATCGTGACGGGGCACGGGCAGTTCTCCCGAGGAACCTTCGCGAGCACCTTCTGGGCGTCCTCGCGGCTGACCGTCTTCCCGCGGCCCGCGATCAGGAGGCCCACGGCCGCGTTCTGCCGGCGGCTCACCGACGCGGACGCGCGCCTGCTCGGCTCGCGCCGGCGCGGCGGTGACAAGCGCGGCCATGACCAGGCCCGCGGCTAGAATTCGGGTTCCCCACCGCTTCAAGGAGCGCGATTCTCGATGAAACGCAAGGCGTACGGACGCGACTTCGGACTTTCGAGCCGGATGTTGCTGACGATGTTCACGCTCGGACTGCTCTACGTCGTCTTCTTCGTGGTGATGGTGAACGTCCTGAACATCGGGATCTTCGCCATCGTCCTGATCATGGGAGGGCTTGCGTTCCTCCAGTACTTCACGTCGGACAAGATCGCGCTGCTCGCATCCGGGGCGAAGGTCGTCGGGCCCGACGAGGCGCCGGAGCTGCACGCGATGGTCGAGCGCCTCGCGGCGATGGCCGACCTCCCGAAGCCGCGGGTCGCGGTGATCCCGACGGAAGTCCCGAACGCCTTCGCGACGGGCCGCAGCCAGAAGCACTCGGTCGTGGCCGTCACGCAGGGCCTCTGGAACCGGCTCGAGCCCCAGGAGATCGAGGGCGTGCTCGCGCATGAGCTGACGCACATCGCCAACCGCGACGTCGCGGTGATGACGATCGCGAGCTTCTTCTCGATGGTGGCGGCGATGCTCGCGCGCTTCGGGCTCTGGGGCGGGATGTTCAGCGGCGGCGACCGCGACCGGAACTCCGGCGCGCCCGTCTGGCTGATCATGTTCGCCGTTTCGCTCTTGACCTACGTGATCAGCTGGCTGCTGATCCAGATGATCTCGCGCTACCGCGAGTACGCGGCCGACCGCGGCTCCGCGCTGATCACCGGTGCGCCCGAGCACCTGATGTGCGGCGCTCCAGAAGATCGCGAGCCGGATGACGCAGATCCCGCAGCAGGATCTGCGCGAGGTCGTCGAGCATGAACGCGTTCTTCATCATGCCGGCCGGCTGGAAGAAGGCGAGCTCGGAGCTGTTCATGACGCACCCGCCGCTCGAGAAGCGCCTCGCCCGGCTCGCCGAGATCTCCCGCGAGATGGGCCGCCCGGTCGACCCCTCGTCGTTCTAGCTTGGGTTTCACCGACGTCCTCTTCGGGCGCAAGAGGCTTCCGAAGGCGCAGCAGGAGAAGCTCTTCGCCATCTCCACGGCTCGGATCACGCTCGAGACCGACCTCGGGCTGAAGCCGACCGGCGACGCGGCGGTCGTGTTCAAGCCGCTGTCCGCGGCCGAGTTCGTCCGGGCGGAGAACGAGCTGCAGGAGCTGCTGGACACGGTCGCGCAGGAGACGCACTCGAAGGTCGAGCGGCGCGGCGACGAGTTCGGGTTCGAATGGCTGATCGTGCGCGACAACGACTTCGAGGAGCTCGTGGCCGCCGTGCACCTCGTGTCTTCGGAGCTGGTTGCGCATGGGTTCGGCGAGCAGCTCCTCGCGGCGGCCTTCAAGTTCAAGGGCGGCAAGCACCCGGTCTACTTCATCTACGGCTTCAAGCGCGGCGCGTACTGGCCGTTCGTGCCGACGGGCGAGGGCAAGACGCGCGACAACTCGGAGGAGCTCGAACTGAAGGCGAAGCTCGAGAAGGAGCTCCCGATCGAGCAAGACCTCTCGCGCTGGCTAGCCCTCTTCGACGCGCCCATCTAACGAGGGACAGTCCCTATGAGGGACAGTCCCTATGAGGGACAGTCCCTGTTAAGAAGGCGGCTCGCCGTCCCAGTAGTCGAGCTTCTCGATGCGCCCGATGACGCCGACGCCGAAGAAGGCGATCTTGTTCGAGCGCGGGTAGTAGCAGATCTCGTTCGGCTCGTTCGTCCCGTAGGTGAGGAGCGTCAGAGGCCCGCGGAAGGCGTGAGCGACGCCCGTTCCCGGCGGACGGCCCACGATCGACCCGCGCCGCAGCGGGTGCTCCTCGTCTCCGAGTAGGCAGGTGCCCTCGCCCTCGAGGACGAGGAAGAACTCCTCTTCCGAGCCATGACAGTGCGGCGGACAGTTGAGCTTCCCGTCGGGGACGATCTCGTGCCGCATCCCGGTCCGGACAGCCCCGGCGAGGCGTCCCAGAGGGCGTTCGACGCAGGCGCAGTCGCCCTCCTCCTCAGCTTCGGCCTCGGCCTCGTCGACGTTGACGATGTTCGGCGGCCGCGCCGCGGGATCGCCGAACTCGAGCGGCTCGGCCTGCGCCTCGACGTCCCACGGATCGTCGGTGCGCCCCTCGACCCACGGCCAGCCGAGCCGGATCGCCTTCGACCGCGGCAGCCACCCGAGCTCGGTCGGATGCCGCGTCCCGCAGATCAGCACCTCGAGCCCGTCGGGCCCGCCGCGCAGCGTGTGCTCCTCCTGGTCTGCCCGGTGGACGACGCAGTCGCCCGCGCGGAGCTCGTACACCTGCTCGTCCTGCCAGGAGAAGCCCGACCCGCCGAGCACGAAGACGATCTCCTCGGACGCTCCGTGCGAGTGGGGAGGAGTCGAGAGCCGGCCCGGGTCGATCCGGACGCGGTTGACCCCAATCCCGACGCAGCCCACGGCGTCGCCGAGCCGCTGCCAGCTCGCCGCCATCTCGCCCTTCTCGCTGCGGCGCGGCTCGACGTCGTCCCAGTGTGCGACGTGCTGCGAAGCTACTGCTCGAGCTCCTTCTGGCCGGACTCGGCGCCGGGGCCGATCTCAGCCTTCATCTTCGCCAGCTCGTCGTCGACCTTCGACTTCGACGTCAGCTGCGCCAGCTCGCGGTCGAGCTGCGTCTCGCCGGACGTGAAGTCCTCGAGCGTCCCGGACTCGATCAGCTCGTCCATCGCGGACGCCCGGGCCTGCATCTCCTCGGTCTTGTCGCGCGCCCGGTCGATCGCAGCGCCCGTGTCGGACATCTGGTCGCCGATCCCGGTCGATGCCTCGCCGATCCGCACCGACGCCTCCGCGGCCGAGTACTGAGCCTTGATCACTTCCTTCTGGCTGCGGAACGACTCGACCCGCGCGGAGAGCGCCTTCTCCTGCGCCTCGAGCTTCACCTGCTGCTGCTCGAGCTCGCTCACCTGGCGATCGAGATCCTGAAGCTGCGCCTGCGCCGCCGTCTTGCGCTCGAGCGCCATCCGCGCAAGGTCTTCGCGGTTCGCGGCGAGCGCCTCTCGGGCCTGGGACTCGAGCTTGGGCACGCTCGCCTCGAGCTTGCCCGACTGCAGCTGAAGCCGCTTCTTCGCGGTCACGACGTCTGCGACGCCCCGCTTCACCTTCTGCAGAAGCTCGAGCTGCTTCTCGTAGGAGTAGTCGAGGGTCTCGTTCGGGTTCTCGGCGCGGTTCAGAAGCGTGTTCCACTTCGCCTTGACGACGGTCATCGTCCGGTCCCACAGGCTTGCCACGGTCACCTCCTCGGTCGGTGTACGAGTAGCCTAACGAGCGATGTTGGTCGAGCGGAGCATGGATCCGGGCTGGCTCTCCAATGCGTACCTCCTGGCCGACGAGGAGGGCGGGACAGCGGTCTTCGTCGACTCGGGCGCGCCGATGGAGCCGCTGCACGAGGCCGCGGAGCGCTGGAACGTGCGTCCCGAGCACGTCCTCCGCACGCACGGCGACCCCGACCACGTCGCTCACGAGGCCGAGCTCGGCCTGACCGTCGTCACGCGCTCGCTCGACACGGGCGGGCTCCACATCGAGGCGCTTCCGACGCCCGGCCACTCCGCGGATCACCTCGTCTTCGTCGTCAACGGCGAGCTCTGCTTCTCGGGGGACATCCTCTTCAAGGACGCCGTCGGCGGCGGGCAAGACGTGCCGGCGATCAAGCGCTCGGTGATGGAAGTCGTGATGGAGCTGCCGCCGGAGACGCGCGTGCTCCCCGGCCACACCGACGAGACCACGATCGGCCGGGAGTGGGAGGAAAACCCGTTCGTGCGCTACTGGCGCGGCGTCGCCGAGGAGCTGGGGGAGCCCTGCCGCCTGGGAGGCGACGAGGCGACGATCGTCGTCGACTCTCCCGACTACGACGGCAAGGGCAAGCTGCTCGTCAGGCTCGCCGACGGCCGTGAGGCGATCGTCGGCGGCTCACGAGTGAAGCGCGGCTAGCGCCCCCGGAACGAGAACCAGCCCGGCGAAACGCGCGGACTTTCCGGCGAAGCCGACCATGAAGAACGAGGACAGTCGCAGGCGCCATCCGCCCGCGAGCGGCGAGACGACCGCGAAGGGCGGCACGCCCGTCGCCGCCGAGAAGAAGACCGTCGCCGCGGCGATCCGCGGCTTGCCCGAGGCCCGGCTGAGGAAGCCGGGCAGACGGATCCGAGTCCGCGGAGGCCGGCGCCGAGCCCACGCGAGCGTTCCTCGGCCTCCGAGGAAGAAGCAGCTCTTGCCGATCATCAGCGCTGCAGCGGCGGCAGCCGCCTGCGCGAGCAGGATCCAGATCGATCGCCCGGTGGCGGCGGAAAGGAGCAGTGCGATCTCGACCGAGATGAGCGGGACGAATCCGGCGAGGAGGGCGAGCAGGAAGATTCCGCCCACGAGGACGAGGACGGCCATACAAGAAGGTTCGGCCTCCCGGGGGCCGTACTTGAGGCCTCTTACGAGTGGAACTGCGGCGAGCCGCTCCGCCTCGTCGTCGAGCTCCGAGCGGACGCCCTTCGGCAGCCGGCCGAATGGGCTGACCTTCACGCTGGCCCTTCTCGTGCTTCCAGGTCCCTGCGACCTGGCCGTCGACGAGGAACGTGTTCACCGAGTGCGGGGTCCTGGTGTTGAAGACCCGTGAGCGGTACTTCTCGGGGAGGATCTGCGTGCGCCGCGCGTGGACGAGGAGCGTCGCATCCCAGACCGGGAGGAAGCGGATCGGTGCGGGCGTCTCCGCGTCGGGCAGCGGCAGGCGCGGGAGGTCGACGAGCTCCTTGCCCTGCTCGTCCTCGAAGCGCCTGAGCTCGATTCCTTCGAGCGCCTTCACGACGTCCGGCTTCGAGACACCTGCCCAGCTCGCGATCTCGTCGGGACGTGCGGGACCGAAGCCCGTGAGATAGCGGCGAACCAGATGCTCGAGCCCCTGTGCCTTCGGTGGCGTTCTCCGGGCCGACCCAGTCCTCGGCGAGCGCGTAGACATCGGCGCGGCGCCGCTCCCACGTTCCCGAAGGCGGCACCCGCACGAGGTCGAGGAAGAGCCCGACGCCGTTTCTCGTCGCTGAGTCGGCACTGAGGATCTCGTTGACCTCGGCCTGTGTCAGCGCGCCGCCGTCGAAGTGCGGGCGAAGCTTGCGGCACGCGGCCTCGATCTTCCGTTTGTCGGCCTTGTGCGCCTTGACCCACTGCTCGCGCCTGTGCCGCCTGATCCCGACGACGAAGGGCCAGTAGTCGCCCCTGGAGACGAGGTGGATGGTCGTCCGCATCAGCGTGCCCTGGACGACCGTCTTCCGCTGGAGCGCCCGCGTCAGCTGGTCGCGCTCGAAGCCCTCGAGCCGTGCCCAGAGCCCCACGTACATCGACGGCGCGTACTGCGCCTGGATGCCGCCGATGCGCTCGAGCGCACGGGGGAGGGGCGTCTTCGCGCGCTCGAGCAGCAGCTGCCGCGCGAGCAGCGCCCGGTTCAGCTCACGCTCGGTCAGGACGCGGGTCACGAGGCGATGTGTAGCACTCGTCGGCCCTGGGTACGAGGCGGCCATGAGCAGGATCGAGGATCCCCGCGAGGCGGGCCCGAAGCCGCCTCTCCCGGAGCAGGAGCAGGCGCCGCCCGGGCTCGAGTCGAGGATGGAGCCGCGGCCCGACTATGGCTACGACTCGTACGAGGGGCATGGACGCCTCACCGATCGTGTCGCGCTGATCACCGGCGGCGACAGCGGCATCGGCCGCGCGGTCGCCCTCGCGTACGCCCGGGAGGGCGCCGACGTCCTGATCAGCTATCTCGAAGAGCACTCGGATGCGGAGGAGACGGTCGGTGTCGTCGAGGAGGCGGGCCGAAAGGGCATCGCGGTAGCCGGTGACATCGGCGACCCGGAGCACTGCCGCACCTTGGTCGAGCAGGCCGTCAGCGACTTCGGCCGCCTGGACATCCTCGTCAACAACGCCGCGTTCCAGATGGAGCACGAGTCGATCACCGAGATCCCGGTCGACGAGATCGAACGCGTCTTCCGGACGAACATCTTCTCGATCTTCTATCTCTGCCAGGCGGCGATCCCGCACATGAAGCCGGGCTCGTCGATCATCAACACGACGTCGATCCAGGCGTACGACCCGTCGCCCGAGCTGCTCCACTACGCCGTCACGAAGGGCGCGATCCGAACGTTCACGCACGGGCTCTCCCAGGAGCTCGTGGAGAAGGGGATCCGCGTCAACGCCGTGGCGCCCGGCCCGGTCTGGACGCCGCTGATCGCGATGTCGTTCGACGGACGAGAAGGTCTCGGAGTTCGGCGAGCAGAGCCCGCTCGAGCGCCCGGCGCAGCCCGCCGAGCTCGCGCCCGTCTACGTCTTCCTGGCCTCCGACGAGTCGCGCTACATCGTCGGCGAAGTGATCGGCGTCACCGGCGGCTCGATTCTCGCCTGACCTCTCACGAAACGCTTACGTCCGGCTTAGCGAGGTCTTAGGCCGGGCTTAGCCCGCTCTCACGTCGCGCTGGTCTCCTAGGGGAGTCCGCTCATCCCCAACAGAAAGGAGACCTATGACGGACAGAGTCAAGAACATGCTGCTGATCGTTCTCTCGATCACGGCCCTCGCACTCGGAGGGTCGGCCCTCGCCGGTGCCGCATCCGGCGGAAGCGGATCGAGCGGGAACGGCAGCGGCAACAACAACGCGCCGGCCAGGCCGCAGTTCGGAGGGCCCGGTCAGGCGGGAGTGCCGCCGCAGCGTCCCGACGAGACGCTCCTCACCGGTGACACCGCGGCCAAGGTCCGTGCGGCCGCGCTTGCGAAGGTGAGCGGCGGCACGATCGAACGGGTCGAGACCGACGCGGACGGCAATGCCGCGTACGAGGCCCACATGACCCGCAGCGACGGGTCGAGGGTCACCGTGTACGTGAACAAGTCGTTCGAGGTCGTCGGCACCCAAGCCGGCCCGTAGCGCCACTCGCCAAGGTGCGAGAGCCCAGGCGCCGGGCTCTCGCACTCAGCTCTCGAGGAGCTCACGGACGCCGCTCGCGATGGCCAGCTCCTCTCGGGCGGGCACGACCTTCGTCTCGAACGATCCGAGGAACGAGTGCGCTCCGCGATCGCCTCTCGCACGTCCGGACGGTTCTCGCCGACCCCGCCCGAGAAGGCGAGCACGTCGATGCCGCCCAGTGCCGAAGCCATCTGGGCGACGGCGCCGGAGACTCGGTACGTGAAGACGCCGAAGCCGAGCGGGTCGTCGAGCCCGCCGAGCGCGGAGAGCCCGGACTCGTGCTCGAGGGCTCGATCCAGCTCGTCGACGGAGAGGCCGCGCTCGCGGAGGAGGTGGATCAGCGCTCCCGGGTCGATCGACCCCGAGCGCGTCGCCATCGGGACGCCTTCGAGGGGCGTGAAGCCCATCGTCGTGTCGATCGATCGGCCGTCGCGCACGGCCGTCACGGAGCAGCCCCCGCCGAGGTGGCAGACGACGATCCGCTCCGCGTCCAGCTGGGCGACGACCGATTCGACCGCGAGCCCGTGGAACCCGTAGCGGCGGATGCCCCACCGCTCACGCCAGGCACGCGGGATGGCGTACGTCGCGGCCTCCTCGGGGATCGTGGCGTGGAACGCCGTGTCGAAAACCGCCACGTGCGGGACGTCGGGCAGCTCCGCGCGAGCCTCGCGGATCGCTTGCAGGGCCGGCCTGTTGTGCAGCGGCGCGATCTCCGAGAGGTCGTCGATTGCCTGCTCCACCTCGTCGTCGATCCGCACCGGCGCGACGAACTTCTCTCCGCCGTGCACGACCCGGTGGCCGACGGCGTCGGCACGCTCGAATGTGTCGACGGGCCGCGAAGAGTCGCCGTCGACGAGGTTCAGCTTCAGGCTCGTGGAGCCCGCGTTGACGGTCAGGACCGTGCTCATCAAGTCGGATACTGACGGCAGACATGAGGTCTTTCTTCACCGAGACGTCGAGCGGACCGCTCTTCGTGTACGAGTGGGGCGACGCCGAAGGGCCCGCCGTCCTCTACTGGGACGGTCTGGGCGGCACGGGGCTCCACGCCAATGAGCTCGGGCCGCTGCTCGCAGACCGGTTCGCGGCTCGTGTGATCGCTCCTGACGCGCCCGGCCACGGCCGCTCGGCTCCTGTCTCGGCCGATGGATACCGCCCGTCGCGGCTCGCAGCGACCGCGGCCGATCTGCTCTCGGCGCTCGACGTGGGCTCGGCGCTCTTCGTCGGGTTCTCGTGGGGCGCGGAGGTCGCCGTCGCGTTCGGCGCGCAGCAGTCGCGGCGTGCGACCGGGCTCGTTCTCGTCGACGGCGGCTACTGGGACTTCGCCGACCTGCCCGACTTCGACACGAGCCAGGGCGCTCGAGGCACGGATTCGAGCGGCGGAGAAGCGTGCCGAAGACGAGCGATACGCGAGCTGGGAGGCGTACTTCGCGGCCGAGCGCACGGCACTGGGCCGCTGGACGCCCGCGCTCGAGGAGGCACACCGCGCGACGATGCGGGAGGCAGACGAGTTCATCGTCCCGATCGCCGGGCCCGAGGTGGTGGGCGCGACCCGCCACGGCAACTGTGTCGAGCCGACCGCAGCCGAGCACGCCGCCCTCGCCGCCTCGAGCCTCCCCGTCCTGCTCGTGACCCCGGCTCGAGGAATCGGCCCGGTCGGGCGTGCTGGGATCGACCGCTTCCGGGCGAACGTGCCTCAGCTGGAGCTCGAGACCCTCCCGGGCGACGTGCACGATCTCGTGTCGACTGCCCCTGCAGAGCTCGCCGAGCTCGTGGGAGCGCGCCTCCGGCCGCTAGGTCAGTACGGCCAGACCCAGTCGGCAGACGTCCGGGTGGTCCTCGCCGTGCTCGCGCGTCCAGGCCCGCAGCCGTAGCCGCTCGTCGGACAGTTGCTGCCGGACGCCCGCCGCCTCGGTCGCCAGGCCCGGCACACGGTCGATCACGTCCATCGCCAGATGGAAGCGATCGAGGTCGTTGAGCATGACCATGTCGAACGGCGTCGTCGTCGTGCCCTCCTCCTTGTAGCCGCGCACGTGGAGGTTGCCGTGGTTCGCGCGGCGGTACGTCAGACGGTGGATCAGCCATGGGTAGCCGTGGTAGGCGAAGACGATCGGGCGGTTCGTCGTGAACAGCGCGTCGAACTCCCCGTCGGGCATGCCGTGCGGATGCTCGCTCTCGGGCTGGAGCCGCATCAGGTCGACGACGTTGACGACCCGCACCTTGAGATCGGGCAGGCGCTCGCGGAGGATCGCCGCCGCCGCAAGCGTCTCGAGGGTCGGCACGTCGCCCGCGCAGCCGAGCACGACATCCGGCTCCCCTCCCTCGTCGTTCGACGCCCAGTCCCAGATGCCGAGCCCTCGCGTGCAGTGCAGGACCGCGTCGTCCATCGGGAGGTAGTTCAGCGCGGGCTGCTTGCCGGCGACGATGACGTTGACGTAGTTCCGGCTGCGCAGGCAGTGGTCGGCGACCGAGAGCAGCGTGTTCGCATCCGGCGGCAGGTAGACGCGGATGATCTCGGCCTTCTTGTTCACGACGTGGTCGATGAAGCCGGGATCCTGGTGCGAGAAGCCGTTGTGATCCTGGCGCCAGACGTGCGAGCTGAGGAGGTAGTTGAGCGAGGCGATGGGGCGCCGCCACGGGATCTGGCGGGTCACCTTCAGCCACTTGGCGTGCTGGTTGAACATCGAGTCGATGATGTGGATGAACGCCTCGTAGCAGTTGAAGAGGCCGTGCCTGCCGGTCAGCAGGTAGCCCTCGAGCCAGCCCTGGCACAGGTGCTCGGAGAGGACTTCGAGGACGCGTCCGTCCGGGGCCAGGCCCTCGTCGGTCGGCTCGCTCTCCGCGAGCCACCGCCGCGCCGTGACCTCGAACACGTCGCCGAGGCGGTTCGAGGCCGTCTCGTCCGGCCCGACGAGCAGGAAGTTGTCCGGGTTGCGCGCGATCACGTCGCGCACGAACGCGCCGAGAACACGTGTCGCCTCGCTGAATGTGGTCCCGGGCTCCGGGACGTCGACGGCGTACTCGCGGAAGTCCGGAAGGGCGAGCTCGCGGAGGATCTCCCCGCCGTTCGCGTGCGGCGTCGCGCTCATCCGGCGGCGGCCGCGTGGAGGGAGCTCGGCGAGCTCGGGCACGAGCCGGCCTTCGTCGTCGAAGAGCTCCTCCGGCCGGTAGCTCCGCATCCACTCCTCGAGCAGCTTCCGGTGATCCGCGTTCTTCCTCACGTCGGTCATCGGAACCTGATGGGAGCGCCACGTGCCTTCCATCGGGAGCCCGTCGACCTCTTTCGGGCCCGTCCAACCCTTCGGGGTTCGCAGAACGATCATCGGCCAGCGCGGCCGCTGTGCTGGAGCGCCGTCGGCTCGGGCAGCTTCCTGGATGTGCGCGATCTCGTCGAGCGCGTCGGCGAGCGCCGCCGCGAAGCGCTGATGGACTTCCGCCGGGTCTTCGCCGTCGAAGCCGCCCGCGACGACGGTCGGCCGATAGCCGTAGCCCTCGAAGAGAGCGGCGAGCTCCTCGTCCGAGATCCGGGCCAGCACGGTCGGGTTTGCGATCTTGTATCCGTTCAGGTGCAGGATCGGAAGCACGGCGCCGTCGCTCCGCGGGTTGAGGAACTTGTTCGAGTGCCAGCTCGCGGCGAGCGGCCCGGTCTCCGCCTCGCCGTCGCCGACGACGCAGGCAACGACGAGGTCGGGGTTGTCGAACGCGGCGCCGTACGCGTGCACGAGCGCGTAGCCGAGCTCACCCCCCTCGTGGATCGAGCCGGGCGTCTCGGGCGCGACGTGGCTCGGGATCCCGCCCGGGAAGGAGAACTGGCGGAAGAGCCTGCGCAGGCCCTCCTCGTCGAGCCCGATCCCGGGATAGACCTCGCTGTACGTGCCTTCGAGATAGGCGTTCGCGACGAGCCCCGGCCCGCCGTGGCCGGGCCCCGTGACGTAGAGGGCGCTCAGGTCGCGGGCCTTGATCTCCCGGTTCATGTGGGCGTAGATCAGGTTCAGCCCGGGTGTCGTCCCGAAGTGCCCGAGCAACCGCGGCTTGACGTGCTCGGGGGCGAGCGGCTCGCGGAGCAGCGGATTGTCGAGCAGGTAGATCTGGCCGACCGAGAGGTAGTTCGCAGCACGCCAGTACGCGTCGAGGAGCCGGAGCTCCTCGGGCGCGAGCGGCCCAGCCGCCGTCTCGATCTCGTCGGCGGTCGTCACGCCTCCGACCCTACCCGGCTTACTGATACCGAAGCGCCTCGGCGGGCCTGATTCTCGACGCGCGCAGAGCGGGCGCCAGCGTCGCCGCGAGCGCCACGATGTAGACGATCGCGAAGACGACGGCGAAGCTGCCCCAGGGAACGACGAGCGTCAGGTTCTCCCAGCTCGGCTGCTTCCGCGAGTCGCTGATGATGTTCTCCGCGAGGACCAGCCCGAGCACGGTGCCGACGACGATCGACGTGAGCGCGATGAACGAGGACTCGATCAGGAACACCGCCTGCACCATCCCCCGCCTGAAGCCGATCGCCCTGAGCACGCCGATCTGCTGGCGCCGCTCGACGACCGCGCGCGCGCTGATCACGCCGAGCGCGGCGACGCCGACGATCAGCCCGAGCCCCATGAAGCCCTGGATCAGCCGGTTGAACGTGCGATTGGCCGCGAGCGTGTCGTCGAGGACCTTCTGGATCGACTCCGCTTGCATTCCATTCGCGAGGAACGCGGATTCGAGCTTCGTCGCCGTCGTCTCCGGGTCCACTCCCGGAGCGAGCGCGAAGTAGTGGATGGTCGGCTCGAACCGTCCCGGGAATGCATGCTGGTAGGTGGCCTGAGAGCTCGAGATGCCCGCCATCTCCATCGGCGCGGAATCCTTGAGGACGCCGATCACCTTCAGGCGCACGCTGCGGCCGGTCTGTGGATCGCGGACCGTGATCGGCACGGGGTCGAAGACGCCGTCCTCGATGGAGAAGCCGGAGAGCTGGAAGTCCGGCAGCACGGCGAAATTGAAGTTGTCCCGGTGCGGCGCGACGGTCGCGTCGACGACTGCGAGCCGAGGCTCGGTCGCGAGCGCGCGCCAGACCTGCGGCGCCGAGTCGTAGCCGCGCGCGATCGCGCCGAAGCGGAAGGTCGTGTGCTCGAGGAAGCCCTGGTCGAGCCCACGCGCCACGTACGACTCGGCCGGGCGGCCTGCGTGGAGCTGCCGCGCCTTGACCGAGAGCACGGATTGGCTTCCCACCTGGCGGAAGTCACGGGCGTCGATACCCCGCGCGTGCCTCAGCGCCGACTTCATGTCCGTGACCGGAGCCGTCGCCGACGTGCCCGCCCGAACCTGGAAGCCACCGCCGAACTCGTCGATGTTTCCGAACGCCTTCTGGAACGACCCCGACGAGGCCGTGCCCGTGACGAGGGTGAAGACCACGAGCGTGAACATGGCAAGCGTGGCACCGGTGCGGAACCGCGCCCTGAGCGGATACGTGATCGCCATCCGGGCGACCGGAGCGGCGCTGCCGAACCTCGAGAGGACGAGGCTGACGCCGCGGAGGATGACGTCGGCGTTGTAGACGATCACCCAGATCGCGCCGATCACGGTCATCAGGCCGGCGACGATCCACGTCGTGAAGTCCATCGAGATCTCGCCGAAGACCGACTCCCAGACGCTCCAGGGGAGAAGCATCGTGACGGCGATCCCCAGGCCGCAGGCCGTGTACGCGGCGCGCTCCGGCACGTGAGCGAGGCGGAGCATCGGGACTAGGCCGATCAGGACGAGGCAGACGCCGAGCATGAGCGGTGTGGCCGCTCCGCCCGCCGCGCCGCTCGCCGTCAGCAGGACGCCGAGCGCGACTGCGAGCAGGGCGAGCGCGAGCCGGCGCAACCGGTGCGGGACGGGCGGCTCCGGAAGATTTCGGATCGCCGCCGAGATCGTCATGACGCTGACGCGCCAGGCCGAGAAGGCGACGACGAACAGCGTCAGCAGCCCGCCGATCGCGAAGGCCACGAAGAGGCTGCGCCAGCTGACCCAGTACTCGATCTGGATCCCCGAGTCCTCGCCCGCGGTGCCGAAGGCGCTGGCGATCACGAACACCATTCCGTACGCGACCACTGCGCCGAGGAGAGCTCCGGCGGCCGCTGCGATCAGGTCGTAGGCGGCCCCTTCGAACGTGAACATCTGAACGAGGTGGCCGCGGCGCGTCCCGACCGCGCGGGCGATGCCGAGCTCGCCGCGCCGCTCGGCGGCGAGCATGACGAAGATGAGGAAGATGAGCAGGATGCCCGCGGCGATCGAGAACGTCCCGAACGTCGTGAAGAGCGACATGAACGCGTTGCCCGCCTGATCGGCCATTTCGAGCGCGTCCTTCTTCGCGGGCGCCGTCTCGAGGCCGAGCGGCTGCACCGTGGGCTTCAAGGTCGCCACGACCTGATCCGTAAGCGCGACCGCCGCGTCGCCATGGCCGCGGTTGGAGATCAGGACGCCCTCGATCTGACCCGGCTTGTCGAACAGGCGCTGAGCCTCGGTCAACGGGATGAGCAGGGCGGAATCGGTCGTGCCGGCGCCGTCGAAGCGCACGATCGCGCGGATGTGCAGCCGCACGGGCGTCGTGCCGGCGAAGACGACTACCGGATCGCCGGACCTGACGTGGAGCTGGTCGGCGGCGTCCTCGTTCAGATAGGCCTGTCCCGGCTTCAGGTCTCCGAGCGCGACCTCGCCGCCCGAGACGTCGCGGATCGGCGAAAAGCCCTGCATTCGATCCGGGTCGGGCGCGAACAGCGACACGCTCGGCTCCGTCTGCCGCTGGATCGGAGCCTGGACGGCGACGTCCTTCCGGATCGCGCCTGCGACGCCGTCGGCCAGATTCGACCTCGCCAGGACGGCGCGAACCTCATCCGCGGTCGACGCCGGGAAGTAGCCGACTCCGGAGGCCTGGCCGAGCTCGCCCGGGATGTCGGTGACCGCGCCGTTGGCCGCGACGACCTCGTCGGTTCCGCCGAGGGCCTGGACGGCCGTCGCGCGGATCGTGTGACTCATCGTGTCGCCGGTGGCGAGGGCGGCGGCGATGATCGTCGTACCGAGCATCAGCCCGATGACGATCAAGGCCGAGCGCGCGCGGCGCCGGCGGACATTGCGGACTCCGAGCTTGACGAGAACTCGATTCCGCAGAGCGAGCAGCACGATTGCCCCGACGATCGCCGCCAGCATGATCGCGAGGATCAGCGTCAGGGTTTCGATCGGAATGCCGAACAGCTCTTTCATCGTCGCCTCCTAGCCGGTGAGCACCGCCGGATCCTCGGCGAGCACGACGTCGTACAGGTCGCGCCCGGGCGGTGCCTTGTAGAGCGTCATGAACTTGTCGACCTGCTCCCGGTAGAAGCTCCGGGCTCCGGCCAGTCCGGCCGTTGCGGCCTCGTCGTCCTCCCAGAACGTCAGGACGAGCGCCTGGCCCTCGGGCGACAGGAGCACGTACACGCCCTCATAGCCTTCTTGCTCGTGGAGAGCAGGAACGACAGATGTCCGGAAGAGCTCGACGGCCTCGTCGATGCTCATTCTCACCGGGTCGATCTCGGCCATTGTCGCGCGGGCGATCATCGGACCACCTCCAGGGTCTCGTCGCTCACGATCTGGCCGTCCACCATCCGCACGATGCGGTCGGTCTTGCGGCCGACCCCGATGTCGTGCGTGACGATCAGGAAGGTCAGGTCGTGCTCTCGGTTCAGCTGCCTCATCAGGGCGACGATCTCGTCGGCGTTCTCGCTGTCGAGGTCGCCCGTCGGCTCGTCGGCCCACACGATCGCCGGGTTGTTGACGAGCGCGCGGGCGATCGTCACGCGCTGGCGCTGGCCGCCCGAAAGCTCGTCCGGCACGTGCTCGGCCCAGTCGCGCAGGCCCACGAGATCCAGCGCGTCGAGTGCGCTTCGCCGGGCCTCCTTGGACGAGACCCCGGCTACGAGGAGCGGCAGCTCGACGTTCTCGACCGCGCTCAGGACCGGCATCAGGTTGTAGAACTGGAAGACGAAGCCCATCCGCTTCGCTCGATAGTCGGTTCGCTTCCGATCCGACATGTCCGCGAGCGACACGCCCTCGATCAGGACGTTTCCGCCACTGATCGAGTCGAGCCCTGACAGGCAATTGAGGAGCGTCGTCTTGCCCGATCCGCTCGGGCCCATGATCGCGAGCATCTCGCCGCGCTTCACGCCGAGCGTGACTCCGCGCAGGGCGTGCACCTCGACCTTGCCGGTGTCGTACGTCTTGACGAGGTCGCGAGCCTCCACGATGGTCTCGCGCAGCTCCGGCTCCGGCGCGGACACGGATCGTGGTCGGGTTTCCACCGCTACTGCCATCTCGGCACCCCCTTGTCGCGTTCTGACCGGAGCCTGGCGGCAAGCGAGGCGAGAGGCATCGGCGAGGCCCGCGATTCCGCGCTCGGAAAACTACGGATTCGTGTCAGCGGTGCCGTGCGGAGGCAGGAACGTCTGCGTCTCGTAGCTGTGCACGACGGCGCTCACGTGGAGCCCTGCGTGCGCGATCGGAGCCCCGAACGGGCTCAGGCTGCACGAGGGTCGGCGCGCTCCAGATGAGGTCTCCGACCACCGGCTTGCGCACCTTCGACGAGCGAAAGTCCGAATACCCGAGGTGGTACACCGCCGTGATCCCGATCGACGCGATCATCGCCAGCGAGGCGATCAGGAGCTTGCCGCTCGCCCGTCGGCGAAGCCGTGTGCCGGCGAAAGCGCCGAAGACGGCGAGGATCGGAAAGACGGAGAGGAGAACGCCGTCTGTGGCGCCATACACGACCCCGCGCCAGAGAACCGCGCCGGCCAGCTCGAAGCCTCCGGGCCGAGAGGTCGCGTCCTCCGTTCGAAGCACGATGAACGTCGTAGCGGCGGCTCCGAGCGCCCCGAGGGCGACGCCCCAGCGCCAGTTGCGGAGGAGGTCTCCGCCGAGTCAGTCCCGTGTCGTGCGCCCAGGCGGCGACGAAGACGGCGACCGCGAGCGCGTAGACGCCGTAGAAGACGTCCCGGTTCAGAGCGAGCACGTCCGTGAACACGAACGGGATCGCGAAAGCGAAGGGGAACGCGGCGATCAGCCACCGGATGTGGCGTCGATGCTCCAATCCGCTCGCGACCGCCTGCGGCTTTGCCGCGCGAGCCGGTGCGACAGGCTTGGGTGTCAGAAGCTCCACACTCATCACACGCCTCCCTTGTCTCTGACCACAGGGTTGCGCGGTGGAGATGGCCCGTCATCGGCGACGGCTGGGATTCGCGGGTGGGAGAACTACGGATACGCGGGGCGGCGATCGGCTGCGCGAAGACGCAGCAGGCAGGCAATCGCGAGCGCGTCGAGCAGACAGGTCGCTCGCGAGGCACCACTGGCACAGAGCGTCGATGACGATCAGCTGGACGAGCAGGAGGTAGACGCCGAAGAGAACGCCGGCGAGGGCAGTCGCCGCGCCGGCTGCGCGCGCGAGCGGATTGTCGAAGAACGCCGTTCCGAGCACGAAGACGTACGCCGCCAGTCCGAGCACGGCGACCGGCATCCCCAGGAGCTCGGCGTACCGCGAGCTCTGGACCGTCTCGCAGCCGCCCGTCGCGCAGGCGATCGCGGCGTGCGTGAAGCGCGCGTAGGTCAGGTACGCCGCGATGCTCACCCCCGCGAGGGCGATGGCCGCGACCGCGAACCTGAGGCGCCGGTCGCTCATCGCGCCAGGAGCGAGTCGAGCGCCGGATGCAAGGCGTTCGCGTCGAGGCTTCGGATAGCGATGGGCGAGACGGCCTTCCCGGTTCGTCCGGCGGCGAATGACGGAGTCCCTCGCACCCCGAGCCCGGTCGCAAGATCGTGCGCGTCAACCAGGTCCCGCTCGACCGCGGGCGAGGACGTTTCGCGCAACGCGCGCTCGACGTCGAGCCCGGGGACCGCGGCGCCGACCTCACGCAGGAGGCCGTCGCTGACCCAGCCGGAGTTCTCCGCGCCCTGGCTCGCGTAGAGCAGATGGAGGACGTCCCAGAGCTTTCCCTGGCGGCCCGCCGCGAGCGCGAAGCGAAGGCCACGCTCCGAGTCCGGCCCGACGAATGCCATTCCGGCGAAGACGAGCCGCACCTTGCCCGGGCGGACGTAGTCGCGGACGAGCGCGGGGAACGCAGTGTTCGACCACGTTGCGCAGTACGGGCACTGCACGTCGGCGAACTCCACGAGCGTCACCGGGGCGTCAGGTCGCCCGAGAGCCGTTCCGCTCTGCGGGATCCCTTGCAAGAGCGTCGTCTCGACGCTCGCGCTGCTGGACCGGAGCGGCGGTCTCTTCGGCATTCGCGCCGACGAGGCTCGCTCCGATCAAGCCCGCGGCGATCAGAGCAGCGACTCCGGCGACGGAGATGTAGATGCGTCGGGTCATGCGACCCCGACGAGCGCCTCGGCTCGGTCGTACCACGAGGTCGACGTGCACCGGAATCTCGAGCGCCTGTGAGATCAGGCAACCCCGCTCGGCGTACCTGGCGATCCGCCTCAGCGCATCCATCGACCTGGCTTCCGTCTCGATCGAAGCGGTCAGCTCGATCGCGACGAAGCCGAACTGGCCGTCATCGCGCTTCGTCAGGTGGCCGGTGCCGGTCACCCGAAGGGCGTGCAGCGGGAGGCAGCGCTTCTCGGCGACGGCGACGAGCGTCACCGCGTAGCAGGAAGCAACCGAAGCGACCAGGAGGTCCTCGGGGCTCCAGACGCCGGCGACGCCGTTCTTGAACTCCGGCGGCGTTGCGACCGTGAGCTCCGGTTTCTCCGGTGAAGTGACGCGCGTCAGTCTGTCGCCTTCCCAGGCAACGGCGACTTGATATCGGAAGTCTTTCGCAATGCTCATCGGGAACCTCCTCGGTGTCACTGCTGAATGTCGTCCAGGACGGAGGCTGCGGCATCCGTGTTCGGTCGGATCCCGATGACGGGTTTTCCGCAAGGGCCTTTACCAAGGCTTTGCCGAACCCGGCGAAGTCTTTGCCATCGGCTGACCCGGGTTTTACGAGCACCCGCCTACGGTCAGGGGACACGAATTGGAGGTGCTCGAAATGAACAAGATTCACGTCACGGTCGTATCGCTGATCCTGGGGCTCTCTGCGGCGCTCGGGATTGCGGCCGCAAGCGACACGGTGGGCCTACGGGCCTCAGCGGCGCCGGGCGTCCCCAGCTCGGAGCTCGCGGCGCGGGAGAAGCGGCTCGCCAAGGCCGAGAAGGCGATCAGAAAGGCACGGCGCAGCAAGCCACCGGCGCTCCCAGCGGTTCCGGCTGCTCGCGCCTCGAGCGGCCCGTGACCCAGCGCGTCGTCTTCCAGCGCGCGGCGCCGGTCGCTTCATCGCGCCACGGCGACGACGACGATTTCGGCGACGACCACGGTGGTCACGGCGGCGACGACCACGGCGGAGACGATGACTAACCAGGTCGGACGCCTGTACTCCGTCGCCCTCGCGCTCTTCGTCTTCTTCCTGACCTGGGTGGCGATCGGCGCGCGGCCGTGGGTCGCGAGCGGATCCCAGAGCGATCCTCGGCTCGCCGCCCTCGAGAAGCGAGAACAGCGGGTGCGGCGGCAGAGCGTCGCCGTGCAGCGCCTCGTCAATCGGCGCTGGGCGACCTACAGAGCTCAGCTGCGCCGGCGGCAGTCGCAGATCGCGGCCGCCAACCAGGCACAGCAGGCGGCCGCGCAGGCTCCGCAGGTTCGCGTCGTGAGCCTTCCGCCGGTCACGTCGACGAGGACGTCGTGATGGAGTCGCGGCGCTTCAAGGCGATGGGCACGGAGATCGAGCTGTTCGTCGATGCGGCCGGAGCCGATGAGGCGCTGGCCGCCGCCGAGCGCGAGTTCCACCGGCTCGAGGCGATCCTGACGCGCTTTCGGCCCGAGTCCGAGCTCTCCCGTCTGAACGAGGCGCGGTCGCTCGAGGTGGGCCCGGACCTCCTGGAGGTCGTCCGGCTCGCACTCGAGGCGCGCGGGAGGACCGACGGGCGCTTCGACCCGACCGTCCACGACGCCGTCGTCGGGGCCGGGTACGACCGCACGTTCGAGGAACTTCCCGAGGAGGGCACGGCTGTCATCGTCGGCTGGGTCTGCGGCGGCTCGGTCCGGATCGACGGCTCGCGGATCGAGCTCGATCCCGACGTCCGTCTCGACCTCGGCGGGATCGGAAAGGGATACGCGGCCGAGCGCGCAGCCGAGCTGCTGTCGGCGGCCGGGCCGGCGCTCGTCAACGCGGGCGGGGACATCGCCGTGCACGGTGGCTCGTGGCCCGTCGGCGTCGAGACGTCCGAGGGCGAACTGACGCTCGAGCTGACCGGCGGCGGGCTCGCCACCTCGGGCCGTGACCGCCGGCGCTGGCGCAGAAGCGGCGAGGAGCTCCATCACCTGATCGACCCCGCCACGGGTGCTCCGTCGCCAAGTGACCTGCTTCGACTGACCGTCGTGGCGCCCGACGCCGTCGAGGCCGAGGTCTGGGCGAAGGCGCTCTACATCGCCGGCGAGGACGAGGCCGTACGGGAGGCCGACATGCGCGGAATGCCCTGCGTCCTCGTCACCGCCGACGGGCGAACCCGCCTTGCGGGAGGCATCTCGTGAAGGACCCCACCTTCTGGATCCTCGCGCGCGCGAGCGGCCTCACCGCCTACTTCCTGCTCACGCTGTCCGTGCTCGCCGGGCTCGTCCTCAAGTCGCGGCCTTTCGGTCGGGCTCTGAGCGCGGCCGCGGTCACGGACACGCACCGATTTCTCGCCACGCTCGGCCTGGGCGCGGTCAGCCTGCACGGCCTGACGCTCGTTCTCGACTCGACCATTCGGATCAGCCCGACCGCGCTCATCGTCCCCGGACTGGCGCCGTATCGCCCGGTCTGGACGGCGCTCGGCGTCCTGGCGCTCGACCTGATGATGCTCGTCATCCTCTCGTTCCCCCTGCGCAAGCGGATCGGGATGAAGTCCTGGCGCCGTCTGCACTGGGCGACCTACGCGATCTTCGGCCTGGCCACGCTCCACGGTCTCGCGGCCGGGACCGACACGCCGACCCCGTGGGCCTTCTCTCTGTACGTCGGCGCCGTCGGCGCGGTCGTCTTCGCGACCGCCTGGCGCGCGCTCAACCGCCCCGTTCGACCAACCCCGAAGCCAACCCCGAAGCAAGGAGGAAACCATGTACCGAATTCAGATCGACCGGTCGCTGTGTAGCGGCTTCGGCGCCTGCGCCGAGCTTGCCCCGGACATCATCGAGCTCGACTCGAGCGGCAACGCGACGGCCCGCGTCGGGATCTCCGACGACCCGGCCGTGCTCGATGCGGCCGCGGCCTGCCCGATGGCCGCGATCCTGATCACCGAGGAGGAAGCGGCATGACCTCGCCGCGCTCCATCCTCGTCGTGGGCGCCGGCCTCGCCGGCGCCCGCTGCGCCGAGACGCTCCGGGCGGAGGGCTACGACGGCGAGCTCGTCCTCGTCGGCGAGGAGCCGTTCGCGCCCTACGAGCGGCCGGCGCTCTCCAAGGAGTTCCTCTCGGGCGAGAAGAGCGCTTCCGACCTCTTCCTGCGGCCCGCCTCGTTCTGGCGCGGAGCAGCGGATCGAGCTCGTGCTCGGCCAGCGCGTCGCCGCGGTCGATCGTGAGCGAAGGACCGCAACGACGAGCGCGGGCCGCGTGATCGGCTGGGACGCGCTCGTCCTGGCGACCGGGGCGCGGGCTCGGCGGCTCCCGTTCGACACGCCTTCGGGCGTGCACGTGCTGCGGACGCTCGCCGACGCGCACGCGCTTCGGCGAGAGCTCCTCCCCGGCGCGCGGCTTGCGATCGTCGGCGGCGGGTTCGTCGGCGCCGAGGTCGCGTCGACCGCCCGCAAGCTCGGAGTCGACGTGACGCTGCTGGAGGCGGGCTCGGCGCCGTTCGAGCGCGCTCTGGGGCCGGAGCTCGGCGCCAGGCTCGCTCAGCGCTACCTCGACCAGGGCGTCGATCTCCGCACCGAGACGGCCGCGGCCGCGTTCCAGGCTCTCCCCGGAGGACGGGTGCGCGGGGTCGAGCTCGCCGACGGCAGTGTCGTCGAGTGCGACGTCGTCCTCGTCGCCGTGGGCGTGGCGCCGGCACACGAGCTCGGCGCCGAGGTCGCCCCGCCGATCTTCGCCTGCGGGGACAACGCGGGCTCGCGGGGACACTGGACGGGCGCGGCCGCCGAGGCCGTCGGCGCGGCCAGGCGCATCCTCGAGCTCGACCCGCTTCCCGAGCAGCCGCCGTTCTTCTGGTCCGACCAGTTCGGCCTGCGGCTCCAGCTCGTCGGCGACACGACGCACGCGGACGAGATCGAGCTCGAAGGCTCCCACGAGTCCTTCATCGCCCGCTACCGGGCGCGCGGGGGCAAGCTCGTCGCGGCGCTGGCCTCGAACCAGCCGGCCGCCATGGGCCGCCTGAGACTGGAGGTGGCAGCCGCGGCCTGACGGCAGGGCCTACGTGGGACGGAGCGGCGCGCGAACCTCGAGGAAGTGCTTGTGGAGCTCGACCTCGAGTCGGCCCATGTCGGCCTCGGGCGGGAGCTCGAGCTCGTGCCGATAGCCCGCCGGCCCCACGATCGAAAGCGTGTGGTCGGCCGAAGTCAGCTCGAGCTCGGCCAGGTCTCCGACCGGCACGCGGCACGTGACCACCAGCGACTCCGTCATGGCAGCTGCTCGCGACGTGAAGTGAAGGTCGCTGCAGAGCCGACCAGGCCGATCAGGACGAGCCACGCGACGACGAGCACGCAAGTCACGCCCCAGTCGACGCCATTCATCCAGCTGAGCATTTTGGCCTCCTTTCGCATCTGGAGCATCGTCGCGGCGCCCGGCGGGCGAATCCGAGCAATTCCGCATCCCGCCTGGGGCGAATTACCGATGCGCCTCGTCCGGCCTCCGGACGACGATCGAATCGAACAAGGAGGAACCATGAAAAGAATCCTGATCGCCACCGACGGATCGCCTTCCGCACTGCAGGCGGTCGAGCTCGGGCTCGAGCTCGCCGCCGAGCAGGAGGCGGAGGCCGTCTTCGTCCACGTCGCCCCGGGCACGGAGGTGCTCCCGGTGAGCGGCTTCGCCATGGGCCCGGTGTACGTGCCCCACGAGGTGACCGACCACGACATGGAGCCGCTGCACGAAGCCGTCCAGCTCGCGGATGAGATGGGGCTGAGAGCCGGTTCGAGGCTTCTCGTCGGAGAGCCGGCCAAGAAGATCGTCGAATACGCGGACTCGATCGACGCAGACCTGATCGTCGTCGGCTCACGCGGCCACGGCGCGATCTCGAGCGCGCTGCTCGGAAGCGTTTCCCGCGGGATCCTGCACGCGGCCAGGCGCCCCGTGCTGATCGTCCGCGAGACCCGGCAGCCGGTCGAGGCAGCCGCCTGAAAGGAGGTCCTCATGTTCAAGACCGTCATCTGGGCCACCGACGCGTCGGAGGCCGCCGAGGCCGCGCTGCCCTTCGCCAGGGAGCTCGTCCAGGAGAGCGGCGGAACGCTTGTCGTCGTGTACAGCAACGATGCCGAGCAGTTGGGTCTCGAGGCGAGGATCCAGCTGCAGGTTCACGAGCTTCGACAGGCGGGCATCGACGCGATCTTCAAGCTCGTCAGTGGAATCGCCGGCGAGCCGGCGCACGCGATCGCTGATGTTGCAAACGCCTTCGACGCCGACGTGATCGTGGTCGGCACACGCGGTCACGGCCCCGTCGTGGGCGTCGTCGTCGGCAGCGTGACGCAGCAGCTCCTGCACCTCGCTCCCTGCCCCGTGCTCGCCGTTCCACCGGCGACGCGGTGGCTCGAGGGCTGGACTCGCACGCGGGCTGCCACAACAGCCTGAGGGGTATCGACGCCGTGGGCGCGATCCGTGCCCGCGGCGCCGTCCCTGCCTCACTTGTGTCGTCTCGTCCGACGATAATCGCGGAATGCCCGAGCCGAATCGTTTCCGCGCACTGGTCGACGCCGGCGTCGCGCTTGCGTCGGAGCTGTCCCTCGATGCCGTCCTCCAGAGGATCGTGGAGGCCGCGGCGAAGCTGACCGGCGCCAGGTACGCAGCGCTCGGAGTGATCGACCGGAGCGGTCGTGCCCTGGAGAAGTTCATCGTCACCGGGCTCGACGAGGAGACCCAGGCAGCGATCGGCGACCCGCCGCACGGGCGCGGCATCCTCGGTGCGCTGATCGAGGACGCGAAGCCGCTGCGGCTCGACAACCTCGCCGACGACCCGCGCTCGGTCGGCTTCCCGCCGAACCACCCGCCGATGGGCACGTTCCTCGGTGTCCCGATCCTGCTACGCGGGGTCGCCTACGGAAACCTGTACCTGACCGAGAAGGAGGGCGGCGCCCCGTTCACCGACGAGGACGAGGAGCTCGTGCAGCTGCTTTCCGCCCAGGCCGCGGTCGCGATCGAGAACGCCCGTCTCTACGAAGCGGCGACCCGATGGCTGAAGCAGCTGGAGTCGCTCGACGAGATTGCGAGCGCGCTCGTGTCCGAGGTCGACATCGCGCGCGTGCTCGACCTCGTGGCGTCTCGCCTGCGCGAGCTCATCCATGCCCGGCTCGTCCTCATCGTCCTGCCCGCGTCCGACGGCAGGCTCGTCATCCGCGCCACCGACGGAGAGGGCACCGAGGAGCTTCTGGGCCTGCGGCTCGAGCCCGCCTCCTCGAAGTCCGGGCGGGTGCTGGAACGACGGCGCAGCGAACGTGTCGACTCGCTGATCGACGACATCGAGATGGATCAGGATGCAGGCCGGAGGATGGGCGCCCGCACAGGCCTCTTCGTCCCGCTGCTCCTCCGCGACCGCGCGATCGGCGTCATCAGCGCGCACGACAGGGAGGGCGCCGACGCCCGGTTCACGGACGAAGACGTCCGGCTGGCCGAGGCGTTCGCCGCGCGTGCAGCAGTCGCGGTCGACCTCTCGGAGCGCGTCGCCACCGATGCCCTGCGCCGGGTCGTCAGCGCGCAGGAGCTCGAGCGCAAGCGCCTCGCCAGGGAGCTCCACGACGAGACGGGCCAGGCGCTCACGTCGATCCTCCTCGGGCTGAAGGGCGTCGAGGACGCCACCGACCCGGAAGATTTCGCCAAGGCGGCCCGGGAGCTGCGGGAGCTCGTCGTGGCGACGCTCCAGGACGTGCGGCGCCTGGCCGTCGAGCTCCGGCCGAAGGCGCTCGACGACTTCGGGCTCGTGCCCGCGATCGAGCGGCTCGTCGAGACCTTCCGCGAGCAGACTGGGATCGAGGTCGACCTCGAGCCGAGGCTCGGCGAGTCCCGCCTGCCCGCGGAGGTGGAGACGACGCTCTACCGGATCACGCAGGAGGCGCTGACGAACGTCGTCAAGCACGCACATGCACGCCACGTGAGCATCGTCCTCACGCGGCGCAACGGGGCGGTCGCGGCCGTGATCGAGGACGACGGCCGGGGCTTCGACGAAGGCGGGTCGAACGGTCTCGGGCTGCTCGGGATGCAGGAGCGCGTCGGCCTCGTCGGCGGGCGGCTCGAGGTCGAGTCGTCATCCGGCTCCGGCACGACGCTGTCGATCGAGGTGCCGGTCACGTGACGATCCGCGTCCTCGTCGTCGACGACCACGCGGTCGTCCGCTCGGGCCTCCGGCGCGTGCTCGAGGCGGAGGACGACATCGAGGTCGTGGCCGAGGCGGGCGACCTTCGCGATGCCGTGTTCGAGGCCCGCGCGCACAAGCCGGACGTCATCCTGATGGACGTCGTCATGCCGGGCGGGAGTGGGATCGAGGCCACCCCCGCGGTCCTGAAGGAGGCGCAGGAGGCGAAGGTGCTGATGCTGTCCATGCAGGACGATCCGGAGTACGTGCGCGAGGCCTTCGCCGCGGGCGCGAGCGGTTACGTGCTGAAGGAGGCGGTGGACGCGGAGGTCGTCGACGCGGTCCGGGAAGTCGCGAACGGCGGCCGCTACGTCCACCCGGCGCTCGGCGCGCGGCTGATCCAGGCCGAGGCGCAGGAGCGCGCCGAGGCCGAGTCCGATCCACTGTCGGATCGAGAACGCGAGGTGCTGCGGCTCCTGGCCCTCGGGCACACGAACCAGGAGATCGCGAAGATGCTCTACCTGTCGGTGCGCACCGTGGAGACGCACCGGGCGCACATCATGCAGAAGCTGCGGCTGACGACCCGCGCCGAGCTCGTCCGCTACGCGCTCGAGCACGGCCTGCTCGAGGAGCCCGGCTAACGGTGCGGGTTTCCCGCACGTGGATGCGGGCGCGCACCGAGGGTGCGGCGGCTCGCCTGGTCGATCATTCGGGGCATGTCGACGAGCTATGCCGTCACCTGGCAGCGTGGAGAGCAGGAGACCCGCGCCGGTCGGCTGGAGCTGCTTCCCGGCGGTCTCACGCTGGAGGGCTCCGGGACGAACGGCGCCGCCTCGGAGACGATCGACTTCGGTGATCTCCTCGACGTCCGGATCGGGCGGGCCGCCTCCGATCGGCTCTCGGGCCGGCAGACGCTCGTCCTCGAGCGCCGCGGCGGGGCGCCGGTCCGCATCGCGAGCGTCGTGCAGCCCGGCGTCATCGCGGAGCTCGCGGAGCATCTGGCTTCCCGACTCAGAGAGGAGAACGTCATGAGCCGTGCGGTCGTCGTCCTTCCATTGCGCGAAGGAGCGAGCGAGCGGGCGGCGCAGCTCCTGCGAAGCGGCCCGCCGTTCGATCCCGAGGAGGTCGGGCTCGACCGCCACCACGTGTTCCTCACAGACGAGGAAGCGGTGTTCGTGTTCGAGGCGGACGATCTCGAGGCCGCGGAGCGGCTGATCGGCGGTGAGACCTTCTGGAACGCGGCCGCCGCCTGGAAGGAGCTCGTCGCCGGGCCCCCGCGCATCGCCGACGACGCGTACTCCTGGGTGCGTCCGCAGGTCTCGGAGCACATCTCGTACGAGCCCACCCCCGGGCCGGGCGACAGCGACGGCGGCGACTTCTTCTAGCCCCGCGCAGTAGGCTCGTTCCGTGGACGCGCTCAACATCGAAGCGACGCGGAAGCGGCTCGAGGACGCGGGCGGCGGGTACGAGGTCGTCCATACCTCGCCGGGGCTCGAGATCGGCGTGTACGTGCTCGTCGCGCCCGAGCCCGACCGCCAGCAGCCGCACGTCGACGACGAGGTCTATGTCGTGCTCGACGGGCGCGGCATGCTCGAGGTCGAAGGCGAGACGGTGGAGGTGAGCCAGGGCAAGGCGGCGTTCGTGCCGGCCGGCGCCGATCACCGGTTCACCGGCTACGAGGGGCTCAGCGTCCTCGTCGTCTTCTCGCGGCCCCACGAGGCCGCGTGATCACCAGGTCTTGATCCGGCTCCCCTGAGCGGGGCGCCGCACACGCGCACGCGCGTCGACGACGACGCAGCGGTCCGGGCCTGCAATCACCGGATTCAGGTCGAGCTCGGCCACCTCGGGCCGGTCGACGCCGAGCCTCGAGAGCCGGTGGACGAGATCGGTCAGGCGCCGCGACGTCTGCCGGCGGCGCTCCGCGGTAGCCCGCCACGAGGAGGCCGGTCTTCTCCTGGCGCAGGAGCTCCTCCGCGTCGACGTCCGTGAGCGGCGCGATCCGGAAGCCGGCCTCGCCGATCAGCTCCGCCAGGACTCCGCCCGGGCCGAACGCGACCAGCGGGCCGAACGTCGGGTCCTGGACGATCCCCGCGAGCAGCTCCACTCCGGCCTCGACCATCGGCTGGACGATGACCGGGGGCCCGATGCGCTCCGCCGCCGCGCGAACGGCTTCCTCGTCGGCCAGCCCGAGCGCGACCCCGCCGGTCTCGGTCTTGTGCGCGCCCGCGACCCCGGACTTGACGACGATCGGGAATCCGAGCTCCCGAGCAGCTTCGACGGCGGCTTCGACGCTCTCGGCGAGCCGTTCCTCGACGAGCGGCAGGCCGTAGCTCGTCAGGAGCGCTCTGGTCTCCTCCGGCGTGAGCCAGGCGTCCTCCGCGCTCTCGAGCGCTTGGGTGACGACGCGCTCGGCCGCGGCAGTGTCGATGCCTTCGACGGACGGGACGACGCCCGCGGGCCTGCGCAGCCACTCCGCGCGCTCGGCGGCGAGGCCGAGAGCACGGGCCGCGGACTCCGGATACGTGAAGAGCGCGGCCGGCGCGGGGGTGGTCGCACGAAGGGCGGACGGAACCCCTTCCGCGGAGAGGATCGCCGCGAGCACCGGCTTGTCGGTCGAACCGGCTACGAGCGTCCGCGCGAGCCCGGCTGCCACGTCTTCCGCGCCCGGCCTGGGCCGGCGGCACGAAGAGCACGATCACCGAGTCGACCGCCGGATCCTCGAGGACGACCGGGAGCACCGCCTCGTAGCTGGCGGCGGTCGCCGAGCCGAGCATGTCGACGGGATTGGCGAGGCTCGCCTCAGCGGGCAGCAGCTCGGCCAGCGTTGCATTCGTCTCGGGCGTGAGCTCGGAGAGCTCCAGGCCGGCGGTCTCGCACGCGTCCGCGCAGAGGATGCCGAGGCCGCCCGCATTCGTCAGGATGGCCACCCTTCGCCCCAATGGCAGCGGCTGCGTCGAGAGCAGCGCGGCCGCGTCGATCAGCTCCTCGAGCGTCCGTGCGCGCAAGACGCCTGCCTGGTGGAAGAGCGCCGCGACCGCCTCGTCCGAGCCTGCGAGCGCCGCGGTGTGCGAGCCGGCGGCCCGCGCTCCCGCGGTCGAGGTCCCGCTCTTCATCGCGAGGATCGGCTTCTTTCGCGCCACGCGGCCCGCGATCTGGGCGAACCGCCGCGGATTGCCGAACGACTCGAGGTAGAGCGCGATCAGCCCGCTGCTCGGATCCTCTTCCCAGTACTCGAGGAGGTCGTTCGAGGAGACGTCCGCCTTGTTGCCGATCGAGATGAACGAGGAGAAGCCGAGGCTGCGCTCGGACGCCTTCTCGAGCAGCGCGAGGCCGAGGGCGCCGCTCTGCGAGGAGAACGCGATCGGCCCCGGCGGAAGCGCACGCGGCCCGAACGTCGCATTGAGCGACGGCCCCGAGACGGCGATGCCCAGGCAGTTCGGCCCCACGAGCCGGCCGCCGTGCGAGCGGACGAGCGCCAGCAGCTGCTCCTGCCGCTCGCGGCCCTCGGCTCCCACCTCGGCGAAGCCCGCGGAGATGACGCAGAGTGCCCGAACGCCCGTCTTCAGCGCGGAGTCGGCCGCATCCAGGACATGCGCGCCGGGGAGGCAGATGACGGCCAGGTCGACCTGCTCGGGCAGCTCCTCGATCGAGGGGTACGCGCGCACCCCGGCGACGGGCTCGCCGCTGCGGTTCACCGGATACGCCGCGCCCTTGAAGTCCCCGGAGAGGATGTTCCGGAACACGATCCCGCCGATCGCTTCCGGGCCGGGAGGAGGCTCCGATCACGGCGACGGAGGACGGGGCGAAGAACGGCTGGAGCGAGGCGACGACCGCGAGGTGGTCCCGCTCCTCGACATGGCCGCGGTAGGCCTCGGTCTGCTCGATCGAGAAGGTGACCTCGAACGTCCCCCGGTCGAGCTGTCGCGCCACGCCGAAGCCCGCGTCCTCGAACACGCGCATCATCGGGGCGTTGTCGCTCATCACCTCGGCGACGAAGCGCTCGACGCCTGCCGTCGCCGCCCGGCCGGCGAGCTGTTCGAGCATGCGCGTGCCGATGCCGCGCCCCTGCTGGTCGTCAGCGACCGCGAACGCGACCTCCGCGGCCGCCGGATCGCGAAGACGCCCGTAGCTCGCCAGCGCGACGATGCGGTCGGCGAGCGTGCCGACGAGCGAGCCGCGCTCGACCCAGTCGGGCTCGAGGAACGGCTCGACGAGCTCCGCGCGAACCGTCGGCGCTCCGTGGAACCTCAGGTACAGGCTGCGCTCCGAGAGCGAGTCGAAGAACTGGACGAGCGCATCCGAGTCGCCGGCCGCAGGCGCTCGAAGCCTCAGCGTCCCGCCGTCTCGGAGGATGACGTCCGCGAACCCGTCGGAGGGGAGGGGGGACCGGGCGCTCGGGGAGCGCCCGGTCCCGGTCGAGTCAGACAGCCGTTCCGGCAAGGGCTTCAGTCTGCCCCTTCGCCGTCAGCTGTGCCGGCTGCGCGCTCAGGACGACCTTGAGCGCGTTGGTGGTGGCCGCGTCGGCGAACGTCTCGTACGCCTCTTCCGTTTCGGCCAGCTCGAAGTGGTGCGTGGCGAACGGGGTCGGGTCGATCCGTCCGTTCGCGATCAGCTCGAGCAGCCGCGGCGTCGTCGACGTGTCGACGAGACCCGTCGTGATCGTGACGTCCTTGATCCAGAGCTTCTCCAGATGGAGAGTCGCCGGGCGTCCGTGGACGCCGACGTTCGCGACGTGCCCGCCGGGCCTGACGATCTCGGCGCAGAGCTCGAACGTCTCCGGGACGCCGACGGCCTCGATGGCGACGTCGGCTCCGAGCCCGTTCGTCAGCTCCATGATCTCCGCGAGGGCGTCGGTCTCGCCGTTGTTGATCGTCACGTCCGCGCCGAGCTTGCGTGCATGCTCCAGCCGCGCGTCCGCGACGTCGAGGGCGACGATCCGGCCCGGGGTCATGAGCTTGGCCGTCATCACGGCCGCCAGCCCGATCGGGCCGGCTCCGACGATGGCGACCGTGTCGCCCGGTGTGACCTTGCCGTTCAGGACGCCGACCTCGTACGCGGTGGGGAGGATGTCCGCGAGGAAGAGCGCCTGCTCGTCGGCGATCTCGGGTGCGAGCTTGTGCACGGAGGTGTCGGCGAACGGCACGCGTGCGAGCTCGCCCTGCAGGCCGTCGATCAGGTGGCCGAGGATCCAGCCCCCGCCGCCGGTGCACAGGCCGTAGTGGCCCTCGCGGCAGAACCTGCAGCGCCCGCAGGAGGTGATGCACGAGACGAGAACTCGGTCGCCCGCCTGGAGCGTCGTCACGGCCTTGCCGGTTTCGACGACGGTGCCGACAGCCTCGTGGCCGAGGACCGTCCCGGGCTCGACCTCGGGGACGTCGCCTTTCAGAATGTGAAGGTCGGTCCCGCAGATCGTGGCCGTGTCGATGCGGACGATCGCGTCCGTCTCGGCCATGATCGTGGGATCCGGCACGGTGTCCCAGGAGCGCTGCCCTGGGCCGTGGAAGACGAGTGCTTTCATGGTGGCCTCCTTTGGATGATCCAAGCCTCGCTGGGCTCGGGCGGAGGAACATCAGAGCGGCCGCGGGTTGGCGCTCCGGAGTTTCTACGGACGAGCGGAGGGCCCGCTCTCGCAGGCCCTCCGGGTCGGGGGAGATGGACGAGCCCTTAGCTAGTAGGGCCCGGTACGAGCGTGCGCTCCCAGGCGGGGTTCGCCTTGAAGGCCTTGTCGAACGTGAGCTGCCGCATGATCGGTGGGGTCACCGACCCGGGACGCGGAAGCGTGAGCGAGTAGATCTCCGTCGCTCCCGTCCGGTCGCTGATCAGCGCGATCGCGTTTCCGGTCGGCGCCCAGCTCGGGTGGTACTCGTTCGTCTTCGCCGAGGTCACGCGCACGACGTTGCCCTTCCGATCGACCACGTAGATGTCCTCGTTGCCCGCCCGGTCGCTCTGGAACGCGATCCGGCTGCTATCCAAGGACCAGGCCGGCTGCGCGTCCGTGTGGCCGAGGCCCGGCGTCGTGAGCTGGTACGTCCGTCCCGTCGTCAGCGAGAGGGACCAGATCGACACCGCTCGAGACACCGTCGCGCCCTGGACGCTGCGCACGAAGGCGATCGACGTCCCGTCGGGTGCCATCGCCGGCTCGAGGTTGTCGACGCTCTGGTTGGTGAACGTGAGCTGCACGAGCCCGCTGCCTGAGGCCTTGACCATGTACAGCTCGAAATGGCCGGTCCGGTTGCTCGAGAACACGATGGTGCTCCCGTTCGGCGACCACGTCGGATGCTGGTCGCGGACAGCGGAGTTGGGCGAGAAGGTCAAGGCGTGGAGGCCTGCTCCGTTCGACCTGACCACGTACAGCGAAGAGCCGCCGGGCGTGTCGGACCGCGACGCCACGAAGTTGCGTTGGAAGGCGACGAATTGCCCGTCGGGGGACCAGACAGGCTCGCTGTCGGCTCTCGAGCCGACGGTCTTGTCGTGCGTAAGGTTGATCTGCGCGAGGCCCGCAGTGTCCATCGCGTAGATGTCAGCCTGGCCGTCCCACATGCTCATGTACGTGATGTGGGCTGCTTTCGGCCCTCCCGCAGGCTGCGCGCCGGCGGAGGCTGAGAGGGCAAAGGCCGTCGCGAGAATCGCGATGACCACGACGCCCATTCGTAGGTGTCGGCTGTTCTTCATCGTTCCGCACCTCCTTGGTTTCCGTTGCGTCCACTCTCTCGGCGGCGGACAGCGAGCGAATCGGGGCGCGGGCCGATATCGATTACGCGATTTACCGCAGAACGGCGACGCGGGCACCGTCTTTACAGGGACAGTCCCTCAAAGGGACTGTCCCTGTAAGGGCGCCTCAGGCGACCCGTTGGCGCAACTAGGCGACTAGTCGAAGCCGGGCTCGCGGGCGAGGAACGGGCGCGGCCCGTCCTCGAGCTTCTCCCGGATTCCCAGGAGGAACTGGACGAGTGCCGGGTTCGTCGCCAGCTGCGGGCGGACCTCGGTGAGCAGGCACCTTTCTTCGAAGAACGGGCACTGCTCGCCCGGGCACGGCTCGGCGATGTCGACCGCTGCGAGTAGATGACAGGTGGCTGGTCTCATGCCTCGAGTCTCGCCTGGACGCCGGTGCGATCCGTCCGCGCAGACGCGGGTTCGGGGCGCGGCTTTCTACGGAGGAGCGCTCAGATGCGCTGCCAGGCGCCGGCCGGGCCGCGGTCGAGCTCGACGTCGATCTCGACGCCCTCGCTGTGAGGAGGCGAAGCCGAGACATGCAGCTGGGCGGCCAGGAGCGGTGCCAGGTACCGGCCGACGATCTTTGCCGGCGGCCACCAGAGCGCCTCCGTGTCCAGCTCGGTGTCGTGCTTGCCGAGCGCGAGACGCATGAAGCGCGGCGTGAGCCCGGTCAACAGCAGCCCCCGCAGGACAGGCGTGAACGGCTGCGGCTCGATGTCGGCTCCGGCCGCGGCCGCAATCGCCTCGGCGGCGGTGTCCGCCTGCTGGGTTGCGAGCCCTCCCTGCTTGATCGGGAAGTCTGCGGCATCGCCCGCGGCGAAGACGTCGTCGTAGCCGCGCACCCGCTGGTGCTCGTCGACCGTGACGAAGCCGCTGCCGTCGTGAGGGAGACCTGGGAGGCTCGGTCCCTCGAGGCGGGGAAGAGCGACGACGTGGTCCGCCTCGACGGTCTCATCGCCGACGATGCGGAGGCCGCCCTCTGCGGCCTCGACCGGAACCGCGCCGGTGACCAGACGCATCCCGTGGAGATCGAACAGCTCGACGATCGCCTCGCTCGCGGCCGGGCCGAACAGCTGGAGCGGCTCGGGCTCCGGCGTCACGAGCTCGATCGCCACGCTGCCGGCACCGGAGTCTGCGAGGTGCACGGCCGTCAGGAGCGCAAGCTCGTAGAGCGGAAGCGGCCAAGACATCCCGGCGGGCATCGTGAAGACGATGCGCCGGGCGCGCCCTTCGCGGGCGGCGCGGAGGACCTCTCCGAACGCAGCCTCGTCCTGGGGGCCGCGGAACGTGAGCGCGCCCGGGACCGCCTCGACCGGCTTCGCGCCGAGGGCGACCAGCAGCTGGTCGTACGGGAGCTCTCCGGTCGACGTCTCGACGATCTTCCGATCCGTGTCGACCGCAGTCGCGGCCGCCCGGGTAAGGGCGGCTCCCGTCTCGGCGACCAGTTGTGAGAGAGGAAAGCGCTGAGCTGCGCCGAGCCGGAAGGGCTCGGCCACGGCCAGCGGCCGGTACACGAACTCCTCGTCCGGCGAGACGAGCTCGGCGGCGACGACCTCGTGGGCGAGCTCGTTGAGCGCGAGGGCGGCTTCGAGCCCTGCGACCCCGGCTCCGAGAATGACCACGCGTTGCTTCATGCCGAGGCGAATAGTGCCGCGTCGCGCCTCGCAAGCGGATGCGGATTTTCCCGCACAGTCGATCAGTCGCCGCCCCGATTCAGCGGAGTCGATCGCGTCGGATCCTTCGGTCGAAGGAGGAAATGATGAAAGAGATCATGGTCGCAATCGATGGTTCCGACGGCAGCCGTGCCGCGATCGACGAGGCACTCGAGCTCGCAGGCCCGCTCGGAGCCCACATCACGTTTGCGTCGGTGCGCAAGGCGCCGTCGTCGCTGCTCGGAACTCCCAACTACGAGTGCCGGCTGGCGCGCGACCTGGGTGTGGCGCGCGCAACGGTCGACTCGGCGCTGAAGCAGGCGCGCGAGGCCGGCGTCGAGGCTCGGGGCGAGGTCCTCGAGGGCGATGCCGTCGACGAGATCCTCAGCTTCGCCGACAACTGCGGCGCAGACCTGATCGTGATGGGCTCGCGCGGGCACGGCGCACTCGCAGGGGCGCTGCTCGGCAGCGTCTCGAGCGGTGTCGTCCAGCACGCGAACGTGCCGGTGCTCGTCGCGAAGCAGGCTCCGCCGCGACGGCGGCAGGCCGCCTAGCCAACGGCCCGGGGCAATCGTGGACCTCGTCCTGCTGACCGCCGCGGCGTCCGCGACGGCTCTTGCGACGGGGCTGGGCGCGATCCCCGTCTTCTACCTCGGCTCGCGGGCCGAGCTCTTGCGCCCGGTCCTCCTCGGCACTGCGATCGGCGCGATGACGGTGGCGTCCGTGCTCGGCCTGCTGAAGCCGGCGCTGGAGGAAGGCGGAACGCCGGAGATCGTCATCGGTCTCGCGGCCGGCGTGTCCCTGCTGGTAGTGGCGCGCCGGATCCTGGCGGGGCGCGACGTCCATGTCGGCGAGCTCCGCGGAGCGGGCGTCCGCACGCTCCGCTCTCGTCTTCGGCGTGCTCCTCGTGCACAGCCTTCCCGAGGGCCTGGCGATCGGGACGGCGTACGCGTCCGACCGAGCTGGTCTGAGCCTCTTCGTCATCCTCGCGATCGGGCTTCAGAACATCCCGGAGGGCACGAGTGTCGCGATCCCGATGGCCGCGGCCGGATTCAGCCGTGCGGAGCAGTTCTGGGCCGCCGTGCTGACGAGTGCGCCGCAGCCGGTTGGCGCCGTCCTGGCGTTCCTCGTCGTCGAGCACGTGCAGGGCCTCCTGCCGGCGTCGTTCGCGTTCGCCGCCGGCGCCATGCTCGCGCTCATCGCGTTCGAGCTCGTCCCGCAGGCTTTCGGGTCCGGTCGCTTGTTGCGGGCCGCGGGAGGGAGCGCCGCGGGAGCTGCGGCGATGCTGCTCCTGGCCGCGCTGGCAGGCGTCTAGTGGCTTTCTTCCGAGTCGGGCGCAATGTGGAAAGTCCGCACCAGCTTCGTGGTGAGCCACGGATTGCGGCGAAGCGGGCTCCTTCGAGACTGTGCACATGAGCAGTAACGAGAAAGGAGTCGCCATGAGGAGCAGCATCTTCAAGTGGGGCGGCATCGCCGCCAGCGTGATTCTCATCGCCTTCGGAATTGGTTCGATCGCCGTCGGCGGCTGGGGCATCAACTACACCCGGGATCAGCTCGCGAACGAGCAGATCGTGGGATCGCCTGACATGACGCCCGAAGCGATCAAGACCGAGGGCGAGAAGGCCGGGCTCACGAACGTCGACTACCCAACCTGCGATGTCGCCGGCGAGACGGTGGACACCGGCCAGGAAGCGAAGTGCTTCGCCAGCTACATGCGGATCCACGCGCTCGAGGCCACCGGCGGCCAGCCGTACTCCGAGATGGGCCGGTTCCTCGACGCGAACGGCAAGCCGACCTCGGACGAGGCGCAGGCCGCGAAGGATCCGAAGACGGGCCAGCCGGTCGAGAACGGCCTCCGGAACCTCTGGGTGACCGAGACCGCGCTGAGCACGGCGCTCAACGTGTCGTATTTCGCGGAGAACGTCGGCCTGTTCTCGGTGATCATGGGCATCGCCCTGCTGTTGACGGGGATCGGCTTCCTCGTCCTCACGCTCGGCGGGCTGGAGGGCAGGAGAGCGCCTGAAACGGCGCCGGCTCCAGCGACCGCCAAGACCTGAGCGGCGACTCCGCTCGGAGCGACGAGGGCGGCCTTCGGGCCGCCCTCTCGCGTTCAGGGGAAACCCGCAGCGCGGATCCGTGCAGGCGCCGATTCCCCGCGAGCGCGAGCCGCCGAGACTGAGCGAAAATCGTGCAAGGAGTGGATCACATGTCACAGAAGAAGCGCATTCGCCGGCTCGCAGCCGCTCTCGCCGCGGCCGCCGGGGCCGTGATCGTGGCGTCGGCTTCGGCGCACACGACGGCGGCGACCGTCACCATTCGCCACCAGACGCACGGCTGTCACAGCTGGGCGCTCAGCAATGGCCCCTCCAAGGCGGCGCTGTCCGCACAGCTCGTTCGCGGCGCGACCTTGACGGTCAAGAACAACGACGTCATGCCGCACAAGCTCGTACGGACCTCAGGCCCCGCCGTGCAGATCGTCACGGCCAGGATGGGCCGCGTCGGCGCGACCGCCCGCGTCCACTTCACGAAGGCGGGCGTCTACAAGTTCAAGACGAAGGCCGGCGAGGACTACGCGTGGGCTTCGCACATGAAGACGACGGGCGAGGACAACGTCCTCCGCCTGACCGTCACGGTTCGCTGAACCATCCCTCCTGAACCGGCCGGCGGAGCTCAGTCCGCCGGCCGACTCCCCTCTCTCTGCCAGACGACGAGCCTCGGATCGGGGCTCATCCCCGCTCGGGTGTAGAGCCGCACGGCGCCCGTCAGGTTGTCGACGTCGACGTGCAGCGACACGCGTCGCCTCCCACGGCGGTGGAACTCGGAGAACGTGTGGCGAAGAAGCGCGAGCCCCAAGCCCTGCCCGCGCCGGTCGGCACGGACGCCGAGCTCGTTCACGTAGCCGGCCTGCCGATCCTCGGCCAGCTCCGGCATGCACAGGGCGAACCCCGCCCAGCCGTCGTCCGCTTCCGCGACGAACCAGAGCGTGGGGTCGAGCCCTCCTGCGCCCGTGTACTCGTGGAGCCACTCGTCGAAGCTCTGCGGCGTTTCGGGGAAGATCGACTGCTGCGCCTCCCAGACGGGTCGCAGGTCGTCACCCTCGTCGAGCGCGCGAACGCGGACGCCCGGGGGCCAGCGGGGCGCGGCCGGCGGCTGGTCGAGGTCGATCGTCATCAGCGAGAGGTAGCGGATGGGCTCGAAGCCCTGGGCCTCGAGGAACGGCGCGGCCGCTTCGTCCTTCGGCCAGCTCGTCGCGTGCAGCGGCTCGGACGAGAGATCTCGTGCCCGCGCGGCTGCTCGCTCGAGGAGCGCGGTCGCGATCCCCTCGCCTCTGTGCTCCGGGTCGACGCGGACGTAGCAGACGACGTCGGCCGGCTCCGCCCACACCTGGGCGAAGCCGATCACGTCGCCGTCCTCGGCGAGCCAGGCGTCCAGCGCCGGATCGGTTCCCGGCCGGGTGAGCCGCTGGTGGATCTCGTCCTCCGAGGCGCGGCGCACGCCCTGGTGGGCGAGCGTGCAGCGGCCCATGAAATCGGCGAGCCGTGCGACGTCGTCGAGCGTCGCAGCTCGAATCTGCATGGAGAAGCTCCTTTCGGAAAGCGGTGTACGCCCTACGGCCTGGGGCCGCGGAAGCGCCTGAGCGAGCTGTGGGTCATGGCAACCTCCTCGGGTCGTACAGCGCCGCAAGCCTAGACGGAACTCGAGCACGGCCGGGTCAGAATGACCGCGTGCGACCGCACGACTTCGACTGGGCAGGCCTCGAGCGGATCCCCGACGAGGATTGGGTCTCGCAGCCCGTCGACGCGTTCGGGCTCCACTACGACACGGTCGAGAACCACGGCTGGTACCAGAACCTCGATCTGACGCTCGAGCAGCTCGAGAGCGACCTGGCCGACGGTGAGATCCTGATCGACTACTCCGGCGGCACGGGGATCCTCCTCGGTCGGCTGCGCGGGAAGATCGGCGATCGGCCCGTCGGGATGGTGATCGTCGACAGCTCGCCGAAGTTTCTCCGCATCGCGCTCGACCGTTTCCGGGCCGATGGGCGCGTCGCGTTTCGGCGGCTTCGCTACCTGAGAGATGCGAAGCGGCTCCAGTACGTCGACGAGGTGCTCCCGGCCGGCTTCAGGGCGCATGCGCTCGCATCGACCAACGCGATTCATCTCTACGACGACCTCGAGAACACGCTGCGATCCTGGGCGCGCGTCCTCCGGCCGGGAGCGAGAGCTCGGATCAACTCCGGAAACATCCGCAATCCGCGCGCCAAAGAGGGCGAGTGGATCATCGACGACACGGTCTACCGCGTCCACGAGGCCGCGGTCGAGATCGTGCGCTCGGACGAGCGCTACTCGGCCTACCGACCCGTGCTGGACGACGACGAGCGTCTCCAGTCGTATCTCGACTACCGGGACCGCGTCTTCCTCGCTCCGCGGCCGCTCGCGTATTACACCGACGCGCTGGGCACCGCCGGCTTCGAGATCGCAGAGGTGACCGAGCGGACGATCTCGGCGCGTGTCGACGAGTGGTACGAGTTCCTCTCCGCATACGCGGACGCGGTGCTCGGCTGGGTCGGCGGGTCGGTGAGGGTCGACGAACGAGAGAGCCTCCGAGGAAGCCGCCGCCGACCGCCTTCGTCTCCTGGGCGAGTCGCTGGCGGCCGTCTTCGGCGGTCGCTCGACCTTCGACTGCTGCTGGACGTACATCACTGCCCTGCGGACGTAGCCGGGGATCTACGACGTGTGCACGGGATAGCGCAGATGCGTGACACCCACACCGGTGACGACGGTCGGATTCCCGAGGACGACCGGTGTGTTCGCGAGTTGGTCGAACAGCCGCACTCCTGCGCCTAGCAACACGGCAGCCAGATCGATGTGGATCTCGTCGAGCAGGCCGGCGTTCAGGCACTGCTGGATCGTCTGGGCGCCGTGCACTCCCACGGACTTCGGGCCGGCAGCCGACTTCGCTCGAGCAACGGCGCTTTCGATGCCGTCGGTGACGAACTGGACCGTCGAGCCGGGCCGTGGCCAGCCGTCGGGCACGTGGTGGGTGACGACGAAAGCGGGAATATCCCACGGGTGCCGGCCGCCCCAGCCGTCGGCCCGCTCGAACGTGCGCCGACCGGTGAGCATGGCGCCGACCTCGGCCACCAAGCCTCTCAGGTGCTCGGCGCTCGGCGGCGAGACGCGGAACGTCATGCCGGAGGCCCCGCTCGCCGTGGGGACGTCGACGTCGCCCGAGAAGTACCAGTCGAAGACTTCGGCGACTCCGTCGTTCGCGTCGGCGACGTACCCGTCGAGAGACATCGACATGAGTGCGACAACCTTGCTGGCCATCTGGTGCTCCTTCGCTCGCGGGGCGGGAAATAGTGCTTCCCTCAGAGACTCAGCAGGGACGCCTAAATCATCGGTCGACCTTTCTCGGTGGCTGCCTGGTCTTCCTACCTCCTGCCGACCACCAGGTTGACGGGGAAGCCACGGCGCCTGAGCGATCCCGGCCGCGGCGTCTGCTTGACCACGCGCCCCTGGAGGGAGCGCCTCGAGTGTGCGCGCCGCACCCGTCCGACCGAGCAGTGTGCGCGACGGATCTTCGTCTTCGCCGCTCCTAGCCTGAGCCCGAGGACGCGGGGAACGCGGCAGCGGGTCGGGGGTGGCGGAGGAGGCGGCGGAGGTGGTGGCGGAGGTGGCGGAGGTGGCGGAGGCGGGGGAGGCGGTGGTGGTGGAGGCGGTGGAGGCGGTGGAGGAGGTGGAGGAGGTGGTGGCGGTGGCGGTGGTGGCGGTGGCGGCGGCTCGCCGACCGTGAAGTCCGTGTTCGAGACGTCGAAGAAGATGTTGCCGACGGCCTCGATCTTCACCCGGGCAGTTGTCGTCGTGATGTCCGGGATGGTCACGTCCTGCGAGCCGTCGTTCGGGGTGTCGGCCGCGAGGACGTACGGATACGTGAGCCCGCCGTCGTCGGACATGCTGATCGCCACGTTCGACGTGCTCGTCGGCGGCAGGTCCGTGTTCGCCTTGTCCCACGTGACCGTCTGCGTCGAGCCGCCCCCGTACGTGACCGGCGTGTTCGGCGAGGTGACGCGGAACGGTCCCGCGTTCGGCGCGAGCGTCAGGGTCACATCGCCGAAGGTGTTGCCGCCTCCGCCGACGTGCAGGTCGCGCGCCGTCATGCGGAAGTGGAGCAGCGTCGGCGTGTAGTCCGAGGTGGGCAGGAACTCGGAGAAGCACTCCTTCGTCGGGATCGGGACCGGAGGAGCGATCGGGCCGCTCGTGCACGCGCCCGTGTCCGCGTTCGTGTTGTTCGCCAGGACCTGCTCCAGGTCGGGGAACACGCGCGTCGGGCTCGTCGTCACGTGGTTCTCGTGCGGAGAGTTGTAGAGGAGCGTGTCCGCCTCGGTGACCGGCGCCGACTTGTTGAACATCGCGAACAGCGGCCCGTTCGTCTTCGTGTTGCTGAGGAGGGAGGTCCCGGCCGATGCTCCGGCGTCGTTCTGCTCCCACGAGTAGTAGATCGTGTCGCCGTCCTGGTCGGTCGCGTTCCCGGTCAGGGCGAACGGCGTCCGCAGCGGGATCGTGTACGGGCCGGGCATCGTGACGACCGGCGGATGGTTGCCCGTCGCGGTCACGGTGCCCTGGTTGTCGACCGGCCCGCCCTTGTCGGTCTCGCCCGTGAAGCCGGACGCGCCCGGCGTGAAATCCTGGACGTCGAGCAGCACGGGGACGTTGACGTGGCCGAGCGTCCCGCCGTACGTCACCTGGAAGCCGGTGTTGTCGAACGCTCCGCCCCCGAAGCCGGCCACGGTCGCGGTCGCGCCCGCCGGCAGGATCGGCGCAAGGGCGGCCTGGATTCCGGCTGCCGTGTAGTTCGTGCCGTTCACGATCGGCGCGGACACGTTCCCGTCGTAGCTGACGCGGAACGAGTCGAGCGCGCCGCCGTGGTTCGTCTCCTGGACGGAGCCGAAGCAACCACAGTTGAGCTCCACGAGCTCGATGTTCGGGACGTCGATGCCGGCGGAGGCGCCCGAGTAGGCGAGCGTGAAGCCGGAAGCGGCCAGACCCGACACGGTCACGGTGCCCTGGAAGCCCGCGATCCCGTTGATCGCGCCCGCGACGCTTGCGGCGGTGTACGGAACGCCCGTCCCGCCGATCAGGACCGAGTCGTTGCCGCCGATCCGGACCTTGAACGGCGAGTTGTACGTGGTCGAGCCGCCGCCCGAGTTCGGTTGCTGGCTCGCGATCGTGTACTGGAGCGTCCTCGGGGTCGGGACGGCTGTGACCGTGTACGTGCCGTTGTAGACGCCGTTTGCGACGCCCGAGATCACGACGACGTCTCCGACGGAACGGCCGTGGTCCGTGCTCGTGTGGATCGTGGCCGTCGTGCCGGAAGAGCTCGCGCCCGGAATCGCGGGAGTGGCGGTGCCGCCGCCCGAGACCGGCAGGCCCGTGGTCGGCGCTCGTGTACTGGAACGCCCTCGAGGACGGAACGGCGGTGACGGTGTACGTGCCGTTGTAGCCGGCGACGGCGACGCCCGAGACCGTGACCGTCTCGCCCACCTGCATCGTGTGCGCAGAGCTCGTCGCGATCGTCACCGTGCTGCCGTTCTCCTCGGCCCCGCCGCGTGACGTGGCGCTCGGCGCCGCGTTGATCGAGAGGCTGAGCGGCGTGATCGTCGCCGTCTTCGCGTAACCCGGCCCGAAGGTGACGACCTGCGTCTCGTTGCCGCCTCCGAAATGGCTCAGCGAGACGGTCTGCACCTCGTTGATCGGGCTCTGGCTGGAGGAGGTGTAGGCGCCGATCTCCTGCTGGCTGCGCTGCGAGAAGTATCCGTCGCTGTGCGGCTGCTCGTCGTCGGTCAGGCAGATGCCTGCGTAGGCCATGATCGACTGGCCGCTGCCGGGCTCGACCGAGGTCGGGCCGGAGCGGTTCCCGCCGGAGCAGTTCAGCTGGTTGCCGTTGAAGGTGTGGTTGCCCGCAAACTGGTGGCCCATCTCGTGGGCGACGTAGTCGATCGCGTACAGGTCGCCGACCGGAGTCGGGACGCCCGTGCAGCCGCCGGCCTTGTTCGAGCGGCCCACGACGCCGAGGTTGGCGACGCCGCCGCCCGGCTGGCCGAGCGCGAGGTGGCCGATGTCGTAGCCGCTCGCACCGATGATCTGGCTGATCACGTAGCGCGCGCGAGTCGTGCTCGAGCAGCCCGTGACCTGCGGCTGCGTGAAGCATGCAGCCGCGCCGCAGGGGCCGTTCGGCGCCGTCGCCAGGTCGTACGTGTCGAGGTTCAGATCGTCGTTGCCCGCGATCAGCTGCAGCCGGATCGACAGGTCGTCCTCGTAGACCTGGTCGACTCGGTTGATGAGCGCGACCTTCGCGGGCGTGACGTTCGGCGGGCCGCCGAAGTACGTCGCGTAGCCCGGATCCGTGATCAGCGCCAGGCGGTAGGTGCGGAGCTGCTCGCCGATGTTCGGAGCCGCGTCGCTTCCGGCGAGCGGCCGGTCCGCGGTGCTCAGCTCGTGCTCGACGAAGGCTCCGTCGGGCTCTTGGCCTCGCGCGTGTAGTAGGAGGCGTAGACGTCAGGGTGCCGTTGCACGAAGTACGGGTCGACGTACCAGTCGCCTTTTGCAGAGCGCACCGAGGCGTGGAACCCGAGCGGGGTCAGGTCCGCGTGCAGCGTGGCGCTCGGATCGGAAACGCCGCGGCCGCTGTAGGTGTGGATGCCGGGGTGACGCGCGGCGAGGCCGGGCGCCATGATCGCCGACTCCTGGAGCGCGAACCGCTGGAACTTCCCGTTCGGAGCAGGGAGGTCGAGAACGAGTGGGCTCGTCCGCGCAAGCGGCGTGTTCTCACGCGGCGCTCGAGCGAGCACCGGGGCGAGAGCGCCCGTGTCGAGCGTCAGCGTGCGTGTGCGCAGCGCGTGGACCGCGACCTTTGGTCCCGCTGCGGCGGCCGGCTTCGCAGCCGGCGCCCAGAACGCCTTCGTGCCGTATGGATCCCGCACCGGCACCGCCCCTCGGGACGAGCTCCCTGCAGAAACCGCAGTCGCCGACAGCGCAAGGACCGCTGCCAGGCCGACAAGCCTCGTTACGCGCCTCATTCCAGCCCCCTCTCTCCCCTCCAGATTTGCGGTGAGTGTATTGCGGTGGCGCCGAAATGAGAAGCCCGCGCCCGGCGGCCGAGGGCCGTTATTGATTTTTCGCTATCAGGGTGCTATGACGGTCAGTCACACGTCCGTGAGGGAGCACGGCTCGCGGGTTGAAGCACCCGAGGGCTCAAAAGGGGAGGAACTTTATGAATCGCAGGCGGATCGTCTCGTCCATCGTCGTCGGCGTGCTCGCATTGAGCGCGCTCGTCCTAGGAGGCTGGCAGGCACGCGCCCACTCGAACGTGGCGCCGTCGGCCGCGCCTCACTATCTGCCGCCCGGCGGCGAGGTGGGGAAGGGCGAGCAGTTCGCCGCGATGGATACGTACTGGAACGACCGACTCACGTATCCGACCGGTCACTTCAACCCGGCCTGGCTGCGCGCCGCGAAGCGCCAGGACGCGCGCATCGCGAGCCGTCGGCCCGCCCACTCGCCGGACGTCGGCACCTGGACGCCGCTCGGCCCGCAGCCGGAGCGCATGACCGGCTGCACCGGCTGTTACGACTACGGCAGGACGGAGGGCCGGATCAACGACGATCGTCGTCGATCCGACGACCACGACGCAGGGCTCGATCGTCGCGTACGCCGGCACGGTCGGCGGCGGCGTCTGGAAGACGACGAACTGCTGCAGCGCGACTCGACCAGCTGGACGTCGACGACCGACGACCCCCTGATCTCCACGGTCGCGATCGACACCGCTCACGATCGACCCGAACGACCACAACACGATCTACGCGGGCACGGGCGACCTGAACTACGGCTCGTTCTCGATGGGCAGCCAGGGCATCCTCAAGTCCACCGACGCGGGCGCGCACTGGACGGTTCTCGGCGAGGACGTGTTCGGCCCCGCCTACACCGAGCCGGCGGGCCAGTTCCCGCAGTACGACGCCGTCGGCAAGGTGCGAGTCGACCCGAACGACAGCCAGAAGGTCATCGCCGGGACGAAGAAGGGCATCTTCGTCTCCTACAACGGCGGGACGGACTGGACCGGGCCGTGCTCGACGAACGGCTTCCCGACCCAGCGCCAGGACATCACCGGGCTCGAGCTGTCCAACATGGGCGCGGCACCACCCGGATCGTCGCCGCGGTCGGCGTGCGCGGCTTCGCGACGACCGTCCAGTACGACCTCGGGAACAACGGCGCCAACGGCCTCTACGGCGCGAACATGCCCGCGAGCGGCTGCCCGAGCTTCAGCTCGATCGCGTCGAACGCGAACGGCTTCGTCTACGGCAACGCCGTCTCCGGCAGCCCGTACACGACGGGCGCGGCGATGAACGCAGGCAGCGGCACGCCGTACTCGAACCCGACCACCGGGCGACCAGCTCGGCCGGATCGACATCGCGGTCGCGCCGAGCAACCCGCAGGTCATCTATGCGCAGGTGCAGTCGATCGCCCCGAACAGCCGGGGATTGCGGCAACGCCCCCGGCTGCCAGCTCGGCATCTGGCAGACGAACAACGGCGGGAGCTCCTGGACGTACATGCAGGGCTCGCAGGGCCCCGCGCTCGGCGGCTGCGGCTTCGACTACGCGCAGAACTGGTACGACCAGGGTCTCGAGGTCGACCCGAACAACGCCGACCGTCTCTTCATCGACACCTACGACGTCTGGTTCGCGACCCGCACCGGCACTTCGCTGACGGACCTCACCTGCGGCTACGACGGCTCGAGCGGACATGTCGTCCACGTCGACCAGCACGCGCTGGCCTTCGTGCCAGCTCGTCGAGCATCCTCCTGATCGGCAGCGACGGCGGGGCCTTCTCGACCCCGAACGCGGACATCGCCGGCTCGGGCACGCCGACCTTCGTGAACATGGACAACGGCCTGAACACGATCGAGTTCTACTCGGGCGACATCAGCGGGTACTTCGCCACGTCGCCGAACCCGTCGGCCGCCGGCGGCGCGCAGGACAACGCGCCGAGCGTGGCCGGCTTCACCGGCTATCCGACCGGCCCCGTGCAGTGGCAGATGACGGTCGGCGGCGACGGGTTCTACGCGCGGATCGACCCGGTCGGCAGCGCCCTCGGCCCGCGCTACTTCGTGGGCAACAACAGCGGCGGCATGTCCCGCTGCATCACGGGCCCGGCCTGCCTGACCGGCGGCGCGGGCTACGCGAGCGTGACCGGGCCGTGGAGCGGCGACACGCGGTCCTTCACGCAGCCGTTCGACCTCTTCCACGGCGGCATCCCCGGCGGCGACGACTGTCGCTCCGGCCGGGACCCCCGGTGGTTGCGGCCACCTCGTCGACGGCACGACTCGCGTGTGGGAGTCGATCAAGGGCGGCGACGCCAGCATGAGCGGCACCTGGTACGTCACGAACAACCCGACGACCCAGAACATGACCAAGCAGTCGCTCGGCAACCGCTCGTTCATCAATCAGGTCAAGTACTCGCCCAAGTGGTCGAGTCAGGCGATCGTCGGCACGAACGACGGCAACGTCTGGATCGGCTTCAACCTGGGCACCGGCATTCAGGCTCAGGCCAACTGGGTGGACGTCACCGGCGGTAACGCGGTGCTTCCGAATCGGCCGGTTCTCGGGCATCGCCCTCGACGCCTCGACGCCCACGCGCGACCTCGCGGTCGGCTACGCGGCTGTCGGCGGCTTCGATGCGAACACGCCGTCGACGCCGGGGCACGTCTTCCAGGTGACCTGCACGGCGAACTGCGGCACGTCCACGTGGCTCGACAAGACGGGCAACCTGCCGGACATCCCGGTCGACTCGATCATCCCGAACCACAACATCCCGGGACAGGTCTTCGCCGGGACGGACTGGGGCGTGTACTACACGGACGACATCACCGCCGCGTCGCCGACCTGGTTCCGGTTCGACAACGGCATGCCGCACACGATGATCTGGGATCTCCAGATCGACCGCGGCGCGACGACGATCTCGGCGTGGACGCGCGGGCGTGGCGCCTGGGTGGCGCCGCTGGACGGCTCCGGGCCTCCACCACCGCCTCCGCCGCCGCCTCCGCCTCCGCCTCCGCCTCCGCCTCCACCTCCGCCGCCCCCGAACGACGACTTCGTCAATGCAGTCACGCTGTCTGGTCCAGGCGGAACGATCGGCGGCACCGTGGTGGACGCAACCGGTGAGGTCGGAGAGCCTGCACAGCCTGACCAGGAGCCCATCACGTCCGTCTGGTATCGCTTCACTCCGACTGAGAGCGGGACGGCTCACTTCGATACCTGCACCGACGTCCTGTACGACGGGTTCATGGCTTCCTACACCGGCAACACGGTCGACAACCTGACCAACATCGACTTCAACGACGATGGCTGCGGCGGTTCCGGAACCGGCAGCATGCTCGACTTCCCCGTCGATGCCGGCACGACCTACTCGGTCGCTATCGACGGTTGGCAGAGTGAGGTCGGGGACTTCACGCTCACGTACTCGATCCCGGGCGGCCCACCGCCACCACCTCCGCCGCCTCCGCCTCCGCCTCCGCCTCCGCCTCCGCCTCCGCCTCCGCCACCTCCGCCGCCTCCGCCGCCTCCGCCACCTCCGCCACCTCCGCCACCTCCGCCACCTCCGCCTCCGCCGACCCGTTGCCGCGTCCCACGCGTCCTCGGTCTCAGGCTCGGGGCTGCGAAGCGGAAGATCCGGGCGAGGCACTGCTCGGTCGGGTCGGTGCGGCGAGCACGCTCGAGGCGCTCGCTCCGTGGACGCGTGGTCAGGCAGACCCCGCGGCCCGGCGCGCTCAGGCGCCGCGGCTTCCCGGTCAACCTCGTGGTCGGCCGGGGCTAAGCAGGATCAACTAGTCGCAGAACGGGCCCCCGCGCAGCCGGGGGCCCGTTTCTGTGTCCACTCACTTACTCCGCCTTTCGCTCCCGCTCGAGCCCCTCCAACATCATGTCGAGGCCGAGCTCGTACGCGTTGACGTCCTCCTGCCCGGGCTCGGGCTCCATGTGCTGGAGGGCGTGCTCGGTGAAGTGCGGATACTCCTCCGCGAATTCGCCGCGGGTGAAGCGCGCAGCGACGTCCTCGAACTGATCCGTGTCGACAGCCCGGTACGCGAGCACCTGGGACGTGTACCCGAGGACGTAGCTCTCGATGATGTGGTACGCGTGGTAGGTCAGCTCCTTCGAGAAGCCCGCGTTGCGGAAGCAGCCCAGTAGGCGGTCTCCGTAGCGCAGTCGCCCCGAGCCGGGTTTCACGCTCGTCTGCAGGCCGGCCGCCCAGGGATGGCTGAGGAACACCTCGTGGGCCGAGATCGCGATCTCCCGGACCTGGACTTGCCACTCCGCGCCCGGAGTGGGGGCAGCGATCTCGGCGTACGTCGCGTCCACCATTCCGTCGAGCACGTCGTCCTTGTTCGCGACGTGGTTGTACAGCGACATCGCCTTCACGCCCAGCTGGTCGGCGATCTTCCGCATGCTGACCGCTTCGACTCCGCCCTCGTCCGCGAGCTCGAGCGCGGTCCGGAGCACGCGTTCCCTGGTCAATGGCGTTCTGGTCTGCGTCATCGTCTTGACAAGCTTACGGCGTATGTCTAGGCTTACGCCATAAGCTTACAGCGTACGTAGAGAGGAGCGGGACGATATGGCAGTCATGGAACTGAGGGAGGACGAGACGTTGGCAGGCTCGAGGGCGACCCACGATGAAGGCAATGGTTCACAAGGGGTACGGCCGTCCGGGGCCGGGTGTGCTCGAGCCCGGGGAGCTCGACGTCCCCGAGCTCGAAGACCACCAGGCGCTCGTGCGTGTGCGCGCGTCGTCGGTGAACCCGGTCGAGTGGTACGGGGTGACCGGCCCGTACTTCGCGCGTCTGGGGAACGGCCTCCGCGCGCCGAACGACCCGTCCGTCGGCGTCGACCTCGCCGGAACGATCGAAGCCGTCGGCAAGGACGTGGATGGGCTTTCGCCCGGGCGACGAGGTCTACGGAGTCGGCGTCGGCGCGTGGGCGGAGCACGCGAAGGCACGAGGCGACCGCCTCGCGCTCAAGCCTGCTTCCCTTTCGTTCGAAGAGGCCGCCGCCGTGCCCGTGGCGGCGGTCACCGCGCTCCAGGCTCTGCAGGACAAGGGCGGCGTCCAGGCGGGCCAGAAGGTGCTCGTCAACGGCGCGTCCGGCGGCGTGGGGACGTTCGCGGTGCAGCTCGCCAAGGCGTTCGGCGCGGAAGTGACGGCCGTGTGCAGCACGAGGAACGTCGAGCAGGCCTGGACGCTCGGAGCCGACCGTGTGGTCGACTACACGAAGGACGACTTCACGAAGCTCGGGATCCGCCACGAGCTCTTGCTCGACATCGCAGGCCGCACCTCGTTCCTCGCCTGCCGGCCGGTTCTGACCGACGACGCCACCTACGTGGTGATCGGCGGGCACATGTCCTATCGCGGGCTGGGCCCGCTGCCGCACATCGCCGGGACGTTCGTCAAGGGGATGGGCCGCAGCCAGACCGTGAAGTTCTTCGTCGCCGAGGTCACCACCGAGAACCTGACGTTCCTCGGCGAGCTCATCGACAGCGGCAAGGTGAAGCCGGTCATCGAGCGCACATATCCGCTGAGCGAGGCAGTCGACGCTCTCGCGTATCTCGGTGAAGGCCACGCGCGGGGGAAGATCGTCATTACTGTCTGAGCGTGCTCTTCACGCCGGAGCGCCACGAGGCCGTCACCGACCGACCGTTCACCGAGGCCGGCGCGCGCGAGGCGATCGCCAGGATCGCCGCGCGCGCCGAGGCCGAGCTCGACCGGGCGGACGGACGCTGGCCGCTCGATCCTGACGACCGCGACACCGAGGACGAGGCACCGGCCAGCGCCGTCTACCACGGCGCGGCGGGAATCGCGTGGGCGCTCGGTGAGCTGGCGGATGCGGGCTACTGCCCGGACATCGTCGACCGCGACCTCGTCGAGGCGCTCGAGGCGAAGCTCGCCGCCGACCCCGACCCGTATGACTACGCCGCGAACGGCGTCTGGTTCGGGCCTGCGGGCGTCCTGGCCGTCGCCGAGCACCGCTGGCCGGATCCGTCGAGGCGCGACCGGCTGTTCGAGCTGGCGCATGCGTCCCTCGGCGATCCCGCGCTCGAGATCATGTTCGGCCACCCCGGCCACATGGCGCTCGTGGCCGAGCTCCACACGCGGACCGGGGAGGAGCGCTGGGCCGAGCTGTGGACCGAGGGCGCGGAACGGCTCTTCGAGGAGTGGCGGTACGACGAAGCACTCGGCGTCTGGGCCTGGACGCAGCGCTTCGGCGACAAGGAGGCGCGCTACGTCGGCGCGGCGCACGGGCTGATCGGAAATGTCCACGTTCTGCTCGAGGGCGACGACCTGCTCGCCCCGAATCGCCGTGCGGAGGTCGAGCGCCGGGCGGTCGAGACACTGACCCGCCTCGCGGTCGTCGAGGACGGCCGCGCGAACTGGCCGACCGACCTCGGCGAGTCGCTGGTCCAGAACGACCGGATCCGCGTGCAGTGGTGCCACGGCGCCGCAGGCGTGCTGACCGCTCTCTGGCGGCTTGCGCCCGAGGAAGACGAGTGGGGAGAGCTCTTGCTCGCCGGTGGTCGACTCGTATGGGAAGCCGGCCCGATCCGTGAGGCCCCGGGGCTCTGTCACGGAACCGCCGGGAACGCGTACGCGCTGCTCGCGCTCTGGGAGCGCTCCGGAGACGAGCAGTGGCTCGACCGTGCGCGTGCCTTCGCACAGCATGCCGCGCTCCAGGCGGAAGACCGCGCGGCGCGCCTCGGCCACGGGCACCACTCGCTCTTCAGCGGCGACGAAGGCGTGGCCATGTGCCTGGCCTCGTGTCTCGCCGGCGACAAGCGATTGCCGGTCGCCGACCGCCTGATCTGAGCCCGCGCCGCTTCGGAAAACCCGCAACGCGCGTGTGGTCGAGCCCCGATCGAGAGTGCGGGCTCGCCATGAGGTCACCGCGCCGGCCGGAGACGACCATGAGCCAAGAACTTCGACAAGGAGACCGGACGTGCCAACTCTCACACCACCACGAACACGCTCGAATGGAGCAAAGCCCAATCAGCCACGCACCCCGACCTACTCGAACGGGGCCATCCCGCACGACGAATCGGATTCGCACGCGCTCTCGGCGATCGTTGCGACGATTCTCGGCGTCCTCGTCGCGATCCTCGCCATCTTCGCCGCGTCGATGTGGTTCGACGCTCACAACGCGAAGAGCGCAGCCGAGCGCGCCGCGGCCAAGGCAACGTCCGGCGGCGACCAGTCGATGGCGGGTATGCCGGGCATGTCCGGCTCGGGCACGTCCGGCTCCATGACGAGCTACGCAGGCGCGGCCCCGTCGAACGCGGACGACCTCGCGACGGCGCACAAGCCGTTCCCTGCAGCCATGCCGGCCATCCCGGCAGGGCCCGTCGCCGACGTCAACCTCGTCCTCAAGGACGTGACCGTGGAGATCGCTCCCGGCGTCAAGTACGCAGCGTGGGCCTGGGCCGGCGGCGCACCCGGTCCGGTGATCCATGTCCGCCAGGGGCAAATGGTCAAGATCACGCTCACGAACGACGGCGCGATCCCACACTCGGTGGACTTCCATGCGGCCCGCGTCGCACCCGACAAGGCCTTTACCGACGTGATGCCTGGGAAGTCCGTCAGCTACTCGTTCCGCGCGAACGACGCCGGCGTCTTCATGTACCACTGCGGGACGAAGCCGGTGCTGATGCACATCGCGAACGGCATGTACGGCGCGATCGTCGTCGAGCCGAAGGCCGGCGTCCTGCCCAAGGCGGACAAGGACTACGTCCTCGTCGCCAGCGAGTGGTATCTCAACTCGGACGGGCTGAAGTCACCGGCGCAGTTCGACATGACCAAGGCGCACGCGCGGATGCCCGACTGGATGACCTTCAACGGCTACTCCGGCCAGTACGTGAAGCATCCGCTGACCGCCAAGCCGGGCGAGCTCGTCCGCTTCTGGGTCGTCGATGCCGGCCCCTCGATCGACACCGACTTCCACATCGTCGGGACGGTGCTCAACACGGCGTACCCGTTCGCCGACATGAATCCCGCGCACGCGCTCAACAACGTGCAGACGGTGAGCGTGCCGGCCGGCGGCGCAGGCGTCTTCGACGTCAAGATCGACAAGCCGGGCCTCTACCCGTTCGTGTCGCACGCCTTCGCGGCGGTCGATCAGGGACAGGTCGGCCTGCTCAAGGTCGGCGACGTCAAGGGGACGATGTCGCACTGAGAACGGGAGGGCCGGGCCGCGGCCTGGCTCTTCGCGGGCTACTTCAGGCCGACTCGGGCTCGTCGGCCTCGCCGCCGAGCGTGTCGCCGCGATTCGCGCGCATCTCGCTGGCCTTCACCTTCGCGTCGGTGTACGACTCGCGTACGAGCTTCGAGCCGCCGCTCCAGCCGAACACGACGCAGATCAGCACGACCGCGAAGCCGACGTTGAACGCGGTCGTGATCAGCTGCTGGGACACCGAGTAGGCGGTCGCCGTCGTCCCGTCCGTGTAGCTGTCGAGGGCGAACGTGTTGAACGCCTGGTTGATGCCGACGCCGCCGGGTGTGAACGAGAGGATGTTCGCGAGCTGGTTCGACCCGAGGACGCTCATCACCGAGCCGAACGTGACCGGGATCGAGTAGGCGGCGAGGAAGACGATGATCACCATCACCTTCGCGACGTAGCCGCCCATCTGCGGAAGCAGGACGAGCTTCAGGTACGCGCGCATGTCGCCGAGGATGGCCGCGCCCTTCTTCGCCCGCGCCCACATCTTCTTGACCCAGCCCCAGAAGATCCGCGCGATCAGCACGAGCAGGAAGATCGCCCCGAAAATGATTCCGAGGATCAGCACGGGGTGGTTCGAGATCGCGTCGCGCTCGTCTCCGAAGCGGAACTCGAACGAGCCGGCGATGGACCAGAACAGGTAGATGTAGATCAGCGTCCCGATGATGCAGTAGAAGATCTTCTGGACGACATAGCCGGCGAGAATGCCCGGGAACGTGGAGCCGCGCACGATCGCGACGTACATGAGCAGCGTCACGAACGTCCCGATGTTCGCGGGCAGGAAGTTGTTGAGGGCGACGCCGGCCGCGTACGACGCGAGCACCGGCATGAAGGTCACACCGCTCGGATACGCGTAACGCAGGATGCCGTACCAGCCGAGGGCGGTCAGCACGGTCTGCAGGCCCTGGAAGAGGCACCCGAGGACGATGTAGCCGAACGAGATCTCCGTGACCTTGTCCCAGAGCTCGTCGAGCCAGCCGCGGACGTCGATCCCGACCAGGTTGAGCAGGCCGAGCAGGAGGATCAGCCCGACGATCCAGGCAACGATCCTGACCGTGCGACGGCTCTTGGAGGCCTGTTCCGGCGCGGCGGGGCCTGCGGCTGATGCGGTCGCCTCGGACATGCGTGTTGAGCGTACGCGCGGCGGCGGAGGGAAACAACCCGGCTCTTACGACTTGAAAGGAAGGAAACCGGCAGCTTCGCCGCCAACCCTTGGCGGGTGAACCGCCTGGTTGTCATGACCGCGGCGGCGACTGCGGCGCTGCTGCTCACTCCTGCGGCGCAGGGCTTCAATCCCCAGGTCGCGGGGCTCCAGATCGCGCTCCGTCAGCAAGGGCTGTACCGAAGCTCGATCGACGGCGTCCAGGGGCCGAAGACGGTGCACGCCGTCCGGGCCTTCCAGCGGCGCCACGGGCTCACCGTCGACGGCCTCGCGGGGCCGCAGACGCGAGCGGCGCTCGGCCCTCGGGGGAGGCCCCTCTTCGGAACGCGCCTCATCCGCCGCGGCATGCGCGGCTACGACGTCGGAGTCCTGCAGTTCCTGCTCCGTCGGCGCGGCCTGCGACCGGGCCGGCTCGACGGCCACTTCGGTCGAGGAACCGAGGCCGCCCTGAGGCGATTCCAGCGGCGGGCCCGGCTGACCGCCGACGGGGTCCTCGGCCCCCGGACGGCCCGGCGGCTCTGCGGGCTGCGCGCCTGCGCATGGCGCGCTGCGACTCTGCGGGTCAAGAGACGTGCCCTACGCAAGCACCGCATCGCTCCGGGCGAGACGCTCAGCTCGATCGCCGCCCGCTACGGGGTCTCCGTTCGGGCGATCGCCCGCGCCAACCGCCTCGACCCGCGTGGGTTCATCCTCGCCGGAGCGCGCCTCCGCATTCCCGGCGGCCACGCACCCAAGGCTGCGTCTTCCTCGCCCGATGTGCGCGCCGCGATCGACTACTGGTCGAGGGTGTACGGGGTCGACTCACGCCTCGTCCGCGCCGTCGCCTGGTGGGAGTCCGGCTTCAACAACGCCGTCGTCTCCCCGGCCGGGGCGCGCGGCGTCATGCAGGTCACTCCGACGACGTGGAGCTACGCGGAGATGGTCCTCGTCGGCCACCGGATCCCGAACACGGTCAGCGGCAACGTGCAGGTCGGCGTCGTCTTCCTCGACCAGCTCCTGAGCGAGTTCCACGGAAACGTCCGTCTCGCGCTCGCGGCCTACGCTCAGGGGCCTCGCTCCGTCCGGCGGCACGGTCTCTTCCGCGAGACCCGGCAGTACGTCAGGGGAGTGCTCGCGCTGAGCGGGAGCGTCTAGCTCCGGCGGCGCTTCAGGATCCAGCGCACGAGCTCGATCCCACCGGCGATCGCGAACGCGGTCAGGAGCGCGAGCGCGAGCCCCCAGAAGCTCTCGAACGTCTTGCCGCCGTAATAGCCGAGCAGGGACGCGTAGAGCGCCCACAAGAGCGCGGCCGCCGCATCGAACGCTGCGAAGCGCTTCCATGGATAGGTGAGCGTGCCTGCGCTGAGCGTCACCGCAGTGCGGCCGCCCGGGATGAACCGCGCGACGACGATCAGCTCGCCGCCTCGCTCTTCGAGTTGCTCCTCGGCCCACTTCATCCGCCGCTTGCCCTTCTCTCCGCTGAAGCGCTGCGTCGCGCGCCCGCCGAACCGGCGTCCGATGAGATAGGCGCAGTTGTCGCCGATGAAGGCGCCGGTCGCCGCGGCGGGGATGATCAGGGCCAGGCTCAGGTCGCCGTTCGCGGCCACGACGCCGGCCGTGATGACCGCGGTCTCGCTGGGGACGAGCGGCACCACGGCGTCGAGGATCGCGAACAGGAAGACGATCACGTACGCCCAGCCGGACGCGTCGGCGACCATCTGCGTGAAGGTGTGGAACACCGTGGCTAGGTGAGCTGCTCTCGGGCCGCGGCCGCAAGCTGGCCGCAGGCGGCGTCGATGTCCCGCCCCCTGGTGAGGCGTACCGTCGCCGGGACGCGCGCGCGGTCCAGCTCGCCCTTGAAGGCGGCGATCGCCTCCCGGGAGGAGCCGTCGAAGCGCCCGGTCGGGTTGTAGGGGATCAGGTTGACCTTGAACGTCCCGCGCCCCAGGAGCCCGGCGAGCAGCTTTGCGTCCTCCCGCGAGTCGTTCACGCCCGCCAGCATCACGTACTCGACGAACACCTTGCGGTGCCGGAGCTCGGCGTAGCGCCGGCACTCGGCGAGCACGTCGGCGAGCGGGTAGCGGTCGTTCACGGGCATCAGCCGCGAGCGCTTGTTCGGGTCGGCGGCGTGGATCGAGAGCGCCAGGCGGATGGGCGCGTCGACCTCGTCCACGAACCGCTGAAGACCGGGCATCCAGCCGACGGTGGAGATCGTCGTGCGCCGATGGGTGATCCCGAGCTCGGGCAGCCGGCGCGCGGACGCGACGACGGAGTCGAAGTTCAGAAAGGGCTCGCCCATGCCCATGTACACCGCGTGGTTCACGGGCTCCCTGCGTCGGAAATGCAGCGCCTGGTCGAGGATCTCCGACTCCGTGAGGTTGCGTCTGAAGCGCATCGAGCCGGTCGCGCAGAAGGTGCAGGTCAGCGGGCAGCCCGATTGCGAGGAGAGGCACAGCGAGCGTCGTCCGTCGCGGTAGCGCATGAGGACGGCCTCGACCGGATGGCCGTCCGCCGTCTTGAAGAGTGCCTTGATCGTCCCGTCCCGCGACTCCTGCTCGGCGACGAGCTCCAGTGTCGTGAACGGCACCGTCTCCTCGAGCCTCGGCCGGAGCGATTTCGGAAGCGTCGTCATCGCGTCGTAGGACTCGGCCCCGCGCGTCGTCCACTCCCAGACCTGCCGCGCGCGGTAGGGCGGCTCACCCAGGTCGGCGAGGGCGCTTTCGAGGAGCACGAGATCCACGGCCCTACGGTAACGCGAGGCCGTGCCGTGCCCACGGCGCCCTGCGGGCTGTAGCTACAATCTCTGTAGTTACTACGCCGACGAGATCAGGAGAAGACCCGTTCATGGACAAGTACCTGCTCATCCCCCTAGAGGACACCGTCGTCTTCCCGGACATGACGGTGACCCTCCCGCTCGACACCGGCGACGAGGACCGCGTGCTCCTCGTGCCGCGCCACGAAGGCGTGTACGCCGAGGTCGGGACGATCGCCGAGGTCGTCGAGACCGCACGGCTGCCCGGCGGAGCGCCGGTCGCGACGCTGAGCGGCCTCTACCGTGCGCTGATCGGTGCTGCCGAGACAGGTTCCGGCGGCCGCCTCTACGTCGAGGTCGAGGAGCGGCCCGACGAGACGCCTCCGCCGGTCAAGACCCGCGAGCTGGAGACCGAGTACCGCGCCGTCGTCCAGGAGATCCTGGAGCTGCGCGACGCCGATCCGCGGATCGCCGAGTTCCTGCGCTCCGTCGCGGAGCCGGGCGCCCTCGCCGACACGGCCGCCTATGCACCCGATCTGAGCTTCGAGCAGCGCGTCGATCTCCTCGAGACCGTCGACGTCGTCGAGCGCCTCGAGCTGGCGCTGTCGCTGCAGCGCGACCGGCTCGCCGAGCTGCAGGTCCGCCGCCGCATCCGTGAGGACGTGGAGTCCGGCGCGCAGGCCCAGCAGCGCGAGTACTTCCTGCGCAAGCAGATGGACTCGATCCGCAAGGAGCTCGGAGAGGACGAGGCCTCGGTCGTCGACGAGTACCGCACGAAGATCGAAGAGGCCGACATGCCCGACGAGGTTCGCGAGCAGGCCGAGCGCGAGCTCGGTCGGCTGGAGCGGATGGGCGACGCGTCCGGCGAGGCGTCGATGATCCGCACGTACCTGGACTGGCTGCTCGCCGTGCCCTGGGGCACGAATTCGGACGAGCGGCTCGACCCGAAGCTCGCGCGCGAGATCCTCGACGCCGACCACGCGGGGCTCGACGACGTCAAGGAGCGGATCGTCGAGTACCTCGCGGTTCGCAAGCTGCGCCAGGAGCGCGGCATCGCCGAGGACAAGCGATCCGGCGCGATCCTGACCCTGATCGGCCCGCCCGGCACGGGCAAGACCTCGATCGGCGAGTCGATCGCCCGCGCGCTGAACCGAGAGTTCGTCCGCATGTCGCTCGGCGGCGTCCGTGACGAAGCCGAGATCCGCGGGCACCGCCGCACCTACATCGGCGCGCTCCCGGGCAGGCTCGTCCGGGCGCTCCGCGACGCGGGGACGATGAACCCGGTGATCATGCTCGACGAGGTCGACAAGGTCGGCGCGGACTGGCGCGGCGACCCGTCGGCGGCGCTGCTCGAGGTGCTCGACCCGGCGCAGAACCACTCGTTCCGCGACCACTACCTCGACGTCGAGCTCGACCTCTCTCAGGTCGTGTTCATCGCGACGGCGAACGTCGCGGAGACGATCCCGGGGCCGCTCCTCGACCGGATGGAGGTCATCCGCTTCGACGGCTACACGGTCGACGAGAAGGTCGCGATCGCCCGTGGCTATCTCTGGCCGCGGCAGCGTGAGCGGAACGGCCTGCGCGAGGACGAGGTCGAGATCCCGGACGAGCTGATCACGACGATCGTCAGCGAGTACACGCGCGAGGCGGGCGTCCGGCAGCTCGAGCGCGAGCTCGGGAAGCTGCTGCGCAAGACGGCGACCCGGATCGCATCCGGCGACGCCGAGGCTCCGATCGCGATCGACCTCGACCAGGTGCGCGACGGGCTCGGGCGCCAGCGCTTCTGGCAGGAGGCCGCCGACCGGACCGCCGTGCCGGGCGTGGCCACCGGCCTTGCCGTCACCGGCACGGGCGGCGACGTCCTCTTCGTCGAGGCGACCGGCATGGACGGCGAGGGCGGCCTCATGCTCACCGGCCAGCTGGGCGACGTGATGAAGGAGTCGGCGCAGATCGCCCTCTCCTGGGTTCGCGCGCACGGCGACGACCTGGACATCGCGGCGGACGACCTGGATCGCAAGTCGTTCCACGTGCACGTGCCGGCCGGGGCGATCCCGAAGGACGGGCCGAGCGCCGGCATCACGATGACCACGGCTCTCGCCTCGCTGCTCACGAAGCGGGCGGTCAAGCACACGGTCGGGATGACCGGCGAGGTGACCCTGCAGGGCCGCGTGCTGCCGATCGGCGGGCTGAAGCAGAAGGTGCTGGCCGCGCACGCGGCGGGTCTGACCGAGGTGATCATCCCGGAGCGCAACCGGCCCGACCTCGACGATGTCCCGGAGGATGTCCGCGAGTCGATGACGTTCCACCCGGTCCTGAGCGTCTCCGAGGTGCTCGAGCTCGCGCTCGAGCCGACGCCCGACCATGCGCTGCAAGCGGCGTGATCCGATGCCCGAGGAGGTCCGCCGCGCGGCGGGCCTCCTCGAGCGGCGCTGGACGCTCGCGATCCTCTACGCGTCGGTCGAGGGCGCCTCGCGCTTCAACGAGTTCGTCACCGTCCTCGGGCGCGTCCCGCCGACGACGCTGACGGCGCGGCTGACGGAGCTCGTCGAGGCGGGGTTGCTGGAGCGGCGCGTGCTGGACATGCGTCCGCCTGCGGTCGAGTACCGGCTGACCCCTGAAGGCAAGCGGTTCGAGCCCCTCGTGCGAGAGCTGGTGCGGTGTTCCAGAGGGTAACGGGCGCGGAGGCGCCGCCCGAGCGCCCTGCGGATCCTGCGGTGCGGCGGGCGAACCTGCGCCGGATCGCCAAGCTCTTCTCGCCGTACGAGCTGCGGCTCGGGACCGTCCTCGCGCTGATCGTCGGCTCGGCCGCGCTCGGCGTGGTGCCCGCCTTCCTGCTCAAGAACGTCCTCGAGGCGATCGGGGACAACGACACCCGCGCGCTGTCGCTGAACGCCGCCGGCATCATCGTGATCGCGATCGTGACCGGGGTGCTCGGGGTGATCCAGACCCTGCTCTCGAACCAGGTCGGCCAGCGCGTGATGCACGACCTGCGCTCGGCGGTCTTCCGGCACCTGCAGAAGCTCTCGCTCGCGTTCTTCACGCGCACGCGCACCGGCGAGGTGCAGTCGCGGATCTCGAACGACATCGGCGGCGTGCAGAACGTCGTCACGAACACCGCCACGTCGATCGCGTCGAACGTGACCACGGTCGTCGCGACGATGGTCGGCATGCTCCTGCTCAGCTGGCAGCTCGCCCTGTTCGCGTTCGCGCTGATCCCGTTCTTCGTGTTCCTGACGCGGCGGGTCGGCAACGAGCGCCGGCGGATCGCGAAGACGACGCAGGAGACGCTCGCCGACATCTCGAGCGCCGTCCAGGAGTCGCTCTCCGTCTCCGGGATCCTGCTCGGCAAGACGATGGGCCGCGGGGCCGAGCTCGCCGACCGCTTCGAGGCCGACTCGCGCCGCCTCGCCGACCTGGAGGTGCGCCAGCGCATGACCGGCCGCTGGGTGATGGCGATGATCCAGACGAGCTTCGCCGTCATGCCGGCCGCCGTCTACTGGTTCGGCGGGCTCGCGCTCGTCGCACGGCTCGACCGCGGTCTCGATCCCGCTCCTCGTCGCGTTCACCACGCTGCAGACGCGGCTCTTCTTCCCGGTCGGGTCGCTGCTCGGCGTCGGGCTCGACGTGCAGACCTCGCTTGCGCTCTTCGATCGCATCTTCGAGTACCTCGACGAGCCGATCGACATCGTCGAGAAGCCGGACGCGCTCCCCGCTGCGCGAGCCGGTGACGTCGTCTTCGAACACGTCTGGTTCCGCTACGGCGAGGACTGGACGCTCGAGGACGTCTCCTTCACGGTTCCGGCAGGCACGACCACCGCGCTCGTCGGCGAGACGGGCTCCGGCAAGACCACGCTCGCGTACCTCGCCGCGAGGCTCTACGACGTCACGCGCGGCCGGATCACGATCGACGGCGTCGACGTGCGCGACCTGAGCTTCCCGGCGCTGAGCGACCTCGTCGGGGTCGTCTCCCAGGAGACGTACCTCTTCCACGACTCCGTTCGCGACAACCTCCGCTTCGCGAAGCCGGACGCGACCGACGAGGAGATCGAGGCCGCCGCCGACGCGGCGCGCATCCACGACGTGATCGCGGCGCTCCCCGAGGGCTACGACACGGTCGTCGGCGAGCGCGGCTACCGCTTCTCCGGCGGCGAGAAGCAGCGCATCGCGATCGCGCGCACGATCCTGCGCAACCCGCCGATCCTGATCCTCGACGAGGCGACGAGCTCGCTCGACACCGGGACCGAGCGACTCGTGCAGGAAGCGCTCGACCGGCTCTCGGAGGGGCGTACGACGATCGCGATCGCGCACCGCCTGTCGACGATCCGCGACGCCGACCAGATCCTCGTCCTCGACCGCGGCCGCATCGTCGAGTCGGGCCGGCACGAGGACCTGCTCCGCGCAGGCGGTCGCTACAGCACGCTGGTCAGCCGGGACGCGGAGCTCGCCGTTTTCGCTCCCGCGACCTGAGGAACAAGAAGGTCGTGACGCGGACGCTGCGACTCGGAGACACGGAGGTCAACCGCATCGGGCTGGGCACGAACCGGCTCGCGCACACGCCCGAGAACGTGGAGTTCATCCAGCAGGCGGTCGCCGCCGGCGTGAACGTGATCGACACCGCGCATCTCTACACCTCGGGAGAGAGCGAGCGCACGATCGGCGCCGCGCTCGCGCCGCCTCCTGCGGGGTGCGTGGTCGAGACGAAAGGCGGCTTCAGGCGAGGGGAGGGGCGGCCGGAAGTGCTCGCCGCGCAGATCGAACAGAGCCTCCGCAGCCTCGCGCACCGACACGATCGAGCTCTACTACCTGCACCGCGTCGACCCGGAGACGCCGCTCGAGACGAGCCTCGGCGCCATCAAGGAGCATCGAGACCGCGGGCAGATCCGGCACGTCGGCCTCTCGGAGGTCGGAGTCGAGGAGATCGAGCGCGCCCGCCAGGTGGTGCCGATCACCGCTGTTCAGAACCGCTACAACCTCTCGGAGCGCGGGCACGACGACGTGGTCGACCACTGCGAGCGCGAGGGGATCGTGTTCGTCCCCTTCTTCCCGCTCAGAGTCGACGGGGGCTCTGCGCTGGAGAAGATCGCCGACGCCCATGGCGCGACTCCCGCACAGGTCGCGCTCGCCTGGCTCCTGCGCCGTTCACCCGTGATGCTGCCGATCCCCGGCAGCCTCTCGATCGAGCACGTGCGCTCGAACCTCGAAGCGCTCGACATCGAGCTGTCCGACGCGGAGTTCGAGGCGCTGCTGTAGCGCCTAGAGGTCCTTGCGCGAGAAGGCGGCGAGGGTGACAGCGAGCGTGATCGCGAAATAGGCGACCGCCCAGAGCGGCAGGTGCGCGCCGCCTGCCTGCGCGCCTCCGAAGGGCCCGAGCTGGATCGCGAGACCCGTGAAGCCACGGCTCTCGGACGTGATCCGGTAGAGCGCGTCCTGGTAGAGCGCTTCGAACGGAAGCGCCCACGACGTCCGGTCGGCGACGGTCTGGAGCGTCTCGGAGTCGAGCGCTTCGCCGATCTGCCCGAGCAGGCCCGCGACGAGTCCCGCGCCGAAGACCATGAAGATCGCGATCCCGTTGGCAGTCGCCGACAGGAACACGGACCCGAGAAGCCCGAGCGCGGCGATCATCAGCACTCCGGCAGCGAGCTGGGCGCCTGGGACGCACGAACTGGTCGGGCCACCAGCCGCCGGCGGCTCGCGTGATCAACGCGCAGGCGGCGTAGACGGCGAGCACGTACGGGACGCAGACGGCAGCGGCTCCGAGGAAGCGCCCCGCCAGCAGCGCGCCGCGGCCGACGGGTCGCACGACCAGCGGCTGAAGCAGGCCGCGCTCCGCGTCTCCGCGGACGACTCCCAGCGTGAGAAAGGCGGCCAGCACCGCTCCCAGGAAGAGCGTCCCGAACATCGAGAGGCCGAAGAGCGTCCCGCCCGTGAGCTCCTGCTTGTCGACGGGGAGGCCGTTCTCGGCCCGGGCCACCTCGTCGAACGCCGTGTTGGCGCCGAGCCAGTAGAGGACGAGAAAGACAGCCGTCATCAGCAGGACGACGTGGAAGATTCGGCGCCGGAGCGCCTCCTGGAGGGCGTAGACCGCGATGATCGGCACCGCTCTCATGCCGTGTCGCCTCCGACCGCCTCGAGGTACTCCTCCTCGAGGCTGGTTGCGAGCACGCGCACCCCGTAGATCTGCCGGCCCTCGCGGACGAGCTGCTCGACGAGCCCTGGAACCTGCTCCCGCTGCGCCTTCGGAAAGAGCCGGAGCCCCTCGTCGGTCTCGATCTCGACGCCTCGGGGTTGCGAGAGATCCTCCGGACGCCCCGCCGCGACGACTCGGCCGTGGGACAGGATCACGACCCGGTCGCAGACGAGCTCGATCTCGCTGAGGAGATGGGAGTTGAGCAGGACGCCGATCCCGCGCTCCCGTAGGTCTTCGAGCAGCGCACGGACGGTTCGGCGCCCCGCGGGGTCGAGCGCGCTCGTCGGCTCGTCCAGGAGGAGCATCGGTGGTGATCCGACGAGCGCCTGCGCGATCCCGAGGCGCTGCTGCATTCCCTTGGACATGGCGTCGACCCGCACCGCGCGGGCGTCCGCGAGCCCGACGAGCTCGAGCAGCCGGCCGCGCTCGTCGGCGCCTCCCGGCGAGCCGGCGAGTCGCTGGTGGAGGCGCAGCACCTCGTCGGCGGAGTACCAGCCCGGAAAGCGAAAGAGCTCGGCGAGGTAGCCGAGCGCGGCGCGGGCCCCGGGTGATCCGGCCGGCGCTCCGCAGATCTCCGCCCGGCCGCGGGAGGCGCGAATCAGGCCGCAGGCGATCTTGACGAGGGTCGACTTCCCTGCCCCGTTCGGCCCCAGAAGCCCGACGAGCTCGCCGGGTTGCACCTCCAGGCTGACGCCGTCGAGTGCCTGGACGCGCCCATAGCGCTTGGCGGCGTCCTCCACGAGCAGGGCCGGGACCATCGCGCGAGTCTACGAGCGGCTGGCGTGACGGGTTCGACTCCCATCGGCGCGGCCCGCCGGACGCTCGTGGCATCCAGCGGGCCGCGACGACTCGTTACGACTAGTTGAACGCGTACTGCTCGTAGTCGCTGACGTTGTCCTTCGTGACCACGGCAGCGGGAACGATCACCTGACGCGGGACTTCGGGCGGAACGAGCTCGTTGAAGCCCTCTCCGAGGCCGATCAGGCGCGCCATGTTCACGGCCGTGCCGGCCATGTTCGGGTTGTAGAGGAACGTCGCGCGGTAGAGGCCGCCTTCCTTGATCTGCTTCATCGCGTCCTCCGACCCGCCGACGCCCGTGAGGAACATCTCGTCGTCCCGGTTCGCATTGCGGATGGCCTGGGCGACGCCCTGCGCCATGTCGTCGTCATGCGTGTACACGGCATCGATCTTGCTCTGGGCCTGGAGGATGTTCTCCATCACCGTCAGGCCCTTGTCGGGGTTGAAGTCTCCCGGCTGCGAGGCGACGATCTTGATGCCGCCGTCCGGGCACTTCTTCTTGAGCGTGTCCGTGAAGCCCTTCGTCCGGTCGGTCGTGACCGAGATGCCGGCCAGGCCCTGGATCTCGACGACGTTGCCCTTGCACTTCAACTGGTCGGCGATGTAGTTCGCCGCCAGAACGCCGATCTGGTAGTTGTCGCCGAGCACGGTCGCCGTCGCGGCGTCGGGTGCCGTGAAGAGGCGGTCGATGTTGACCACCGGGATGCCCGCCTTCTCGGCCTTCTGGGCGACCGGCGTGAGCGCGGCGCCGTCCTGCGGGAGCACGACGAGCACGTCGGGCTTCTTGGCGATCGCCTGCTCGATCTGCTGCGCCTGGGAATCTGCGTCCGCAGCCTGCAGCAGCTCGAAATCGACGTCGTCGTGCTGATCGGCCGCCGCCTGGGCGTCCTTGGAGATGGCGCCGAGCCAGCCGTGGTCTGTCGGCGGAACGCTGGCGATGATCTTCACCGTCTTCCCGGACGAACTTCCTCCGGTCGTCGTCGTCTCGCTGACGGTGACCGTCTTCGTCGCACTGTCGTCACCGCCAAGGCTGCAGCCAGTGGTCCCGATCGCCAGCAGCGAGGCTGCGACGATCCCGATGATGAGCCGCTTGCGCGACATTCCGTACCTCCTGTCGTGGGGTTTTTCGAGCATCAGTACCGCGAGTCCGAGCGCTGCAGCAGGACGGCGGCGAGCACGATCAAGCCCTTCGTCACCTGCTGGACTTCCGTCGAGAGATTGAGCTGCGTCATGAGGCTGAAGATGAGCGCGAACGTGAGGACGCCGAGAAACGTGCCGACGATCGTCGCCCGCCCGCCGGCGAGGCTCGTCCCGCCGATCACGACCGCCCCGATCGCGTCGAGCTCGTAGAGATTTCCGCTCACCGGCGAGGCGCTCCCGAGCCGCGCGCAGAGGAGCACGCTCGCCACCCCGGCGAGCAGCCCGGACAGGACGTAGACGCTGAAGATGATCCTCCGGACGGGGACGCCGGCGATGCGCGCGGCCTCGCGGTTGCCGCCCACCGAGACGACGTAGCGACCGTACCGCGTGCGGTTGAGGACGATCCAGCCGGCGATCGTGATCGCGGCGAACACGTACACGGACACCGGGATTCCGAAGATCCTGCCGTTGCCGAACCAGAGCAACGAGAACGCCCGCGGGTCTCCGAACGAGCCCCCGTTCAGGTCGAGCAAGCTCACCGGCAGCTTGTCGTTCAGGAGCAATGCGAGACCCCTGGCGATCGAGAACATTGCGAGCGTCGCGATGAACGGCACGATCCGCGCGTAGGCGATGGCCGTCGCATTCACCGTTCCGAGGAAGGTCGCGAAGGCGATCGTGCCGAGGATGAAGATGAGGCTGCTCGTGCCGTTGTCGCCGATCAGGATCCCGCCGAACACGCCGGCCGCCGCGACCATCGAGCCGACGGACAGGTCGATGCCGGCCGTCGCGATCACGAAGGTCATTCCGATCGCGAGCACGCCGACGACGCTTGCCTGCGTCAGCATGTTGCGGACGTTGTCCCAGGTCGGGAACGTCTCGGGCTTCAGGATCGCCCCGGCGATGAAGAGCAGGACGACGACGGCGGCGAGCCCGTATTCCTGGATCCGGAGCGCCTTCAGCCGATCGGCGAACACGGGGCCGGCCGGTTCGGCGGGAGCCTGGCTCATACAACCTCCTCGGCTAGTTCGGGAGCATCGGTGGGCGCGACCGCGTGGCGAAGGAGCTCGTGCTCCGTGGCGTCCTTCCCGTCGACCTCGGCGACGATCTCGCCGTCGCGCATGACGAGGATGCGGGTGCAGATGCCGACGAGCTCTTCGAGCTCCGACGAGACGACGAGGACGCCCAGGCCCGACCTTGGCGAGGTCGTTGACGATTCGGTAGATCTCGGCCTTCGTCGCGATGTCGACGCCTCGGGTGGGCTCGTCGAGGAGCAGCACGCGACACTCGTGGAGCAGCCAGCGCGCAAGCACGACCTTCTGCTGGTTGCCGCCCGAGAGCAGCCGAACGACGCGATCGGGATCGTCCGGCACCGTGTTCAGCGACCTGAGCTGCTTGTGCGCCGCGGCGCGCTCCTTCCGCACGTCCAGCAGCCCACGCGAGAAGCGGTCGAGGTCCGCGATGGTCACGTTCTTCGTCTGGCTCCAGTCGAGGACGAGCGCCTGCGACTTGCGGTCCTCTGGAGCGAGGCCGAGCCCGCGCCGAATCGCAGCGCCCGGGCGGTTGGGGCGCAGCCGCTTGCCCTCCATGAGGAACTCGCCGCCCTCCGGCTGGTCGAGCCCGTAGACCAAGCGGAGGAGCTCCGTCCGGCCCGACCCGACGAGCCCGCCCAGACCGACGATCTCGCCCGCGTGGACCTTCAGGCTCACGCCGCGAACAGCGGGCAGCCGTTTGGCGTCCCGAACCTCGAGCAGCACACGGTCGGTGCCCACGAGCCGTTCGGGATAGAGCTGCTCGACCTTCCGTCCGACCATGAGCTGAACGAGCTGGTCGGTCGGCGTGGTCGCGGGCAGGCCCGTACCGGTCGTACGCCCGTCCGCGAGCACGGTGACGCGGTCGCCGATGCGCCGAATCTCATCGAGGCGGTGCGAGATGTAGATGACGCCGACACCCTCAGCCGTGAGCCGGCGAACCACCTCGAAGAGGGTCTTGACCTCCCCTTCGTCCAGGATCGCGGACGGCTCGTCCATGATCAGCAGCCGGACGTTTCCCGACAGCGCCCGGGCGATCGACACGATCTGCTGGGCTGCCGGCCGCAGTTGGCCCACCTTCGCGCGAACGGGGATCGTGTCGTGGCCCAGCCGGGCGAGGAGCGCGGCCGATTCCCGGTACATCTTGTCGAGGTCGAGCAGCGGCCCGCGGCGGGGCTCGTGGGCCAGGAAGACGCTCTCGGCCACGCTGAGGTCGGGAACGAGGTCGAGCTCCTGATAGATCGTCGCGATGCCGCGCTTGAGCGTGCCGGCGGGGTCGCCGGACGGCAGCGGCTCGCCTTGCAAGAGGATCTCGCCGCTGGTCGGCTCGAGGGCGCCCGACACGCACTTGATGAGCGTCGACTTGCCGGCTCCGTTGGCGCCGAGCAGGCAATGCACCTCGGCTTCGAGGACGTCGAGGTCGACGCCTTGCAGCGCCTTGACGCCCGGGAACTCCTTGACCAGGTTCCGGATCTCCAGGACCTTCGTCACCCGATCACCAGCCCTCGCAGGTTGTTGTGCGCGATCCGGAGCCCGTCCTCGACCAGAGCGGGCGTCCCGCCCCAGACCGGATCCTCGTGCTCGACCGACAGCGTTCCGTCGAAGCCGCCCTGGTAGAGCGCGTCGACGTAGCGGCGGAAGTCGACCTCGCCGAGCCCGGGGATCCGATACCGCCACCAGCCCATGTCCCAGGGGTCTTGCTCGCGGGTCGAGGTGCGACCGAAGAAGCCGTAGCGGTTGCGCTCGGCCGGAAACGTCTCGGCGTCCTTGGCGTGGGCGTGCGCGACCCGGTCGACGTACGGCCTCAGGGCCTCGACCGGGTCGATTCCCAGCCAGAGCAGGTGGGAGGGGTCGAAGTTGAGGTAGAGCCCGAGGTCGAACATCCACTCCCAGAGCTCGGGCGAGTAGGCCAGATTGCCCGGGTAGCCGTCCGGATGCCAGCCCTCCATGACGCAGTTCTCGATCATCAACTGCACGCCGCGCTCGCCCGCGTAGTCGACGAGCGGCGGAAAGACGCGCTCCGCCTCGCGGAGGTTCTCGGCGACGCTGCGTCCCGGGTCGCGGCCGATGAACGTGCCGACCGGAACTCCGCCCAGGGCGGCGGCCGCGTCGATACAGGCGCGGAGATGGGCGTGGTACGCCTCGCGTTCGGCGGGGTCGGGCGCGAGGTTGTTGTCGTAGTAGGCGAGCGCGGACAGGACGAGCCCGTTGTCCTCGAGCGCTTGGCGAACGCGGTCTGCCTCGGCGTCGTCGAAGGCGTCGGCCTTGACGTGGCTGGCCGTGAACGGCCGGTCACCCAGGTGCGGCCAGGCGGCGAGCTCGAGCGCCTCGTAGCCGTTTGCCTTCGCCCACTCTGCGATGTCCTCGAGGCTGCGCTCGGGCATGCAGGAGGTGAGGAAGCCGAGCTTCACGTCGCCACCGGCTCGGCGATCGACTGCGGTCTCTTCGCTCAGCTGCCACGTCGACCCAGCGCTGCTCGCGGGAGGAGGCGAGAACCGCGTCGGTGATCAGCGCGGCGCGCAGGCCGTCGGAGAACGTCGGCATCCCTTCGGGAGCGGAACCGCTCCGGACTCCCTCGTAGAAGTCGGCCACGAACGCGTCGAAGCAATCCGCGTAGCCCTGGGGGTGTCCGCCGGGGAGGAACGCGAGCCGCGCGGCCGGCGGGGAGAGGGTCGCCGGATCGCGGCGAACGATCCTCAGCTCGTCGCGACTCCCGCACCAGAGCGTCTCGGGGCTCTCCTGGTCGAAGGCGAGCGCCTGCTCGGCGCCGTCGAGCTCGATCCACAGCCGGTTCTTGCGGCCTGCCGAGATCTGGCTGACGACGACTGAGCCGATCGCACCGGCGTCGGTCTCGAACTGGACGATGGCGGCGTCTTCGGTGGTGACACGGTGCGTGCCGTCGCCACCGTCGCCGCCGGCCTCGAACGCGCGGCGGCCGGTTGCGCCGACTCGCTCGGGCACCGCCGTCATCAGGTTCGCCGAGAGGCGGACGATGCGCTGGCCGGAAACGAACTCGGCCAGGTCGCACCAGTGCGAGCCGATGTCGGCGAACGCCCGCGACGGCCCTCCAAGTCGCTCGTCCACGCGCCAGTTGGCGTCGTCGGGCCTCAGGAGCCAATCCTGGAGATAGGTGCCGTGGAGAAGGCGAATCGGCCCGGTCTGCCCGCTTCCGACGCGCTCGCGGGCCTCGCGGACCGTCGGGTAGTAGCGGTAGACGAACGGAACGCCGGCGAGCAATCCCGTTTCGGCGGCGAGGTCCAGGAGGTGTCGCGCGCCGCTCGCGTCGGGTGCCAGCGGCTTCTCGCAGACGACGTGCTTGCCTGCCGCCAACGCTGCCTCGGCGAGCGGAACGTGCAGGTGGTTCGGCGTGCAGATGTGCACGACGTCGACGTCCGGGTCGCGCACGAGGTCCTCGGCGGAGTCGAAAGCGCGATCCGCGTCGAGCTCGGTCGCCGCAGCCTCGGCCGATTCCCGTGACGAGGCGGCGATCCCCACCAGGTGTGCGCCCGCAAGGCGCGCCGACCGCGCATGGACCCTGCCGATGAATCCAGTACCTGCGATCGCCACTCGGAGAGGCATCAGCGAAGGAACCTAAACTGGCTTAGTCCAACTGTCAAGCAAAAGCTGGCCTACTTCGTCCACTCCATGCTTTACTTTCGTCGGCATGGCAACGAACTCGTCGCCGACCAGCGCCGGCGCGCTCCTGCGCTTGATCCGGGAAGAGGTCGCCGTGACGCGAGCCGACCTCGCCAGGGCGACCGGGCTCGCGCGCTCGACCGTCGCCCAACGTGTCGACGCACTCCTGGAGCAGCAGCTCGTCTACGAGGCCGGCGGCAACCCCTCCACCGGCGGCCGCCCGGCGACGATCCTGGCGTTCAATCGCGACGCAGGCGTTGTCCTCGTTGCCGACCTGGGAGCGACACATGCCCGTTTGGCGGTGAGCGACCTCGTCGGCACCCCGCTGGCCGAGCGGGCCTCCGACCTCGAGATCGCGTCGGGACCGGAGCACGCCCTCGCCTGGGTCGCCGAGCGCTTCACCGAGCTGTTGGACGAAGTCGGCCGCTCACATGAAGACGTGCGGGGGATCGGGATCGGCGTGCCCGGGCCCGTCGAGTTCGAGAGCGGGCGGCCCGTGAATCCGCCGATCATGCCCGGCTGGGACGACTTCCCGATTCCGGACTGGTTCGCCGGCCGGTACAGCGCTCCGGTGCTCGTCGACAACGACGTCAACATCATGGCTCGCGGTGAGCACCGAATGCACTGGCCGGAGACCGAGCATCTGCTGCTTGATCAAGGTCGGAACCGGCATCGGTTGCGGCATCGTCGCCGACGGACACATCCACCGGGGGGCCCGCGGAGCGGCGGGCGACATCGGTCACATCCGGGCCACGAGTCGGGAGGACGTCATCTGTCGCTGCGGAAACGTCGGCTGCCTCGAAGCCGTCGCCGGAGGTCAGGCGCTCGCGCAGAGACTGGCCGAGGCGGGAGAAGATGCTGCCCGAAGCCGCGATGTCGTCAGGCTCGTCCAGGGCGGCCACGCGGGTGCAATCCGGATGGTGCGCGACGCCGGCCGGACGTCTGGGCGAAGTGCTCGCCGGCACGGTCAACTTCTTCAATCCCGCGGTGATCGTCATCGGCGGCGACATCGCCGAGGCGCATGCGCAGCTTCTGGCCGGTGTCCGCGAGGGGATCTTCAGCCGCTCGCTCCCGCTGGCCACCCGCGACCTCCGCATCGTCCCGAGCCGGCTCGGCGACCGGGCCGGCGTGATCGGAGCGGCGACGATGGCCATCGAGCACGTGCTGTCGCCCGACGCGGTCGACCGCTCACTCCAGTCCGCGGCGTGAGGAACAGACCCGCTCGCCGCTGCTAGCCGGACTCGAACCGGCGACCGCCTGGGTGCGACACGGCGATGACGCGCGCCCGCCAGGAGCCCCGCGGCGCGGCGACGTCGACGGTGTCCCCGGGGCTCGCCCCGAGCAGGGCGCCGCCGAGCGGTGAGTCGGGCGAGACGCCTCCGACGCTGGAGATCTCGATTGTCATCCGCTCGCCGTTCTCGTCCTCGACCTCGACCGTCGACCCGACCCCGACCTCGCCGCTCTCCGACGACGCCTGGTCGACAAGGACAGACCGGTCCAGGCGATCGCGAATCGTCCTGATCCGGGCCTCGAGGAGACCCTGGTCGTTCTTCGCCGCGTGGTACTCGAAGTTCTCGGACAGGTCGCCGAACCCCCTGGCCGTCGCGATCGCCTGAACGACCTCCCGGCGGCGCGGCCCCTCCAGCTCGGCGAGCTCCGACTCGAGCCTTTCCTTCTGGCCAGGCGTCATCGGCTCGGGCTTGTCGCGAGGCATGCCCCGGAGGGTACCGCCGCTACTGTGAGTCGTGTGCCTGCCCGCGCTCCAGCCCTCGCGCGCCGCGAGCGACCTGAGAAACGTCGCGATCGTCGCGCACGTCGACCACGGCAAGACGACACTCGTCGACGCCCTGCTCTGGCAATCCGGCTCGTTCCGCGCCAATCAGGAAGTGGCGGAGCGGGTCATGGACTCGATGGACCTCGAGCGCGAGAAGGGCATCACGATCCTCGCCAAGAACACGGCGGTTCAGCTCGGCGACACGAAGGTGAACATCATCGACACGCCCGGCCACGCCGACTTCGGGGGCGAAGTCGAACGTGGTCTGACGATGGTCGACGGTGTGCTCCTCCTGGTCGATGCGAGCGAGGGACCTCTGCCCCAGACGCGGTTCGTCCTCCGCAAGGCGCTCGAGGCGCGGCTTCCCGTCGTCCTCGTCGTGAACAAGGTCGACCGGCCGGACGCCCGTCCCGAAGCAGTTGTGAACGAGGTCTACGAGCTCTTCCTCGACCTCGACGCGGACGAGACGCAGATCGACTTTCCGATCGTGTACGCGAACGCGCGCACCGGCCAGGCCGGCCTCGAGCCAGATGAGCTCGCCTCCGACCTCGAGCCGCTCCGCGAGACCCTGCTCGCAACCGTTCCGCCCCCCTCGTACGACCCGGATCACCCGCTGCAGGCGCTCGTCACGAACCTCGATGCGTCGCCGTACGTCGGGAGGCTGGCCTTGCTGCGCGTTCTGCACGGGACGATCCGCAAAGGCGAGCAGGTCGCGTGGTGCCGGGCCGATGGGACGATCGAGAAGGCGCAGGTGACCGAGCTCTACGTGACCGAGGCGCTCGACCGGATCCCCGCCGAGGAAGCCGGCCCTGGCGAGATCGTCGCGCTCGCCGGCCTCGCCGAGGTCACGATCGGCGAGACGATCGCGGACGCCGACGACCCGCGCCCGCTTCCGGTCAGCACCGTGGACGAGCCGTCCCTGGCGATGACCCTCGGGATCAACACCTCCCCGCTCGCCGGCACCGAGGGCGACAAGGTGACGGCCAGCGCGCTGATCGCCCGTCTCGAGCGCGAGCTCGTCGGGAACGTCTCTCTGCGCGTGCAACCGACGACGAGCCCGGATGTCTGGGAGGTACAAGGGCGCGGGGAGCTCCAGCTCGCCGTCCTCGTCGAGATCATGCGGCGCGAGGGATTCGAGCTCACCGTGGGGAAGCCCGAGGTGCTGACGCGCGTGATCGACGGGAAGCAGCACGAGCCTGTCGAACGGGTCGCCATCGACGTCCCGGAGGACTACATCGGCGTCGTCACGCAGATGCTCGCGCTCCGGAAGGGCCGGATGCAGCAGATGGTCAACCACGGCACGGGCTGGGCCCGCATGGAGTACCTCGTGCCGGCTCGCGGGCTGATCGGCTTCCGGACCGAATTCCTCACGGAGACGCGCGGGGCCGGGATCATGCACCACGTCTTCGAGCGCTGGGAGCCGTGGCACGGCGAGCTGCGAACTCGTCCGACGGGCAGCCTCGTCGCCGATCGCAGAGGCCACGCGACCGGGTTCGCGATCGCTGCGCTCCAGGAGCGTGGGTCGCTGTTCATCGGCCCGCGGGTGGAGGTCTACGAGGGCATGGTCGTCGGCGAGAACGCCCGTGGCGAGGATCTCGACGTCAACGCCACCAAGGAGAAGAAGCTCACGAACATGCGCTCCTCGACCGCGGACGAGCTCGTCCGGCTCATTCCGCCGCGCCCGCTCTCTCTCGAGCAGGCGCTCGAGTTCATCCGGGACGACGAGTGCGTCGAGGTGACCCCGAAGAGCATCCGCCTGCGGAAGGTCGAGCTCTCGGCGACGAAACGCCAGTCGATGGCCTCCCGCCGCAAGCGCGACCGCGACGCCACCCCGGCATGACGTGTCTAGGCTGCGACCCTCCGGGCCATGACCGACGACTCGATCCAGCTGCGCGAATTCCGCGAAGAAGACCTTGACGCGGTAGTCGCGTTCTCCCTCCGGGCGTGGGAACCCATCTTCGACTCGGTTCGGGACGTTCTCGGGGACGAGATCTTTCTCCGTTTGCACCCTGACTGGCGCGCTGGTCAGGCCGAGACGGTCAGGTCGAGCTGTCTGAGCGAGGAGCGGGACGTCTTCGTGGCCGTCGCCGACGGAAAGCCAGTGGGGTTCGCCGCAGTCGCGCTGAACGCGTTCCACGAACGCATGGGCGTGATCGACATCATCGGTGTCGATCCCGACTACCAGCGGCGCGGGATCGGCTCCCGACTCACGGAGCACGCCACCGAGCACATGCTGCGCTGCGGCATGGACATCGCGGTCGTCGAGACCGGTGGCGACCCCGGCCACGCACCTGCGCGGGCGGCATACGAAGCCGCTGGCTTCACGGTGCTCCCGATCGCCCGCTACTTCCGACTGCTCGGCTGACGCCGTCAGCCGAGAAAACGAAAAGCCCTGGTAGCAGGGCTTTTCTTCATGGAGCTAGCCGGGCTCGAACCGGCGACCTCCTGGGTGCGATCCAGCTAACGGCCTTCACCAGTGTATCACTTGCCACGAAATCGAACGTTGCAATCAACAGCCACTTTCTAGCCTTTCGAACTTCACCTACAACTTCACCGATCTTTCACGCTCCAGGTGTGTCAGAAGTGCGTCATTGTCTGTTGTCGAACTAGAGAACTGAACGCGAGTAACCAGCTGCTCCAAAGTTGAGGTTACTTCGAAAGCTAAAGTCAAACCTCATACCTACCCGATTCACCCATCGCGTCAGCGATCTCACCATCTCGACACTATCACTCGCCTACAGCGCGATAGAGCCCGTCAACGTAGCCGTCCACCCTGTTAAGCTAAGACGGTACTTACCTGCGCGCAGCTCGAGCCATCCTAGATACATCGCGCTCTCCCAGACACCCGCGCTAAGTTCGCCTTCGAGCCTCGCAAGCAACTAGTAGTGAGTTAACGACTGATCTGTGCCGAGTTCAAAGCCAACCTCAAGTAAATCCAACCGCCGCGCTCCACATGAAACGCCGTGCTGGAAAAGGTAACCAGCGAAAGTCTATAACCGAAACAAATCGCACTTCGCCAGCCAAGCTTCCACGTACCGGTACAGTTATTGACGCATCTAGAGAGCGAGATACGCGTGCCCGAGCTCGCCACCAACCTGCGTCAGCCAAGTGGTCAAAAAGAACGCGGCCGCGTTAAGCGCGCAAGCTGGCAGGTACTGCGCGATTGCGGCCGAGTCCGCCGCTAACAGGAGGAACAAAGGCGTGGACTACATGCGATCGCACCCAGGAGAGATCTTCAATGCGCCCTCCGATGAAAAGAGCGAGTCTGCGGCGCTTGAGCAGGCGAGCGTGTTGCTAGGCGACCACGAGGCAGCCATTTGTGATCCGCGCACGCGTGCTTACGCTCTCCGCTCTACTACTCCACTTCGAGACGAGTGGTACCCCTAACCGACGAGCAAGCACGATCATCCTGAACCGTGATTCCGTGATCCGCCGAGAGTGCGAGGAAAGCGGCGAACGCGAGACGCAGAATCAAGGCGCTTGATCGTGCTCAGTCGCGAGCGCATTCACCGTGTTTTGGAAGGAACTGACCGCAGCGATGAGACGACTACGTGAGAGGCCTCGCGTGAAGGTCTGTCTTGACTATGTCCGTGAGGCTCCTCATATATGCGTTCACGTCGCGACGCCCGAGAAGCCATCGAACTTCTTCGTTCAGATGAGGTCGAGGAGATCAACTTTGATCACTACCTAGAGCTGACTACGCCCGAGACCGAACGCCCCGTTATGACGTGCTCGTGTCGCTAGAGGAAGCATTGGCGACTCGTACGTGTAAGTACGCCCGCGAGTCATCCTATTCTACTCCGCCAATCCGTTCGCTCGCGTCTGATGAGACAGGCCATCTAATCCATCAGGCGTCTCAGCGACGTGCGTTGCAACCGCCCGCACTAGTCCTTAAATGAGGCTCCCGAACTTCTGTATGCTTTTCCTCCATCGCTGATACAGCTCCGATGTTGCGTCCGCTGAGCACTAACGTAGCGAGGTGGTAGACCGAGATCACTGAGATCCGCGCTGTGCTTCGAGTGTGCGCCCGAGCCGAGGAGTACGCCCGCGCGACGAGTTTGTGCATCGCGAGAGCTTCGCTGTCTAAGCACGCAAGTTCTCCCGTCACCGCGTATAGAGCGATCCGCCAACGCGAGTATCGCCTTGAGCTCCGCGCACTCAGAAATATCGTCCTTGAGTAGATGTTCGTGTGAGTCCACCATAGCCCCGTCTCGTGTTTGAACTCCGTGCGAGCAAGTCTGCCACAACTGTAAGGCGTTAGTCAGAAGTACCTTTTCCTGCTCATCCCTACTGAGAAGGCTCTGTAGCTCATCTCGCAAAAAGGAGCCCGCCCTACCCTGATGACTGAGACTGCCCTCACGTGCTCGTCCCTGCCAGGAGCCTCGCCAACTACCAGTCCTGTGAACTCATGCGAGACTCGCTAAGTAGAGTATCCCGTGAAACCAGGAAGGCTTGTCTGCGCACAGACCTTCACCGTATCCACTGAGGCGAGCGAGCCGCATCCGTCTCTGCTGATCGTGGTACTGCTCTCATGAACGCTCGCAACGCTCTCGTTTCTTGCGGCTTCCGCAGCACCGCCCAACCCGCCAGTAGCCGCCTCGTCGTTTGAGCGCGAACTAGAGGCCACCCATCTTCTCTGACACTATTGCACTCTTCGCCTAGTTTGAGTGAGCGCCCTCCGACGCTTCGGGTCTCAACCGACCGCAGGTTCAGTGCGACGAACGTAGGCCCACTCGGCCTCAATGGTCTGATCCTCGCCGAGTCGTAGATCCATGACGAACGGCTCCTGCGGCGTGTAGGCAGGTAGGACGTGTTGCGGAGAGGAGAGCAGCTCGCGCACTCCTTTTGATCGCGACGAGTACTCCGCGAGTGATTTCTCGGGACCGCCCAACTTGCGGAATCGGTCGTCAAGCGCGCGCTTGGGGAGGTTGAGTTTGCGCAAGGCCGCATGCGCTCGAATTAGCAACGCGACCATCTCCTGATGGATGGCGTCGAGATCTTCATGAGCGATTCTGGAGCGGTGCTCACCGTCGTCTGACAGCAAGAAGGCTTGGACGCCTCCGATGCGATGCCGGACCACCGCTGCGTACAGCAGTAGCTGGGTGTCGGTGAGGGCGACCCCGGCCCCCTCCTTGAGGAGTGCGTCTAGATCGTTCTTACTGACGGTCTGGAAGTCGGTTTCCTCGACGCGCTCACAGAAGGACTTCACGCTCGCCGCGAGCGCTTCGTAGGTCTGATCCAGATCATGCGCTGCGAGATCTAGCCGGCGCGCGTCGTGGTTGCCGAGTCCGGTGGCCCCCGCCAGGATTCGCTCCGCGAGCTCGCACTGCTTGCGTGCTGCCTCGATGCGCCCGTAGCGCTCGTCGCGGATGTCTTGACGTGCCCCGCGGATCTCCTTGTCGATCTCGAGCATCTGACGATCGATGCGTGCCAGGTAGTACTGAAGTGTGACCGCACTGGCGAATTGAAACCCCGCCAGTGCCGGGTTCAGGTTCGGGATGCTCTCTCTCGAAGCGAGGAAGCTGCCCGACCCAATCGCTTGCTAGCTACGTCTCGCACGATGCCGAGGTTGCCGCCGGACGATGGAACCATCTCGAGCGTCCCGGCCGCGAGACCTTGCAGGATTTCCGGGGGACCAACGACGCGCATCAACTTTTCCCGCCGCCAGCGCCCCCTGAATTTGCTGTGCGGCGCCGAGCAATGCAGGGTTCGCGGCGATGGATGGAAGCGCCCGCCGCTCTTCGGGCGCCAGCCGGTTGAACAGGCTTGAGTCCATGCGATCGAGGACAACGACGTCCAAGGCTCGTGCAGACGAGGACGGTGCGACGAAGGGCGCTGGCACGAGATCGGTGGTGCTCTCGCCGATCGATGCCTCCCACGCTTCATACGCACGGATCGCCGGATCGATACGACGGAGCACCCACGCCACGACCTTCTCGTCGTCGCGGAGCCCTCGTGGCAGGTAGTCCGGGATCGCGTCCAACGGCCAAGCGACGTACATGACCGCGGCCAGTGCCCAAGCAACATCGCCCGCAGTCGCGGCTCGATATGACCCACGGACGTATGAGCGAATCAGCCGACGCAGCGGCGCCAAGGACTCGCGGAGCACCGCGCTCTTCACCGAACGGGCATCAGCGCGTTCCAACAAGTCCTCGACCAACGGAACATCGGTTAGAACCTCCGCGGCGCGCAGCCGAAAGCGGTCCAGGATCTCGCGCGCCTTTGATCGGGTGTCGTCTGGATCGGGCGGCTTGCTCATCGGGTCGTCGGACCGGAAAGGAACGCGAAGAGACACATCTTCGCAGAGTCGGGCGGGAGCTCTTTGACCCTGAGTGCGGTCGCTCCAGTGACGAGCGAAGCCCTCGCTTGTTTGATGACTTCGGCGCCCGACTGCCCCGAACGTGTGTCAGAAGTGCGTCATCCCAACGGACGAGCGAACCGGCACGTATATGACAAGGCCGCTGTTAGCAGGGCTTTTCTGTGTGGAGCTAGCCGGGCTCGAACCGGCGACCTCCTGGGTGCGATCCAGGCGCTCTCCCAGCTGAGCTATAGCCCCGCGAGGGAGTCAGTCTAGCCGCCAAAAAGCCGGCCGGCCGCCCTCGAGCAGGGGCGGCCGGCCGGAAATCGTCACCTGCCTAGCGGGTTTCCGAGCTACGCCTCGTCGCCCGTGGGCTTCGGAGGCGAGACCTTGGGGACGTGGACGTCTGGCAGGTGAGGGTGGGGCATGTGCGGGTGCGGCATATGCGGGTGGGAAAGGTGGAGGTGCGGCTCCAGTTCCTCGCTCGAGACGGTCTGCACGGGAGTCTCGTCACGCCGGGTGATCGTCAGGAAGACGACGACGCCCACGATCGCCGAAAGGAAGAGCGCGCTCGTGACGACCGTGCCCAGGCCGAGACCACCGTCAGCTCGCGGCTGCGACATGTAGTCGCCAAGCGATGCACCGAGTGGGCGTGTGAGGATGTAGGCCATCCAGAATGCGAGCACGGCGTTCAGTCGAAACCGGAAGTGCCCGAGTGCGACGGCCGCGATCATCGCGGCGAAGCCGACTGCCGACAGCGCGTAGCCGAGGTTGAACCGTTCGGCGGCGAGGTCGCCGGCTGCAGTGCCGAGCGCGAACGTGAACAGAACGGCGAGCCAGTAGAAAGCCTCGCGCCGGGTCGTGTAGATCGTGTGGATCGAGAGCGTTCGCTCGCTCGCCCACCAGACCGCGAAGACGACGGCCAACACGATCGAGAACACGACCGTCGTCGTCACGAGCGAGACGCCGAGGTTGTCGGTCAGGTTGTCAGTGATCAGGGTGCCGACGATGCTGATCAGCACGACGGCGAGCCAGTAGATCGACGGGATGTAGCGCCGGAAGCGGAATTGCAGAACGAGCGCGGCAACGAGCAGCACGCTCGTGATCCACGTCGTCTTCGTGAGGCCGAGACCGAGGTTGTCGTTGAGAAAGTCGGCCGCGGTCTCCCCGACGGTCGTGCACAGCACCTTGATCACCCAGAAGTAGAGGGTGATCTCAGGCACCTTGTTCAGCATCTGCCGGAGCGTCGGGGCGGCTGCGCGGGGCTTGGAGATCGTTGGGCTTGTCATCGGATCAGCATCGTCGCGATTGCCTGAACGCAACCTGACAAGCAGGGGGCTAGCCTCGCGGCAGGGTGATCCGGAAGAAACCGTGCTCGGGCGCGTCGCCCACAATGACCTCACCGTCGACGCTGCGCGCGAGTCGGCGCGCAAGGGGCAATCCGAGCCCTGCTCCGGATCCGTTCGCCCCGGCACGGCCGCGAGTGCCGGGCTCGAAGATCGTGTCCCGCTCGTCGTCGCCGACCCCCGGGCCGTCGTCCTCGACGGAATAGGTCACCGTCCCGTCCGAATGGGCGATGGAAACGAGCACGCTGCTCGCTCCGTAGCGACATGCGTTCTCGATCACGGGCTGGAGGATGCGCTCTGCGAAGTCGCCGTCGACCCCGATGCGGACCGGCTGCCTCGGAGGCTCGACCTGGATCGTCAACGCGCGCTCGTCTGCCAGTGCCGTGCAGGCCTCGGCGGCGTCCGCCGCGACCGCGTATGCGTCCGCGCTCCCGGTCACCTCGCCCAATTCGTGGCGTGCCGCGGCGACCAGAGCGTCGACAGTCCGTGCCAGCTGCTCGGCGTTGCGGTGGATGAGCTCGAGCGCGGCCCGATATTCGCCCGCGGTGCGAGGGCGCCGCAGGGCGAGCTCGGATTCGCCGATCACGCGCGCGAGGGGCGTGCGGAGCTCGTGCGAGAGCTCTGCGGAAAACCGCTGCTCGTGCCGCAGGGCTGCGGCGAGTCGGTCGAGTAGGCCGTCCAGCGTGGCCGCGAGCTCGGTCAGCTCGTCTGTCGGCTTGCCGAGCGCGAAGCGTTTGTCGAGGTCGCGCTCGCTCCACGCCGCTGCTTGCCGCGTCATTCGGACCACGGGCTGCAGGGCATGCGAGAGCAGCCACCACGCGGCGGCGACGACGAGTCCCAGGACGACGCCGGCGAAGACGAACGAGCCGATGAGAGCAGTTCGCCGCGACTCCTCGTACGGAGCCAGCGAGGTCGCGGCGACGACGGTGCCGACCCTGCGCCCCTGATAGATCGCCGGAACCGCGTAAAGCCGAAGGTCGGCGGCTTGGACGTCCGTGTACCGGTAGGGACGCGTGGCAGCGACCCGCGCAGCCTGTTGAACGGTCTGGCCGGCCCGGGGTTTCTCGACCAGCCGACCGTTAGAGAAGACCCAGATCCCGGCCGTGGGGGCCGCGTCGGCCGGGGCTTCGGTCTCCTTGACGCCGCCTTTCGAGAGCTGGAGCGTCGCCAGCTCAGCTGCCGTACGTGTTCGGACGAGCGTGTTGGCATCGCGCATCAGGGCCTGGTCGAGAACGAGAACGAATGCCGCGACGAGGCCGAAGATGGCCACGGCAACCGCTGTCGCCACGATCAAGAGGAGGCGTCGCCGAAGCCCGGGCCGCATCAGCCGACCCGGTAGCCGACGCCGTGGACCGTGCCGATCTGCGGGGCAGTGGGCAGCTCCCGGAGCTTCCGTCGGAGGCGCGCGATGTACGCGTCGAGCGTGTTGTCACGAACGATTGCGCCGAGGGGCCAGGCCGCCCGGATCAGATCCTTCCTCCGCACCGCCTCGCCCGGTCGCGCCAGGAGCCGCGCGAGCAACCGGAACTCCGTCGGGCTGAGCGGGACTGTCGCCGCGCCCGATTCGACGGCGTGGGTCACAGGATCGAGTCGAAGGCCGGCGGCCTCGACCGCACCGTCGGTGCCTGCCCGCTTGAGGAGCGCGTGGAGACGCGCCACCAGCTCGGCGAACGCGAACGGCTTCGTCACGTAGTCGTCTCCCCCGGCATCGAACCCGGAGATGCGCTCGACCACGGACTCCCGCGCGGTGAGAAACAGGACGGGCGCGTTCACGCCGCGGCTGCGCAGCGCCTGGCAGACGTCGCGCCCGTCGGCGTCGGGCAGCCCGATGTCGAGAATCAGCGCGTCTGGGTCGAGCTCCTCGACGCGGCGAAGCAGCTCCTCACCGGTCGACACAGCCTGCGCTCGGAAGCCTTCCTCGGTCAGCCCGCGCTCGAGGAGAGCCTGGAGCTCGTGGTCGTCCTCGAGGATCACGATCCGTGGCGCGCTCACTGCTCTCTGAGTATCGCCCCGAGACCCATTCTGCCGACGGCGAGCGCCGAGAGTGCGGCGGCGAGGGCGGCCCTGCGATGGCTGCGGTGCCCAGCCCGAGCAGGTAGGCCCACGGCAGCCGGCCGCCGCTCTTCACCCCCCAGCCCTCCGCGTGAAAGGATCTGGCTCAGACGTCTCGACGTCGCATCAGCACCGCGGCGATCACGAGCGAGGCGGCGACGTAGGCGCACAGGACGCCGAACCCGGTCCAGGGGCCGAGCTGGTTGCCTCGCTGCAGTGCCATCACCGCCTCGCCGGCCTGCAGCGGCACGTAGGGCGACGCCGCCGCGTTCCAGCTCGTCGGCAGCACGTTCATGAGCGGCGGCAAGACGAACATCAGCCCGGCGAACGTCGCGATCCCGCCCGCGGTGTTGCGGACGATCGCTCCGAGCCCGAGCCCGAACAGGCCGATGACCGTCAAGTAGAGAGCGGCCCCGAAGACGGCGCGCGGCACTCCCGCTGCGGTGAAGGCAATCTCGATGTGACGCCTGGACAGAATCTTCTGGGAGACGAAGAAGCCGATCAGGACCGCAGGCGTAGCGAGCGCGAGCGTGACGAGGCCGTAGACGGCCGCCTTGCCCCAGAGAACGGGCAGGCGACGGGGAACGGCGGTCATCGAGGCGCGGATCATCCCGGTCGAGTACTCGCCCGTGATGACCAGCACGCCGAGAACGCCGATGGCGAGCTGGGCGAGCTGAACCCCGACGAAGCTGACCTCGAGCGGGTGGAAGTCGGCTCGATCGGCGGCGCTCGCGTGGGGCCAGTGATGAGCCACCACGGTGGCGGCGATCGCCGGAAGCCCGATCGTGAAGACGACGGCCGCGAGCAGCGCCCACTTGGTCGAGCGAACCGAGCGCAGCTTCGTGGCCTCGGAGGCGAAGACGCGCAACTGGGTGACCCGGCCGGAGTGCTCGAGCGGTGGAACAGCGGGACTGCCTGCCGCGAGCGAGCTCATACGGCCACCCTTGCGCTTTCCTTCTCGCCGTCAGGCGAGGCGAACTCGAGCTCGGAGCGGGTCAGGCTCATGAACGCCTCTTCCAGCGAGGCCTGCTGCGGCGTCAGCTCGTGGATCGCGATCCCGTGCGCGGCGGCCGCGTCGCCGATCTGCTCGGCGGTCAGTCCGTGCACCTCCTGCACTCCGCGCTCCGCACGCTTCGAAGGTCACGTCGGGCCCCTCGAGCACGGCCCGCAAGCCGCTCGAGCGCCGGCGAGCGGACGAGCACGACCTTCGCCGATGCGCGCGCGACGAACTCGTCGACGCTCGTGTCGGCGATCAGCTTGCCGCGTCCGATCACGATCAGGTGGTCGGCGGTGAGCGCCATCTCGCTCATCAGGTGCGAGGAGACGAAGACCGTCCGGCCTTCGGCGGCGAGCCCTCGCAGCAGGTTGCGGATCCAGTGGATGCCCTCCGGGTCGAGGCCGTTGACCGGCTCGTCGAGGATCAGCGTCGACGGATCGCCGAGCAGCGCGGTGGCGATCCCGAGTCGCTGGCCCATGCCGAGCGAGAACTGGCCCGCGCGCTTCCCGGCGACGTCGTGCAGGCCGACGAGGTCGATCAGCTCGTCGCACCCGCCGCTTCGGGATCCCGTGCGTCTGCGCGAGCGCGAGCAGGTGGTTGTAGGCGGAGCGGCCCGTGTGCACCGAACGCGCCTCGAGCAGCGCGCCGACCTCGTGCAGCGGCGCGGCGAGCTCGCGGTAGTGCTTGCCGTTGACGGTCACGTCGCCGGCGGTGGGCGCATCGAGCCCGAGGATCAGCCGCATCGTCGTCGACTTGCCGGAGCCGTTCGGGCCGAGGAAACCGGTCACGACGCCCGGGCGGACGGTGAACGTCAGGTCGTCGACGGCGCGCTTCGATCCGTAGTCCTTCGTCAGATCGCGCGCCTCGATCACGGCTCCACGGTACCGGCCGGGTCACGAGCAGTTCTGAATGCAGCCTGACCGGTTTCGGGACGCCGATCTCCCTAGGCCGAG
>CAWBPX010000002.1:0-643159 GCA_963790695.1 uncultured Actinomycetes bacterium | reverse complement strand
CCTCGGCCGCGCCGTCCAGGATGCCGGAGAAGTACGCCGGATAGACGAGCGGGACGACGACGCCGACGAAGCCCGTGCGTCCGCCGGAAAGGCCGCGGGCGCTTCGGTTCGCGGTGTAGCCGTTCTCCCGGATCACGCGCGCGACCAGGTCGCGCGTATCGTCCGCGACGTCGCCGCGACCGTTGAGGACTCGCGAGACGGTCGCGATGGACACGCCCGCCTGCTCGGCGATCTGCCGGATCGTTGGGCGGCGGGATAGAGTCTGCGCCATCCCGACCATTGAAGCATGTTCCGGAACGTTTCGGAAGCGCGTCGCCCTATTTTCGTGCAATTTGCAGAGAAGCGTCTTGACTTTCCCGTAACAAACCTGTTAACGATTCCGGAAACGTTTTCGGAAACTAGGTTAACCGCCCTCCCCTGGGCGAGAAAGGACACCCGATGCGTCGCAAGATTCCCTCGACTCGCTGGATCGCCGTCGCTGTGGCCGGGGCTTCCCTCGCCCTCGCGGCAGCGCTCAGCACGTCGACCCCGGCGGCCGTCGACGGTCCCCTCAAGATCAACGCAGGCCACAAGTGCCTCGTGATGACGGGCTCCGGCGACCCCACGTTTACCAAGAACTTCAACCCCTACACGGCGACCGGCCTCCCGAGCGGCTCGTTCGTGCAGGGCGCGTTCTACGAGCCGCTGATCATCACGGCCGAAGGCGGCCTCAAGCCCGTTCCGTGGCTCGCTCGGAGCTGGAAGTGGAGCAACGGCAACAAGACGCTCACGCTCAACCTCGCGCGCGGCGCCAAGTGGTCGGACGGCCGGACGCTCACGTCGTCAGACGTCACCTACAGCTTCCTGGCAGGACGGCAGGACAAGATCATGGACCGCGTCGGCCTGACCGGCCCCGGTAACGAGATCCTGTCCGTCAAGGCCAAAGGGCCCCTACAAGGTCGTCATCAAGCTGAAGTCACCCGACTCGCAGTTCATCTCCTCCACGATGAACCGCGTCTTCGTCGTTCCGCGGCACGTCTGGTCGAAGATCAACGACGTCCCGAACTTCAAGAACTCGAAGCCCGTCGGCTCGGGGCCGTTCAACAGGATCACGCGCTTCACGGCTCAGGACTACGTCTTCACCAAGAACCCTCGGTACTGGCGGAAGGGCCAGCCGAAGGTCGCGTGCCTCGAGTACGTGCAGGCCTCGTCGAACGACGCGGCTCTCGCGCTCATTCAGAGCGGTCAGGTCGACTGGACGCACAACTTCGTTCCGAACGTCGACAAGGCGTACACCAACAAGGACAAGAAGCACTTCCACGCCTTCTACGCGACGACCGCCTATCCGATCTCGCTGCATCTCTCGACGCGACGAAGTACCCGTACAGCATGCCCGCGTTCCGCAAGGCGCTCAGCCGCGCGATCGACCGCAAGACCGTGTCGAAGCTCGGTGAGTACGGCTATGCGCCCCCGACCGACGCGATCGGTCTCAACGGGCTGTTCCCGAAGTGGGTGGCGGACAAGAAGATCAAGGCGCGAGCCAAGACGATGTCCTCCTACAGCCCCAACGCTGCCAAGACGATCCTGAACAACGCCGGATTCAGCTATCGCGGGAACCGGCTGTACGACCCGCACGGCGACGCGGTGCACCTCGACATCCACGTCATCGCCGGCTGGTCGGACTGGGTTGCGTCGAACCAGATCATCACGCGCAACCTGCGTGACATCGGAATCGACTCCAATGTCGCCCTCGAGCCCGACTGGGGCGCCTGGCAGCCGAACGCCTATGCGACGAAGTTCCCGACGCTTCTCTGGCAGGCCGCGTCACAGGGCTCGCCCTACGGGTACTTCTATTCGAACCTGTCCCAGAACGCGTATGTCCCGCCGGGTGAAAGCGGTGAGACGACGGGCAATTGGGCTCACTTCGCCGACCCACAGGCGACGAAGGTCCTCGCCAAGTGGAAGGGCACCCTGAACCCGGCGAAGCAGCAGCAGTACGCCACGCAGTTGCAGGGAATCTTCCTCGACAAGCTGCCGATCGTGCCGCTGTTCATCGGGCCGAGGTGGTCGACGTACAGCACGAGGTACTTCCACTGCTTCTCGTCGAAGAACAACTTCTTCGGCGACCCGATCTTCACGACCTTCCCCGACAACATCCTGTCCTTCACCCGGATCTGCCCGGGTGCCAAGGTCGGCCCGTGAGGGCTCTGTAACCACGAGGTAACGGCGGGCGGACCCTCTCACCCGCCCGCCGTTTACCCTCCGAGGAGCGAGACATGCGCTGGTTCGCCCGACGGCTCGTCTTCTACGTCTTCGCGCTCTGGGTCGCGCTGACGATCAACTTCCTGCTCCCGCGCATGATGCCGGGGAGCCCGATCGACGGGATCCTGCAGCACCTGACCCCCGCCCAGCTCGCGGCGAACCCGGGAATCGTCAAGACCTACGAGGCGCTCGTGGGCGGAGGCGACAACTCGATCTGGCAGGACTACGTCACGTACCTGAGCCGCATCGTCCACCTCGACTTCGGCGTCTCCACCTCCCACTATCCGACGCCGGTGTCGACGGTCGTGGGGCAGACGCTGCCGTACTCGATCTTCCTGGTCGGGGTCGCGTTCTTCCTCTCGTTCGTGATCGGGACCGGGATCGGGATGTTCGCCGCCTGGCGACGCGGCGGGTTCGTCGACAGCGTCTTCGTCCCCGGCTTCATGGCGCTGAGCGCATTCCCCGCGTTCTTCACTGCGCTCCTCGGTCTCTACTTCCTCGGCCTCAAGCTGCACTGGTTCCCGATCCAGCACGCCTATGACAGCGGGCTCAGCCCGGGCTTCAACTACGAGTTCCTCTCGAGCGCGTTCCGTCACGCGCAGCTGCCGATGCTCGTCATCCTCGCCGCGTTCACGGGCGGGTGGATGCTGAACATGCGCACCGTGATGATCAACACGACCGGCGAGGACTACGTGACGCTGGCCCACGCCAAGGGTCTGCGCGATCGCCGCGTGATGGCGCGCTACGCGGGGCGAAACGCGATCCTGCCGCCGCTGAACGGGTTCGCCGCGCTCTTCGCCAGCGCCGTCGGAGGCCTCGTCTTCGTGGAGTACGTGTTCAGCTACCCAGGCGCCGGCCTGACGCTCCAGCAGGCGGTGCTCGGGAACGACTACGCCCTCGCGCAGGCGCTGCTCGTCGTGCTCTCGATCTGCGTGATCGTGGCGAACCTGCTGATGGACGTCCTCAACCTGATCCTCGACCCGCGTCTGCGGACCGCCTGATGTCGCAGCTCGAGCCCACACTCGGCTCCCCGCTCGACCTTTCGCTGGAGGCGCCGCAGCGCCGCGCCCGCCGGCGCTTCCACATCCCGGGCTGGTTGGCGCTGCTGCTCTCCAACCCGAAGTCGCGCCTCGGGTTCCTCATGGTCGCCTTCGTGACGGTCATTGCGCTGATCGCGCCGTGGATCTCGGTCGCGCACCCGCTCGACTTCAACCTCCTCGCGACCCGCCAGGCGCCCTCATGGCAGCACCTCTTCGGCACGACCGATCAGGGGAGCGACGTCTTCTCGCAGGTCGTCATCGGCGCGCGGCGCTCGCTGCTGCTCGGCGTAGCGGCTGCCGCCCTTGCCACCGGAGTCGCGGCGACCCTCGGCATCACAGCGGCCCTCGTGGGCGGGCTCGTCGACGACATCATCAACTTCCTGATCAACGTCTGTCTCGTGATTCCGCCGATCCCGCTTCTCGTCGTCATGTCCGGCTACACCCAGGACCACGGCATGACGACGATGATCCTCGTCCTGGCACTCGTCCTCTGGGCGTTCGAGGCGCGGATCCTGCGCGCGCAGGCGTTGTCGCTGAAGAACCGCGACTTCGTCGACGCGGCCCGGGCCGCCGGCGAGCCGACCTGGCGGATCGTCTTCGGCGAGCTCGTTCCGAACATGATCAGCCGGATCGCGGCTGCGTTCGTCCTCGTCTTCTACGTCGCGCTGCTCGTCGACGCGGGCCTCGAGTTCCTCGGCCTCGGAGACGTCTCGACGACGAGCTGGGGCGTCACCCTCTACTGGGCGCAGACGAACTCGACGGTGCTCCAGGGCGAGTGGTGGCCGTTCTTCTTCCCCGGAGCCATGCTGGCGTTCACCGTGCTCGGGCTCGTCCTGCTGCTGGCAGGTATCGACGAGTTCACCAACCCGCGCCTGCGAGCGGAGAAGAAGCCGCGCCGCGGAAGCCTGCGGATGCTCTTCGGCGGTCGGCTCGCGGTCCGTGAGGATGGCGCGTGACGAGCCTCGTGGAGCAGCCGCCCGTGACCCGCGCGCGGAACGCGGACCTGCTCGAGGTGCGACAGCTCGTCGTCGAGTACGGCTGCGGCGACACGAGCGGCGCGCGCAGTCGACGGCGTCGACTTTGCGATTCGCGAGGGCGAGGTGCTCGGGCTGGCCGGCGAGTCCGGCTGCGGGAAGACGACCATCGCGAACACGGTTATGCAGATCCTGCGGCCCCCCGGCCGAATCGCCGGCGGCAGCATCCTCTTCGAGGGCGAGGACCTCGTCGGGAAGAGCACCGAGGAGCTCCGGCGCTACCGCTGGCGGAACGTGTCCATGGTCCTCCAGAGCGCGATGAACTCGCTCAATCCGGTGATGCGCATCGGCGATCAGTTCGTGGACGCGGTGCAGGCCCACGAGAAGATCAACCGGCGGCGGGCGCTCGCGCGAGCGGGTGAGCTGCTGGAGCTCGTCGGCATCGACGCGCGGCGCGTGAGCTCGTATCCGCACCAGCTCTCGGGCGGCATGCGCCAGCGGGTCGTGATCGCCATGGCCCTCGCCCTGGAGCCGGAGCTGATCATCCTCGACGAGCCGACGACGGCCCTGGACGTCGTCGTCCAGCGCGAGATCCTCCAGCAGGTCGAGGCGCTCAAGCGCGACTTCGGCTTCGCGGTCCTCTTCATCACGCACGACCTGTCGCTCCTGCTCGAGTTCGCAGACCGGATCGCGATCATGTACGCGGGCGAGATCGTGGAGACCGCATCCGCCGAGCGGCTCGGCGCAAACCCGCAGCACCCGTACACGCAGGGCCTCATGAGGTCGTTCCCGCCGCTGAGCGGCCCGCTGGTCCCGCTGACCGGGATCCCGGGCTCGCCCCCCGACCTGCGCGACCCGCCGACCGGGTGCCGCTTCCATCCGCGTTGCCCGCACTGCCTTCCCGAGCAAGCCGAGCTCTATCGCGCGCCAGACGACCGACCGTCCCAGGCTGCGCGTGGTCGAGGCCGGGCACGAGGTCGCGTGCCATCTCGTGGCGGAGGCCATGGAATGACGACGGCTGCCCCCCTCGAGGTGCGGAGCCTGACGAAGCGCTTCCCGATGGGCAATGCCCTTCGGCGAGCGCACGTCCACGCCGTCGACGACGTGTCGTTCGAGCTGCGCCCGGGCACGATCACCGCGCTCGTCGGCGAGAGCGGCAGCGGGAAGAGCACCGTCGCGCGGCTCCTCGCGCACCTGTCCGAGCCGAGCGCAGGGGAGGTCCTGTTCGAGGGGAACGACGTCACGCACGTCCGGAGGCGGCGCGACGTCCTTCACTACCGCTCTCAGGTGCAGATCATCTTCCAGGACCCCTTCGGCTCGCTCAATCCGGTGAAGACGGTGCGCCACCACGTCGAGCGTCCGCTTCGTATCCACAAGATCGTCCCTTCGGGCCAGGTCGAGCAGCGGGTGTACGAGCTGCTGCGCACGGTCGGGCTCGTCCCGCCGGAGGACGTCGCCGCCAAGTATCCGCACGAGCTCTCGGGCGGCCAGCGGCAGAGGGTGGCGATCGCCCGTGCGCTCGCGGTCGAGCCGAAGGTCGTCCTCGCCGACGAGCCGATCAGCATGCTCGACGTGTCGATCCGGATCGGGATCCTGAACCTGATGGCGAAGCTCAAGGAGGAACACGGGATCGCGTTTCTCTACGTGACCCACGACCTCGCGAGCGCGCGCTACGTGGCCGACGACATCCTCGTCATGTACGCCGGCCAGATCGTCGAGCGCGGGCCGATCGAGGACGTCCTGGCCAAGCCGCTGCACCCGTACACGCGCCTGCTGCTCGACGCCGTGCCCGACCCGGCCACGAAGACCGATGCCCAGCAGATCGAGCTCCGCACAGGGGGACACCTCGGCCGCGGTCGATCCCACCGAGGGCTGCCGCTTCCGCGCGCGCTGCCCGCTCGCAATCGAGGTCTGCTCGCAGGTCACGCCGACGCTCGTGGAGGCCAGACCGCACCAAGCCGCTCGTTGCCACGTAACCGCCCCAGCCACCTGACCGAAGGGAAAACCATGCCCACGACCGAGAACCCGTTCGCACCCGACTTCCTCTGGGGCGCAGCCACGGCTTCGTACCAGATCGAAGGCGCCGCGCAAGAAGATGGCCGCGGCGAGAGCGTCTGGGACCGGTTCTGCGCGACCCCCGGCAAGGTCCGCAACGGCGACTCGGGCGAGCGAGCGTGCGACTTCTACCACCGGTATCCCGACGACATTCGGCTGATGCGCGACCTGGGCCTCGGCGCGTTCCGCTTCTCCATCGCCTGGCCGCGCGTGCTCCCCGAGGGCCGCGGCCGGATCAACGAGGCCGGGCTCGACTTCTACGACCGCCTCGTCGACGAGCTGCTCGCCAAGGACATCGAGCCGTTCGTGACGCTCTTCCACTGGGACACCCCGCAGCGCTCGAGGACGAAGGCGGCTGGCCCGCGCGCTCGACCGCGGAGGCGTTCGCCGAGTACGCGGAAGCCGTTGCGCGCCGCCTGGGCGATCGCGTTCAGCAACTGGATCACGCACAACGAGCCCTGGGTGCACGCCTGGATCGGCCACTCCTGGGGCCAGCACGCACCCGGCCGCACCAGCGAGGTCGACGCCGTCGCGGCTGCGCATCACCTCCTGCTCTCCCACGGCTGGGCGGTGGACGTGATCCGCGCGCTCTCGCCCGACGCGCAGATCGGCATCTCGCTCAACCTCGCGGAGGCCTATCCGGCGAACGAGACCCCGGAGGACGAGGCCGCCGCCTGGCGGGTGGACGGCGAGGGCAACCGCTGGTTCCTCGACCCCCTCTACCGCGGCGACCTATCCGCCGGACCTGCTCGAGCGCAACGAGCTGCTCGCGCCGTTCCTCCAGAACGGGGATCTGCGGACGATCTCGGCGCCGATCGACTTCCTGGGCGTCAACAACTACTTCCGCTTCCTCGTCAGTGCCGGCGACGACGGTCCGCGCATAGAGCGCGTGTCCGAGAACCAGCACACGGACATGGACTGGGAGGTCTACCCGGACGGGCTCCGCCGGCTCCTGGTTCGGGTCGCCAAGGACTACGAGCCGCGCGCGATCTACGTGACCGAGAACGGCGCGGCCTTCGGCGACATCCGCGGCCACGACGGCCGGGTGCGCGACCCGGAGCGGACCGCCTATCTCCAGTCGTACATCGACGCGGTCTCCCGTGCGATCGACGAGGGCGCGCCCGTGAAGGGCTACTTCGTGTGGAGCCTGCTCGACAACTTCGAGTGGTCGTTCGGCTACTCGAAGCGGTTCGGGATCGTCTACGTCGACTACCCGACGCTGGAGCGCGTGCCGAAGGACAGCTTCTACTGGTACCGGGACTTCATCGCGAGCAAGTCGCGCGCGCCGCGGCCCTCGCCCATAGCGACAGGGACGTGAAGCTCGGCGCGCTCGCGATCGTCGTCTTCGCCTTGACCGCGACGGCGGCGGCGAGCGGAGCCCGCTTCGACCGCTTCACCAAGCAGGTGCTCGTCACCGATCGTTCCGACGCGCACCTGATCAACCCCTGGGGCCTGGCGGCGAGCCGCGAGGGCCCGTGGTGGGTTGCGAACGAGGGCCGGAGCACGAGCACGCTCTACTCGGGCGACGGCCGGAAGCAGGCGCTGACGGTGACCGTCCCGGGCGGCCCGACCGGCGTCGTCTTCAACGGCGGGCGTGGATTCGTCGTCCGCGGCAACGGCGCCTCCGGGCCGGCGCGATTCATCTACGCGTGCGAGGACGGGATGATCCGCGCCTGGACGCCGACGGTTCCCAGAGGCTGGTCGAGGCGGGCCGTCGTCGCCGTCGACACCGGCGCGTCCGGCGCGCTCTTCCGCGGAGTCACGCTCGCGCGCGGGAAGCTGTACGCGACGGACTTCCACAACGACCGCGTCCTCGTCTTCGACTCGAAGTGGCGGCGCGTGGACAAGCCCGGCGCGTTCGTCGATCGCGAGAAGCCGGACTGGTACGCACCGTTCGGCATCCAGGCGATCGGCGACCGGATCTTCGTCACGTACGCCTACCGTGCGCCGGTGAACGGCAACGACGCGCCGCACGGCGGCTACGTCGACGAGTTCGACCTGGACGGACGACTGCTCGCGCACGTCGGCCGCACCGACGAGCTGGACGAGCCGTGGGGCGTCGCGCTCGCGCCGCGGGGATTCGGCCGCTTCGGAGGCGATCTCCTCGTCGCGAACTTCGGCAGCGGCCGGATCAACGCGTACCGGCGCGCTGGAGACGGCTGGGAGTCTCACGGGCCGGCTGCCCGTGACCGTCGAGGGTGTCTGGGGCATCGCGTTCGGCACCGGTGGGATGAGCGGGCCGCGAACGACGCTGTTCTACGCCTCCGGCCCTCACGAGTGGCGCGGCGTCACCGAGCAGCGCGTGGGCGGAGAGCTCGGCTCGATCAGGCCGAGCTAGACGCGCGCACGACGAGCTCGACGGGCAGGATCGTCTCCTCGGCCGCGCTCTCGGGATCCTCGATCAGCTCGATCGCACGGGTTGCAGCGACTGCCCCGAGCTCCTTCCGGTCCTGGCGGATCGTCGTCAGCGGAGGATGCGCGAGGGCGGCCGCCTCGAGGTCGTCGAAGCCGGCAACCGCGATGTCGGCGCCCGGCTGGAGCCCTGCGTCACGGATGGCCTGCAGGCCGGCGAGCGCCATCAGGTCGGAGGCGGCGAGGATCGCCGTCGGACGCTCCTCGAGCGCGAGGAGGGCGCACGTCTCTCGATAGCCCGACGCGGACGTGAAGTCGCCCTGGCGGATCAGCTCCTCCGGCACCTGCAGCCCGAGCGCCGCCGTTTCCTCCTTGAACGCCTGCAGCCGCGCCGCCCCCGCTTCGGTGTTCATCGCGCCGGCGACGTGGGCGATGCGGCGGTGGCCGAGGGCGTGCAGATGCGCCAGCGCCAGCCGAACGCCACCCGCATGGTCCGAGCCGACGTAGACCGCACTGCCTCTCGGGGACCTGACGTCGACGCCGACCAGCGGAATGTCCCGCGATTCGAGCTGAGCGATCAACGGATCGTCGCTGTCGACGCCGATCAGGATCGCGGCGTCGAAACGGTGCTCGGGACCGACGTCGTTCGGCTGGAGCAGGAGCGGGTCGTAGCTCGACTGCGAGAGCCGCCGCGAGATCGCGCCGAGCACCATGCCGAAGAAGATGAGCGAGAGGTCGCGGTGCCCGGCGTTGTCGCCGACGACGACCGCGACGAGCCGCGTCTTCTGGCTGACCAGCGAGCGGGCCGTCGGATCGGGCGTATAGCCGACCGAGCGGGCGACGTCGCGCACGCGCTCACGTGTGGGCTCGCTCACGTCGTCCTTGTCGTTGAGCGCCCTGGAGACGGTTGCGATCGAGACGCCTGCACGCTCTGCCACGTCCTTGATCGTCGGCCGGTCGGTCACGACTAGACACGATATCCCTGGAATATCTCGCGGCCGAAAGCGTTCTTATTCATACGCGGCGCGGGTCTCGCGGACCTCGGCGCCCGAACTACCTCAGGAGGCGATTTTCTTGAAGCAGATTCATCCCGAGCTCATGCTCGCATCCGTCCGCTGCACCTCGTGCGGCGAGACGTTCACGACCCGCTCCACTCGGAGCGAGCTGGTCGTCGACGCCTGCTCGAACTGCCATCCCGCGTACACGGGTGTCGAGCGGAGCGTCGCCACGGGCGGCCGCATCGAGCGCTTCGAGCGGCGCCGCCAGCTTGCGGCAGGAAGGAGTGACAACTGAGCACCATCTTCGAAGAGCCGATTCAGGCGTTCCTCGGCGAGGCCGAGGAGCGCGGCACGATCGACGAGAGCGCGCTCGAGGCGTTCGCGGTCGAGCACGACCTCGCAGACGACGAGGTGGCTGCGCTGCGGACCGAGCTCGAGGCGCTCGAGGTCGACGTAGCCGCGCCTGCCCGCGTCGAGGCTTCGTCCTCGACCGATTCGATGACCCTGTTCATGAACCGGATCGGTCGCTATCCGCTGCTCACGGCGGCCGAGGAGGTCTCGCTCGCAAAGCGGGTCGAGCGCGGCGACGCGGCGGCGAAGGAGCGGATGATCAACTCGAACCTGCGGCTCGTGATCTCGATCGCGAAGCGCTATCAGGGGCACGACCTGACGCTCCTCGAGCTGGTGCAGGAAGGCGCGATCGGGCTGAACCGCGCCGTCGAGAAGTTCGACTGGCGCAAGGGGTTCAAGTTCTCGACGTACGCGACCTGGTGGATCCGCCAGGCCTGCCAGCGGGCGATCGCGGGCCAGTCGAAGACGATTCGCGTCCCGTCGCACGTCCACGAGCGGCGGGTCAAGCTCGCCCGAGTGCGGCGTGAGCTGCTCTCGAAGCTCGATCGCGAGCCGACGCGCGAGGAGCTGGCGGAGGCCGCGGAGCTCGATCTCAAGCACGTCGACGAGGCGCTCGACGCCGCCGAGGCGCTCGTCTCGCTCAATCAGTCCGTCGGCTCGGACGACGGGGCCGAGCTCGGCGACCTCTTCGACGATCCGAGCGCTCCCGACCCCGGCGAGGAAGCGATGGACTCGCTGCGGCGACACGAGGTCCGCCGCGCACTGGCGACGCTTCCCGAGCAGGAGCGTCGCGTCCTCGAGCTCCGGTTCGGGATCGAAGGGTCGCCCCAGGCTCTGGAGACGATCGGCAAGGAGCTCGGCGTCTCGCGCGAGCACGTTCGCCGGCTCGAGCGTGAGGGCCTCGAGCTGCTGTCCGAGGCGCTCGGCGGCCCGGACGAGCTCGCACTGGTTGCGTGAGCGAGAAGGAGGGGCGGTTTCGGCCGCCCCTCCTTCCGAGAGTGGCCTACCTCAGCGAGACGTCGTCGATGCGGAAGCTCGTCGGCAGGCTGATGTCCGTCGTCCCACGGAACTGGACGCGGACCGTCTGGCCGCGCCAGGCCGCGAGGCTGAACGACTTCTGCGAGTACGAGCCCGCGGCTCCCGAGTTCGCGTTCGTCCACGAGCCGAGCGTCGAGAGCAGCGCGCCCGACGTGCTGCGGACTTCGGCGTACATGTAGTCGTACGGCGTGCAGCACGCCTCGCTCGTCGTGATGTTGAGCCAGAACGTGAGGTTCGCCGTCGCGCCCGAGGGGATCGAGACTGTCTGGTACTCGCTCCCGCTTGCGTTGTTGGTGGTGCCGAGGATCGAGTAGCCCGTCCCCGAGTGCGGGTACGCGCCGTTCGACCAGTACGCGTTGCCGGCCTGCGTCCACGGTGACGCCGAGCCTTCGAAGCCGCCGTTGGCGATCAGCTCGGTCGGCGGCGGAGGCGGTGGCGGCGGCGGTCCGGGCGGCGGTGGCGGGTGGTGGCGGAGGCGGCGGGGGCGGTGTGCCGCCGAAGAGCGAGTACAGGAGCCGGTTCGGCGAGCCGGTGCCTGCGTTCGTCACGTGGTTGAGCGTCGCGTTCGTGGTCAGCGCCTGCGTCACAGCCGCGGGCGAGGCACCAGGATTCGCCTGCAGGTAGAGGGCGATCGCTCCGGTCACGTGCGGGGTCGCCATCGACGTCCCGCTGATCGTGTTCGTCGCGGTGTCGCTCGTGTTCCAGGACGAGGTGATGCTGTTGCCCGGCGCGAAGATGTCCAGGCACGTCCCGAAGTTGGAGAAGGAAGCGCGTGCGTCCGTGTTCGTCGTCGCGCCGACGGTGTTCGCCGTCGGGACGCGCGCCGGCGACGAGTTGCACGCGTTCGCGTTCGAGTTCCCGGCCGCGATCGCGTACGACACGCCGGCGTTGATCGAGTTGCTGACGGCCGTGTCGAGCGCTGAGCTCACACCGCCGCCGAGGCTCATGTTCGCGACCGAGTGGCCGGCGACGCGGTTCGACGTCACCCAGTCGACCCCGGCGATCACGCCCGAGTTCGTCCCCGAGCCCTGGCAGTTCAGTACGCGCACCGCATGCAGCGTCACCTGCTTGGCGACGCCGTACGTCGTCCCCCCGGTCGTACCGGCGACGTGCGTGCCGTGGCCGTTGCAGTCGTTCGTTCCCTGCCCGTCACCGACGAAGTCGGCGCCGTTGCCGACGCGCCCCGTGAACTGCTGGTGCGTCGCGCGTATCCCGGTGTCGATGATGTAGGCGTTCACGCCTGCACCGGTCTGGTCGTAGTTGTAGGTGTTGTTCAGCGGCAGGTCGCGCTGGTCGATCCGGTCGAGGCCCCACGTGGCCGGGGTCTGCGTGGCGATCGCGTGCATGACCTGATCCGCCTCGACGTACGCGACGCGCGGGTCGCGGGACAACGCGGCTGCGCCGTCCGCCGTCGTGTGTGCGGCGAAGCCCTTCAGCGCGTGCTGGTAGACGAAGTTGACGCGCGCGCCGTGCGCCGCCGCGAGCTGCCGAGCCGTCGTCGGAAACGGTCGATCGCTGCACGGCGGGCTTGAAGACGACGATGTACGAGCCCGCCATCGGATCCTTGGCGGCGCGGAGCTCTCCGGAGACCACGGCCAGAGCCGCGGTGAGACAGACGAGCAGCGCGAGAACGAGACGACTCATTGCACCCCTCCCTGGTTCTGACGATGGGCGGGAGTAAAGGCGATCGGCGCGTCGGTGTCTACACGAAATGCCTCGAGTCATGGGAACGGGCGACCGCAGTTCTCGGAAACCGGCGACCCGAGCCGAGACGTAACAACCGTGGAGAGGGAGTTTTCGCCAGCGAACAAGGGGGATCAGCATGATCCGCAGAACCGCTCGTCGCGGCGTACTGGCGCTAGGAGTCTTGATCGCCGCGCTCGTCGTGACCGTTCCTCTACAGGCGGCGGAAGGAAATTCGTACACCGTCACCCCGCTCGTGTCCGACGTGCCCGGGGCGGCGCCTATCGTCGACCCGAACCTCGTCAACGCGTGGGGGCTGACAGCCTCCTCGACCAGCCCGTGGTGGGTCGCGGACAACGGGACGAGCCTGTCGACGCTCTACAACGGAGCCGGCACGCCGCAGGCGCTCGTCGTGACGGTCGGCGACGACAGCGGCCCGACCGGGGTCGTTTTCAACACTCTCGGGTCTGGGTTCACCGTCACGAACGGGACGCAGTCGGGTTCGTCGAGATTCATCTTCGACGGCGAGGACGGCGTCCTGCGCGGCTGGAGCCCGACCGTCGACGGGACGCACGCTCTCGTCGGTGCAATGGGGGATCCCGGGGCGATCTTCAAGGGCCTCGCGATCGCGGACGGGAAGCTCTACGCCGCCGACTTCCACAACAACGAGGTCGCGGTGTTCGACTCGGGCTGGAACCTGGTCGACCGCTTCACCGACCCGGGCCTGCCGGACGGCTACGCGCCGTTCGGAATCCAGGCGATCGGCGGGAACGTCTTCGTGACCTTCGCCAAGCAGGACGCGGACCGCGAAGACGAGGTCGCCGGCCAGGGCCGCGGATTCGTGGACGAGTTCGACACGGCCGGGAACCTCATCGCACGCATCGCCCAGCACGGTCAGCTCAACGCGCCGTGGGGGCTCGCACTCGCTCCGTCCGACTTCGGCCGCTTCAGCGGCGACCTGCTCGTCGGCAACTTCGGCGACGGTCAGATCAACGCCTACGAGCTCGGCGCGAACGGCCGGTGGGCGCACCGCGGAGAGCTCAGAGCGGACGGTCGGAAGATCGCGATCGACGGCCTCTGGGCCCTCGAGTTCGGGAACGGCGCCAACGCAGGCGACAGGAACGAGCTCTTCTTCACCGCGGGGCCCGACGACGAGTCGCACGGCCTCTTCGGGAAGATCACGGCGGGCTAGCCGCGCTGACTTCGAGGGAGACGGGCCCTGCGGTCCGTCTCCCTCGTTGCAGACGCGGGTCTTGCCTCGCGTGCGTTGCAACGCTTAACCTCCCGCGCGGGTGCTGAAAGGTGCGATCTTCGGGGGGGTTGTCGCTCTCGCCCTGTTGCTGGTGCCGGCAGGCATGGCTGCCGCGCCCGGGCACCCATCCGTCACGCCGGTCGAGCGCTTCGTCGTGTACGGCGTCTACACGCCCGAGCAGCGCTCGCAGCTCGTCGCAGAGGGCTTCGACATCGGGGAGGCCTACTGGGCCGACCACGTCGAGCTCTACGGCCCGCAGTGGCAGGCGCGCGCGCTGGCGCTGCGCGGATTCCGCGTCGAGGCCGGTCCGCAGGTCGAGGGCATCGACGACTTTCCGCCCGGGAGACGAGGGCTACCACAACTACGCCGAGATGGTCGCGGAGCTGCAGGCCGTCGCGGCGGCCCATCCCCAGACGGTTCACCTGTTCTCGCTCGGAACCTCCTACGAGGGGCGGGACCTGATCGGGGCCCGGGTGTCCGACGACGCGACGGACAATCTCTCCGAGCCGGGCGTGTTCTACGTCGGTCAGCATCACGCGCGCGAGCACCTGACCGTGGAGGTCGTCCTCTCGCTCCTCCATCTGTACGCGGACCGGAGGCCGCACGCCACGAACCAGATCTCGACGCTGGTCCGCACGCGCCAGATCTACATCGTCCCGAGCCTGAACCCGGACGGCGCCGAGTACGACATCGCCGGCGGGCTCCTACCGCTACTGGCGCAAGAACCGGCAGCCGAACCCGGACGCGATCGGAACGGACAACAACCGCAACTACAGCTACCGGTGGGGCTGCTGCGGCGGGTCGAGCGGCAACGGCGGCTGCGAGACCTACCGCGGCCCGAGCCCGCTCTCCGCGCCCGAGAACCAGCGGATGGCCGACTTCATGATCGCCCATCCCAACGTCACGACCGGGATCAGCTACCACACGTACGGCGACCTGATCCTCTACCCGTACGGCTACACCTACGAGGACGAGCCGCCGGACATGGACCACGTCGACCACCAGACGTTCGTCGCCATGGGCGCCGCCATGGAGGCGACGGCCGGCTACCACGCGCAGCAGTCGTCCGACCTGTACATCACGGACGGCGACTGGACCGACTGGATGTACGGCGCGCTCCATCGCTACCCGATCACGATCGAGATGAGCGGCGGCGGCTTCTACCCGCCGGACGAGTTCATCGCGGGCGAGGCGCGGCGCAACTGGCAGGCCGCGCTCTTCGTGGCGAGCATCGCGGACTGCCCGCGCCGGATCGTCGGCGCCACGTGCGACTGAGCGCGCGCGGATAGATTCCGCGCGTGGCATCGGTCGAGCGTGAGATCGACAAGCTCTTCGCCCTGCCGCTCGAAGAGTTCACCGCGGCGCGGAACGAGCTGGCCAAGCGGCTGGCGAAGGACGGCGAGAAGGAGCGGGCCGACGAGGTTCGCGGGCTGGCCAAGCCCAGTGTTCCGGTCTGGACGATCAACCAGCTTGCTCGCAGCGAGAAGCCGATGGTGCGCGCGCTCCTCGACGCGGGCGCCAAGCTCCGGCGAGCGCAGGAGCAGGCGCTCGGCGGCGGCAACCCGGATGCGCTCCGCTCGGCTCAGAGCGAGGAGCGCGAGGCGCTGCGTGCGCTGACCCACCGGGCCGGAGAGATCCTGCGGGAGGCCGGCAAGCCCGCGGGGCAGGCGGTCCTGGAACGGATCAACGGCACGCTCGGCGCAGCGGCAGTCACGGAAGACGCGCGCGAGGACCTGAAGGCGGGGCGGCTGACGAGTGAGCTCAGGATGTCGGGCTTCGAGTCGCTCGCGGGGTTCGAGGCGCCGCCGCCGCGGGACGAGCTCGCGGAGAGGCGTGAGCAGAAGGCCGAGCGCGAACGGGAGCGCCGGCGGCTGGAGAAGCGTGCCCGCGATCTCGAGCGCCGGGCGACGAAGGCCGAGGAGCGGGCGGACGAGGCCGAGTCAGCCGCCGCAGAGGCCCGCGAGGCGGCCGACGACGCACGGCAGGCGGCCGACGAAGCCGCGGACGAGCTGGCTCAGTTCGACGGATAGCCGCCGAGGCGCCGCCAGAACGACGGCCGGTCGGCCTCGGACGGCTCCTCGCCGATCGCGCGCGCCGCGGCCAGGAAGTCCTCGGAACGGAGCGTCATCAGCTCGCCGCGGTCGAGCTCGGCCAGCTCGGCCCCCTCGACGCGGGCCAGGCGGAGCGCCTGCGCGTTCAGGGCCTGCTCGAAGAGCGTCCGCGCGAAGCGGGCGTTCCCGAAGCCCTCGCCGCGCTTCGGCGCCGCGAGGATCCGGCGCAGCGTCTCCGCCGCTCCCTCGCCGAGCACGTACTCGTTCTCGGCCAGGAACTTGCCGGTGATCGCGAGCAGCTCGTCGGTCGAGTAGTCCGGGAAGACGATCTCGCGCGAGAAGCGCGACCTCAGACCGGGGTTCGAGTCGAGGAAGCGGTGCATCAGCCTCGGGTAGCCGGCGACGATCACGACCAGCCGGTGGCGGTAGTCCTCCATGCGCTTGAGGAGCGTCTCGATCGCCTCGCTCCCGAAGTCGAGCCGCTCCTCGGCCACCGCGAGCGAGTACGCCTCGTCCACGAAGAGCACGCCGTCGAGCGCCTTGCGCACCGCGCGCTCGGTCTTGATCGCGGTCAGGCCGACGTACTGCCCGACGAGCCCGGCGCGGTCGACCTCGACCAGGTGGCCGCGCCGAAGCAGCCCCATCGAGCGGTACATCTCGGCGAGGAGGCGCGCGACCGTCGTCTTGCCGGTGCCCGGGTTGCCCACGAAGACGAGATGCTGCGACGTCGCCACTTCGGGGAGTCCGTGCTCAGCCCGGCGCCCCTGAACCTCGAGGAACGCGACGAGAGCGCGCACCTGCTCCTTCACGGTCTCGAGCCCGATCAGCGAGTCGAGCTCGGCCTGGAGCTCGTCCATCGAGCGCGGCGGCTCCGGCTTGCGCAGCGCCTCGAGCTGGTCCGCGATCCAGTCGGCGCCGCCGTCGCCCCCGCCGACTCGAAGCCGTTCGGTGAGGACGCGCAGGCCGTGCTGGAGGTCGTCGAGTGGGTTCTTCTTCATCTGCTCCTCCTACCCGGCCCCAGAATCGCAAAAAGCCCCGCCGTGGCGGGGCCTTTCGCGCGGATCGGCGTTCGCTTAGCTCGAGGCGATGCCTTCCTGTCCGACCGGCAGGCCGGTGACGGATCCGATCGGCGACAGCGAGCCGTCGCCTTCGATGCGGAACTCGTCGACCGTGCCGGCGCTCCCGGTCTGCACGTACAGGTAGCGGCCCGAGACCGTGGAATCGATCGGGCCCATGTTCGTGCCGGCGGCCACGGCGTTCAGCAGCGTGGGCTGGCCGTCGGGGCCGACGCGGAACGAGCTGATGTTGTTGCTGCCCGTGTTCGAGACGTAGTAGAAGCCCCGAGCGCGCACGATCCAGCAAAGCGCGGTCTGGCCGTCGCTCTGCGAGCGCGGATCGGAGAGCGTTCCGTCTCCGTTCAGCTGGTAGGTCGTCAGCGTGCTCATGGCGGCCTCACCGCTCGCCAGGCGTCCCTGCGGCGTGAACGTGAACGCGAACGGGACCGGAGTGGCCGACGGGTTCATGACCGGCGTCGCGGAGAGCGTTCCGTCGCGGCGGACCTGGAAGACGTCGATGTGGCTTCCGCTCGCCTTCGTCGTCACGATCAGCTTGTTCCCGAAGGGGGTGAAGCCGACCTGGCCCGGTGAGGTCAGGAAGTTGGGCGGGTTGCTGTTCGCGAGGCCGAGCGACCTGGCCGAGCCCGGGATCGGGCGCAGCTTGTGGCCCGTGATCCAGAACCCCTTGACGATCCCCTCGCCGCCGGAGTTCAGGACGTAGACGAGGCGGCCGCTGACGGCGACGCTCGCGGGGAACTGTCCTCCGGACGGGACTGTCCGGGGGTGCGTGAGCCGGTCGCCGCGGACCTTGAACGTGGTCACGGTGTCGCTGCCCGCGTTGACCGCGATCAGCAGGGAGTGCCGCGCGTCATAGGCGAGCGACCCCTGCGAGGCGAGGTGGTCCGACTCCGTCCCCGGAGCCGCGACGCCGCCGTTCCCGCCCGTCGGGTACGAGCCCGGCCTGGGTGAGCGAGCCGTTCGCGCGGCGGTCGAAGACCACGATCCGGTTTCCGCTCGGCTCGTTCGTCTGGACGAACACGACGGCCTGGCCGCGTCCGTGATGGTGGCCGCGTCCGTGCCCGCGCCCGTGGCCGTGATCCGGGTAGGCGGCCTGTGCGCCCGCGAGCGCCACGAGTGTCGTGGCAAGTACGAGAAGCAGTGCGTGTCTCATCGATCCTCCTTTTCGCTTGCACAGGAAGAGTCCCCCGCCCGCGGCGCCCGGCAACGCGTTTTCGCCGGAGTTACGAATCTCGTAAGGTTTTAGCCTTGGCGAAACATCAAGTTAGACTCAGGCCATGATCCAGGGCCTGACCGACGCGATGCAGGACTACCTGCGGGAGATCTACAAGCTTCGGCTCGAGGGAGGCGCTGCGACGACGTCGGCCATCGCCGAGCGGATGGGCGTCCGGCCGCCGTCGGTGACCGCGATGCTGAAGCGCCTCGCCGCGCTCGGCCTCGTCGAGCACACGCCCTATCACGGCGTCGAGCTCACCCCGTCCGGCGAGCGGGTCGCGCTCGAGGTGATCCGCCACCACCGGCTGCTCGAGCAGTACCTGTCCCAGGCGCTCGGCCTCGGCCTGGACGAGGTGCACTCCGAGGCCGACCGGCTCGAGCACGCGCTGTCCGAGGAGCTCGAGGCGAGGATCGACCGGTCGCTCGGCCATCCGACACACGATCCGCACGGGGATCCGATTCCCGACGCGGAGCTCCGAATCGCCGGGCCCGAGCTTCGAACGCTGGCCAGCCTCGAGCCGGGCGACGAGGCCACGATCCGCCGGGTTCCGGGCAACGACGAGGACTTGCTGCGCTACCTCTCGAAGCTCGAGCTGGTCCCCGGCAAGAAGGTCAAGCTGTGGCGGGTCGAGCCGTTCGGGGGCCCGATCGTCCTGCGGGTCGGGAAGGCGGAGCACGCGATCTCGCGCGAGCTGGCCGAGGGGATCGGGGTCGCGTGAAGGTCGAAGAGCGACCCGAAGCGCAGCCTGCCCGTCGCTACGTCGACACGGAGCACGCCCTTCCGGGCGAGGCGCGCGTGCTCGCGGCGGCCGAGCGGTCGCTCTCCGGCGAGCGGCGGGGGCTGCGGGCGCTCCTCCCGTTCCTCGGGCCGGCGTTCATCGCCTGCGTCGCGTACGTCGACCCGGGGAACTTCGCGACGAACATCGCCAGCGGCGCCAAGTTCGGCTACGCGCTCCTCTGGGTCGTCCTGATGGCGAACCTGATGGCGATGGTCGTCCAGTCGCTCTCGGCGAAGCTCGGGATCGCGACGGGGCAGAACCTGGCCGAGGTCGCGCGCGACCGCTTCCCGCGGCCGGTCACCTGGTTCCTGTGGGTTCAGGCGGAGCTCGTCGCGATGGCGACCGACCTGGCCGAGTTCGTGGGTGCAGCGCTCGGGCTCGCGATCCTCTTCGACATGCCGCTCTTCATAGCCGGGCTCATCACCGCGGTCGCCGCCTTCGCGGTGCTCGCCCTGCAGGAGCGGGGCTGGCGGCGCGGCGAGGCCGTGATCGCCACCCTGGTAGGCGCGATCGTCGTCTCGTTCGCGATCCAGGTCTTCCTGGCGCCCGTGTCCGGGAGCGGCGCCCTGCACGGGTTGCTCGTGCCGTCGCTGCCGAACTCGGAGGCGACGCTGCTGGCGGTCGGGATCATCGGCGCGACGGTCATGCCGCACGTGATCTACCTGCACTCGGCGCTGACGCAGCGAAGGATCGTGGGCGTCGACGAGGAGGCGCGGCGGAAGATCTTCCGGTTCGAGCTCGTGGACGTGATCATCGCGATGAGCATCGCCGGCGCGATCAACATGGCGATGCTGATCACGGCCTCCGCGGTCTTCCACACGCGCGGGCTGACGGAGATCGGAGACGACCTGCAGGAGGTCGCGCAAGGCCTCGGCCAGTACCTTCACGCCGACGCGGGCACGCTCTTCGGGATCGCGCTCCTTGCGTCGGGAATCTCTTCCTCGTCGGTCGGGACGCTCGCCGGCCAGGTCGTGATGCAGGGCTTCATCCGCCGGCGGATCCCGATCTTCGTTCGGCGTGCCGTGACGATGGCGCCGGCGCTGGTAGTGCTCGCGATCGGGGCGAGCCCGTCGCATGCGCTCGTGCTCAGTCAGGTGTTCCTGTCGTTCGGGATCCCGTTTGCGCTCGTGCCGCTCGTGCTGTTCACCCGCAACAAGGAGTTGATGGGCGGGCTGGTGAACCGCCGCGTGACGACCGTCGCTGCGTCCGTCATCGCGGCGGTCATCATCTGCCTCAACGTGTATTTGCTCGAGCAGACGTTCTTCGCCTGAACGGCCTAAACCAGCCGGGCTCTCGTGCCGATGAGAGCTTTCGTGACTTCTGGCACGCCCCTCCGACGCCGGTCGATCCTGGCCTTGCTCGTGCCGTCGTCAGCCGCGGCCTTCGCTAAGAACGTCAGCGCCTTCGCCTAGCATTTCTCCTCGTGCGGAGGACCTGGCTCGCGGCTGCTCTCGTCCTCCTGCTCGGGGGGAGCGGCGCATCGGCGCAGTCGTCGAGCGGCTGGCTCGGCTACGGGAACGATCTGGCCCGGACCTCGTTCACCGACGAGTCGTTGTCCCCGACTGTCGGTGCGGCCCGCCTGGTACACGCCGATCTCCGGGCGGGTCAGCTCCCAGGTGCTCGTCGCCCAGGACGTTCCCGGCCCGGGCCAGAAGTCGGTCTACGTCGCGACGACGCGCGGGCTCGTCTACGCGCTGGCCGAGAACGGCTACGTCCGCTGGCGAGTCGATCTGGGCCAGCTCGAGCGCGTCTGCCAGCAGGTCGACGGCTACGGCGTGACCGGGACGCCCGTGATCGACCTCGCCACGCACGCGCTCTACGTCGCCGACGCCTTCGGCCGCGTCCACGCGCTCGACCTGGCGACGGGAGCGGAGCACAGCGGGTGGCCCGTGGCCGTCTACAGCGACTTCCGGCGCGAGCTCGTGTGGGGGGCGCTCACGCTCGTCGACGGCTCGATCTACCTCGGGACCGGTTCGTACTGCGACCGCAAGATGGTCGGCAAGGTTTTCCGAGTCGACCTTGCCACGCGCGCCGTCTCGCGCTGGGTGGCCGTGCCGAGCCGGCTGGGCGGCGGCGGAAGCGTCTGGGGCTGGGGCGGGCTCGCGTACAGCGCCTCGCGCGACTCGCTGTACGCCGTGACGGGCAACGCGTTCGAGGGCGGCACGAACACCGGCAAGCGCTTTCGCGAGTACGCCGGCCACGGCGAGCAGATCGTCGAGCTCGGCCGCGACCTGCGCGTCCTCGGCTCGAACCATCCGCGCGACATCCGTCAGAAGACGGACCTCGACTTCGTCGGCTCGCCCGTTCTCTTCCGGCACGCGGCCTGCGGACAGCTCGCGGCGGGGCTGAACAAGAACGGGTTCCTGTACGTCTGGCGCCTCCAGCGGCTTGCCGCGGGCCCGCTCGTGACACTCCGGCTCTCCAAGCCGACGCTCGCGGCTCCGCTGCTGACCCAGGCCGCGTACTCGCCGCGCACCGGAGCGCTGTACGTGTCCACGCCGAGCCGGCTCGTCCGCGTCGACCTCGACCGGAGATGCCGCGGGCGGGTCAAGTGGGGGCGCAAGGTCGGGAGCGGGCTCTTCAACGGCTCGCCCACGATCGCGGGCGACACCGTGTGGCTCGTGGAGAACGCCTTCGAGGGCTCGGCTCTGGTCGGTGTGCGGGCGGGGTCGGGAGTCGTGAAGTTCCGCGCGAAGCTGGGCGGGCCGGCCTACGTCGCGCCGACTGTCGTCGGCGACCGCATCTACGTCCCGACCTATAACGGCGGCTTGCAGAGCTTCGCGCTCGCGTCGGCGCTGCAACGCCAGCCGGGCGCGGCGGACAACGGGCTCTCCGACTACCGAAGCTCCGCGGACGGCTCGCATCGCTGGGTCAGCCGCGAGGACGGCGTGTACGCGACGGACGACGGGGAGGAACGTGGCGGCTGATCTACCCGCGGAGCGCCGTCCGGGTCGCCCAGGTCTCGGCGACGAGCGGGATGATCGCGGTCGGCGACCGCAGCTCGGCTTGCGGCTGCCGGCAGGTCCGCCTCTGGACGGCCGACGGAGGCGCGACCTGGGCGCGGACGCCGAAGGCGGTCGGCACCGGGTTCGCGGCGGCGAACGGGACACTCTGGTGGTGGCGCGGCGGGACGCTCTACCGTGCGGCCGCGTGGCCTCCGGGCGCAGGGCGGCCTCAAAGGCGTGAAGGCCGTCGCGGTCAAGGGCGCGATCCTCGACGTCGACCCACTGCCCGGCGGGGTCGCGGCGCTCGTGACGAGGCGCGTGGGCGGACTCGGTTACGACCGGGTCCCGAGGGTGCTCCTGGGCAGCGTCTCAGCCCTTCGGCAGAGAACGCTTCCGGCGGTCGGCGGAGACGTCCTCGTGCGCTCGCTGGACGTCGCGTGGCCCGAGATCCGCGTCCGGGGCTTCGACGTGACCGCGTTCACGCGGCGCGAGGAGGGCTCGGTCGAGTGGCTCTCCCACGACGGCGGCGCCAGCTGGACCGTGACCCGCCGTTAGCGAACGCGCCGGTCCGGGACCTCAGCCGAGAGGTCGGCGACGACCTTCCCGAGCCGGCGGCGTTCATCGATCAGCGCCTCGAACGCTTCGGCGAAGCGCTCCTCGCCCTCCTCCGTCAGCTCGACGTAGACCACCCGCGCGTCGTCGGTCGACGCGGTGCGCCTGACGAGCCCGGCCGAGACGGCGCGGTTCACGAGCTCCGTGACCGTGCTCTGGGCGAGGTGGAGCTGCTTGGCGAGCTCCGAGATCGTCGCCCGAGACGAGCCGTCCGCGGCGCCCTTGACCAGGAGCAGCAGCAGGTAGCGCTGCGGCGTCAGGCCCGCCTGCTGGGCGCTCCGTTCCGTCTGCCGGAGAAAGGCGCGAAGCGCGACGCGGAAGGCGGCGGCTCGCTGAACGTCTGAAATCTTGATCGAAGCCGCACCCGTCACGCGCGAAGAGTATCGCCCTGCGATACGAATAGCCCAGGGCGCCAGGGGGTAAGAGCCGGAAGGAAGTGAAGCTCGGCAAGCTGATCGCATCGTGGCCTGTCCTGCAGCAGCTGGAAGGGGACGCCCACGCTCTCGGCAAGGCGGCCCGCTCGCCGAGACAGGCCTCGCTTCATCCGCGCACGCGAGACGCGCAGCACGTCGTCAAGTCCGTCTGCCCGTACTGCGCGGTCGGGTGCGGCCAGCTCGTCTACGTGAAGGACGGCAAGGTCGACCAGATCGAAGGCGACCCGGACAGCCCGATCTCGCGCGGCCGGCTCTGCCCGAAGGGCGCGGCGACGAAGAGCCTCGTCCAGAGCCCGCTTCGCGAGTACAAGGTCAAGTACCGACGTCCCTACGGCCGCGACTGGGAGGAGCTCTCCCTCGACGACGCGCTGGAGATGATCGCCGACCGGGTGATCGCCACCCGCGCCGCGTCCTGGGAGGAGGAGCGCGAAGGCAAGACGACGCGCCGCTGCATGGGCATCGCCCACCTGGGCGGCGCGACGCTCGACATCGAGGAGAACTACCTCCTGAAGAAGCTGTACACGGCGCTGGGGGTCGTCCAGGTCGAGAACCAGGCGCGCATATGACACAGCTCCACGGTCCCCGGTCTGGGGACCTCGTTCGGACGAGGTGGCGCCACGACCTTCCAGCAGGATCTGGCCAACTCGGACTGCATCGTGATCATGGGCTCGAACATGGCCGAGAACCACCCGGTCGGGTTCCAGTGGCCGATGGAGGCGCGGCGGCGAGGCGCGAAGCTGATCCACGTCGACCCGCGGTACACGCGCACGAGCGCGATGGCGAACACGTACGTGCCGATCCGCGCCGGGAGCGACATCGCGTTCCTCGGCGGGATCGTCAACTACATCCTCGAGAACGAGCGTGACTTCCGCGAGTACGTCGTCAAGTACACGAACGCGCCGGTGATCATCGACGAGGAGTTCAAGGACACCGAGGATCTCGACGGCTACTTCTCCGGCTGGGACCCCGCGAAGAAGAAGTACGACAACACCTCCTGGCAATACGCGGGCATGGCGACGCACGGCGCGGCCGGCGAGCGCGAGATGGGCGCGACCCAGGGCGAGGCCGCAGGGCACGGCGCGGCGGGCGGCCAGCTACGCCACGGGGAGCCGCCCGAGGAGGACGCGACGCTCAAGCACCCGCGCTGCGTCTACCAGCTCCTGAAGAAGCACTACTCGCGCTACACGCCGGAGCTCGTGGCGGAAGTCTGCGGGTGCACGAAGGAGCAGTTCCTCGAGGTCGCCGAGGCGCTCTGCGAGAACTCGGGGCGCGAGCGGACGTCGGCCTTCTGCTACGCGGTCGGCTGGACGCAGCACACGGTCGGCGTCCAGTACATCCGGACGGCCTGCATCATCCAGCTCCTGCTCGGCAACATCGGCCGCCCGGGCGGAGGAGTCATGGCCCTTCGCGGGCATGCGTCGATCCAGGGCTCGACCGACGTCCCGACCCTCTACAACATCCTTCCGGGCTACATCCCGATGCCCCACGCGCACGCGCACGAGGACCTCGACGAGTACATCGACCTGAACGCGGCGCCGACGGGCTACTGGGGGAACCTGCGCGACTACATGGTCAGCCTGCTCAAGGCCTGGTGGGGCGAGCGGGCGTCCGAGGCGAACGATTTCTGCTTCGACTACCTCCCGCGGATCACCGGCGACCACTCCGCGTACCAGAGCGTCCTCGGGATGCTCGACGGCAAGGTCAAGGGGTACCTCCTGCTGGGCGAGAACCCGGCTGTCGGGAACTCGAACTCGCGGCTCCACCGCCTGGCGATGGCGAAGCTCGACTGGCTCGTCGTCCGCGACTTCACGGAGATCGAGAGCGCCGCGTTCTGGAAGGACGGGCCCGAGATCGAGACCGGCGAGCTCGTGACGGAGGAGATCCCGACGGAGGTCTTCTTCCTCCCGGCGGCGACCCATGTCGAGAAGGACGGGTCCTTCACGAACACTCAGCGGCTCCTGCAGTGGCACTTCAAGGCGGTCGAGCCCGAAGGCGACTGCCGTTCCGATCTCTGGTTCGCGTACCACCTCGGGCGCAAGATCCGCGAGAAGCTGGCGGAGTCGGAGGAGGCGCGCGACCGGCCGCTTCGCGATCTCACCTGGACGTACCCGACCCAGGGCGAGATCGCGGAGCCGAGCGCAGAGGCGGTGCTGCGCGAGATCAACGGCTGGGACGCCGGCGGGAAGGCGCTTCCGGGCTACACGGAGCTGAAGGCGGACGGGTCGACGGCCTGCGGCGTCTGGATCTACTGCGGCTGCTTCGCGGACGAGGTGAACGGCCCGGCGAAGAAGGTGCCCGGGCAGGAGCAGACCTGGGTCGCGCCGGAGTGGGGCTGGGCGTGGCCGATGAACCGGCGCATCATCTACAACCGGGCGTCCGCCGATCCGGAGGGGAAGCCGTGGTCGGAGCGCAAGCGCTACGTCTGGTGGGACGAGGAGCAGGGCAAATGGGTCGGTGAGGACGTGCCCGACTTCGAGGAGACGAAGCGGCCGGACTACGAGCCGCCCGACGACGCGCGCGGCCCGGACGCGATCCGGGGCGATCACCCGTTCATCATGCAGCCGGCCGGGCGCGGCTGGCTCTTCGCTCCCAGCGGGGTCGTCGACGGGCCGCTGCCGACGCACTACGAGCCGCACGAGTCGCCGTTCGACAACCCGCTCTACTCGGTGCGGGCGAATCCCGCCCGCCAGGAGTTCCCGCGCCGCGACAACGAGTACGCGCCGCCCGAGGAAGACTCGTACCCCTACGTCCTGACGAGCTACCGGCTGACCGAGCATCACACCGCGGGTGGCATGAGCCGAACGACTCGGTACCTGTCGGAGCTGCAGCCGGAGTTCTTCTGCGAGGTCAGCCCGGAGCTCGCGGCCGAGCGCGGTCTCGAGCACGGCGGCTGGGCGACGATCGTCTCGGCAAGGACGGCTGTCGAGGCGCGCGTCCTCGTCACCGACCGGATGAGGCCTCTGACGATTCAGGGCCGGACGATGCACCAGGTGGGCGTCCCGTATCACTGGGGCTCGAAGGGCCTCGTGACCGGCGACTCGGCGAACGACCTGTTCCCGATCGTGCTCGACCCGAACGTGCACATCCAGGAGGTGAAGGCGGCGAGCTGCGACATCCGGCCGGGGCGCAGGCCGCGGGGGCCGAGCCTGCCGCGCTACGTGGAGTCGAGGCGCCCGCCGACGGTCGTGGCCGAGGGCAAACAGGACATCGAGCTATGAGCCTCGTCTCCGGCAGACAAGTCCGAGTGACTGTCACAGTGACAGGCACTTGGACGTGGGAGGTGGGGGCACGTTGAGTTCCGCCACGGCCGACGGGCAGCTGTCGTACGGGGCCGAGATCGAGCCGCGGATGGGGTTCTTCACGGACACGTCCGTCTGCATCGGGTGCAAGGCGTGCGAGGTCGCGTGCAAGGAGTGGAACCTCGTTCCCGAGGACGGGTTCGTCTGGACCGGCCACTCGCTCGACAACACGGGCGAGCTGAGCGCGAGCACGTGGCGCCACGTCGCGTTCGTCGAGCGCAGCGTGCGACAGGGCGACGGCATCGATCAGTGGCTGATGAGCTCGGACGTGTGCAAGCACTGCACGCACGCGGCCTGCCTCGACGTCTGTCCCACGGGCGCGATCTTCCGCACCGAGTTCGGCACCGTCGTCATCCAGGACGACGTCTGCAACGGCTGCGGCTACTGCATCCCCGCCTGCCCATTCGGCGTGATCAGCCGGCGCGAGCGCGACCAGGGAGTCGAGCACGGCGTCGGGGCGCACGACGGCGGCGCGCACAAGTGCACGCTCTGCTACGACCGCCTGCAGGACGGCCTCGAGCCCGCGTGCGCGAAGGCCTGCCCGACCGACTCGATCCAGTTCGGCCCGCTCGACGAGCTCGTCGCAAAGGCGCGCGAGCGCTGCGAGCAGCTGGTCGAGGCGGGCGTCGACGGCGCGCGCCTCTACGGCGACGACCCGAACGACGGGGTCGGCGGCTTCGGCGCGTTCTTCCTGCTCCTCGACGATCCCGAGGTCTACGGCCTGCCCCCCGACCCGGTCGTCACGACCCGCGACCTCGGGGAGATCTGGGGCGCGGCGGCGGCGGCCGCGGCCCTCCTCGGCGGCGCCCTGCTCGGCGCATTCGCGCTAGGAGGCCGATGAGCGAGCGCGAGCACAGGTCGTACTACGGCCGGCCGATCCTGAAGGAGCCGGTCTGGAAGCCGGAGATCCCGTGGTACCTGTTCACCGGCGGCCTCGGTGGAGCGCTGTCGGGCCTCGCCTTCGGTGCCCGGCTCGCAGGCAACGACACCCTGGCGCGGCGGGCGACCCTCCTTGCCGGCGCCGCGAGCGCCGTGAACCCGCTTCTGCTCGTCAAGGACCTCGGCCGCCCGCGGCGCTTCCTGAACATGCTCCGCGTCTTCAAGGTCACCTCGCCGATGAGCGTCGGCAGCTGGCTCGTGGCCTCCTTCGGCACCACGAGCGGGATCGCAGCCGGCTGCGAGCTGCTCGGGATCCTTCCCAGGACGCGGGCGCTCGCCGAAGGATCCGCGGCGGGCCTCGGGCTCGGGATGGCGACGTATACCGGCGCGCTGCTCGCCGACACGTCGATTCCGGTCTGGCACGACGCGCGGCGCGAGCTGCCCTTCGTCTTCGGAAGCGGCGCGGCCATGACGGCAGGCGCCGCAGCCACGATCGCCACACCCGTCCGCGACGCCGGTCCCGCGCGCCTCCTCGCTCTATTTGGCGCCGCCGGCGAGCTGGCGAACGTCTCGCTCATGGAGCACCGTCTCGGCTCGCTGGTCGGCGAGCCGTACCACGAGGGAGAGAGCGGTAGCTACGGCAAGCTCGCCAAGGGCGCTGACCGTCGCGGGCGGCGCCGTGCTCGCGGCTGCCGGTCGCAAGCGGACCGGCGCGATCGCAGGCGGAGCGCTCCTGCTCGCGGGAGGTGCGCTGGCCCGCTGGTCCGTGTTCAAGGCAGGATCCGCGTCGGCGCGCGACCCCAAGTACACCGTGGTCCCTCAGCGCGAGCGGCTCGAGGACGGCGCCGCGCGCTGATGGGGGACCAGTCGACGCTGAAGCCCGCGAGCCACGCGGCGCACGCGATCGCCGATCTGTGGTGGGTCCTGTTCGTCGTCTCGGTCGTTGTCTTCACCGTCGTCGTCGCGCTCCTCCTCGTCGGCGTGCTGCGCGGGCGCGGCGGCGGAGAGCCGGATCGAAGAACGAGCCGTGGCGGGACGAGGCTCGTGGCGATCGCCGGCGTCGTCGTGCCCGCCGTCGTCGTGATCTCGCTCTTCTTCGCGAGCGTGGCGACGCTTCCGGCAGTCGCTCCGTCGGGCAAGAACGCACAGATGACCATCGACGTCGTCGGCCGCCAGTGGTTCTGGGACGTGTACTACCGCGGCCGCGCCATCCGGACGGCGAACGAGATCCACATCCCGGTGGGTGTCCCGGTCGAGGTCCGCGTCTCCAGCCGGGACGTGATCCACAGCCTCTGGGTGCCGAGGCTGAACCGGAAGATCGACCTGATCCCGGGCCAGACGAACGCGGTCGTCTTCGACGCGAACCAGGCGGGAATCTTCCGGGGACAGTGCGCCGAGTTCTGCGGAGTCGAGCACGGGAACATGGCGCTGCTCGTGGTCGCGGAGCCGCGCGCGCAGTTCGACCGCTGGCTCGCGAACCAGGCGAGACCGGCACCCGCGGCGGGCGGCCTCAGCGCCTTCGTCGGTTCCGGGTGCAGCGGCTGCCACGAGATCTCGGGGGCGCCCGAGAAGAGCCGTTTCGGGCCCGACCTCAGCCACTTCGGCTCACGCATGACGATCGGCGCCGGGACGCTCACGAACACCCCCGAGCACCTCGCCGACTGGATCCGCGACCCGCAGCGGATCAAGCCCGGGAACAAGATGCCGAACCTCGGCCTGCCCGAGCCCGAGATCCAGGCCCTCGTCCGCTACCTGGAGAGCTTGAAGTAGTGGAAGCGCACGTCGAGCGGCTGGAGAAGGTCTGGGCCGAACCGCCCGGGATCGTCAGCTTCCTGACCTCCGTCGACCACAAGCGGATCGGCATCCGCTACCTCTTCACCGCGTTCGGGTTCTTCGTCGCCGCGGGCATCGAGGCGCTCGTCATGCGCACCCAGCTCGCGCGACCCCGCGAGGGCCTGGTCTCCCCCGAGGCCTTCGACCAGCTCTTCAGCCTCCACGGGACGACGATGATCTTCCTGTTCGTCACGCCGATGCTCTCCGGCTTCGGCAACTACCTCGTCCCGCTGATGATCGGCTCCCGGGACATGGCGTTCCCGCGCCTGAACGCGTTCAGCTACTGGGTGTTCCTCGCGCTCGGGGCTCTTCATCTACTCGAGCGTCCCGTTCGGGCTCGCCCCGAACGACGGCTGGTTCAACTACGTCCCGCTCTCGGGGAAGGCGTTCACCCCGGACAAGAACATCGACTTCTACGCGCTGGGGCTGATCTTCCTCACGATCTCGACGACGGCCGGCGCGGCGAACTTCATCGTCACGATCTTCAAGCTGCGAGCGCCCGGGATGTCGATCAACCGGATGCCGCTCTTCTGCTGGGCGGTGCTGACGACGTCCTTCGCCGTCATCTTCGCGCTGCCCTCGCTGACGGTCGCGAACACGATGCTCGAGCTCGAGCGCAACTGGGGCTTCCACTTCTTCCAGCCCGCGCACGGAGGCGATCCGCTGCTCTGGCAGCACCTGTTCTGGATCTTCGGACACCCCGACGTCTACATCATCTTCCTGCCCGCGGTCGGGATCGTGTCCTCGATCGTGCCCACGTTCTCCAGGCGCACGATCGTCGGCTACGAGTGGCTCGCCCTGTCGACCGTGGTGACCGGGATCGTCGGCTTCGGCGTGTGGGTCCACCACATGTTCGCCACGGGGCTCCCGCAGATCTCCATGACGTTCTTCTCCGCGGCCAGCTTCATGATCGTGATCCCCAGCGGGATCCAGATCTTCGCGTGGCTGGCCACGATCCTCACCGGCCGCCCCGTCCTGAAGACACCGTTCCTGTACGTGCTCGGCTTCGTCGTCGTCTTCGTGATCGGCGGGCTGACCGGCGTCATGTTCGCGGCCGTGCCCTTCGACCAGCAGACGACGGACTCGTACTTCGTGGTCGCGCACTTCCACTACGTGCTCTTCGGCGGCGCGGTCTTCCCGATCTTCGCGGGCATCCACTACTGGTTCCCGAAGATGAGCGGCCGCATGTACCACGAGCTCGCCGGCCAGGTCAGCTTCTGGCTCGTGTTCGTGGGCTTCAACCTGACCTTCTTCCCGATGCACGTCTCGGGGCTGCTCGGCATGCCGCGGCGCGTGTACACGTACCCGGACGGGCTCGGCTGGGACGCCTACAACCTCATCTCCACGATCGGCTCGTACGTCCTCGCGCTCGGGATCATCGTCATCGTCGTGAACGTGCTCTGGTCGCTGAGGCGCGGCGTGCCGGCCCTCTCCGATCCCTGGGGCGGCAACACGCTCGAGTGGTCGACGAGCTCGCCGCCGGCCCACTTCAACTTCCCGGTGCTCCCGATCGTGCGCAGCGCGGATCCGAACTGGGACGTCGAGGACCGCCGCGAGGACGCGCTCCGGCTCGAGCGTGGAGAGCTGCTCCTCGCCGACGGCCACCAGACGCTCGCGACCACGGTCCTCGAAGGAGAGGCCGAGGAGGAGCTGCACATGCCCAGCGAGTCGATCTGGCCCTTCCTCCTCGCGCTCTCGTTCGCGGTCGTCTTCTTCGGGCTGCTCCTCGACCTGCACGGAGTCGCGATCCTCGGCTGCATCCTCGTCGCCGGCTCGATCGCGGGCTGGCATCGACCCCAGCCGGAGTTGCAGGAGCAATGAGCGCGGTCGCCTACGCCCGCCGCGCGACCGAGCCGACCACGGAGCCTGCGCCGCGCTCGGCCTCCAACGCGTGGTGGGGGATGGTGCTGCTCGTCGCGACGGAGGCGACGCTCTTCGCGGCGCTTCTCGCGTCGTACTTCTACGTCCGCTTCAGGACTTCGGAGGGCTGGCCGCCGGACGGCATCGCCGACCCGCAAGCTGCTCCGCGCGATCGTGATGACGGTTCTCCTGATCTCGAGCAGCCTGTTCGTGCACGCCGCAGAGTCGGGGATCAGACGCGGACGGCAGCGTGCACTCGTCGTGGGCCTCGGCACCGCGTTCCTGCTCGGCCTCGCGTTCCTCGGGCTCCAGATCTGGGAGTCCGTCGTCGTCGCCCGCGAGTTCACGCCTCGGACGGACACGTATGGCTCGCTCTTCTTCACGATCACGGGCGCGCACTCCGCGCATCTCGTCGCCGGGCTGCTGCTCATGGCGTGGATCCAGGTGCGCGCCTGGTTCGGCGCCTACTCGCCGCGCCGCCATCTCGGGGTGCAGATGACGGCCATCTACTGGCACTTCCTCGTCGCCGTCCAGCTGGTGATCTTCGTCGCCCTCTATCTCACGCCTCGGATCTGACGTTGGCCAGGCCGATCCTCATGTGGTACGGGTTCCTCGGCGGGGCAGCCGCCTGGGCGCTTCAGCTCGTGCTCGGCTACGGGATCGAGGATTCGGCGTGCTCGCAGGGGATCTCGGACACGAAGCCGTGGATCACTCTGGCGACGGTTCTGCTCGGGGTGGTCGCTCTCGGCTCGTCGGGGGCGGCCTTCCTGACCTGGCGCTGGGCCGACCGGCGCGGAGACACGCGCGGGGCCGTGTCCTTCCTGGCGTTGACCGGGATGCTCGCCGGGCTCTTCTTCGTCGTCCTGATCGCGCTCGGCGGGCTGCAGCTTCTGACCCTCGACTCCTGCAAGCAGGGATGAGGCGCAGCGTCTTCCTCATCGCTCTGCTCGCGCTCTTCCTGCCGCAGCTGGGAGGCGCGGAGAGCGGCTCGAACCTCTACCTCCAGCACTGTGTCAGCTGCCATGGCCGCAGCGGCGGCGGCGTCCCGCCCGGAGGGAAGAACTTCGGCCCGCCGCTGCAGGGAGTCGGCGCAGCAGGCGGCGGACTTCTACCTGACGACGGGCTACATGCCGGTCGATGAGGCGGATCACCAGCCCGTGCGCAAGAGCTCTCCGTTCTCCGACGACGAGCTCCGGTCGCTGGTGCAGTACATCGGCTCGTTCGGCGGCCCGCCTGTTCCGCAGCCGGATCCGGAGCGGGGCAGCGCCGGCGAGGGGCTCCGGCTCTTCACCGAGAACTGCGCCGGCTGCCACCAGGTCGCAGCGCAGGGCGGCCTGATCGTCGGGGGCACGGCGCCGAACCTCGCCGACTCGACCCCGACCCAGATCGCCGAAGCCGTGCGGATCGGCCCCTACCTCATGCCCCGGTTCACGACGAAGCAGCTCGACGAGCGGCAGGTGGACTCGATCATCCGCTACGTCCAGGTCGCGCAGCAGCCGGATGACCGGGGCGGGTGGGGCATCGGGCATCTCGGGCCGATTCCGGAGGGGCTCGTCGCCTGGCTGCTCGCGGGGAGCGCGCTCGTCGGGGTCGCGGTGCTGATCGGAGGACGCGCGCGGTGAGGCGTTTGGGCCGCTGGGTGATCGCGGGAGTCGTGCTCCTCCTGGGACGTGGGCAGCGCCCTCGCGAGCTGCCGCCGCCGGAGCGCGTCGTCGAAGGCGGATCGCCGGCGCCGAAGTCGGAGCTGCTCGTCAGCAGCCTGTTCCTCCTGTCCGCGGCGTTCGCGATCGCCTTCGTCGTCGTCTACGCGGGCGGCGCGGACACGCAGCTGCTCGGGCTCGCGCTCGGGCTGCTCGCCTCGCCACGCTCGCCGTCGCGTCGGTCGTGACGGCGTTTCGCCTGACGCCGTCGGAGGAAGCCGAGGAGCCGTACCCCGAGCTCTTCCACCCGACGGAGGTGGCCGAGGTGGAGCAGATCTCGGTCGAGAGCGGACGGCACCTGACCAGGCGCAAGCTGCTCGGCCTGACCGCAGGCGGCGCGGGAGCTGCGCTCGGAGTCGCCCTGCTCGCGCCGCTCGCCTCGCTCGGGCCGGTCTTCGACACGAGCCGGCTGCGGCGGGAGCCGTGGCGCCGCGGTGTCCGGCTCGTCGACGAGCAGGGACGGCGTGCTGCGGGCCGACGACATCGAGCTCGACACGCTTCTACACCGCGTTCCCCGAGGGCGCGGATCCCGAGAACCTCGCCTCGCCGATCGTCGTCGTCCGGCTCGAGCCGGCGCGGCTCGACCTGCCCGACGACCGCGAGCAACTGGGCCCCCGGCGGATCGTCGCCTACTCGAAGATCTGCACGCACGCGGGCTGCGCGGTGGCGCTCTACCGCGCGCCGCACTTCGAGCCGACGCCGGCCGCGGCCCGCGCTCGTCTGTCCATGCCACTACTCGACCTTCGACCCCGCGACGGGCGGCACGGTCCTCTTCGGCCCTGCCGGCCGGCCGCTCCCTCAGCTCCCGCTGGCCGTCGGGCCGCAGGGCGAGCTGATCGCCGCTCGGCGGCTTCTCGGGCGCCGGTCGGGCCCGTCCTGGTGCGGGAGTCCGCGAATGATCCGTCGCGCCACCCGCTTCCTCGACGAGCGCACGGGCGGCGCTCCCTTCCTGCGCAAGGCGCTGCGCTACGTCTTCCCCGACCACTGGTCGTTCCTGCTCGGGGAGATCGCGCTCTACTCGTTCATCGTCCTCGTCGCTGACGGGCATCTACCTGACGCTCTTCTTCGAGCCGAGCCTCAAGGACACCGTCTACCACGGCTCCTACGAGCCGCTCCAGGGGCAGAAGATGTCCGAGGCGTACAGGTCCGTCGTCGACATCTCGTTCCAGGTCAAGGCGGGCCTGCTCATCCGGCAGACCCACCACTGGGCGGCGGACGTCTTCGTCGTCGCGATCGTGCTCCACCTCCTGCGGGTCTTCTTCACGGGCGCGTTCCGGAAGCCGCGCGACCTCGTCTACTACGTCGGAATCGGGATGCTGATGCTCGCGCTCCTCGAGGGGTTCCTCGGCTACTCGCTGGTCGACGACCTGCTCTCCGGAATGGGCCTCGCGATCGCCTACTCGGTGGTGATGTCGGTGCCGATCGTCGGCGCCAGCCTCGCCGTCCTCGTCTGGGGCGGCGCGTATCCCGGGATCCCCTCCTTCGAGGGCGCGGATGTACATCGCGCACGTCTTCCTGCTTCCGATCGCGATCGCCGTCCTGCTCTCCGTCCACCTGCTCCTCGTCGTGGCGCGCCACCACACGCAGTTCCCCGGGCCGAAGCGGACCGAGCGCCGCGTCGTGGGGCTGCCGATGGTCCCCGGCTACGTGCCGCGGACGCTCGGGCTCGCCTTCGCGGTCGCGGCCGTCCTCGTCCTGCTCGGCGGCCTCGTCCAGATCAACCCGATCTGGCAGTGGGGCCCGTACTCGGTCGCCAACGGGACGAACGGCGCGCAGCCGGACTGGTATCTCGGCTGGCTGATCGGGGCGCTTCGGCTGACGCCCGGCTTCGACGTGACGATCGGCGACTACACGCTGATCCCGAACCCGTTCTGGGGCGGCTTGCTCTTCCCGATGCTCGTGTTCGCGTTCCTCTTCGCCTGGCCGACGATCGAGCGGCGGTACACGGGCGACCGGGATTCCACAACCTGCTCGACCATCCGCGCGACAAACCGTGGCGCACGGCCGTCGGTGCCTCGGTGTTCAGCTTCGTGACGATCGTCTTCCTCGCCGGCGCAACGGATCGCGTCACGGTCTCGCTCGGCGTGCCCTACACGTGGCAGATCTGGATCTTCCGCGCCGGGCTCCTCGTCGTGCCGCCGCTCGTCTTCGTCGTCACGCGCCGCATCTGCTCCGAGCTCAGGGACCGTCAGTGGACCGAGGTCGAGCCGATGCAGACCGCGCGCGAGTAGGTTCGCGCGTTTTTCTCCTCTGGACGACGGGTACCTCGGAGTGCGATGAACGTGATCGCGATCACGGGCGCGTCCGCCGGGGTCGGCCGCGCGACAGCTCGTCGTTTCGCGCGCGACGGGCGCCGCGATCGGCCTGATCGCTCGCGGCGAGGAGCGGCTCGAGGCGACCGCACGGGAGGTCGAGGAGCTCGGCGGCGAAGCGCTCGTCGCTTCCGCTCGACGTCGCCGACGCTGACGCGGTCGACGCCGCGGCGGCTCGGATCGAGGAGCGCTTCGGCCCGATCGACGTCTGGGTGAACAACGCGATGGCGACCGTCTTCGCGCCGGTTCGCGACACGACTCCCGACGAGTTCCGGCGCGCGACCGAGGTCACCTACCTCGGCTCGGTCTGGGGGACGATGGCCGCGCTCCGGCGCATGCGCCCGCGCGACCGCGGCGCGATCGTCCAGGTCGGCTCGGCGCTCGCCTACCGCGGCGATCCCGCTCCAGGCCGCCTACTGCGGCGCGAAGCACGCGCTCCAGGGCTTCCTCGAGTCGCTGCGCACCGAGCTCCTGCACGAGGGCTCGAACGTGCGCGCTGACGATGGTGCAGCTGCCGGCGCTGAACACGCCGCAGTTCACCTGGAGCCGCGCGAAGATGCCGCGCCAGCCGCAGCCGGTGCCGCCGATCTTCCAGCCCGAGGTCGCCGCCGAGGCGATCGCCTGGGCCGCCGAGCACCGCCGGCGCGAGCTCATGGTCGGCTGGCCGACGGTCAAGGCGATCTTCGGCAACACGGTCGCGCCGGGCGTCGCTCGACCGCTACCTCGCGCGCAACGGCTACGACGCGCAGCAGACCGACGAGCCGCTCGACGGCGAGCGGCCCGGGCAACCTCTTCGAGCCCGTCCCGGGCGACCAGGCCGCACACGGTGCCGTTCGACGACGAGGCGAAGCCGCGCAGCCTGCTCTTCGAGCTCGACCGCCGCCGCGGGCCGATTGCCGCCGTCGCCGGCGCTCGGCGCCGCCGCGGCCGCCCTGCTCTCGAGAAACGGAAAGGATTGACATGGCCAAGCTCGTCGCCGACTACATCCTCGAACGCCTCAGCGAGTGGGGCATCCACCGCATCTACGGCTACCCGGGCGACGGGATCAACGCGTTCCTGGGCGCGCTCGACCGCGCCGACGGCGACCCGGAGTTCATCCAGGCGCGCCACGAGGAGATGGCCGCGTTCATGGCCTGCGGGCACGCGAAGTACACCGGCGAGGTCGGCGTCTGCCTGGCGACCTCGGGCCCGGGCGCGATCCATCTCCTGAACGGCCTCTACGACGCGAAGCTCGACCACGCGCCCGTGGTCGCGATCGTCGGCCAGCAGGAGCGGATGTCGCTCGGCGGCGAGTACCAGCAGGAGGTCGACCTGATCACGCTCTTCAAGGACGTCGTCCGAGTACGTCCAGATGTGCATGGACCCGGCGCAGGCGCGGCACCTCGTCGACCGCGCGGTGCGCATCGCCATGGCCGAGCGCGCCGTCTGCACGCTGATCGTCCCGAACGACGTCGCCGGAGGAGAAGGCGGTCGAGGCGCCGCCGCGCGAGCACGGCACGATCCACTCCGGGCGTCGGCTACGTCGCCGCCGAGGATCGTGCCGCCGACCGACGAGCTCGACCGGGCCGCCGAGATCCTGAACGCCGGCGAGAAGGTCGCGATCCTCGCCGGCCAGGGCGCGCTCGGCGCCGACGACGAGGTGGTCGAGGTCGCGGAGCTGCTCGGCGCCGGGCGTCGCGAAGGCGCTGCTCGGCCGGGCGGTCCTGCCGGACGACCTGCCGTTCGTGACCGGCTCGATCGGCCTGCTCGGCACGCGGCCGAGCTACGAGCTGATGACCGGCTGCGACACGCTGCTGATGGTCGGCTCGAGCTTCCCCTACTCGGAGTTGCTGCCCAAGGAGGGCCAGGCGCGCGGCGTGCAGATCGACATCGACCCGAGCATGCTCGGCGATCCGCTACCCGATGGACGTCCACGCTCGTCGGCGACGCCAAGGAGACGCTGCGCGCGCTCCTGCCGCGGCTCCAGCGCAAGGAGGACCGCTCCTGGCGCGAGGAGATCGAGGGCTGGGTCGAGGACTGGTGGCAGCTGATGGAGGACTGGGCGCATGCAGGACGGCCGACCCGATCAACCCGCAGCGCGTCTTCTGGGAGCTCTCGAAGCAGCTGCCCGACGGCTGCATCCTCACCGCCGACTCCGGGCTCCGCCGACGACCTGGTTCGCCCGCGACCTCCGGCTGCGCAAGGGCATGACGGCCTCGCTCTCGGGGACGCTCGCGACGATGGGGCCCGGCGTGCCCGTACGCGATCGCCGCCAAGTTCGCGTACCCCGATCGGCCGGTGATCGCGTTCGTCGGCGACGGCGCGATGCAGATGAACGGCATGAACGAGCTGATCACGGTCGCCAAGTACCGGCGAGCGCTGGAGCGACCAGCGGCTCGTCGTGCTGCGTCTTCAACAACCGCGACCTGAACCATGGTCACCTGGGAGCAGCGCGTGCTCGCGGGCGACCCGATGTACCCCGCGACGCCAGCAGATCCCCGACTTCCCGTCCGCGCGCTACGCGGAGCTGGTCGGGCTGCACGGCGATCGCGTCGAGCGACCCGGACGACCTCGCCGCGGCGTGGGAGCGAGGCGCTCGCGCGCCGGACAAGCCCGGCCGTGCTCGAGGCGGTCGTCGACCCGCGAGATCCCGCCGCTGCCGCCGCACATCACCGGGAGCAGATGAAGAAGATCGACCGAGGCGATGGTCAAGGGCGACCCCGAGGCGATCGGAGTCGATGGAGAAGTCGCTCCGCGCCAAGGTCGAAGAGCTCCTGCCGGGCCGCTGATGGCGACACGCGTCGAGGCTCCGGTCGAGCGCGTCTCGGTCTCGGCCTACACGATCCCGACCGACGAGCCGGAGTCCGACGGGACGCTCGAGTGGGACTCGACGACGCTCGTCGTCGTGGAGGTCGCCGCGGGCGGCGAGACGGGCCTCGGCTACACCTACGGCCCGACGGCCGTCGGCCGCTCTGGTCGACGAGAAGCTCGCGCCGCGTCGCTGACAGGACGCACTCGACCCGGCGAGGCCTTTGCCGCGGAGGCGGGGCGGCAGCTGCGCAACGCGGGGCGGCCCGGGCATCGGCGCCATGGCCATGTCCGCGGTGGACGTCGCGCTCTGGGATCTGAAGGCGACGGCTCGAGGCGTGCCGCTCGTCGAGCTGCTCGGCGCCCGGCGCGACTCGGTGCCGCTGTACGGCAGCGGCGGGTTCAGCTCGTACTCGGACGATCGGCTCGCCGAGCAGCTCGGCGGCTGGGTCGACCAGGGCTTCCGCGCGCGTGAAGATGAAGATCGGCCGCGAGCCCGAGCGCGACCCGGCGCGGCGTCGACGCGGCGAGAGAGGCGATCGGCGACGCCGAGCTCTTCGTCGACGCGAACGGCGCGCTACGACCTCGGAGCAGGCGCTCGACTGGGCCGACCGGCTCGCCGCCTGGGACGTGCGCTGGTTCGAGGAGCCGGTCTCGTCCGCCGATTTCGAGGGCCTTCGCTCCGTCCGCGAGCGCGCTCCGTACGACATCGCGGCCGGCGAATACATCTACGTGCTCGCGGACGCCCGCAATCTGGCCGCGGCCCGCGCCGTCGACTGCCTGCAGGCCGACGTCACGCGCTGCGGCGGCATCACGGGCTTCCTCCAGGTCGCGGCGCTCGCCGCGGAGCACGGGCTCGACCTCTCCGCCCACTGCGCGCCGCAGGCCTCGGCACATGTCTGCGCGGCGGTCCCGAACTTCCGGCACCTGGAGTGGTTCCACGACCACGTCCGGGTCGAGCGGATGCTCTTCGACGGCGTGCTCGAGCCCCGGAGCGGCGAGCTCGAGCCCGACCGCTCGCGCCCCGGCCACGGGCTCGAGCTCAAGCGCGCGGACGCTGGAGCGGTACGCAGCATGAGAGTCGCCGCGAAGCCGGACCCGCGCTTCCGCACGCCGCCCGTCGGCTCGATCGACCTCGACCGCACCGCCCTGCGAAAGCGCCTCGAAGGCGACCTGGAAGGCGAAGTCCGTTTCCGCGCGGGCGACCGTGCGCTGTACGCGACCGGCGGCTCGAACTATCGGATGATCCCGATCGGCGTCGTGATCCCGAAGTCGGTCGACGACGTCGCTCGCGACGATCGACGCCTGCCGCGAGCACGACGCGCCGATCCTCTCGCGCGGCGGCGGCACGAGCCTCGCCGGCCAGATCGCCAACGTCGCCGTCGTCATCGACTTCTCGAAGTACCTGAACCGCATCGCTCGAGATCGACCCGCAGCGCAAGCTCGCGCGGGTGCAGCCCGGGCTCATCCTCGACCACCTGCGGAACGAGGCCGAGGCGCGCTACGGGCTCACCTACGGGCCCGGACCCCTCGACGCACGACCACTGCACGCTCGGCGGGATGATCGGCAACAACTCCTGCGGCGTCCACTCGGTGATGTCCCAGTTCTACGGGCCGGGGCCGCTGCACGGCCGACCAAGTCGACGAGCTCGACGTGCGTCACGTACCGAGGCGACCGCTTCAGGTGCGGGAGACGCCCGAGCCCGAGCTGGCCCGCATGATCTCGGCCGGCGGCCCCCAGGGCGAGATCTACGCAAGCTCCGCGACCTCCGCGACCGGGTCGGCGACCTCGTCCGCGAGCGCTACCCGCAACTCCCGCGCCGCGTCTCCGGCTACAACCTCGACCGCCTCCTGCCCGAGCACGGCTTCGACGTCGCCGCCGCGCTGACCGGCACCGAGGGCACCTGCGTCACCGATCCTCGAGGCGACCGTCCGCCTGATCGACAGCCCGCCCGCGCGCAGCCTGCTCGTCCTCGGCTTCGACGACGCCGGCCTCGCAGGCGACCACGTCCCGATGGTGCTCGAGCACACGAGCCGCTCGGGCTCGAGGGCGTGGACGACGTCCTGATCGAGGACATGACGCCTCGTGCACCTGCACGACGAGGACATCGTCGCTGCTGCCCGAGCGGCACGGCTTCCTGCTCGTCGAGTTCGGCGGCGAGACGAAAGAGGAGGCCGACGCGAAGGCGAACGCGCTCGTCGACGGAGGTCCGCGCAGGAGGGCAAGCACTTCCTCGGCTGGACGCTCTACGACGACAAGGAGGCCGAGGACACGTCTGGGCCGTCCGTGAGGCCGGCCTCGGCGCGACCGCGTTCATCCCGGGCAAGGCGGACACGTACGAGGGCTGGGAGGACTCGGCCGTCCCGCCGGAGCGGGTCGGCGAGTACATCCGCGAGCTTCGGAAGCTGGCCGGCGAGCTACGGCTACGAGAGCGCCCTCTACGGCCACTACGGCCAGGGCTGCATCCACGCGCGCTGGAACTTCGACCTGAAGACGAAGCCGGGCATCGAGAAGTTCCGGCGCTTCCTCGACGACGCGTCCGACCTCGTCCTCTCGATGGGCGGCTCGCTGTCCGGCGAGCACGGCGACGGCCAGTCGCGCGCGGAGCTGCTCCCGAAGATGTTCGGCGACGAGCTCGTCGAGGCGTTCCGCGAGTTCAAGTCGATCTGGGACCCCGACTGGAAGATGAACCCCGGCAAGGTCGTCGACCCCTACCAGATCACCGACAACCTGCGACTGGGCACCGGCTACGCGCCGATCGCGGTCGACCCGCACTTCGCCTATCCGGACGACAACGGCTCCTTCGCGCACGCCACGGTCCGCTGCGTCGGGATCGGCAAGTGCCGCCGCACCGAGGGAGGGGTCATGTGCCCGAGCTACATGGTCACGCGCGAGGAGAAGCACACGACGCGCGGTCGTGCCCACCTCCTGTTCGAGATGCTCGAGGGAGCGCCGGTCGACGGCATGTGGCAGGACGACGAGGTCTTCGAGGCGCTCGACCTCTGCCTGTCGTGCAAGGGCTGCACGAACGACTGCCCGGTGCACGTCGACATGCCGACGCTGAAGTCCGAGTTCCTCGCTCACCGCTACGAGAAGCGCCTGCGCCCGCGCCACGCCTATGCGTTCGGGCTGATCGACCAGGCGGCCCGTGTCGCCTCGCTCGCGCCCGGCGCTCGTGAACGCCGTCACGCAGACTCCGGGCCTCGCGCGCGTTCGCGAAGGCGGCCGCCGGAATGGCGCCCGACCGGGAGTTCCCCAGGTTCGCGCCGCAGACGCTGCAGGACTGGTTCGCGTCGCGCGGCGGCCCGCGCAATCCAAGCGGCAAGACCGTGCTCCTCTGGCCGGACACGTTCAACAACCACCTCCACACCGAGGTCGGCGTCGCGGCCGTCGAGTCGCTCGAGGCCGCCGGCTACCGCGTCGTCGTCCCCGAGGGACACGTCTGCTGCGGCCGGCCGCTCTACGACTACGGCTTCCTGGACCTGGCGCGCCGCTACCTCGAAGGGACGATCGACCGCTTCCGCGAGGAGATCCGCGCCGGCACGCCGATCATCGGAATCGAGCCGAGCTGCACGGCCGTCTTCAAGGACGAGCTCGGGAAGATGCTCCCGGACGACGAGGATGGAAAGCGCCTCGCCAAGCAGGTCTTCCACTTCGGCGAGTTTCTCGAGCGCGAGGGCTACGAGCCGCCCACGCTCCCGCGCAAGGTGCTCCTCCACGGCCACTGCCACCACAAGGCGACCGGCGGGATCGGCTCCGAGCAGACGCTGCTCGAGAAGATGGGCGCGGAGATCGAGGCCCCGGACTCGGGCTGCTGCGGACTGGCCGGCTCGTGGGGCTACGAGGCGGGCCACTACGACGTGTCGATGGCGGCCGGCGAACGGGTGCTTCTTCCGGCTGCGCGCGCCGCCTCCACGGACACGCTGCTCGTAGCGGACGGCTTTTCCTGCCGCACGCAGATCGAGCACGGGGCCCGGCGGAAGCCGCTGCACCTCGCGCAGGTGCTCTCGCTCGCACAAGGCCGTGAGATTCCCGAACAGCCGCGTGACGGCGGGAGTGGTGGCAAGCTGCTCCTAGGCGCGCTCCTCGCCGGAGGCGCCGTCTACGCCGCGAAGCGCGCATGGCCGACCTGACGATCCTCGACGGCTCGACCTTTTCTAGAGGAGGCGTTGCGGCTCTGAGTAGACGTTCATCCGGCCCTCGCGGACGAAGCCGCAAAGCGTGATCCGCTGCTCGGCGGCGAGGTCGACCGCGAGGCTCGACGGCGCGCCGACTGCTACGAGCAGCGGACAGCCCGCGACGGCGGCTTTCTGGACGAGCTCGAAGGAGAGTCGCCCACTGACGCACAGGATCGAGTGCCCGCAGCGGCAGCCTGCCTTCGCGGAAGGCCCAGCCCAGCACCTTGTCCATCGCGTTGTGGCGACCGACGTCCTCGCGGACACAGAGCAGGTGCCCGTCGGGATCGAACAGCCCGGTCGCGTGCAGGCCGCCGGTCGCACCGAAGGCCGCCTGCTCGTCGCGCAGCCGGTCGGGGAGGACGGCGACGACGTCCGCCTCGACTCGCAGGTCGCTCTCGACCGGCGGCGCCTCGACCCGGACCGCTTCGAGTGCGCCCTTGCCGCAGACGCCGCACGAGGAGCTCGTGTAGAAGCTCGCCGGAGGCGATCCGCGTCGAAGGCCTCGGCGGCGACGTCGATCGTGTTCGCGGCCAGGTCTTCGGTAGCTCCGCCGATCGCGGGCGCAGCCCTCCCGAGAGGCAGAAGCCGAGCGCCAGCTCCTCGTCGTGGCCAGGCGTTCGCATCGTGACCGCGATCGGCTCGCCGCCGATCCTGATCTCGAGCGGCTCCTCGACCGCAACCGCGTCGCGCTCGCGGGTGCCGCCCGGAAGCCGCGTCACCTCGGCGGACGCCGTCGAGTACGGCGGCGCGGCCACGTCAGCTCTGGCCGCGAACGGCCTCGGCCAGCTCGTCCAGGCTCGCAGCTCCTTCGGCGCGTCCGACGAGATAGCAGAGGAGCGGCGCGTTCGTCCGCTCACCGCTCTCATGGGCCGCGATGCGGGCCAGGTCGAGCAGCGTCGCCGCGTCGGCGTCGCCGATCTCGAGCTCGTCGGGGCTCAGGCCCGCGGACCCGCGCTATCGCGTCCCGTGCCTGGCTCAACCATGCGTCCATGGTTTCGGATGCTAGTCGCGCGCGGCACTAACCTCGTATGCCCGAAAGGAATCTCGTTTGGCAGTCGGTCGCCCGTTACTTCGCGAGCGCCCTGATCGCGATCGTCGTGATCACCGCGCTCGGCGTCTACGCGTTCCGCCGAATCGGCGAGAACGAGGCGATCCATGACGCGAAGGACCAGACCCGCGCCTCGGCCTTCTGGGCGATCGACCCGAAGCTGATCGACCGTGTGCTCGAGAGCGACCGCAAGGCGCTGGCCGATCTCGACGGGCTCGTCCGGACGAGGATCCTGCGGGACTCCTCGGTCGTTCGCGTGAAGATCTGGAACCGCGCCGGCGAGATCGTCTACTCGGACGAGCCGCGGCTGATCGGCGCGCGCTACCCGATCCCGCGGGACGAGCAAGACGAGTTCATGAGCTCGAACATCGAGGCGGAGGTCAGCGACCTCTCGAAGCCGGAGAATCGGTTCGAGCGCGACTTCGGGAAGCTGCTCGAGGTGTACGCGGGGCTGACGACCCCGTCCGGAAAGCATGTGCGCTACGAGGAGTACTACCGGTCGAGCTTCATCGCCGCGCGCGGAAATCGGATCTTCCACCAGCTCGGTTACATCGGCCTCGTCGCGCTGATCCTGCTGGCCCTGATCCAGCTACCGCTGGCCTGGCAGCTCGCCCACCGGGTTCAGCGTGCGCAGCGCGAGCGGATGGAGCTGCTCCAGCGCGCGGTGGATGCCTCGGACCGCGAGCGGCGCCGGATCGCAGGAGACCTGCACGATGGGGTCGTGCAGGATCTCGCGGGCGTGTCCTATTCCCTGGCAGCCGCGTCGAGCATCGCTCCGCCCGATCTCGCGCCCGCGCTGGAAGAAGCCGCGGCAGGCACACGGCAGGGAATCCGGGAGCTGCGGAGCCTGCTCGTCGAGATCTATCCGCCCGAGCTTCACCGCCAGGGCCTCGAGCACGCGCTCCGAGACCTGCTCACCCCGTGCACGAAACGAGGACTGGAGACGCACCTCGAGATGGACGGAGCCGGCGAGCTCTCACCCGAGATCGAGGCGCTCTTCTTCCGCGCCACGCAGGAAGCGCTTCGAAACGTGATGAAGCATGCCGGGGCGAAGCACGTGGACGTCGAGGTCGAGCGGACGAATGGACACGCCGCGCTGGTCGTCCGCGACGACGGTCGTGGGTTCGATCCCTCGACGCGGCCGGAGGGTCACTTCGGCCTGCGGATCCTGCGCGACCTGGCGCGTGAGGCCGGCGGAGACCTCACCCTCGAATCGGCGCCGATGCAGGGGACGACGCTTCGCGTGGAGGTAGAGGCATGATCCGCGTCCTGCTCGCCGAGGACCACGCGATCGTGCGGTCGGGGCTCGAGCGGCTGCTCGGGACGACGACGGACATCGAGGTCGTCGCCGGCGCGGCCGACGGGGAGCAGGCCGTCGGGCTCGCGGCCGAGCACCGGCCGGACGTCGTGCTCATGGACGTGTCGATGCCGAACATGGACGGAATCGAGGCGACGAGGCGGATCCTCGAGCAGGACGACGAGGTTCAGGTGGTCGTCCTGACGTCGATCTCGGACCGGGCGAAGATCGAGGCCGCGCTCGACGCGGGCGCGATCGGCTACCTCCTGAAGGACGCCGAGCCCGACGAGGTGATCCGCGGGATCCGGGCTGCGGCGCGCGGCGAGTCTCCGATCGCGCCGAAGGCTGCGCGGACGCTACTGGCGGCACGCGAACAGCGTCCGGAGCTTCAGCTCAGCGAGCGGGAGCTCGAGGTCCTGCGCTGCGTGGCCGAGGGCCTGCCGAACAAGGTGATCGCGAGGCGGCTCGAGATCAGCGAGAAGACCGTCAAGGCGCACCTGACGCGGGTCTACCACCAGATCGGGGTGACCGATCGCACCCAGGCCGCCCTCTGGGCGAAAGAGCGCGGGCTCTAGCCGGCGACGACGAGGTTGACGCGGCCGTGGGCCGCGAGGCGTGTTCCCCGCTTGGGGCTCTGCGAGACCACGCGGCCGGCCTTCTTGCGGCGATGCACGTGCCGGACGTTCCCCACCGCGCAGCCGGCCTTGCGCGCGGCCGTCTTCGCCTTGGTCAGCCGCTTGCCGACGACCGACGGCACGACGCACGAGCCGAGGGCGATGCGAGGCGCGGCGCCCATCGCGAGCGCGCCGCTTCCGAACATCGTGTCTCGGCCCGTCGGCCCGAGGTCGAGGGCGCGCTCCTCGAGGTAGGTCGCGATCTCGTCCGGGCCGAAGGACGGGTTCGCCTGCTTGACGAGCGCCGCGGCCGCTGCCACGTGCGGCGTCGCCGCCGACGTGCCCGCGAACCCGCTCCTGCCGCAGGCGGTGAAGTAGCCGTAGATGCCCGACGACACGGAATCCGGGCCGACGAGATCCGGCTTCATCCGGTTGTCGATCGTCGGCCCCTGCGAGCTGTACGACTCGAGCCCGTTGTCGCGCCAGCAGATCGCGCCGACGGTGAGCGCGGCCGGTGAAGTCCCCGGCTCGGTGACGCTTCCCGAGGCGACCTGGTACTCGAGATCCGGGCCTGGATAGACGAAGAGATCGAAGCGGACCGGCCGCCCTGTGACGGCGTGCGCGCGGACCGCGATGCCGTACGCCTTCGGTGAGCTCGAGCTGTTCACCTGGCAGGCGAGCTCGGTCGGCGGCTCGGCGCCGGTCTGGGGGTTCGTCGAGGAGCTGGCCACGGAGCCGTTCGGAGCGATGAAGTAGAGGTCGTAGTCCTCGGCGCTCGCCGGCCAGTCGTCCCACTTCAGGGCCGCGCACGCATAGGCGTTCCCCGGGATGACGACCGTGTTGCCCTCGTCGCCGGGCGCGAACTCGTTCCAGCCGTTCGCGTCGGCGTCGACGAAGGATCCGCTCCAGTGCTGCTGGGCTCTGTTGCCGGCCGCGTTGACCCAGAGGATTCCGGCCGCGTGGGCCGCGGCGACGATGCCCTCGGGGCTCCAGGCCGGGCCGTTTCCGTCCCCGCGCGCGCTGTTGAACCAGCTGGCGGAGTGACTGATGATCGTGATCCCGTGCGCACGCGCGTAGTTCACGGCCTGGCCGAGGCCGGCGGCGTCGCGGACGCAGACGAGGTAGAGGTCGGCTGCAGGTGCGAGCTCGGAGACGATCTCCGCGACTGCCGTCCCGTGGCTGGTGGTCTCGAATCCGCCCGAGCCGCAGAAGTCGACCCTGGTGAGGCGGGTCGGCAGATCGCCCCGTCGCCTGGCTGCGGCGGAGTTCGCGAAGCCGAGGTCGACGATCGCCACCCTTACGCCCTCGCCGTGGACTCCCGCTCGGTGCCAGGGCGCCGCCGCCGTGGCCCACACGCCTTCTCCGTGGACGGCGTCGGCGACCGGCCGCTCCGGTTGGCGCACGACGCGGATCGAGGCGCTGCGCGCAAGACGCCCGAGGGCGGACACCGGCACTGTGGCCTCGATCACTCCGCGGTATGCGACGCGAATCCGGCCCCCGCTCGCCGTCCACGAGCCTGCGGGCGGCGTTCGGACGCGCGGTGAGAAGCTCCACGGACACGAACCGCGCCGATCGGGGCGATCGCAGGTCGAGCTTCGCGATCTTGACCGGCACGGCCACCGCGCGCGGATGCTCCTTCGTCACCCGGAGCGGACCGGCCCCGCTCGCGGTCGCGCCGACACCGGCGACCAGCCCACACAACACCCCCAACATCACCCGCCGCACGAACGCCTCCCGCTCGAGATCCTCACTAAGGCATAGCTGCTGGCGGCGCCGCCGTCCAGAGGCCGCGCGGCCCAATCACTCGGACGAGGAGTCGGCCTGGCGAGCCGGGTTAGCGCTCTTGCTGCTTCTGCTCGAGCTTGATGAACTCGAGGTCGTCCTTCGTGACGACGAGGCTCGGGCCGACCATGCCGATGCCGTTCGACTTGAGCTGGCTCATGGCGTCCTCGAGCGCCTTGCGGGCGTCGTCTTCGCTATCCGCGACGTCGGCGCGGGTCGTCGAGCCGGATGTGAACCTCACGTAGGCCTGCCACATGGTCGCGGGATCGTACCCGACGCTCGGGCCAATGCAAAGCGAGCCATGTCCGGTGTCAGACGCCGGACATGGCTGCTAGGTAGGACGATCAGGCGACTTCGGCGTCCGCTTCGACTTCGTCGTCGCGCCCGAGCTGCTTGTTCCACCAGTCGGACTCGCGACGCTGCAGCGCGCCCTGCGCCTGCGCGACGTACGTGGCCAGCTGCTTCTCCTTCGCGCCCAGCTTTTCCTCGAGCTTGGCGAGCGCCTGTTCGCGGGCCTCGAGCTTGTCGAGGCGGATCTCGTAGTCGGTGTCGTACCGCGCCTCGCGCTGGTCGAGCTCCTCTTCGCGCTCGTCCATCTCCCGGGTGCGGTCGCGCAAGGTCGACTCGTTCTCCGAGATGCGCTTCTCGCGCTTGTCGATGCGGGCCAGCGGCTGTCTGGGACAGTTCGGCCTCCTCGGCGAACGCTGCCTCGCGCTCGTTGAGCTCCCGCTCGCGGGCTTCGAGCTTCTGTCTCAACGCCTCGCGGGAGACGAGCTCCTGTTCGCGTGCCTCGAGCTGCTCTCTCAACCGGCCGAGCTCGTGGCTCTGGGTCTTCTCGAGCTCCGTCTCGCGCCGCTTGAGGTTGGCCTCCTCGGCGTCCAGCGCTTGCTCGCGGCTCTCGATCTCGGCGAGGCGGGTGCGCAGCTCGCCGCTCGTCTCGAGCTCCGACTCGCGCAGCTTCAGGTCGGCCTCTCGGGCGATCAGCGCTTGCTCGCGGCCCTCGACCTCGGCGAGGCGGGCGCCCAGCTCCTGAACCTCGGCGCCGGACGATGCGAGCTGCTGCTCGAGCTGGTCGTTCTCCGAGCGAATTCTCTCGTGCCTGTCACGCACCTCGGCCTCGCGTCGCCTGAGGGCGGCGTCCTCGGCGGCGATCCTCGCGCTTTCCTTGGCCAGGCGCTGCTCGCCCTCCGCGAGTCGTGATTCGCGGCCGGTGAGATCCTTCTCTCGGCTCTTCAGATCGCGCTCGCGCCGCTTCCAGGTCCCCTCGCGCTGAGCGAGGTCGTGCTCGCTCTTCTTGACCTTCTCCTCCCGCGCCGAGAGCCCGGAGTTGCGCTGGGCGAGCTCCGAGGAGCTTCGGCCCGCGAGTCGCTCGGCCTCCGTCAGCTCGGCGTCGCGTGCCTGGAGCTCCTCCTCGAGCTCGGCGGCAGCAGACTGAGCTGTTGCGACTTCGGACTGAGCTGTTGCGACCTCGTCCTGAAGCGCCGAAAGCCTTGTCCGCTCGGCATTCAGCTCCTGCCGCTCGGCGGCCAGGCGCTCCTCGCGCTGCCGGATCGCGCTTTCCGTCCCGGAGAGCCTCGCGCTGCGCTCCTCGAGCTTCGTCTGCTCGTGCGCGACTTCGTGCTCCTCGCTGAGCTTCCGTTCGTACGCTTCGACCTGCTCGGCAAAGGCGACTCGCAGCTCGCGCTCCCGCTTTTGAGCCTCCTCCAGCTGGGCGCGAAGCTCCTCGAGCTCGCCGTCTACCGCGGGGCTCGCCTCGGACGCTGCCGGTGAGCTGAACTCGTAGTCGACGTAGCGCGGAGGATCGGACGACTGCTTCGCGGCGGGCTCGGGCGCCTGCTCCTCGGGCTGCGGGTTCTGACGCTTCTGCAGCTGCGCGCGGAGGCCCGTGCCGAAGCCGCGCTCGGTGGTTTCCCGCTCGGCGCCGCTCCGGCGCCTCGTCGTTCTTCTTGCCAAAGCTCATGGACGTGGGCTCCTAGCCGAAGAGTTGCTGGACGTTGAGGATCGCCGGCCCGAGGATGACGAGGAACATGGCCGGGAAGATGAAGAGCACCGTCGGGAACAGCATCTTGATCGGCGCCTTCATCGCCCGCTCCTCGGCGGCGGCCTGACGGCGCAGGCGCGCGTCGGTGGCCTGAACGCGGAGGATCCGTCCCAGCGTCGTGCCGAGCTGGTCGGCCTGGATGATGGCGCGCGTGAACGCAGAGAGCTCCGGCGCGTCGACCCGGTCGGACATGCGCTTCAGCGCCTCCGAGCGACTCTCGCCGATTCGCATCTCGGACAGCGTCAGGCCGAATTCCTCGGCCAGTGGGCCTTCCATGTTCTCGTTGAGCTTGGCCAGCGACGCGTCGAAGCCGAGGCCCGCCTCGACGCTGACCGCGAGCAGGTCGAGCGCGTCGGGGAGGTCGGCACGGATCTTCTCCTTGCGGCCGCGAGCCTTGAGCGTCAGCACGTAGTCGGGGCCGAGGAAACCGATGGTGCCTGCCATGGCTGCGCCGAGCACGAGCCCGACGAACCCGCGGCCCGAGCCGAGCATCGAGCCGACGAAGACACCGATCGAGCGCCAGCAGGGCCTTCAGCGCGAGGAAGCCGGTCGGCGACAGCTTCATGCCCAGTCCTGCGGCCATCAGCCGGCGGGCGACGTTGTCGGTGGTCGAACGCGGGTTGAGCTTGAGGGCCCACCTCGCGAGCACTTCGCCGATGGGGGCGATGAGGCGTTCGTGCAAGCCCTCCTGAGGCGTGCCCGACGGGAGCTCCATTCGGCCCCAGGTGGCGGCGCGCCGCACCGACACGTGCCGCTGACGGGAGGGCGCGGTGACGATCTCGCCGATCAGGAACGCGGCGCCGGCGAGGCAGAAGACAGCGAGTATGAGTAGGAGAGTCATCGGATTACCCCTTAAACGAGACGATCTTCTTGAGGCACAGGGAGCCGAACGCCATCGCCCCGAGGCCGATGTAGATGAGCATGTGGCCCGTCGGGGTGTGGTAGAGCGGATACATGTAGGTCGGGTTGATGATCGTGATCACGATCGCGATGAAGAACGGAAGGGCAACGAGCGTGTAGGCGCCCGCGCGGCCCATCGCCGTCAGGCCCTTGACCTTGCGCGCGAACTGCTGGCGCTGGCGGACCGTGTCGGCGACCATGTCGACGAGCCCCGCGAGGCTGCCGCCGACCTGCTGCTGGATCTTGACGGCGGTGATCACGAAGTCGAAGTTCTTCGAGCCGAGCCGCTCTGACATGTCGGCGAGTGCCTGCTCGAGGGGTCGTCCGAGACGTGCCTCGGCGAGCACCCGGTGGAACTCCTTGCTCGCCGGCGGGTTGCCCTCGTCGACGATCGTCTGCAGGCCGGCCTTGAAGCTGTGCCCGGCCTTGAGCGCGGCGGCGAGGGTGATCAGGACGTCCGGCAGCTGGTTCTCGAAGGCGCTCAGCCGACGGCTCGCCTTGAACCAGACGAAGGCGACCGGCGCGAAGGCGCCCGCACCGAAGGCGGCGAGCGTGATCAACATCGACGGGCTCGTGAAGGACGCGATGAAAGCGCCGAGGAGCGCGCCTCCGCACATCAAGTAGAAGACCTCGACGGTTCGGACCGGCAGGTCGCTTCGCTCGACGAGGCGATCGAGCCGTTTCCACAGCTTCCAGCCTTCGAGCGCGCTCTCGGTCGCGTTGAACAGTCCGGCCGCGGCCGCGAGCCGTTCCTTCTCCCGCTTCCGCTTCTGCGTCACGGGGTCCTTCGCGAGGTGCGGAGCGAGCTTCTTCTTGAGCCGCGCCCCCTTGACCGTGGTCAGTGCGAGGGACGCGGCCAGCAGGACGATGAAGAAGGAGACGAGGGCCATCGCCTGCGTTCCGACGACGGTCCCGTAGATGAAGTCGGGCAGCAGGTGCGAGGGCTTCTTGTCGTCGGCGCCCGGGCCGAGGCTCGCGGGCAACGCGAGCGTGTAGGGGACCGACTTCTGGTCATCCCAGGTCGCCTCGAGTGATGGCGGTGTCCCCGGGCCGTACGGTGGTCGCGTAGTCGAGCAGCCACGTGCGGCGGAGCTCGGCTGCGATCTTGGCGTACTCGGAGGTCAGGGCCTCGCTCGACGACGTGCCGTGGTATGCGCCGCCCGTCTGCTCGGCGAGCTTGCGGAGCGGAGTGGGATTGAACTTCGCGCTCTCGATGGCGACGACGTAGATGGCCGTCCTGGCCTTGCGTGCAGCCGCGATCGCCTCGTTCAGAGAGGCCGAGCTGCGCGTTTCGTTCCCGTCGGTCACGGCGATGATCACCCGGGCCTGGAGCGCCTCGGGCGCGAGCGTGTTCGACGCACGGACGATCGCGTCGTAGAGCGTCGTGCCCTGGGCCGGGTCGACCTGGATCCCGCTGAGAGCGCCGTCCAGATCGCTCCGCTCCGTCGAGAAGTCGGTCAGGATCTGCGGCTTCGTGGCGAACGTCGCCACGGCGAGCCTGTCCGCTGCCGGCTTCGACGCAAGGAAGCTCCGTGCTGCTGCGATCGCGTTTGCGAGCGGAGCGCCGCGCATCGACTGCGAACGGTCGATCGCGAGCACGACGGACTTCTCGGCGCCCAGGTTCTCCGACCGCTCGATCCGGACGTGCCGGCCGTTCTCACGGAGCCCGGGCGGCCGCGTGCTCGGGTCCGAGGTGAGCACGCGGACGCGAAGCACGGGGAACGAGCTCGTGTCGACGCCTTTGACCGCGACGCCGGCGTAGGCGGCGGGCACGGAAAGGCATACCGCCCCCGCGAGGGCGATCGCGACTAGACGCTTCGTGATCATGAGAACCCGCCGAAGTTCGCAACGGCCAGGTTCGACCGGTAGCTGGACTGCTCCTCGTCGAAGAAGTTCGGCGACAGAGCGACTCCGTGCACCGCCATCTTGTCGAGGAAGTGCGGCTTGAGGCCGGTGCACAGGAGCGGGGAGATGAGCCTCGTTGGCCCGGCCGCGGCAGTTTCCTGGTCCGGCGGCTTCGCGGCGAAGATGTCCTGGAGCGTGATCACCTCGGACTCCATGCGGAGCACCTCGGTGATGTGGGAGATCTTGCGGGAGCCGTCGACGAGGCGCGTGATCTGCACGAGCACGTCGAACGCGCTCGAGATCTGCTCTCGGATCGCCCGCAGCGGAAGCTCCACGCCCGCGGTGAGGACGAGCGTCTCGAGCCTCGACAGCGCGTCGCGAGGAGAGTTCGCATGGATCGTGGTCAGCGAGCCCTCATGGCCCGTGTTCATCGCCTGGAGCATGTCCAGGGTCTCGGCACCGCGGACCTCGCCGACGATGATCCGGTCGGGGCGCATGCGGAGAGAGTTCCGCACGAGCTCGCGAATCCGGATCTCGCCCTGGCCCTCGATGTTCGGAGGGCGGGCCTCGAGCGTGATCACGTGCTCCTGCTGGAGCTGGAGCTCGGCGGCGTCCTCGATCGTGACGATGCGCTCGTCGCCCGGCACGAAGGCCGAGATCGCGTTCAGCGTGGTCGTCTTACCGGTGCCGGTACCGCCGGAGATGAGCACGTTCAGCTTCCCGCGGCAGCACGCGGCGAGGAACTGAGCGGCCTTCGGCGTCAGCGATCCGAATGCGATCAGGTCGTCCATCGTGTACGGGTCGCGGGAGAACTTTCGAATGGTGAGCGTCGGCCCGCGCAGCGAGAGCGGCGGGATGATGGCGTTCACACGGCTGCCGTCGGGAAGACGTGCATCGACCATGGGCGAGGACTCGTCGATTCGCCTGCCGACCTGGGACACGATCTTGTCGATGATCCGCAGGAGATGGGCGTTGTCGGCGAACGTCGTCTGGCTTCGCTCGATCTTGCCTTCCCGCTCGATGAAGATCCGGTCGAAGTTGTTGACCATGACCTCGGTCACGGAGTCGTCTCGGAGCAGCGGCTCCAGCGGCCCGTAGCCGAGGATGTCGTCGGTGATCTCGCGGACGATGCGCCGCCGCTCCTCGCGTGTGAGCGGGGTGCGGTCGAGCGCGAGCTGCTCCGTCACCTCGCGCAGCACGCGCTCGGAGAGGTTCTCGCTCGTCTCGGTCGTGAACAGGTGCGGGCCGAGCTTGGCGATGCACGCGTGGTGGATCCGAGTCTTCAGCTCGGCGTACGGATCGGCAGCGGTCTCGACCGGCGCCTCGCCGATCGCCTGACTCGAGCCGAGCGCGTTCGACTGGTCGTCATAGCTGCTGCCGTCGCCGTTTTCGACGCCGCCCTTGATGCGGTCGTGGAGGCCCATTGCTAGCTACCGCTCTTTCCCAGGAAGCGGCGCTTCCCGTTGACGGCGGCAGTTGCCGGCAGGAGCGTCTTCGACATCTCGCGCACCGCGCGGCTGAAGTCCGACTTCGGGTCGGAGAGCACGGCCGGGTTGGACCGGTTGACGGCGAGCGGGACCACACGGTCGCTCGGCACCTCGAAGCGGATCTTGGTCTCGAGAGCGGCCTCGACCTCGCCCTTCTTCATGCCGACGTTCGAGTTCGCCCGGTTGAGGACGACCCGGACGCGGTCGGTCGGGAAGGAGAGGAGCTGCAGGGTCTGGAGGCTCAGGCGCACGTTCTTGATCGTCGGCACCTCGAGCCCGCACACGAGCAGCAGGTGGTCGGTCTGGTCGAGCGTGGCCAGCATCGGGCCGTGGAAGAACGGCGAGGTGTCGACGACGATCGCCTCGTACGACTCCTTCGCGACCTCGATCAGCCGGGCCAGCTTGGCCTCGGTGACGAGCTCGGCGTCCTCGGGCCTGATCGGCGCCGGCAGGACGTCGAGCCCCGTGGAGTGACGGGTGGTGTACCCGGCGAGCTTCTCCGGGTCGAGCTCGCCCGGAGCGGTGACGAGGTCCTGGATCGTCTTCTCAGGCTCGATCCCGAGCATGATCGCCGCGTCCCCGAACTGCAGGTCGAGGTCGAGGAGCAGCGTCTTCTTGCCTCCGTCCTTCGCGAAGCAGGTGGACAGGTTCGTCGCCATGACGGTCTTGCCGGTCCCGCCCTTGGGCGAGAAGACGGTGACCACGCGGCCGTTGCCGCGCGCGCGGCCGTCCTTCGAGCGACGGCCGGCATGGCTCGCCTTGCGAATCGCGAAGACGACGTTCTCCGTCAGCTGCGGGAGCAGGAGGACGTCGGCCACGTCCGCGTCGAGCGCCTCCTCGAGCAGGGCCGAGGCCTCACCCGATGCCAGGAGGACGATCGGCGCCAGCGTGTGCTCGCGGATGGCCGCGATCTCCTCGACGGGCAGAGCCGAGCTGCGCGTGGCGTGCAGGACGGCCTGCAGGTGGCCACCCGTCAGGGCGCCGGAAGCCTCGCGGACGTGCTCCGACTTGCCGACGAGCTCGAGCTCCGAGTGACGCCCGAGGGCGTCACTCAGCTCGGAAAGGCCTTCGCAGTTGCCCGTGAGAAAGACGCGAGTCTTTTCACGTGTCTGTGTCTCGACCGTCATTGTCCGCTCCTTGCGCGGGCGCGCTGGCGTACGTTGAGGCCGTCGAGCGCATTCGTCTTGGCGTTGTTGATCTCCTCCGGGCTGTCGGACGGATCCGTGACCGGCCGGAGCTGGAGCGACCACTCGCCGTTGTTGACGAGCCACCAGAACCTCGTGGCCTGGGAGTCGGTCATCGCGAGCATCACGTTGAACCCCTCGTCGGGATTGCTGCTCAGATGGCTCTCGACGGCGCTCGTTTCAGGCGCCTGGAGGACGAGGATGTTGCGCAGCAGCTGGCGGCTGATGTGGTTCTTCCCCTCGGGGAACTCCCAGTTTCCGACGATGTCGACGTGGTCGCCGTCCTTCAGCGTGCCGTTCAGGAGCTGCGTTGCGCTCCCGGGCACCTGGAGGGCGCGCAGGTTGCCCTTGAGCTGGGCCTGGACGCCCTGCTCCTGGACCGAGCGGAAGCGCTGAGTGGAGACCTGCTCACCGGCGTAGATCGCCTCGACTGCGACTTTGTCCGCAATCTGATCCGGCTGCGAGATCGCACCGGGCACGACGCTGCGACGCGGAACCTGCTCCACCCGGAGCCCGCCCCCCTGCGCGACGTCTGCGCCCGAAGTGCCGAGCGAGATGTCATGAGTGGCAACGTAGACGGGCACGTTTCCTTCGCCGTGCTGGACGCTCCGCTTGTAATTCGTCACGTAGAACGTCGTCAGGAGCGCGGCGACGACCGCAAGTGCGATTGCGATCCCGATGTTCCGAAGTCGATATGTCATGGCGGCGGGTCTCTTTCTCCTTTGTTTGGTTATTTGGTCAGCTCGATCTTGTGGACGCCCAGTCCCTCAGCCCCGCCGCCCCCGCCGTGCTCTGACGGGACGCCGTCCACCACGTACCGGGTGAACGAGCCTCGGATGGTGCCGTCGCTACCAGTGATCGAGTACGACGTGATGACGTAGCCGACCCAGCCGATGATGTCGTACATCGCGTTCCCGCCCGGGCCTTTGAGCAGCCGGTAGACCGGGAACATCAGCTCTTTGCCGATCTGCTGATCGAGGGCGCTTGTGAACTGGGAGTTGCCGAAGCTGGCTCCGGTCGCCGACTCGTATTTGCCGATCGGCAGATAGCCCGGGTAGCCGTTGAGCAGCCAGTCGGCGAGCGTGTTCGCGCCGGGGTTCGGGTCGTTCTGATCGAGGTTGATCAGCCCGAAGGAGCCGGCCGCGTCCTTGCCGCCCGACGTGTGGATGTCTTCGAGCGTCAGGGTCGTGGGAACACCGAATGTCGGGTTACACGTCGGCTTGGTGCCGCGGGTGCAGTTCAGGAGTGGATGCTTGTAGTTGACCGTGATCGGCGCGACGCCCCGGACCGAGCTCACGTTCCAGGCGCGGGCGGTGGCCCGGCCCTTGACGCTGACGGTGCTGAGCCCGAACAACTTCGCGAAGAAACCGGGATGTGGCCTCGTGACCGTCACCTGGATCGTGTCGGTCTCGTAGTCCTGCCGGCTGAACGTGATCGCGGTTCCGCCCGCTCCCGAGCCGCCGTTCTTGCTGACGTACTGGTTGGCGAGCGCCGTAGCCTGGGTGGTGTCCGGCAGCGCCTGGGCGCCGGCGAGCGCGGACGCGTCCGCCGTCGACTGGGCAGCTCGGTGCGCCCTGTACCAGGAGCCGACGTCGATGACCAGCGCCGCCATGCCCATCAGCACCGTCAGAAAGACGACGGACAGCACCATCGACTGCCCTCTTTGATTCTTGATTTTCATTCGATTCGCTCCGTGGTAGTGCTCGTCAGGCTTCCGGACTTCGTGAACAGGCCGAACAGGCTGATCGAGTAGGGGTAGGTCGCTTTGACGACGACGTCCGACCCCGGCAGCCAGGTGGATTGGCAATCGGCAGTAAGGGGCGGGGTCTTTAGGCCATTCGCCGAACTGCGCACGGCCGCCTCGCAGGTGCTCTTCGGGTTCGGGTCGCGCCTGGTCGTCGAAGCTGCCGCTTTGCGGGCGCCGGCGCGGGTCGCGTCAGTCAAGGTGATGTAGTTGTTGAACGCGATTCCGAACTGGATGACCGCGAACAGGACGAAGGCCAGGATGGGGAGGACGAGAGCGAACTCCGCCATCGACTGTCCATCCTGATTTCTGAGTGAAATTCTTTTCATCAAAAAGTCTCTTCTTGGGTAATGCCGTTGAAATTGGAGAAGCTGGGTGGGCTCGTTCGTGCGAAGGAGCCCACCCTTCAAACCAGGCCGTTCGGTCCTAGGTGATGTACCCAGCGACTCGAGTCACGGCGTTGACGATGTTGCCCGAGAGCAGCGCGAGCGCGCCGAAAACGGCGATCGTGATCACAGCGAGGACGACGCCGTACTCCGCCATCGTCTGACCCTCCTCGCGCTTGAATGCGTCGAAAAGCCTCATCACTTGATTCACCTCCTTTCGTCGAGTCGAGCGAGCCTTTCGGCGCGCGGACACACTGCGACTCTTTCGCGAAGCAAATGAGCGAGAGTCGAGTGGAAAACCTTGGAAATCCGAAGCGATTTGAGGAGCCAAGCCGTGCAACCTCCAGAAGTCGTGCGGCGTGGCTGCGCCGCCTCGGTTAGCTGAATCGCTCCCCTTCATCGCCCCGCTCCGCTCGAACGCGTATCCCCCGCATTGGGGATAAGTGGGAGCGATCCCCCGATCTAGGGACTCGCGCGGTGCAGAGACGCCGATACCCGTCTCGATTCCGTTGCGGCAGCGGATGTCAAAGACAAAAGAGATCCGCGCCGATGCCAGCGGCCTCGGCGCTCAAGAGAACGGAGCAACGCAATGCCACAACGGACACACTCGAAGAGCCTCTTCCACACGCTCTTCCTCGCGGCTGCGCTGTCGCTTCTGAGCGCCGTGGTGCGACGGGAGCGAAGGCAGCAGCTCAAGACGGCCCGCGACCGCAGGAAGACCACGCGTGTCGCCCCGAAGCGGATCGCACTCAGCGTCGGGTTCGCGACGCTCTTCTTCGCGGGCGCGGCATTCTCCGCCGGCGCCGGGAACACGGTCGTCTCTCTGATCGACCCCTCGACCGAGTCCGCAGCGGACACGACCACCACCGACACGACGGTCGCCGACGCCGCTCCGGCTCCGGCTCCCGCTCCGGCCTCCAGTCCCACTCCATCTTCGGAGGTCGTTCCTGCCTCTGAGCCGGCTGCCGAGCCGGCGGCGCCGGAAGCCCCCGAGGTCGATCGCCCAGACGCTCCGAAGGCGGTGAGCCAGCCGGTTGCCGACAACCCGTCGGGCGGAACCGTCGACAGCGCCTCGCGGATCCGGGCGAGCTTCGCCAAGTCTGCGTCGAAGAGGCCCGGTTCGAACCAGGCCTCCAACGTCGGCGGCAAGACCGCCGTCCAGACCGCGCGCGTCCTGCACCTGCAGGGCCCGCCCGTGATCAAGACCCAGCCGCAGCCACTGCGCAAGCCGGTCGACCGCGAGCCGGAGGCCGACGAGCCGAACGTGGCCGCAACGGTCTGGCTCTACCGCGACCTGCCCGACCCCACGCCGCCGTCCCGCCGCCTGAAGCCGGGCTTCGCGCGGCAGCTGAAGCGGATCTCGCACCGGAATCACGTCGACTGGGCACTGACCCTCGCCGTCCTGCGTGCCGACGGAGAGCGCGGCGCCGTTCCCGCCTCCAGGACGCGGCTCGCCGACCTGACGAAGCAGCTCGCCCGGCGCCACGCGAACAAGGACGCCTGGGCCTCGGTCCTCTCGATCGAGGGCAGGACCGGGTTCGCCGATCGCACGATCGCCCTGCGCAACCTCTACGCGGCGATCGGCCTCCAGGCTCTCGTCAAGGGGTACGACTGGGCGCAGCCGCACCTCGAGAAGCAGATTCTGAACGACAAGCGGATCTCGATCTATCCGGGCGGCCGCTCGGACATCGAGCACCATCGCGTGAACGTCCGCGTGCTCGCGCTGCTCGCCTACCTCGCGGAGGCGCACGGCCAGGTGACCGTCTCGTGCCTGATCTCCGGCCACCGCCTGTACGCGCGCCCGGGCGTCGTCTCGGCGCACATCTACGGGCTGGCCGCCGATATCTCGACGCTCGGCGGAGTCTCGATCCTCGGCCACCAGCAGCCGGACGACTCGATCACCGAGAAGGGCGTCCGGAACATCCTGCTCCTCCCCGCCGAGTTGCAGCCGAGGCAGGTCATCTCGCTGCTCGGGATGGGCGGGCCGTCGTTCCCGCTCGCCAACCACTACGACCACATCCACGTCGGGTACTAGTGAAGGAGCTCACTCTCACGCGGGTCGACGGGACGGTTGTCTGCGAGCGGTGCACGCTCGCCGACTCGCCGGTGGCCCGCATGAGGGGACTCCTCGGACGCGACGGGCTGGAGCAGGGGGAAGGTCTCCTGCTTCGGCCCGCCTCGTCGATCCACACGTTCTTCATGCGCTTTCCGATCGACGCGGTCTTCCTCGACAAGGGCCTCGTCGTCGTCGGGATCGAGGATGCGATCGAGCCGTGGCGCGCCGCCTCGCAGCGCGGGGCCAAGGCGGTTCTCGAGCTGCCGGCGGGGGAAAGCTCGCGCCGGGGCCTCTCGGTCGGCGACCAGCTGACCCTCGCGGCCTGACGGCCGTCGCCGCTGGGGCTTGCGCCCCTAGCTAGTTTCCACTAGCTTCGACAGGCGTGACGGAGACCCACGTCACGCGGGAAGAGCAGACCCGGACAGCCGCCCCGACGGAAGGCGCCGTCGTCACCGCGAACGAGGTGACGCGCCGCTACGGCGAGGGCGACACGGCCGTGGAGGCGCTGAGAGGCGTCTCGCTCGACGTTGCCCCGGGCCAGCTGACGGCGATCATGGGCCCGTCCGGCTCGGGCAAGTCGACGCTGATGCACATCCTGGCCGCGCTCGACATACCGACCTCCGGCTACGTCACGCTGGCCGGCACGAAGCTCGGCTCGCTCAGCGACACCGAGATCACGAAGCTCCGCCGCAGGCACATCGGGTTCATCTTCCAGTTCTTCAACCTGCTCCCGATGCTGACCGCGGAGGAGAACATCCTGCTTCCGCTGTCGATCGCCGGGAAGAGCCCGGACAAGGCCGAGTTCGAGGAGTTGCTCAACCGGGTCGGCCTCGCGGACCGGCGCTCGCACCGTCCTTCGGAGCTCTCGGGCGGTCAGCAGCAGCGCGTCGCGGTCGCCCGCGCACTCGTCTCCAAGCCCACGGTCGTCTTCGCGGACGAGCCGACCGGGAACCTCGACTCGAAGACGAGCGACGAGATCCTCAAGCTGCTCCAGGAGGCGGTCGAGAACTACAAGCAGACCATGGTCATGGTCACCCATGACGCGAAGGCGGCGACGATCGCCGACCGCGTCCTCTTCCTCGCCGACGGCGTGATCGTCCGCGACATCGGCCGCACCAACGAGGAACAGCTGCTCGAGACGGTCAAGGAAGTCGCTCTGAAGTGATCCGGGTTGCGCTCCGCGGGCTCGCGGGGCGGAAGCTGCGCGCCTTCCTGACGGCGCTCGCGATCGTCCTCGGCGTGGCCATGGTGAGCGGCACGTTCGTGCTCACCGACATGATCGACCGCGCCTTCGACGACATCTTCACGCAGTCGTACGCGAACACGGATGCGTACATCAGCGGGAAGGCGCCCGATTTCACGTTCGAGGGTGACCAGGTGACGGCCCCGTCGATCCCGGCGAGCCTGCTGCCGACGGTGAAGAAGCTTCCCGATGTCCGGGCCGCCGGCGGAACCGTCGCCGACGAGTCCGCGACCAAGATCATCGACCGCAAGGGGAAGCCGATCACGACGGGCGGCGCCCCGACGTTCGGCTTCGGGCTCGACTACTCCCTGCCGCAGTTCAATCCGCTCCAGCTGACCGCGGGACGCTGGCCGAGCAAGCCGGACGATGTCGTCATCGACAGCGGGACGGCCGGCGATCAGAACTACAAGGTCGGTGACACGATCCGGGTCGCGACGCTCAAGCCCGTTCGTCCGTTCAAGCTCGTCGGCATCGCGCAGTACGGGAGCGTCGGCTCGATCGGGAGCGCGACGTTCGCGACGTTCACGCTGCCCACGGCTCAGGAGCTCCTCGACCGCAAGGGGAAGCTCGACGCCATCTCGGTCTCGGCCAAGTCGGGCGTGTCGCAGGATCAGCTCGTCGCGCAGATCAAGCAGGTCGTGCCGCTGAACAAGGTCGAGGTCCGGACTCAGGCGCAGCAGGTGAAGGAGGCCAAGAAGTCGGCCTCGTTCACCAAGATCATCAAGTACTTCCTGCTCTCGTTCGCCACGATCGCGCTCTTCGTGGGCGCGTTCGTGATCTTCAACACGCTCTCGATCACGGTCTCGCAGCGGATCCGGGAGTTCGCCACCCTCAGGACGATCGGGGCCTCGAGGCGGCAGATCCTGACCTCGGTCACGATCGAAGCATTCGTGATCGGGCTGGTCGGGGCGATCATCGGGCTCTTCGCCGGGATCGGGCTCGCGGTCGGGCTGAACGCGTTCTTCAAGGCCGTCAACAGCGACCTGCCGACGACGGGGCTGATCGTGGCGCCGCGGACCGTGATCATCTCGCTCCTGATCGGGGTGGTGATCACCCTGGTCGCAGGGCTCGCACCGGCGGTGAAGGCGACGAAGGTGCCTCCGATCGCGGCCGTGCGGGAGGGCGCGACCCTTCCGCCTGGGCGCCTGGCGCCGTTCCTGCCGTTCATCGCGGTCGCGCTCGTCGCGCTCGCCGTCGCGCTGCTCGCCTACGGCATGTTCGTCGACACGCTGTCGACCCCCATTCGGCTCCTGTCGCTCGCCCTCGGCTGCCTCGTCCTCTTCATCGGCGTCGCGCTGCTCTCGCCGCGGCTCGTGCCCACGCTTTCCCGGCTCGTCCGCCCGATCGCGAAGTGGGTGATGCTCGGCGTCAGCCTGCTGGTGTATCCGACGCGCCTCGGCGCCTGGCTCTTCCGGCGGGGCCTCTACGCGCGCGGGATCTCGGTGCTTCAGCGAATCGGCTTGCTCGTCGGCGGGCTCGTCGTGCTCCTCGTGATCGGGCCGGCCGTGCTACTCGCCGCCGCGTGGGCGATGCGCTATCTGAGCAGCGCGATCGGCTGGGGCTTCATCGCCGCGATCCTGGTGCTCGAGGTCGTGCTCGTCGTGTGGGTCGTGCTGGGTGTCGTCCGGCGGCTCCGTGGACGCGGCTTCGCCAGCGACAGGCCCGACGTGCGCTTCGACCCCGCGACGGATCGACTTTCGGGCGAGAACACGCGCCGCAACCCGGGCCGAACGGCCGCGACCGCAGCCGCTCTGATGATCGGCCTTGCGCTCGTGACCTTCATCGCGGTGCTCGCGAACGGGATGAAGGAGTCGAACCGGCGGGCGATCGAGCGGCAGGTGAAGTCCACGTACATGCTCGTCTCGGCCAACGGGTTCGACTCGATCTCGCCGAGCGCCGGCAACGCGATCGTGAAGGAGCCGGAGGTCGCAGTCGCCTCGAACGTGCGCTCCGGGGTGGGCAAGGCATCGGGCTCGGTGCAGCAGATCACCGGCCTCGATCCGAAGACGATCTCCCGGGTCTACAACTTCGAGTGGAAACAGGGCTCGAGCGCGTCCATCGACGATCTCGGCCCCTACCAGGCGATCGTCGACAAGTCGTTCGCCGAGAAGGAGAACCTCGACGTCGGGTCGCGCTTCTCGCCTCCTGACGCCGAAGGGCGACACGGTGCCGCTCGAGGTAAAGGGCGTGTACAAGGCGCCGCCCTTCTACCCGCTGCTCGGGGAGGTCAGCATCTCGCTGCCGTTCTTCGACACGCTCTACGAGCGGCCGCAGAACCTGTACACGTTCCTCGACGTGAAGGGCACGCCCAGCGACGCGACGCAGGCGGCGCTCGAGCGGGACCTGACGAACTTCCCCGATGCGCAGGTGCAGACGCGCGACGAGTGGATCGACGCCCAGGACCAGGACTTCGACAACTTCCTGCTCCTCCTGTACGTGCTGCTCGCGCTCGCCGTGATCGTGAGCCTCGTCGGGATGATCAACACGCTCGTCCTGAGCGTGTTCGAGCGCACGCGCGAGCTGGGGATGCTGCGCGCGGTCGGGATGACGAGGCACCAGGTGTCGCGGATGGTGCGGCAGGAGAGCGTGATCACCGCGCTGATCGGTGCCGCGCTCGGACTGCCGCTCGGTGTGTTCCTCGCCGTGCTCGTGACGCGTGCGCTGTCGCAGTTCAACGTCGAGTTCGTGCCGCCGTGGAAGAACCTGATCGGGTTCGCGATCGTGGCGATGATCGCGGGCGTGCTGGCCGCGGTCGCGCCGGCGCGGCGGGCGAGCCGGCTGAACGTGCTGCGCGCGCTCCAGTACGAATAGGTCCGAGCTGTCCTTTTCGGGTCGGCCCGGGTGGCGCATACTCGCCCTATGACCGCGAGCGATCGCGAGGAGCTCCAGGCTGCTCTCGCAGCCCGCGGGAGTTGGGACGGGAGTACGAGCCCGCGCTGGTCGACTCGTTCCTGGAACGGGTCGAGAAGCAGCTCGAGCGTCGTCGGGAGGCGTAGGACAGCGCGAGCACCGCATGGTCACGCCGCTCATCCTCGGTTCGCTCGGGCTGGCCATCCCGTTGCTGGCGATCGCAAGCGCAGCCGCCGGGCTTGCCGGGATCGCGCTCGTCTGCGCGGCGATCGTGAGCGTGAACGTCGTCGCGATGAGGCGCCGCTGAACGTCGTAGCCAGGGGCCCGATCGAGCATCCCAAGCCGCAATCGAGCGCCCTAGTTAGTACACGCACGCGCGCGGCCCCACCCGGGTGGGGATCAAGGTTCCTCCCGCCACCCGAGTTGAGCGTATCGCCGAGTTTCGAACCGGTCCGTGCCGGCTTCGAGCCAATATCGTCTCGCATGCTCTGGGCGATCTCCGGAGGCGCTGGATTCCTCGGGCTGCACCTCGCGCGACGGCTCCTCGCAGCCGGAGACGAGGTCCGCACGCTCGACGTCGCTCGCTCGACGCGCCCGAGCTCGAGCACGACGTCGAGGAGCTTCGTGGAGACGTCCGCGACCCCGCGGCCGCCCGGCGACTCGCGCGCGGCGCAGACGTCGTCGTCCATGCCGCCGCGGCCCTGCCGATCCGCGGCTCGGCGAGCGAGATCACGTCCGTCAACGTCGAGGGCACGAAGACCGTCCTCGAGGCGGCGCTCCGTGCCGGCGTCCCGCGCGCGATCGTCATCTCCTCGACCGCGGTCTACGGCGTGCCGAAGACGCACCCGGTGATCGAAGACGCTCCGCTCGAAGGCGTCGGCCACTACGGCCGCTCGAAGATCGAGGCGGAGGAGGTCGCCCGCTCGCTCGCCGCCCACGGCCCCGAGGTCGTGATCCTTCGACCCAAGACGTTCCTCGGCCCGGAACGGCTCGGCGTCTTCGAGATCCTCTTCGACTGGATCCGCGAGGGCAGGCGCGTCCCGATCCTGGGCGACGGCTCGAACCGCTACCAGCTGCTCGACGTGGACGACCTCGCCGAAGCCGTCCTGCTCGCCGGCACGAAACCCGTAGCCGGCGAGACGCTGAACATCGGCGCGACCGACTTCGGAACGGTTCGGTCGGATCTGGAAGCCCTGATCGAGCACGCCCGTTCCGACAGCACGCTGCGCCCGGTGCCCGCGCGTCCCGCCGAGCTCGCCCTCCGCGCGCTCGAGGTCGCGCACCTGTCGCCGCTCGCCGAGTGGCATTACAAGACCGCGCACCGCGACTCGTACGTCGACGTCTCCCGGGCGCAGCGGCTCCTCGGCTGGCAGCCGCGCCACTCGAACACGGAGACGCTGACCCGAGCCTACGACTGGTACGCCGCCAACCGAGGGCGCATGGCCGCCGCCGGCACCACGCATCGCGTCCCCTGGAACCAGCGGGCCCTCGGCCTGCTCAAGCGCCTAAGCTAGGCCGACGTGGAGCTGACCGCGTATCGCGAGCGCTTCCCGATCCTCTCGAGCTCGACGTACCTGATCAGCCATTCGCTCGGGCCGATGCCCGCGGAAGCCGAGCGCCGCGTCCTCGAGTACACGACCTCGTGGAGCACTCGCGGGATCCGCGCCTGGAGCGAGGGCTGGTGGGAGCTCCCGCTCACGGTCGGCGACCAGATCGGCCGGCTGATGGGCGCGCCGCCGGGGACCACGGTCATGCACCAGAACGTGACCGTCGCCGAGGCGGTCGTCCTCTCGTGCTTCGACCTGCGAGGCGAACGGAACCGGATCGTCTACGAGGAGGAGAACTTCCCCTCGGTCCGGTATCTCCAGCAGGCGCAGCGCGGCGCCGAGATCGTCGTCTGCCGCGACGAAGAGGAGATCGTCGAGGCGATCGACGAGCGCACGCTCCTCGTCCCGATCACGCACGTCATCTTCAAGACGGGGCGCATCCAGGACGTCGAGCCGATCATCCGGCGCGCGCACGAGGTCGGCGCCTACGTCGTTCTCGACGCCTACCAGTCGCTCGGCACCGTTCCGCTGGACGTGACCGACCTCGGAGTCGACTTCGCCGTCGGCGGCAGCGTGAAGTGGCTGTGCGGCGGGCCCGGGGCGGGCTGGCTCTACGTCCGGCCGGACCTCGTCGAGCGCCTCGAGCCGACGCTCGTCGGCTGGCAGGCGCACAAGCGGCCGTTCGACTTCGCGCCGGAGCTCGAGTACGCGGACGGCGTCGCCCGCTTCCTCACCGGCACGCCGAACGTCCCCGCCCTGTACGCCGCGACCGCGGGCTACGACATCGTCGAGGAGATCGGCGTCGAGCGCATCCGCGAGCGCTCGATCCGCCAGACGGAGCTTCTCGCGGGCCTTCTCGACGAGGCCGGCTTCGAGGTCATGAGCCCGCGCGACCCGAACCGGCGCGGAGGATCGGTCGTCGTCCGCACTCCGGACTTTCCGCAAGTCCACGCCGAGCTCGAGGCGCGCGACATCCTCTGCGACTTCCGCCCCGATGTCGGCCTGCGCATCGGCCCGCACTTCTTCACCACCGACGAGGAGATCGAGCTGATCGTCTCGTCGATCAGGGAGATCGTCGGCCGGGGCGCGGCCGAGCCGGCCCCGGCCAACACGCGCTAGCTGGTCTCGTTCGGATCCTCTTCCGAAGCGAGCTTCAGCGATCCCTGGCGCGCCTCGTCGAAGTGGCGCTGCTGGATCGGGACGGCCCACTGGACGAGCTCCTGCACGTCCGTCTTGCCGGCCTTCTCGCCGAGCACGCCGAGCACTTCCCAGTGTCCGACTTCGCCGGCCTCGGCCATCGTCAGGAACTCGAAGCCGTCCAGGCCTTCAGCATCCTGACCGAGGTACGTCCGCATCATCTCGGTCGCTTCCTGCTTCGTCTCGCGCGCCTTGTCGAGGACCGCGGTCTTCTTCCCGTCGAGCTCCTCGGCGAGCTGCGTGCAGCGCTCCTCGGTCTCCTTCGCCTCACGCGCCATCCGGTCGAGCGTCTGCCTGAGGTCGTCGTCTTCGACGAGCCCGGAAATCTTGTCGACCGCGCCCTGGGCCGCCATCGCGAGCCCGGTGACCTCGGCCAGCTTCTCCTCGAGTGTGGTGAGTTCTGCCATGGACCCCTTCCTCCGGTGGATGTCGGTTGCAGGGTCGAGATACCCCGGCGTAGTGTAGCTACGCAAACCACGCATGACCGTTTCGTTCGCGATCGCTCGGGAAACATCGATGAGGTGAGTCCAAAGCCGGCGATCGCGGTTCTCGGAACGGGGACGATCGGCTTCCCCGTCGCGCGAAATCTCGCGCGGGCGGGCTTCGACGTGCGCGCCTGGAACCGGACGCACGAGAAGGCGGAGCCGCTGTCAGCGGACGGTGTGGCCGTGCAGGGCTCCGTGGCGGACGCCGTTGCGGAGGCCGACGTCCTGATCACGTTCCTCGCCGACGGCCCGGCCGTCGAGGAGGTCATGGACGAGGCCGCGCCCGCGGCCCGGCAGGGCGCGACCTGGATCCAGTCGACCACGGCCGGCATCTCGGCGACGGAGCGCTTCGCCGAGATCGCCACGGACAACGGGCTCGTCTTCGTCGACGCGCCGGTGCTGGGGACGAAGGAGCCGGCCGAGAAAGGCGAGCTCGTCGTCTTCGCCTCGGGGCCCGAAGAGGCCAAGGAGCGGTGCGAGCCGATCTTCGACGCGATCGGCAAAGCCACGCGCTGGGTCGGCGAGGCAGGCGCGGGCCAGCGCTTCAAGATCATCATCAACACCTGGCTGCTCGCGGTCGTCGAGGGAGCGGCCGAGGCGATCTCGCTGGCGCGGGCGCTCGGCGTCGACCCGAACGACATTCTCGACGCGCTCTCGGGCGGGCCGCTCGACACTCCCTATCTCCAGCTGAAGGGCAAGGCGATGATCGAGCGCAGCTTCGAGCCGAGCTTCAAGGCTTCGCTCGCCCAGAAGGACGCGAGCCTCGTGCTCGAGGCAGCCGAGCGCACGCGAGCTCGAGCTGCCCCTCGTAGAGGCCGTGCACGAAGCGTTCGAGCGGGCAGTCGAGCTCGGGCGCGGCGACGACGACCTGTCCTCGGTGGTCGAAGTCGTCGGTCGGCGGGCGGCGGCCTCCTAGACGAGCTCGAGCAGGCGCTCCGCGTACCGCGGGGCAGTCGGCTCGTCCTCGTGGCGGTAGTAGCAGTAGACCTCGACCCCGTTCTCGACGAGAGGCCGGAGCTGCTCGGCATGCCCCGCGACGTCCCTGTCCGAATACGGCGGCTCACGGAAGCGCAGGTAGCGGAACGGCGCCTCGGCCTCGTAGTCGTTGACCCGAACCGCGTTCTCCGGCAGCTCGATCCCGACCCACGACTCGTGGCGGAAATCGAACGCGATCCGCTGCTCGGGGTGGAGCGAGCCGAGCGCGAGCGTGAGGAAGCCCTCGTCCCGCGCCTGCCCGACGAGGATCCGGATCGGACCGAGCCGCTGCCCCAGCAGCCGTACCCGCTCCTCGAACGTCGCCGCCTGGCGGAGCTGGTACGCCTGCATCTTCACGGCGAAGCGGAACCCCTCGGGCGTTTGCTCGGCCCAGCGGCGGAACTGTTCTTCGGCCGGAATCCGGTAGCCCGTCGAGTTCAGCTCGACGCTCGGCAGCCGCTGCGAGTAGTGGCCGAGGAACTCGCCCGGCTTCGTCCCGGCCGGGTAGAAGTCAGGGCGCCAGGTGGGGTAGGACCAGCCGGAGGTGCCGACATAGAGCCCCGGTACACTCGACTTCGTGGCCGTCACGCCCGAAGTCCTAGCGGAGAACGTCGTCCCGGTCCTCGATCACGGCTTCCTCGCTCTCGACGGATCACTCGCGTCCGACCTCGCGGTCGTGAACGGCGCCCGGGTCTCTTTCAACCAGGCGTCCGACGAGATGGGCGAGCGCGACGGGGGGCTGATCCGGTTCCTGATGCGCGAGCGTCACGGCAGCCCGTTCGAGCACGGCTACTTCCGCTTCGTCGTCAAGGCGCCGCTGTTCGTCGTCCGTGAGCACCACCGTCATAGAGCCGGCCATTCATACAACGAGTGGAGCGGACGCTATTCGAAGATGGAGCCGGAGTTCTACGTCCCCGAGAATGTGCGGACGCAGGTCGGCAAGCCTGGCGCTTACACGTTCGAGCCGGTCGCGGACGAGGTGCGCGAGAACGCGCAGCGCGAGATCGAGGAGAACGCGACGCGAGCGTTCCAGGCGTACGAGCGGATGCTCGAGCAGGGCGTGGCGAAGGAGGTCGCGCGCGCCGTGCTTCCGCTCTCGACGTACACCAAGTACTACTGGAGCTGCAACCCGCGTAGCCTCATGCACTTCTGCTCGCTGCGGAACCACGAAGCGGCGCAGTTCGAGATCCGCCAGTACGCCGCAGCCGCGGAGTCGTTCCTCGAGCAGCAGATGCCGGTCACGCACGCGGCGTTCGTCGCGAACGACCGCATCGCGCCGTAGAGCTCTAGATCGACTGGTCGAAGAGCGGGAAGTTCTTGTGCTCCGAATGCCGCCAGCGGGCGAGCTGGAGCCCGTCGAAATCGCTTGGCTCGTAGGCGACCGTGAAGTGGAGCGTGGTCGGCCCCCCGTGGCGGATGTGGAAGGTCCCGCACTCGGCCACGGGCTTGCCGCGCTTCGTCATGAAGAGGACGTAGTAATCGTCCTTGGGCAGCGGACGGAGGCCGTTCACCCGGACGGCCATCGGTGTGTTCCCGTTGGCGTCCGTCGGCCCGAACCGCACGACCGCGGAGGCCTGGCTGTTCCCGAGCGTCACGTTCTGGACGGACTGGAATGACGACTCGCCTGCTCCGGAATGGCCGGCGATGTAGCCGCCGAGGAAGGCGATGAGCGCGATCGCCGCCGCAAGCGCGAGCGCCGCGCCCACCCGTCGCCGCGGAAGAGCGATCGGCTCCACCGCAGGGCGCTCGGACGGAACCATCTGCAGCTCGGGCGGCAGCTCCGGAGGCGGTCCCGCGGAGATGAGCATGTCGTGGACGCGCTCCAGGCGCGCGCGCTCTTCGGGCGACAGGTCGTCCCCGACCAGATCTCGAAAGTCCGGTGGCTTGCTCACGACAGCTCTCCTTCCAGTGCATCTGCGAGCCGCGAGAGGGCGCTCCGGGTCCGCGTCTTGACCGTTCCGAGCGGGATCCCGACGAAATCGGCGATCTCGCTCTGCGAGAGCCCGCCCCAGTAGGCGAGCTCGATCAGCTTGCGCTCCTGCTCGGGGAGCTCGATGAGGGCGCGATGGATGCGCCAGGCCGTCCAGCTGGACTCGGCCCTTTCGTCGGGGCCCGCGTCCGAGGACGCCTCGTCGACGGGCTCGGCAGGGACCGGGCCGAGGGCGCGGCGGCGGTCGACGATCGCGTTTCGCGCGACGGCGTACAGCCAGGGGGCGCCGGGCCCGCGCTCGCGGCGGTAGCTCCCGGCGGAGCGCCAGATGGAGGCGAACGTCTCCTGAACGGCGTCCTCCGCGCGGCCGCGATCGCCGAGCCGTCTGAGGGCGAGCGCGAACACGGGTCGTGAGTAACGCCGGTAGAGCTGCTCGAACGCTCCGGCGTCACCCTCGCCCACGCGGGCGATCAGGTCGCCGTCGGTCGTCGTCTCCACGACGTGGATGGTGGCGAGTCGAGGCTTGCGCGGCAAGCCCGTACGGAGTGCGAGCGCTGATGACATCGTCCTTCAACCATTTCTACGGCCCCGGGAGGCTCCTGGATTGCAGGTGCCGCCCGCCGTCGACGAAGAGGCTCGTGCCGGTGACGAAGTCGGCGCTCGCGAGGAAGAGAACGGCCTCCGCGACATCCTCGGGCGAGCCGATGCGACCGAGAAGCGTCTCGCCCGCGCGCCGCTCCTCCTGGCCGGGCTCGACCGCGACCGGGCCGGGTGCGATCCCGCAGACGCGGACCTCGGGCGCGAGCGCGCGCGCGAAGACCCGGGTCAGCATCGCCTGGGCCGCCTTCGCCGCGCAGTGGGCCGCGAAGGAGGGCCACGGCTCGTAGGCGGCGACGTCCTCGATCATGATCACGACCCCGCGCGCCTCGCGGAGCTGCGGCGCGGCGGCCTGGGTGGCGAAGAAGCTTCCCTTGGCGGTTGCTCCGAGGGCCGCGTCCCAGTCGGCCTCGGTCAGCTCGGCGACCGGCTTCGCCGCGAAACCCTCGCCGGCCGCATTGACGAGCAGGTCGAGCCCTCCGAGCTCTTCGACTGCGCTCTCGACGACGGCGCGTGCGCCGTCGGCCGACGAGAGGTCACCCTGGGCGCGTCCCGCGGCCACGACCGACCAGCTTTCCTGCCTGAGCCGCTTCGTCACGGCCGAACCGACGCGTCCGGTTCCGCCTGTGACGAGTGCCCGCATTGTTCGAGGAGTGTAAGGATCGAGCGCTTTCCTCCGGACAGGGGATAGGAGAAACCTCCCGCAAACCGAAGTCTTTTCCCATGAGACGCTGGCCGCCCCTGATTCTCGTCGCTCTCGCCGTGCTGGCCATTCCGTCCGCCTTCGCGGCGACGAAGACCGTCGACGTCACGCGTGCCGGGTTCACGCCGAGCAAAGTGACGGTCGAATTCGGCGACACGGTCACCTGGACGAACAAGGACAACCAGAGCCACCAGCTGCTCTTCGACCAGGGGGCCTGGCCGACCTCGCCGGTGCTCGCGCAGAACCAGACGTACTCGGTCACGTTCACCAAGTCGGGCAACTTCGGCTACCGCGACGCGTTCGCGACGAACAGGCGCGGAACCGTGACCGTGCGTACCGGCGTCTCGATCAAGGCTGCGCCGGCGCTCGTCGCGTACGGCAAGCAGACGACGATTTCGGGCGCAGTCTCGAGCGGTGCGACGGGCGAAGCCGTCTCGCTCGAGGCGAAGGCGTGCGGCCAGACGACCTTCACGAAAGTCGCCTCGGCCACGAGCACGGCCGGCGGAGCGTGGAGCGCTGCCGCGAGCCCGGCTTCGAACACCGTGTACCGAGCCTCGTGGAAGAACGCGAGGAGCCCGGAGCTGAGCGCCTCGGTCGCGCCGGGCCTCAGGCTCAAGCGAGTCCGTCGGGGTCGCTTCACCGCCTCGCTCACCGCAGCCCAGCCCTTCGCCGGCAAGGCCGTGGTCGTCCAGCGCTACGTGCGCGTGAAGAAGGCCTGGAAGGCCGTCAAGCGCGTCACGCTGAAGACCGCGAAGCCGGGCAAGGCGCCGACCGTGGTCACCTCGGCCGGCTTCCGCCTGCGCGTGCTGCGCGGGACGCGCCTGCGCCTGGTGCTCGCCGGAGATCAGGCCGCTCCCTGCTACGCCGCAGCGCGTAGCGGAGCCATCCGCGCCTAACTCCTCGCTACGACCCGAACGAGCCCTTCCCCGATCGGGCTCGCGCGACGGCTTTCCAAAATCCTTACAGCAGCTACGCAACTTCTGAACGTTCAACCCGTTCCATATACAGCCGTCCAACGACTAGGGGGAAACGCCAACATGAAAAAGGCTCTTGCGATAGCTACTGCGGCGTGCGCCCTTGCCTGTGCCGGCTTTGCCTTCGCGGGCCTCACCGCGAGCAAGACCGTAAACATCAGGGCGACGGGGTTCGCGCCGAAGACCGTCACGATCGCCGGTGGCGACACGGTGACCTGGAAGAACACCGACACCGTGAACCATCAGGTCGTGGCCAACAACGGAGCGTTCGCCTCCGGGCAGATCGCGCCCCAGCGGATCTACGCGAAGCGGATCGACACGCCCGGCACGTACAACTACCACGATGCCCTCCACCCGACGCTGAAGGGCACGGTCAAGGTGACCGGCGCGGCGCCGTCGGTCTCGATCGGGGCCTCCACGGGCATTGCCGTCTACGGAAACGAGATCCACGTCGGTGGTGCGATCTCGCCGGCGGCGGTCGATGACACGGTCGCCGTGTGGGCGCAGCCGTCCGGCACCGCATCGTTCACGAAGCTCGCCGATGTCCAGACGACGACGAACGGCGTGTGGGACTTCGTGACGACGCCGCAGCTCCTCACGTCCTACAAGGCGACGTGGAAGGGAAGGGCAAGACGAGCGCGATCATCATGGTCGCCGTTCAGCCGCGGCTCCGGCTCACGAAGTCCGGTAGCTGGTTCGTCGCCAGGGCTCAGCCGAACAAGTACGCAGGCCATTGGGTCTACGTCCAGCGGCTGAATCGCTTCGGCGAGTGGGTCAGCCTCAAGAAGGTCGTCCTCAACGGCCAGTCCGCGAAGCGGTTCAAGATGCGCAACCTTCCGCGCGGCTTGAACAAGCTGCGGCTCTTCATCACGACCAACCAGGCCGGCTCCGGGTACTTCCACGGGCCGAGCCCGAGCATCAGCTTCCGGCGCCGCTAGGGCGACGGACATCGTCGAGAGGCCGGGGCGGGGTCCCCCGGCCTCTTGACGTGTACGGCTTCGCTTCGCCGAGCGGCTTCGCTTCGCTCGCCTGCACGGGTGAACCCCTGGTTCCCCCGTGTGCCCCCTCCTTGAGAGCGGTTGCGTGATGCCCTCGGTTACAGGAGCCGGCGTAGCGGGGTGTCGTTCGCGGGTTTCTTGGGGTAGATGAGCCGCAGCCCGGCAAAGCCGGGCTACGGCGGGTTTCGTTGTGGTCTCCGAGTGCGGTTAGGTCGCGGTTCTCACCTTGCCGATTGCTCGGGCGTAGCGCTCGGCTACCGCGGGCCAGTTGACCACGTTCCACCACGCCTCCAGGTAGTCCGGGCGGCGGTTTTGGTACTTGAGGTAGTAGGCGTGCTCCCAGACGTCGATCCCGAGCAGCGGCTCGTCCGACTGCATGAGCGGGGAGTCCTGGTTCGGCGTCGAGTAGACGGCCAGCCCGGTGCCGTCGTGGACGAGCCACGTCCAGCCTGAGCCGAACCGGTCCACGCCGCCGTCGTTGACGGCCTTCTTCAGCTCGTCCAGCGAGCCGAACGTGTCGTCGATCGCGCCGGCCAGCTCGCCCTCGGGCTCGCCGCCGCCGTCCGGGCTCATGATCTCCCAGAACAACGAGTGGTTCGCGTGGCCGCCCGTGTTGTTGCGGATGACCATTTGCTTGTCCTCCGGGAACGTGTCCAGGAGGGAGAGGACGTTCTCGACCGACTCGTGTGCCGCATCGGTGCCCTCGAGCGCCGCGTTCGCCTTGTCCACGTAAGCCTGGTGGTGCTTGTCGTGGTGGAGACGCATCGTCTCCTCGTCGATGTGCGGCTCGAGCGCGTTGTAGTCGTACGGAAGAGGTGGAACCTCGAATGCCATCTGCGCTCCTTTCCTTGTATCGGCGATTATGCTCGCCGACGCCCATTCCGGAGAGGAGTCCCGTTGGCCACGCTCGTCCACAACGCAGAAGAGATCGCACCACGAGAGTTGAAGCCCGCCCTCTACGAGCTCGAGGGGATCTCCCGCGAGTCCGTCGAGGCCCACTACAAGCTGTACGAGGGGTACGTCGCGAAGCGGAACGAGATCCTCGGCAAGCTCGCCGACGTCGACCTCTCCGCCGGGAACCAGGTCTACTCGGAGATCCGCGCGCTCAAGGTCGACCTCACGTTCGCGATCGGCGGCGTGAAGAACCACGAGATCTACTTCGAGCACCTGGGCGGCGACGGCGGTGACCCGACGGGGCCGATCGCGGACCTGATCGAGCGGGACTTCGGCAGCGCCGCGGACTGGCGCGCCGACCTGAAGGCGACCGGGATGGCCGGCCGCGGCTGGGCGTGGACGGCCTACGACTGGGACGAGGGGCGCCTGTTCAACTACATCGGGGATGCGCAGAACACGTATCCCATCTGGAACGCGACGCCGCTCGTCGCGCTCGACGTCTACGAGCACGCGTACTTCCTCGACTACCGGACGGACCGTGCGGCGTACATCGACGCGTTCTTCGAGAACCTGGACTGGACTACCGTGAACAACTGGGTCTCGGGCTACGCAATCCCCTTGAAATAGCCATCGAGACCGCGCTCTTCATCGTCGTCGGCTATCTCGCCGGCAGCATTCCCTCCGGGTACTGGGTCGTCCGCTGGGCGCGCGGCGTGGACATCCGGACCGTGGGCAGCGGGAACATCGGCGCGACGAACGTGTGGCGCTCGTTCGGGCCGCGGTATGCGATTCCGGTGATCGCGCTCGACGTAGCGAAGGGGTTCGTCCCGGCGCTCGTCGCGACGCTCGAGGCAGGGCACGTGGCCGGAGCGCTCGCCGGTGGGGCGGCGATGCTCGGCCACTGGCGGCCGATCTTCCTCGGCTTCGCGAAGGGCGGGAAGATGGTGGCGACCTGCGGCGGCGCGCTCTTCGGCCTCGCTCCGCTCGTCGGGCTCGTGGGCGCACTCGTCTGGATCGCCGTCTTCGCGCTGACGCGGTATGCGTCGGTCTCGTCGATCCTCGCCGCGGCGTCCCTGCCGGTGACGGCGCTCTTACTGGACGAGCCCTGGCCGGTGCTCGTCTTCACGACCGCGGCCTTCCTGGGCGTCCTGCTCCTCCATCGCGGCAACCTCTCCCGGCTGCGCGCCGGAACCGAGACGAGAGTTCAGCTCAGGCGGAAGCCTGCGCGGGCCTGAGGCCACCACTCGCTCAGGCTCGTGTGGTGTTCGAGCGGGCCGCCGTGATCGAGCTCGCGCCGTAGCTCGCCGACCGTTCCGAAGCGCTCTGCGAGCACGTCGTGCGTGTGGATCGTCTCCAGGTTGACCTGCCGCGAGAAGACGAAGTCCGCGTCGTCCAGCTCCGGGTACGCGTCGAGCGTGCCTTTGAGCGCGAGGCGCACCGAGTCCTCGACGAAGCGCGGCTGAAGATGGGCGTGCTCGACCACGAAGAGCTCGTCCGGCCTCTTTAGAAGCTCGTACACCGGCGCGCTCATCGAGCTCTCGACGATCTCGACCAGCTGCTCTGCGTTGACGCTCTCCTGGGTGCCGACGAAGAGCGTCCCGCGCCCGCGCTGATTGTGCGTTGCGATCGGGACGAGCTCGAGGATCCGCTCGACGTCGTCCCCGTCGAACCCGGCCTCGAGAAGCCTCTCGCTCGCTCGGCCGCGCACGAGGCCCTGCGCGCACGGGCAGGCGTTGATCCCCGCCGCCTCGACGCCGACGACCCGACGCACTCCGCCGCTCGCGGCCGCCGCGATCCCGATCAGCCTCACCATCTCCTGCGTCGGCAGGCCGGTCACCGGCGTCGTGCGCTCGATCGGATAGCGAGCCGTGATGCGCACCTCCGCGCGAAGCGCCTGCTGGCGCTCGACGATGTGCCCGGCGATGTGCTCCGCGAGCACCTCGATCAGGAACGCCTCGCCGATCACGACCTCTTCGATCGCCTCCTCGAAGAGCTCGGGGAAGCGCGACATGTGCACGCCCTTCTGGGCCGGGTCGAGGTCGACCGTGCATTCGATGTCCGCGGCGATCTGCTTCTCGGCGCCCGCGTAGCTGATCCGGATCGCCTTGCTCGCGCCCATCACGCCCGCGCGCGAGAGCCCAGGCGCACCTCGGGCTGCGAGGCCTGCAGGTCGTCTTCCAAGAGTCGCGTCAAATCGTCCATCAGGCGATCTATTGTGCCTTTCCGTGGTCTCCGAGAGCTTCGCGCGCTTCGTCGCGCTCGCCTGTCACGACCTGCGAACGCCGCTGGCCACCGTCGCCGGGTTCGCGCACACGCTCGAGCGAATGGACGACATCGTCGATCCCGCGGCGCGCTACATCGGGATGATGAAGTCGGCCGGCGACCAGATGGGGGAGCTCCTCGACGCGCTCGGCCTGGTCGCCCGGATCGAGGGCGGCCGCTACGAGCCGGCGCTCGTCGAGGCCGACACGCTGGAGCTTGCGCAGAGCCGCCGCGGCGAGGATCGAGCAGGCCGAGGCCAACGGCTCCGGCGGGACCGTTCGCGTCGACCGCGAGCCGATGGAGACCGGACTGGCGGCGCTCGCCCTGTGTGCAGTGCGCCACGGCGGCCTCGACCGTGTCGAGCTCACCGCGTCGGAGTCGACCGTCGAGATCGCGCCGATCCCGGCCGCGGCTGCCCCGATCGTGCTCGCGGAGGACCTCAAGGATCTCGGCGCCGCGGCCGCACGCCGCCTCACCGAGGCGATCGGGGGGAGCTTCGCGCTCGACGGCGAGCGGCTTCTCGTGCGTCTCCCCGCCTGAGCAGCCCGCGGCTCGACAGGTCCTAAGGACAAAAGTCTCATTGCGGCTCGGACAGCGGGCAATGAACGTCCGAGAGTGGTCCAAGGCTTCTCATCCTGACGGCGGCGGCGATCGTGTCCGTCGCATACACAGCTCCGGCCGTTGCCGCTCCGGGCACGGTCAAGTGGCGCTTCCCGCTCCGCGGCCAGTACGTCCTTCGACCGCCCGCCGTCGATCCCGCCGGCAACATCGCGGTTGCGGCCTCGAGCGGAGACGTCTATTCCCTGAGGCCTGACGGCTCGCTGCGCTGGACGGTGCCGTTCATCGGCGGCGACGGCGGCCCCACGGTCGGGCATGGACGGCACGGTGTACGTGGCCTCGGGCAGCACGATCACGGCCATCGCCCCCGACGGCTCGATCCGCTGGGCGTTCACCGATCCCGGCAACGGTCAGGGCGTGATCGCCGGGCCGACCGTCGGGCCGGACGGGAACATCTACGTCGTGACCGACTTCGGCGGGACGGGCGCGTTCGCGCTCTCCCCGTCGGGGCAGGTCGTCTGGACGAACCCGGGAATCCCCGCTTCCAAGAGGCCGGGCAGCTCGGCGCGGACGTGGCCTTCGGCGGCGGGCGCCTCTACGTGGGCTTCGACGAGCAGGGCGTCGCCCTGAGCACGATGTATGCGCTGACGCTCGGCGGGCAGCAGGCCTGGGCGCGGAACATCGGCGGCTCGGACGACATCTTCATGCAGCGTCAGCGCCAGCCCGTCGACGGGGCCCGACGGGAGCTTGTACATGACGGCCATGGGCGGCGCGAACGGCTGGAGCCTCCTGCGGATCGCCCCGAGCCTGGGGACGTCCTCTGGAACTACTCGCCGTGGCCGTCCAACGGCATGTCGGCTCCTTCGGTCGGCCCCGACGGCTCCGTCTATTTCTCTCGCAGCCTGGGCTACCTCGACTCGGTCACGCCCGAGCGGGCAGCAGCGGTGGTCGTTCTTCGACGAGACGATCATCGACTACCCGGCGGTCAGCCCCGACGGACAGCACCGTCGTCGCAGGCGACCGGCCGGACTTCGGCGTCCCCGGGCTCGCTCGCGGCTGGAACGCAGCTGACGGCACGCCCGCGTGGGAGACCCCGCTGCCGCTCGAGGGCTCCGCGTACCAGATCGTGTACACGCGTCCGTCCTTTCTCGCCGGACAGCTCGACGGCCTATGTCGCCACGGCGACGTTCTACAACGGCTGACATCTCTTACATCTACGCGATCGAGAACTCGACGGGTGGCCCGCCTCCTCCGCCACCGCCGCCTGCGCCGCCTCCGCCACCGCCCCTCCGCCGCCTCCGCCGCCTCCGCCGCCTCCGCCTCCGCCACCTCCGCCGCCTCCGCCACCTCCGCCGCCTCCGCCACCACCACCTCCGCCACCGCCGCCCGCTCCGCCGCCACCGCCGCCAGCGCCTGCCCTGTGCGTCGTCCCGAAGGTGATCGGCAAGACCCTCGCCACGGCGCGAAGCCGGATCCGAGGGCACGGTTGCTCCGTGGGCCGGTGCGCAGGGCCGTTCTCGAAAGGTGCGCAAGGGCAGGGTCGTCGCTGAGAGCCCGAGAGCGGGGCGCCAGGCTCGCGCGCGGCTCGGCGGTCAAGCTGACCGTCAGCCGCGGCCGCCGCTAGCGATCTAGCGCAGCAGCCGGGACAGGCGGCGGTCCTTCAGGACGCGGCCACCGGTCTGGCACTCGGGGCAGTAGTAGATCGTGTGCTCCTCGAAGTCGACCTGGGCGATCGGCGTCCCGCAGACGTAGCACGGCTCGCCGAGCTTCCTGTGCACGCGGTACGTGCGCGCGTCGCTCGCGCCTCGCTCCCGCAGCTCGAGGCCGCGCTCGAGCTCGTCGTGGATCGCCTCGGCGAGGCTGCTCGACCTGCTCCGGGCCGACGTCTCGAGACAGCGCGTAGGGGGACAGCTTCGCGGCATGGAGGATCTCGTTCGCCCACGCGCGGCCGATGCCTGCGATCACGCGCTGGTCGCGGAGCAGCGAGTGCAGCCGGCGCGACTCGCCGGCCAGGATCTCGCCCAGCTGCGCGGCGTCGACCTCGTTCGCCTCCGGCCCGAGGTGGCCCAGCTCCAGCTCGACGGCCTCGGGCGCGAGCAGCCAGACGCCTGCGCGCTTCTTCTTGCCGGCCTCGGTGAGGATCAGCTCCGCGCCGCCCTGAAATGCGAGCCGGAAGGCCGGCGTCTTGGGCCGCTTGTCGCCGGCGAGCACGTACCTGAGCCGACCCGCGGTCATCAGGTGCACGAGCAGGACGAGCTCGCCGTCCTCGGTCGGGAACAGCAGCCGCTTCGCGCGGCGCTCGGCTCCGGAGAGCTTCCGGCCCTCGAGCTCGGCCAGCGGCGGGTCGAAGGTCTTCAGCGTCGCGATGTGCGCGGGGCCGGCCTTCGCGATCGGGAAGGCCGAGACCGGGCCGTCGAGCTCGCGCCGCCAAGCCTCCATTTCCGGGAGTTCCGGCACCTAGAGTCGTCCTCATGGCTGACCCGATCAGCGTAACCGTGCGGCGCGGGAGACACCGTCGAGTCGTTCCACCGCGTGGATGCCGTTGCCGTACGAGACGGCGAGATCGTCGCCTCGGCCGGCGATCCGGAGCTCGTCACCTTCATGCGCTCCGCCGCGAAGCCGATCCAGGCCGGGCCGCTCGCGCGCGCCCGCGCGGACCTCGACCAGCGAGATCTCGCGATCGCGTCCGCCTCGCATCTCGCCGACGACGCCCAGCTCGAGGCGGTCCGCGCCCTGCTCGCCAAGGCGCCGGCCACCGAGGACGACCTCGAATGCGGCCCCTTCGAGGGCTCGAAGCTCAGGCACAACTGCTCGGGCAAGCACGCGGGGATGCTGGCCCTCTGCCACGCCAACGGCTGGCCGTACGAGGGCTACCGCCTGCCGGACCACCCGTGCCAGCAGACGATGCTCTCCGAGCTCGCAAGCCTGGCCGGAACGGACGAGATCCGAACCGCGCTCGACGGCTGCGGCGTCGTCACCTTCGCGCTCCCGCTCCGGCAGATCGCGATCGCCTTCGCGGGAGTCGACGAGCGGGTCGCGGAGGCCATGCGCGCCTACCCCGAGCTGATCCGCGGCCCGCAGGCTCCCGACACGATTCTCATGCAGACCTTCGACGGGCTGGTACGCGAAGGGCGGGGCCGAGGGGCTCATCTGCGCAGCGTCCGCCGACGGGCTTTCCGTGGCGCTGAAGGTCGAGGACGGCAGCCCGCGAGCGCTCAGGCCGGCCCTCGGTTCGTTCCTGGACACGCTCGGACTGGACGGGTCCGTCTTCGGCCCGACGCCACTTCGCAACAGCCGAGACGAACTGGTCGGAGAGGTGAAAGTCTCGTAAAAAACTGGGCTACCCACAGCTGTGGATAGCTGTTAAGTTCCAGTCGCCGAGCATAGGCGAGCCGGGGGTAATGCGGACCGGCTCTTTGCGTTCCTGGGTTCCGTCCCCTAGAGCGAAAGAGAGGTCCGTTGCTCACAGTCGACATCTCCCTCCCGGACGTCGAAGAGCTCCACAAGCTGGTACAGGACGGAACAGAGAAGGGCTTCCTCACCTACGACGAGATCGTCGCCGGGCTCGAGGAGGTCGATCTCACCAAGGAACAGATCGAGGACTTCTACACGTACCTCATCGACCACTCGATCGAGCTGGTCGAAGGGGAGAACCACAAGCACCCGCCGCACGAGCAGCCGGCCCTGGCCGAGGAGGAGAAGGGGCCGAAGCTCGATCTCTCCGTCGAGCCGTCGCTCGACTCGCTGCGCCTCTACCTGCGCGAGATCGGCAAGGTCCCGCTGCTGACCGCCGACCAGGAGGTCTATCTCGCGAAGCGGATCGAGCGCGGGGACATGTCCGCGAAGACGCACATGATCGAGGCCAACCTGCGCCTCGTGGTGTCGATCGCGAAGAGCTATCTCGGCCGCGGCCTGTCGTTCCTCGACCTGATCCAGGAGGGCTCGCTGGGCCTGATCCGCGCGGTCGAGAAGTTCGACTACCGCAAGGGCTACAAGTTCTCGACGTACGCCACGTGGTGGATCCGCCAGGCGGTCACGCGCGCGATCGCGGACAAGGCGCGCACGATCCGGATCCCGGTGCACATGGTCGAGAAGCTGAACAAGGTCGTCCACATCGAGCGCCAGCTCGTCCAGCGCCTCGGCCGCGAGCCGCAGCCGGAGGAGATCGCGCTCGAGCTCGAGATCACGACCGAGGAGGTGCGCGAGATCCTGCGCATGGCGCAGCTCCCGGTCTCGCTCGAGAAGCCGATCGGCGAGGAAGAGGAGTCGGAGCTCGGCGACTTCGTCCAGGACGACCAGGCCGAGTCGCCCTTCGACACCGCCTCGCTCCAGCTTCGCCGCGAGGACATCCAGAGGGCGCTCGACTCGCTCCCCGAGCGCGAGCGGAAGGTGATCGAGCTCCGCTTCGGGCTAACCGGCTCTCAGCCGTGCACGCTCGAGGAAGTGGGGCGCGCGTTCGGCGTCACCCGCGAGCGGATCCGCCAGATCGAGAACAACACGCTGAAGCGGCTCGAGACCCTGCCCGAAGCGCAGGGCCTCAGAAGACTGTTAGGTCTCGCCCTCGACTACCGCCCGCTCGTACGGGACGAAGAGCCGGCAGTGCGGGCACTTGAAGCCGCGCCTGTCGCCACCGCCGAGCAGCTCGGCCTTGAACGACTTCTTGCAGTGCGGGCACTTGACCTCGTACGTCTGGGCGGTTGACATGTCTCGACGGTACCAGCGCGCTCAGGTGCTGGGGCATTTCCCAGCTTGGAACGCCTTCAGCGCGGCGTCGTTCAGGACCCAGCGCCAGCGCGGCCCGACCTTGACCTCGTGGTTGACGAAGGTCGTCGCCTGGCCGTCCGACGACGTCAGGCGCACCCGAACCGCCTTGGCACCCGCCTTGCCGCCGCCCGGGATCTGCACCGGGTCGTCGTAGACGTCGAGGACCTCGATCGAGTCCAGCCCGCCGAGCGCAGCCCGGCGCGTGCACTGCACGAACCTCGAGCGCGGGACGATTCGCTGGTAGGCGGGGTGGAGGGTGGCGTAGGCGCGCTCGATCTGTCCGTTGTAGAGCTGGTCGAGGAAGCGGACCTGCGCCAGGCCTGCGGGCGTGGCCGCTGGATCGACGTCACCGCCGCAGCCCGCGGTCAGGGCTACGACGGCGAGACCGGCGAAAACCACGCGAAGCATCGCCCCATCTTTCCCCATGCGACGGACCGCGCCTCGTTGTACGCCTCGGGGAAAAGATCTATAACCGTGGGGGCATGAACGCACAGGCGGCCCCTGCGGCAGAGCCCGTCGTTCGCGCCGAGGGGGTCCGCAAGAGCTTCGGTGAGAACGTCGTCCTCGACGGCATCGACCTCTCGGTCGCGGCCGGCGAGACGCTGGTCGTGATCGGCCCGAGCGGAAGCGGGAAGAGCACGCTCCTGCGCTGCATCAACCTGCTCGAGCCGATCGACAGCGGGCGCATCTGGCTCGAGGGCGAGGAGATCACCGGCAAAGGCGTGAAGGTCTCCCAGATCCGACAGCGGATCGGGATCGTCTTTCAGCAGTTCAACCTCTTCCCGCACCTCAAGGCGATCGACAACGTGACGCTCGCGGCCAGGCGCGTCCGCCACATGTCACGCCGCGACGCCGAGGCGCGGGCGCTCGAGCTCCTCACCAGAGTCGGCCTCGAGGAGAAGGCACAGCAGCACCCGCACCAGCTTTCGGGCGGGCAGCAGCAGCGCGTGGCCATCGCCCGCGCCTTGATGATGGAGCCCCACGTCGTCCTCTTCGACGAGGTCACCTCCGCGCTCGATCCCGAGCTCGTCGGCGAGGTGCTCGTCGTCATGCGCGACCTCGCCGAGACCGGAATGACGATGGTCGTCGTCACGCACGAGATGCAGTTCGCGCGCGAGGTGGGCGACCGGCTGATCTTCATGGACGAGGGGCGGATCGTGGAAGAGGGGTACCCGCCCGACGTTCTCGACCGCCCGCGGCAGGAACGCACGAAGCAATTTCTGCGCCGCTCTCTGCAAATGGCGCATTCCCTGGAAGAATTGTCAATCACAGACCAAGGAGAAGTGGAATGAAACGACTCGTTGTACTCACGATCGTCTTCGGGCTCGTCGTCACTGCTGCAGTGGCCGCGACGTTCGGGACGGCCGCACCAAGCCGGAGCGTGGCGCAGGCGAAGCTGCCGGCGAAGCCGAAGCTTCCCGCCGCTGCCCGCGGCGGTCAAGGCACGGGGCAAGTGGCAGATCGGCGTCAAGTGCGACACGCCGCCGTTCGGCTGGCAGGACACGAGCGGACGCAACCGCGGCTACGACGTCGAGGTCGCACGCCAGTTCGCGAAGTGGGCGTTCGGCTCGGCGAGCAAGGTCGACTTCACGTGCGTGACGACCGCGAGCCGCATCGGCACCCTCACCTCGGGACGTGTCGACATCATCATCTCGACGCTCACCTGGACGGCTGACCGCGAGAAGGTCATCGACTACTCGGTGCCGTACTACAACGCGGCCGGGCGGCTGCTCGTGCAAGAACAACGTCACCGTCGGCAAGCTCGCGAACTGGATGCCGGGCAAGAAGCTCGTGTCGACGTCCGGCTCGATCTACGACCGCTGGATCAAGAACTGCTTCAAGAACGACGTCGTTCCAGGTCGTGTCCAGCCCGGCGGCGGGGGTGCTCGCGGTGAAGAACGGCCAGGCCGACGCGATGATGTACGACGACGCGTTCCTCGTCGGCGTGGCGGCGAACGACAACTCGCTGAAGCTCGCCTCGAACGTGTTCCTCAAGGTTCCGTGGGGAGTCGGGATCCGCAAGAACGAAGCCGACATGAAGCGCTGGGTCGACGCAGCGGTTCGCGGGATGCGGGCCCGCGACATGTTCTGGTCGATCCTCAAGCGCACGATCCCGCGGCGCTTCTGGAAGGGCTTCAAGGTCAACGCTCCGAGCCCGAAGATCAAGCTGCAGTACCCGCGGGCGAGCCCGCCGGAGAACAACTGCCCTAGCTAGACAGGTCGTATCCGAATGGCCGTCCTTCGGGGCGGCCATTCGTGTTTGATCGCCGCCGTGCACATCCTCGCCTCGTTCGAGTGGTCCGTCATCTGGGACAACCGCGGCCCGTTCTGGGACGGCTTCAAGCACACGATCAAGGCGGGCGTCGCTGGGGTTCGTCCTCGCGTACGTGGTCGGGCTCGTCCTCGGCGCCGTGCGCGCCCACCGGATCCCGGTGCTCAACCAGCTCGCGGTGACGTACGTCGAGATCATCCGCAACACACCGATCCTCGTCCAGATCTTCTTCCTCTACTACGGCCTGCCGGTGCTCGGCGTCCATCTCGAGACATTCACCGTCGCATGGCTCTCGATCACGATCTGGGGCGGGGCCTTCATGACGGAGAACTTCCGGGCGGGCTTCGAGGCGGTGCCCGCAGCGACTCCGTGAGGCCGGCTACGCGCTCGGCTTCACGCCCGCTGAAGGCCTTTCTCAACGTGACGCTTCCGATCGGCGGGCGCATCGCGCTGCCCTCGACGATCAACACCGCGATCTCGGTGCTGAAGAACACGTCACTCCTGCTCCTCATCGGCTACCCGGAGCTGACCTACGTCGCCAACAGCATCCAGTCGAACACGTTCCGGGTCTTCGAGACGTTCAGCGCCCTCGCGGTCTGCTACCTCGCGATCGTGTGGGCGCTCTCGGCCCTGATCCGCTTCCTCGAGGCGCGCCTCGCGCTACCGGAGGCCCTGTAATGCCCCTGGTGCCCGGACTGGTTCCGCCCCGTCGCCGAGTACATGCTCCGCGAGGGGCTGCCGGAGACGCTGCGCATCGCCGCCATCGCCCTCGTGGCGAGCGTGGCGGTCGGCCTCACCCTGGGGACGCTGATGACGATCCGGTTCTTCCCGCTCCGCTGGCTGATCCGGTTCTACGTCGAGGTCTGGCGGGGATTGCCGATCCTCGTCACCGTCCTCTTCATCTACTGGCTGCCGGCCTACGACGTCGGCAGGTTCCACATCCAGCTGAACGCATACCAGTCGGCCGCGCTGGCGCTCTCGCTCTGGGGCAGCGCCCAGGTCGCCGAGGCGACGCGGGGCGCCGTTCAGTCGATCCCGAAGGAGCAGCACGAGGCCGCTGCCGCTCTGGGCTTCGGCTGGATCGGGCGACACCGCTTCGTGATCCTCCCCCAGGCCACGCGCAGGCTTCTGCCTCCGATGGTGGGGCTGCTCGTCAACATCATCCAGAACACGACGATCGCGTTCGTGATCGGCGTCAACGAGTTCCTCCAGGCCGGGACGCGGCAGTTCGAGAACGTGACCTCTGGCCTGACGGGACAAGTGGCGCCCTCGTACGCCCCGTTCATGATCTTCGGCTTCGTCATGCTCGTGTTCTTCGTCATCTCGTTTCCCGCTGACGCGACTGGCGGCGTACCTGGAGAAGCGGCTCGCTGGTCTAGGGAAGCAGCGCCTGAGCGGCGAGCACGCCGACGACACCGATCGTCATCGCGTACATGAGCAGGAACGCGGTCGAGCCGGAGTCGGTCCCGGCGCCGAGCCCGTGGAGCGTGGCGGCAGCCCAGACCGCGAAGTTGAGGTAGTGCAGGCGCCGCCACGTCGAGTAGCGCAGGCGCTTCCGGTAGTGGTTCGTGACCGCGAGCGCGAGCAGGAGCTCCGCCGCGACGATTCCGAGGCCGGTCCAGAACGGGCGATAGCTCGAGGTGAACGGAATCGACGATCGTGCTTCGCGGTCAGGTGCGACTGCGAGTCGATCCCGAGCCAGAAGACGTGCAGCGCGATGAAGACCCCGGCGAGCAGCCCGGCGAAGCGGTGGACGTCCTCGACCGCGAACCTGGGCCAGCCCTCGAAGCCCTTGCCGGCCGGCCATGAGCAGGCCGAGCGCGACCGAGGCCGAGACGAGGAGGTAGGCGACGACACCCGCGGCGCGGGCGGCGTACCAGTCGACTGCGAACGCGGCGAGCGTCATGCCGCCGCCAGCGTGGGGGACAGAGCCCGCCGCCAGGACTCGTTCACGACCTCGGTGCCGTCCTCCGAGAGAAAGCGGCCGGGAAGAGCGCGCTCGTCGAGCCACTCCGGCCCGTCCTCGGCGAGCAGGAACGCAGCCTTGGCCGCGATGTCCGCCTGCAGGCAGGTCGCCGCGCTCACGGTCACCTCGGCCCACGGCGAGGCGGCCGGGGCGCCCGTGCGTGGATCGAGCAAATGGTGCTGCCAGCTGCCGGCGCGCAGCCAGCGCCGCTTCGTCGTCCCGCTCGTGGCAAGGCCGCCGCGTGTGACGCGAATCGAGCCGCCGGCCGGAAGCGCGACGTCGAAAGCGCCGCGCCCGGCGTAGTCGCCGCCGGCCGACACGAAGCCCTCACCCGAGAGGAGGTCGAGGGCTTCGTCCACCGTCTGGCCTTTGACGACGCCGTTCAGATCGAGCTCGACGCCGACCGGGCGTGCAAGCAGACGCCCGGTCACGCGCACGGAACGCCAGCGGCCGACCGGCCCCGCAAGAGCCGGCTCGGGCCGCGGACGCAGCTCACGGAAATCTTTGTCGTACCCCGCCGTTCGCAGCGCGGCGCCGAGCGTCGGGTCGACCAGCCCGCCCGTCGCGCGGGCCGCCTTCAGCGCGCGCTCGACCATCTGCCCGAACGTCTTCGAGACGACGATCAGCTCGCGATCGGCGCGGTTGACGCGGCTCAGCTCGCTCTCCGGTCGGAAGCGGCTGAACTGGCGGTTGCGGGCCTGGAAGAGGCGCTCGATCGCGGCAGCCTCGCGGCCGTCGGCCCCGCCGACCTCGACGAGGCAGCCCATCGACTCGAACCGGCGGACGTTCACGACGTGCCCGTCCCGGTCGAGGGCGCGCCTTGCGAGGGAGCGAGCCCGCCGTCGTCGAAGAACCCCGATCCGTCGTCGGACTCGTCGGAGCTGGTCGCCGGCTGGCTCGAAGTCGGATTCGAAGCCGCGTGCGCGCCGCGCTCGAGCGCCATCGCGCCGAAGAAGGCGATCAGCGCCGCGGCGAGGATCAGCGTCTTCGCCTGCTCGGCCCGTTCCTTCGCCGCCGCGATTCGGGAGCTCTCGGTGGGCATGCAGACATGGAAGCCGCGCTCCCTGAGAAGCGGGTTAAACGGCGGTAAGAACTGGCTAAGAGTTGTTCTCGGCGGCGCCGTTCAGCCGGAAGCGCATGATCGTCCCGCCTCCAGTCGGCCCGCTCGGCGACGACCGTCCCGCCGTGCGCCTGCGCGACCTGGCGCACGATCGCGAGCCCGAGCCCCGAGCCCGGAAGGCTACGGGCGGACTGGGCGCGGTAGAAGCGGTCGAAGACGTACGGCAGGTCCTCGTCGTCGATCCCCGGCCCGTGGTCGCGGACGGTCACCTCGGCGTTGCGCACCGAGACCTCGACCTCGCCGTCGGGCGGGCTCCACTTGGCCGCGTTGTCGAGCAGGTTCCCGAGCGCGCGATCGAGCGTCTCCGGGACTCCCCAGACGAGCGACTCGTGCAGATCCGTCCTGAACTCGACTCCGGGGCGGTTGCGCTTCGTCCGCTCGACTGCGCCGGCCGTGACGAGGTCGAGCCGGACGTCCTCCGGCTCCACGCGATGCTGTTCCCCGCGCGCGAGCTCGATCAGCTCGGAGATGAGCGTCGTCATCTCGCCGAGCTGCTCGACCACGTCCGAGAGCAGGCGCTCGCGCTCGCCCGGCGGCAGCTGGCGGTCGCGCGCGAGGACCTCGATGTTCGTCCGGAGGCTCGTCAGAGGCGTGCGCAGCTCGTGCGAGGCGTCCGCGACGAGCTGGCTCCGCGCGCGGTCCGACTCCTCGAGCGCGGCGAGCATCGCGTTGAAGCTCGTCGCGAGGCGCCCCAGCTCGTCCTTCCCGCCGGCCTCGATGCGCTCCGAGAGGTCGCGCGTCTCGGTGACCGTCTCGGTCGCCTTCGTGAGCCGCCGAACGGGTATCAAAGCTGCGCGCGAGACGGCCAGGCCGAGCCCGGCGGCGATGAGGATCCCGCCGGCTGCGATGAAGAAGAGCAGGACCTTGATCCTGGAGAGCGCGCGGTCGGTTTCGTCGAGCGGCCGTGCGATCTGGACCGCGAAGTTGGGCTGGTACGGGAACGTGATCACGCGGACGTGGTTGTCGGCGACGTTCGCGTTCGCGAGAAACGTGTCGGCGTCGCCCCGGGCCACGCGCAAGACGTGCTCGTCGACGGGCAGCGTCACGTTCTGCCCGCGTCGCGTGTACGTGACGCCGTCCTGCCGCACGGCCTGCGGGAAGCCGCCGAAGACCCCCGGCTGCGGCGGCCCGTCGGCGAAGTCGAACGGAGGCCCATGCTGGATCCGCTCCATGCTGCTCCGCAGGGATGCGTCGACGCTCGAGTAGAGCTGGTCCTTGACGACGAGATAGACGACCCCCGAAGCGGCCACCACCGCCAGCGCGACTGCGCCTGCTGCCGCGAGCGCAATGCGTGCGCGAAAGCTCATGACTCCCGGAGCGCGTAGCCGACGCCGCGAACCGTCTGGATCAGACGAGGCTCGCCCTCGGCTTCGGTCTTTCGCCGCAGGTAGCCGATGTACACGTCCAGCGAGTTCGACGCGTACCCGAAGTCGTATCCCCAGACCCGCTCGAAGATGATCGTCCGCGTGAGCACCTGCCGCGGGTTGCGCATGAAGAGCTCGAGGAGCGTGAACTCGGTGCGCGTGAGCTCGATCGGGCGCCCGCCGCGGGTGACCTCCCGGGTCGCGGGGTCGAGCTCGAGGTCGGCGAAGCGGACCACCTCGCCGCTCTCGCCCTCCTCGTCGGCGGTTCGGCGGAGGAGCGCCCGCACGCGCGCGAGTAGCTCGTCCAGCGCGAACGGCTTCGTCACGTAGTCGTCGGCGCCGGCGTCGAGCCCTTCGACCCGGTCCTCGACCTGCGTGCGCGCCGTCAGCATCAGCACGGGAAGCTTGCTCCCGCTCCCGCGCAGGCGCCTGCACACCTCCAGGCCGTCCACGCCGGGCATGAGCACGTCGAGGATCATCGCGTCCGGCTCCGACGTCGCCTTCCAGGCGGTCGAGCGCCTCCCGCCCGTCGGCTGCGAGCTCGATCTCGTAGCCCTCCAGCTCGAGCGCTCGGCGGAGCGACTCGCGGACGGCGCGTTCATCGTCGACTACCAGGATCTTCATGAGGTAATTGTTGCTTGCGACTGTTAATGCCAGCTAAGAAAACACTTCGTTAACGGAACTCTTAGCCCGCTCTCAGGCAGGGTAAGGGCAAGTGCTGCTCTTATGAGAGCAAGCAATCCGAAAGGAAACGATGAACAGCCGCTCCCGCATCCCCATGATCGCATTGATTCTGATCGCCACCCTCGTCCTGGGCGCGGGGGCCGGCGCGGTCGCCTACTCGACCTTCGGGTCGAAGTCGACCACTGTGATCCGCTCCGTGCCGGTCGGTAATTCCGAGCCGGCAGCCCAGACGACCCCGCTGACCGTCGGCCAGGTCTACCGCGACGTCCACAGGGCGATCGTGGAGATCACCGTCACCTCCGACCAGGCCAGCCCGCTCGGCGGCCAGCAGCAGCAGCGCGCGCAGGGCTCCGGATTCGTCGTCGACTCCGACGGCCACATCGTCACGAACGACCACGTGGTCGACGGGGCGAAGTCGGTGTCCGTCCAGTTCTGGAACGGCGACGACCTACAAGGCTTCCGTCGTCGGGACCGATCCCTCCACCGACCTCGGCGTGATCAAGGTCGATGCGCCGCAATCCGTCCTGCACCCGATCCAGTTCGGCAATTCGGACAGCGTGCAGGTCGGTGACCCGGCGATCGCCATCGGCAGCCCGTTCGGCCTCGAGGAGACCGTGACGAGCGGAATCGTGAGCGCGCTCCACCGCCAGATGGAGGCGCCGAACAACTTCACGATCAACGACTCGATCCAGACCGACGCCGCGATCAACCACGGCAACTCCGGCGGCCCGCTCCTCAACATCAACGGCCAGGTGATCGGCGTCAACTCGCAGATCCGCAGCGACTCGGGCGGCAGCGACGGCGTCGGGTTCGCGATCCCCTCCAACACCGTCAAGTCGATCGCGGAGACGCTGATCGGCAGCGGGAAGGTCGAGCACGCTTACCTCGGCGTCTCGGTCCAGCAGATCCCGGAGTCGGTGGCCGACCAGCTCAAGCTCGTCGGCGGCGTCGAGCTCGCGACCGTCAGGAAGAACACTCCGGCCGAGAAGGCAGGCCTCAAGGGCGCGACCGGGAGCAAGACGATCGCGGGCGATCAGTACCCGACCGGAGGCGACGTGATCACGGCCATCGACGGCGAGAAGGTCGCGACGTCCGAGGACGTCCAGCAGGCGGTCGACGCGCACCAGCCGGGCGACACCTTGAAGGTCACGTACTGGCGAAACGGCGACAGCCACACGGTCGACGTGAAGCTCGCCACGCGTCCGACGACGATCCCGCAGCAGTAACCAACGAATGAACGGCGGCCGGGCCCAACGCCCGGCCGCCGCCTCGAAGCGGACGGTTCGATCGACGAAAGGAACCCGATGAAGAACCTCGACTCGAAACGCGTTCTCGCCCTCACGGCCGGGCTCGCACTTGCGGTCGGAGCCGGTGGCGCCATCGCCGCCTCGAAGAGCTCGGCGACGCGGGGCGACAGCTTCCTCGCACGGGTTGCGGGGCACCTCGGCATCTCGACCGAGAAGCTCCAGGATGCGACCAAGGCGGCGGCGATCGACCAGGTCGACGCGGACCTGAAGGCCGGCCGCATCACGAAGGCGCAGGCCGACGCAATGAAGGCGCGGATCGAGACCGGCGAGGTTCCGCTCTTCTTCGGCGGCCCTCACCGCTTCGGGGACTTCGGGCACCACGGACTGCCGTTCGGCCCGCACGAGCACCTCTCCGCCACGGCGGACTACCTCGGCCTGTCGGTGCCGCAGCTCATGCAGAAGCTGGCGAGCGGCCAGTCGCTGGCCGACATCGCGAAGGCGCAGAACAAGTCGGTCGACGGGTTGAAGAAGGCGATCCTCGCCAGCGCGACGAAGGCGCTCGACCAGGCCGTCAAGAATGGCGTCCTGACCCAGGCCGCAGGCGAAGGAAGGCCTGAAGATGCTCGAGTCGCGCCTCGACGACATCGTCAACGGCTCGCTGCCGCGAATGCCCATGGGGCGCGGAGGCTTCCACTTGCCCGAGGGCGCGCCGGACCGAGGCGGCTGGGGCATGCCGGGGGCCACCGACTCTTAGTCGTTTCTTAGGCGCCGTTCAGGCTCCCCTTAGGAGCCGGTGGTTTCATCGAACCAAGGCAAATTCCGCCGAACACAACAACCTGTCGACGCGGCCCGCGCCCTCCCCTTGCGGGTCGCAATCGAAGAAGGAAAGCGGCCCGCGCCCTCCCCTTGCGGGTCGCTTTCGTTTTCGGGCTCAGACCCGTCTAGAACTTCCGGATCGACTTCCGCGTCCCGATCACGATCAACGGGTGGTCCGCGGGGTCGAACCAGCGCAGGAGCCAGACGAGCTGGGGGAGAGGGACGGCGACGCAGCCGAGGGTCGCGTTCCCGTGGCTGACGTGGAGGAAGATCCCGCTCCCGCGCCCGGGCACGATCGGGTGCGTGTTGTAGTCGATCACGGCCAGGTGCCGGTACGACGAGGGTGACCCGGACATGTCCTCGCTCGTGACGCGGAAGGGCGGCTTCGATCCGCAGGGCACGTGGCGGAAGCGGTTGTAGAAGCGGGAGCGCGGGTCCTCGACCCACCAGTCGCCGCAGACGATCCGGCGGTAGCGGTAGCGGACGCCCGGGTTCGGGCCGACTCCGAACATGCGCGACTGGATTCCGAACGCCCCGCTCGGGGTCTTCAGGTCGCCCTCGCGCTTGCGCTCGGAGATGCCGCGGATCCCCAGCCAGGCCTGCCACGGGCCGGCGGCCTGCGTCCAGCAGTCGCCGCGCTTCTCCCAGACGCGCAGCGCGCCGGTCTGCGAGCTGGGACGAAGCGACGCGACGGTGACGAGCTGGGTCGCCGAGCCCGTGTCGGCGAGCTGGTTGGCGAGCGTGGCCGGGCACGACGGCGGCGCGGCGTCACGGCCGGTGGCCGCCGCGGCAGGAAGGAACGCGAGGCAGGCGAGAAGGGCGCAGGTCCACTTCATCGCGGCCATCCAGACTAGTCTCGATGGGCTATGGGGTTCGCCTTGCTCGCGCTTCTGGCCGTCCAGAGCCCGCCCTTCACGCATTCCGTCGCGCCGGTGACGCGCGCCCAGCTCGGGAGCTCGTGGCACGCGGGATGCCCGGTTGCGCCGTCCTCGCTCCGTCGGCTCCGTCTCGGTTACTGGGGGTTCGACGGCCGGCCGCACGTCGGGACGCTCGTCGTCAGCTCGAGCGCCGTCGGCGACCTGACGATCGTCTTCAGGCGCCTCTACCAGGCTCGCTTCCCGATCCGCCGCATGCGGCCGATCACGGCCTACGGCTCGAACGACGAGCGCTCGCTGGCGGCCGACAACACCGCCGCCTTCAACTGCCGCTACGCGGTCGGGCCCGGCCCGCGCCGCTGGTCGGTGCACGCGTCCGGCCTGGCGATCGACGTCAACCCGGTCGAGAACCCGTATCTGGAGAGCGGGCGCGTTCACCCGCGCGCGGGGAAGGCGTTCCTCGACCGCTCGAACGTCAGGCCGGGGATGGCCGCGCGCGGCGGGCTGCTCGTGCGCGCGTTCGCGATCGGTCGGCTGGCAGTGGGGCGGCCGCTGGACCGGGACGCCCGACTACCAGCACTTTTCCGCGACCGGCGGTTAGCGCTCCACGGCGTACTCCAGATGGGTGGCGTGCGGCCCCTCGAGGACGTTCGTCAGCCTCAGCTTCAGGTCGGTTCCGACCCCGCCGAAGAGGCTCGCGCCGCCTCCGAGCAGCACCGGCGCGAGATGGAGCGTGACGTCCTCGACGACGCCCGCGCGAAGGGCCTGCTGGGCGACTTCGGCCCCGCCGGCGATCGCCACGTCCTTGTCTCCCGCGGCAGCGAGCGCCTGCTCGAGGGCGCTCTCGAACCCGTCCGTGACGAAGGTGAAGGTCGTCCCGCCCTCCTTCTCGACCGGCTCTCGCTCGTGGTGCGTGAGGATGAAGACCGGTACGTGGAACGGCGGGTTGTCGCCCCACCAGGCGTCGGCGTTCGGGTCGCTCTCCCACGGCCCGGAGCCGCCGCTGAACATCCGCCGGCCCATGATCACGGCGCCGGTGCGGTCGACGCTCTCGCGGACGAGGTCGTCCTCGGGCCCGGTCTCGCCGCCGGCCAGCCCGTGCGGCTCGCGCCACGATGCGAGAGGGAAGATCCACTCGTGCAGCTGCTCGCCGCCCCGGCCGAGCGGCTCCTCGAGGGTCTGGTCCGGCCCGGCGACGTAGCCGTCCAGAGACATGGAGATGTTGATGAAAACGGCCATTTCATGTCCTTCCTGTATCGGTTCGGTTACCAAGACCGCGGGGCGGCCCGAAACTCATCGGAGCGGATACAACATGTCTTGCCGTAGCTCGGTAGGCCGTCGATGGTTTCGCTAACGTCGGCGATGACTTTCGAGGCCCCGAGGGGTCCAAAGAGAAATCGACCCATGGGAGAAGCTCGATGACCGAACACGAAGCCGAAAAGCACACTTCGCGCCGCCTGGCGCACGAACGCCTCTCGACCGGAGCGCTCGCGAACTGGGGGCGCGCCTGCGCGTCGCACCCGTGGCGCGTCGTCTTCTCCTGGATCGGGATCGTCATCCTGCTCGTCGTCCTCGTCGCCACCGTCGGCGGCAGCCTGCGAGACAAGTTCGAGCTCCCGGGAACGGACACGCAGAAGGCGACCGACCTGATCGAGTCCCAGTTCGCCTCGGAGCAGGGAGGCGTGCTGAACGTCGTGTTCGCCGCGCCCGAGGGCCAGCGCCTGGACACGCCCGAACGGAAGGCGGCGATCGCAAAGCGGTCGCGCTCCTGAAGTCGCAGCAGTTCAAGCCGACGAAGGACAAGGCGGGGATCGAGAGCGTCGGCAACCCGTTCGCGAAGGACACGTTCTCCGACAACGGCCGCATCGCGTACGCGGAGGCGCAGTTCGACCGGATGATCTACGACAAGGACCGGGACGCCGTGGTGGCGGTCGAGGACGCGGCCCGCAAGGCGGCGGCGCCGGCCGGGATCGAGACCGAGTTCAACGGCGACGCCGAGTTCCCGCCGATCCAGCAGGGGATCCAGGAGCTGCTCGGCCTGATGATGGCGCTGATCGTGCTGCTGATCGTCTTCCGGACGTTCGTCGCGGCTTCGATCCCGATCGCGCTGGCCTTGACGGCGCTCGGCTCGGCGTTCCTGCTCCTGTTCATCCTCGCCGGGCTGACCGACATCAACACGATCACGCCGATCCTCGTCTCGATGATCGGGCTCGGCGTCGGCATCGACTACTCGCTGTTCATCGTCACGCGCTTCAGGCAGTTCCTGCACGAGGGGCTCGACCCGCGCGACGCAGCGGGCGAGGCTGCGGCCTCCGCGGGCCGGGCCGTCCTCTTCGCCGGGCTTCACGGTCGCGATCTCGGTCAGCGGGCTCGCGTTCTTCGGCCTCGACTTCGTGACGAAGCTCGGGATCGGCGCGGCGCTCGGCGTCTTGACGACGGTGCTGATCGCGAACTCGCTGCTGATCGCGGTGCTGCGGCTCCTGGGCCACAAGATCGACCGCTGGAAGGTGCCGTTCCTGCGGCAGATCGACGACTCGGAGACCGCGCGCGAGAAGACGCTCACCGCCCGCTGGGGCCGGTTCGTGACCGCTCACGCGAAGCCGCTCTTCATCATCCTGCTGATCGCGGGTCTCGGGCTGGCTTCGACCTCGGCGCTCGTCCGGCTCGGCGCGTCCGACCAGGGCACGCAGCCGAAGAAGCAGACCGCGCGCCGCGCCTACGACCTGCTCGCCGAAGGCTTCGGGAAGGGATTCAACGGCCCGATCCCGATCGTCGTCGACGTGCGCGGCGACCAGCAGGCGCCGCAGCGGATCTACCAGGACGTCCAGGGCCTGGACGGAGTCGCCTCGGCGCGCAAGCCCCAGTTCAACGACCAGAAGACCGTGGCGCTCGTCTTCGTGACGCCCACGTCCGCGCCGCAGGACGAGGCGACGGACAAGCTCGTCGACCGCCTGCGAGACGACGTCGTCCCGAAAGCGACCGAGGGGCGGCGAGGCCGTTGCCTACGTGTCCGGCCAGACGGCGGCGTTCAAGGACATCGCCGATCGGATCATGCAGCGGCTCCCGATCTTCCTGCTCTACATCATCGGCGTCACGTTCATCGTGCTCGCGATGGCGTTCCGGTCGATCGTGATCTCGCTGACGGCGGCGGTGACGACGATCCTGTCGGCGTTCATCGCCTTCGGAGTGCTCACGCTGGTGGTGCAGGAGGGCCACCTGATGGGCCTCACGGGCCTCGACCGAACGGGGCCGATCGAGACGTTCGTGCCCCCGATCGCGTTCGCGATCCTGTTCGGGCTCTCGATGGACTACATGGTGTTCCTCATGAGCCGCATCCGCGAGGAGCACGTGCACGGCCTCGACACGCGCCAGGCGGTCGAGCACGGGATCGCGGCGATCGGGCGCGTGGTCGTGGCCGCGGCGATCATCATGAGCACGGTCTTCGCGGCGTTCGTCCTCACGGCCGACCGCATCTCCAAGGAGTTCGGCATCCTGCTCGCCGTGGCGATCCTCACGGACGCGCTGATCGTGCGCATGACGCTCGTCCCGTCGTTCCTGACGCTGATGGGCGAGAAGGCCTGGTACATGCCGCGCTGGCTCGACCGGATCCTGCCGAACCTCACGATCGAGCCTCCGCACGACGGCGGTCGGGAGGCGGTCTACGACGCGCCGCCGGCGCCTGCGTCGGAGAGCTGATGCACAGCGTCCTGCCCGCGAGCGACCAGAAGCGCGCCCCGAACCGCACGCTGCGCTTCGAGGGCGAGGAGCATGGTTCCGGCGTCTCGATGTTCCTCGTCGACAACGAGCCCGGCGACGGCCCGGGGCTGCACGTGCACCCCTACTCGGAGACCTGGGTCGTGCGCTCCGGGCAGGCCCGCTTCACCGCGGACGGCGAGGACCTCGAGGCCGGGCCGGGCGACATCCTCGTCGTCGGGCCCGACACGCCGCACAAGTTCGTGAACCTCGGCCCGGGACGCCTCGACCTCGTCTGCGTCCACGACTCGCCGCGAATCATCCAGGAGGATCTCGAGTAAGGAGCCGGCGGACGCTTTCGGAGAGCTCGATGCCGGGCCTGAGCCCTGGCGACGGATCCGGGGCTCCGTAGGAGCGGACGATCGGGAGGACGCCCGCCCAGGTGTCGAGCTCCGCATCGGGCGAATCGTCGTCGTCCGGCGGGCCGGTCCGGAGCTTGGCGGAGGCCTCGTCGATCTCCATCGCCAGGATCTCGGTCGCCTTCAGCTCCTTGGCGTTCGGCTGACGCACCTCGTCCCAGCGGCCGGGGAGCAGCTTCTCGGTGAACGCCTCGAAGGCGCGCATCCGCTCCTCGGGATCCTCGACGAGCGTGAAGGTCCCGAAGGCGATCGCCGAGCCGTAGTTCGCCGAGTGCTCGAAGGCCGAGCGGGCGAGGACGAGGCCGTGGACGACCGTCACCGTGACGCACGCGGGCGCGCCGGCCGCGAGCGCACGGATCATCCGGCTCTTGGTCGAGCCGTGGATGTAGATCCGGTCGCCGATCCGCGCATAGAGCATCGGGATGCAGACGGGCTCGCCGTCGTCGACGAACGCGACGTGGGCGAGAAGGCCGCCGTCCAGCACCGAATCGATCGTCGCGCGGTCGTACCGGCCCTTCTTCGGGCCTCGGCGCACCCTGATCTTGCGGGGGACGTCCCGCGCTCGCCGCTCCATGAGCTCAGCTTATGCACGTAGCATCCGCGGCCATGCGCGATCCGCGGCTCGAGCACTACGCACGAATCCTGATCGACACCTGCCTCGCGGTCCAGCCGGGCTGGCAGGTGCTCGTCTCGGGGTCGCACCTTGCGCGGCCCCTGGTCGAGGAGATCGGGTCGCAACTCGGCCGGCGTGGCGCCTACGTCCTGAACCGGCAGAGCGTCGTCTCGAGCTCGAACGCGTGGCTGATGGAGGCTCCCGAGGAGCTGCTGAAGACGCCTGCGCCGATCGAGGTGCACGCGCTGGAGAACGCCGATGCGCTGATCTCGATCTCCGCGCCGGAGAACACCCGCGAGGCGTCGGCCGTTCCGCCGGAGCGGATCGGGCTCCTCCAGGCCGGGCTCCGGCCGCACCTCGATCGCGTCTACACGAACGAGATGCCGTGGGTCGGCTGCAACTATCCGACGCCGGCGCTCGCCCAGGACGCGGGCATGTCTCTCAGGGACTACGAGGACTTCCTGTTCGGCGCCTGTCTCCTGGACTGGGACGCGGAGCGTGAGCGGATGAGCCACTACGCCGAGCGGTTCAACAGCGCGCAGGAGGTGCGGATCGTCGGAGCGGAGACCGACCTGAAGCTGAGCCTCGAAGGACGCGAGGCGAAGGTCGACGCGGGCGGCGCGAACCTGCCCGGCGGAGAGTTCTTCTTCTCGCCGGTCGAGGACTCCGCCGAGGGCACGATCTCGTTCGTCGAGTTCCCCGCGCCGTACGCGGGCCGCGAGGTGAGGGGCATCCGCCTGCGCTTCGAGGGCGGTCGGGTCGTCGACGCGTCGGCCGAGTCGCAGGAGGACTTCCTGCTCGAGATGCTCGACCTGGACGAGGGCGCGCGCCGTGTGGGCGAGCTCGGCATCGGCTGCAATCCGGGCATCACGCGGTTCATGAAGGACACGCTGTTCGACGAGAAGATCGACGGGACGGTGCACGTCGCCCTCGGCAACGGGCTCCCCGGCGTAGGCGGGACGAACCGCAGCGAGATCCACTGGGACATCGTCAAGGACCTCCGTCCCGGCGGGCAGGTTCTCCTCGACGGCGAGGTCGTCCAGCAGGACGGGGCCTGGAAGATCTAGGCGTAGTGCCCGGCTAGCTGGGTTTTCCGGCCATCGCCCAGACGGCGACGATGCACGCGGCGAGGAGGACGACGGCGAGCACGAGCGTGGCCTTGAGCAGCCCCGCGCCCTTGCCCTGCCGCATCCGACGGATGCCGATCCCCCCGACGATCAGCGAGACGAGCAGGAGCAGCCCTCCGAAGTCCGCGACCATGAAGCCGATTCCGATCCAGTTCGGGATCAGCCGGTCCGGGAGGTCGTCCCAGCCCTCCTTGGAGAAGATCCACTGGGCTCCGATCCGCATGATGATCCAGCCGGGAAGCGTGATCGCGAGCAGCGAGAAGTAGCCGAGGCGCAGGAGCCTGGCCTCTCCTTTCGCCAACGCCAGCGACGCCGCCGCCGTGACGAGCCCGCCGACGGCCAGCATCGCGCCGAAGGCGTGCACGAGGAGCGGGAGGTTCCAGCTGTCGGGTCGGATTGCAGCCAGCACGCTCAGGCCCACGGCTTCCAGATCATGTCCAGGATGATGAGCAGCACGACGAGGGAGGTCAGCGTCTGCAGGAGCACCCCGCGCGACGTCCGGTTGAGCTCGAGCAGCTCCGCGTTCGGCCCGGTCTGGCCGGCCTCTTGCAGCTCCATCGCCTTCTTCGGGCCCTCGAGGAACGCCTCGCCCGTCTTCCGGCCCAGAGCGGCTCCGACGAACCAGAGGACGAGGGCGATGATGATCCACGCGTCCCAGATGTCGTAGTTTCGGACGGAGAAGGCGAGCCAGAGCCCGAAGACGATCGTCCCGACCATCCCTACGCCGACCGTGGCGGTTCCGACCCTGGCCACCGGGCCGAGGCTGAGCGTTGCCTGGGGGGTGTCGATCCGCCGGCCGACGACGATCAGCGCCCAGAACAGAATGAGGCCCGCGACGAGCGAGAACGCGCTCAGCACGTGGAGGGCGAGCATCCAGTCGTCGAACCGCACGCGCGGATCCTACGGTTCCGGCGATGATTTTTCAGCCCTGCGGCGATCTCTGTTCGTAAAGCCACGCGGAAAGGATTCCGGATGCAGAAGATCACTCCCTGTTTGTGGTTCGACACCGAGGGCGAAGAGGCGGCGGAGCTCTACACGTCGATCCTCCCGAGCTCCCGGATCGTGGAGGTCACGCGATACGGCTCCGCAGGCCCGCGGGACGAGGGCACGGTCATGACCGTCCTCTTCGAGCTCGCCGGGCAGCGCTTCCTCGCGCTGAACGGCGGCCCCGACTTCAAGCCGAACGAGGCCATCTCGTTCCAGATCGACTGCGAGAGCCAGGAGGAGGTCGACTCGTACTGGAGCAAGCTCTCCGAGGGCGGCGAGCAAGGCCCTTGCGGCTGGCTCAAGGACAGGTACGGCATCTCCTGGCAGATCGTTCCGAAAGTCCTCGGCCAGCTGCTCGGCGATCCGGACCGGGAGAAGGCGCAGCGCGTGATGGCGGCGATGCTGAAGATGGGCAAGATCGAGATCGCCGAGCTCGAGCGCGCCGCCGCCGAAGCCTAGTGACCGTCGCTACGGGGGACAGTCCCCGCAGGGACTGTCCCTCGAACAACTTCGTTTCAGGCGGAGGTCTTCGCGCCGGCTGGCGGACGCTCGGGGACGCCGCCGATCCAGGTCTCGATCGCTCCGGCGACCTCCTCCCAGCCCTCGGCCGCCATCAGCAGGTGCGGGCGGCCCTCGAACTCGAGGTACTCGGTCGGCGCGGGCGACTTCTCGTACTTCTTGTACTGCTTCTTCGAGACCGAGGCGGGGACGGTCTTGTCCTCGGCGGCGCCGATGATCAGGAGCGGCGCCCGGTCCTCGTTCTTGAAGTGCACTTCCGTGGGCGGGTGCAGATGGAAGTTCGCGAATCCCGCTTCGTAGAAGATCTGACCCGACTCCGGCACGTAGTACTTCTCGTACGCGGCCTTGGCGTCCTCGGGCGCGAACGTGTTCACGAAGCCGTACGTGAACTCCTCGAGTGTCAGCGGCACGACCCCGTGCCAGCGTGACGGATGCGCGAGCGCGGGCGAGGCGGCCTTGAGCGACGAGAACGGCAGGACGAGGATGCCTTTCGGCGGGGCCGGGCTCATCGCAACGCCGGCCCGTCCCAGCCCGCGGTCGAGCAGAATCTCGACGATCAGGCCGCCGAACGAATGGCCGATCAGGATCGGCGGCTCGTCGAGCGCACGGATCTGGGCCTCGTAGTGGTCGACGATCTCGTTCAGGCCGAGGCCCTTGATCGCCTCGGTGTCCTGGCGCAGCTCCTGCACGTCTCCTTCCTTCCGCGGCCACTCGGGCGCCGAGACGTCATGGCCGCGGTCGCGGAAGTACCCGGCGAACGTGTCCCAGCTCTGCGACGAGAGCCAGGCGCCGTGAACGAACATCAGCGGACTTCGATTTGTGGAGCCCTCCAAGGCAGTCCTCCCTCAAATGGGTTTCCGTGCCACGCTACCCCTCGAGCCGAGCCTGGCGCGCTCGGAGTCGAGGGACGAGGTTTCCAGATTGGAAACGTCGCGCTAACAAGTCGCTGTTAGCTTGGCTCCGTGGGTCTGCCTCGCCTCGTCACGGCGGTGCTCGCCGCCGGTTTGGTCACCGCGGGGGCCGCGCTCGGCGCCGGAGGCGCTCCCGTGCAGGCGCACCTCGATCACGCGGGCTCCGGGCTCGCGCGGCAGGGCGTCGCGCCGGTGCGGGCGAGCCGTCCCGAGGGCTTGCCGGGCCTCGACGTGAGCAGCTGGCAGGGAAACGTCGACTGGACCGCGGTCGCGGCCAACGGCGGGCGCTTCGCCTACGTGAAGGCGACCGAGAGCACGACGTACGTCAACCCGTACTTCACGCAGCAGTACGTCGGCGCCTACCAGGTCGGTCTCGTGCGCGGGGCCTACCACTTCGCGCTTCCCGATCGCTCGAGCGGAGCCGCGCAGGCCGACTTCTTCGCCGCGCACGGAGGAGCGTGGTCGGCGGACAGCCACACGCTGCCGGGCGCGCTCGACATCGAGTACAACCCGTACGGGCCCACCTGCTACGGCCTGAGCCAGAGCGCGATGGCCGCCTGGGTCTCGAGCTTCGCGGCCGAGTACCAGGCGCTGACCGGCCGCTGGCCCGTGATCTACACGACCACGAACTGGTGGCAGCAGTGCACCGGCAACTATGCGGGGCTCGGTGCCACGAGCCCGCTCTGGATCGCCTGCTGGTGCCAGACGGTCGGGCAGCTGCCCGGCCGGCTGGAGCACGTACACGTTCTGGCAGTGGTCGAACCAGCCGGTCGACTTCCCCGGTGACCAGGACGTCTTCAACGGCTCGAGCGCGGAGCTCGTGGCTCTCGCGAACGGCCCCACGCCGCCGGCTCCGCCCCCGCCACCTCCGCTGCCGCCGCCACCTCCTCCGCCGCCTCCTCCGCCTCCGCAGGTGCTCTGCCGAGTCCCGCGCGTCATCGGCCTCAGGCTCCAGACGGCGCGAGCCAGGATCCGCCGCGCCCATTGCTCTCCGGGCCGGGTGCGGCGCGTGCGCGCGAAGCGAGTCGGACGCGTCCTCGCCCAGAAGCCGAGCGCAGGCAGGGTCCGTGCGCGGGGCGCCAGGGTCAGGCTGATCGTCGGGCGCCGCCGCCGCCGGGCGATGAACACGCCCACCAGGCAGATCGCCCCGCCGGCGAGAGCGAGCGCGGGCGGTGACTCGTCGAGGATGAGCCAGCCGAGCAGGATCGCGATCGGCGGCACGAGGTACGTCAGCGAGCCCATTCGACCCGCGGTCGTGCGCGCGAGCGCGTAGCCCCAGGTCAGGAAGCCGATCGCCATCGGGGCGATCGCGAGGTAGACCATCCAGGCGATCGACGACGCGGGCGCGTCCGAGAGCTGATCGCCGAGCGAGAAGGCGAAGGGCAGGCACACGAGCGCGCCGAACGTGCACGCGAGCCAGGTCACCTGCAGCGCCGACACGCGCGCCAGGACGGGCTTCTGGGCGACGACGCCGACCGCGTAGAAGATCGCGGCGACCACGCACAGCAGCGCGCCCCAGCTCGCCGCGAGCCCGTTCTCCGAGGTCGCGCTCGCGATGACGACCACTCCCGCGAGAGCCACGGCCAACCCGGCGAACAGCCTCTGCGGAAAGCCCTCCTGCAACACGAATCCGGCGAGGACCGCGATCAGGATCGGCCCGATGTTGACGAGCATCGCCGCGGTGCCGGCGTCGACGCGGCGCTCGGCCTCGTTGAGCGCGATGTTGTAGAGCCCGAACCAGAAGACGCCGACGAGCGCGATCGTCCCGAGATCGCGGCGCGACGGCAGCGGCTCCCGGCGCCAGATCAGGATCACGCCCAGCGCGAGGCTCGCGATCGAGAGCCGTCCGAAGGCCAACGCTCCCGGAGACAGGTGGTGCGACGCCGACCGGATGCCGACGAACGCCGAGGCCCAAAGCGTCACCGTGACGAGCCCCGCGCCGAGCGCGAGCAGCCGCTCTCGCTCGGCCGGAACTGGAACTGTCGTCTCGACGGTGGCCACTGTGAGTACTAACGCGCGCAGGCGTCCTTCTGTGAGAAACGCCTGCGGGCCGCCTCGTATGCCGGTTTGCAAATCCTGCTCTATGAACTTTCGAACAAGTGCGTTACGATCGCGCGGTGCTTCGGCGCGCCACCCTGATCCTCGGAGTCGCAGCAGGCCTCCTGCTCTTCTCCGCCTCCCCTGCCTTGGCCGTGCAGCCGTACCCGATCAACTTCAGGACCGTCGACTTCGCCACCGGGACGCTGGACGGCCTCGTCAACGACAACGGCACGCTGACGCTCGCACTCGAGCGGGCTCCACCAGACCGAGTACACGGATCCGTTCTCGTCGGTCCCGATCCTCGGCGAGCATGTCGACGGCTCGGGCTCGTACGTCTACGGGACCTGGACGTCGCCGGTCTACACGCTCAACACGTTCGCGTTCAACGAGCTCGTCTCGTCCTGGAACTCGAAGACGTCGCCCGGGACGTGGATCCAGTCCGAGGTCAGGCCTCGGCTGGACAACGGCCACTGGGCGAAGTGGTACATCCTCGGCCGCTGGACGTACAGCGACGACGACTTCCACCGCACCTCGGTGGGCGGGCAGGGCGACGCCGACGGCTTCGTCTCGATCGACACCTTCTTCACGAAGGATCATCCCGGCGGTCGCGTACCAGCTCCGGCTGACGATCTTCCGCCGCGCCGAGCTGAGCGAGGACGCAGGCGCCGGTCTCGGTGAACCGCTACAGCGCGGTCGCCTCGAACCTGACGAACCAGAACTCGAACTTCCCGAGCCCGACGGACATGAACGGCGTCGAGACGATCGACCTCCACCTGCCGATGTTCTCGCAGGAGACGCACCACGGCGAGTACCCGGAGTTCGACAACGGCGGCGAGGCGTGGTGCAGCCCGACCTCGACCGCGATGGTCGTGCACTTCTGGGGCGCGCCGTACATCCCGACGGACCTCGACTGGGTCGGCTTCGACGATCCGGAAGTCGACTACACCGCCCGCTACGTCTACGACTACCACTACCAGGGCGCGGGGAACTGGCCGTTCAACACGGCCTATGCTGCCGAGCGCGGTCTCGTCTCGGACGTCACGCAGCTGCACAACCTGCGCGAGGCCGAGCCGTTCATCAGGGCCGGAATCCCGCTCGTCGCCTCGGTCGCCTGGAACTCGAACAAGCTCGACGGCGGCATCAAGAGCACGAACGGGCACCTGATGGTGATCGGCGGCTTCAAGGGCAACGGAGACGTGATCGCGTACGACCCGGCCTCGCCGACGAACGCCGACGTGAAGTCACGTCTACGACCGCGAGCAGTTCGAGCGCGCGTGGATCCCGGCCTCGGGCGGCATCGTCTACGTCGACCGGCCGGTCGGCCACGCCACTTCCGTCGCTGACGGCGAACAACAGCAACTAAAAGGCGTTCACGCACGCCGAGCGGCTGAAGGACGGCGTTGGCGCGCGCCCGCGCCTCGTTCGCGGCAGCCTCGTCGCCGGCGGCTTCGAGCGCGCGCGCCAGGTCGAGCTCGAGGCACTGCCGCGTCGTACGTGAGCCCGAGGCTCGCGCTCGCGCTCGACCGCCTCGGTCAGGAGCCCGACCGCGTCCGCCGCGCGACCGGCGTCGAGCGCGAGCAGCCCGTCGCCTGCGAGCAGCGCGGTCTGCGTCTTGGCGGCGACCTTCGACTGACCTGCGCATCGACTCGATCGTCGCGCCTGAGCAGGTCGAATCTCGCCGGCCGCGGCCAGGGCGCGCACGATCGGAACGCTGTCGAGCGTGCTCGGCCAGCCCGCGTCGAGCGTCTCGAGGACCTCTTCCATCAGGGAGCGAAGGGCCTTGCGATCGCCTGCTCACCGCGAGCCAGGGCGCGACCACGGCCGCCATCGGCACGATCCGCTGAGGCTCGCCGCTCGCCAGCGCGAGCGGGCGCAGCCTGTCCAGGAACTCTCCGGCCTCCCGTCCTCGTCGTGCCGCGAGCCCGCCCTCCACACCGAGGAAGACCAGCAGCATCGTCGTGCCCGGATCGTTTCCGCGCAGCCGGTCGAGCTGGGCGTCCGCCTCGTCCCACCGCGCGGTCGGCACCAGCAGGCCCATCACGACCGAGATGTCGAGGTAGGGGCCGATCGAGCGGGGAGCCGGAACGTCCGCGAGCCGCGCGCGCGCCTCGGCGACGACCTGCTCGACGCGCTCGACGTGCAGGTAGCCCGTGGTCGACCAGATCAAGTTCACGATCGCCCGGTACCCCTCCTCGTATTCGCCGGCCTCGACCGCCGCGTCGATGATCGAGAGCACCTCGTCGGGGTCGGGCGCGACGCCCGCGGTCGAGCGCTGAGTGAAGATGTTGATGCGGGCGTTCACCTCGGCGAACGGGTCGCCGACGCGGCGGGCGACCTCGATCGCCTGCTCTGCGGTCTCGATCGACTGCGGCTGCTGCTTCAGCATCTCGATCTGGGAGAGCCGAGCGAGCGCGCGGGCCAGCTGCGGCGACTCGGGCAGTCCGTTCGAGCGCGTTCACGGCCTCGGTTGCGGAAGCGAGCGCCTCGTCCCAGCGGCCGGAGAGCCAGGCAGGCCCGCGAGCGCACCCCGAGCGCGTCCGACCGCAGCTGGGCATCCTCCGGGCCGAGCCTGGCCTCGGCGGAGTCGAGGTAGCTCGAACACGCGGTCGAGCGCGGCTTCGGTCATGTCCAGCCGGGCGAGCGCGATCTCGACGAGCGCCCGATCGGGATCGTCGACTCGCGAGCTCGAGCGCGTCCTCGAGACGCGTGCGTGCCGCCGCGAAGGCCCCGCGCCCGTAGGCGGAGACGCTGGCGGCGTACAGCAGCTCGAACGCGCGCCTCGAGACGGCGGGATCGTCCTCGCCGTACGCGAGCGCCTGGCCGAAGTGGTACGCGGCGAGCTCGACGGTCTCACCGCTTCGATCCGGCGCCACCTCCTGAACCCACTCGCCGACGCGGCGATGAAGCTCGCGCCGCTCGGGGCGGGGGAGGCTGGCGTACGCGACGTCGCGGGTGAGCGCGTGCTTGAACGAGAACTCGCGCATCCCGGCGACGACCGAGTCGAGGCTGTCCGTGACGAGGCCGCTGCGGACGAGCGAGGCGATCACGTCCTCGTCGACCCCGACAGCCGAGGGCCAGAACACGCGGCCGACGACGGAGCATCGCCGCAGGCCCTCGCGCGGGCTCTCGTCGAGAAGGTCGATCCGCGCGGCGATCACGCCGTGCACCGAGTCCGGGATCGAGACGTCCGCGAGCCGCGGCGTCGAGCTCCAGCCGCCGTTCCGGCGCTCGAGCGCGCCCTCCTCGATCAGCATCGTCAGCATCTCCTCGAGGTAGAACGGATTGCCCTCGGCGCTCGCCAGGACCCGCTCGCGGACGTCCGGCGGCACCTGGCTCTCGCCGAGGAGCGACGAGATCAGCTCGGTCGCCTCGCCGGCCGAGAGCGGAGCCAGCGTGAGGGCGCTCGCGTTCTGCTTGCCCGCTCCCCAGGTCGGGCGGTTCTCCAGCAGCTCGAGCCGGGCCGTGCAGACGAGCAGGATGCGCGTGTCGGCGAGGTTGTCCGCCAGCTGCTCCAGCAGGTCGAGGAGCGCGCTCGAGGCCCAGTGCACGTCCTCGACGGCGAAGACCGTGAGCTGCTCGCGGCCGAGGCCGCCGACGTAGCGCGCCCAGCCCTCGTTCAGGCGACGCACGACCTCGAGCGGGTCGGTGCCGGGCGACGAGCCGAGCCCGATCGTCCAGGCGGCTGCCTCGACCACCCGCTCGGCTTGGCCTTCGGGCACGACCGACTCGATCGCGGCCCGCAGCTTGGCGAGCGCGACGTCCGCTGGATCGTTGTCCAGGATGCCCGCGTGAGCCTTGGCCGCCTCGGCCAGGGGCCAGAAGGTGATTCCTTCGCCGTAGGGCAGGCAGCGCCCGCGGATGACCCGGGCGTCCGGAAGGCGGTCGACGAGCTCTGCGAGCAGGCGCGACTTGCCGACCCCCGCCGCGCCGAAGAGCGTCACGAGCTGCGGCGTGTGCTCGCGCTCGACCCGCCCGGCGACGGCGGTCAGGATCGCGAGCTCCTCGTCCCGGCCGACCAGAGGAGCGGTCAGGCCGGCCATTCCGCGGGGCGGCACCTCCTGCTCGGCCGCGGCGGCCTCGGCGACCCAGGCGCGCACGGGCTCGCTCTTGCCCTTGGCGTCGAGGGCCTCGCGCTCGCGATAGGAGACGACCCGGCTCGTCGCGGCCTGCGTCCGCTGTCCCGACGAGGACCTCTCCCGGCTGGGCGTGCTGCTGCAGGCGCGCCGCCACGTTGACGGCGTCCCCGCTCACCATCAGCTCGCCACGTGCGGCCGCCTCGCGGCCCGAGACGACCTCGCCGGTGTTGACGCCGATCCGGAGCCCCACCTCGGCGTCGTGGCGATCGAGCACACGCTCGGTGAACGATCCGAAAGCATCGCGGACGGCCAGTGCGGTGCGAACGGCGCGCTCGGCGTCGTCCTCGTGCGCCTGCGGGATCCCGAACACGGCGAGCACCGCGTCGCCGGCGAACTTCTCGGTCGTGCCGCCGTAGCGCTCGACCTCGGTGTTGATCAGCTCGAAGAGCTCGCCCTGGAGCTCGCGCACGTCCTCGGGGTCGAGCCGCTCGCCGAGCGCCGTCGAGCCCGCGAGGTCGGCGAAGAGGACGGTCACGACGCGGCGCTCCTGCCGGTCCTCGACGGTCTCCGGCTCCTGTGCGAGCGGCGTCCCGCAGGCCGAGCAGAAGGCCGCGGAGATGGACTGGTCGGACCCGCAGGAGGGGCACGTCACGCGCAGCGACGCCCCGCACGAGCTGCAGAACCGGTCGTCGGGCGCGTACGGGGCGCCGCACGAGGGGCACGCCAGGGTCACGCTTCGAGCCTATTCGAAGGGGCCCGTCCGGTACGCGGCACGATCGGCCGTCCTACGATGGCGCCGTGGGCCTGACGCAGTACTACACGGCGACCACGCTCGACGGATTCATCGCCGATCCCGACAACTCGCTGGAGTGGCTCTTCACGAGGGCGCAAGACAAGGACGGGCCTCAGAACTACACGGCTTTCATCGCGCAAGTCGGAGCGCTGGCGATGGGCGCGACCACCTACGAGTGGATCCTCGACCACGAGGGATCGAAGTGGCCCTACGAGGTTCCGTGCTGGGTGTTCACGCACCGCGATCTCGCCGTCGTGCCGGATGCTCCGATCACCTTCATCCAGGGCGAGGTCGCGCCTGTTCATGCCGAGATGCTCGAGGCGGCCGGTGACCGCAACGTCTGGATCGTCGGCGGAGGCGATCTCGCCGGCCAGTTCGCCGACGCCGGCTTGCTGGACGAGGTGATCGTCTCGATCGCGCCGGTGACCATCGGCGCAGGCGCGCCGCTCCTTCCTCGCCGGATCGAGTTGCGGCTGGAGGAGCTTGGCCGAAACGGTGACTTCGTGGCGGCGCGCTTCGCCGTCGTGCGCGGCGACTAGCGCCCTCGGATCAAGCGGCCCAGGAGAACTCGGAAGTCGAGATGCCCGTCTTGCCCTCGTACGAGATACCGAACGCATCGATGTTCGACCGCTTCGCTTCCGCAGCGTTGAACTCCGATGCGACCGGGTGAAACATCCCCGTGAGGCGGACCGGCTCTCCGGTCTCGATCCCGAACGGCACGATGTCCTCGATCTCGAAGTCGATTGCGCTGCCGATGCGCACGCTGTGGCTGAGCCCGTCCTCGACGATCTCGATCGCGGCGCGCTCGACGCCGAGCATCTCACCGACGAACGGCACGATCCCTTCCATCGGCCCGCCCTTCTGGCCTCCGAAGACGGCGGTCAGCTTCTCCATCTGCTCGTCCGTGGACTGCTCGTCGATGAACATGCCGAGCTTCCAGTTGCCCTCGGTCATGACCTTCGGCGTGTCAGCGATCGCGGCGACCTTCAGCCCACCGACGTCCGTCCCCTCGATCTCCCCCTCGGTGATGTTGAACACGAGCGTGACGCGGCAGTAGTCGTACGTCGCGCCGTGGTCGAACGACATGTTGCAGGGGCACATCAGGTCGCAGGAGCACGTCTCGAAGTACGTCCCTTTCAGATTCCAGGCCATGCCGGCCTCCTTTGGCCGCGGGTGGACGGACGCTCGGAGGCGATTCTCCGCCCGCGAACGCTCCGCGGTCAAGTGGGCACGGCTCGACCGCTGGCGTCGAGGAGGTGGTGCGGGCGACGACCTCGTCGCCGCCCGCTACTCGGTTCCGCGCTAGTCCTTGATGTCGCGGACCTTGTCCTTGACCTTGCCCCAGTCCTTCTGGTTCTTGCCCTGCTGCTCGCGGTCCTTGTCGCCCGTGATCTTGCCTTCGGTCTCCTTGGCCTGCCTTTGACCTTGTCGGTGTCCATGACCCCTCCTAACAGTTGGTGTCTCGAGGTTGTTCCCTACCTCGCTCGCTCGTACACCTGAACCTGGACGCCGTCCGGGCCGACCGTCCTGCTCTCGGCAAGGCTGAACTTCAGCCGGTCGATGCCCTCGGGGAACGCTCGCTTGCCGCGGCCGAGGATCGTCGGGAAGACCATCAGGCGCAGCTCGTCGACGAGGTCGGTCTCGAGGAGCGTCGCGACGAGCGTTCCGCTTCCGGAGACGAGAATCGAGCCGTCCGTCTCGTCCTTCAGCTTCGAGATCTCCGCCGACGACGTTCTCCGAGATGACGGTCGTGTTCTGCCATTGTGGGTCGGTGAGCGTCTTCGAGACGACGACCTTCGGGTCGGTGTTCAGCTTGTCCGCGAACGGCCCCTCGCGGGACGGCCACGCCGCCGCGAAGCCCTCGTAGGTGATGCGGCCGAGCAGCTGCACCTTCGCGTCCATCAGCTCGTCGAGCTTGAACTGGTTGCCCTCGTCGCCGCGGTCGTACTCGAACGTCCAACCGCCGTGCTCGAAGCTCTCGGAGCCGCCCGGATCCTCGAAGACTCCGTCGACGGAAATGAACTCGGTGACGACCAGCTTGCCCATCTTTGCTCTCCTTCCTGGTGGGGTCTCAGCTAAGACCAGCGTCGCAGTGGCGAACTCATCGGTGACCGAACGATCTCTCTTCATACCCGGCTGGGGCGCGCCCGCCCGCCTCTACCGCGCCGGGCTGCCCGAGGAGTGGCACGCGCTCGAGCTGCCGTCCTTCAGGAAGACCCGCGGCGAATTGCCCGCGTACCGGACCTGGCTCGGCGAGCAGATCTCCGGCCGCGGGCCCGTCGCGCTCGCGGGTCACTCGATGGGTGCTGCGCTCGCACTGCTCGCGGCGGTCGACCGGCCCGACCTCGTCGAGCGGCTGATCCTCCTGTCGCCCGCGGGCCTGCCGCTCACGAAGCCGATCCCCTCGAGCCTGTTCACCTGGGTGCGCCAGGTCGCGACGGGCCGCTTCCCGCTCGGCCAGGTGGGACGGTCGATCGTCCGTGTCGGGTTCGCGCCCAGGAGCGCGCTGCGGCTCGGCCGCTTCGTTCACCAGCTCGACCTTCGGCCCGAGCTCGAGCAGTTTCGCGGCGAACGGCGTCGCGTCCACGGTCGTGGGGTGCACGACCGACACGATGACTCCGACCTCGCTCTGCCGCGAGCTCGCCGCGCTGATCGGCGCGGAGTACGGCGAGGTCGACGCGGCCGACGGGCACATCTGGCCCGTCAGCCATCCGGATCTGCTCAGGGCCGCGCTCTCACGCTGACGATTCGATCTCCGTCACGTCGTCGTCGCTGAGCTCGAGGCCGGCCGCGACGGCGATCGGGTCGACCTGGTCGGGCCGGCGGAAGCCGACGATCGCCGCGTCGACGGCTGGATTGCGGAGCGTCCAGGCGACCGCGACGGCGCCGGGGGTCACGCCGTGGCGCTCGGCCACGGCCTGCAGGCGCTCGACGAGGCTCAGATGCTCCGAGAGCCGCGGCTCGCGAAACTCGGGGCTCCGCTTGCGCCAGTCGTCGTCGGGCAGCGACTCGATCCGCTCGCGAGTCATCGTTGCCGCTCAGGAGCCCGGAGCCCATCGGCGAGTAGACGATCACCCCGATCCCCTCCTGCTCGGCGAACGGAAGGATCTCCTCCTCGGCCTCGCGGTCGACGAGCGAGTACGGCGGCTGCAGCGTCTCGACCGGGGCGATGGCCTGAGCGCGCCGGAGCTGCTCGACGGAGAAGTTCGAGACTCCGACGTGGCGCGCGAGCCCCTCGGCTCGGAGCTCGACGAGCGCGGCCCAGCCCTCCTCGATCTGCTCGTCGGGAATCGGCCAGTGGATCTGGTACAGGTCGACGGCGTCGAGGCCGAGGCGCGTCAGGCTGCCTTCGAGCTCGGCCCGGAGCCCGTCTCGCGTCAGGTCGTGGAGCGTCGCGCCGCCCGGCCCCTGCGGCTGGCCGCCCTTGGTGAAGACGTACGGCCGCTCGGAGAGGCCCGCGATCGCGCGTCCGACCACCTCCTCGGAGTGCCCGAACCCGTACTGGGCCGCCGTGTCGATCCAGTTCACCCCGAGCTCGAGCGCGCGGTGGATGGCCGCGACCGACTCCTCGTCCTCCTGCGCGCCCCAGCTCCACTCGAAGCCGCCGCCGCCGAGCGCCCAGGCGCCGAAGCCGACACGCGTGATCTCCATCCCCGTCGAGCCGAACGGCGCTGTCCTGAGGTCGGCCATCGCGGGTGATCTTGCCACTCGGGAAGGAATCGGGCCGCGGCGGCGGAATCAGTGGCCGATGATGCTCGAAGAGCGAGATCTGGTCGAGGACGCCGCCGATCGCTGGTGGCTCTTCCTGCTGACCGGCATCACCTGGCTGATCGTCGCGCTGATCATCTTCCAGTGGAACTACACGACGGTCTACGCGGTCTCGTTCCTCTTCGGCTTCATCGCGATCTTCGCGGGGATCAACGAGTTCGTCTCGCTGGGCGTCTCCAGCGCCGGCTGGAAGATCGTGCACGTGATCCTGGGCGTCCTCTTCGTCCTGGCAGGGATCTGGGCACTCGTCCACCCGCACAACGCGTTCGCCACTCTCGCCGGCCTGATCGGCTTCTTCCTGCTCTTCAAGGGGATCTTCGACCTCATGGCGGCCTTCATCGCCAGAGGGACGTTCGAGCTGTGGTGGCTGCAGCTCGTCGTCGGGATCATCGAGATCCTGCTCGCCTTCTGGATCGCGGGGTCCTTCAAGCACAAGGTGATCCTGCTCGTCGCCTACGTGGGCATCGTCGCGCTCAGCCGCGGCATCACCGAGCTGATCCTCGCCTTCAAGCTCAAGGGCTTGAGGCGGCGCGTCGCCGTCGCCTGAGGCGCGCGGCCTTCATCTGCAGGTAGCGCTGCTCGCGGAGGTTCGTCGTCCGGTTCGCGGCGGCGACGTAGTGCTCGATCGCGCCCGCCTCGTCGCCGGCCATCTCCAGGAGATGAGCGCGCACCGAGTGCAGCCGGTAGTGGTCTCCGAGGCGCTCATCGAGGCCGTCCAGCACGGCGAGGCCCGCCGCGGGGCCGTCGGCCATCGCGGCGGCGACCGCCTTGTTGAGCGTGACGACGGGGCTGCCCGTGATCTGCTCGAGCAGGCCGTACAGCGCGAGGATCTGCGGCCAGTCCGTCTCCTCCGCCGTCGCGGCGTGGTCGTGGAGCGAGGCGATCGCAGCCTGGAGCCGGTACTCGCCCGGCGGCCCCTTCCCCGCCGCCTGGTCGAGCAGGGCGGCGCCCTCGGCGATGAGCGCGCGGTCCCAGAGGGTTCGGTCCTGCTCCGCGAGCGGTACCAGGTCGCCGGAGGCATCGGTCCGGGCGGGCCGCCTGGCGTCGATCAGGAGCATGAGCGCGAGCAGGCTCGCCGCCTCGGGCTGGTCGGGCAGCGCTCGATGCAGCAGCCGCGCAAGGCGGATCGCCTCCTGTGAGAGCTCGGTCCGCTGGAGCTCGCGCCCGCTCGAGGTCGCGTAGCCCTCGTTGAAGATCAGATAGAGGACGCGAAGCACCGCGGGCAGGCGCGACTGGAGGTCCTCCTCCGACAGTTCGAACGGCACTCCCGAGGCCTTGATCCGCTGCTTCGCCCGTGCGATGCGCTGGGCCATCGTCGCCTCGCCGACGAGGAACGCGCCTGCGATCTCGGTCGTCGTCAGCCCGCCGACCGCGCGCAGGGTGAGCGGGATGGCCGAGGCCGGCGTCAGAGCGGGATGGCAGCACATGAACAGCACGAGCAGCGAGTCGTCCCGGTCGTCCGCGCTCGTCCGAGACTCCTCGCGGAGAACGGTCTCCTCGCGCTCCCGACGCGAGCGGTCGCTTCGCCACTGGTCGATCAGCCGCCGCGTCGCAGCCTGGAGGAGCCAGGCGCGGGGGTTGTCCGGAACGCCGTCCTTGGGCCATCGCATCGCCGCGGTGATCAGCGCCTCCTGGACCGCGTCCTCGGCCGCGCCGAAGTCCCCGAACCGGCGGACGAGCGCACCGAGGACCTGCGGCGCAAGGTCGCGCAGCAGGCCCTCGATGCGCGGCGTGACGTTCAGCGCTTGGCGCCGGCCGTTTGCAGGTACTCCTCCATCTCGGCCGCATTCGACGGAGAGTCCTCCATCACCCGGCGAACCTGGATCGGCTGCTGGGTGGCGACGCCGCCGGGCCCGGGCACCGCCGAGAGCCTCGCGGCGATCTCGAGCGCGCGCTCCTCGGACTCGACGTCGACGATCTGGAAGCCGGCCAGCCACTCCTTGAACTCCTGGAACGGCCCGTCGGTGACCACGGGCGCGGTTCCGTCCGAGGTCACGATCTTCGCCAGGTCGGGCCCGGTGAGCACCTCGGACTGCACGCGCTCCCCGCTCTCGACGAGCTCCTTGCCCAGAGCCTTGTAGTAGTCGAGGTGGGCCTCGATCTCCTCGGGCTTCCACTCCTCCATCGACGTGTCGACGACTCCGCCCTCGAAGTTGACTGCAAGCAGGTACTTCGGCATCTCGCTTCTCCCTTCTCGGTTGATGAACCTTCACCCATGAAGACGGAGCACGCCTTCCGTTTTCGACATGCCTAGGTCCGACGGCGCGCGGGAACGGCGAAGGCCGCGACGACGGCGCAGGCGAGCGCGACCGCGGAGGCGGCGAAAGCCAGCGTGAAGCCGCTTTCCTTCGGCAGGCCGTCGGCCGTGACGGAGCTGGTCAGGAGCACTGCCGAGACCGTTGCTCCGAGGGAACCGCCGATCGTGCGCATGATCGTGTTCATCCCCGTCGCGACGCCCGTCTGCTCGCTGGGCACGGACTCGACGATCTGGTTCGCCATCGCCGAGAACGCGAAGCCGATCCCGACCCCCAGCAGCGTGGTGCCGAGCAGGATCTCGAACGGCTCGCTGTGGGCAACGGCGAGCCAGCACGAACGACGCAACGGACACCGAGGTGCCGAGAATCAGCGGAAGGCGCGGCCCCACCGCGCTCACGAGCCGCCCGGCGATCACGCTGAACACGACCATCATCACGGTCGCCGGCAGCAGGTACAGGCCGCCCTGCGTGACGGAGCCGCCGAACCCGTAGCCGGTCGACTTCGGCAGCTCGACGAGCTGCGGGATGAGGATGAACGACCCGAACATCCCGGCGCCGAGGAGGATTGCGGTCAGGTTCGTCGTCCAGACGCCCCGCAGCCGCATCATCCGCATGTCGACGAGCGGCTCGCGGCTCCTGATCTCGACCGCGACCCAGACGGCCGCGATCACGGCGGACGCCGCCAAGAGACCGAGCACGCGTGCGGAGGTCCAGCCCCACGAGCGCCCTTCGCTGATCGGGAGCAGGAGCGCCACGAGCCAGCCCGCGAGCAGCAGGGCGCCCAGCCAGTCCACGCGCCCCCGCGTGCGGATGGGCGACTCGGGGACGACGAGGAACACGCCGACCGCCGCGATCGTCACGACGATGAAGGGGAACCAGAACAGCCAGTGGTAGTTCAGGCGGTCGACGATCGGCCCGGCGAGCACGATCCCGAGCCCGCCGCCCACGCCGAGGATCGCCGAGATCAGGGCGATTCCTCCGGCCACTCGCTCGCGCGGGAACTCGTCCCGGATGATCGACATCGACAGCGGGAAGATGCCGCCGCCCAGTCCCTGGATGACGCGGCCGACGACGAGCGGCGCGAGCGTGGTCGAGATGGCGCTGACGAACGTCCCGACCGCGACCGCGCCGAGCGCGATCACGAGCACGCGCTTCTTGCCGAACATGTCGCCGAGCCGGCCGAGGATCGGCGTCGCAACCGAGGCGCTGAGCAGGAACGCCGTCAGCACCCAGGTCACCGCGGTCGTCGACGTGCCCAGGTCGGTCTGGATCTCGCGCAGGGCCGGCGCCACGAGCGATTGCGACACGGCCAGGGCGAGGCCGCCGAGGGCGAGGAAGAGGAACGTGATGTTGTAGTGCGGACGGTGGCCGAGCAGCGGCTCCTCTGCGACGGGCACGTCCTCGCGCGGCTCGGGTGACTGGGCGGTCGCGGTCATCGCTCGGCTTCACAAGGCTACTTGCGAGCCGAAAGCGCGACGAGCCCGCTACGCGCCCCGGGCCTCGAAAGCCAGCGCGCTCACGACCCTGCGGGACGCCGGCGCCGGTTGGTCCTGCGTCGAGTACGGGCGGTTGAGCAGGTGGCCACGGTGCACGAGCGTGGTCGACCCGCCGCCGTCGAGGTTGATCGCGCTCTCGGCGCCGAGCTCGACCATCACCTCGGCGAGCTCGAGCATCGACAGCCCTCCGTCGACGTGCGAGCGGCGACCGTCGCATGCGACCGCCAGCAGCGAGCCGCTCCGAGATCCCGAGCGCCGCGCGCGGGTAGCGGCCGTCGGTGATGTCCGAGTCGAACTGACCGGCGCCTGCGGAGAAGCCCTCGCGATCCTCGTCGCCGTCGAAGACGATCGCCCCGCCGACGACGAGCAGCGGCCCGGCCTGGAGCAGGTCGCCGCGCGGCGTCGCCGGGCCGTCGGCCCGCTCGAGTAGGCGCAGCACGCCGTCCTCGCTGACGACGGTCCCCGACGCTCGGCGTACGGCGCCTCGATCGGCTCGTGGTTGGCGGGCCGCCCTTCGATCCAGAGCTCGCCGAGGGCCCGGTACGGATCGCGAAGGAAGAAGCCTCCGACGACGGCCTCGCCGATCCCGTTCTCAGCGCACCACACGTCCAGCCGTTGCGGGCTGGGAAAGTGGAGCACGCGAACACGCGACGTCCTCGGATGGCGCACGGCATAGACCGTCGTCACGTCCCCGTCGGAAAGGGTCTGTCGCCACAGGAGGTACTCGATCCCGTCGCGCACGTGACCTCAGTACGCCCGACTCGCGATCGCGACCGCCTCCAGCCGAGAATGGGCGCCGACGGCGCGAAGGAGGTGGCGTATGTGGTTGCGCACGGTCTCGCTGGCTCAGCCCCAGCTCCTCGGCGATCTGCATGGTCGATCGCCCCTTCTCGAGGAGCTCGAGCACCTCCGCCTGACGGGGGGTGAGCGGCAATTCGGGATGAGGGTGCGGTTCCTCCATGACGTCCGAGACCTGCCCGAAGACACCGATCACGTGCTCCCCGCGGTAGAGCGGAACCGAGCTCACCTCCACTGCCACGCGCTCGCCGTCGGCGTCGATCACCACCACCGGCGCGTCCGTCACGGTGGCCGCGCCCACTACCTTGCGCGCGAAGAGCTCACGGGCACGGCGCGAATCCTCGGGGGCGACGACCGAGGTGAACTGGCGTCCCCGAACGTCTCCCACGATCGCCCGCGCGGCCGGGTTCACCCAGCGGATGACTCCGGTGGTGTCGATGAGATAGCTCGGCACGTTGACGTGCTCGAGCATGTCTTCGACGGCCATTCCTTCCAGGGCGGAAGTGGGCATGCCGAGATTCTCTGCCATCAGCGTCGGCGAGCGCGCTGTTCGTTCCTCTCACGACGCCTGGGAATGGATCCGTTCGCGTCGAAACCCGTGTCGTGAGACCTTCGACCGCCCTTGCCTGCACGGCAGTGGTCGTGCTGTCCGTGATCGCGCTGCTCGTTCCGGCGCGCGCGACCGCGGCTCTCGGCGACGAGCAGGCTCTCGCGCAGCGGTACGCGCCGGTCGTCCGCCTGGTGGAGCAGCCGCACGAGTGTGGGCCGGGAGAACCGTACGAGCCGATGGACGTGAACGCTCTCTTCGACGAGCCGACCGTCGCGCTCCGCGGCCCCTGGAATCCGGTCGACCTCGTGAAGATCGCTCCGAGCGCCAGGGATCTCGTCGGCCTCTACCAGTACCACCTCGATTTCCCGGGCAGCGCGCTTCAGCCAGGTTGCGACTACGAGCGCTGGGCGCGCCGGATCACGGAAGGGACGCAGCCGACCGTGTACGCGCACGTCGCCTCCGAAGCCGCGAGCCCGGGCAAGCTCGCTCTTCAGTACTGGTTCTTCTACGCCTTCAACGACTTCAACAATCTCCACGAGGGCGACTGGGAGATGATCCAGCTCAACTTCGACGCAAGCGATGCGCGCGAGGCGCTCTCCGAGCCGCCGGTCGAAGTCGGCTACAGCTCCCACGAAGGGGCCGAGCGCGCCGTCGTGGGGAGACGAGAGGCTCACGCTCGACGGCACGCACCCCGTCGTCTACCCGGCAGCGGGCTCGCACGCGAACAAGTACACGGAGGACCTCTACCTTGGAAGCTCGGCCGAGGCGGGCGTCGGCTGCGACGACACGCAAGGCCCGCACTCCGAGCTCCGCCCGGTGGTCGAGACGATCCCGAGCGATCCCGCCGCCGCCGAGAAGGCCTTCCCCTGGATCGCCTTCGAGGGGCGCTGGGGAGAGCTCCAGAAGGCGTTCTTCAACGGGCCGACCGGGCCGAACCTGAAATCACAGTGGACGCAGCCGATCGAGTGGTCCGAGAGCTGGCGGGACCGCAGCTACGCGGTGCCGACCGGAGGCGTCCTCGGAACCGGTGCGACCGACTTCTTCTGCACGGCGGTCGCCACGGTCTCGAAAGGCCTCGTCCGGCTGCTCCGAGACCCAGGGCTGACGCTCCTCGTGCTGGCGGCCCTCCTCATCCTGGCCATCTTGGCGGCGACGCGGACGACGTGGCGTCCGGCTGCGTCGCTCCGTGTCGCTCGGCGGCGCAGCTGGGGTCAGACCCTGGCCGCTGCGGGCCGGATGTACGTCGAGCACCCGAAGCTGTTTCTCGGAATCGGGCTCCTGTTCATACCGCTCGGCGCGCTCATCGGCCTCGCTGCAGGCTCTCGTCCTCGGCGGGCTCGGTCTCGTAGGCGTCGACACGACGGGGGAATCGGCCGGCGGATTGGTGCTGCTTGTCGTCGGGATCGGGACCACGCTGACCCTGCTCGGCCTGGCGCTCGTCCAGGCTGCGACGGCCTGTGCGCTGGTCGAGATCGACGAAGGCCGTCCGAGCGGGCCGATTCGCGCGTACCGGATCGCGTTCAGGAGAGTTCGGCCGTTCCTCGGCGGCCTCGGGTTCGCGGTGGTCGTGTGGATCGCCCTGAACCTGACGACCGTGCTGATCCCGGTTGCGATCTGGATCGCGGTCCGCTGGATCCTGCTCGCCCAGGTGGTCGAGCTCGAGGATCGCTCCGCGCTCGACGGGCTACGCCGCAGTTCGGAGCTCGTCCGCGGGCGCTGGCTGCGGGTTGCGTCGCTCGTGGGGGTGGGCGCGCTCCTCGTCCTCGCGGCCGGCCCGCTGATCGGGGCGAGCTTGATTCTGTTGACGGATGCGCCGCTGCCGCTCCTGAACGTCGTCGCGGGCATCGTCTACGCGCTCGCGATGCCGTTCGTGGCGCTGACGACCGCATACGTGTACTTCGACGCGCGCGTGCGCGAGGAGCTCGAGCCGGCCGCTCCAGGCGACGCTGCCCGCGGAAGTGCAGCCGGGCTAGCTTCAGATGGCGCGAATCGTGTCGCCGAGCGCGAAGCCGACGATCGTCCACATCGCGCAGTACGGGATCGCGTAGGCGACGGCGCCGAGCAGGATGCGGCGGCGCCCGATCGGCCGCCCGCCGACGAGGCGTGCGAGCGCTCCGATCAGGATCGGGTTGGCGACGGCCGCGGCGAGCGCGTACCAGCGATCCGAGCCGCGCTGGATCCAGGCGACCGGGTGCCGCATCAGCCTGCTGCGCCGCATCGACTCGAGCCGGCCCTCCACTCGCTTGCTGTTGCCGGAGAACCAGTCGTCCCAGCGGCGGTCGACCCAGCTGCAGCACGCGATCACGAGCAGGATCACCGCCCCGGTGGCGACGGCGTAGACCAGGACCGGCCTCAGAGACGCTGCGAGCAGCGCGATCGGCGCGCCGATGAAGACGCCGTCGAAGAACGCGACCGCGCCGACGACCGTGCCGACGACACCGGTGCGGGCGGCGCTGCCGGCGCGCTCGGCCGAGCTGTGCTGCGACTCCATGCCCCTGTTATCGGCAGCAGAGGCGAAAACTCCAAGGCGGCGGGCGCCGCGCGCGGAGCGTCAGGTTCTAGTTCGCAAGCTCGGCGAAGCGCTCGTCCTCGCGGATGGAGTCGAGATCCTCGTCCGTCGCGATCAGCTCCTTGATGCGCTCGTTGATCTCGACCGCTCGCCGGAGGTGCTCGATCGCGTCGTCCGCCTTTCCGGCTCGTGCAGCGAAGCATCCGGCGTTGAAATGCGCGACAGAGTTTTCGGGCTGCTTCTCGACCACGACGAGCTGCTTCGCGAGCGCTTCCTCGTAGTCCCCGGCGCTGTAGGCGGCGAACGCCTCGCCGGCTTCCTCCGGCGGAACCTCGTATGCCTTGCCCGCAGTCCCTCCGACGACGAGGATCGTGGTGCCGTCTTCGGTCGCCGTCGCCTTCCGCTTCGCGGTCGGCTGGACCTGGAGGAGGGCGCCCGTCGGCGCGTCGACGGTCTCGCCGTCGACCTCGAAGGTCGCCGCGCCGGTCATGACGATGTAGAGCTCCTCCTGGCCGGCCTCGCCCAACAGGGTCTCGTCGTGCTCGTTGACGAGGACGGCCCCGCTCGGCGCGCTGAACGCCGAAACGCCGAAGGCGGTGATGCCGAGGCGTCGGCGGACGTCGAAGCGCTGTCTTCCGTCGTCCGGCGCTCCGGGTGAGAGCCGTGGCGCGGGCTCGAGCTCGTCGAGCTTGGCGGAGACGTAGCTGTTCTCGACTGCGGCTGGCATTCGTAACTCCCTTCTCTGTCGATATCCCTTGATATCGAACTACTTGACGTGGACTAGCTTACTCGCTGGTAGTTCGATGTCAAGACAAACCCGGATCTCTTTGCGGTAGGCGGTCTAGACGCTGCGCCAAGCCCGTACGTCGCCACGTTCTGAAGCCTTGCATCGCTTCAGGGCACTCGCTATAGTGAACCTAATGGTTCAGCATAAACCGAATGTCGACCGCGCATTTGCAGCCCTCGGCGACCCGACCCGGCGCGCCGTGCTCGAACGGCTCGGCTCCGGGCGGGCGACGATCAGCGAGCTCGCCGAGCCCTTCGGCATGTCGATCACCGGCATGAGGAAGCACGTCAGGCTGCTCGAGGAGGCGAGCCGTCCCGACAGCGAAGGTCGGCCGGGTCGCACATGCAACGCTCGTGCCGTATACCTTCAGCATCACACCCCCCAGCCTTCGCGCAGTCGTCACGCACGAGGCGCGCCAGCCGACCGGACCGAGCTCGTCACGACCGAGAGAGGTCGGCCGGGTCCGCACGTGCACGCTCGTGCCGTATGCCTTCGAGGGCATCAGCACGTGGCTGCAGCGGCTCGATCGCTTTGCGCAGGTCGTCGAACGAACGAAAGGAGCGCCATGAACGACACGACCGTGACCACCCCGAACGAGCTCGAGATCCGGGTCGAGCGGGTCTTCGACGCGCCGCGCGCGCACGTCTTCTCGGTCTGGACCGACCCCCAGCTGATCCCCGAATGGTGGGGCGACGGCACGGTCGTCGAGGAGATGGACGTCCGCCCCGGCGGCAGCTACCGGTTCCAGACCGCATTCGGCGTGATCGAGGGCGAGTTCCGCGAGGTCGACCCGCCCGAGCGCCTGGTGCAGACGTTCCAGAATCATCTGCAGACGCTCGAGTTCGAGGAGCTGGGCGAGCAGACGAAGCTGACGCAGACGATGCGCTTCGAGACGACCGAGGAGCGCGACACGACGATGCAATACGGTGTCGAGGAAGGCGCCAGGTCGGGCTTCGCACGGATCGACGACCTCCTCCAGCGGCTGGCGCGCAGGTAGGTGATTCGCGATGGCTGACAGAAAGACCGCAAAGAAGAGGACGCAGAAGTCCGGTTTCACGGCCGCGGAGCGCGCCGCGATGAAGGAGCGTGCCCAGGAGCTCAAGGCGGAGGCGCGCAAGGCGGACGGGGAGAGCGCGCTCCTCGCCAAGATCGCCGAGATGCCGAAAGCGGATCGCGCCCTGGCAGAGCGAGTTCACGCGATCGTCAAAGCCAACGCGCCCGCCCTCATGCCGAAGACGTGGTACGGGATGCCCGCATATGCGAAGGGCGACAAGGTCGTCTGCTTCTTCCAGAGCGCGGACAAGTTCAAGTCGAGGTACGCCACCTTCGGGTTCAGCGACCAGGCGAACCTCGACGACGGCGCCATGTGGCCGACCTCGTTCGCGCTGCAGAAGTTGACCGCCGCGGACGAAAAGCGGATCGCCGCGCTCGTGAAGAAGGCCGTGCGCTAAGAGGCCCGGGTCAGTCCGGCCACGGAGCCGCGGCCATGACCGCCTCGGCGTACTCGGCCAGCCGGTCGTCGTCGTGGCCGCGGATCTGCTCCAGGAACGGGAAGTCGCTCGGAGCGATCCCCATGCGAGCGAACGGTCGGACCGCGACGGGGCTCGCGAGCTGAGGCACGCGGGCGGGATGGCCGGCGTAGGTTCCCGGTGGCTGCTCGACGAAGGTATCCGCCGGTAGGAAGTAGAGATAGCCGCTTCGCCACGGCCGCCGGCCCAGCGTGTCCCGGCTGACCGAGAAGTAGTAGTGCGGTCGCCGGCGACGACCTTCTGCGTCCGTGACGATGATGCAGGCGTTGTTCAGCGTCAGCGGATAGCGCTCCCGGTCGACGATCGCGTAGAACATCGCCCAGATCGGGTCGCTCGTGGCGAAGACCGCCGTCTGGTCGCCGAACGGTGCGAAGTCGATCGGCTTCCGGGGCTCGAACGACTCGATGTTCGGATCCCCCGTTCCGTGAAAGGCCAGCGTGCGGCGGTCGGCTACTCCGCACAGGAACTGCCAGCTGCTGACGCCGTCCCTCTCGCCAAGGAGTCTGTCCACGTCGAGCACTCCATCCGCCTTCTCCGCGTCGCCCAGCGAGAGGAACTCCTCGATCGCCTCGCGCGTGGGGCGATTCGTGCGCCGTGGCGGTTGCTCGAGCCAGTAGTCCGGAAGCACCGAAGTCGCTAGGCCGGCCGGGCCTGCTCTTCCTCGATCGTCAGCTCCGCCGTTGGGCGAGCCTCGAGCCGGTCGTCCGGAATTGGCTCTCCGCTCTCGATCGAAAGGCCGTATCGTCCCGTCGCGAAGGCGCGCCTCGGCCCGCTCGACGGCGGCCAGCTCTTCGCGCAGCTCGTCCGACAGGCCCTCGTCGAGCTCGTCCTGGTAGAGGTCGGACGCGCGATCGGCATGGTCGGAATCGTCGGACAGCTCGCCGGACTCCTGATGCCCGAGTCGGGCCAGCGCCCTTTCGATCCGCGCTCGTTCCGCGGCCAGGAGCTCTTTTGCGCGTGCCGGGTCCATGGCACAACGTTAACCGAGGGTGGCCAGGCTCCTCCGAGACCTGTCCGAAAAGGGCAATAGGGTGCGAAACGTGCGCCTGCTCGTCGCCCGCTGCGAGGTCCGGTACACCGGTCGGCTGACCGCCGTCCTGCCGGAGGCGGTCCGGCTGCTGATCCTCAAGGCCGACGGCTCCGTGCTCGTCCACGACGACGCCGGCGGCTACAAGCCGCTGAACTGGATGACGGGGCCGGCGCTCACGAGGAGCTCGGCGACGTGCTCGTCGTGCGGAAGGCGAAGACGGAGGACGTCCTCGAGATCCGTCTCGCCGAGGTGCTGAGCGATGTCGTGCACGACATGGGCGAGTCGGCGGCGCTGCAGAAGGACGGCGCCGAGCGCGACTTGCAGGAGCTGCTCGCGGCGGCACCGACGGCGCTCGGGAGGAGCTGACCCTCGTCAAGCGGGAGTGGCCGACGGAGGTCGGTCCGGTCGACCTCATGTGCAAGGACGAGAACGGTGCCTGGGTCGCGGTCGAGATCAAGCGCGTCGGGACGATCGAGGCGGTCGAGCAGCTGACTCGCTACCTCGGGTTCATCCGCGAGGACCCGGCGAAGGCCGGCTGCCGCGGCGTGCTCGCGGCGCAGACGATCAAGCCGCAGGCGGTCGCGCTCGCCGAGTCCCGCGAGATCCGCTGCGTCGAGGTCGATCTGGCCGTCCTGCGCGGAGAGCGCGAGCCCGAGCTGACGCTCTTCCAGTAGCGCATCGGCCGGCTCGAACTGAGATTCTCGTCTCCCGGTCAATTCGGAAGGGAGGCGTGGGTGAACCCGAACAAGGCACTGTGGGAGAAGGGCGACTTCGGGCGCATCGCGGACGGCATGCGCGAGAGCGGCGAGGCGCTCGTGGCGGACCTCGGGATCGGGCCGGGGATGCAAGGTCCTCGACCTCGGGTGCGGCGACGGCACCACCGCCTTGCCGGCGGCGCGGCTCGGCGCCGACGTGCTCGGCGTCGACATCGCGGCCAACCTCGTCGCCGCCGGGAACCGCCGAGCCGAGGCGGAGGGCCTGACGAACTGCCGCTTCCAGGAGGGCGACGCGTCGAACCTCGAAGGCCTGAGCGACGACTCCTTCGACCTGACGGTGAGCATCTTCGGCGCGATGTTCGCTCCGAAGCCGTTCGACGTGGCCAAGGAGATGGTGCGCGTGACAAGGCCGGGCGGACGCATCGTGATGGGCAACTGGATCCCGAACGACCCGACGCTCGTCGCCCAGATCCTGAAGATCAGCTCCGCGTACTCGCCGCCGCCGCCCGAGGGCTTCGTCAGCCCGATGACGTGGGGCGTGGAGAGCGACGTGACCGAGCGTTTCACGGCGGCAGGGATCCCGGCCGACGACATCTCGTTCCGAGCGGGACACGTACCGCTTCGAGTATGCGATCCCACCGGCCGAGGTCGTCGGAGAGTTTCGCTCGTACTACGGGCCGACGATGAACGCGTTCGACGCTGCCGACTCCAATGGACGGACCGACGAGCTCGAAGCGGAGCTGGTCGCCCTGTTCGAGGCGCAGAACGAGAGCACCGAGGACGGGACGACGTCGATCCCGGCCACCTTCCTGCGCGTGACGGTCGCGGTCTAGCTCACAGCAAGAGGCCGCTCCCCTCGGACGCGTGCGCGAAGGGGAGCGGCTCCTGTTCAGTTCGGTTCTCTAGCGCTCCCCTACGGGAGGTAGTAGTTCGGGTTCGGCATCTTGAACACCTTGTCCGCGAAGTCGCCCTCGAGGTCGCTGAACTGGTCGCCGATGTCGGCGACGATGTCGTAGCCCTGCGACTCGATGTACGCGCGGGTCCCGGACTTGTACTGGATGGTCGGGCAGGAGACGCCCTGCGTCGATGAACGGCCCGCAGAACTCGGGCGTGTCGAGATAGGCCGGGTACGAGCCGACCGGCGGCTTCGTGAAGAGGCCGTCGGTGAACCCGCCGTGGCCGATGTCGATCGGCGTGGGCAGCGGATAGCCGGCGTCGACCTCCGGAATCGTGTGCCCGTTGAGCGTGACCTCGTCGATCGCCGGTAGCCCGGCCGCGCTGTCGTCCACGAGGTTCGCGATCGTCGCGGCGTGCTGCGAATCGCCTCGCCCGGTGATCCAGAAGATGCGTAGCCCAGGGACCTCGCATGGTTGGCCAGGTCGACCATCCCCGGCGTCGGCGGGAACATGTTCCCGGTGAAGGCGCCGTTGTGATGCCGACGAACTGCGCGTTCGTCGTCGGGTTGAAGTCCCAGTTGCTGTAGAGCTCGTAGTTCCAGGTGGTCAGCGTCGTGTCGTCCACGTCGAGGACGATCGCCCGGTGCGGCACATGCCTCCGAGCAGACAGCCAGTGATCGCTCTGATCCGCGACCGAACGCGCCTCGTTCGCGTAATTGCTCTCCAGGTTCAGCGGCGTGTACCACGTCCCGTTGGGGCCTGCGACGGCCGTGTGGGCGCCGTAGTAGTTCTTCGCCCACGCCCGAGCGACGTCGACGTTCGTCGTCTGCGCCTCGGTGCGCGGCGTGAAGTTGAGGTCCGCGGGCTGAAGTCCCGCGACGGCCATCGTGGCGGCTGTCGCCAGCACCCCGATGACCAGTCCCAGTACCAGCCACAGCGAACGCCGCGGCCGCGAAAGACGCTTCATAGATCCCTCCTTGGTTGACTCCCCGATTCCTCGGCGGGAACCCTAAGCAAGGACGCATCGACTCGCGCCTACCTGCGAAACCCGTGACGCGCCTGCATCGTCACGCAACTCACAGCTGAGAGGATCTAGAGACTGCGCGGCGCGGCTGGAAGGGAACGGTATGCCACTCGGCTACCTGGTAGCGATCACGTTGCTTCACCTGGTGCACCCTGGTCGCGCTCGCGCCAGTGCGCCGGCCGGCGCCGCTCGCCCATCTCAGCTTCTTCTCCGCCGTCCTCTTCAACGAGCTCCCGTTCGTGGCGTTCCTCCTCCTCGTCGTCACCATCGCGTCGAACGTGGGCCAGAGCGGGCTCGACTCGGCGGCTGCCTGGGCAGCGGGGTGGGCCTCACCGTGGTGGTCGTTCTCGGGCTCGCGCTGATCGCGCTGCGCGAGTTGCAGACCGGTCCGGCGGTCGATCGAGCCCTGGGAGATGGCCTCGGCGCCGCTTGGCGGACCGACATCGACGAGAAGATCGCCGCCCGTCTCCGCCGTCGCCTCCCCTTACATGCGCATTCTGTTCGCGCCGGTCCTCTTCCGACGGAAAGATGTCGAGCGGATCGCCGACATCCCCTACGGCGACGCCGGGAGGTCGGAACCTGCTCGACGTCTACCGCCCTCGTTCGCGATCCCCCGAGCGCACCTGTCCTGATCCACTTGCACGGTGGAGCGTTCGGCACGGGCAGGAAGAACCGCGAGGCTCGCCCACTCCTCTACCGACTCGCGAGCCAGGGCTGGGTGTGCATCAGCGCGAACTACCGCCTCGGCCGGGCCACACGGTTTCCCGAGCACGTGATCGACGCAAGAGGTGATCGCCTGGGTGCGCGAGCACGGCTCAGGAGCACGGAGCCGACCCGGCGATGATCTTCGTCGCGGGCACCTCGGCCGGCGCTCACATCGCTGCGATGGCCGCGCTCACGCCCAACGACCCTGCGTTCCAGCCCGGTTTCGAGGGCACGGAGACCTCGGTCGCCGCCGCGGTCCTGTGTCCGGCTACTACGGCCCTATGAGCAGCGACGCGCTTGCCGTCGGCACCCGAGGCCTACAGCAGAGCAGACGCGCCGCCGTTCTTCGTCGCGCACGGCCACTAGGACGTGCTCGTGCCGGCGGACCGCGCCCGGCACTTCGTCGATCGACTCCGGGCCAAGTCTGTCGAATCCGGTCGTCTACGCCGAGCTGCCCGGGGCGTTGCACTCGTTCGATCTCTTTCACTCGATTCGGTTCGAGCACGTCGTCGACGGGATCGAGGCCTTCGCTGCCTGGGTCAGGTCGCGCCCGGTGGAAGCGGCGGACTTGCGCTGATCAGCATACTCGGTATAGTACCCAGTATGCTTCGCTCGAGAGCCGACTCATGAGCGTCCGGCACGCCCTGCTCGCCCTGCTCAGCGAGGGGCCGAAGTACGGCCTGCAGCTGCAGAACGAGTTCGAGGCGCGGACCGGCGAGGTCTGGCCGCTCAACGTCGGGCAGGTCTACACGACGCTGCAGCGCCTCGAGCGCGACGGGCTCGTCGAGACCGACGACGGAGAAGGCGAGCGATCGCAGAAGCGCTACCGGATCACGCCGGCAGGCGACCGCGAGCTGGCCGACTGGCTGCGCACCCCGCCCGACCTCGTGCCTCCGCCGCGCGACGAGCTCGTGATCAAGGTGCTCGTCGCCCTGCAGGTCCCGGGGTCGACGTCCACGAGATCCTGCAGGCGCACCGCCGGCACGTGATCGAGGTCATGCAGCGCTACACCCGGATCAAGGCGGAGGCCGGCGAGGACGACGTGGCGCTGGCGCTCGTCGCCGACGCCGAGCTCTTCCGGCTCGAGGCGATCGTCCGCTGGCTCGACGCCGCCGACGTCCGCCTGAAGCAGCGCCGGCCCCCGCACCGGCCGCAGTGGCCGATCTGACCCCGCGAACCAACTCGCAGCGATGGAGGTCTCGCCATGACCAGCGCACTCGAACTGCGCCACGTGTCGAAGGTCTACGGCTCCGGCCCGACCGAGGTGCACGCGCTCCGCGAGGTCGACCTGACGGTCGAGCGCGGCGAGCTGGTGGCCGTCATGGGGCCGAGCGGCTCCGGCAAGAGCACGCTGCTGACGATCGCCGGCAGCCTCGAGGAGCCGACCAGCGGCGAGGTGCTCGTCGACGGCATCGACCTCGCGACCGTCTCGCGCTCGGACGGGCGCAGCTGCGCCGCCGGTCGATCGGCTACGTCTTCCAGGACTTCAACCTGCTCGCCGGGCTGACCGCGGTCGAGAACGTCGCGCTGCCGCTCGAGCTCGACGGCGTCCGCGTCGAAGGCCGCCCGCGCGGCGGCGCTGGAGGCGCTGGAGGAGCTCGACGTCGCCGACCGCGCCGACCGCTTCCCCGACGAGCTGTCCGGCGGCGAGCGCCAGCGGGTCGCGATCGCCCGGGCGATCGTCGGCGAGCGCGGGCTGCTGCTCGCCGACGAGCCGACCGGCGCGCTCGACTCGGTCAACGGCGAGGCGCGTCATGCGCCTGCTGCGGGCAGCAACGCAGCGCGGTGTCGCCGGTGTCGTCGTCACCCACGAGGCGCAGCTGGCGTCGTGGGCCGACCGCGTCGTGTTCCTGCGCGACGGCCGCGTCGTCGACCAGACGGCTCGCCCTCCCGGCCCGGAGTCGCTCCTCGCGGCTGGTGATCGGCGATGACGACGCTCGCTCACCGGCCGGCGCTGGGCGGGCCGAGAAACGGCGGCGTCGCCGCCCGCCGCGCGGTGGTCCGCTGGGCGGGGCGGATGTTCCGCCGCGAGTGGCGGCAGCAGCTCCTGGTGCTGGCGCTCCTCACCGTCGCCGTCGCCGCCGCGATCGGCAGCATCACGATCGCCTACAACTCGGTTCCCGCCGACAACGGCGAGTTCGGCTCGGCCAACCAGCTGCTCACGTTCGACGGCTCCGATCCGCGCAAGCTCCAGGCGGCGCTCGACTCCGCCGAGGAAATCGTTCGGGACGATCGACGTCATCGGCCACCGCTCGTGTCGCGTCCCCGGCGGCGTCGAGACGGTCGACTACCGGTCGCAGGACCCCGGCGGCGCCTACGGCGGCGAGCTGCTCGCGCTCCGCAGCGGCAGCTACCCGGCGGGCCCGCGCGAGGTCGCCGTCACCGACGGGGTGGCGGAGCTCTCTGCGGCTCGACATCGGGTCGACCCTGGCGCTCGACGGCCGCCGCCGGACGTCGTGGGCATCGTCGAGAACCCGAGCAAGCTGAGCGACGAGTTCGCTCTCGTCTCGCCCTCGTCCGCGAGCCCGGACGCGCGTCACCGTGCTCGTCGACGCGAACGACGGCGGCGCATCGACTCCTTCGTGCGATCCCTGGGCGACCGCTCCGGCTCTCCTTCGCGGGCTCCATGCATCGAGGGAAACGACGTCAGCGGCGCCGCAGAGACGTTGGCGATGTTCTCCGTGGCCACCGTCTTCCTGCTCCTGGCCTCGCTGGTCGCCGCCGCAGGCTTCGCCGTCGTCGCGCAGCGACGGCTCCGCCAGCTCGGCATGCTCGCCGCCGTCGGCGCCACGCAGAAGCACCTCCGCCTCGTGCTGCTTGACCAACGGCGCCGTCGTCGGGACGATCGCCGCGCTCGTCGGGACGATCGCGGGCCTCGCGCTCTGGCTCGTCTTCGCCCCGACGCTCGAGTCCGCGGTCGACCATCGCATCGACCGGCTCAGCCTCCCGTGGGGCCTGATCGCGATGGCCGTCCTCCTCGCAGTCGTCGGGGCGACCGCCGCCGCCTGGTGGCCGGGGCGAACGGTCGCCCGCCTCCCCGTCGTGCTCGCGCTCTCGGGACGACCGCCCAAGCCGAGGCCGGCGCGGCACTCGGCGATCGCGGCCGCAGCGCTGATCGCGGTCGGCATCGGCTGTCTCGCGCTGTCCGACCGGACAGACCGCCGCTCATCGTCGCCGGGCTCGTGGCGACGATCCTCGGCAGCCTGCTCCTCGGCCCGCTGGCGATCCGCATCTTCTCCGCGCGTGGCCGGGCGGGTCTCGATCGCGCCGCGACTGGCGCTGCGCGACCTGGCCCGCTACCAGGCCCGCTCCGGAGCCGCGCTCGCCGCAGTCACGCTCGCGCTCGGCATCGCAGCGACCGTCGTCGTCATCGCCTCGGCCGAGGAGGCGAAGAAGGCGAGCTGAGCCGCCAAGCCTTTCCGACCGGCAGATCCGCGTCTATCTCGGGCCGTCGGAGGATCGGAGCTCACCCCGGTCGACGCACCGGCTCAGCTCGACCGCCTGGCCGCAGGCGCCCGACAGCTCGCAGCCCAACTCGACGGCGCGACGGTGATCCCGCTCCGCAAGGCAGCCGAGCCGGGCGCGATCCCGTCCGGTCCTCGCGGCGATACCGCGATTCATTCCGGCGGTCGAGCTCACGAGGTCATTCAGGAGCCCGGAGGGCGGAAAGCAATACCGCACCCAATCCCAGACCTACGTCGCCACGCCTGCGGTGCTCGAGTACCTCGGAATCGACCCCGCCACGATCGATCCGGGCACCGACTTCCTCGTCGACCGCAGCGTCCCGGCCGAGGACCTGGTCATCCCGAGCTTCTCGAGCCGCACGGAGTTCCGCGTCACGAACGTCCAGAAGATCGACAGCCGGCCAGCATCTGTTCGGCGCCGAGCAAGCGGCCGGAACGCCGCCGTACTTCATCACGCCCAATGGTCTTCGCCGCCATGGCTGGAAGCAGATTCCCGCCGGCTGGCTCGTCGAGTCGAGCCGGCCCCTGACGAGCGACCAGATCGCGGACGCCCGCGACGCCGCGGCGGAAGCCGGCCTCTCGATCGAGGCTCAGCGCAAGAGCAACCCGCCGACGGCGGTGATGGCGATCGCGACGGCCGCAGGCGCCCTTCTGGCGCTCGCCATCCTCGCGATGACGGTCGGGCTGATCCGCAGCGAGAGCGCCGGCGACCTCCGCACGCTGACCGCGACGGGAGCGACCTCCCGCATCCGCCGGACGCTGACGGCCACGACCGCCGGCGCGCTCGCCCTCCTCGGCGCGCTCCTCGGTGTCGCCGGCGCCTATGTCGTCCTCCTGGCGACGTACTACGACGACCTCGGCTACCTGAGCTCCGTGCCGGTCCTGTACCTCGCTCTTGCGGTCGTCGGCGTGCCGCTGGCCGCCGCCGCGGCCGGCTGGCTCCTCGCAGGCCGCGAGCCGCCCGCGATCGCCAGGCCGGTCATCAACTGATCCGGTCGGGGCTCCCGCGCTAGTCCAGGGCGCTGATCGCGAAGGCGAGCCCGAAGCCGAGCGTCGTGACCAGGCCGACGAGCTTCCCGCCGTGCTCGAACGCCTCGGGCATCATCGTGTCGGCGAGCATCGTCAGGATCGCGCCGCCCGCGAAAGAGAGCACGAACGCGACGGTCCCGGCCGGCGCCGAATCGAAACGCGACGAACCCGAAGAGCGCCGCAAGTCCCGACACCACTGCAACGAGCAGACCAGAGGCCGAGGATGCGACGCTCCGCCCAGCCGGCTTTCGCCAGCCCGCTGCTGGCGGCGATCGCCTCGGGGACGTTGGACAGGGCGACGGCGACGAGGAAGGCCGCGCTCACGCTTCCGCTGACGACGATCGTCAGGCCGAGCACGATCGACTCCGGGATCCCGTCCAGCACGATTCCGAGCACGATCGCGAGCGCGGAGCCCTCGGCCTGCCGGCCCGCCGGAATGCTTGCGGTCGCCGCCGCCGATTCGGTCGATGAGCAAGTCGCCCGTGTAGAAGACCACGGACCCCGCGACGAGGCCGAGAGCGACGCTGCCTCCACCGCCCGCCTTGTCGAACGCCTCCTGGACGAGCTCGAACGCGACGGCGCTGATCAGAACGCCGCTGCCGAAGGCCATGACCATGCCGAGCGCCCGCTCTCCGACGGGGAACCGGAGCGCGAAGGCGCCGCCCACGATCAGGGTCGCGGCGGCGGCGAAGCCCCATGCGAAGGAAGCGAGCATCGTGCCGGAATCATCACGGGGCGGGCAGACGCCGAAACAGCGGTTTCAATCCTTTGGTGTCGGGAACCTGCGGAGAACTCAGACGGGCAGTTTGCTCGCTGATCTACGCAATCCACACCGAGAGGGGTAAGACGATGAGTACGTCAGAACGAACCGCCCGTTCGGACGGTGCCGGCACCCGAATCGAGGAAGCGGGCGAACAGGTAACCGGGGCCCATGACGAGACGAGATGGTCGCTGCTGACGACCGAGTTCTGGGCGATGCTGCTTCTCGCAGGCGTGCTCTTGATCGCGGCCGCGGCATCCGACAGCTTCGACGACAACCGTGCCTGGACTCTGGTCACAGTCATCGGTGCTGCCTACATCCTGAGCAGGGGTATCGCCAAGAGCGGAACCGGCCACGCGCCATTCCTTCGCCGGGGACGCCGCGTTTAGGAGGCGTCGCGAACCAAAGCCCCCTGGACACTCCGGGGGGCTTTCGCGTGCACGAACGCGGCGCGAGCCTCAGGCGTCAGGCTCGCGAAGCCCGACGACGTCGTTCCTCCAAAACGTCTCGGAGTAGACGAGGGTGCCCGTCATCCAGGGTGCGTAGGCGGGGAGTCTGAGGACCTGGAACGCGGCGTCCGGGATCCGCAGTGACGGCTTTCGGAACCCGTGTTCTGCCGCCGGCTCGAACCCGTGGCGCGGGTAGTAGGTGGGTGACCCTTCGAGAAAGACGAGCGGAACCAGACGCTCGCTCAGCAGTTCGACCCCGCGCCGGATCAAGGCCGTCCCGATGCCCCTTTTCTGACACTCGGGGACGACGCCGATCGGGCTCAGCACCTGAACCGGCACCAAGCACCTCGGGGCATCGAGCAGGCTCGGGGTGAACATGACGTGACCGACTAGCCGCTCTTCGACCTCGGCTACGAGTGAAAGCCCTTCGCCTCGAGCGACCGGGTCGCGGAGGTCGTCGACGAGGTTCGCCACGACCTCGCCGTGATCCCCGAACGCCGCGAGATGGATCGAGCGCACGAGAGCCCAATCGCTCGGTGTCTCGGCCCGTACCTCCACCGGCACGAGAGTACTCGCGAGAACAATGCGGCCCGCCGGATACTCGATTGCGGCCCTGTCGATGGACTGGACTAGCATCCATGGTGAGCTTGCCGACCGACCCGACGGCGCGAGGTCTGTGCCGTGGGGAGCACGACGCCCACCCAACCGTTCCTGCACGTCGCATCGAAGGAGGCCCCGCTCGTGACCCTGACCCATCCCAAGGCCGCGCGAGACAAGAGAGAGCAGCTCGCGGTCGCGCCGCTTTTCAGCCTCGAGACCGAGACCATCCCGCGCCATGAGCTACCCGACGGCGAGATGTCGCCGGATGTCGCCTACCAGCTCATCCACGACGAGCTCATGCTCGACGGAAACGCGCGCCTCAACGTCGCCACGTTCGTCTCCACGTGGATGGAGCCGCAGGCGGAGAAGCTCATGACGGAGTGCTTCGACAAGAACATGATCGACAAGGACGAGTACCCGCAGACCGCAGAGATCGAGATGCGGTGCGTGAACATCCTGAGCAACCTGTGGAACGCGCCGAGCGCCGACGAGGCGACAGGCTGCTCGACCACAGGGTCGAGCGAGGCCGCCATGCTCGGCGGCCTGGCGCTCAAGCGGCTGTGGCAGCAGCGGCGAGCCGCCGAGGGCAAGCCGACCGACCGGCCGAACATCGTCATGGGAATCAACGTCCAGATCTGCTGGGAGAAGTTCGCCAACTACTGGGACGTCGAGATGCGACTCGTGCCGATGGAGGGCGACCGGTTCGGCCTGTCGGCAGAAGAGGCGGTCAAGCGCTGCGACGAGAACACGATCGGCGTCGTCGCGATCCTCGGCTCGACGTTCGACGGCTCGTACGAACCGGTCAAGGAGATCTGCGACGCGCTCGACAAGCTTCAAGAGGAGACGGGGCTCGACGTGCCGGTGCACGTCGACGGCGCGTCGGGCGCGATGATCGCGCCCTTCCTCGACCCCGACCTCGAGTGGGACTTCCGCCTGCCGCGAGTGGCGTCGATCAACACCTCGGGTCACAAGTACGGCCTCGTCTACCCGGGCGTGGGCTGGATCGTCTGGCGCGACGCGGACGCGTTGCCGCCCGACCTGATCTTCTGGGTCAACTACCTGGGCGACAACATGCCGACGTTTGCTCTCAACTTCTCGCGGCCGGGCGCCCAGGTCGTCGCGCAGTACTACAACTTCATCCGGCTCGGCTTCGACGGCTTCAGCCGCGTGCAGGGCTATGCGCGGGACGTCGCGACCCGCATGGCCGATCAGATCGGCGAGCTCGGGCCGTTCGAGCTCCTGACGCGCGGGGACGAGCTCCCCGTCTTCGCCTTCACGGTGTCAGGGGAGGTCGACAACTTCACGGTCTTCGACGTCTCGAGCGCGCTGCGGGAGCGCGGCTGGCAGGTGCCCGCATACACGTTCCCCGAGAACCGCACCGACCTCGGCGCGCTGCGTGTCGTCGTCAGGCGCGGCTTCACGCATGACATGGCGGACATGCTCGTCGCCGACCTCGTGCGACAGCTGCCGCGGCTGCAGCAGCAGCCCGAGCCGGTCCACCAGGCGGACACCGGGACGGCGTTCGCGCACTAATCGACGAAAGGACGAAAGATGTGTCGCTGGCTCGCATACTCCGGGACTCCGGTCCTGATCGACGAGCTCCTCTACAAGCCCAGTCACTCCCTCATCGACCAGAGCCTCCACTCGCGGCTGGGAGTCGAGACGACCAACGGGGACGGGTTCGGCGTCGGCTGGTACGGCGAGGCGAACGAGCCCGCCGTCTTCAAGAGCGTCGAGCCCGCGTGGAACGACCGCAACCTGCGCGAGCTCTCCGGGAGCATCCGCTCGGGCCTCGTCTTCGCGCACATCCGCGCGTCGACCGGAACGCCGGTGCAGCAGACGAACTGCCACCCGTTCCGCCACGGCAACTGGCTCTGGATGCACAACGGGTCGATCACGCGCTTCCACGACGTCAAGCGGGACCTCCTGCTCGCCGTCGACCCCTCGCTCTACCTGGACATGGAGGGCTCGACGGACTCGGAGGCGTTCTTCTTCCTCGCCCTGACCTTCGGGCTCGAGGATGACCCGCCCGCCGCGGTCGAGCAGGCCGTGGGCTACATCGAGGACGTCGGGCGACGCAACGGGATCGAGTACCCGATCCAGATGACCGTCGCCACGACCGACGGGACCACGGTGTGGGGGTTCCGGTACTCGACCGAGGGAAAGTCACGCTCGCTCTTCTATTCGACCCTCGTCGAGGAGCTCAGGGAACAGCATCCGGAGATCGCCATCCTGGGCGAGGTCTCCGACGAGACGCGTCTCGTCGTCTCCGAGCCGCTCGGCGACCTGGAAGGGGCCTGGAATCCGGTCCCGGAGGCGAGCTACGGCATCGTGCAGGAAGGACAGGACGAGCTCCATCCGTTCACGCCTCGCGCTCCCAAGTGAGCGCGACTGTCGGCGCGGCGAGCGCCCGGGGCTCCGCGCCCGCTCTGACAGCCTTGAGGCGAAGTCCCGTGCGCTTGAGGATTGGATGCGGAGTCTGTAGCGTCGATCCATGATGCGCAGGCGCTTTGGCACCGGCATGTTGGTCGTCGCATTCGTTGGGGCGTTGCTGTCAGGCTGTGGATCGAACGAGGAGACGGCCACAACGGGTGACGTGTCGCCTCAGGAGGGATCGACCGAGACGACGGGCACATCCCGCCTCGAGTCGCCCCTGCAGGGCTGGGCCACGGGTCTCTGTACCTCGATCGCTGATTGGCAAGCGAGCACGAAAGCGACGGGCGAGAAGATGGCCAACTCGAAGGACGACTTCGCCCAAGGTGAGCAAGCGGTGACCTCCGCTGACGACATTCTCGTCTCGAGTCTCAAAGGGCTCGGCACCCCCCCGGCTCCCGCCTCGGCCGAAGCGAAGAACGCATTCGCCGGGCTCTTGACCAAGTTGGAAGACGAAGGCGGCGAGATCGAGCAGGCCCTCGTCGACGAACCCCGAACACAGAGCGAGGTCGTCACGGCCACTGCGCGGGTCAAAGCCTTGACCTCCAAGATGGAGAGCGAGATATCCAAGACCGTGACCGAACTGAAGTCGCTGCCCGACACTGAAGGGTGGAAAGCAGCCTTCAGTGGCCCGTATTGCCGCGCCGTAGCCAGCGGCTGACAGTTCGCCTCGAGCTGCCGAGAAGTGGCACCTGCACGACTTCGCTGAGACCCTCCCTGTAGCCAGATCAGGCGAGCCGTTTGACGGCGGTTACGATCGACGATTCCCAACGACCCACGCAACCCGGAGGTGAACACGGATGAACGACAACCCGACGTGGAAGGTCGCGCGCCTGGACGACATCGAGCGGCGCGACAGAGATATTCCGGTGCGCGAGCACCTCGGAATCCACGCATTCGGAATCAACGCGTACGCGCCCGGCGAGGACGGCACGCTGATCAACGAGCACGACGAGGCCCCGTCGGGCCAGGAGGAGCTGTACATCGTGCTCGACGGAAAGGCGACCTTCGAAATCGACGGTGAGACGATCGACGCGCCCGCCGGGACGTTCGTCTCCGTCCGGCCGGAGTCACGGCGGAAGGCGACCGGGGACGGGACGGTCCTCGTTGTCGGCGCCACGCCCGGGGAGGCGTACCAGGGGATCGACTGGGGTGAGGCGTGGCCTCTGCACAGCGATTCGATGACGGCCTACGGCGAACAGCGGTACGGCGACGCGCTCGAAGCGGTCCGCGCTGCGCTCGAGCACATGCCCGACCACGCGGGCCTCAATTACAACTACGCATGCTTTGCAACACTCGCCGGCGACACCGGCGACGACACGTTCGCCCACCTCCGGCGGTCGGTCGAGCTGCTCCCGCGCTTCCGCGAGGACGCGCGTAGAGACGACGACTTCGCCGCCGTACGCGACGACCCGCGGTTCGAGGAGGCTCTTCGCTGAGCGCGTACGCCGATCCTCGAGTGAACGTCGTTGCACCTCAGGCGGCGGCAACGGTTCGTGGAGCGGCAGGCAGTTGCACCGTGACGCGGAGCCCGCCGGCGGCGCGGGGGGTGAGAGTGAGGGTTCCCTCGTGTGCTTCGGTGATGCTCTTGACGATTGCCAGGCCCAGGCCGACAGCTGCTTGGTCGGTGCGTATGCGTCTGGTGCCGCGAAGAAACGGCTCGGCAAGCGTGGAAACGAGCTGCGGCGTGAGCTTCTCGCCGGTGTTCTCGACGGTGAGCTCCACGCTCTGGGGGTGAGCGCTGGTCGTGATCCAGACGGTGCCCTGTTCGGGCAGGTTGTGGACGATCGCGTTGTGCAGGAGGTTCGTCGTCAGCTGCAGTAGGAGCGCGTGTGAGCCGATGGTGGGGGTCGTGTCGCCGGAGGTCTCGATGGTGAGGCCGCGTTTTTCTGCGAGCGGGAGGAGCGTCTCGGCGGCTTCTTCGGCGATGAGGGACAGGTCGAGATGCTCCGGGTGAAGGACCGTTGGTCGGCGCGGCTGAGCAGGAGCAGTGCTTCGGTGAGGTCGATCGCTCGGGTGTTGACGGCGTGGAGGCGGTCGACGAGCTCGCCGTTGTCGCGATTCGGATCGTTGCGGGCGACGTCGAGAAGCGTCTGCGTGATCGCCAGCGGCGTGCGCAGTTCGTGGGACGCGTTGGCCGCGAATCGCTGCTGCTCGGCGACGTGCGCTTCCAGCCGCGCGAGCATGGTGTCGAAGCTGTCGGCGAGCTCGCGGAACTCGTCTCTGCGGCCCGGTAGCCGGATTCGGTGCGAGAGCGATCCCTCCGCGGCTGCGCGTGTGGCGTCGGTGATCTGCTTCACGGGAGCGAGCATGCGGCCGGCGAGAAACCACCCTCCCACCAGACCGAATACCAGCAGGAACGCCATCACGACGGCCGCGACCGGCGCGAAACTGCGCAGGAGGTCGGCGTGGCTTTGCACGATGAAAATCACCCCGGGGTGCACGCCACGCGAAAGTGAGAAGTACCCGGCGGTGAGCAGCACCGCGCCGGCGAGCATGAGGAAGCCGGCGTAGCTGAGGGTGAGCTTGAGGCGAACGCTCAAACCAGGGGCTCTATCCACGCTCCCCTCCTTCGGGCCTGGTGGCTGGTTGCGTGTCGATGCGGTAGCCGGCGCCGGGCACGGTGGCGATGATCCAGGGCTCGCCGAGGCGTTTGCGCAGTCCCGAGACGGTGATGCGCACGGCGTTGGTGAACGGGTCCGCGTTCTCGTCCCACGCCCGTGCCAGGAGCTCTTCGGCGCTGACGACACCGCCTTCGGCGGCGACGAGGACTTCGAGCACTGCGAACTGCTTCCGGGTGAGCGCGACGTAGCGGCCGTCGCGGTAGACCTCGCGGCGGAACGGATCCAGCCGCAGGCCTGCGATCTCCCGTACGGGTGGCCTGTTGTGGGCGCGCCTGCGGTCGAGTGCTCTGAGGCGGAGGACGAGCTCTCGGAGCTCGAACGGCTTCGTGAGGTAGTCGTCGGCGCCGAGCTCGAACCCGGTGGCCTTGTCGTCGAGACGGTCGGCAGCGGTCAGCATGAGGATCGGCATGCCGCTGTCGGAGGCGACGATGCGTTCGGCGACCTCGTCGCCGGAGGGCCCGGGGATGTCCCGGTCGAGGACGGCGATGTCGTAGGCGTTGACGCTCAGCAGCTCCAGAGCGGTGTCGCCGTCACCTGCGATGTCTGCGGCGATCGCTTCCAGACGTAGGCCATCGCGGATGGCTTCCGCCATGTAGGGCTCGTCCTCGACGATCAAGACCCGCATGCTCCGATGCTAAAGCCGGCGGGTTTCGTCGGCATATCGGAAACCGCGATACGTGCTGGCAACACCACGCTGCCTTGAATCGCGGCATGACCTACCGCGAACCAGCGCGAACGACGACCTATCGGATTCGCAGGACCCGTTTCGCCGGCCGGCTCTTCGTCGTCGCGGCGCTCGCCGCAGTCCTCGGCTACCAGGTGCTGGCGTCCTCGCACTCGAGCGCCACATCGCCCCTAAACGTCCTTCGCAGTGAGCACCGTGGCGCGGTTGGTGACGCGGTGTGGCCGAGACAGGGCCAAGGCCGCGTTCATCAAGAGAGGACAGTCGCAGGTCCAAGCAGGCCCGAACCAGCACCCGGCTGCAATCGCCAGCGTCGCGAAGGTGATGACGGCCTATCTCGTACTGCGTGACCATCCGCTACGGCTCGGCGAGGACGGCCCGACGATCACGCTCACCGACGCCGATGTGGCCGACACCGACCGCCGGCGCGAACAGGAGGAGTCGGTCGTGTCCATCGCCGCCGGAGAGCAACTGACCGAACGGGAGGCGCTGCAGGCGCTGCTGCTGCCGTCGGCGAACAACATCGCCGCGGTTCTGGCGCGATGGGACGCCGGCTCACAGGAGCGCTTCGTTGCCCGGATGAACTCCGCCGCACGGTCTCTGGGCATGACCCACACCCGCTACACCGACCCGAGCGGCTACGACGAGGCAACCGTGTCGACTGCCGCCGACCAGGTGCGTCTCGTCGATCGGGCCATGCGCCTGCCGGTGTTCGCGAGCATCGTCGCCACACCGAGCGCGACGCTGCCGGTCGCCGGCACCGTGCACAACACCAACACATTGCTCGGGCACGACGGGTTCGTCGGCGTCAAGACCGGCTCGACGACCGCGGCCGGCGGCTGCTTCGCCTTCCGGGCCATTCGCTGGATCGACGGGAAGCGGACGACGATCACCGGGGTCGTCCTGGGCCAGCCCGACGACGACCGGATCGAGGCCGCTCTCGAGGCCGCCGACGCGATGGTCGACAGCATCGCCGGTCATCGGGCTGTGCCGGATCTACGGCAACGAGCCCTGCCACCAAGCAATGTGCCTCGAAGCCCTTGACCACTGATGCACGCTCGGCATCAAGCGATCGGCAGGCGCCGTCGAACGCACCCTTAGTCCGACGGAACCTCCGCAAGCTCGTGCGCGACCCCAGTCGCCCAGCCACCGTCGCGCAACGAATGGACTTTCACCCAGACCCGGCCATCCGAGTCGTTCAACTCCAACGTCCCTGGTCGATCGGGAAAGCCAAGGTGCCAGTGACCACTACCGGCGCGACCACCCAGTTCGCGCTCGCTCCGAACGACGAGGCCCCTTCGGCGGCACTCCGCCAGCGCTTGGCGAGCGGTGAGAGCGAGGTCGAGTTCGAGCATCTACCGCTCGGATGGTAGGACGGACCAGCTCAGGCGTCATTCCGGAACACTCGCCGCAGGTGGCGATTCGCTAGCCCGGCTCCACTTGAGCCAACGTTCTACGATCGGTCGCGTGGACGAGTTCGTCCCACGCGACTTCGACGTCCCTCGGCGGCTCGAGACGCCGCAGTTCGTGCTCGAGCCGCTCGGCCCCGAGCACAACGAGCAGGACTACGACGCGTGGACCTCGTCGGTGAAGCACATCCACGCGACGCCCGGGTGGGAGGACAGCACGCTGGCCGCGGGAGATGACGCCGGACGAGAACCGGGCAGACCTGCAGCGCCACGCCGACGACTTCCGCAACCGGAAGGGGTTCACGTACACGGTGCTCGATCCAGCGAGCCGCGACGTGATCGGGTGCGTCTACATCTACCCGCTGCCCGACAGCGACTACGACGCCCGCGTGCTCTCCTGGGTACGGGCGAGCCACGCGCAGCTGGACACCCCGCTCTGGCGCGCCGTGACTGAGTGGCTCGCGTCCGACTGGCCGTTCGGAAGCGTCGAGTACGCGCCGCGCGCCTAGCCGACCCCGTTAGTCAGCCCACCAGTCGCGCCGGCCATCGACGTCTCCCCGCGGATCCTCGCCGAGGTTGGGCGCGCCGGTGACGAGGAGCTCGAGGCCCTCCGGCCCGGCCTCGTAGCCTCGCCACGTGCCGGGCGGGACGCGCACCGCGTCCCATTCCTTGAGCTCGATGATCTCGTCGTCGACTTTCATCCGCCCGCTCCCGCGCAGCACCACGTACACCTCCTCTTGCTTCATGTGCGTGTGGCCGTACGGAAAGCGGTAGCCGGGCGGGACGCGCTGGTAGCTCAGGGCGCATTGCTCGAGCTCGAGCGCCTTGGTCGCCGCGCGGAACTCCAGGTCCGGCGCGCCGTCGAACCTAGGGCCGATGTCCTCCAGATCCTCCTTGACGTTCCTGAGCGTGAACGGCACGGCGGAATCCTAGGGCGTCATCTTGGGACGCTGGTCCACGCGAGGTCTGAGCGGCCCCTCGCGCGCGGTGAACACTTTCCACTGGCCCTCGGAGACGACCTCGACGGTGCCGTCGACCACCTTGATGGCGGTCTGGTCGTCGATCGCGTATGCCGGCACCGACAGCCCGGCGGCCCATGCCTCTATTTCGGCCATAGGGCTAGCGCCGCTCATCTCGGACACAATCGAGGTTCGTGCATTTGGCCCCAGGCTCTGAGCACGTCGCGCGCCTCCTCGATGGAGGCGACGATGCGGCCGACGTCCTCGATCGCGCCCTGGACGAAGAGGTTGACGCCCGTCGACTCGCCGCGCATGCCGCGGATGTCGGTGAGGAGCCCGACGATGCCCTTCTTCGACGGATCCGACTGCATCAGCGCATGGAACATCCCGATCTCGCACGCGGTGCCGTCGTCCACCGACGGGCCGTCGAGGATCGCGAGCATGGCGTCGGCGCGCTCGATCCCCGGTCGGTCCTTCGCGAAGATCCACGCCGCGGTGACGTCGACGCCCGTCGCGAGCTCGTGCTCGTGCGGAACGAAGACCTCGAAGCCGTCGGCGCGCAGCGCGGCGGCGCACTCGTCGATGAACGAGCGCTCGTACGGCGTGAAGAGCGGACCGGCGAAGTAGATCTTCAGGGCGCCGACGCTACAGAACTGCAACCCGACGCCACAAGCGCATTCACCACCGGCAGCAACCTCGGCAACTGGCGACGCATGCCCGGCGGGCCTGGAACTCACTCAGGCTCGATCACCGCTTGGGTCCCCTGGCCCCCGTATGGATCCGGCTCGAGGCCGGGCGTGGTATCCCCAATCGGAGGGTCAGGTTCGACTAGGTACAAATGGAACGTGCTGGCCATGCGAGAAAGGGTGATTCCCAACCGCTGGTTCACGTCGTTGCTCGTGCTGGCGGCAGCACTGCTGATCACATGGACCCTCGTGTTGGCGTACCGGCTGCCGGCGCAGCACACGAGCCAGCATTGGGACCTCGCCTGGGTTGGCTTCGACGTGGCGCTCGCCGCTGCTCTCGGCGCATGGGCTGGAGCATCGCCCGCCGCGAGCCGTGGGCGCCTTCTGCCGCTGCGGTTGTGGCCACGCTCCTTCTTTGCGACGCGTGGTTCGACAACGTGCTCGCCAACGGTCACGGCGAGCAGCTCGAGGCTGCCCTCGAGGCCGTTCTCGTAGAACTTCCACTCGCGCTCTTCTGTGTTTGGACTCGCGCGCCACGCGCGAGCAGACCGTCGAAGCGGTGCTGGGCCCCTTCCGGCGGCGTCGTCGGTAACGGCCGTTCAGACAGCGTCGGCCTGGTGGCGCCTGCGGATCCTCGGTTTCCGCAGTTGCCCCTCGAGCCAGAGTGCAGCGATCCCCGCGCGCGGCAGACCGAAGCGGCGCTCGTACATGAAGTAGCGCGGCTCCCAACGAGGGAAGAACTTCGCGTTGAAGCGATAGAGACGCTCGATCTGAAACCACGTGTCGCCCGAGCACGAGAATCCGGCCGCAGCGTCCGCTCGGGGAACCCCCGCGGTTCGCGGATGAGCCGGGCGAACGCGGCGAAGTTGAGCGACACCTCGGCGACTCCGCGGGCGCGAAGGTGTTCGATCGCTTCGACGATCAAGAACTCGGTGAGGCCGTTCGGCGTCTCGTGCTCTCGGCGCATGAAGGAGAGCGACACAGCGTCGCGCCCGTAGGTCGGCACGAAATGGAGGAAGCCTCGGATCGCATCGCGCTCGTCGGTCGCATAGACGACGAGCGCTTCTTCTCCCTCGGGTTGCGGAGCGAGTCCATGGCCATGCTGAAGCCACGCTCGGGTGCGCCGCGCCGCCAGTCGTTCGCGATCTGCTCGAGCCGCGCGACGACCTGGTCGTCGAGCGAGCCGAGCTCCGCGATTGCCGTGCGGTACCCCGCCTTTCGCAGCCGCGAGACCGACTGCCGGATCTTTCGGATCGGGCGTCCTTCGAGGCTGAAGCGCTCCGTATCGACGATCGCCTCGTCGCCCATGTACAGCGCGCGCAGTCCGGCCTGCTCGAACAGGGCGCGCGACTCGCGGCTGACGCCCAGCGCGGCAAGCTTGAGCGCGCGCTCTCCGGCAAATTGCACGAGCATGGGCAGCAGCGTCTCCACCGCCTCTTGCTCGCCGACCGGATCCCCGGAGATCATCAAGACGCCGCTCTCGATCCGGTAACCGACGAATGCCGTCCTCTCCGGGTTGAACAGGTACTGCTTGTCGGCTCGGAGCTTGAAGAACGACAGGGTGTCGGCGCCGTGTTCGCGAACGAGCTCCGCGGCTGCGCGCCTCAGCTCCGGGTCCGGAAGGTCTCTGGGCGCAGCCAGCGGGCGGAACACGATGTATGCGGCCGCAAGGAGCGCGAGGAGGCCCGTCAGCTCGACGGCGAGCCCTGTTCGCGCGAGCTCGTCGTGGAACGTGAACGGCGCGCGCTGCCACAGGAGCAGGTCGCCGGTCGCTCGCGAAGATCTCCGTGGCCGAGGCCGTCGCGGGAGCTGCGAACGCGACGGCGGCGAGCGACACGAGAACGACGCCGGCGAGCAAGAACGGCAAACGCCACACCGCAGAGCGCAGCGTCGTCGGCGCGTGACGGACGTAGAAGGACGAGCGACTCGCCCACAGCAAGGCCGCTGCCGCTGCCGTCAATGCGGCCTCTTCGACGTCGAGCCCCTTGACGAGGTCGAAGACCGTGAGCGCGGCCATGAGACCGAGCGCAAGCCGAAACGCACGCGAGCGGCGCCGATAGAGGTAGTAGGCGGTGACGAGGAGTGCAAACGACACCGGCACCGCGAGCGCGTGGGCCGTACGCATCACCGCGAACGGCTCGACGTGCACGAGCACATGGCCGCGCCACGAAACGTTCGGCGTCACCGCCGAGACGAGGTCGACGATCGCGACGACGGCGACCACGAACGCGGCGACCACCGGCACATCGTCGAGCTGTCGCGACGGTCGAAGTCGCAGTGGCTTTCGGTGGAGGCCGAGCCGCCAGGCAGTCGTGTCGCGTGTGCTCCGCGTGAGGTCGGGCCAGTCCTTCGCGATGAGCCAGATGCCGATGAGTGCGATTCCGAGAGCGGGGAGCACGCCGAGCGCTTGCAGCAACACGGCGACAGCGTCGCCGGCCAGCACGGCCAGGCCGAGGTGCCACTCGTGGATCCGCAGACCCAGGACATAGACGCGCCTCCAAGCCGGTGCCGCTCGACCTTCAACATCAGGACAGACCGCACCCGCAAGCAGCCGGAAGGAACAGCCTGCCGAACCTGAGTGGGCAAATCGCCCACCTGCAGCGGAGCGCGAGGCCTCGCGTCATCGGTGACGTCTCTCTCGACGCCAACTCATACAATCGCCGTCGTTGACGCGGGCGATTGGTGTGTGGGTCGGAAGGAGGCGGTGAGGTGGCTGCACGACAGGAGTTCACGACTGAGGAGGCTCGTCGCGTGGGCGAGGAAATCGGTGTGGACTGGAGCTCGGCGCCGTTCGACGTCGAGCAGTTCCGCAGAGGGATGGACGTCGAGTTGGAGCACGGCCTGCACGACCTGCTCACGAACGTGACCGAGGACGATCCGGTCGTGACAGGCAAGATCGCGCTCGCCCATCTCAACGAGTTTCCCGACTACTACACGCGGCTCGAGCGGATGGAGGAAGAGGCGAAGCAGGAGGGCGGTCGAAGCTCGTAGCACGACCGAGCCTGCGAGCGGCGGCAGATGCGATCGTTCGCGTCGCCATACGCGGCTCAGCGCTCCCGATGTGCAGCTGCGCGCTCGAGACGGAGCGCAAGGGTCGGGCAGGCGGCGACGGCGCGCCGCATGTGCTGCTCGAGCGCGCGAGGCACCGGTTCTCGGTCGACGATCGGGTAGCCCCAGTCGTCGAGGCGCACGCGCTCCGGGAACAGCTCGGCGCAGAGTCCGTGTCCCTTGCAAGCGATCGGGTTCACGCGAAGCACGTCGCTCATGGGCGTCCGCTCTGCCGCTGCAGCGTCGGCAGTACGTTCCGGTCGGTCACGGCACAGCGGCCGTAGCGCAGGTGCTGCTCGACGTCGTGCGCGAAGACGTCGAGCGCGCTTGCGATGAGTCGGGTCGCCCCGTCGGGATGCCGGCAGGCTCCACGGCCGCGAATCTCCGCCGACCCAGCGGATCAGGCGTTGGCGCTCGTCCGCGTTACCCTCGACGACTTGCGCGAGTGCGTTCGCGATCGCGCGCAGTCCGTGGACGCAGGGCCCGCACTGTCCGGCGCTCTCGTCGGCGAGATACGCGGCGACGCGCGCGACTTCCGCAACCGCGCAGGTACTCGCCGGAAGCGCGACGACGACGCCTGAGCCGAGGCCGCCGCCGCGGCGTGCGAGGTCTTCGTCCTGCAACAGGAGGTCGTCTGCTGCGGCGTCGGCGAAGAACGTTCCGAAGTAGCCGCCGACGAGATAGCGCGGAGATGTCTTCGCTCGCCCCGCCGGCCGCGGCGAGCAGTTCACGAAGAGGCGCGCCGCGGGCGACCTCGTGGATTCCCGGGCGGACGACCGCGCCCGAAATCGTGACGAGCGTCGTTCCGGGCTCCGTTGCCGTGCCGAGCTCGCGGAACCAGGCCGGTCCGAAGCGCGCGATCAACGCGAGATGGGCAAGGGTCTCGACGTTCTGGACGAGCGTCGGCGAACCGCCGACGCCACGCTCGAACGGGCGTGGGGGAGTGACAGTCGGCTTTGCCGGGCCTCCGTTCAGAAACTGGATCAGGGCCGTCTCCTCGCCGCTTACGAATCCTTCGGGAGCGATGAAGAGGCGAACTGAGACGCGCCCGTCGGATCGGTTCCGCATTCGGGCTGCGATCGCGGCGAGGAGTGCGTCGCGCTCCTGCGTGCTGCGGCCACCGATGCAGATGATCACGTCGTGCGCTCCGACTGCTCCGGCGGCCAGCACGGCTCCGTCGAGCACGAGATGCGGGACTGAGCGCAACAGCGCGCGGTCCTTCCCGCTCGCCGGCTCGGCTTCCACGCCGTTGACGACAACGGCGGCCGGCCGGCGCTGCGACGCGACCGCCCGAAGCTTCGTCCCCGTCGGAAATGATGCGCCGCCGCGTCCGCCGAGGCCGCTCGCTTCCGCGGAGGCGATCAGCTCGCTCCCGGTGGCGGCGGCGTCGTGCATGGTTCCATAGCGCCGCACGTGCTCTTCGAGCGACGTCGCGCGACCGTCGCCCCGGACCGACTCGAGGAGCCGCGGCAGGCCTCGCGGGGCCGCCATCGGACCCGAGGCTCGCTGAGACGTCGCCAACCCCGCTGAGCTCGTCACGCGGTCGTCCTTCCCTGGACGGATCCGCTGATCGCGTTCGTCGCGCGGTCGAGCTGGAGGTCGAACGTGATGTCGGCGCGCGCTCCGGCTGCGTTCTTCAACTGCGTCTCGACGCGGTTACCGTCGAGCGAGACGACGTGGCCCGAGTAGGCCGAGGCGGTGCCCGCTGCCGCGAACGCCACATCGCTCGACGTCATCACGATTCCTCCGCCCTCGGCCGGCTGGCCCCAGAGCGTGAGGCGGAGATTGCCGTGGACGCGGCCTCGTACCCGCCCTTTGATGTCGACAGTGACGAGACCATCGCTGCGCGGCGGTCGAGGAGATGTGCCCGGCGAGGCGTGCCGCGAAATTGCCGGCCGGCAGCGATGGCGCGTTCGCCACGGGCTCGTGCTCGGAGTCGCGGTCGCTCGATGCAGAAGCGAGCTTGGCGTGCCCGCGCGCGCAGCCCAGCCGCGCTGTTGCGGGCCGCCCTGGTACCAGACGAAGATCGCGAGCGGCGTGAGGAATGCGGCTGCTGCTGCAGTTACTCTCGGCGCGGTGGCAGCTTCGCTCCGCGCGACCCGAAGGAGCACGGCAACGGCAACGAGGGCGAACGATGCGAAGCCGACGAACGTCATCCAGCCAAGGCGTGCGTCGCTGCCCGTGCCCAGCGAATGGAGGAGCGCGACCGGCCAAGACGCATACGCGAGCCAGTGCACGGCGCGCCACATGCGAAAGCCGAGCCGCATGCGCAGGAAGCTGGTGATGACGAGCGCGAGCAACAGGTCGAACGCGACAGCGCCCAGCCCAAGCCAGATGGGACGGTACGGGGACACGAACGGGATCACCGCGTCTCGCAACCCGACCGGCGCATATCCGTCGGCGACCGTGGTGACGACGTGCATGGCCACGAATGCGATCGCGATCAGCGTCACGTTGCGATGGAGCCCGCCGACGAGAAACCGCGGCAGGCGTCCGCTCCGCCAGCGGATCGAGCTGAGCACGCCGAAGACGACCGCTGCCGTGAGCAGCAGCAGCGCGACGACGCCTGTCGCGCGGGTCAGGTACCAGAGCGTCGTCGGATTCGACGCGGCGACGATCACCCTGCCTCCGCCTCCTCCGGCCAGCCTCGCGACGAAGAACGTCCGCCGGTCGTAACGCAAGAGCCGCGCAGGCAGCTGCAGCTCGTCGAGCCACTCCGGTGCACGCTCGCCGAGGACGATCGCGGCCGTGCTCGCCGTGTTCGCATCGACGCACGACTCCGCGGCGACAGTCGCGCTCCGCCAGCATGCGCTCGCGGGGCGCCCCGTTCGAGGATCGACGATGTGGTGAAGACGGCGGGCGCCGCTGGCCCATCTCCGTACGGTTGTCCCCGATGTCGCAAGGCCGCCGACGCGAGATGCCGACCGACTGGGCCGGCGATGTCGAGCGGAGAGGCGTTGTCTTCGGCGATCCGAACCGACCAGCCACGTTTCGGGGGCGGTGCCGGCAACGGCGATGTCGCCGCCGAGCGAGATGAGTACGCCGGTGCCCGTCGCCGCGTGCGCGCGGTCCGCTGCGCGGTCGGCCGCGAGCGCCTTTGCGGTCGCGCCGAGGTCGAGTTCCACGCCCTTTGGCGCGCGCACGGTTCGACGTGTCTCGTCGAGCTCGACCGTGCGCCAATTCGGGTCCCGCACGAACGAGGGTCGAACGAGTCTTCCGTCGCGGCCGCGAACGACGGAGAACGTCGCGTCGTACCCGGCGAGCCGCAGCGTTCTCCCGATAGTCGGGTCGACAAGTCCCCCGGTCGCCCGCGCGGCGTCGAGCGCCGTCCGCAGCGCGTCGAAGAGGAGTGCGCTCACATGCGTCTCCTCGCCCGACGCGGCGTTCATCCGCACGAGCTCGGAGTCGCCGCGGAAGCGACTGCACGTGCGGTCGATCGCGTCGAGCTCGCGCGTGAGCACGGCGTGAGCTTCCTCGAGTGCGTCAGGCTCGGCGACCACGACGACTGCCGTCGTCCCGAGTGCCGGGAAGCTTCGTGAAGCGGGCGCGGCCTTCACGAGCCGCCGCTCACCGCGACAGGGGGCTCGGGCGTCGGAGCGGGAGCCTCTGCCGGCGGCGCGGGTGCCGCGGATGCAGGGGCTGACGGCTCCGGCGGCAGCGGAGGTGTCGTCGCCAGGGATCGAGTTTCGGGCTGCGGGCGGCGCGCGGCCTTCTTCTGCGTATGCGTGGAGCTCGCGGCGACGCCTGCGAACACGCCCGAGAGCGCCATGGCGCCGGCGATCAGAGCGCCCGTGAGCCGCCGTAGCCGCCTCAGCGCAGCATCTCTGCCGAGCGCCGCGCGCTCGGTGGAATCTCTGTCGGTCATCGCCGGATCGGATCTCAGCCTGCCAACCCGAGATGAGATGACGATGAGCGCCGGCTTAAGGAGTCCTAAGAATTCCCAAGTGTGATCCACGCGTCGGCACCGCGGCCGTCGCGGTTGGCAACCGTTGCCGAGCCGCCGTGCGTGCGGGCGATCACCTCGACGATCGCGAGGCCGAGTCCCGCGCCGCCTGGACTGCGCGCCTCGTCGGCGCGGCTGAACCGGTCGAACGCTCGAGCCGCGAAGCCGGGTGGGAACCCGGGCCCTCGTCCGCGACGTGGAGCTCGACTCCTGCGCCGTTCACAGACGAAGAGCTCGACCGCGCCGTCGCCGTAGACGAGCGCGTTGTCGACGAGGTTGCCGAGCGCCTGCTCGAGCCTCGCGGGATCGGCGTCGACGAACGCATCGGTTCCACTCGACACTGCAACGCTCGCGCCCGCGTGCGCGCGCCGCCTCTTCGAAACGAGCCGCCACGTCTTCGAGAACTTCGCGCGCCGAGACCCGCACGCGCCGAAGCGGAAGCTCTCCCTGGTCCGATCGCGCGATCAGAAGCAAGTCCTCTGCCAGGTGCGTCAGCCGTTCCGTGTCCTCCGCCGCCGAGCGCAGGGCCTCCTCGAGCTCGTCGTGCGAGCGCGGCCTACGCAACGCGAGCTCGAGCTCGGTGCGCAGGAGCGCCAGCGGTGTGCGCAGCTCGTGGCTGGCGTCGGCGACGAAGCGCCGTTCGTGCTCGAACGCGGCTCCCAGCCGCCCCAGCATGTCGTTCAGCGTTTCAGCGAGCTTCGAGATCTCATCGCGACCAGGAGGAACGGGCAGACGCATGCCGGGAGTCGAGGCGGTGATCGCAGCCGCACGCCGCCGCATTGCCTCTACCGGGCGGAGCGCTGCAGCGGCGAGCAGGTACCCGGCGATGATCGCGAGCGCCAGGGCCGCGGGCCCTCCGAGGACGAGCTCGCGGGCAAGCCGGTGCAACGCGTCCTCGCGCGGCCCGAGCGTCTGGGCGAGGACCAGGACTGCTTGGTTTGTGTTCCGGCGCGCGGGTACCGCGAGCAGCCGCCATTCGCCGCTTCGCCCAGGGACGCTCGAGCTCCACCAGACGCGCTTGCGGTCCAGCGCCTGCGCTCGGACCGTCGCCGACGCGAGCGAGGGCAGGTGGGCCGGTACCGACTGGAGCACCCGCCCGTCCGGCGCGATGAGTTGAGCCACGGTGATGCCACTTGCAGCGTCACGGTCGATCACGCCTCGACCGCGACCGAGGTGATCCGCCGATTCGCCTGCCTGGGCGCCGAGGTTCTGGTCGATCGACGCAAGCAGCGCGTCGCCGACACGGACGTAGACGAATAGGCCCATCGCGGCCAGCACGACGGCCATCGCCAGAGCAAAGGGAATCGTGAGCCGCAGGCGGATCGGAAGCCCTCTCACGCGTCCTCCTGCAATCGGTAACCCACCCCGCGAATCGTCTTGAGTGAGCGGCGGCCGAACGGCCGGTCGACCTTCTCGCGCAGGTAGCGGACATAGACGTCTACGACGTTCGAGCGCCCGTCGAAGGCGACGTCCCACGCGCCGTCCAGCAACTGCTGGCGCGACAGCGTCTCGCCCGGGCGGCGCATGAACACTTCCAGCAGCGCGAACTCCTTGGCCGAGAGGTCGATCTCGACGTCGCCGCGCCAGGCTCGGTGCGCGGCCGGATCGAGTCGAAGGTCGCCGGCCGCGAGCTCGGGCGGCCGTTCGCCGGGCGCGCGGCGCACGAGCGCCCGCAACCTCGCCAGCAGCTCCGCGAACGAGAACGGCTTCACGAGGTAATCGTCCCCGCCGGTGTCGAGCCCCCGCACACGGTCGTCCACCTCGTCACGCGCCGTGAGGAAGAGAACAGGCGTCCACACGTCGCTGGCCCTCAGGGCGCGGCAGGTCTCGAATCCGTCCAGGCCCGGCAGCATCACGTCCAGCACGATCGCGTCATACGGCGTCGCCTTCGCCATCCAGAGCGCGTCCTCGCCCCGTCCGGCGACGTCGGCGACGTGACCTTCCTCGCCGCAGCCCGCGCGCGAGCAGGCGCGCGAGCTTCGCTTCGTCCTCGACGACCAAAACGCGCATGTCTTCAATTGTTGCTGGCGGAAATGAGGATCGGATGAGGCGGGCTCGTTCTCATTGCCGTCTCATCTCTCTCTGCTCCACTTCTGCGAATGGAAGCACGAGAGGGGACCGTCCGGCCGGGCGGGCGAAGGCGGACGCTCGTCTGGCGTCTGTTCGTCGGCGGACCCGAAGGCAACCGCCGGCTCACAGCGACGACGGGTGCGGTGCTGCTCGTGCTGCTGGCCGCAGAAGGTGCGACGTTGATCGCGATTCGCCCGCTGCTCTCGGTACACATCTTCCTCGGCGTGCTGTTGATCCCGCCCGTGGCGCTCAAGCTCGCGAGCACGGGATATCGCTTTGCGCGCTACTACCTTCGCGATGCTGCCTACCGCCTCGAGGGACCGCCGAGCACGTTGATGCGGCTGCTCGTCGCGCCGTTGGTCGTCGCGTCCACGCTCGGTCTGTTCGCCAGCGGCATCGCGCTGCTCGCAGTCGGACCAGGCGGCGGGATCGTGCTCGGAATCCACAAGGCAGCGTTCCTGGTCTGGTTCGCCGCGCTGTCAGCACACGTCCTCGCACACGTGCTTCGCGTCCCGCAACTGGTCCTTGCCGAGTTCGGCGACGCCGCGCGGAAAACGGGTGTTCCGCTTCGCCGTTTCGTCGTCGCTGCCGCTTTGGTGGCCGGGGTGACGCTCGCGATCGCGACGGTCCCGCTCGCGCGTCCCTGGCTCCACTGGAACCGAAGCGTTCGTGAGGACACGCGCGTGCCGGTTACGCGAGTAGCCGCGTCACCGCCCTCCTCATCGAGAGCGGCTAAGCGCGTAGACGGCATCTGAGTTATCGCCGCCGAGGACGACGATCGAACGGCCGACGGTAACGGCGGCGGCGTTGGCAAGCGAGTGCGGCAACCGACCGGCGACCGACACCGACCCGCCGGCCGAGATGCGGAGGATCGTCGAGCGGCCGTCGCCGCCGATCAGGTACAGCTGTCGGTCCAGTCTCGCGAGTGGTGCGTGGGCGATCGGCGCCGGGAGCGTCGCAATGCGCGAAACCGTTCTCGCGTGGACATCGAAGGCATAGACCGCGTTGCTCGTTCCCGTCGTCGTCACACCGCCCGCGACGTAGACCCGGCCGCCGAGCGCCGCGACGCCGGCGTAGCGCAGTCCTACGGGCAGACGCGCGGCGAGCCGCGTCGCCGCGCCACGGAAGGAGAGGATCCCCGTTGCGTACCTCGCGCCGGTATATCCGCCGGCGATGAACGCGGTCCTCCCGACGACGGCTGCGCCTAGGTCAGAGAGCGGCTCGCCGAGAGAGCCGATCCGGGCGGCGCGCCCGCCGGGAGAGACGCGGACGACGGCGTCGGTCGACGCCGCCGCACCGCCACCCAGCAGATAGACCGACCGCCCCAGCCGAACGGCCGCTGCGTCGTGCGTGGGCGCGGGAAGCCTGCCGACATGTCGGAGGTGCTCTGGTCGGCCAATCAGAATCTCGTCGGACGAGTCTTCCCCGATCAGGCCCCCGAGCGCGAGCAGCTTGCCGCCCGGAAGCGCTGTGGCCGAGAGACGGGAGACCGGGCTCGGAAGCGTGCCGATTCGGCGTGCCGTCAGGCGATACGAGGCGGCGGCAGCTCGGGGGCGCTTTCGGCGGTCTGAGGAGCCGGCAGGAGCTCGAGCCCATCCGGCTTCGACAGGTAGCCGTCCGCGTTGGACGCGATTCCCGTGTGCCCGTACTGCCAGACGATCTTCTTCGTGCGCGGGTCGATGACGATCACGCGGTGGTTGTAATCGTCGTTCGCTGCGATGAAGCCGTTCGGCCAGCGGACCGCGAGCGACGGCTTGTCCAGGAAGCTGGCACCGCTCGTGGCGCCGAACGACCAGGTCACACGGCCGCGCGGTGTCATCTCCACGATCCGACCGGGGGCGGTGAAGCCCGCCAAGAGCACGTTCCCGTTTGGGAGAAGCTGTGCGTCCGAGGGGTAGGCGATCGGCGAGCGCGTCGACCAGACGACCCGGCCGCTCCGATCGAGCCGGTCGACCCAGCCCCCGATCTCCGTGACGAGCAATCCTCCATTCGGGAGCGGCGTCGCACCGTTCGGGCTCGCGAATCCGCGAGGGGGATCGTGGACGCAGCTCCCGCCGAGGATTCGTTCGACCTTGCTCGTTCGCGAGAGCACGACGATGCGGCAGTTGCGGATATCGGCGACGGTCGTGCGACCGTCGGGAAGCCGGTACGCGTCGTCGGGCGTGTCGAGGTAGCCGGGGCTCGAGCCGGCCACGCCGCTGTGCCCATATCGCCACACCAGTCGCTTCCTCCGGAGAGAGACCTCCGTGAGCGTGTCGTTGAACTCCTCGTTCGTGATCACCGATCGCCAGCCGGGCGTGAAGAACGCGTCGTCGGGACCGCGCAAGCCGTCGTAGCGCCACACCACCTTCTTCTGCGGCGAGACGATCAGAATGCGGTTGTTGTTGCGGTCCGCGATCAGGACGTAGCCGGGCACCGGGCCGCGGCTCACCGGCGGGAGCTCGAGCGCGACCTGCGCCGGATAGGACGACCTCCTCCGATGGCGCGCCTGACCACGGGCGTGACGGACCGCGCTCGCGGGTGCCTCGGTGCGGCGGTGAAGCGGTTCCGGAGCCGCCGCTGCAGCCCGCGAGCAGGAGTAGCGCCGCAGGCGCGCCCGCGCCGAGCATTCCTGTCGGCGATACGGCCGGCGAACGGCCTTCCGACTGCCCTCCGTGCTTCGGGACAGCGCGGAAAGCACGGGCGCTCGCGCGCCGGACTCGCGTTCGAGCAGCCACGCCCAACCCGCGCCTTGCACTTCCGTCCACAGCCCCAGGCTATGGACGGAAGATGAGGCCTTCATGAGATCACGCCGGGGTTCGGGCGCGCGTTGTCAGCCGCCGACAGAGCCTCGAGCCCGCCTCGAAGATTCGCGTAGGCCCGAACGGATCGAGGTGCCGGGGATTCGTCGAGCGAATCCCCGGCACGAATCGAGTCGTCTATGACGGGAGCAGGACGCGGTCGATCGCGTGGATCACGCCGTTCGACGCGAAGACGTCGGTAACGATGATCTGCGCGTCGTTGATGTAGTACGCGCCGCCGGCTGCCGAAATGGACGTGAACTGGCGGTTGAGCATGCGGATCCGCGTCGACGAGATGACGTCGGCCGCATCGCGACGACCCTTCGCGACGTGGTAGGCGAGGATGCCCGTCACGTCCGGCGCGACCGAAGCGCAGTTGTCGCTAGTGACTCCGATTTGGTCGAACGCATCGTCGGTCGGCGCGAACACCGTGTACTGGCCCTTCTGCGACAGCAGGTTGAGGACGGTCGGGTTGTTCGCCACGAGGCAGATGAGCGTGTCGAATTGTCCGGCGTACGGACCGTTGTCGTTCACGGCGATCGCGGTCTGAACGATGTTTGGCTCCGCGGCCGGCGGCCGCTCGCCGCGGGCCGCCGTCGCGGCCGGTACTGCGAGCAGCGCGGCGGCGAGGACGGCGACGATCATTTTGGCCATTTGATTTCCCCTCTCACTCGTTGAGTTGACGAGACCAGCGTACAGAGTGAGTCTAAAGTTTGTCAAATAACTGTTCAGACGTGGACGTAAGAGGAGCTGCCCGCGTTCGAGAGACAAAGATCGGCTTAGGGTCCAGCGGTTACGCGGAGCGGCTGACGACGTCCGCTGCGCTCACCAGGTCGCCGAAACGCGCTGTCCATGCTGGCCACGACGACGAGTTGCAGGGCTCGTCGTCGAGACGCTGACGCGACTCGAACCCGCCCGACTCGAGCACCCGCTCCGATGTCTCCCAGCCGGTCCCTGCCGCCATCGTCATTGGCAAAGGGCAGTCCGGCGTCCCCGGCCGCCGGCGACGGGCGCTGTGGTCGATCCGCGAGGAAGTATCGTCCGTGTGTGCGCAGGTTCCGGTACGCAGCGGCGGTTGCCGTGGCGGCCGCCGGTGGAGGCGCCGCGACCCGCCTCTCGGTCGCGACGTGGTACCCGGGGCTGCGCAAGCCGAGCTGGACGCCGCCCTCACAGGTTTTCGGGCCGGTCTGGACCATGCTCTATGCGCAGATGGCGTACTCGGCGAACCGCGTTGCACGGTCGTCGGACCCCGGGCGTCGACGTGCGCTCGCGCTCTGGTGGCTGCAACTGGGGCTGAACGCCGCCTGGACGCCGGTCTTCTTCGGCGCCCGCCGAACCGGCGCCGGGGCGGTCGTCATCGGCGCTCTCCTCCCCGCCGTCGCAGCTACCGCGGCCGCGAGCGCGCGCATCGACCGACGGGCGGGGCTCCTCTATGTCCCGTACCTCGCCTGGTCGACGTATGCGGCCGCCCTCAACCTCGAGATCTGGCGGCGGAACCGCTCCTAGACAACCGTCTCGGGCCGTACCGAGGCTCCCGACGCCTACGATTGCTGCGTGCATTACCGACGCGAGATCGAAGTTCCCGCCGCGCCCGAGCCGACGTTCGGGTACCTGTCCGACTTCGCGAACGCGGCCGAGTGGGATCCGGGGATCGTCGAGGCACGGCGGCTGACGCCTGGCCCGACCACGGTCGGCAGTCGGTTCGAGGTGATCGCGCTCTTCCGCGGCAGGCGTCAGCGCTTCGAGTACGTGGTCACGGAGTTCGTGGAGGGGACGCGCGTCGCGCTTCGCGGCGAGGGCGAAAAGGCGCTCTCGGACGACGTGATCTCCGTGACGCCGCACGAGGGCGGCACGCGCGTCGCCTACGAGGCCGATCTGCGGCTCAAGGGTGTCTATCGCGTCGCCGAGCCGTTCCTACGCTCGACGTTCGAGCGCATGGGCGACAAGGCTCTCGACGGGCTCGCGGCACGCCTCGCCCGCCAGGGGTGATGGCGGCCGCCGCGGGCGAGATCGCGCGTCTGTCGACGGGAGCCGAGATGCGGCTCAGTGGCAGAGGACAGACGGTCGTCGTCTGCGTGAACGGCGGCCAGGCGGAAGCGGTGGAGGGGACCTGGAGCGCGTCGCTCGAGTGGCTCGTGCGCCGGCTCGCGCCCCGGTTCCGTAACGTCCTCTTCGCCGAGGTTCGCTACCGGATCAAGTCGTGGCGGCACCTCTCGGCGTGTGTCGACGATGCACGTGCGGCCGTGCAGGCGGTCGGCGCCCAGCGCACGCTGCTGCTCGGTTTTTCGATGGGCGGGGCGGTTGCGATCTCGGCCGCGGACGAGCCGTCGGTCGAGCGGGTGCTGGGGCTCGCGCCCTGGATTCCCGACCGGCTCTCGCTCGCGCCATTGCGTGGGAAGCGGCTCGACGTAGTGCACGGCTCGCTCGACCGCTGGCTGCCCGGCATCCCGGGTGTGTCGCCCGCGTCGTCGCGGAGAGGCTTCGAACGTGCCCGCGCGCTCGGCGTCGCGGGCAGCTACGAGCTGATCCCGGGCGCGCTTCACGGCATCGCGCTGCGCGCGCACCGGGGACGCCTGATCCCGCTCCCCCGCGCCTCGGCGTGGGAGCGGCGCGTCGCGGCTCAGCTCGCGGCGCTCTGAAGCCGCCGCCGCTCGAGCTGGGCGGCCGCGGGCACTTTCACGTTCCAGACGAGCCCGAGGCGCTCGAGGCCGCGGATCACCCACCAGGAGACGTCGATCTGGCCGCGGTCGAGGCCGTGGCGCGCCGAGGCGGGGAAGGCGTGGTGGTTGTTGTGCCAGCCCTCGCCGAAGACGAGCACGGCGACGAGGCGGTTGTTGCGGGCCTCGTCGCGTGAACGGTAGTCCTGGCGGCCGAACATGTGGCAGATCGAGTTGACGCTGAAGGTCGCGTGCTGGTACGCGAAGATGCGGATCAGGCCACCCCAGACGAGGCCGGCGAGGCCGGCTTCGACGGTGCCGCCGACCCAGTAGCCGATCGCGAACGGGAGCCCGAGCGTGAGCGCTACCCAGAGCAGGTAGCCCCGGTCGATCAGGCGGAGCATGCGGTCGTCGTAGAGGTCCTTGGCGTACTGCCGCCCGTGCTCCATGCCCAGGTTCGAGAAGAGCCAGCCGACGTGCGCGTGGACGAAGCCGCGCACCGCGCCGGACGCGCCGTCGCCGTGGCCGACGTGCGGGGAGTGCGGGTCGCCGGGCTTGTCTGAGAGGGCGTGGTGCTTGCGATGGTCGGTGACCCACTGCGTGAGCGGCCCCTGCATGGTCATGCATCCGAGTACGGCCAGGATCGCCTTGACGGGGCGGCTTGTCTCGAACCCTCGGTGGGTGAAGTAGCGGTGGAAGCCGATCGTCGTCCCGAAGGCGCAGACGACGTAGAAGCCGCCGAAGAGCGCGAGATCGAGCCAGTGGAAGGCGACGCCCCAGAGCACGCCCATCGCAGAGAGCAGGCCGATCGGCGGGACGACGACCGCGATCAGCGTGACAACCTGGCTGGTCCGACTTGTCCGCGCGCGAACCGTCGCGATCGGAAGCGATGTGTAAGTTTCGTCCAAATCGTGTATAGAATAGCAACGATGCGAATCGCCGTCATCGGCAGCGGTGTCTCGGGACTGGGGGCGGCCTACCTCTTGTCGCGGGCCCACGATGTGCACGTCTTCGAGCGCGACGGCCGCGCGGGCGGTCACGCCAACACGGTCGTCCACGACGGGCTCGCGCTCGACACCGGGTTCCTCGTTCACAACGAGCACAACTACCCGCTGCTCGGCCGATTATTCGGCGAGCTCGGGGTGGAGACGCATCAGTCGGAGATGTCGTTCTCGGTCAGCTGCAGCGGGTGCGGGCTCGAGTACTCCGGTCGGCGGCCGTTCGCCCAACCGGCGAATGCGGCGAGGCCTGGTTTCGTCGCGCTGCTCTGGGAGATCGGGCGCTGGCTGCGTACGGCGCGCGCGGAGGACGAGGCGCAGTCGCTCGCCGGGTACCTCGACGAGCACGGCTACTCGCAGCGGTTCCGCCGCCACTTCCTCGTGCCCTTGACCTCGGCGCTCTGGTCGACGGCGCCGGGCCGCGCGCTCGAGTTCCCGGCCGCGTACGCGATCCGGTTCTTCGACAACCACGGCATGCTCGGGTTCGGCCGCTTCCGCTGGCGCACCGTCACGGGCGGCAGCCGCCGCTACGTGGACGCGATCGCCGCGCGTCTCGGCAGTCGGCTCCGGCTCGGGAGCGGCGTCCGCTCGCTACGGCGCACCGCGGACGGCGCCGAGCTGCGCGTAGGCGAGGACGTCGAGCGCTTCGACCGGGTCGTCGTCGCGACGCACGCCGACCAGGCGCTCGCGCTGCTCGAGGACGCGAGCCCCGACGAGCGGCGCGTGCTCGGCGGCTTCGCGTACACGAGCAACGACGCGATCCTGCACACCGACTCGCGCTTCCTGCCGCGGAACCGGCGCGCCCGCGCCTCCTGGAACTACCGCCTCGGCGACCACGGCCGCCCGACGATCACCTACCACCTGAACCGGCTGCAGGCGCTCGAGGCCGACCGCGACTACTGCGTGACGCTGAACGAGCACGTCCCGGAGGAGCACGTGCTCGAGCGCTTCACCTACGACCACCCGCTCTACACGGGCGAGACGCTGCGCGCGCAAGCGGAGCTGCCCCGGCTCGAAGTGGCGCGAACGCATTACGCCGGCGCGTACTTCGGCAACGGTTTCCACGAGGACGGGCTCGCGAGCGGCGTCGCCGTCGCCCGCGCCCTCGGGGTGGACTGGTGAGGTCGGGGGTCTACGTGGGGACGCTGCTGCACACCCGGCGTGCGCCCGCGCGACACGTCTTCCGTTACCCGGTTTCCTACTGGCTCTTCGACCTCGACGAGCTGCCCGATCTCGAGCAGCGGCTGCGGCTGTTCTCGGTCAACCGCCGCAACGTCGTCTCGCTTCGCGACGCCGACCACTTCGACGGCAGTGCGCTCAAACAGGCCGTGGTCGAGCTCGCCGGCGACCCGTCGATCGAGCGCGTCCTCATGCTCACCCAGCCGCGGGTGCTCGGGTACGTGTTCAACCCGGTCAGCTTCTACTGGTGCTATCGCGCCGACGGCTCGCTCGCCTGCCTCGTCTCCGAACTGAGCAACACCTTCGGCGAGCGCCTGCCCGAGGTGCTGCGGGGGCCGGAGCTCCGCTACGAGCACCGCAAGCGGCTCCACGTCTCGCCCTTCTTCGGGCTCGACCAGAGCTACGAGTACGCGTTCTCGCAGCCGGGCGACGAGGTGTGGGCGCGCATCCACGTCCGTGACGACGACGGCGCGCGGCCGCTGACCGCCGTCCTGCACGGCCGCCGCCGCGAGCTGAGCAACCGCTCCCTCGCGTCGCTTCTGCTCCGCTACCCGTTGCAGCCGCTGCAGGTGATCGCGCTCATCCACTTCGAGGCGCTCCGGCTCTGGCTCAAGCGGGTGCCGTTCCACCACAAGCCGCCGTTCGTGCCGGGCGAGGGGAGCGTGCGGACGTGAGCGTGCGCGCCGAGCCCGTCGCCGCCGGCAACCGCCTGCTCGAGCGCGCTGCACCCGCCGTGCTCGAGCGCGCGCTCGCCGGCCTCGAGGGAGGCACGCTCGAGGTCGAGCTCCCCGGCGGCGACGTGCGCCGCTTCGGCGCCGGTCCGCCGGTCCGGCTCGCGATCCACGACGCGGCGTTCTTCAGGCGCCTCGCGACGCGCGGCAAGCTCGGCCTCGGGGAGTCCTACACCGCGGACGAGTGGGACGCGGACGATCTCGTCGCGCTCTTCGAGCTACTCCTGCGAAACGCCGGCGTGGCGGCCGAGCACCGGACCACGGCTGCGCCGGCTGCTCGAACTGCGCCCCCGCCTACACCGTCGCAACGGGCTCGCCCGCTCGCGCCGCAACATCGCCTACCACTACGACCTCGGCAACGAGCTGTTCGCGCTGATGCTCGACGAGACGATGACCTACTCCTGCGCCGTCTTCGAGCGTCCCGACATGTCGCTCGCCGAGGCGCAGCGGGCGAAGTACGACCGGCTGTGCCGGCAGCTCGAGCTCGACGCCGACGACCACGTGCTCGAGATCGGCTGCGGCTGGGGCGGCTTCGCGCGCTACGCAGCTGAGACGCGCGGCTGTCGCGTCACCGGCATCACGATCTCGCAAGAGCAGGCCGTGTTCGCGCGGGAGCGGACGCCGCGGGCTGCCGGTCGAGATCCTCGAACAGGACTACCGGACCGTCGAGGGGCGCTTCACGAAGGTCGTCTCGATCGAGATGATCGAGGCGATCGGCGCCGACCAGTTCGGCACCTTCTTCGCGACGATCGACCGCGTTCTCGCGCCGGGCGGCCGCGCGGGCGTCCAGTCGATCCTCGTCCCGGACCAGCGCTGGGATCGCTACCGCCGCACGCCGGACTGGATCGAGCGCTACGTGTTCCCGGGCTGCCTGATCCCGTCGCTCGAGGCGCTGACCCGCGCGGCTCGGCGCCACTCGCGGCTCGCGATCTACGGGGTCGACGAGATCGGCGAGCACTACGCCGAGACGCTCCGCCGCTGGCGGGCGAGCTTCCACGCGCACCTCGACGAGGTGCGGCGGCTCGGCTACGACCGCCGCTTCGAGCGGACCTGGGACTTCTACCTCGCCTTCTGCGAGGCGGCGTTCCGGATGCGGGCACTGCGCGACGCGCAGCTCCTGCTTGCGCGCGCGGAGACCCCCGCTTGAACACGTATACCCTCCTGCACCAGAGCGGCCGCGGCACACGTCCGCTGCCATGGCCGACCCGGATTCGCATCGTCGTCGGCGAGCCGATAACCGTCGAGCCCGCGAGGCCGACGATCGCGACGGCCCGCGCCCTGACCGAGCGGCTCGAGCAGGCGGTGATCGCGGCGTGATCGAGCACCGCTGGCAGCTCTGGCTCCTCGGCTGGGCCGTCTCCGCGGCCCTGCTCGCCATGCTCTTCCTCTGGCAACGTCGAACGCGCGACGCGACCGCCGTCGACGCGGGTTGGGGCGCGTCGCTCGTCCTCTGCTCGATCCTCTATGCCGCGCTCGCCCCGGGCTCCCTCGTGCAGCGGCTCGCGATCGCGCTGCCGGTCGGGCTCGAAAACCTCCGCATCGCCTCGCTCGTCCGCAACCGGCTCGGCAAGGGCGAGGACTCCCGGTACCGCGAGCTGCGGCGGCGCTGGGCGGAGAAGCGGACGCGAGCAGCCGACCTTCGCGATCTTCTACCAGGCGCAGGCGTTCCTGGCCGCGATCCTCTCGGTGCCGGCGCTGCTGGCGAGCTTCAACCGGAACGGCTCCCTTGCCGCCGTGCAGTGGGTCGGCCTGGCGCTCTGGGTCGTGGCCGCGGCGCTCGAGTGCGACTGCCGACCGACAGCTGGCCGCCTTCAAGGCGTCCGGTGAGGGCGGCGTGATGGACCGGGGTCTCTGGCGGTACTCGCGCCACCCGAACTACTTCTTCCAGACCCTGACCTGGGTCGCCTACGCGCTCATCGCCGTCGCAGCGCCGTGGGGCTGGCTTGCCTTCCTCGCACCTGCGCTCATCCTCTACCTCGTCCTCTTCGTCACCGGCGTGCCGCCGGCGGAGGAGTCGTCGCTGCGCTCCCGCGGCGAGGCCTACCGCAGATACCAGGAGCGGACGTCGATCTTCGTGCCATGGGCGCCGAAGCGCTAGTCGACCGGCTGATCGCGTCGGGCCGCGTGCCCGACCCGCTGGTGCGCGCCGGCGTCCACGCCGCCTGCGCCACCCGGCTGCGCCGCGAGCGCCGCCGCGGCTCCGAGGCGAAGGAGGCGTTCGTCGAGCTGCTGCGCTCCTCGCCCATCGCCGAGCAGGTCGAGAAGCCGAACGAGCAGCACTACGAGGTGCCGCCGGAGTTCTTCCGGCTCGTGCTGGGCCCGCGCCTCAAGTACAGCTCCTGCCTCTGGCGCGGAGGTGTCGCACACGCTCGGCGCGGCCGAGGAGGCGATGCTCGCGCTGACGTGCGAGCGGGCGGGGATCGAGGACGGCATGACGCTGCTCGATCTCGGCTGCGGCTGGGGCTCGCTCACCGGCTGGCTCTCGGAGCGCTACCCGAGCTCGTGGATCCTCGCCGTCTCGAACTCGCGGCCGCAGCGAGAGTGGATCGAGTCGCTGCAGCTCCCGAACGTGCGCGTGCTCACCGCCGACGTCAACCGACTCGAGCTCGAGCGAGCGCTTCGACCGGATCCTCTCGGTCGAGATGCTCGAGCACATGCGCAACTACGAGGCGCTGCTGGCGCGGATCGCGTCGTGGCTCGAGCCAGACGGCCGGTTCTTCTGCCACGTCTTCTCGCACGACCGCTTCGCGTACGCGTACGAAGACGGCTGGATGACCCGGCGGTTCTTCACGGCCGGGACGATGCCCTCGGACGACCTCTTGGCGCGCTTCGACCGCGACCTCGTGCTCGACGAGCACTGGCGCATCTCCGGGCTCCACTACGCCCGTACCGCGGAGGCGTGGCTGGAGCGCCTGGACGCGAACCGCGCCGCGGTGGAGCGGCTCGTCGGCCGCGCCGCCACCGCCGAGTGGCGCGTCTTCTTCCTCGCGTGCGCGGGGCTGTGGGGCTATCGAGGCGGCCGCGAGTGGCTCGTCTCGCACTACCGCTTCGCGCGACGTCACGGATAGCACGCCGCCGTAGAGGATCCGCCTACGGACCGTTCGACAGAGCTTCGGCCGCCGCGACCAGGTCGCCGTCGAGCCGGTCGACGCGGAGCCGGGCGCAGAGCTCCTCTGACGCCCCGGCGCCCGAGAGGACGAGCGGCGCCGTCCCGCCGAGCCGGCGCAGATCGCTTCCCACCGCCTCGAGCAGCGCGCCGTCCATGCTCGCGACGACGACGAGTCGCGGAGCCGTCTGGTCGACCGCGTCCCGGAGCGTGCCGAGCGGTGTGTCGGCGCCGAGGAAGAGGATCCGCCAACCGTGCGAGCGCAGCACCAGCCCAAAAGCGATCAGGCCTATGTCGTGGCGCTCGCCGGGCGGGCAGGCGAGGATCGCGAGCGGCCCTCCGCCGCGACCCCAGAGGCGTGCGAGGGAGAGAAGTCGCTCGCGGACGAGATTCGTGAAGAAGTGCTCCTGGCCGATCTCGAGCGTTCCGCGCTCCCATTCGCTGCCAACCGCCTGCAGCACCGGCAGGATCAGCTCCCGCAGCACCGTCTCGAGCGCGAATCCCGCCAGCGCCTGATCCAGAACCGAGTGCACGGCTGCCTCGTCGTAGTCGCGCGCGGCGGCGAGGAGCCGCTCGTGTGCGTCGTCGAGCGTCCGCTCGGTCGAGGGCGCATGCGCCAATGCACGGCGGGCCGCCTGAGCGGCCGAGAGACCCTCGTCGAGCGCGGCCTTCATCCGCGAGACGCGCTCGGCGTCGTCGCTCGTGTAGAGGCGAAACCCTCCCTTGGAGCGGATCGGCTGCAGCAGGCCGTAACGTCGCTCCCACGCACGTAGCAGCTCCGGGCTGACGCCGACCCGACGGGAAAATTCACCGATTCGAAGCGCGCCTGCGTCGATCCTCACCCGAGCATTCTACACAGATTAGACAAAGACTTTACAAATGCGCTGCGGCGTTCCGCCCGGCCGCCAAGGCCCCGACGTGCTGGTCGCACCGAGCCGTGGAACCCATGCGGTCAGCAGCGAGGCCGAGTAAGCGAGGTAAAGCGTCGACTTGCAGGAGATCTCGAAGCCCTCTTCCGGACTCGAACCGGACCTGGTGCGACCTGGACATGTAGCCGGCAGCCGCGAGTCTCGGTCCGAGACGGGTGCCGAACGGATCGTGCTGCTCTTGTGAGTCCCGCACCATGCGGTGACTTCAGAGGGATCTCCGGCTCGCAGGTCGCTCGACCCGTCACGGCTTGGCGGCCGGTCATGGCGGGTATGGTCGATCGGTGACGATGCGAAGGAGCAACCATTCGGAAGTGCTCACCTCGCTCGATGTGAAGACGCTGCTTGCTTCGGTGGAAGCGGCTCCTCCGATCGATGCGGCGGAAGTCGTCGCTGCCGCCTTGACCGATGCGCTCGGCGCCCGCGACGTCAGTTTCCTGATTGCGGACTACAGCGGTCGAGCACTGATCCGGTTGAGCCACGTGCACCGCGCTAGCGCTGATGATGAGGACGTCAACCGCGAACGCGGCCAGTCTGTCGCGCTGGCAGGAACACCCCATGGTCGTGCGCTCACCGAGCAGGAGATTCAGATCGTCCGGGATTCTGGGAGTTATCGGGTTTTCGCTCCCGTAACGAGCCGCGGAGAGGCGGTCGGGGTGTTGGCGCTGGGACTCGATGATGAGCCTGACGAACAGACGCTGGAGACCGTCTCGGCGGGGGCGCACGCGCTTGCCTACATCGTCATTGCCAACCGCCGCTTTACCGACTTGTTCGACTGGGGACAGCGTTCGGTTGCTCTTTCGTTGGAGGCAGAGCTTCAGCACCGATTGCTTCCTGCGTCCTACACCTGCGAGGGAGGCCAGTTCACGCTGGCCGGATGGCTGGAACCGTCAGGCGACGTCGGCGGAGATACGTTCGACTTCAGCGTTGAGCGAGACACGCTGCACCTCTCGATGACGGACGCAATGGGCCACACGCTGAACGCGGCCGTCTTGGCGACAGTCTTGGTGGGCGCATTGCGAAACGGTCGCCGTCGCGGCGTCGACCTGGCGGAGCAGACACGGCTGGCCAACGAGGCGCTGTGCGGGTTTTCGGAGGAAGGCGACTTCGTGACCGGGCAGGTCGTGCGGATCGATCATGCCTCCGGCATCGCAAGGATCGTCAACGCCGGCCATCCCTCGCCGATCCTGATCCGCGACGGCCACGCCGAGGAAGTGGACTTGGTTCGCGGCTTCCCATTCGGCATCGCCCTCGACGCCGAATATCACGTCCAGGAACTGGAGCTGCAAGCCGGAGACCGGCTCGTCTTCCTGACCGACGGAATCCTCGAGCGCAACGCGACCGATGTGAACGCGCGCGAGATCCTCACGGAGACGCGCCAACTTCATCCACGCGAGGCAGTGCAGGCGCTGACACAGGCGGTGGTGAAAGCCTGCGGTGGCGAGCTTCGCGATGACGCAACAGTGATGTGCCTGGACTGGCACGGCGGGCCAACCGGAGAACGCGACACCAGCTCGGGCGCGGATCAGTGAGCACCTGAGGCCGGCTCAGAAGGCCACGGACGAGCAGTACGACCGTTACACAGCGGACTCACTCGGGCAGGCGAGGAGGGACGCGGGCGGAGGCGGTGCGCTGTCTTGGGCTCGACTCCGTCAAGGAGCTCCCCGAAGCCGTCGAGATGGAGCCGTCCGCGGGTCTCCCACCAGCTGCGCCTGCTGCGCCATCTCGGTCTCGTCGTGGTTAGCGAAGCGGATCGGCTGCGCGAGCTGTCCGACCAGGTAGCCCATCCAGACACCGCGACGATGAGATCAGCTCAGGCCGGTGAGGCCACGGGCGGTGATGTGAGACTCCGAGGACGAGCAGGATGGCAGTGATCACGGCTCGGTTGTGCACGGTTAGCCAGGCGCGCATGCGGTCGAGGAACGGGGCGGAACGGCGTGGTGCGAACGTGCCGAGCGCAGCGACCGCGATGACGGACGAGGAGCCGAGCACGATGAAGAGCACAGCGAGCGCTACCGTTTCCGTCGTGTCTGCCGCCAGCGTGCAGGATCTCTCCGGCGGCGGCGATCACGAGCGGATAGGTGGCGGAGTAGATCCCGAGCAGGAAGGCAGCGACGTAGGAGATGTTCTCGATCGCGCGCAACCACCCCGGCAGCTCCGGACGGGGCCGGACAGATCAGCCGGAGCTCGGCGGCCCCTGCGGCTCGTCTCGCACCGAGCAGCCGCCGGAGTCCCCAGGCGATAGGGCAACCCGACGATCAGCTCCGTCACCGACGCCGCCGTCGTTAGCGCTCTTGGAGCCTGCCTCGACGATCGTGCCGAAGCCGGCAAGTAGCGCCGCAGGACGACGGTGATCGCGCCGACCCAGGCGATCACATAGGCCCAGACGATGCCGCGTCCCCGTCTCGCGTCGAGCAGCAGGACGGCGATCATGATCCCCCAGGGATTGGCGGCGCAGCCGAGCCCGAGCACGACGACGCTGGTGAGCTCGGCGCTCACGGGCGTGTCTGCTTGCATGTGCGCGCGAGCCTACTCCGGCCGTCGCTGGGCTCGCCCGCCGGTCCGTATGCTCCGCTGCGATGTCGACCGGGCTCGGCGGTGAGCGGCTGATCATGACCGGCCCGGGCAGGCACGAGCTGCGGCGGCGCGTGCGCGTGCTCGTGCTGACCGCGCCGATCGGCGAGGGACACTTGGCGGCGGCGCGGGCGCTGTCGGAGGACATTCTGCGCGCAGAGCGGACAGCGCGGAGGTGACCGTCTGCGACGTGCTGCGGCACTCCGGCGGCCGCTGCGCTGGCTGTTGAGCGACGCCTACCGCTGGCAGCTGCGCTCGGCGCCGTGGTTGTTCGGCATGCTCTTTGGCGCGCTTCGGCGCAGCCGCCTGCTGCGCGCCTCGTCCGGGCCGGGCTCTCGCTGGCGGGCTCGCACGCGCTGTTGCGGCTCGTCGCGCCGCCATCCGGCGGACGTGATCGTCTCGACCTGGCCGGTGGCGACGACGATCCTGGGCTGCCTGCGCCTGCGCGGCAAGGTGCGTGTGCCGGTGTGCGCGACGATCACCGACTTCGCCGGCCTCGAGCTGTGGGCGGACAAGGGCGTCGACCTGCACCTCGTGATGCACGAGAGCCTGGTGCCGAGGGTGGAGCGGGTCGCGGGCCGCGGCAGCGCCCGCGCCGTCTCGCCGCTGGTCTCGTCGCAGTTCCTGACGCCGCGGTCGGCTGCCGAGGCCCGCCGTGCGCTCGGCCTGCCGGGCGAGGGCACGGTCGTCGTCGTCTCGGGCGGCGGCTGGGCGGTGGGCGATCTCGACGGGGCGGTCGAGACCGCGCTCGAGCTCGACGATGTGTCGGTGGTTTGCCTCGCCGGCCGCGACGCCGCGAGCCGCGCTCAGCTCGACGACGCCTTCGCCGGCGAGCCGCGCGTGACCGTGCTCGGGTTCACCGACGCGATGAGCGACCTGCTGGCGGCCGCGGACGTGCTCGTGCACTCGACCGGCGGGGTCACCTGCCTGGAGGCGCTCGCGCGCGGCTGTCCGATCGTCGCCTACGGCGCGCCGCCCGGGCATGCGCCACTGCTGGCGCGGGAGATGGCGGCGCTCGGCCTTGCTCGCGCACGCTCGCTCTACCGCGGAGCTTCGGGCCGCGCTCGTGCGCGGCGGCCGCGCGGCCCCCGGTCTCGCTCGCGCGAGGCAGTCGACGCCGCAAGCCTCGTCCTCGCCGCCGCGCCGCGCGTCGCGGTCCGGCTGCGCGCAAGGCTGGCGCGAACGCGGCGACCGCCGCGACTCCTGGCGGTCGTGCTGTTTGCGCTTTTTGCGAGCGACGCGACCTATCCCGTCGTGGCCGAGGCGCTCGCGCTGCCCGAGACCACCTCGCTCTCCCCGACCAGGCATGCGGTTGCACTCGTCGTCCGCGGCCAGCGCCGCGACCTGTTCGCGCTGGCGCCGATCGCCCGCACGTGACCATTTGCACGCCTCGGTCGCCGCCTCCGGGCCGCTGACGGCCGAGACGTCGCCATGTTCGCGCGGCGGGCCTCGACCCGATCCCGGAATTCAGCAGCCGGTGGTGTCGCGCCCTGGTTCGAGGCGCGCGGCCAACTCCGGCGCCAGGTCGCGAGCTACCGCCTCAGCGGGTCATTCTACTACCTCGCACCGCGGGAGGGCTTCACGATCAGCCGACTATCTGCTTGCCCGGCAGCTCGGCGGCGAGCCGATCCAGGCCGGCTACGACCTTGGCTCCGGCGGCAGCGACCTCGGCTCGGCTTCATCCCGGAGAGGTCGTCGTCAGCGACGCTCGGGCCGGATCTCGCTACCGACCGAGCCCATCTGCTCGCGTCGGTCCGGCGGCTCGAGCGCGCCGGACTCGCTGTCTCCTCCGTGCAGCGGCTCGCCTCCGGACGGCACTCGTCCTGACCGCTCGCCGCTCGATCGCGCTCGCAGCCGGCGGCGCCGTCGTCGCGCAGTGGGCGCCGGCGGCCGCGGCCGTCCTTCCCGCAGGCGGCTCGGGCGTTCGGGATCCCGACGACGCTCCCGAGCGATCGCGGCGTCCTGCTCAGCTTCGACGACGGCCCGCACCGCGAGGGCACGCCGGCCGTGCTTGCAGCGCTCGATCGCGCCCGCGCCCCGGCCGTGTTCTTCGTCAGCGGCGAGCAGGCCGCTCGCCACCCGGAGCTCGTCCGCGAAATCGCGGCCGCCGGCCACGAGCTCGCGCTCCACGGCTACCGCCACCAGACACGCCGCCAGTGGACGCGCTCGCTGCTCGCCGACGACACGCGACGAGCGCTCGACGCCATCGCGGCGGCCGACGGGCGCCATGCCGCGCCTCTACCGCCCTCCCCACGGTGTCTTCAGCCTCACGGGCTGCGGCTGATCCGCGGCCTTGGCCTCGAGCCGCTGCTCTGGTCGAAGTGGGGTCGCGACTGGGAACGCCGCGCCACCGCCTCACGATCGCCGAGCACGCCACGATCGGGATCCGGGCCGGAGACGTCGCTCTTGCTCCACGACGCCGACCACTACGGCAGCTACCGGCAGCTGGCGGGCCACCGCTGCGGCGCTCCCGCAGATCATCGAGCGGATCGCAGCTGCGGGTCTCCGGGCCGCCTCGGTGCGCAGCCAGGCCAGCGGGCGGCTCGTGCTGACGCTCTGACCATCATGCCGACTCACCGCTGACCGCCGGGACGCGGCGAGGTGCTTAGGCTCCGCTCGATGCGCGCCGGCGACCCTCCGCGCACACGCCTCGTCCTTCGCGCTGATCGCGATCGAGCGCTCGCTGCGCGGCCTGCTTCTGCTCGCGGCCGGCACCTACCTGCTCTTCCATCTCTCCACCGACTTCGGCCGACTCGCCGAGCGGATCATCCGCAGCATCGACATCGATCCGCGCCAGCACTTCTTCCACCCGATCGTCGCGCGCCTGCATCGCCTACACGCGCATGAGCTGCGGATCGCCGGCCTCGCCGCGCTCGGCTACGGCGCCATCGAGCTGATCGAGGGTGTCGGCCTCTGGCTCGACCAGCTCTGGGCCGAGTACCTGACCCTGACGCGTCACCTCGCTGCTGATCCCCTTCGAGCTCTACGAGCTCGCGATCGGCCCGAGCCTCTGGAAGGCGGGCGGGTTCCTCGTCAACGTGCTGATCGTCATCTACCTGGCCTTGGCGCTGCGGCGTCGGCTCGCGGCAGGCACACGCTGATGCCCTAACGGCGTCCCTAGTGCAGCGTCGTCCGAGCGGGTCGGTGACTTGCGCGCGGCCCGCGCCAACCGTGCGGCCATCCCCTAGCACCGGAGCGGAGACCTTGAGCGCTCAGCGCCCGTCGACGCTGTTCCCTCAGAGTTCCCTCAACCCGCCGCCTCAGTGTTCCCTTGGGATCTGGTCGCAAACTCGGCACGCCTCAGGCGAGAGGACGCTCGCGCAGTCGAGCCACTGCTATTTCCCGTCGGGGTTCAGTTGCCATGGGAGCCGTCGCGATCGGGTGGGCTGGCAGAGCCGTCAGATGCCCGCGACGTCGCGCCGGGCGAAGATGATCCATCCGGCGAGGAGCGGCACGGGCGTGTAGAGTGCGCACATCCACGCGGCGCGGCCGATCGACTGGCCGCTCTGCGCCGAACAGTGCCTGCCACGCCTCGAACTGCTGGGGCAGCAGGTACGGCTTCGCGCCGCCGAGGCCGGGCAGCGCCGCGATGCCCTGGAAGGCGAGCGAGAAGATGACGGTGCCGACGATCGCCGCGGCGCTGTTGCGCGTCGCAGTCGAGAGGAAGAACGCGACCGCGACGAGCACCATTAGCGGCAGCAGATACGTCGCGTAGGCGAGCACGTCGAGCCCGACACCGTGCAGCCGCCGACGACCTCCGTGCCGTCGAGCAGCGTTACGCCGTTCACGCCCCAGACGCGATCGCGGCGCGACCGCGGACGGCGAAGAGAACGACCATCAGGGCGATGCCGTAGGTCGCCGCGGCGAGCGCCTTCGCGGCGTAGATCGCGCCGCGCCCGGTGGAGCGCGTGAGGATCATCTTCAGCGTGTTGTTCGCGTCCTCGGACGACGACGATGTCGCCGGCGACGAGCGCGGGATGATCGGCGCGCCGAAGAACGTCGCGAACGCGAGCAGCGCGAGCGGCAGCACGACGGAGCTGTTGGTCACCTGCTTCGCGAGCGGGATGTCCGGCGGGATGCCGGCATGCTTCTTCAGCCGAGAGCGTGAGCACGAACGCGATTGCGTACAACGCCGCCGCGCCGAATCCCGATCCACGTGCGTTTCTGCGCACGAGCTTGCGCAGCTCCAGCCGTAGGCGCGCAGCGTGCTCATTCGCGTCCTCCGTGAGCCGGAAGAACAGGTCCTCGAGTGAGCGGTATTCCTGCCGCAGCGCGCGGATCGCGATCCCTTCGCGCCCGAGCGCGATCGTCAGGCGGTCGATCGCGTCGACCGGCGCGTCGAAGCCAGCACCGCACCTTCGTGCAGCCGCGCGTCGATCCCGCAGCTTCTTCGCGATCGCCGGCACGGCGTCGTTCGCTGCCGTCTCAAGGCGGTGGGCCTCGCCGAACGACGAACGCAGCTGGTCGAGGCTGCCCTCGAACGAGATGGCGCCCCCGTCTACGATCGCGACGCGGTTGCACACCTCCTCGACCTCGGCGAGTAGATGGCTCGAGTAGAGGACCGTCACGCCCTGGTCGTGCAGGCGGCCGATCAGCGTGCGCATGTCGCGGATGCCGGCCGGGTCGAGGCCGTTCGCGGGCTCGTCGAGCACGAGCAGCTTCGGCGTCGCGGATCAGCGAGGCGGCGATCCCGAGCCGCTGGCGCATCCCGAGGGAGTAGCCGCCGACGCGATCGCGCGCGCGATCGAGCAGGCCGACCTGGTCGAGCGCCTCGTCCACGCTGCGCCGCGCCGAGCCGCCATCGAGCGCGGCGAGCACGCGCAGGTTCTCGCGGCCGGAGAGGTACGGGTAGAAGGACGGCGACTCGACGAAGCCGGCGACGCCGCCGAGCGCCGCGATGCCGCTCTGCGGGGTCGCGGCCGAACAGCTTCACCTCCCCGCCGTCCCGGCGGATCAGGCCGAGCATCATCCGCAGCGTCGTCGTCTTCCCCGCGCCGTTCGGACCGAGGTAGCCGTAGACGTCGCCCTCGTTCACGGTCAGGTCGACGCCGTTCACCGCCGCGATCGAGCCGTAGTACTTTCGCAGTCCCCGGACCTCGACCGGCGTCGTCACCAGGCCAACGTAGCGGCTCCGCCGTAGCTTCTGGCGAGCTTGTGTCCAGGGACGAACATCGTAGCCAGAGCCGCGCAGGGTCTACACCCGGGCGAGAAGGAGCATTTCGGCGAACACGTGCGTTCCATGGAAGGAAGGCATCCCGCGAGATAATCCTGCGCCGACGGATGCCCGTCGTACACGCCGAAGCAGAAGGGATCAGGGATGACCGCCGAGACAACCGAGTTTCTGGCGCGTGAGCGCGAGGCGATCGTGGCGGCGGCGGAGGCGGCGCTCGAGCGCTCCCAGTCTCCCCACCACCAAGCGGCAGGAGCACAAACCGTGCGCGGGCGTCTCGAGACCCTCTTCGACCACCTGCTCAAGAGCATCGACGCGCGGGATCTTGGACCGGTTCTCGCGTATGCGGAGCACGTGGCCGAAGAGCGGTTTCAAGGCGGTTACGACCTGTCCGAGGTACAGACCGCGTTCAACGCACTAGAGGAAGCCGTGTGGGCGCGGACGCTCGCCGCCCTCGATCCGTCGCAGTTGGCCGAGGCTCTCGGTTTGGTGACGACGGTCCTCGGCGCCGGCAAGGACGCGCTCGCTCGTCGGTACGTTTCACTCGCGGCACGAGCACACGCTCCCTCGCTCGATCTGCGCCCACTGTTTGCCGGAACAGATGGCCCGTGACCACACCAAGCGCCACAGCGCGAGTTCCTGCGTGTTCTAGCTAGGGCCGCAGATGCCGAAGCCTCAGCGGCCCGGTCTTACAAGTACCTCCGACGTCGTGTCTCAATAGGCAACAGAAGACTACTAATATTTGCAGGGACTTCTAAGCCCTCTTCCGGACTCGAACCGGAGACCCCCTCCTTACCATGGAGGTGCTCTACCAACTGAGCTAAGAGGGCGCGCGGCCATTGTAGGCTCCGATTCCTGCGGCGCGCTTCGCTAGATGACCGACATCGACGCCCAGGCATTCGACGAGTTCGAGGCGGCCGGGTGGGAGCTCGTCGCCGACCGCTACGGCGAGCTCTTGAGCCCGATCACCGGACAGGCGATCGAGCCGTTGCTCGACGCCGCAGGAGTCCGGGCGGGCATGCGCGTTCTCGATGTCGGAACGGGCCCGGGAGACGTTGCCGCGGCTGCGGTCGCACGCGGCGCGCTCGCGACCGGGATCGACATCGCCGCGGCCATGGTCGAGCTCGCCGCACGGCGCAATCCCGATGCCACGTTCGTCCAGGGATCGGCTACCGACCTTCCCTTTGCCGAAGGATCGTTCGACGCCGCGGTGGGCAACCTCGTCATCCTGCACGTCGGCGAGCCCGAGAAGGCCGCGCAGGAGCTGGCTCGTGTGATCGTGCCGGGCGGACGCGTCGCGCTGTCGACCTGGGACGTCCCCGAGCGCTCTCCGCTCTTCAGCGCCTTGCTGGGTGCGGTTGCCGACGCTGAGGCGTCGACCCCGAGCGAGGTTCCGCACGGGCCTTCGTTCTTCCAGTTCGGGGAGGACGACGCGTTCCGCGCGCTGCTCGATGGCGCCGGCTTTGTCGACGTCGAGATCGGGTCGGTCACACTCCAGTTTCGGTTGCACTCCGTCGAGGAGCTGATGACGCTGGTGGCCGAGGCGACCGTGCGGATGGGCGCCCTCCTGCGGGCGGGGGACGACTCCCAACGCAACCGAATACGGGAGAGCCTCGAGCAGCGGATCTCCCCGTGGCGTCGCGGAGATGGCTACGCGGTTCCAGCCTCGATGAAGATCGCAGCCGGAACGAAGACGAGCTGAGTCAGAACTGTCCCGCGGCCCATGCCTTGCGGTGGAGACTCGTCGCCAGCGGATCGAACTGCGCGACGAAGAGCGCCTTGGCGGTCGTCGCGCGCCGGTCCGACGCCGCCGCGAGGGTGAAGCTCGGGTTCCTCGGGATCGGACACGTGGAGGTCGACGAGGTAGGCATCTCGGTAGTGGCGGTCGGCCTCGATCGAGTTCTGGAGGCTCCGCTGAAGCAGGGTCACCATCCGGTCCGTGGCCGCGGTGGGGGCGGTCAGGCTTCCAAGCTGCTGGAGGATGCTCTGGCGATTCTCGGCGACGCTTCCGATTCGACGCGCCACGTCCGCATTGGAGACCTTGCATCCGGCTGCGTCGCTCAGCGCCCGGGCGATCTCCTGGCGGCCCGAGGCGGACTGTCTCAGGACGTTCTCGACCCGGTCGACGAACGGAGCGAGGCTCGTGCTGCTGGCGCTGCTCTTGGAGTCCCGCGTCGCCCACAGGGACGCTCCCGCGGCTGCGACAGCGACCAGCAAGGCGAGCGCCGCGACGACCCAGGGCCAGCGCCGTCGCCTCGGTGAGGCGACCTGCGTTGCGTGCTCCCGAGTGGCCGGCGGAGCCTGTGCCCGCACCGTTGCCGGCGCGCCTCCCGCGATCGCCTCGCGCAAGTCGGACGTCAGCGCGGCGCCCGTCGGGTAGCGGTCCTCCCGGTCCTTCGCCATCGCCCGCGCGAAGAGACCGTCGAGATCCGGCGACAGCGAAGGCGGCGGATCGTTCAGGTGAGCCTGCAGCACGGCGATCTCGCTCTCGCGCGCATAGGGCGGCTCACCCGAGAGGCAGTGGTAGATGACGCAGCCGAGCGAGTAGAGATCCGCGCGTCCGTCGAGCGGCTCGCCGCGAATCTGCTCGGGGCTGCAGTAGTCGACGGTGCCGAGGAACGAGCCGGCGTGGGTCATCGCCCGCGAGCTCGTCCGCTTCGCCAGTCCGAAGTCGCAGAGGTAGGCGTGCCGGCCGTCTTCGGCGAGCAGGATGTTCGCCGGCTTCAGGTCGCGGTGGATCAGCTCCGCCGCATGAGCCGCATCGAGCGCGCCGCCGATCTGCTCGGCGATCCGCAGCGTCTCTCCCCTGGAGCGCGCGCCCGATGCACGGATCACCTCGTGCAGGCTCGGCCCGTCCACGTATCGCATGGCGAGATACGGCGTGCCGTCGACCTCGTCCGCGTCGTAGATCGGGATCACGTGCGGATGGTCGAGCGACGCTGCGAGCCGTGACTCGCGCAGGAACCGAGCCCGGAAGTCGGGATCGTCGGCGAGATCGGGCGAGATCACCTTGAGCGCAACCCGGCGCTCGAGACGCGCATGAGTCGCCAGATAGACCGTCCCCATTCCCCCGCGGCCGAGGACGGATTCGATTCGGTACGGGCCGAACTCCTCGCCTGCGTTCACTGGCAGGTTCGGAGCCGGTAGCCGAGTCGGCGCTCGTTCTCGATCAGATGCCCTGCGTCGTATGGCTCGAGCTCCTTCCGCAGCTCCCATACGAGCTTGGCCAGCTCCTCGCGCGAATGCATCGGCTCGTCTCCCCAGACCGCGTGCATCATCTCCTCGTGGGTGCAGAGGGCGGGAGCCCGCTCCGCCATGTACCGGACGAGCTTGTGCGCCTGTGCGCGGATGTGCAGCTCGTGGCGTTCACCGCCTTGCACCAGCGTGAGCCGCGCCTCTTCGGGGTCGTAGCTCAGGCAGTCATCGGACATTTCCGGCGAAAGCGCGGCCCGCGTTGCCTGCGAGTCGGCGGTCGTCTCGAACCCAAGTTCGAAGTAGAGCGGCTCTCCCTGATCGGGGATCGAAGCAAGGACGCAGACGACATCGCCGGTGCGCAGCGGCATGCGACCCTCCACGCGCTTCAGCTCCCCTGCGCGGCGCACGAACGTCCCGTTGACGCCGCCGCCGTCGACGATCGACCAGGAGCCGACCGCCAGCTCGAACGCGCAGTGCTCCGCCCGCGTGACGAGATGCTCGGGATCGGGCTCGAGCGCGATGTCGTTCAGCTCGGGAATGCGGCCGACCGTGACACGCTCTCCGGACAGCTCGACCGTCGCCGGTTCGGCGCTTCCGGGACCGAAAAGGACAACGCTGGCGTCCATGACTCGCGGCAGCTGCCGCAACCAAGGCTACAACGCTTGCGGGTCGAGATCGTCAGTAGCGCCATGCCGTAGCCCGGGAATGGCTGCTGAAGCCCATCAGCCGCCCATCTGCAGTCCATGGATCCCGGTGACGGCCGCACCCACACTCGAGGCACTGCAACAACAAGCCTAGGAGGAAAGCAATGAAACGGGTACTGACACTTTGTCTCGCGCTTCTCGTCGCCGGGATCGCCGCGGGCCTGCTCACGGCCGCTCCGACCCAGCGCAAGTTCTCGCCTCGTCAAGAGCCGCACGGGCATCGGCAACTTGATCGTCCCCGGCGATCGGGTCGCGCTCGTCTACGAAGCCGGCGTAAAGGGCGTGACCGGCTCGGTCTATGTCCGCAACGACAGGCGGCGCAAGTTCGTGCGGCTCGGTCTCGTTCTCGACCGTCCGCGGTCGTCGAGCTATCGCGCACGAGTACCTCGGCGTCTGATCCGCGGGCAGCATCTTCGCTACTACGCGGTCCTGCGGGAGCGGCGCACAGGTCGCACCGCAAGAGTCCCCGCGAAGGTGTGTCATCGGCACTGATCCTCGAGCATCCGAAGGTCGTCCACCTGGGGACGCATCGCTTCGATCAGACGCGCGCGCCGGACGAGGTCGTGGCGAGGGCGTCGGCGGATCAGGTGGGATGGCAGCTTCCACCCCCGGGCCAGGGCCCAAACTCGGCCCGCAGTCGTTCCTGGTCGGGCCGGACCACTCGATCTGGCTGCACGACAGCTTCAACGACCGCATGTTGGTCTGGAACGCCGGCGACCCGAACACGATCGTGCGCTCCGTTCCGCTTCCGGACCGCAGCGCCCTCAACGATGTCGCATTGGGGCCTGAAGGGTCGCTCTATGTCACGCACGGAACGGGCCACGGCCTCGGGTACCGCATTGTCCTGAAGCGCCTCGATTCAATGGGCCAGATCCTTTGGACCGCCCGGCTGGCCGGCGACTTCTTCGGCAACGCGCAGTCGTACGTGATCGGGACGAACAGTGCGCTGCGGCCCGGGCCAGACGGCACGTTGCACGTGCTCGCAGGCATGTTCGGGCGCCCCGGCGGCCAGCTCGGCTGGATGCCCGTCGCCACGCCCGACGGTCACGCGATCCCGCGAAGCCGGCAGCACCGTGGAACCGATTGGCCCTATCAGCCCATCGGAGACGGGCAGCGCATGGTCACCGAGACCTTCACACCCGTCATCGACGGGCCGGTTCAGGAGGTTCGTGTGGCAATCGTAGGCCGCCGTGGAAACCTCGTCCGAGCCTGGCGCGTGAAGAGCCGGACGCCGATCAACCTCCACGGCACGCCGGACGTCCTCCGGGGCGCGCCGACCGTCGTTCTCGACGCCTTCGATAGCCAAGTCCACGCGTTGGGAATACGAGGTAGTGAGGCTCGCGCCGAACGGCAGCACGACGACGTTTTCGCTGTCGCGCCTCGCCTTCGGCGACAACATCCTCCCGGACTTCCGGATGAGCTCGACTCCGGGCGGCGGCCTGTACCAGCTGAGCTCGGACCCGAGCTTCGGGGTCCAGATCCTGAGGTACGCGTTCTGAGGCTGCTTCCTCGGTAGGCCGCCTGCACTAGAGCGGCGCTCGCACTCGCCTGGCTCGGCGGGTGCGGGCGCCGCTTCTTGGATTCCATCGAACGCCCATCTTCCGCCCATGGAATGCGCCCTTACGCAGGCGCAGACTCGCTTCAGCGACACACACGGATGGAGGAATCATGAAAGCCGTCAAGATCGCAGTGCTTGCGCTCCTCGTCGTAGGGGCGGCCGGCGCGTCGGGCTCTTCGGGCTCGTCGCCCGGGTTCAAGGCCTCGAGAGAGTTCGACACCTCGGCCAAGGGCACGAACTCGGTCGCGCTCGGCGACCTGAACGGCGACGGCAAGCTGGACGTCGTCGCTGCCCACGGCGCATTCGACGACGACCCACCCGCGCTTCAGCGACTGCGACTCGTCTCGGTCCTCTACGGACGCGGGGACGGCAGGCTCGGACCGTCGCACGAGTATGAGATCGGCAAGCCGGGCGACATTCGAGGCGCCTTCTCGATCGCGATGGGTGACCTGACCGGTGACGGCAAGCCGGACGTCGTCACGGGGAACCTCGACGCGAAGACGGTGTCCGTGCTCGCGACGAGCGCGCAGGGAACCCTGGAGGCGCCCGTCAACTACTCGCTGGGGCGAGAGCCCTGGGACGTCGCTGTCGACGACCTGAACGGCGACGGCAAGCTCGACATCGCGACGGGGAATCCGAACACGATCTCGATCCTCCTGAACGCGGGCGACGGCACCTTCGGCGCCGCGCACGAGTACCCCGCAGGGAGGGGTTCCTGGGCGTTCGCCGTCGGAGACCTGAACGGTGACGGCAGGCCCGACATCGCCACGGCCAACCGCCGCCGGAGCACGACGACCGTGCTCGTCAATCACGGCGACGGCAGCTTCGGCGCACCCGTCGACTACCGGACTGGAGCCGGGCCGGACACGGTCGCGATCGGCGACGTAAACGGCGACGGCAAGACCGATTTGGTGTCGGCGAACGGCAGCACGGATCCGAACGGCGACCTCGACTGGCTGGACTCCGTCTCCGTGCTTCTCGGGAACGGCGACGGCACGCTGCGACCGAAGCGCGACTACCGGCTGCGAGATCCCAACTCGGATGGCCGCGATTTCGTCACCGTTCGGATCGGAGACGTCAACGGCGACCGCAAGCCAGATCTCGTGACCGCCGACCTGGGCGACGAGTGGGCGATGACCGTGCTCGTGAACGGCGGCAAGGGGACGTTCCGCCATCACTACGACTTCGCGCGCAACGACTACACCAGCCAGGCAGTCGGGCCCGGGTCCGAAGCCGTCGCGCTCGGTGACCTGAACGGCGACCACAGGCTTGACGTCGTCGAGGCGAGATCGGACGAGGTCTCCGTGCTGGTCAACGACCCCCGCATGTGCACCGTGCCCGACCTGAGTGGGAGGAAGCTTCCAGCCGCCAGGCGACTCCTCGCCGAACGGCATTGCACCCTCGGGAAGGTCAAATGGACCAAGGGCGGGACGGCCGGCTACGTCTGGTCACAGCGACCCGACGCGGGCACGGTCATCCCGAGAACCACGAAGGTCAGGCTCCTCGTTGACCGGGGGACCTGAGATTCCATCGATGCTCCATCTTCGCTCCATGGACGAGCGGCCTGCGACATCGCAGACTCGCTGCACGGAGACACGTATGGGAAGCTTGAAAACCGCCAAGATCGCACTCCTAGCTCTCCTCGTCGTGGGCTCGGCCGGAGCCGCGGGCACGTCCGTCTCGGCTCCCGGGTTCAAGGCCCCAAGGGAGTTCGACACCTCGGCCAAGGGCACGAGCTCGGTCGCGCTCGGCGACCTGAACGGCGACGGCAAGCTCGACGTCGTCGCTACGCACGGCGCCTTCGACGACGATCCGCCCGCACTCAAGCGCCTGCGCCTCGTCTCGGTCCTCTACGGCCGCGGGAACGGCAGGTTCGGGCCTTCGCACGGGTACGAGATCGGCCAGCCCGGCGACACCCTGGGCGCGTTCTCGATCGCGCTGGGCGACGTGACCGGCGACGGCAAGCTCGACGCGGTCACCGGGAATCTCGCCTCGAAGTCCTTGTCGCTCCTGGTGAACGACGGGCATGGAGCGTTCGAGGCGCCCGTCAACTACTCGCTGGGGCGACAGCCCTGGGACGTCGCTGTCAAAGATCTCAATGGCGACGGCAAGCTCGACATCGCGACCGGCAACCCGAACACGGTCTCGATCCTCCTCAATGCCGGCGACGGCATGTTCGGAGCCGTGCACGAATACCCCGCTGGCCGCAGCACCTGGGCCTTTGCAGTCGCAGACCTGAGCGGTGACGGCCGGCCCGACATCGCCACCGCCAACCGCAGGCGCAACTCGACCACGGTGCTCCTCAACCAGGGCGACGGAACTTTCGGCGCGCCCGTCGACTACCGGACGGCGCCAGGGCCGGCCACGGTCGCGATCGGGGACGTCGACGGCGACGGCAAGGTGGACCTGGTCTCGGGAAACAGCAGCTCGGATTCCGGCGGCGAAACGTGGAGTCAGTCTCCATCCTCCTCGGACGGGGAGACGGCACGCTGCGACCTAAGCGCGACTACCAGCCTGGGAAGGACCTGGACTGATTGTCGACGTCATCTTCTTCATCAGGACCGTCCGGATCGCCGACGTCAACGCCGATCGGAAGCCGGACCTGGTGACCGCCAATACCGCCCGAACGCTTGACGGCGACGCACATGGTCGATGACCGTGTTCGTCAACGGCGGCAAGGGAACCTTCCGTCGCCATTTCGACTATGGCATCCGCTCCCTGTTTCACCTAGGAGTCGGGCGGGGCTCGGAGGCGATTGCCCTCGGCGACCTGAACGGGGATCGCAGGGCAGACGTCGTTGAGAGCGAGGTTCGACGAAGTCTCGGTGTTCGTCAACGCCCCGGGCATGTGCACCGTGCCGGACGTGTTCGCCACGACGCTCCCAGTGGCCAGGCGGCGGCTCGCCGAGAGGCACTGCTCTGTCGGAAAGGTCAAATGGACCAAGGACGCCACCCCGGGTGTCGTATGGAATCAACGGCCGAGCGAAGGAGCGGTTCTGCCCAAGGGCGGGAAGGTGACGCTCTTTGCTGGGAGGTCACGATGAAGCGACTGCTCCTCATTCCTGGCGCCTTCCTCGTGGTGGCGGGAGCGGCGTCGGGTGCCGGCGTTCGTTCGGCGACAGCGGTCGAGCGTGCGGCCTTCAATGCAGACGGGGCAATCGTGTTCGCGAGCAACCGCGACGGCGACTACGACATCTACGGCGTGAATCGGGATGGGACAGGGCTGACGCAGCTCACGAACGACGCCCTGGATGAGAGCGGGCCGCTGCCGTCGCCGGACGGTCGGCGCATCCTCTTCTACGGCGGAGCCGAGGGGCTCGAGGTGATGAATGCCGACGGAAGCGATCCGCGGACCTTGCACGGTTGCTCGTTCTACCCTGATGCGTGGTCCCCCGACTCTCGGCACGTCGTCTGCTCCGACTACGAGGAGGGGCTCCTGATCCTCGACACCGCCGACGGAACGACGACCCAGCTCACAAGCAGCGGCAGTCGGCCGAGCTGGTCGCCCGATGGAACGACGATCGCGTTCAACGACGAGTACAAGCTCTACGTCGTCCCCGCCGCGGGCGGAGCACGCCGAAGGCTCGGCACTCTCAAGGCCGCGGAGTTCGCCGCGCCGGCGTGGTCGCCGGACTCGCAACGGGTCGCGTACGTCTCTCTCGCGAGTAACGATCGCTACTCCCTCTGGACGATCCGCGCGGACGGATCGGGTGGGCGCCGCCTCGCGCAGAGCGCAGACGAGGCCACGCCTTCGTGGTCGCCGGATGGTTCGAGGATCGCATTCGTCAAGCTTCTGCCGCACTACGTCAGAGGGGTTTTCGTCGCTCGCGCCGACGGGACGGGCGTGCGCGAGGTCAGCTCGAGCCGCGGCGGCGTCTCCGCAGGGAATCCGACCTGGTCGGCCGACGGGCTCGTGCTCTACAGCCGCGCCCGGTTTCGTGACTCCCAGGAGTCGGACATCTTCGCCGTCGCGCCGAGCGGCCGCGTCGGACGAGCGCTGACACATCCGTTCCCGACCGGCGGCACGAACGACGGCCCGCAGGGGCTCGTCGGGGCTCAGCTGACCGGCCAGGAGCAGCTTCCTCCGACGATCGCGGTCACGTTCAAGCGAAAGACCACGTTCGCGCGGGCAATTCACGAGATCGCCACCGACGGCACGCGCGCGGTGCCAACATTCGTAGAAGACGTCACGGCACTGAACGGCAAGGCGCCCGCGCTGACCGTCTGGAACGCGGCGAGCGGCCGCTCGGTCCACGGCCCTGTCCCGTGCCCCGGCACGTACGGCCCGGGGTTGGTGGCGCTCGCCGGCAAGCGGCTTGCCTGGCTGTGCGGCGAGGGCGGGAACACCTACTACGTCGAGCAGATGTTCACGGCCCGCGTCGGTGACCGCCGGGCGACGGGCGTCGCGTCCGTCACGGGCGATCCGAACGAGGGCGGGGACGACTTTGCGAGCGTCCTCGGCAGCGGGTCGACGATCTCGTTCTCGGTTCATCACGATTTCGGGCACCCGGGGACGGATCCCTGGCTGCTGCTCCCGCACAAGGCGAAGAAGTGCCCTAGCGCCGGCGAGCTGGGCAGCGCGCGGGCTGTTTGCCGCCGCCTCGGGCAGGGACGAGGAGCGACGACCGCGATCGACGGCGGACGCCTGGCCACGATCGCGGGTAACACCGTGCAGTTGCTCACGCTCAAGGGCCGCGCGCTTCGAAGCTGGAGCTTCGACGAGCGGATCCTCACGGCTCGCCTGCGAGGCATGCGGCTCGCCGTCCAGCACGCAGGGACGGTGGACGTCTTCGACGTCAAGACGGGAGCCAAGATCGTCTCGACCGGCATGCTGACCGATGGCGGGCCGCCTCCGCGCCTACTGGACATCCAGGGCGACCTCGTCCTCTACGAGACCGGCGGCGCGATCCACCTGCTGCGCCTCTCGCTCGGCCACGACAAGGCGCTGGGCCTCCCCGGCGCCGCCCCCGAGCTCGACGCGCACCTCGGGCCCGCCGGTCTCTTCGTGAGCTGGAACCAGATGTACGCGCAAAGGCAGGGTCGCATCGCGTTCGTCCCTCTGGGAGCGCTTCAACGGGGGCTGTGACAAGGCTCTTCGTCATCGTGCTCGGGGGTCTCGCGCTCTGCTCGGTCGGGTCCGCATCCTCGAACGATGTGGCCTCGAGCATCAGCACCAAGGGCCCGGTACGCGCAATCGCCGCCGATGGCATGCGCGCCGCGCTGGTCGTCCACACCTGCCGAGGGCGCACCAAAGGCTGCAGCGGTTCGGGCGTGTGCGCGGCGGTTCGTGTCTGGACGCCGGCAAGCGGGACGTCCGTGAGGCTCGAGCACAAGTGTCCCGACGGGTTCTTTTCGACCGACGACGTCGCGCTGGGCGGACGACGAGCCGCGTGGCGCGAGTCGTGGTACGGGACGACCTTCAAGGAGACCGTGGTTTGGACGGCGACGCTGGGCCGACCGAAACCCGTCGAAGTAGCGTCCCAGTCCACCACCTACGCGTACAAGTCCTATGGCAACACAGCTCTTGCGCCCGTTGGCGACGGACAGCTCCTTGTGTTCACCGTCGAGACGCGCTGCGAGTCGCCTGAGAAGGGCGGCGACGGTCCGCCGTGTCCGCCCGGCCGGAAGGACGGCGACGTCATCGATGCAACCATCTGGCGGCTGCCCGGCGCCGCCCGTTGTCCTTCCGATCGGAGCGTTCGTCGTTGTGCTCTCGTCGCCGAGGCGACGAGCGAGCTGACCGCGCTCGCGGTCGACGCCGGCCGCATCGTCGTTCGGACGAGCGCCGGTGTCAGCCTCATCTCTCCCACGGGCCGGCGCCTACGCGATCTCTCGGTCGCCAAGGTGCAGGATGCGGCGCTCTCGCGGAATCAACTCGCCTTGCGCGTTCAGGGCGCGGTGGAGATCTACGACACACGGTCCGGCGAAATGGTCAGGAGGTTCGCCGCCTCAGGACTCGACCGGCTCGAGGATCTCGAGAACGGAATCCTCGTCACGGCGATGCGTCGGGTGGTGACGCTGCGTCGCGTGAACGACGGTCGGTCGGCCAGGATTCGCGCGCGCGGGATCGCGCACGCTCAGCTCGAGCCCCCCGGCCTCTTCGTCGCCGGTGCGCGGCACGTGACGTTCACGCCGATGCGCGGCGTGGTGAGACTCCTGGCCGGCGCTCGATAACCGCTGGCTGAGATCCCATTGAGCGCCCAGGTTCCGTCCATGGATCCGGCTCGGTTGCGCGAGCAAGCTGGAGGCATGAAAAAAGACACTCGGACTGGAGGAATCATGGCCAGGCTTCTCAAGGCAAATCGACCGGTGCTCGTCGTTTTTGGGCTCGCACTGGTGGCGGTTGCGATTCGTCGCCGGATGCGGGGGCAGAGGCGGCTCGAGCGCTGCGGCGCATCGACCGACGGCGAGCGCTGCCGGCAACTGGCGGGCCCTCCCGAACGCGCCCGAAGCGATCGCGGCCGGACGCACGACCGTCTGGACGGGCTCCGAGATGATCGTTACCGGGATCAAGCTCGATGCGAACGGAACGTTCATCCACTCCACCGAGGTCGCCGAGTCGTACAACCCCGGCACGAACACGTGGCGGCTCCTTCCGACTCCGCCGAAGACGGAGAACTACTGCCGGCGCAGTGCGGCGTGGACGGGCGAGGAGATGCTCGTCTGGGGCTGCGAGCTGACGGCGTACAACCCGGCGTCGAATCGAGTGGCGTCGGCTTCCTGACCCGCCGACCCGCCATGGGATCGCCGTCTGGACGGGCCGCGAGCTGATCGGCTGGGGCGGCGGCTGCTGCGGCGACGTCTCGGACGACGGCTCCGCCTACGACCCCGCGACGAACGCGTGGAGGAAGATCGCCCCGGCTCCGATCGAGCGGCCAGCAGTCGCCGCTCGGTGCGTGGACCGGGCGCGAGCTCGTCATCTTCAACGGCCGCAGGTCCCGGAGGGCAAGCGCGTTGGGCGGTGCGGCATACAACCCGACGACCGACACGTGGCGGCGGATCCCCTCCCAGCCGAGCTCCCGTTCCGGGTCGGTTGCGGTGTACGACGGGAACGAGATCCATGTGCTCGGCGCGCGCCGAGGCGGCACCGTCTTCTCCTTCGATCCGGCGAACGACCGCTGGCGGCAATTGCCCAGGACGGCCCTCGCCGGCGAAGGCCTGGTCGCTGCCTGGACGGGAAACCGCCTGATCGCGTCGGCGGCGACGACAGGCGCGTACGATCCGGCGAGGAACATCTGGACGACTCTGGCGCCCTCTCCGCTCGGGCCCCGTCAGGGAGCTCAGGGCGTGTGGACGGGACGTGAGCTGGTCGTCTGGGGCGGCTTCGTTCCGCCTCCGGCGAATGCGTCCTCTTCTCCGAAGTACCTGAGCGACGGCGCGGCGTTCCTTCCGCCGAAGTACTCTCCGCCGCCTCCTGAGCACAGCGGCTAGGCGGCCCTTCGAGCGAAAGTCCGCGCCGTCTTCGGACGGCGCGGACATTTCCGTGCGCGTTCTTCGGGTGCGCGCGGAAATGGGGGAGAGAGGATTCGAACCTCTGAAGGCTGAGCCAACGGGTTTACAGCCCGTCCCCTTTGGCCACTCGGGAACTCCCCCTGGAGGGTCAACCATTGTAGCCTCGGGCCTGTGGAGCGATTCGACGTTCTCGTCGTCGGCGCGGGTCCCGCGGGCTCGACGGCCGCGTACCGCCTGGCCAGTGCCGGAGCTTCCGTGCTGCTCGCCGACAAGGCGAAGTTTCCCCGCGACAAGCCGTGCGGCGGGGGGCTCACCATGCGGGCGGTTCGCCTGTTGCCGTTCGACGTCGATCCGGTCGTCGAGGACCGGACGACCCGCGTTCGCTTCGGCCTCGACTTCACGCGCCGCTTCGAGCGCCGGCTCGACGACCCGCTCGTCCTGATGACTCAGCGGACCAGGCTCGATGCCTTCCTCGCCGAGCAGGCGGCGGCGGCCGGGGCGGACTTCCGCGACGGCGTTCGCGTCGCCGACCTCGTGGCCGCTGACCACGGCGTCGAGGCCACGGTCGACGGCACGAAAATCGCTGCAAGTCACGCCCTTTTGGCGGACGGAGCGAACGGGACGTCCACCCGTGCAGTCGGCCTCGACGACGGCCGCGACTACGGCGTCGCGCTCGAGGCCAACGTCCCGTACGGCGTCGTCTCCGAGGACGAGTACCGCGGCCTCCTCTGCCTCGAGCTCGCGAACGTCCCGGGCGGCTACGGCTGGGTCTTCCCGAAAGGCGACCACGTCAACGTGGGCGTCGGCGGCTGGGAGCGGGAAGGGCCCCGGCTCCGCACCCATCTCGCGCGGTTCTGCCGCGAGTACGGCATTCCGGAGTCGAGCCTGGAGAACGTGCGCGGCCACCGGCTGCCGCTCCTTCACGCACGCGCGCGAGTAGCGAAAGGGCGAGTGGCGCTCCTCGGCGACGCCGCCGGTCTCGTCGACCCGCTGTCCGGCGACGGGATGTACGAGGCGTTCCTCTCGGCCAAGCTCGCAAGCGAGGCTCTCCTCGCCGGCGACCTGCAGAGCTACGACGCCGAGCTTCGCCGTCGGCTCTCGTCCCAGCTCTCGGCGGCCTGGGGAGCGAAGGTCGCCCTCGACCGCTTCCCGCGGCTCACGTACGCGGTCGTGCGCACGCCGTTCCTCTGGAACGCGGTCGTCTCGCTGATCGGCGGCGACGTCCCGAGCCCGAGCGCCATGCGCGGCCTGCGCCGCGGCTCGATGCGCGTCGTCGAGGGCATCGCCCGCGCCGCCGGCGATCCCGGACGCGCCTACAAGACCGCCTAGCAATAACTCAACTCTCGGCTAGCAGCCGCCGATAGAAGTCGCGGTGAGCTCTGCCTTCGCTGCACTCGCGCTCGCACCCGGGCTCGCGCTGGGGAGCTTCCTGAACGTCGTCGCGGCTCGCGTCCCGCTCAAGCGGTCGCTCGTCCACCCCGGCTCGGCCTGCATGTCGTGCTCGGCGCCGATCGCGTGGTACGACAACGTCCCGGTCGTCTCGTACTTCGTCCTGCGCGGGAAGTGCCGGAACTGCGGCGCGAAGATCGGCTGGATCTACCCGGCCGTGGAGATCGTCTCCGCGCTGCTCGTGGCCGCGTGCGTCCTCGACTTCGGCCTCACCCTCGAGGCCGCGATCGCCGCGTTCTTCTGCTGCGTGCTGGTCGCGATCTCGGCGGTCGACCTCGAGCACAGGATCGTCCCGGACCGAATCGTGCTGCCCGCGACCCTCGTCGTGCTCGCCGCGCAGATGATCCGCGATCCGAGCCCCGAGTGGTTCATCGCCGCCTTCTGCGCGGCGCTCTTCCTCTTCCTCGCGGTGCTCGTCTATCCGGCCGGCATGGGCATGGGCGACGTGAAGCTGGCGCTCCTGATGGGCGCGGCGCTCGGGAAGCTCGTCGCGGTCGCGCTGATGCTCGGGATGATCTTCGCGCTCGTGCCGGGCATCTACCTCCTCGCCCGCCACGGACGGGCCGCGCGCAAGATGGGCATTCCGTTCGCGCCGTTTCTCGCGCTGGGCTCGTTCGTCGCGCTCTTCGCAGGCGATTTCCTGCTCGACTGGTACCTGGGCATCCTCGCCGCTTAAGGGATCTGGCCCGCTGCCGATACCTCATTCGAGGCATGGATGCGGCGCGGTCACCAAAGCTGAGAACGATTGCGGGCACGGATGCCGCGCGGAGTTGGGCGATGCTCTCGTCGAACGCGAAGCCGGTACCTCTTTCGAGCGATGCGAATCGCACAGCGGCGGCCGATACGAACTCAGCGAGCACAGAAAGTGGTTTGGCGACCGCGGTGCTCACACCCGAGCTCGTGCTCGTCGATCCCGAGCTCGCCAAGGCACAGCGGCAAACCACCAACGGAAAGGCGGCAATGTCCATCGAACCAGCGAACGGCATGTTCTTCGTCGAGCAGGCGCAGCCTGAGGCGGAGCCACAGATTTCTCCATCGACCCCGCCGGCCCCGGCCGAGGCGCCTCTTGACGCGGCTGCCCCGGAGCCGGCGCCCGAGCCGCCGCCCGCGCCCGCTCCACCACCTGCCGCGGTCGAGTCGACCACGCTTCCGGCCACGTCGATGGTCGACGTGCCGCTCGGAACGCTCATCATCCGCGCCGGCCTGCTCGCCGAGGAGCAGCTCGAGGAGGCCCTGCAGGAAGTGATGCGCACCGGCAGGCGCCTCGGAGAGGTTCTGCTCGAGCGCGGATGGATCGCGGAGAAGGATCTGGGCCGCATGCTCGCCGGCCAGAAGGACCTGCCGTACGTCGAGGTCACAGCCTCGGACGCCCAGCCTGAGGCGCTGCAGGCGCTGCCCGCAGAGAACGCCCGCCGCCAGGTCGCGCTGCCGCTTCGCTACGACGACGGCCAGCTCGTCGTCGCGGTCGCCGATCCGTCGAACGAGCTCGCGATCGAGAACCTGCGCCGACTGCTCGGCTCCGAGCCGAAGCTCGTCGTCGCACCGCACGGAGAGCTTCTCCAGGCGATCCGACGAGGCCTACGCAGCGCTCAGTGCCGCGCAGCCGCAGGCCGCTGCCACTCCCGAGCCCGCTCCGGCTCCGGAGCCGCCCGCGGCCGAGCCTGCTCCCGCCGCGCCTTCCGCTCTCCGAGGTCGAGGCTCCCGCGTCCCGAGCCGGAGCCCGAGGCTGAGCCCGAGGTCGTCCAGTGGCTCAATCCGCCCGCCTTGACCTCGCCGGTTCTTCCAGCCCGCCGAAGACCAGCAGCCCGGAGCCGGCAGCGGACGCGACGCCCGAGGCTCCTGTCACCGAGGCCGCTCCGGAGCCGGTCCAGCCGGTCACCCCGGAGCCCACACCGGTCGCCGAGACGCCTGCTCCGGCCGTGGCCGAGGAGCCGCTCGCCCAGGCCGAGGCCCCAACGCCAGTCGCACACGAAGAGCCCGCGCAGCCCGAGGCCCCAGCGCCTCCCGAGGAGCCGCCGAGGAGCCCGCCCAGCCGACTCCGGTCGAGCATCCGGTCGAGGCGCCAGCCCGCTGCAGAGGCACCATCCGAGCCGCCGGTCGAGGAAGCCGCGAACCAGCAGGTCGTGCTCCGGCTCCAGGGCGGCGAGACGCTCGAGGTCGGAGCGTTCACAAGCACCGCCGAGGCATCCGCCTACGCCCAGGAAGTCGTTCGCCAGATCGCGTCGACCGACGAGCAGGGCACGTGGCCGTTCTTCGCGAATCGCTTCGTCAGGCCGGACACGATCCTCTCGGTCGATCTCATCGAGCCCGCGACCGAATAGCGCTCCGGGTTCTCGTCGCCTCGGTCAGCTAGGCCGAGGCGACGAAGCTCACCTCGTGGCCGCGCCGGTTCGCGGCCTCGAGCTCGTCCTCGTCGAGCGCGCCGATGCGGACGAGGAGCTCGAACTCGTCGCGCAGGTGCGTCCGCATCATCTCGGGCCCGTCCGTGGCGATCGTGAACGGCACCTCCGCCTCGGCGAACGCTCGGAAGGTGTCGCGGACCGCGTCCTCGTCGGGTAGCGCCTTCGTGAGCAGGTTCGAGGTCGGGCAGATCTCGAGCGTGATCCGCGCCGTGCGGAGAGACGCCATCAGGTCGTCGTCCTGTGCGGCCAGGATCCCGTGCCCGATCCGGTCCGGCTCGAGCGACTCGACCACGTCGCGGATCTCCGCGATCCCGTGATCGCCGCCCTCCTCGCCCACGTGGATGGTCACGCCGAGCTCCGCCGACCGGGCCTTGTCGATCAACGGCGCGAGCTCCCGGTACGGGTACGGCCCGTCGCCCGGCGGCCGAGGTCCCGCGATGTCGATCCCGACGATCCCGCGCGGCGCGTAGCGGATCGCCTTCTCGACGATGATCGAGTTCTGCCGCTCGTTGAACGTCCGGTCCATCATCAGGATCAGCCCCGCGCGCACCTGCGGGTACTCCAGGCTCGCGCGGTCGAGCCCGCGGACGGCGGCCATGATGATGTGGTCGAGGTCGCGCTCGCCTCCCCGGTTCCGCTTCATCGGGTTGAAGCGCAGCTCGAGCGTCGTGATCCCCTGCGACCGGTACGCGCCGCCGATCGCCGCGTGCACCGAGCGCTCCACCGCGAGCGGGCTCGACTGGATCAGCTCCGTCCAGCGGTAGATCTCGTTGAGCGCATTCAGGTCCTGGACGCCCTGCGGCTCGGAGACCGTTACGAGCCGGTCGAACTCCCAGAAGTCCTTGACCGGGAGCGAGATGCCCTGCTCGTGCGCGAGGCTCCAGAGGATGTCCGAGGCGACCGAGCCGCCGAGGTGGGTGTGCAGCTCGGCGAGCCCTGCGTCGACCATCGGCCGAGTCTACGCGTGGATGCGCACGGCGGTCCCGAGCGGCACGTTCTGCATCAGATAGCGCAAGTCGGGTTCGTCCGCGTGCAGGCAGCCGTTCGAGACAGCGAGGCCCCACGTCGGCGTGAGCGAGCCGTGGATCGCGAGGCGGTCGCCGCCGGACCAGCCCTGCGGAAGGTGGGGCTGCCGCCCCGAGAGGGCAAGGATGCAGCAGCCGTAGTAGGCGCCGAAGTCGGCCCCGGGGAGCTTGTCGGTGACGTAGAACGTGCCCGGAGGAGTCGGCGTGTCCGGGGCTCCGATGGCCACCTGTATCCGACGCAGGATGCCCACGTCGTGCACGACGAGCTCGCGCTTCGAGAGGTCGACCTCGAGGCGCATGGTCCGGTTCAGCATCCGCACGCGCTGCGCGCGCACCCAGCCGAGACGCCTGTTCCCGAGCGCAGTGCTCCGGACGGCCAGCCACGGGCCCTTCACGTAGGCGACCGAGAAGGTCTGGGGAGACCCGAACTCGGTGCGCGGCCCCACGGTCGTCAGCACGCGCCCTTCGGGGCTCTCGCGAAGGGTCAGGCGTCGGCCCGGAGGCACGCGGGCGCCGAAGTCGCGGACGGCGCGCAGCACGGGCGGTGGCCTGCGAACCGGCGGTGGCGCGACGCTCGCCTTCTCCTCGTCGCCGCCTTGCGCGAGCAGTGCGATTCCGCCGACGATCACCGCAACTGCCAGCACCGCGCAGGCGACGAGGCCGACCTTCCGAGCCACGCTAGTGCAGCTTCAGGTCGCCGGCGCTGACGAGGACGTAGACGCCCTGGTTCTGGAGCACCGCCTGTGCGGTCTTCCCCTTGACACCGAGTAGGCTCGTGTCCTGCGCCGGAACCTGAACGAGGTGGCCGACGAAGTCCGCCTGTTGGCCCTTCGCGAGCCGCGGCGCGTCGCCCCCTTTCAGGTTCAGCTTGACGAGGATCCGCTGCTTCGCGTTCCGTCCGGCCCAGAAGCCGTCGCTTCCGGCGATCTGGACGATGCTGACGGACTTTCCGCGCACCTGATCCGGCACGTACCGCCTGAGGTTGCCGGCGAGCAGCGGATAGAGGTCGCGCTTGCCGAGGAGCAGCCGGTTGCCCTTGGTCGAAGGCTTGGCCGGGATCGGCGTCGTGCCGCTCGGGCCGGTCGAGACCGTGCTGGTCGTCGTCGTCGTGGCCGTGGTCGTGGCGGCCGCGGTCGTCGCCGGGGTCGCGCTCTTCTTGTCGTTGTCGCCGCAGGAAGCCGCGAGCAGCGCGACGAGAGCGAGCGGGGCGAGTCGGCGGGCGATCATGGCGGGGCTAAACCGTAGCGGGGCGTGCATAGTTCTGCGAGATGAAGGTCGGGATCGTCGTCCCGTATTCGTGGTCGTTCTGGGGAGCCGTCGTCGAGCACGCCGAGCTTCAGGCCGCCGCCCTCCGGAGGCTAGGCCACGATGTGCGGCTCGTGATGGGCAACGACCCGCCGGGCAGCTTCACGCGTGTGCTGCACCCGAGGCTCGGCCGCCACGGTGAGCCTCCGCCGGAGGTGATCCCGATCGGTCGTTCCGTGATCGTGCCGGCCAACGGGACGCTGCCGAACATCATTCTCAGCCCGCGCTCGGTGTTCCGGATGCGGCGCGTCCTCGAGCGGGAGCGCTTCGATGTGATCCACATCCACGAGCCGATGACGCCGACTCCGGCAGTCGCCGCGCTCGCGTTTGCCCAGTGCCCGCTGGTGACGACCTCCCACGCCTCGGGCGAGCTCTCCTGGCTCAAGCTCGCCAAGCCGGTGTGGGGGTTCCTCCTCGACCGCGTCGACCACCGGATCGCCGTCTCCGAGCCCGCGCGGGAGTCGGCCGCCCGCTACTTCCCGGGCGACTACGAGCTGATCCCGAACGGCGTGCTCGTCCCCGACGAGGCGGATCCAGGCTCGCGCGAGGAGCGAATCGTCTTCGTCGGCCGGCAGGAGCCCCGCAAGGGCCTGCAGGTTCTCCTCCGGGCCTGGCCGGAGATCCATCGCCGCACCGGCACGCGCTTGCGGGTGATCGGCGCGGACCCGCTCGCCGTGCGCCTGCTCTTCGCGCGCCTGCGCGTCCGGGACGAGGGCGTCGACGTGCTGGGCTTTCTCTCGCAGGACGACCTCACCGACGAGCTCCTGCGCGCGAAGGCGCTCGTGGCGCCGTCGCTCGGCGGGGAGAGCTTCGGAATGGTGCTCACCCGCGCGTTCGCGTGCGCGACGCCGGTCGTCGCCTCGGACATTTCCGGGTATCGAGGCGTCATGGAGCCCGAAGCAGGCCGACTGGTGCCGCCCGACGATCCCGGAGCGCTCGCGGACGCGGTGACCGGGCTGCTCGCCGACGAACCTGTCCGTGAAGGCCTCGGCCGCGCCGCCCGCGTGATCGCCGAGGAGCGCTACTCCTGGGACACGATCGCGCGGCGTCTCTCCGAGATCTACGAAGCGCTCGCCGATTCCCGCAGCGCAGTCGCCGCATGAACCTGCTGCGGGCGACATGGACCCGGTTCGCAATCGTGCTCCTGGCGCTCGCGGCGACCATCGCGCTCTTCGTGTGGCGCGGGCCGGACTGGAACCTGGTCGCCGACGCCTTCCGCTTCGTCGCCTGGGGTTGGGTGATCGTGGCGATCCTGCTCAACCTGCTGTCGGTCCTCGCGCGAGCGGGCGCGTGGCACCGGGTGATCGAGCAGGCGATGCCGCCGCCGAGGCCGCGCTTCCGCACGGTCTTCTCCGCATTCGGCGTCGGCCTGTTCGCGAACGCCGTCCTGCCGGGCCGCATCGGGGAGCTCGCGCGGGTCGCCGTACTCACTCGGCACCAGCCTCGACGAGCGGCGCGGCGATGCGTGGGCCACGCTCGTGGGGACGGTCTTCGCGCACCGCGTCTTGGACCTCTTCCCGATGGTGCTGCTGATCGTCTACGTCCTGCTGACGGCCCAGATCCCGCACTGGGCGCTGACCAGCCTCACGATCGCGGTCGTCGTCGCGTTCGCGCTCTTCGCGTTCGCGCTCGCGAGCGCTCGCCGTCGTAACCGCTCCGTGCTGGACGAGGCGGGAGGGGTGCGCCGGCTCGTGACGATGGCCCGCTACGGGCTCGCGGTGCTGCACGAGCCGGTGGCGGCGGTCAGCGCGGCGCTGCTCCAGTGCGTGGGCTGGCTCTGCCAGCTGTTCGCGGTCTGGGCGGCGATGCGGGCCTTCGACATCCACGAGCCGCTCCCCGCCGCAGGTCTCGTGCTCGTCCTGATGAACGTCGCGATGCTCTTCCCTCTGTGGCCGGGCAACGTCGGCCTCGTCCAGGCTGCGGTCGCGCTGCCGCTCGTGTCCTACGGCGTGCCGTACGCGAAGGGCTTTGCGTTCGGTATCGGGCTCCAGGCGATCGAGATGTCCGTCGGCGTCGGAATCGGGTTCATCTTCCTCGCGCGGGAAGGGCTGTCGTACGCGATGCTCAGGCGCATGCCCGGCGCCGAGCAGGCAGAGGTCAGGCGCGAGGAGGGGTCGGACGAAGAGCCGGCCGAGGAGCAGCGCCGTGCGCGCGCTCGCGTCGCCCGCTAGCTGCAAGGGCGTCCTGTCGGCGGTCGAGGGAGCGATGGCGCTCGCGGCGGGGATGCACGGGGCGGGACTCGATGCCGACGAGCTCCCGGTCGCCGACGGAGGCGAAGGGACGGCCGAGGTGTTCGCCGCCACGCTCGGAGGCGAGTGGCGTGAGGCGGCCGCCACGGATCCGCTCGGACGTCCGGTGCGGGCGCGGTTCCTCGTGCTCGGCGACGGCAGCGGCGTGGTGGAGGCGGCCGAGGCGATCGGTCTGCGGCTGCTCTCGGAGAACGAGCTCGACCCGATGACCGCCTCGAGCCGCGGACTCGGAGAGCTCCTGGTCTCGGTTGCGGAGGAGACCTCCGGCACGATCCTCGTGGGTCTCGGCGACACGGCGACGGTCGACGGCGGGGACGGCCTGCTCCAGGTCGTCGGCGACTCGCTGACGCGGCGCGACCTCCACGTCCTGTGCGACGTGAGAAACCCGCTGCTCGGGGAGCGAGGAGCCGCGAGGGCGTTCGGCCCGCAGAAGGGCGCCTCGCCGGCGCAGGTCGAGGTGCTCGAGGCGCGGCTGGCCTCGATGGGCGTCGCTCCGGCCCTACGCGGAGCTTCCGGGAGCGGGCGCCGCCGGAGGGCTCGGCGCCGCGCTCGCCTCGCTCGGCGGGAAGCTCGTGTCGGGTGCGAGCGTCGTCCTCGAGCGCATCGACTTCCGCTCGCAGGCGGCCGGAGCGGACCTCGTGGTCACGGGGGAGGGGACGATCGACCGCTCGAGCGTCGAGGGCAAGGCGGTCGGAGAGGTGCTGCGCGCCTGCCGCGAGCTGGACGTCCGCTGCGAGCTCTTCGGCGGGCGTGTGGAGGAGCCGCCGCCGGGCACCATCACGCACCCGCTTGAGCGGGGATCCGGAGCGCGCCGCAGACGATCTCGTGGAGCTAGGCGGCCGGCTCGCTCGAGCGCTGCTCGGCGTCGCGTAGGCGCCTTGCGATCGTCTGGAGCATCGTCCAGGCGAGCTTCGCGTTGTCCTCGACCAGGGGCCGGAACTCCCACGAGGTGATGCCGTAGCACTTGAGCGGCGTCTTTGCGGTGATCGTGGCCGTCCGGGCGCCGTCGTCGATGAGCGCGACCTCGCCGAAATAGTCGCCGTGCTTGAGCGTCCGTACCTCGTTGCCGCGAACGCTGACGGTGGCTTCGCCCTCGTCGATGATGAAGAAGCCGACTCCCGTCGCGCCCTCTGCCGCGATCGTGTCGCCTTCGTCGAACTGACGCTCCTTCATCGAGCTCGAGAGACCCTGCATCTCGGACTTGCTCAGATTGGCGAAGAGCGGGACTTGCCTGATGAGTTCTTCTGGTGCTGGCATAGAGGCGGATTCTATGCAGCAGCCGTGACCGTGACTAGTGCTTGACCGCCTCGACCCGCCGCGCCAGCTCCTCGATCCGGCCGTGGGCCGCGTCGAGCTTCTCGGAGCAGACTCGGTAGAGCTCCTCGCCGCGCTCCCAGAGCGTGATCGCCTCGTCGAGGCTGGCCTCGCCGCTCTCGAGCCGCTGGACGATCGTCTCGAGCTCGCGTTGGGCGTCTTCGAACGTGACGTCGCTCATCGCGTCTCCTCGACCGTTGCGCCGAAGCCGCCGTCGCCGAGCTCGACCTCGACGTGGGCTCCGGATGCGAGCTCCGTGCTCGTGCGGACGATGCCGCTTTGGGTGCGGACGATCGCGTAGCCGCGCTCGAGAGTCGCTTTCGGGGACAGCGCCCTGAGGCGCCCGGCGGAGTGCTCGAGGGCCGCCCGCTTTCGCTCCAGCATCAGCAGCGGGGCCCGGCGGAGGTGGTCGCGGGCGGCGTCGAGGCGTCGGCGCTCGCGTTCGAACGTGCCCGCCGCGCCGCGAGCGAGCGTCGAGCGAGAGCGGTCGAGGCGGGCGAGCAGCTCCGCCGCGTCGGGTACGACGAGCCTCGCGGCCGCGGTCGGCGTGGAGGCGCGCACATCGGCGACGAGGTCCGAGAGCGGCGTGTCCTGCTCGTGGCCGATCGCCGACACGACGGGGACGGCGCACTCGGCGATCGCACGGACGAGCCGCTCGTCGCTGAAGGGGAGCAGGTCCTGGAAGCTTCCGCCGCCGCGGGCGAGCACGACCACGTCGATCTCGGGGGCGTCGCAGATCGCACGCAGCGCGTCGACGACGGCGCCGGCCGCGCGGGGACCCTGCACGTAGGTCTCCGCGATGAGAATCCGCGCGGGCGGAAACCGCGCCGTGATCGAGCTGATCACGTCGCGCTTGGCGGCGGCGTCGTTACCGGTGACGAGCCCGATCCGCCGCGGGACGCGGGGGAGGGGCCGCTTGCGCTCGGCCGCGAAGAGGCCCTCGTCGGCGAGCTTGCGCTTGAGCCGCTCCAGCGCGGCGAGGTGCTCGCCCAGGCCGAAGCGCTCGATGGTCAGAGCGCGCAGGCGGAAGTCGCCCCGGGCCTCGAACAGCTCGGGCCGGCCGTACACGTGGACGCGCTCGCCGTTCTCCAGGTCGAGGCGGAGCGCGTCGAACTGCCCGCGCGGCATCGTCACGCCGAGGCATGCTCCGTCGGCCGGGTCCTTGAGCGTCAGGAAGACGCTCTGCCAGCGATCCTGGCGGCGGAGCTCGGTCACCTCGCCTTCGACCCAGACCGTGGGGAGGCGTGCGAGCCAGTCGGCGACACCGCGGTTGAAGGCGGCCACGGAGTAGACGCGGCGGTCGCCGTATTCGATCGCCTCGACCTTCACGCCTTGATGCTACGCCCTCGGCTCCGCCCGTTCCGGCGGCCGATCACCGGGTCCGCCGGATCGGTGCAAGTTGTCCCGATTTCGGCGCAGACGCGTGCGCGAACGGCGGATACGCTCACCGCGGGTGGCGGGTGGATCGTGCTCCCCACCCTGGGTGGGGCCGTGGGCCAGCAGGCCGCTTAGTCCGCTAGAGCAGGATCTCGGCCGCGGTCTTCGGCTCGCAGCCCTGGCGGATGAGCTCGACGGCGCTGTGGAGGTCCGCGTCGCTCTGCGCGAGGCGCTCGGCGAGCGGGAGCGGATACCCCGCCTCCATCAGCACGTGAAGACGCCAGCCTGCGACCTTGTCGCGTTCGCTCGGACTATGTTCGGCGATTTGCGTCATGTCGTTCATGGGCCGGAAATTCGTCTTTCGTACGACGATCCCTGCCCGAAAGAGACTTGGATCTAACGCGGGGAACCGTGCAGCGCACCGAGCCGTTCCTCGGCGCGCGACAGCGTCTGCTCGATCCGGCGCGCGATCTCCGCGAGCCGAGCCTCGAGCGCGGCCCGCTCGGCCTCCTCCTCCGCCACGAGTCCCGACAGCCGCTCCCGGAGCTCGGTCTCCACCTCGTTCATGCGAGCCGTCACCGAGGCCACGAAGTCCTCGCGCTGCCGCTCGAGCCCCGCCGCGACCTGGCTCAGCTTCTTCTCGAGTCGTAGGCCGCCGGCGTCACCGAGCTGGTTGAGGCTCTCGGCGAGCAGCGACTCGCCCTGGCGCGCAAACGCCTGCACGGACCGTTCGAGCTCCCTCTGCAACCTCCGCGCAGCGTCCTCCTGGGCAGCCTTGATCGTCCCTTCGAACTGGATGGCCGCCGCATCGACGAAGCGCGCGGCCGCGCGATCGAGGACTCGTTCCAGCTGCTCCACCTGTCGGCGTTCGACGTCGAGGAACGTCGACTGGATCCGCCGAGTCGCGTCCGCCTCCTCGCGCTCGATCCGGCGCAGAAGATCGCGTTCACGGGTCGTCATGCGATCGGCGACCTGATGGAGCGCGCGCCGCCGATCGGCCGCATGGCTCTCGAGCTCCGCCTCGGCGGTTGCGGCCACGTCTGCGGTCGTGCGCGCGAGATCCTCCCGCAGCCTCGCGACGGCGGCCTTCTGCTCCTCGTCGACCGTCTTCAGTCGATCGACGTCGGTCTCGAAGCGAGCCTCGAGCGCCTCGATCAGCGAGCGCTCGCGTTGGGCGACCTGCTCGAGGCGCGTGCCCAGCTGTCCCTGCGCCCGGTCGAGATCCTGGTGCCAGGACGCGAGGCGCTGCTCGACCTGTCCCTGCACCTTGGTAAACGCCTCGGCGAGCCCATGGCGAAGCCTCTGCTCGCTCTCGCCGAGCGCCGTCCGCCGGGTCTCCGCGAGGCGCCGCTCCTCTTCCGCGTAGGCGGAGAGCGTGTCGGCGCGAGCTCGAGCGAGCGTGCGCTCGAGGTCGGCCGAGCGCGTCGCGACCACGTCCCGCGCGACCGCGGCCAGCTCCTCCTTGGCCCGCGCGATCTCCTCGTCGATCGCATGCCCGCGCGCGAGACCTTGACGCAAGGCCAGTGCGCCCACCGGCAGGAGGAGGCAGGCGACGAGGCCGGTCGCGGAGATCGCGAGCGCAGCCGATGGAGAGAGCGCGAAGGCGACCCAGGCGGCGACCGCGGCGATTCCGATCCCACCCGCGGCCGCGAGCAGCATGGTCCGGCTGGCCCGCTCCATTGCGGTCGCGGCGATCGACGCCGCGGCCACGACGACTCCTGCTGCGAACACGATCGCGAATGCGGTCTCGAGGTCCACCGCGCACCATCGTAAAACGCCTGCTCAGGTAAGGCGAAGCACGACCAGCGAGACCGCGAGCGACGCGACCGCGATCGTCATCGCCCTGAGCGCCGCCTCGGGCGCCTGCGTCAGCGTCGCCGCGCTGATCTCCCGCCGTTCGCCGCCCGCCAGCTCGAGCGTCCCGGAGACCGCCTCGACCCGTCGACGCACCGTCCGCACCTGCGTCGAGAGCCGGCGCTGCGCGAGGCTCAGAAAGCCCGCGAACACCGCCGCGAGCAACGCCCCCACCGTGATCCGCTCGGCCACCGCGACGTACGCGGCGAGCAGCGGGAAGGATCCCCAGGCGAGCGCGAACCACAGGTCGGAGTGGAAGGCGCCTCCGAAGAGCTCGAGGTTGTACGCGCACGACGATGAACCCGCCGGCCACGACGAGCGGCGCGAGCCACGCCGTGTAGGCGACCGCTCCGTAAACCCCCAGTGCGACCGCGCCGCCGATCGAGACGATGCTCAGCGCGATCAGCGTCCGATCCGAGATCCGCGTCTGCAGCGGATGCCCGTGCAGCTCGTCGAGTGCATGCGCGCCGATTCCGACCGCGAGGAAGAACGCCGCGAGCGCCACCAGCAGCCGCTCGACCGTCATCCCGGGGGCAAGCGCGGCTCCGATCGCGACGTACGAGAGGTGCCACAGCGTGTACGGCGGGTGGAGCAGCGTCACGTAGTCGCGCCAGCCTCCGGGCTGGAGCGCGTAGAAAGCGGAGCGCGTCTCAGTCACCGCGACGTCCCCAGACGACGTAGCCGCCGCCGAGGCTGAGACGACGCACGCGCACGTCTTCGATCCCGGCGGCGCGCCAGAGCTCGACCTGCTCGGAGATCGGCAGCCGTTCGTGGAACTCGCGGATGCTCGGCCCGAGAAACGTTCCGACCTCGTGCCAGCCCGGCGAGATCACACGCCCGGCCACCGGCAGCCCGACCCGCACGTAGAGCTCCCAGAGCGGCCGCCAGACGCCCCGCGGGAGGCCGAACTCGAGGCCCGCGATCGCACCGCCCGGACGGACGACGCGTGCGAGCTCGGCGAGGGTCGCGGCCGGATCCTCGACGTAGCGCAGCAGGTAGGTGAACGTGAGGGCGTCGAACGACCGGTCGGGAAACGGCAGCTGGTCGGCGCTTCCAGCGACGAGCTGGATGCGGTCGGCGAGGCGCGCGTCGTCGATCCGCCTGCGCGCGGAGGCGAGCATTCCCTCGCTCTGGTCGAGCCCGACGACGCGGCACCCGCGCTGCCGCACGAGCTCGATCGCCACCGCCGCCGTCCCCGTCGCCACGTCCAGCACCTCGGCGTCCGCGCCGCAATCGATCCGCGAGACGAGGAACCGCCTCCACCGCGGGTCCTGCCCGAGGGAGAGCAGCCGGCTCCAGCGGTCGTAGCTCGGTCCGAGCGGCGAAAAGAGCTCCTGTGCGACCTGTTTCCGCTTCGAGGAAAGCGCCACGCGGCGAGTCTAAGCTGGCCTCGTGGCGCTCAGAGAGGATCTCGACCGGATCGCGGTCGCCGCAGCTCCTCATGCGCGCGACGGCGAGCGGCTGACCGGCGTCGTGCCGAGCCTCGCCGAGCCCGACGAGCGGACCTACCTCTGCGCCTTCGCCGACGGCGACGAGCGCGCCTGGCTCGTCCTCGACGACGCGGGCGAGCCGGTGACGAGGCGCGAGGTGATCCGCCGAACCGCGTCGATCATCGCGCTGACCGAGCTCGCCGAGGAGACCGCGGGGGAGGCGACCTGCAGGAGCTCCGGGAGCAGCTCGTCGCCATCCGGCTGACCGAGAACCCGGAGGGCATCGAGGAGGCCGAGGAGGCCGCCCTCGAGCTGGAGCGGGTGATCGGCACGCCGCCGCGGCTCGCAGAGCCTGGCTTCCTCGACCGCGTCGGCGCCGCGGCGAGACGCCTCGAAGCCGCGCTCGGCCCCTCGCCCGCATCGCCCTTCGCCGAGGCGATGAAGCAGGGCATGGCCACGGTCGACGAGTTCGTCCGCGACGTCGAGACGCATTACAAGACGACGCTCGAGTGACCCGCGCGGCTATCGTGGAGCCATGGAAGGCGGATTCGGATTCCCGCTCGGGGGCGACCCCGAGGAGCTGATGCGGAACCTGCAGGAGTTCGCGGCCCGTCAGGCCGAGTCGGTCGCCGAGGCGCAGCGCGAGCAGTTCGCGACGCTGACGCTGAACACGGCCGTCGAGCTCACGGGCGCGGCGCTCAAGCGAATGCACGTCGAGGGCGGCACGGACGAGCAGGCGATCGCCCTCAGGGACGCAATGCGCGTCCTGTTCCCCGAGGCAGTCGCGCTGGTCAGCGCGGCCCGCCAGGGCTTCATGCGCGAGGGCTAGACCCCGAGCGCCGGAATCGGCGGAGTGTCCGGAGGGCACGCGCACGGCTGATCACCGGAGTGCAGCCGAGGCGTGCAGGGGATCGGGAGATTGGTGAAGCAGTGGCAAGAGCCGCTTCCGCAGCCGGCGCACTCGCACTCGGAGCATCTGAAGCGGCAACCGACGCGTCCGCTCGTCAGGCAGCAGAACCACTCTCCCGTAGTCGTGCAGCCCTCCGGGCATCCGCCGCCCTGCACGCACGTCTTGCACGAGAAGCCGATGTTCTCGCAGACCTGCCGCGGGGAGCCGCACGGATTGCACGGCCCGCCGCCGCAGCCGATGCAGCCTTCGACGGCACCGAGCGACACGCCCGTCCTCGTGAGGAAGAGACCGGCTCCGAGGGAGGTGGCTCCGAGCACCTTGAAGAGCTGCCGGCGTGACGACCGCTTCGCGAGAGAGTGCGCGGCGAGGCGGGTGAGATCCATCTAGTGCGCCAGGCTCGGGATCGGAGCCTGTTCCGGCGGGCACGCGCACGGCTGGTCACCCGAGTGGAGCCGGGGCGTGCAGGGGATGGCCAGGTTCGAGAAGCAGTGGCACGCCGGGTCGCTGCAGTTCCCGTTCGGCCCGCAGTTGCACTCCGAGCAGCGGAACCGGCAGCCGACCCGTCCGCTCGTGAGGCAGCAGAACCACTCGCCAGACGTGATGCATCCGTCCGGGCAGCCGCCGCCTTGCTGGCACGTCTTGCACGTGTAATTACCGGGGACTTGCTCGCAGAGCACAGCCGGTGAGAAGCACGGGTTGCAAGGCCCGCCGCCGCAGCCGACGCAGCTCGTCACGGCGCCGAGCGAGACGCCGGTCCGGGTGAGGAAGAGCCCCGCGCCGAGCGAACCGGCTCCCAGGACCTTGAAGAACTGGCGGCGCGACGAGCGCCGAGCCAGTGAGCGTGCTGCGATTCCCGTTAGGTCCACGGCTACTTGGTCACGCCTGCGGTGATCATCTTGTAGTTGTCGAGCGAGACCTTCTCCACGGCGAACTTGGGCAGCGCCTGGTAGGCGTGCTCACCGTTCTTTCTCAGCAGCTGGAACTGGTCGCTCACGATCTGCAACGCGTCGCTCGCGCTGGGCGCGAACACCGAGACGTTCTGCATGTAGTCCTCGCCGTGGTCGCCCGTGACCCGACGGCTCAGCAGGTAGATCGCTCCCTCTTTCATCCCTTACCTCCCCCGCTAGGAAATCACGATCAGGGCCGCAATTACAAGAGCCGAAGCGCCGACGAGCTTCTTCAAGGTCAGCACCCGTTCGGAGATCGCATCGCACACCGCCGGGAAGTCGTCCTTCGCCGACGTGACCGCCGCGACGACGGCCAGCGCCCGAGCCGCTCCGTAGGCCGTCGTGATCGCAACGGCGGTGCCCAGGTCTCCCACGAGAAATGCGGACAGCGGCACGACGAGCAGCGTCTGGTACGGGATCCGCGTCGTCACCCCGAGCCCGAGGTCGAAGCCCCACGCGAAGATCCCCGGGTAGTGCCCCATCGAGCACGTCCAGTCGCCCGGGGTCTGGCGCACCCACGTGAGCGAGCGCACCGGCAGGAGGCCCAGGTCGACGAGCGCCGCGTAGATCAGGGCGCTCGGGACGACGATCAGGAACACGGTGTCGAGCGCGTCGCCGATCGCCGCGCGGAGCAGCACTCCGAGGAAGCCGAGCACGACGCCGATCGCGAGCCCACCTGCGACGCCGCCGAGGACGTGGAGGGCGAGCGCTGTCTTTTTCCTGCCCACCTGCACGAGGGGGCCGATCTGCCCGACCATGGACAGCCCTCAGGGGCTGGCCGCGGTCGACAGCCCGACGACGAGGCTCAGGCTGACGAGCACGAAGACCGTCGGCACGCCCAGGGACGGGTTCGTCTCGCCCGCGAGCATCGCGGCGACGAGGCCGAAGGCTCCGGCGAGACCGACGATCCCTCCCACGCGGGCGGTCCTAGCCATGCGTGTGCTCTCCCTCGGCGACGACCGTGCCGTCGCCGTTTCCGTCGTTGTCGACATCGACCCAGCCGCGCCCGGCCTGGAGTGTCCCTTCCTGATCGAGCAGGGACTCGAGCTGGCGCCAGTCGTTGGCCACGCCGCGAATCACGACGCGGCCCTCGTGGTCGAGCAGGTACGCGAAGGGTGTGAGCGTGACCATGTAGTCCTTCTCGATCTGGCCGTTCGTGTCGACGACCATCGGCGCCTCGAGGCGGTTCATCCGCCCGAAGCCGCGGCAGGACTCGATGTCACCGCGGCAGACGACGAGGAAGTCGAACTCGCCGCTGCGGGTCTTGCGGACCTCGTTCAGGCCGGGGATCAGCTCCCGGCACGAGAGGCAGCCCGGCGAGGCGAAGACGAGGAGTCTCGGCACGGCGGGGAGGGAAGAGAGCGCCACCGCCTCGCCGGTCTCCGAGTCGGCGGCGACGAACTCGGGGGCCTGGGCGCCGCGCTCGAGCCCGGAGTCGGTGATGAGCGCGCCCGGATCGTCTCCGAGCCTGAGTTGGATCAGGCCGAGCTGGCGCAGCGAGCCCGCGAGCAGGAACGCGAGCACGAGCACGACGAGCCAGAGAACGAGGTACGACGCGAGCCAGACGCCGCTCAAGCCTGCTCCTTCGGGTACAGCGGGACGTCGAGCGGCTGGTGGCGGAAGCTGACGCGGCGCGTCGGCGAGGGATACAGCCCGGCCTTCGCCCGCAGGAACGACCACGCGAGCGGGAAGAGCCCGGACAGGCGCGTGACCGTGACCAGGGCGGTCGCCATCAGGAGGCTCGGGATCAGCTCGTGACGTGTGATCGAGTTGGTGTCTCCGAGCGCGAACACGAGCACGGCGGCGGAGATGCCGACGAGCAGGAGCGCGCGCACGAGCGCCGCGGGAGAGATCTTTTCGACCTCGGACGCGCCGAAGCAGTGGCACGGCGCCGTGTTGTCGCGCGCGATGCTCACCGCGAGCGCGGCCGCGAAGACGCTGAAGAGGACGATCGCGCCAAGCGCCGCGAGCACGGGGGCGAGCCCGCTGACGAGGAGCAGGCCCAGGACGAGCTCCGCTCCGATCAGCACGCTGCCCGCGATCGGCGCCAGCCGGGGCCGACGAGCCCGTACTGCTCAACTCCCTGGAAGAACTCCCGCGGGGCGCGGAGCTTCTCCACGCCCGCGAGGAGACAGATCGCGCCCAGGCCGGTGCGCAACACGAAGTACGTGACTGCAGCTGTCAGAGAACTCCCCCTCGATCGCGGTTCGTCGATCTTGCGCGCAGGGCCGGGTTTCGTCAAGCCGGTGGGGACTAGAATCGCGGCCCCTTGGCACTGCTAGATCGCGCCATCGTCCGCGTGCTGCCGGCGGTCCCTCGCTCGGTGGTACGCAGGATCTCCGACAGCTACATCGCGGGCACGACGGTTGCGGACGCGGTGCAGGTCGTGAGAGCGCTCAACGAGCAGGGGAAGATGGCGACGATCGACGTGCTCGGCGAGGAGGTCTCGGGCCGGCGCGAGGCGCTCGAGATCGTGCAGGCCTACCACGACGTGTTCGAGGCGATCGAGCGGGAGAAGCTGGACTCGAACGTCAGCGTCAAGCTCACCGGGCTCGGGCTCAACCTCGCGTACGAGCTCTGCCGGGCGAACCTCCTGCGGGTCGTGAGGCACGCGGCGGAGAGCGGGAACTTCGTGCGGATCGACATGGAGGACTCGACGACGACCACGGAGACGCTCGAGCTCTACCGCGAGCTCCGCGCCGACGGGCTCGACAACGTGGGCATCGTCCTCCAGGCAGCGCTGCGCCGCTCGATTCGCGACATCCGCGCGCTCGCGCCGCTCCAGCCGAACGTCCGCCTCGTCAAGGGCATCTACGTGGAGCCGCCCCTGATCGCCTACCAGGACTACGAGGAGGTGCGGAGCAACTTCGTCCGCTGCCTGCGCGAGCTGCTCCGCGCGCGGCTCGTACGTCGCGATCGCGACACACGACCAGTTCCTGCTCGACGAGGGCAAGCGGCTCGTCGCCGCAGCACGGGCTGACGCGCGAGCAGTACGAGTTCCAGATGCTGCTCGGCGTGCGCGAGCTGGCCGCGAACCGGCTCGTGCGCGACGGGCACCGCCTGCGGATCTACGTGCCCTTCGGCGAGCACTGGTACCGCTACTCGCTCCGGCGGCTCCAGGAGAACCCGAAGATCGCGGGCTACGTCGCCTCGGACACGGTGAGCCGCCTGTTCGGCGCCGACAGTCGGTGAGCCGGCCTCAAGTAGGCTCACGGGCGCAAAACGACTCCGGAGGCACCGCCGTGACGAAGACCTATGAAGAGCTGAAGACGCGCCTGGCCGCGATCTACGACCTGCACATGGCGCGCGCGATCCTGGGCTGGGATCAGCACACGAAGATGCCGCCGAAGGGCGGAGAGGTGCGGGCCGAGCAGCTCGGGACGCTCGACCGCTTCTCGCACGAGCTCTTCATCGACGACGAGATGGGGCGCCTGCTCGACGAGGCTCGCGGCTACGAGGAAGAGGCGGGCTACGACTCGAACGACGGCAGCCTGATCCGGATCACGCGCCGCGACTACGAGAAGGCGAAGCGCGTCCCGGCGGAGCTCCGGGCCGAGATGACCCGGGTCGGGGCGATGGCGCTTCCGGCCTGGATCGACGCGCGCGAGAAGTCGGACTTCTCCACCTTCCTGCCGCACCTGAAGAAGAACCTCGAGCTGACGCACCGCTACATCGACTGCTGCGAGGGGATGGGCTTCGATTCGGAGTACGACGTCCTCCTCGACGACTTCGACGAGGGACTGACCGGCGACGAGGTGCGCACGGTCTTCGACGAGCTCAAGCGGGAGCTGGTGCCGCTGATCGCGCAGATCGCGGAGAACTCCGACCGCGTCGACGACTCGTCGCTCCACGGCGACTTCCCGATCGAGAAGCAGCGCTCGTTCGCGCTCGAGGTACTGGAGCGGATGGGCTTCGACCACGAGGCCTGGCGGCTCGACCCGACCGTGCACCCGTTCGCGATGAGCGCGGGCACGAAGGACATCCGGCTGACGACGCGCTACGACGAGACGGATCTCAGCGTCTCCCTCTTCGCGACGATCCACGAGTTCGGCCACGGCTTCTACGAGTCGAACGTCGACCCGTCGTTCGAGCGGACGTCGCTCGCGTCGGTGACCTCGATGAGCCTCCACGAGTCGCAGAGCCGGATGTGGGAGAACCTCGTCGGCCGCGGCCTGCCGATGTGGCGCCACTTCTATCCGCGGCTCCAGGAGACGTTCCCGGCGCAGTTCGGCGACGTCGAGCTCGAGACCTACTACGGCGCGATCAACAAGGTCGAGCCGTCCTTCATCCGCGTCGAGGCGGACGAGGTCACCTACAACATGCACATCATCCTGCGCTTCGAGCTGGAGCAGGAGATGCTCTCGGGCCAGCTCCCTCTGGAGGACCTGCCGGAGGCGTGGAACGCGCGCATGTCCGAGTACCTCGGGATCGACGTCCCGAACGACTCGCAGGGCGTCCTGCAGGACGTGCACTGGTCGGGCGGGGCGTTCGGGTACTTCCCGACGTATTCGCTCGGCAACGTCGTCTCGGTGCAGCTCTGGGAGAAGCTGACGGCCGAGCTGCCGGATCTCACGTCGCAGCTCGAGCGCGGCGAGTTCGACGACCTGGCCGGCTGGCTCCGCGAGAACCTGCACCGGCACGGGCGGAAGTACACGTCGAAGGAGATGCTCCAGCGGATCACGGGCGGCGGGATGGACCCGGCGCCGTACATCCGCTATCTCAAGTCGAAGATGGGCGAGATCTACGGACTGCCCGTCGAGGCCGCAGCTCCCGCCTAGACCTGCGGCTCAGCGGTTCCGATGAGTTCCGGCCGCGCACGCGGTCTTAGCGTCGATCCTTCGAAAGGAGACGAAATGGCAAACGTCGACAAGCTCGGCAGGGTGATCATTCCGGTGTCCGACCAGGACGCGGCGATCGCCTTCTACACGGAGAAGCTCGGCTTCACCGTCTCGATGGACGTGCCCTTCGGCGAAGGCGACCGCTGGGTCGAGGTCGCCCCGTCGGGCGGCGGCTCGGGGATCGCGCTCTCGACCGGGATGGGCGAGTTCCAGCCCGGCCGCGAGACCGGGATCGCGCTCACGACCTCCGATGCGCGCGCCGCGCACGACGAGCTGAAGTCACAGGGAGTCGAGGTCGAGGAGCCGATGGGCGGCGACGGCACCGTTCCGCTCCTCTTCATGTTCAAGGACGCGGACGGCAACGGCCTGATGATCGTCGAAGAAGAGAGCTAGCTCCGCGGCGCTCGCTTCACAGGGACAGTCCCTATGAGGGACAGTCCCTGTGAGGGATCGCCGAGCGGGCGACAGAAGCCGCCGCACGGCGCTGGGCTGTGCGAAACCGCTACGGAGGCGGAGGTGGGCCGCCTGGCGGCGGAGCCTCTTCTTCGACGTACGTGGCCCTCGGCGGCGGAGCCTCGTCCTCGACGTACGTCGTCCTCCGGCGTCCCCACTGGCCGCCGTACCGCCGGCCGGCGGGAGCGCCTTCGACGTACTCGGCGTGGCTCCAGTACCCGGGGCCCCACCAGGAGCGCCACAGCATGAGCGTCAGGACGAACCCGACGATGCCGACGACCATCAGCACGACGCCGATCGCGTCGAGATTCAGGCCGGAAGGCTCGTCGGTCACACCCCAGGTGAGGATCGCTCCTGCGGCAATCAGGATCAGGCTGACTGGAATACCCATAGACACCGCTGTATGCCCGTTTGCGGGCGGGTCTAATCGCGGCGCTCGGCGATGAGCGCGAACTCCCAGGGAACGCGGCGATCGCGCTGGATCCAGTTGAAGAGCGTCTGGAACTCGACGAGCCGCACGACCTGAAGCCCGGCGGCGGTCACGGCGTCGACCACCTGCTCGAGTCGCCAGCGCGGCTCCTCGAAGTAGTTGTCGCGCCAGTGGCCGAGCGGGTCGACCGCGGCCGTGACCGGGTGGTGGTCGTACAGGAAGAACCTTCCACCCGGCTTGAGCGCCGCCGCGATTCCCGAGAGCCACGCTTCGAGGTCGCTCACCGAGTCGAGCGCCTCGCCCGTGAAGACGAGGTCGAACCGGCCGCGCCGGACCTCGACCGGGAGCTCGTGGACGTCCGCGTGCAGAAAGGGGACGTCCGGGGCGAGCCGCCTGGCCTCCTCGATCGCCTCGGAGGACAGGTCGACGCCGGTGGCGAGCGCCCCCAGCTCGACCAGCTCTTCGGTCACCTCGCCCGTTCCCGACTGTAGGTGGAGCACGTGCAGCCCCTCGAGGTCTCCGAGCAGCTCGCGGATCTGCTTCGGAATCCCACGGCCCGCCGACCGCATGCGGCGCCGGTGGAGCTCGTCCCAGGCGCGGCGGTTCTGCTCGGTCGGCTCCATCAGGCCGGCAGCGAGAAGCCGCCGTCGACCACGATCGTCTGGCCGACGATCATCTCGGCCTCGGCCGAGCAGAGGAACACGACGGCGTCGGCGATGTCCTTCGGCTGGACGAGCCGGCCCGCGGGGGTTCGCTTCCCGCCCCACTCGAGCATCTGCTCCTTCTGCGGGAAGTGCTCGAGCGCGTCCGTGTCGACGACGCCTCCGGACACGGCGTTGACGCGGATCCCGCGCGGCGCGAGCTCGACCGCGAGGTAGCGGACGAGCGCTTCGAGCGCGGCCTTCGAGGTCCCGACCAGCACGTAGTCCTCGAGCACGCGCGTCGAGCCGAGGCTCGAGATGCCGACGATCGAGCTCCCGTTCGGCATCTGGGGCGCTGCGGCGCGGGCCAGGGAGAGCAACGCGCGGGCGTTCGCGGACATCGTCCAGTCCCAGTGCTTGTCCTCGGTCTCGAGCGCCGGCCGGATGACGCCGGTCGCCGCGTTGTGCACGAGCGCTCGGATCGGCCCGAGCTCCGCGACCTCGCGGGCGACGCGCTCCGACGAGACGTTGCCGCGCACGAGAACCGGCTCGGCCCCCTTCGCCCGCAGCTCTTCGGCGGTCGCCTCGGCCGCCTTGTCGTTTCGCAGGTACCCGATGGCGACGCGCGCCGCGCCCAGGTCGGCGAAGCGGAGGGCGATCTCCCTGCCGATCCCCCGCGACCCGCCCGTCACGAAGACGGTCGCGCCCTGCATCGTCACCGGTTCAGCGGCTTGTCGGCCGGGGCTGCGCTCGGGATCGTCTCCCAGCCGATTCGCGTCTCGGACTCGCGCTGACCCTCCTCGGCCTTCGAGGACGCGTAGCCGAGGCGGTCGAGCAGGTCGGCCTTCTCCTCGGCGTACCGCCGGACCTCGTGGTTCTCCGGGCAGGTCCTCGACGAGCTCGAGGACGCGCGCGCGCAGCTGGTAGGCGAAGTGCGGGGTCGCCGGGCCTACGATCGCGTCCACGTCGTCTCTGGTCGGCTCGGCCACGGCCGGAAGCGTAGTGGACTAGGTTGCGCGCGGTGCGCCGGGCGTCAGCAGCCGATCTGATGCTGCTCCTGACCGTCACCATCTGGGCGCTCAACTTCACGGTGTCGAAGTACATCCTCGACGCCGGCCTGCACCCGCTGCCGTACTCGTCCCTGCGCTACACGGCGGCCGCGCTCGTCTTCGTCGCGCTGACCTATCCGCGCGAGCGGTCGTTCCGCATCGCCCGCTCGGACCTGCCGCTCGTCACGCTCGCCGTCCTTCTGCTGCTGACGAACCAGCTCAGCTTCGTCTACGCGCTCGATCTGACCACCGCGACCACCGCGGCGCTCCTGTTCGGGACGCTGCCGATCTTCACGGCCCTGATCTCGCGCCTGGTCGGGATCGAGCGGCTGGGGCGGCGCTTCTGGATCGCAGCGTCCGTCTCCTTCGCCGGCGTCGTCCTCGTGACCGCGGGCTCGGGCAAGAGCGTGTCCTCGAACCTCGGCGGGGACCTGCTCGCGGTGCTCGGCGCCGCGACCTGGGGCGCGTACTCCGTCGCGATCGCGCCGCTCATGCGGAGGTACTCGCCGTTCCGGCTGAGCGCGGTCTTCCTGGCCGTGGTCTCGGTCGCCCTGCTCCTCCTCGCGTCGCCGCAGCTCGGCGACCAGAGCTTCGACATCGGGTGGCTGGCCTGGGCCGGCTTCGCGTTCGCCGTCCTCGGCCCGCTCGTGCTGACGAACGTCCTCTGGTTCACGGCCATCGACCAGGTCGGCCCGTCGCGCGCGTCGCTCTTCGCCAACCTCCAGCCGTTCCTCGCCGCGATCGCCGCGCTCCTGCTCCTCGACGAGCGCCTGACCGCGGTTCAGGTCGTCGGCGGGCTTGCCATCGCGGCCGGGATCGTCCTCTCGCGGGAACGGCGGCCGCCGCTCGGACCCGCGGAGTGAGGAGAGAGCGAGCGGGTACGGTAGAAGCGAGTGGCTTCGTTACGTGTTCGCCTCGCCCGGAAGCCGCCCGGATATCGCTTCACGATCGGACGTGTCCTGGCGATCTATGGCGCGATCATGGTCGCGCTGCTGCTCGCTGCGCTCGACCAGACGATCGTCGCGACCGCGCTGCCGCACATCGTCGCCGACATCGGAGGCCTCGAGAGCTACTCGTGGGTGATCACCGCGTACGTGCTCGCGATGGCTGTGACCGTCCCGCTCTACGGGAAGCTCGGTGACATCCACGGGCGGCGGCTGCTGTACATCTTCGCGATCTCGATCTTCCTCTTCGGCTCCGTCCTCTGCGGGCTCTCGCAGAGCATGGGCCAGCTCGTTGCGGCTCGTGCCGTCCAGGGAACCGGGGCCGGGGGCCTGTTCGCCCTCGCCATCGCGACGGTGGGCGTCATCGTCCCGCCCCGCGATCGCGGTCGCTACCAGGGCCTGATCGGCGCGACGTTCGCCGCCGGCTCGATCATCGGCCCCGCCCTCGGCGGCCTGATCGTCGACCACACGACCTGGCGCTGGGTGTTCTACGTCAACCTGCCCGTAGGCGCGGTCGCCCTGGCCGTGATCGCGATCGCGATCCCGAAGCGGACGCAGCGCCGCGAGCACTCGCTCGACCTGCTCGGGGCGACGTTGCTGGCGATCGCGACGAGCTCCTTCCTGGTCGGGCTCGTCTGGGGCGGCGAGACGCATCCGTGGACTTCGACGCAGGTGCTCGGAGCGTTCGCCATCGCCCTCGTCTCGGGGACGGCGTTCGTGTTCGTCGAGCGGAGGGCGAAGGAGCCGATCCTGCCGTTCGAGTTCCTGCGCAACCCGATCGTCGCCGCCGGCGTGGCCTCGGTCGGCCTGTCGGCGATGGCGATGGTCGGGACGATCGCGTTCGTCCCGCTCTTCGTTCAGGGGGTGATCGGCACCTCGGCCACCTCCTCGGGCGTCGTCCTCACGCCGTTCATGCTCGGGGCCGTGACCGCGAGCGCGATCTCCGGCCAGTGGATCTCCCGGAGCGGTCACTACCGGCCGAACGCGCTCGTGGGGCCGGTCGTCCTCGGCACCGGGCTCTTCCTGCTCTCCCGGATGGACACGTCGACCTCGAACGCGCAGGCGGCCGCGTACATGGTCGTCGCGGGCGTCGGGCTCGGGATGATGATGCAGGTCTTCGTGGTCGCGGTCCAGAACCAGGTCCCGATGCGCGCCATGGGCTCGGCGACGGCCCTGACGCAGTCCGCACGCGCGATCGGAGCGACGGTCGGCGTGACCGTGATGGGAGTGATCGTCAACCACGGCCTGCCCGCCGGATCGCACCTCGACCGGGGATCGGTGCACCGGCTGCCGCCCAACCTTCGGGAGTCGCTCGCGAACGCGCTGCAGCCGGCGTTCCTCGCGGCGTCGCTGCTCTGTCTCGTCACGCTCGTGGTGGTCGCGCTCTGGCTGAAGGAGGTTCCTCTCCGCGAGGCGGTCGACGGGCCGGCGCCGGAGCCCGCTTCCCCCGCGGTTTCTCCGCAGCGAGCGCGTTAATATCAGTCGGTGAGCTCGACCGACTTCATGCCGATCAAGGGGTGGGACCACCTCGAGCTCTACGTCGGCAACGCGAAGCAGGCCGCGTACTTCTACGAGCACGCCTTCGGGTTCACGCAGACCGCGTACGCCGGCCCCGAGACGGGCGTCCGCGACCGCGCCTCGTACGTCCTCGACCAGAACGACGTTCGGCTCGTGCTCACGACCGGGCTGAGACCGGACAGCGAGATCACGCGCTTCGCGTGCGCACACGGCGACGGAGTCAAGGACGTCGCGCTCAGCGTCCCGGATGCGAACGAGGCGTACCGCCAGGCCGTCCAGCGCGGTGCGAGGAGCGTCACCGAGCCGCACTGGGTCGAGGACGAGTACGGACGGGTCGAGCTCGCGTCGATCGCGACGTACGGCGAGAACATCCACACGTTCGTGAACCGCGGCGACTACGCGGGGCCGTACCTGCCTGGTTACACGTCGACGACCGAGAACGGCTCGCCGTCGGCCGGGATCGGGATCCAGAACATCGACCACGTCGTCGGGAACGTCGAGCTCGGCCGCATGGAGCACTGGGTCGAGTTCTACGAGCGGGCGTTCGGGATGACCGAGCTGATCCACTTCTCGGACGAGGCGATCTCGACCGAGTACTCGGCGCTGATGTCGAAGGTGATGATGGACGGCGAGGGGAAGATCAAGTTCCCGATCAACGAGCCCGCCGAGGGCAAGCGCAAGAGCCAGATCGAGGAGTACCTGGACTTCTACGGCGGGCCGGGCGTGCAGCACGTCGCTCTCGCCACGGAGGACATCGTGGGCACGGTCGAGCAGCTCGAGACTCGCGGCCTGCGCTTCCTGAAGACGCCGTCGTCGTACTACGAAGACCTCGAGGAGCGCGTCGGCGAGATCGACGCGGACTACGAAGACCTACGTCGCCTCGGCATCCTGGCCGACCGCGACGAGGAGGGGTACCTGCTTCAGATCTTCACGAAGACCACGCAAGACCGGCCGACGCTCTTCTTCGAGATCATCGAGCGCCACGGCTCGCGTGGGTTTGGGGAAGGCAATTTCAAGGCATTGTTCGAGGCAATCGAACGAGAGCAGGCCCTCCGGGGCAACCTCTAGCGAGGAGGAGACACGTAGTGGGCATAGGCGCAATCCTCATCATCATCGGGATCATCGTCCTGATCGTCTGGAGCCTCTGGCTCGGGATCATCCTGATCATCCTCGGCCTTCTCTTCGGTGGTTTCCGCCGCGGCCGCTGGTACTGAGCACTACCTAACGCCTTAGCCTTCGCGGGATGAGCCCGCAAAGGCGCACCGCCCTCGTCTCGGTGGTCGCCGCCTGCGTGCTCATCTCGCTGAAGCTCGTCACCGGGCTTGCAACCGGCAGCCTGGGGTTGGTCTCGGAGGCGGTGCATTCGGGGACCGACCTCGTCGCCGCGCTCCTGACGCTGTTCGCGGTGGGCGTCTCCGGGCGGCCGGCCGACCGCATGCATCCCTACGGGCACGGCAAGGCCGAGCATCTTGCCGCGCTCGGCGAGGCGTCGATCCTCGTCCTCGCCAGCCTCTTCATCTCCGTCCAGGCGCTTCGGGTCCTGCTCGGGTCGATCGAGCCCAGCGTCGATCCGGCGTGGTACGCGTTCCTCGTCGTGCTCGTGGTGATCGTGATCGACGCGAGCCGGATGGTCGTGTCGCTGCGCGCCTCGAGGCGCTACGGGAGCCCTGCGCTCGCCTCGAACGCGCTCCATTTCGGAAGCGACCTCGCGGGCTCCACAGCCGTCTTCTTCGGGCTCCTGCTGGCGTGGGCGGGCTGGCGCGAGGGGGACGCGGTCGCTGCGCTCTTCGTTGCCGTCGCTGGTGCTGCTGGCCGCCGCTCGGCTGATGCGCGGGAACGTCGACGTGCTCATGGACCGCGTTCCGACCGACGCCGAGCGAGCAGCCAGGGCTGCGATCGCAGAGATGCAGCCTGGAATCCAGCTCCGGCGACTGAGGATGCGCCAGGCTGCCGGACGCCATTTCGCCGATGTCGTGATCGGCGTCTCGCCGGATGCCGGGGTGGGGCAGGGCCACGCCGCCGCTGACGCCGTCGAGGCGGCTGTGCAGAGCGCGTTGCCCGAGGCCGACGTGGTCGTCCACGTGGAGCCGGATGCGGAGCACGCCGCGCTTCGCGAGCGGATCCTCGCGGCCGCGCTCACGGTTCCTCAGGTGCGAGAGATGCACAACGTCCGGATCGTTTCCGTCGACGGCGGCCTCCAGGTCTCGCTGCACCTCAAGCTGCCGCGCGACATGACCCTGGAGGAGGCTCACGGGGTCGCGTCCGAAGTCGAGGGCGCAATCGCCGTGGCCGAGCCGGAGGTCGTTTCGGTTCAGACGCACCTCGAGCCGCTCAGCGAGCCGGAGCCCGGCCGGACCGCGGTCGCCGAGGAGGATGCAGATCGGATTCGTCGGATCGCCGCCGAGCACACCGGATCGGCTCCACGAGAGGTCCGGTTCCTTCAGACGGATGACGGTCGCGTCGCCTTTCTCACGCTCGCGCTCGCTCCCGAGAGCACGCTGGCGGAGGCGCACTCCCTCGCGAGCGAGGTCGAGGAGGACATACGACGCGCACTGCCCGAGCTCGCGGACGTTAGCGTGCACACCGAACCGTGAAACTCTGCATGTTCAGCCCCAAGGGCCACCACCTCCGGCGAGGCTGGCCCGGCCGGATCGACGGCGACCGCGTCGTCCAGCTCGCCGCGCAGACGCTCCAGTCGTTCTTCTCCGGCGGCGGCAGCGCGCGCGAGCACGCGGAGTACCCGCTCGCCGAGGTCGACCTGCGCCCGCCGGTCCTCCATCCGCCGGCAGTGCGCGACTTCTACGCCTTCGAGCAGCACGTCAAGACCGCACGCGGCCTCCGCGGCCTGGACATGGTCCCGGAGTGGTACGAGGTCCCGGCCTTCTACTTCTCGAATCCCGCGGCGATCTACGGGCCGGAGGACGAGATTCCGTATCCCGACGGGACGAACGAGCTCGACTACGAGCTCGAGGCCGCGGTCGTGATCGGCGCCGACGGGCAGATCGGCGGCTTCACGATCATGAACGACTGGTCCGCGCGCGACCTGCAGAGGCCGGAGATGAAGATCGGGCTCGGCCCCGCGAAAGGAAAGGACTTCGCGACGAGCCTCGGCCCGGTCGTCGTCACCCCCGACGAGCTCGGCGACCTGGGGCTGACGATGACCGCGCGCGTGAACGGCGAGGAGCGCTCGCGCGGGAACATGGGGGACATGCACCACTCGTGGGACGCGATCGTCGCGCACGCCGCACGGAACACGCGCCTGCGGCCCGGTGACGTCCTCGGCTCGGGGACGGTCGGCACGGGCTGCATCCTGGAGCACGGCGACGGGCGCTGGCTGCAGCCGGGCGATGTCGTCGAGCTCGAGATCGAGGGCATCGGCGTCCTGCGCAACCAGGTCGGCCCGAAGAACTCCTAGGCTTCTTTATCCTTCGCTGGCGATGCCGACGTACCAGAGCCGAGGCGAGGTCCCGCGGAAGCGCCACATCCAGTTCCGGGACAACGGGACGCTCCTGACCGAAGAGGTCATGGGCCTCGAGGGCTTCACCGGGAACGAGTCGATCCTGTACCACCTCACCTCGCCCTGCCGGGTCAAGGAGCTCGGGGACTTCGAGCCGATCAAGCGCGAGGAGTGGGTGCCCGACGCGCACGCGCACCGGCATTTCACGACGATGGGCGTCGAGCCCGAGGGCGACGAGATCTCCGGCCGCAAGCTCCTCATGTGGAACAACGACGTCGAGATCTCGCTCGTGCGCCCCAGCGAGACGATGGACTACTTCTTCCGGAACGGCGAGGGGGACGAGGTCTACTTCGTCCACGAGGGAAGCGGGACCCTGCACACGACGTTCGGCGACGTGCCGTACCGCGAGGGCGACTACGTCGTCATCCCGCGCGGGACGACCTACCAGTTCGAGCCGTCGGGCCCGCAGCGCTACCTGCTCTTCGAGACGCCCGGGCTGATCGAGATCCCGAAGCGCTACCGAAACGAGTACGGGCAGCTGATGGAGCACGCGCCCTTCTACCACCGCGACATCCATCCGCCGACCGAGCTCAAGACCTACCGCGAACGGGGTGAGTTCCGGCTCAAGATCCGCGTCCGCGACGGGTACCAGGACTACGAGATCGACTACCACCCGTTCGACGTCGTGGGCTGGGACGGCTACCTCTACCCGTGGACGTTCAACATCAACGACTTCGAGCCGATCACCGGGCGGATCCACATGCCGCCGCCCTCGCACCAGACGTTCGCCGGCCCGAACTTCGTGATCTGCTCGTTCTGCCCGCGCAAGCTCGACTTCGACCCGCTCGCGATTCCGATCCCGTACCACCACTCGAATCTGCAGAGCGAGGAGATGATCTATTACGTCGACGGGCAGTTCTCGTCGCGGAAGGGGATCGAGATCGGTTCGGTGACGCTCCATCCGTCGGGGATCCCGCACGGGCCGCAGCCCGGGCTCGCCGAGAAGTCGATCGGGGCGACCGAGACGCACGAGCTCGCCGTCATGTGCGACACGTTCCATCCGCTGAAGCTGTCCAAGCTCGCGAAGGACCTCGACGACGGGAAGTACGCCTACTCGTGGTACGAGGAGCCCGGCGAGGAGCACACGTACGACCAGGATCCGGCGGGGGCGACGTCGCACCTCTGAGCCCGGCGGGCCTGGTCGCGCCGCGCCCCTTCTCTTAGGCACAGCCCACCTCCTCCCCGTCGCAATCGTATTGAGGAAGTCCGAACGCATGGGTGACGGAACCGAGCCGAAAGCGCAAAACCGCCGCAGCGTCGTCCTCGACTTCGACGGGACGGTCACCGTCACCGACCTCCTCGACCGGGCGGCGCTCGAGTTCGGCGATCCCGCCGTGTACGAGGAGGTCGAGCACGGGCTCGACGGAGGCCGGCTTCCGCTTCGCGAGGTGATCACGCGTGAGTTCGAGCCGGTCACCGCTCCGCTCGACGAGGTCGTCGCCTGGGCTCTCGAAGAGGCGCAGATCCGTCCCGGCTTCGCGGAGCTCGTTCGCGCGGCGCGGGCCGAGGGCTGGGACGTCCACGTCGTCTCGAGCGGCTTCGAGGAGCTGATCCGCCCGATCCTCGAGCGCGAAGGCGTCCAGGTCGAGCTCCACGCGAACCGGGTCGACGCCCGGCCGGACGGCTGGCGCGTGGAGTGGCGCTACCCGGACGACTGCGATGCCTGCGGTGAGTCGTGCAAGCGTTCGACGCTCCCTCCCGGCGAGGTCGTGTACGTCGGCGACGGGTACTCCGACCGCTGCGCCGCGCTCGCCGCGGACCGGGTGTTCGCGACGCGCGGCCTGGCGTCGTATCTCGACGAGCAGGGAGCGCCGTTCGAGTACTTCGACGACTTCCACTCGATCGGCAAGGCGCTCGCGCTCGATCTCGCGGCCTGATGCCGCTGCTCGAGCTGCCCGAGCCCTACGACTTCGAGCTCTCGACCGCCCGCTACCGCGCCTACGGCCCCGACCTCGCGAACCTCTGGCACGACGGCGGCCTGCACCGAGTCGTCGGCGGGCGCGAGGTTCGGATCACCGAGGCGCCGGGCGGCGTGGACGTCGAGCCGCTCGACGACGAGACCCGGCCGGTCGTCCTCAAGCTGCTCGGCGCCGAGTTCGACCTGGACGAGTTCTACGCCTTCGCCGCCACCGAGCCTGTTCTCGGCCCGCTCGCCGAGGAACTGCGCGGGCTACGGCCGCCGCTCGCCGTGGAGCCGTTCGAGACGATCGTCACCTCGGTCACCGCGCAGCAGGTCTCGCTCTACGCCGCCTTCGCGATCCGGAACCGCCTGATCGAGCGCTTCGGCGAGCGTGCCGAGCACGCGTACGCATTCCCCACCCGCGAGCGCCTGGCCCTCGCCGAGCCGGACGAGATCGCCGCGGTCGGCTTCTCGCGCCGCAAGGCCGAGTACGTGATCGGCCTCGCGCGGAGCGAGCTCGACCTGTTCGGCCTGGCCCTCCTCCCCGACGAGGAGATCAAGGCGACGCTCACGGCGCTGCCCGGGATCGGCGAGTGGACGGCCGACTGGTTCCTCGCACGCCACCTCGCGCGCCCCCGGGCCTGGCCTGCGGGAGACCTCGCCCTGCGCAAGGCGGTCGAGCGTTTCTGCGGCGACGGCGGCACGCTGACGACGAACGAAGTCCGCGCGATCGGCGAGCGCTTCGACCCGTTCCAGAACCTGTCCGCGCACTACCTCCTCGCCGGCCTGGCCCGCGACGCTTAGCATCGAGGCGTGATCAAGCTCTACGACGCCGACCGCTGCCCGTACTGCGCCCGGGTCCGGATCGTCCTCGCCGAGAAGGGGATCGACTACGAGACGGTCGAGGTCGACCTCGCCGACCGGCCCTCGTGGATCTACGAGAAGAACCCGCTCGGCAAGGTGCCGGTGCTGGAAGAAGGTGCGCTCGTCCTACCCGAGTCGGTCGTCATCGACGAGTACCTCGAGGAGCGCTATCCGGAGCCGCCGCTCTGGCCCGACGACCCGGCCGAGCGCGCCCACGGGCGCCTCCTCGTCGAGCGGTTCGACTCGCTCAGCCGTCCGTACTACGCCCTGCGCCGCGGAGACGACGACGCGCGAGACCGGCTCGACGAGCAGCTCGCCCTGCTCGACGATCGCCTGGGAGAACGGCCCTTCCTGACCGGGCAGGAATTCGGGCTCGCGGACGTCGCGTACCTGCCCTGGATCCTCCGCGCCGAGTCGAGCCTGGGTGTCGACCTGGACATCCATCCGGCACTGGCCGAGTGGGTCGAGCGCGCGGCGGAGCGCCCATCGGTGTCGGCGGAGCGAGCCCTGCTGGCGGCGCTGTGAACGTCCGCGAAGCCACTGCGGCCGACCGCCCTGAGCTGGAGCAGCTCGTCGCGGCGTATCTGGACGAGCACTGGGCCCGTCCCTACGCGCCGCCTCCGCCCGGCCCGTACCTCGACGACGGCCGCATCGTGGTCGCCGACGAAGACGGCGAGATCCTCGGCCTGGCCAAGGGCGAGGAGCGCGACGGCCTCGGCCACGTCAGCCTCGTCTACCTCAAGCCCGAGGCGCGCGGGCGCGGCGGAGGCAACGAGCTCGTCCGCGAGCTCGTTGCAGCGTTCCGCGACCAGGGGCTGGAGCATGTCTCGCTGAACGTCGAGCTGCCGAACGACGACGCGCTGGCCTACTGGCGGCGGCTCGGCTTCACCGACTACCGGCGATCGCTGCTGACCGACCTCGCCTCCCTCGAGCAACGTCTCGCCGGCAACACGGTTTCCTCTCGCGGTTCGATCCACGTGCAGACGGACGACCAGAGCGCTGTCCAGAAGGCGGTCGCCCGCTGGGTCCCGCGTGTCGTCCGCTCGGCGAAGACCGTCGTCTCCGCCCCGCGAAACGGCTGGATCGGGGTCTACGACGACGACGCCGAGACCCAGCCCGAGCATCTGCGGAAGCTCGCGTCCGAGCTCTCGTACGTGTCCGGCGGCGTCGTGATCGCGCTCAGCGTCGAGCAAGGCGACGTCGTGCGCCTGCTCGCGTTCGACCGGGGCCGAATGGCCGACGAGTACCTGTCCGTCCCTGAGTACTACGGCGCGTTGCCGCCGGGAGACGCGATGGCGCTCCGGGCGAACCCGACGCTCCTCGGCCGTCTGACCGGCGCGAAGCCGGCCGAGATCCGCGCCGCGACCCCCACCGCCGCCACCGCCTCCGAGCTTCCCGCGGCGGACGAGCTGCTCGCCCGCCTCGCCGGAGCGCTCGGGATCGAAGGCGCCGGAAGGGGCACGGCCGAGGCCGCCGAGGGCGAAGGCGCGGTCACGGTCGAGCATCCATGAGGATCGTCCTCCTCCATGCGTTCCCGCTCGACGAGCGCATGTGGGCGCCGCAGCTCGAAGCGCTCGAGGGCGAGGACGTCTACGCCCCCAGCCTGTACGACCTCGGCGGCAACTCCGTCGACGGCTGGGCGGAGCACGTGCTGGAGCGAGTCGAGGGAGAGCTGGTCGTCGTGGGAGCCTCGCTCGGCGGCTACGTCGCGCTCGCCATGGCGCGGACGTCGCCGGACCGAGTGCGCGCCCTGCTCCTCGCGGGGTCGCGCGCGACTGCGGATCCACCCGAGCGCCGCGAGCTACGCGAACAGATGCTCGAGGTCGTGCGCAACGAAGGGATCGAAGGCTGGAACCGCGAGTTCTCGCCGCCCGGGCCCGGGGACAGAACGACAGAGGAGCTCGTCAGCGGGATCGAAGCGCTCCGCGACCGCCGCGACGCGACCGAGGTCGTCACCGCGTTCGAAGGGCCGCTCGTTCTGGTCGTCGGCGACCACGACGAGCTGCTCCCGGTCGACGAGGCGCGCGGGATCGCCGAGTCAGCCCCGGACGGCCGGCTCGAAGTCGTCGAGGGCGCTGGTCACGTGGTCAGCGCGGACGCACCCGGGCGCTTCAACGAGATCCTGCTCGGGCTCCTGCACCCGGCCGGCTGACCGGAACCTTCTCCTTCTCCAGGAGGTCGCGCAGCATCTCGGCGTTCGTCGGCGCCTGGGCGACCTCCCTCCCGCCGACGCGGCTGCGGTTGTTGTTGTTGAACAGCACGTGCGCCTCCTCCGCCTTCTCGGAGAGCTCCTTCAGCGGCCCGACCCACTCGGTCAGCTCCTCTTCGGAGTAGAGGTAGTCGAACCGCTCCGAGGCGCTTCCTCCGCGCACGTTCCACGTGTCGGCGTTGCGACCGTGTAGCCGCACGTAGAGGACCGGAGCGGTCAGCGCGAGCACGGTCAGCGGGACGTTCTTGCCGTCCGTCTTCGGCGCGTCGACGACGACGTGCGCCATGTCGTGCTCCTCGAGGAAGCGAAGCGTCTCCTCGCGCTGATCCTCCTCGTACCAGGCGCGGTGCCGGAACTCGACGAGCATCCTGTCGTCGCCGACCTGCTCGCGCGCCCAGGACAGGTAGTCGTACGACGCCTCCTTGGGGACGACGTACGGAGGGAACTGGAACAGCAGGCCGCCGAGCTTCCCCGCGGAGCGCAGCGGCTCGAGCGCCTCGAGGAAGCGGCTGAAGATCTCGGCCCGGAACTCGCGGGAGGGGCGTTCCAGCCGGCCGCGCTCGTCAGCGGGCGCCTCGTCGCGCAGGTCGGGCGGAAGCTGGTCGATCTTGACCGGGTGGCGCGTCATGACACCGAACGCCTTCACGTGCATGACGAACCCGTCGGGCGTGCGCTCGGCCCAGCGCTCGACCATCTCCCGGGCCGGCAGGCGGTAGTAGGTGGAGTCGACCTCGACCATGTCGAAGTGCTCCGCGTACCAGGCGAGGCGCGCGCCCGACGGGACGCCCTTCGGATACCAGTACTTCGTCAGTGCCTCGTCGGCCCACGAGCAGGTGCCGACACGGATCTGCGCGGCCATCCCGGCCAGGATACGGGAGGACGGGGCCCGTCGAGAGGCCCCGTCCTGCCGTCGGTTTTCAGCGTCGCTTGCGCGGCTTGGCCGTGAAGAACGTGCCGGCGCCGAAGGAGCGCGTCGCGGTCTGGCAGCCGCCCGGAACGCCGGGCAACGCTGGTGCCGGACAGGCTGCGAGAGGCTCGACCTTGACCGCGATCGCATAGAGCACGGTTCGTCTCGCGAACTTCTTGCGGAACGAGAACGTCCCGTTGGCCTTGGTCCTCACGTTCTTGATCGGCTTGTTGAGGTTCGGGACGCGGAAGATCTGGACCGCGGTTCCCCCGGCCGCCTTCCCGTCCACGAGCACCTTGCCGGAGATGAGGACATAGCCCTTCGGCCTCTTCAGGCCCTTGGCCTTGACCGAGAAGCTGACCCTGCCCGGCACGACCGCCTGGCTCTCGATCGTCCCGGCCGGATTCGGGTTCGGGCTGCCGGCCACGTACGGCGTCATCAGTGCGCGCCAGACGCGGGGCTGGGTGTTCGCCGGGCTGGTGAACACGCCCTGCACGTCGAAGAACGCGTCCAGGAGCTGCGCGCCCGCCGGTGTCCCGATCGGCCCTGCGAGGCAGAACTGGATCTTGACCGACGAGAACGTCGCATCGGCGCCGGCCGAATGGTCGACGAAGATCGGCACCTGGAGCGGCGACCCGGCGACAGTGATGTCGAGCCGCCAGACGGCCTCGTGCGTCGGCGTTCCGGTGCACTGAGTGGCCTGTGGGCCCCCAGTTGGCCGGCGAGTCGACGACGACCGGCCCGCTGGCGTCCGCGGTCGCGTTGCCGCCGTTGCGCAGGATCAGGGTCGCGTCGACGTTGCCCAGGTTGGTGCCCGGTGCCTGCGTCAGATTCGCCTGGTAGCCGAGTGGCGCGTAGATCGTGTCCTTCGCCGTCGCATCGTCGGCCGCCGTCTGAAGATGCTCGAGCAGCATCGTCGTCGGCTTGTTCGGCCCGTTCGTGAGCGACGTGACGATCAGCCGTGGCTGATAGGCCGACCACGCAGACCCCGTGAATGCGAGCGTGGCCATAACCGCACCGGCCGCGATCGCGAGCCGGATCAACTTTTTCATGGAGCGTTCCTTTCCTCGGAGTTCAGGAGGTAAGACGACAGATGTAGCGGTGAGTTAATTCCCGCCCGAGGGCTGGGTCAAGCCAATCAGCCGGAGATCGGCCGGGACAGGACCGGCAGCGAGAGCCTGGCCGGGCCGACGGTGAGCCGGGCCGTGCGCGGAACGCCCAGCAGGTAGAGCAGGTCGCCCGGGCTCTGCGCGGTCGAGGTCGCGGCCACGGTCAGGCGCAGCCGCGACCCGCGCGGCAGGCCCGTGACCTGGCTGAGCATCCGGATCGTGACCTGCTTCGGCTTTCGGCTCAGGCGCACCCGCCTTCCGCCGGCGCTGACCACGATCTCCTTGCCGCGCGTGACGGCGGAGAGGACGGCCACGACGTGCGGCCAGCGATTCGGGCTCGAGAGCGGGACTCGGAGGACGGCCGGCCCGAACGTCTCCGTCTTCTTCGCGAGCCGCGGCCGGGTGCGCACGACCTTGCCGGTCGACCCGATCGACTTGCGGCCCGGGAAGGCGATCTCGAGCGTCTTGCGCTTCGGGAGCGTCCGGTAGAAGAACGTGCGGCCGGTCCACGGGTCGGGCGCGATCTCGACCGGCGGCCTGGTGTCGATCCCGTTCGGGAGGCCCTTGAGGTAGCGGTCGAACCACTCGCGCGCCTCGGGCAGGACGTGCTCGAGCTCGCCTGCAGGACGCGGCGAGGGTGCATGGCCGAAGTCGCCGAGGTAGAGCCGCTTGGGAACCTTCAGCCGCGAGTAGGCCGCGAGCGCCTGATCGGTGTCGAAGGCGAAGTCGCGGCGGCCCTGCATGACGAAGGTCGGCACGTGGATGTTCGAGAGGAGCTGCCGCGACGAGCGCGCATCCGCAAACGCGTGCACGGCGCCGAGGTTCTGCCCGGCGAGCAGGTCGTTCACGACCGGCTGCACCTCCGGTGAGGCGCGGCTCACGATCGAGTTCCAGAAGCCGAGCACGACGCCCGAGTGCGCGAAGTCCTGCGGCGCGAGCGCGGAGTAGAGATCGGTCCAGGTCGTCGCAGGGACGATCGCCGAGAACGGGACGCCCTCGGCCGTCGCACGCCACAGCGCGCCGCCGCCGTACGAGTAGCCGTACGCGCCGATGTGCTGCGAGTCGATCCCCGGCCGCGTCTTCAGCCGGTCGAAGAGCTCGCGAACGTCCTGGATCTCGCGCGGCCCGTCGATCCCGACGAGCCCTCCCGACTCGCCGTGCCCGCGCGCGTCGAACGTGAGCGCCGCGTAGCCCTGCGGCACCAGGTATGTCTCGGCGATCTGGTTGATCGACATCCCGATCGCGTTCGTCGGGTCGTTCCTCGTCTCTCCGAGGCCGTGCAGGAGCATGACCGCCGGCCATCCGCCTGCGGGCGGCGGGCCGTCCGGGACGTAGTACGTCGTCATCAGCTGGACGCCGTCGCTCATCTGCACCTGCTGGTCGATCTTCGAGAAGGCGGAGCCCGTTCCAGGCAGTGCAAGGCAGGCGAGGACGCAGAAAAGGACGAGTCGCAGCATCTCGCCAGCCTACAATCGCGGCCATGGATTCCCGCCCCGTGGGCGTCTTCGACTCCGGCACCGGCGGGCTGACCGTCCTCCACGAGTGTCTCGTGACGATGCCGCACGAGGATTTCGTCTATCTGGGCGACCTGGCACGGCTCCCGTACGGCCCTCGGCCGCTCGACGAGATCCGGCGCTACGCGGGCGAGATCGCGGGCTACCTCGAGGCCCAGGGCGTGAAGCTCGTCGTCGCTGCCTGCAACGCCGCCACGTCCGCCGCGCTGCCCGAGCTGCAGGAGCGGCTCGAGGTTCCGATCGTCGGCGTGATCACGCCCGAGGCGCACGCTGCGGTGCAGACGACTCGCAACCGCCGCATCGGTCTCCTCGCGACGCAGGCGACGGTCACGGCCGGGCGCTACGCCGAGCTCGTGCACACGCTCGACGCGGGCGTCCGCTTCTTCCCGGTCGCCTGCCCGCGCCTCGTTCCGCTGATCGAGAGCGACGAGCCGTTCGCGGCCGAGACGGTCGAGGCGGTGCGCGAGTACGCCGAGCCGCTCAAGGAGGCCGGCGTGGACACGGTCATCCTCGGGTGCACGCACTACCCGCTCATCCGTCCGATCTTCCAGCGCGTCTTCGGGCGCGGCGTGACGCTCGTCTTCTCGGCCGAGGAGACCGCGCGCGAGGTCGCGGAGACGCTCGACCGCAAGGGCTTCGAGAACGAGCAGGGCCGCGAGGGCGTCTACCGGTTCCTGACGACCGGCGACCCGGAGCGCTTCCGGGCGGTCGGCGAGCGCTTCCTGCAGCTCCCGCTCGGCGAGGTCGAGCGGGTCGCGATCGCCGAGTTGGAGGCGGCCGCGGCATGACCCGCCCCAGCGGTCGACGCGCGAACGAGCTTCGAGAGCTGCTCATCGAGCCGGACTACCTGGAGCAGGCGAGCGGTTCGGCGCTGATCTCGTTCGGCAAGACGAAGGTGCTGTGCACCGCGTCGCTCGAGGACGGCGTGCCCCGCTGGCTCACGGGGAAGGGGCGCGGCTGGCTGACGGCCGAGTACTCGATGCTCCCGGCCTCGACCGGGCAGCGCACGCAGCGCGAGGCGAGCGCCGGCAAGCAGAAGGGGCGCACCGTCGAGATCCAGCGGCTGATCGGCCGCGCTCTTCGCGCCGTCGCCGACATGGAGGCGCTCGGCGAGCGGACGCTCTGGCTCGACTGCGACGTGCTCCAGGCAGACGGCGGGACGCGCTGCGCTTCCATCTCCGGCGCCTACGTGGCGGCGAAGCGCGCGCTCGACCACGTCGGCCTCGGCCGGACGCTGACCGACTCCGTCGCGGCCGTGTCCGTCGGGATCGTGGAAGGCGCGGCGTTGCTCGACCTCGACTACGTCGAGGATTCCTCGGCGGAGGTGGACGTCAACGTCGTGATGGCCGGAGACGGCCGCCTGATCGAGGTGCAGGCGACCGCCGAGCGCGCTCCGCTCGACCGCGGCCAGCTGGACGAGCTGCTCGACCTGGCCGCGGCCGGGATCGAGGACATCGGCGACGCTCAGCGCGACGCCGTCGAGGCGGTCCGTGCCTGAGCTCCACTTCGGCGAGTCCTGCTCAGGGTCGTCCTGGCCGGGATCCTCGGCGGTGCGATCGGCGCCGAGCGGGAGATCCGCGAGCGCGAGGCCGGCCTGCGCACGCACATGCTCGTCTCGATCGGAGCGGCGCTCTTCACGCTCGTCTCCGCCTACGGGTTCAGCGATTTCCACTTCTCGAACGCCAGCGGCATCACGTACGACCCGACGAGGATCGCCGCTCAGGTCGTGACCGGGATCGGCTTCCTCGGCGCAGGCGCGATCATCCGTCAGGGGCTGTCCGTCCGCGGGCTTACGACCGCCGCGAGCCTCTGGGTCGTGGCCGCGATCGGGCTCGCGACCGGGGCCGGCTACTACAGCGCGGCGCTGATCACGACCGTCGTCGTCCTCGTCAGCCTCTGGCCGCTCCGGATCGTCGCATTCAGGATCTTCGAGCGCGTCCGGCCCGGGGAGCTTCGCCTCGAAGTCGAGCTGCAGCCGAGCGAGTCTCCGTCTGTCCTCGTCGATCCGCTCGAGAAGCGGGGGATCGCGGTCCGCTCGTTCGAGGTCGAAGACGCCCGCGACCGTCGCCGCGTCGTGCTCGAGCTTCGGGCGTCAGGGCATCCAGCCCGACCAGGTGACCGCGGAGCTGATGCGCCTCGAGCCGGTGCTCGGGGTGCGATGGGCCACGTAGCAGTCCTCGCCAGCTCGAACGAGAACAAGCTCCGCGAGCTGCGGCACGCCCTCGACGGTTGGACGATCGAGCTCCTCGGCGCGGACGACTACCCGCCCGAGACCGGCGACACGTACTACGAGAACGCGCGCGCGAAAGCGGAGTTCGGGCGCGCGCGGGCCGGCGACCGCTGGGTGCTCGGCGAAGACTCGGGCGTCGAGATCGACGGGCTCGACGGCGGACCGGGAGTCCTGTCCGCCCGGTGGGCGGCAGGCAGCGAGGCGGAGCGCGCCCTCGAGGAGCTCGAAGGCGTCGAGGGCGACGGCCGCCGCGCGCGCTACGTATGCGAGCTCGTAGCCATCACACCCGACGGCACCGAGCATCGGGGAACGGGCACGCTCGGAGGCCGGATCGCAGACACGATGAGCGGAGCGGAAGGCTTCGGCTTCGACCCGGTCTTCATTCCGGACGGCGAGGACCGAACGGTCGCGCAGCTCGGCAACGACTGGAAGCGGGACAACTCGCACCGAGCACGCGCCGCCCGTGCGCTGCTTGTCTCGATAATGCAGTCATGAACTCGATCAACCTCCTCAGCGCAGCGAACACCGGGGGCAGGATCGACGTCGGCGAGGCGACCGGGTCGACCGAAATGCTCATGTTCATCTACGACCTCGCGCCCGGCCAGGGCTCGTCTCCCTATCACTACGAGTACGACGAGGAGTGGCTCCTCGTCGTCGAGGGGACGGTCGTGGTGCGCACGCCGGACGGCGAGCACGAACTCGATCGTGGCGAGCTCGTCCGCTTCCCGGCCGGTCCGGAAGGAGCGCACAAGGTGATGAACCGCAGCGACGCACCCGCGAGGACGTTGCTGTTCTCGCGGCGGGGTGAGGGCTACGCAGTCTCGGTGTACCCGGACAGCGACACGATCGGCGTCTGGGCGGGCGGCGAAGACGACCTCGTCTTCGAGCGCGGCACCGCCGTGCCGTGGGCCCACGGCGAAGAAGGCTGGGACAAGGCGACCTAGCTCTAGGCCAGCCCGGTGGCTTCTTCCAGCTCGAGCGCCTCGCGCCGACCGCGGGCCATGTACCAGTTGACCTCGGCGCCGAACACGATCACGTTCGCCATCAGGTAAAGCCAGACGAGCAGGAGCGCCGGCGCGCCGAACGCCTGCAGCGCGATCACGTTCTTCGACAGGTGCAGGTAGATGGGCAGCAGCTGAAAGCTCGCTTCGAGCACGATCGTGGCGACGATCGCTCCCGGCAGCACCTCCCGGTACGTGAGCTTCTCGTTCGTGAGCAGGTAGTAGACGGCGAAGAGGAAGACGAAGACCGACGCGGTCGAGATCAAGACCGAGGCCGTGTACGCGACGTAGTCGTTGCCGAAGAACCCGCTGGCGATACGCCTGAGGATCTCGTAGCCGACCGAGCCGATGAGCAGCCCGAAGAAGAGCGTCACGAGCGATCCAACGAGCAGCATCACGGCCACGAGCTTCCCGTGTAGGAACGAGCGGTTGGGCTTTCCGTAGACGATGTTGAAGGCCGACTCGAGCACGCTGAAGAGTGAGAGGGAGGTCCAGCCGACGAACACGGCTCCGATCACGCCGAGGGTGGCCGCGTTGTCCTGGACCGACCGCACGACCTTGAGAATCCCCTCGACCGAGCTCGACGGGAACGCCTTGTTCAGCTCGGTGACCAGGTAGCTCGACTCGTCGGCCCGTCCCCCGAACCCGAGCAGGGCGAGCGCGAGGAAGAGCAGCGGCACGAACGAGAGGAGCGCGAAGTAGGCGATCATCGCGGCGAGATGCGTCCCTCGATCGGCGAAGAACTTGCTGAAGACCTCTCGCATTCGACGGGAGGCTAGTCTCTCGGCCATGACGGAGCCGCTCGACGAGCTGACCGAGATCTCCTCGCAGGTCGACGCCGCAGTCCTCTTCGACGAGACGGGCAAGGTCATCTCCTCGACGCTTCCCGACGACCGCGCCGAACGACTTGCGGCCAGTGCCCGCGCGCTCTTCGAAGAGGCCGGCCGCGCGGGCGAGGGCGACCCGACCCAGCTCGAGGCGGCAACGGCCGCGGGCAGCCTGTTCGTCGTGCGCGAGGGCAAGAACCTGATCGCCGCATCGACCTCCGCGGAGCCGACGGCCGGGCTCGTCTTCTACGACCTCAAGAGCACGCTGCGCTCGGCGGCGAAGCCGAAGCCGAAGCCGAGACGTCGCGCGCCGGCCAAGAAGAATGCGAAGCCGTAGGCTCCTCGCGATCGGGCTCGCGGCCGGCTCGCTGCTCGGGATCGGGCTCTATGCCAGGCGCGGCAAGGCCCACGAGCGGATCGACCTGTACTTCGCCGACGGCTCGCTGATCTCGCTGCACGGCGACTCGCCGCAGGCGGCCGCGCTCCTCGCGCACGCGCGTGAAGCCTTGCGTGCGGCCGGCGCATGAAGCGCGACGAGCTCGGCGCCGCGCTCCTCGAGCACGCGTACCTCGAGGGCGACTTCACGCTCAGGTCGGGCAGGCGGTCGAGCTACTACCTCGACAAGTACCGCTTCGAGACCCAGCCCGACGTGCTGGCCGCGCTGGGCGAGCACCTCGCCGCCGAGGTGTCCGAGCACGAGCCCGAGGCTGTGCGGCTTGCGGGGCCCGAGCTGGGGGCAGTCGCGCTCGCGGCGGCCGCGTCGCTCTCGTCGAGGATCCCGTTCGTGATCGTCCGATCGTCGGCGAAGGAGTACGGAACCGCGAATCGGCTCGAGGGCGTGTTCGATCCGGGTGACCGCGTATGCCTGATCGAGGACGTCGTCACGACGGGCGGAGCGCTGATCGAGGCCATCGACGCCGTCCGCGAAGCTGGTCTGGAGTGCCGAATTGCAGTCTGCGTGCTGGATCGCGAGGAGGGTGGAGCGGACGCTCTCGCCCGCCGCGGAGTGCGCCTCGTACCCCTGTTTCGGGCAGGAGACTTGCTTCCGGCGCAGAAAACCGCCGCAAAACCGCATGGTTGAGCCGAAAGAGCCTGGCTGTTAGGGTCCGGCCTGCGAAACGACGTTCCAGAGGGAGGCTGATGTGACAAAGCAGGAGTTCGTCGACAAGGTCGCGGACAAGGCTGGTATCTCGAAGCGCGAAGCGGCTGAGGCCGTGGACGCCTTCCTGGACTCGATCACCGACACATTGCGATCGGGTGGTGAGGTGTCCTTCACCGGGTTCGGCAAGTTCACGACCCAGCGGCGCGCTGCTCGTCAGGGCGTCAACCCGCGGAATCCCTCCCAGCGAGTGCAGATTCCAGCGACGACCGTCCCGAAGTTCTCTGCGGGCAGCCAGCTGAAGCAGGCCGTCAAGAGCGGTGCCAGCGGCGACTAGCTCGCTCTCGTAGCGGAAGTCTTCAGAGGGCCACCATCCGGTGGCCCTCTCTCATTTCCGAAGCCGGCGGTACTCTCAGAAACCATGGTGCAGAAGCTCGAGGCGGCGTCGCAGGGCACGAACGTGCGCGCTTTCGGAGACAGGCTCGCCGACGAGGTCGAGCGCAAGCGCAGCCAGTTGCTCGTCGGGCTCGATCCGGTGCCGGAGCTGCTTCCGCTCGAGCTCGCGGGCGAGGCGGGCCTCGGGCGAGCCGAGGCTGCGGACGCCTGCACGCGGTTCTGCCGCGGCGTGATCGACGCGGTCGCACCGTACGCGGTCGGGGTCAAGCCCCAGCTCGCGTTCTTCGAGGCGCTGGGCGCGGACGGGATGAAGTCCTTCGAAAGCGTCTGCCAGTACGCGCGAACCGCGGGGCTGATCGTGATCGCGGACGGCAAGCGCGGCGACATCGGGTCGACTGCAAGGGCCTACGCCTCCGCGTACCTCGAAGGCTCGCCGCCGGTCGCGGATGCGATGACGGTCAACCCCTATCTCGGACGAGACTCGCTCGAGCCCTTCCTCGCCGCGTGCCGGCGCGAGGGGGCCGGGATCTTCTGTCTGGTCAAGACCTCCAACGAGGGCGTGGCGGATATCCAGGACTTGGCCCTGTCGGACGGGCGGCCGCTCTGGCAACACGTCGCGCGGCTCGTCGCCGAGTGGGGAGAGGAGGTCGTCGGAGACAGCGGCCTGTCGAGCGTCGGCGCGGTCGTCGGCGCGACTCACCCGCGTGCGGTCGGCGAGGCGAGGCGGCTGCTTCCGCGCTCGATCCTGCTCCTGCCGGGGATCGGAGCGCAGGGAGCGGGGCCGGCCGACGTCGCCCGCGCCTTCACGAGCGGCCCTTCGAGCGCGCTCGTCGCCGCGTCGCGCTCGGTGCTCTACGCGTTCAGGACGACCGAGGACGACTGGCGCTCGGCGGCCGCGCAGGAGGCGGCGCGCCTGAAGAGCGAGGTCTGGACGGCCTCCGGCTGGTGAGGAACCTCGACTGGCGCGCGGAGGCGAGGCGGTACGCCCTTCCGATCGCCTTCCTCCTGCTCGTGACGGCGGCCGTGCTCGTCGTTCGCAGTGCGCTCTGAGCCGCCGGTAGCCTTTCGCCCGTTGAAGCTTTGGCTGCTCCCCATAGCGGCCGCGCTCGCGCTCGTCCCCCCGGCCCTCGCTGCGCGACCCGACGTGAATGCGCGCGCGTACATCGTGGAGGACGGCCGGACCGGCGACGTGCTCCTGGCGAAGAGCCCGGCGAGCCGCGTGCCGATCGCGAGCCTGACCAAGATGATGACCGTCCTCGTCACGCTCGAGCACGCGGGGCTCGACGACATGGTCACGATCTCGCCCCAGGCGGCCGCAGTCGGCGAGTCGAGCATCCCGCTGCGCCCAGGGGAGCGGCTCTCCGTCCGCGACCTGATCGAGGCGGCGCTGATCCAGAGCGCGAACGGCGCAGCGTGGGCGCTCGCCGAGCACGTCGGTGACGGGAACGTCGAGCGCTTCGTCGCTCTGATGAACCGGCGGGCGCGCCGGCTCGGCCTCGACGAAACGCACTTCGTCCGGCCCGACGGGCTCGACGCTCCCGGCCACGTCTCGAGCGCACGCGACGTGACCGAGCTCGCCCGCATCCTGATGCAGAAGCCCGTCGTCCGGCGGATCGTCGCGATGCGCGACGCCACGATCTCCGGTGGCAGGCGCCTGCACACGTGGAACGACCTGCTCGGCGTCTATCCGGGGGTCGTCGGCGTGAAGACCGGGCACACGAGCGCGGCTGGCTGGTCCGAGGTCGCTGCCGTTCGCGGGCCGGGCGTGACCGTCTACGCGACGATCCTCGGAAGTCCCGATCGCTCGACCCGGAACGGCGATCTCGCCGAGCTGATGACGTGGGGGCTTTCGCGCTTCCGCGTCGTTCCCGTGATCTCGGCCGGTCGCGAGTACGCGCGGGCGGAGACCGCGTACGACCACGGCTCGGTCGCGCTCGTCGCGCCGCGTCCGGTTTCCCGCGCCGTGATCGTCCGCCGACCTCTGGTCGAGCGCATCGTCGCGCCGAGGGGCGTGAAGCTGCCCGTTCGCAAGGGACAGTCCCTGGGCGAAGTGCGCATCTACGACCGGAACCGCCTGATCGCGCGCTCACCGCTCGTCGCCGCTCGGTCGATCGACGAGCCGAGCGTGCTCGACCGCGCCACGTGGCACATAGGGCAGGCCGCCCACGACATCGGAGGCTGGTTCTCGTGATCGTCACCGTCACCCTCAACGCGGCCCTCGACCGGACGCTGACCGTGCCGAACTTCCAGCGCGGCCAGCGCCATCGAGCGAGCGGCGGCCTGACGCTCGCGGGCGGCAAGGGCATCAACGTGGCGCGGGCGCTCAAGGGCCTCGACGTCCCGGTCGTCGCGACGGGCCTCGCCGGCGGGCTGACGGGCACGCGGATCGTGGAGCAGCTGACCGGGGAGGCGATCCTCAACGACTTCGTGCGCATCGCCGACGAGTCGCGCACCTCGACCGCGGTCGTCGACCCGACTGCGAGCTCGTACACGGAGATCAACGAATGGGGCCCGCACGTCGAGCCCGAGGAGCTGGACATGCTGCGCGAGAAGCTGCGCTACCTGGCATCCGCCGCGGACACCGTCGTCTTCTCCGGCTCGCTGCCGCGCGCAGTGGACGACGATTTCTACGGCGAGCTGATCCGCGAGCTGAACCGAGCCGGCGTGGCCACGGTGCTGGACGCGGAAGGCGAGTCGCTCCGGCTCGGCACGGCCGCGGAGCCGTTCCTCGTCTCCCCGAACCAGCGCGAGGCAGAGAGCCTCGTCGGCCAGGAGTTCCACGAGGAGCAGGACTACATCCAGGCGCTCGACGACATCGCGGAGCTCGGGGCGCGCAACGTGCTGATCACGCAGGAGACCGGCTGCTTCGCGCTCCTCCGCGCGGATCGCGAGGTCAAGCGCCTGCACGCGGAGGGGCCGCGGATCGAGACCGTTTCCTCTGTCGGGTCCGGCGACGTCCTGCTGGCCGCGTTCCTCGCTGCGCGCGGCGCGGACAAGCCGATCGAGGAGGCGCTGCGATCGGCGGTCGGGGCGGGCGCGGCCGCGACGCTCGAGGTCGGAGCCGGCCGTTTCGAGCCCCGCGAGGCGGGTCGCCTGGCTACGGGCGTGCAGGTGACCGAGCTCGAGCCGGCCGTCTCATGAGGCTGATACGATCGACTGCCACTTGAGAGGCGTGACGCGACAAGGTTCTTCTGGCCCAGGCGATCCATCGAGCCTGGGCTTTTTGCATCCCGGGGAGAAGCCATGGACGTAGAGATCGGGCGAGGAAAGAAGGCGCGCCACGCTTACGGCTTCGACGACATCGCGATCGTCCCGAGCCGCAGGACGCGCGACCCGCAGGACGTCGACATCGGCTGGAAGCTCGGCCCGCACCTGCTCGAGCTTCCGCTCCTGGCCTCGGCGATGGACGGCGTCGTCTCGCCGGCGACGGCGATCGGTCTCGGCAAGCTCGGCGGACTGGGCGTCCTCAACCTCGAGGGCATCTACACGCGCTACGAGAACCCGGACGCCGAGCTCGAGCGCATCGCCAAGCTGCCGAAGGACCGCGCCACCCGTGGGCTGCAGGAGATCTACCAGCGCCCGGTCGAGCCGAGGCTGATCGCGGAGCGGATCGAGGAGATCAAGCGCGCGGGCGTCCTCGCGGCCGGATCGCTCACGCCGCAGAAGGTGCGCGAGCACTACGAGCTCGCGCTCGAGGCGGGGCTCGACGTCCTCGTCATCCAGGGCACCGTCGTCTCGGCCGAGCATGTCTCGTCGAACGGCAAGGCGCTGAACCTGAAGGAGTTCATCGCGAGCCTGCCGATCCCCACTCTGGTGGGTGGCTGCGCCTCGTACCAGACCGCGCTCCACCTGATGCGCACCGGCGCAGAGGGCGTGCTCGTCGGCGTCGGGCCGGGTCACGCGTGCACGACGCGCGGTGTGCTCGGCGTCGGCGTCCCGCAGGCGACCGCGATCTCGGACGCGGCCGCGGCCCGGGTGCAGCACCTGCTCGAGACCGGCAAGTACGTGAACGTGATCGCCGACGGCGGCATGCGCACCGGCGGCGACATCTCGAAGGCCGTGGCGTGCGGCGCGGACGCGGTCATGGTCGGCTCGCCGCTCGCGCGGGCGAAAGAGGCTCCGGGCCGCGGATACCACTGGGGGATGGCGACGTTCCATCCGACGCTGCCGCGCGGCGCGCGGGTCCAGGTCGACCAGAACGCGACGCTCGAGGAGATCGTCGTCGGGCCGGCGCGCGAGAACGACGGGACGCTGAACCTGATGGGCGCGCTCCGGACGTCGATGGCGACGTGCGGCTACGAGTCGATCCACGACTTCCAGAAGGCCGAGATCATGCTCGCGCCGTCGATCAAGACCGAAGGGAAGTCGCTGCAGCAGGCGCAGAAGATCGGGATGGGATGACGCAACGTCGTCCCACTGCCAACGCCTGAGCCGGCCGCCGAAGAGCGGCCGGTGCTCGTTCTGGACTGCGGCGGCCAGTACTCGCAGCTGATCGCGCGGCGCGTGCGTGAGTGCCGCGTCTACTCGGAGCTCGTGCCGCATTCGATCAGCCCGAGCGAGGTGCGCAGGCGCGACCCGCTGGCGCTCGTTCTCTCGGGCGGGCCCGCCTCGGTCTACGCGGACGGCGCGCCGCAGGTCGATCCGGGCATCTTCGCGCTCGGGATCCCGACGCTCGGCATCTGTTACGGCATGCAGGTCATGGCGCAGGAGCTCGGCGGCAAGGTCGAGCGGACCGGCGTCTCCGAGTTCGGCAAGACGGAGTTCACCGTCGAGGGCGGCGAGCTCTTCGCGAACCTGCCGCCGGAGCAGATCGGCTGGATGAGCCACCGCGACTCGGTGACCGCGCCGCCGGAGGGCGCACGCGTCGTCGCCTCGTCGCAGTCGACGCCGATCACGGCGTTCGAGGACCCGGAGCGGCGCCTGTACGGCGTCCAGTTCCACCCCGAGGTCGTGCACACGCCCTACGGCAACGATCTCCTGAAGAACTTCCTCTACTCGGTCGCGGACGCGCCGCCGACCTGGACCGCCGCCGCCGTGATCGAGGAGCAGGTCGAGCGGATCCGCGCGCAGGTCGGGTCGCAGCGCGTGCTGTGCGCGCTCTCGGGCGGAGTGGACTCGGCGGTCGCCGCGCTGCTCGTCTACAAGGCCGTCGGCGACCAGCTCACGTGCGTCTTCGTCGATCACGGCCTGCTTCGGAAGGACGAGGCCGTGCAGGTCGTCGAGACGTTCGGCAACCACTTCCACGTCCCGCTCGTGCACGTCGAGGCCGAGGAGCGCTTCCTCGGCAAGCTCGCGGGCGTCACCGACCCCGAGGAGAAGCGGCGCGCGATCGGCGAGGAGTTCATCCGCGTCTTCGAGCAGGAGTCCGAGAAGCTCGGGCAGATCCGCTACCTCGTCCAGGGCACGCTCTACTCGGACGTGATCGAGTCCGGCGGCGACGAGTCGGTCGCGGCGACGATCAAGTCGCACCACAACGTCGGCGGCCTGCCCGAGGACATCGACTTCGAGCTCGTCGAGCCGCTGCGGCTGCTGTTCAAGGACGAGGTGCGGCGCGTAGGCGAGGAGCTCGGGCTGCCGGAGCGGATGGTCTGGCGCCAGCCGTTCCCGGGGCCGGGCCTCGCGATCCGGATCATCGGCGAGGTCACGCACGAGCGGCTCGAGATCCTCCGCGAGGCGGACGCGATCCTCCAGGAGGAGGTTCGCCGCGCCGGCCTCTACCGCGACCTCTGGCAGAGCTTCGCGGTGCTGCCCGCGATCCGCTCGGTGGGCGTCCAGGGCGACGAGCGCACGTACGCCTATCCGATCGTGATCCGGGCGGTCACGTCCGAGGACGCCATGACCGCCGACTGGGCGCGGCTCCCCTACGACCTGCTGGAGACGATCTCGAGCCGGATCATCAACGAGATTCCGGCCGTGAACCGCGTCGCGCTCGACATCTCGTCGAAGCCGCCGAGCACGATCGAGTGGGAATGAGCCCGCCCGGGCATATGTGCCTGGGCCATGTACGCCTTCATCGGAATGTGGGTCCTGCGCCGGGCCTTCCGCATCCTGACGGCGGATGACTCCCGGCCTCTTGCCGTCCGCGTGGGAGCGGAAGGGAAGCGCATCCTCCTCGGCGCGGCGATCACCCTCGGCCTGTTGATCCTCAGCGCGATCGTGCTCATCGCCGCCTTCATCGTCTTTGCAACGTGACCGGGCGAGGCTCAGCGAGGTGAGGACGAGCCCGCCTGGTGTCAGGCGGGCTCGTCGGCGTTACGGTGTCGACGCTGCGGCGTCGCCACGGGGTCAGACCCCGACACGAAAGCGTGACAATCCGTCCACTTGGCGCGCCCAACCACGCGGTGCAACCTCTGAGCAGCGCGGCGAATTTGTAACGGGGTCTGACCCCGTTCAGGTAGGCATGAAGCGCGGGTAGCGGGCGCGCACCTCGTCGACGAAGCCGGCGAGGCGGTCCGCGAGCGCCGCGTCCTCGATCTCCAGGACGTTCTCCGCGTTCTGCTCGCCCGAGCGCGACAGGTTGAAGCTGCCCGTGAAGACGACGTCGTCGACGACCGTGATCTTCGCGTGCATGAAGTCGTGCACCGGGCCCGGCCCCCACGGCGTCGACGGCTTGCCCGAGAACGGCGCCTTCGAGCGCCCGCCGCAGGAGCGGCAGCTTCCAGGCCGCGTTGCCGTCGATGCCCCACTGGTAGATGACGCCCTCGATCTGCGGGCGATCGACACAGCCGGCGATGTCGAAGCCGTTCGTCGATCCGCTCCGCGAGCGCCGACAGCACCGGGGCGACGGTCAGCACCGGCGAACAGATCCGGACGCGGCGCTCCGCTCGCCGGATGTGCTTGGCGATCCGCCGCGACAGCGCCTCGCCGAAGCCCGGCGTGAACCACGCGCGCATCCTCGTGTCCTCCACCCGCACGGGATTCGGCTCGACGAAGCCGCTCCGCTCGACGATGCCCTTCGACCAGAGCTCCTCGAAGTTCTTGGTGAAGCTCCCCGGCGAGCTTCTCCGACTCGACGATCGCGATCACGTTCTCCTGCCGCGACCACGAGTCGTCCGTCCAGTTCGTCGAGCCGGTCCAGACGGTCTCGCCGTCGCGAACGACGTACTTGTGGTGCATGAGGTCGGGGATCCCGGCGATCGGGCGATGGGGCACTCCGAGCGACGCGATGAGCTCGACGTCCGGCTCCGGCGGAGGAGGAACCGGGATCGGGTTGCGATGCCCGACGTCGTAGATCATCCGCACCGCCACGCCGCGGGCAGCCGCGTCCTTGATCGCGCCGCCCACGATCTCCGCAGTGTCCGGCGCCGAGATGGAAGTCGTACTGCGCGAGGTCGAGCGTCGCCGCGCCGCGCCGAGGAACTCGACGACCTGCTCCGCCACGTCGACAGAGCGCTGACCCCCGTCGGTCAGCGTCCGCACCTCGAGCGAGCCGCTCAGCGGACGGTGACCAGGCCGCCCGACCTGGCGCCAGCGGCCGGCGTGGAAGCGCAGCATCCGCGTCCGCTCGACCGGGTAGTAGTCGTTCGGCCCGGTGCGCACCGTGATGCCCTTGACGAAGAACGGGTTCGCCGGCTCGTTCAGGTGCGTGGCCGCGCGGAGCAGGCTCGCCCGCGTCGGCTGCGCGCCCGAACGGCGCAGCGCGTCCACCATCGTGTACGCGACGGCCATTCCGTACAGGTGCGCGACCTCCTTGACCTTGGCGCCCGGGAGGTACCTGCGCAGGATCTGCTTGTAGAGCTTCACTCCGGGATCCTTGGCCAGCGCCGGATCGGTCGGATCCTTGAGGAACTGGCTCGAGATCGCGCCCTCGACGAGCTTCTTGCCCGTGTTCTTCTGCACGACCTCCATCACGAACGGGTCGATCGAGACCGAGTTGACGAAGATCCGCGGCTTCCAGCCGAGCTTGTGGATCGCCAGAAAGGCCTGGATCGTCTGCGTCGGCAGGGCGAAGATCATCACGGTGTCGGCCTTCGAGGCCTTGAGGCGCGCCATCTGCGCATTCAGGTCGGGATCGGAGAGCTCGTACGTCTCGGCGTCCTTGATCCGCGTCGACCGCGAGCCGAGCCCGCGCTTCAGCCCGGTGAACATGTCCTGCCCGTACTCGGAGTCCTCGTAGAGGACGCCGATCTTCGCGCGCGGCCGCGTGCGGGCGACGTACCGCCCGTAGAGCGCGGCCTCGCCTGCGAAGCGCGGGAGGTAGCCCATCGTCCACGGGTAGCGCTTGTGCTCGAGCGCGAGTGCCGAGAGCCCGCTGCCGACGAAGAGCTGCGGCACGCCGACCTGGTTCAGGTAGGGCCGAACCGCCAGCGCGTGCTCGGTGCCGACGCTGCCGAAGATCGCGAACACCTTGTCGTCCTCCACGAGCTGCCGGGTCTTGCGGACGGTCTCGGCCGGGTTGTACGCGTCGTCGACGTAGTGGAACCGGATCTTCCGGCCGCGGACTCCGCCGTGGTCGTTGACGTACTCGGAAGTACGCGTCCGAGCCGCGCGCGACGGCCGCGTACGCGACCTCGTCTCCACTCAGCGGGACGGTCGCGCCGAGCAGGATCGTGTCGGCCGTGATTCCCGGGTCGCTGCCGCCCCGGCCGTAGGCACTGGACAGGCCGAAGAGCAGGAAGCCGGCTGCCGCTGCTGCGAGGAGCCGCATCCGACCAGCCTACAATCGGCGCCATGAGCTGGCCCTCGTTCGCCGCGGATCTCGCCCGGGCCAGGATCGGGTCGACCTTCAACCAGTACGGAGCAAGCCGCCCGCTCGAGCAGAGGCTCGCGGAATACCTCGCCCGGCGCTCCCGGGCCGAGCTTCTGCTGGTCGGCGAGGCCGCCGGCTACCGCGGGGCGCGTGTGAGCGGCGTGCCGTTCACCTCCGAGCGCCAGCTGACGGGCTCGGGGCCGGCGGAGGCCTCGGCGACGATCGTGCACCGCGTTCTCCGGAGCTCGGGCTCGAGGAGCACGTGTCTGCTCTGGAACGTCGTGCCCACGCATCCGCACCGGCGCGGCGAGCCCGCGTCCAACCGCCGCCCGACGCGGTGCGAGATCGAGGCCTCGCGCCCGTTCCTCGACACGCTCGCCGCCGGCCGTCAGGTCGTGCCCGTGGGGCGAGTCGCGGAGAGCGCCCTCGGGCTGTCCGGGATCAGGCACCCGTCTCACGGCGGCGCGCGCGCGTTTCGAGACGGATTGGCCGCTCTTGTCTGAGCAGCGGCTGCCGATCGCGCGAAACACCGCGACGCTCGCGGTCGTCCAGGCCCTCTATTCGGCGGTGCTCCAGCTCGGCGCGGCCGTGCTCTCGCTGTCGTTCGTGCTGGTCACCGGCTTCCGCTCGCTGCTGGGCGCAGGCCCGGCGATCTTCCTGACGGCCTCGGCGCTCGCCGCTCTCCCGGCGGGGCGGGCCATGGACCGCTTCGGACGGGTCCCGGTGATCGCCGTCGGCTTCGTCTTCGGTGCGGTCGGCTACTCGCTCGCCGCGGCCGGGACCCACTGGGGCTCGGGAGCCGCGCTCATCGCCGGCTTCGTGCTCGCGGGAGTCGCCGGCGCGGTCACGCTCCTGATCAGGACGGCCGCCGGCGACATGTACCCGCCGGCCCGGCGCGCGCGCGGGATCTCGTACGTCCTCTTCGGCTCGGTCTTCGGCGCCGTGCTCGGCCCTGCCCTCTTCGGCCCGCTCTTCGCCGGCAAGGACGTCGCTGCGGACACGCTGACCGTTCCCTGGCTCGCCGCTGCGGGACTGTCTCTGGTCACCTGCGGGCTCGCGCTCACCGTACGACCGGACACGAAGGTCATCGCCGAGCGAATCTCGGCGGGAACCGCGGTCCCGCACGACTCGGTGGCCGCTCCTCTCCGAGAGATCGTCCGCAGGCCCGGCGTGCTCCCCGCGATGCTGGCCGCCATCGCGAGCTTCGGCGTGATGGTCTCGGTGATGAACCTCACCGGGTACGTCGTCGTCAACCACGATCACCACTCGCAGCAGTCCGTCTTCGTGATCATCGGCGCCCATGTCCTCGGGATGTACGCGTTCGTCCTCGTCATCGGGACGCTGATCGACCGCATCGGGCGCGGCCCCGCGCTGGCCGGCGGGCTGTTTCTGATGGCGGTGTCCTGCGCGGGGCTGATCTGGGCCGACAGCGTCCCGTTCACCGCGCTGCTCCTGTTCGGGCTCGGCGTCGGCTGGAACTTCTCGTTCGTCGCCGCGACGGCGCAGCTCGCTGACGCGACGAGCGCGGTCGAGCGCGGAAAGCTGCTCGGGCTCAACGATCTCCTCGCGGGCTTGACCGGCGCCTCGTTGGCGCTGCTCGGCGGCATCGCCCTCGACGTGCTCGGAGTGACGGCCATGGCGCTCGGCGCAACTGCGATTGCGGTCGCGCCCGCGATCTTCCTGGCGCGGCTCCGGCCCGCGCCGCAAACCGCCGCGTAATCGTTGGTACAATCGCGCCTCGGCGGGCCCTGAGCTCGCCGCTTCTATGCAGAAAACGTGGACAGCAAAGCCCGGCGAGATCGAGCGCCACTGGTACGTCGTGGACGCCGAGGGGAAGACCCTGGGCCGGCTCGCCACGCGCATCGCCGACACGCTGCGCGGCAAGGGCAAGCCGCAGTACACGCCGCACGTCGACACCGGTGACTTCGTCGTCGTCGTGAACGCGGAGAAGATCGGCGTGACCGGCAAGAAGCTCGACGACAAGATGTACTACCGCCACTCCGGCTATCCCGGAGGCCTGCGCAGCCGCACGCTCCGCGAGGAGCTCGAGCGCCGGCCGACCGAGGTCATCCGCAAGGCCGTCAGGGGCATGCTCCCGCGCAACCGCCTCGGCCGCGCGCAGCTCCTCAAGCTGAAGGTCTACGCAGGCCCCGAGCATCCGCACGAGGCGCAGGCGCCGAAGCCACTCCCGCTGGAGAACGGAAATGGCTGAGCAGGCTCAGTACACCGGCACCGGCAAGCGGAAGACCTCCGTCGCCCGCGTGATCCTCCGCCCCGGAGACGGGTCGACCTGGATCAACGGCCGCACGCTCGAGGAGTACTTCCCGCGCGCCACGCACCGCACGACGGTGATGGCTCCGCTCCGGCTCGCCGGCGCCGAGGGCCGCTACGACCTGCGCGTCCGGGTCAACGGCGGCGGCCCGACCGGCCAGGCAGGCGCGGTTCGCCACGGCATCGCGCGGGCGCTCGTCGACGCCGACCCCGAGCTGCGTATCCCGCTCAAGCGTGAGGGCTTCCTCACGCGTGACGCGCGCAAGGTCGAGCGCAAGAAGGCCGGCCTGCACAAGGCGCGCAAGGCTCCGCAGTTCTCCAAGCGCTAGTTGGCCCGCCAGTACTTCGGTACTGACGGGGTCCGTGGGGTCGTCGGCGACGACCTGACCCCGGAGCTCGTGGAGAAGCTCGGCCGCGCGTCGGCGCTCTGGTCGGAAGGCGGACGGGTCTTCGTCGGGCGCGACACGCGCGGGTCCGGGCCCGAGCTCGAGGAGGCGTTCGGGCGCGGCGTCGCGTCTGCGGGCGGCAACGCCGTCCTCGCGGGCGTGCTGCCCACCCCCGCGGTCGCGCTGCTCGCGCTCGACCTCGGCGCCGTCATCTCCGCCTCGCACAACCCGCCGCAGTACAACGGGGTCAAGTTCTTCGACGGCAAGGGCCAGAAGCTCACCGACCGCTCCGAGGAGGAGATCGAGGCGCTCCTCGACTCGCCTCCCGCAGAGCTGCCCGGCGAAATCGACCGCGTGGGCGTCGCCACCGACAGCTACCTCGAGCACATCGTCGAGCGGTTCGGGACCGATCTCAGCGGCCTGCGGATCGCGGTCGACTGTGCGAACGGCGCGTACTCGGGGATCGCGCCCGAGGCGTTCGAGCGGCTCGGCGCGGAGGTCGCCCCAGTCGCGGCCGCTCCTGACGGCCAGAACATCAACGTCGGCTGCGGCGCCACCGATCTCTCGCTGCTGCAGGGCGTCGTCAAGGACGGCGGCTACGACCTCGGCATCGCCTTCGACGGCGACGGCGATCGGATGCTGGCGGTCGACGCCGAGGGCGAGGCGGTCGACGGCGACCAGATCCTCGCCGTCCTCGCGCTCGACCTGGGAGTCGAGCTGGTCGCGGTCACCGTGATGACGAACCTCGGCTTCCACCGGCTGATGGGGGAGCGCGGGATCGAGGTCGTCGTGACCGATGTCGGCGACCGCTACGTGCTCGAGGCGCTCCGCGAGCGGCAGGGGTCTGCTCGGCGGCGAGCAGTCGGGGCATCTCATCTACCTGAAGGACCACGTGACCGGCGACGGCCTCGCCGCGGCGCTCCTCCTGTGCGGCGCGCTCGAGGGCCGGACGCTCCGGGAAGCCGCCGCCGTGATGCCCCGCTTCCCCCAGGCCCAGGAGAATGTGTCGGTTGCCACAAAGGAGTTGCCGCCCAGCCTCCTCGAGGAAGTCGCCCGGATCAACGCGGAACTGGCGCGAACGAGGCCGAATTCTCGTCAGGCCGTCGGGTACGGAGCCGGTCGTGCGCGTCCTCGCCGAAGCAGAGGATTTCCGGGAAGTGCAGGAACTCTGTGCTACCATCGCTGGCCTCGTTCGACGAGAGCTCGGTTGATCGGCCTCCGACGTGGGGGGTTGCGAAGGCCGGGCTTTTTGCCGTTCCAAAGGAGGTTCGTAGGCCATGTGCGGAATCATCGGATACGTCGGCCCGCGAAGGGCGAAGCCGCTCCTCATCCACGGGCTCGAGCGCCTCGAGTACCGGGGCTATGACTCTGCCGGCCTGGCGATGCTCGAGGACGAGGGCCTCGACTACATCCGCGCGGTCGGCAACCTCTCGAACCTGAAGCAGATCGCGAAGCACAACGGCTCGCAGTCCTCGACCGGGCTCGGCCACACGCGCTGGGCGACCCACGGCAAGGTCTCCGAGCAGAACGCGCACCCGCTGACCGGCTGCGACGAGCACAAGATCGCGGTCGTCCTGAACGGGATCGTCGAGAACTTCCGCGAGCTCAAGAACTCGCTCGAGAAGGACGGCCACACGTTCACGCACCGAGACGGACGCCGAGGTCGTCGTCCACCTCCTCGAGAAGCACTACGACGGCGATCTGGCCGCGGCCGTCCGCGCCGTCTACCAGGAGCTCGAAGGCCACTTCGCGTTCGTCGTCATCCACCGCGACCACCCCGAGCAGCTCGTCGGCGCGCGCGTCCAGTGCCCGCTGATCGTCGGCGTCGGCGACGGCGAGATGTTCCTCGCCTCGGCCGCGACCGCCTTCTTGCGCGACACGAACAGGCTCCAGCTGATCGAGGACGGCGAGGTCGTCTCGATCACACCGGAGGGCGCGACGTTCACGAGCGTCGAGAACGGCTCAGAGCCGATCGAGCGCGACGTGATCCAGGTCGACTGGGACGACGAGGCCGCCGAGAAGTCCGGCTACGAGACCTTCATGCTGAAAGAGATCTACGAGCAGCCCGAGGGCGTGCGCGAGACGATCGGCGACCGCGTCCGCCACGGCAAGCTCGTGCTCGAGACCCTCGGCCTCTCCGACAAGGAGATCCGCAACGTCAGGCGGATCGTGATCCTCGCCTGCGGCACGTCGTACCACGCGGGCGTCGTCGGCCGGTACGTGATCGAGGAGTGGGCTCGGATCCCCGTCGAGCCGGACATCGCGAGCGAGTGGCGCTACAGGAACCCGGTGCATTTCGAAGGACACGCTCGTGATCGGGATCTCGCAGTCGGGCGAGACGGCCGACGTGCTCGCGGCGATCAAGCTCGCGAAGGAGAAGGGCGCGCGCACGGTCGCGATCACGAACATGATGGGCTCGCAGCTGACCCGCGAGGTGGACTCGGTGCTGTACACGCGCACCGGGCTCGAGGTCGGGGTCGCGGCGTCGAAGACCTTCACCGCGCAGGTCGCGCTGATCAGCCTGATCGCGCTCAAGCTCGCCGAGGTGAAGAAGACGGTCCCGCCGGAGGAGATCGAGTTCATCCTCGACCAGCTCTACGAGCTCCCCGAGAAGATGCAGTACTTCCTCGACGGGAGCCATCCGATCGAGGAGATCGCGCAGCGCTACTACGACAAGCCGTTCTTCCTCTATCTGGGGCGGCACATCGGGCTGCCCGTGGCGCTCGAAGGCGCGCTGAAGCTGAAGGAGATCTCGTACATCCCGACCGAGGCGTACTCGGCCGGCGAGATGAAGCACGGCCCGATCGCCCTCCTGGACGAAGACACGCCCGTCGTCTGCATCGCGACCAACTCGCACGTCTACGACAAGGTCATCTCGAACATTCAGGAGAGTCGTGCCCGCGGCGCGCACGTGATCGCGATCGCCACGGACGGGAACGAGGACATCCAGCACCACGCGGACGACGTGATCTTCGTCCCGAAGACGCCGGCGTTCCTGCAGGCGTCACTGGCGATCCTGCCGCTCCAGCTGCTCGCCTACCGGATCGCGCGGCTGCGTGGGATGAACGTCGACCAGCCGCGGAACCTGGCGAAGACCGTCACCGTCGAATAGTCCCCCGTTGTAGGGAGGCTGCGTCGGCGCTCCGCCGCGAAGCTGAGTGCGGTGACTGCGGCTTCACGGAACCTTCTACTCGTCGCGTCCGGGTTGATCTTCGCCCTGACGCTGTCGTGCTTCCTGCTCTACGAGCGCCCGGGGCTCGGGCTCGGCCACTTCTACTACATCGCGATCGCGCTGGCCGCGATGGCGGCGGGGCCGCGCCTCGGGAGCGATCGCGGGCTTCGTCGCGGCGGCGCTCTACGCGACCGGCGTCGTGGCCAACCCGAACATCGCCTCGGCCGAGGTGCTCCGCGTGGGCACCGTGACGCGCGCGATCACGTACGTGACGATCGGCTGGCTGATCGGCTGGTTCGCCAGCCGCAACCGGGCGATGCTGGACGAGATGCGGGTCCTCGCCGAGCGCGACGTGCTGACCGGTCTCCCGAATACGCGCGCCTTCGAGACCGCGATCACGCGCCGCTTCGCAGACGGGCGGCCGTTCGCGCTCCTGCTCGCGGACATGGACGCGCTCAAGGACTTCAACCGCGACGAGGGCTTCACGGCCGGGAACGACGCGCTGCGCCGGCTGGCCGACCAGATCCTCAAGTCGCTCGGCCCCGAGGACGACGTGGCCCGCGTGGGGAGCGACGAGTTCGCCATCCTCGCGGCGGTGCGCAACTCGGACGGCGCCGCGCAGCTGGCCGCCAAGCTCGAGCGGATGCTCGCCGACGACCGGACGAAGGCGACGCTCGGCTGGGCCGTCTACCCGCACGAGGGCGACAATGCCCTGGCGCTCTACCGGGCCGCGAGCGAGCGGCTCTACGCGCGCAAGGTGATGCGGAGCTACCTGCGGCCGGTTCCCGTCGAGGCCGCAGGCTAGAGGGACAACTCGACGTCCGCCTGCTCGATCACCGCCGGGTCGTGCGTAGCGGTGACGACGGCGATGCCACGATCCCTGGCGATGCGCGAGAGAAGCTCGCCGATCGCGAGCGCGTTCGCGTAGTCGAGCCGGGCCGTCGGCTCATCCGCGATCAGGAGATCCGGCTCCGAGGCCAGCGCCCGGGCGATGGCGACCCGCTCCTGCTCGCCGGTCGAGAGCCGCGAGACCCGCTGCTCCGCGAGCTCCTCGAGGCCGACGTCCCCGAGCGCCCGCTTTGCCCGATCGCCGTCCGCCTCGACCCCGCGCAGTCCGAGGTAGAGCTCGACGTTCTCCCGAACGCTGAGGAACGGGACGAGCGGCGGCTCCTGGGCTACGAGCGCGATGTGATCTCGGCGGAACCCGGCACGCGCCTCGCGGTCGAGCAACTGGAGCGGCGTACCGAGCACGACGATCTCCCCCGCATCCGGCAAGTCGAGCCCGGCGATCAGGTGCAAGAGCGTCGTCTTCCCGGAGCCCGACGGCCCGGTGACGACGGTCAAACGGCCGGGGTGGATCGTCGCGCTCCGGCCCGAGAGGACGCGCTTCTCGAGGCCGTGGATCTCGATCGCGGCCGCGCCCGCCGGTGCGACGGGCGGGCGTTCCGGCGAGGCGTCGTGCTCCGGGGCCGCGGGCTCCTCGGTGCCCTCGATCACGATCCCCTGCTCGGCCAGGGACGCCGTCGCGCGCGTGCCGATGCCGCCGCGGCGCAGGAGCTCCTCCGGAAGGCGGAGCCAGCCGCCTCGCGCGACGACGATCTCCTCGTTCTCGATCCGCTCTCGGGCTTGCTCGGAGCTGACGCGCCCGTCGCGGATCTGCACGATCCGGTCGGCGATCGCCGCGGAGCCCGGATCGTGGCTGACGACGAGGACGGTCGTGTCCTGGGCGCGCGCGAGCTCGCCGATCAGCTCGTAGACGCGGGCGGCGTTCTCGGCGTCGAGCTCGCCCGTCGGCTCGTCGGCGAGCAGGAGCGCCGGGCGGTGCGCGAGGGCGGCGCAGAGCGCGATGCGCTGCTGCTCGCCTCCGGACAGCTCTCGCGGGTGCGAGTCGGCCCGGTCCGCCAGGCCGACCTGCTCGAGCAGCTCCGCTGCGCGTCGGCGCTGCGCGGCGCGAGGCTCGCCCGCGAGCGCGAGCCTCAGCCCGATGAGCTCACCGGCGGTCAGCTCGGGCGCGAGCGCCTGGGTGTAGCGCTGATCCGCGTAGCCGAGCTGACGGCTTCGGTAGCGGTCGAGCCGCCTGCCGCGCAGGCGCCGGAGGTCGACGCCGGCGACGCTCACGTGTCCCGCCGAGGGGCGGTCGAGGCCGGCGAGGATCCTGAGCAGCGTCGTCTTCCCCGAGCCGCTCGGCCCGAGGACGGCGACGATCTCGCCCCGGTGAACCGTCAGGCTCAGTCCCTGAAGCGCCGCCGCGGTCCCCTCGTCGGTCGCGTACACGCGGAAGACGTCCTCGACCTCGATCGCGGGCATCACGCGGGCTCCGGGACGGGGGCCTGCTCACGGAAGGCCGACCTCGTCAGCAGCGCGACGACGACGGCGGCCGCAACGACGAACAACGCGAGGCCGAGCAGGAGCGCGAGCCAGTCGGGCGCGAGCACGAGCGGCGGCTCGGGCTTCGTCGAGTTCGCGCTCACGGCGATCGCTTCGAGCACCGTGAAGGCGAGCGTCGCACCGAGCAAGCGCGCCTCCGACGAGCCCCATGAGAACCACTGCGCCGGCGCGGAGCGTCACCTGGCGCCGGAGCGCCGCAGGCCCGAGCCCCTGCGTCTCGAGGTCGAAGAGCTCGCCGTCCTCGTCACGAAGATCGACGGCGACGGCCAGGGCGAGGCCGACGAGCGAGAGGGCGAGAGCAGCGAGCGCGGCAGCGGCGAGGACGAGCAGCGAGCCGCGCGCGAGCGGGTCGGAGCGGAGCTCGTGCTCGACCTGGCGGCGCGACGTGACCCGGACGTGGCCCTGCTGCAGCCGTGCCCCCAGGCTCGACCCGCCGGCGACCCAGGCTTCGTTCGCCAGCGCCGTGCCCGGGAACGGCCGCGTTCAGCGCTGTCTCGAGGTGCGACCGGTCGGCGACCACGAAGTCTCCGAAGGTCGACGGGAAGCGGCGCGCGGTGTCCGCGATGCGGACGTTCACGCGGGTCGTCCCGACGAAGAGCGGGAGCACGCGGTCCGCTCCCGCTGCGCGTGCCAGAGATGACGAGGCGATCACCGGGATCGGCGGCCCGTCGGTCGGCTGGGATGGCCGTAGACGGAAGACCTGGTTCTCCGTCAGGAGGTAGCCGAGCGCGAGCGAGCCCGCTTTCGCACCCGGCGGACGCGTGCCCTCGGCGCCGACCCAGTCGCGGTAGTCGAGCGCCAGTGGCCGAGCGCCGCTCGGGCTCGCGACGCTCGGCCGCCCGAGCTCCATCACGCCCCGGCGGAAGATCGCGATCGCGGGGGGCGGCCCGCCGGTCTCCCGGTGCGCGGCCGTGAAGGCCTCCGATCGCGAGAACTCGACGAGGAGCCCGACGAGGAGGCCGCCGCGGGCTTCCGGCGGCAGCTTCGCCCTCGCGAGCGAAGGACGGCCGTCGTTCCGCGGCTCGCCGAGGTCGACCACGACGAAGCGTCCCGCGGGCGTGCGCACGTTGGCCGAAAGGTTGATCGCGTCTCCGCGGATCGTGACGGGGAGGCGCAGCTCGCGGGCATCCTTGGGGATCGGCGTGCCGCGGAGGGCGACCGGAGGGCCACCGATTCGATCGGCGAGCCCGCTCGGAGAATCGGAGGCGAAGTCGCGCCGCCAGCGCAGGCGCGTGAGCTCGTTCGCGGGCAAGCCGAGCAGCGTCACGACGCGGCGGTCGAGTGAGGGCGCCTCGCTCTGGAGGCGGACGATGGGGACCGCGCCGAAGCGATCCGCGAAGGCGGGGCCGACCGGCTCGGCATCGGAGGTGAACCGCGGGTCGGCCTTCACGGTGTAGTCGAGCGGAACCTCGAAGGCGGCGCGGTCCGCATCGCCCCGGATCAGCGTCGTGCGGTACGTGGCGGCGAAGATCGCGAGCCCGACGCTCACACTGACGAAGACGACCGCCACTGTCGCCGTGCCCGGAGCTCTCGCGAGCGACAGGAGCGCGAGCTTGAGCGAAGGCGAGCCCCGTCGCCGCCGCGCGCTCGGACGCTCGGAGGAGCGGTTGCAAGAGTCGGGCGATCACGACGGCGGCGACGAGGGCGATCAGTCCGGGCAGGAGCATGAGGACGGCTCCCGTTCCGCTGCTCGAGGCGAGCGACTCGGCGTCCGTCCCGCCCACGGCGAGCGCGACGAGCACGGCCACGAGCGCCCCGACGGCCGCGACGTCGGCGACCGAGATCGACGCGCCGCCGATCGCGACCGGCCTCGCGCGGGAGCCCAGATAGAAGACGAGTGTCGCCCCTGCGGCCAGGAGCAGCGCGAGCGCGATGGCGCCCCAGGAGAAGACCGAGCGCGAGACGACCGCGCCCGCGGGCGTATCGGTCGACTTCGCGAGGACGAAGGCTGCGCCGGCGCCGAGCAGCCAGCCGAGGAGCGTTGCGGGGAGCACGACGACGACCGCCTCGGCGAGCGCGGCGAGCCTCGTCTGCAGACCGGTTGCCCCGAAGGACTCGAGCCTGCGCGCGGCGGCTCGGGCGCCGGATCGCAGCCGCGTGGCCGCGAGCAGCACGAAGGCGAGCAGGAGCACGACCGCCTGTCCGCCGACGAGCAGCAGCCGCCGGCCCGCAATCTGCGCCTTCGTGCCGGCCTCGGCCAGAGCGACCGTCGGCGCGCTCAGCGCGAAGTTGGGCGAAGCCGCCTGAAGCTGAGTGCTCGCTCGCTCGATCCTCGTCCGGAAGCCGTCCACGTCCCAGGCCCGGACGTCCTCGGGCCGCAGCGGCGCGACCCAGCCGTAGGTGCCGTTGGGAGTCGACGAGCTTCGGGAGGCGCGACGCGCGATCGACCCCCTCGGCGAGCCGCAGGCGATCGCCCTGCGCGACGCTGCGGAAGAACGACGCCGCTCCGCCCGCCCGCAGCGAGCCGTGCCCGGTCACGGTCAGGCCCGGCGTCGCGATGTTCCGAGCTCCGATCGCAACGACGTCGCAGCTCACCGGGTCGCACGTGGTCGGCAAGCCGGCCCGACGACAGCTCGACGACCCTGTCGAGCCCGTCGACCGCGCCGAGGCGGACGATCTCCTTGCCGAACCGCGTGTCGCGATAGATCAGGACCGCGGTCGGTCTGGAGACCCGGACCGACCCGGTTGTCTCGCGTACTTGCCTGTCGAGCGCGGCCCAGCTGTCGCTCGGCGAGGTGCTGACACCGACCCAGGTGACCTGCACGACGCGCTGGCTCGGCGGCACCCCTGCGATGGCGCGGCCGACCGCCCTGTCCTTGACCACGAGGCTCGCGGCCAGGACCGTGGCCAGCGCGCAGGATGCGAGGGCGACGCCGATCGCCGCGAGCGCGAACGCCGCCGGCCCGGCAGTCACGCGGCGGACGCCGAGCCCGATCGGGACCGCGACGCGACGGGTGGGAGCAAGCCGAAACACCGGTAAACTATTTTTGCAGGTGTCGAAGGCTCCCCGCTACGACATACCGAAGGCAGCGCCGCCGCCCCTTCGGCTCGTCCAGTCTTTCGTGAACACGATCGACCTCGAGCATGGACGCGAGTGGCTCGATGATCCAGGTGCGCTCGAGAGCTGGGCCTACGAGCGACGCCTCGTTCCACGCGGGACGAGGTTCACTCGAGGAGAGCTCCGGCGGGCGCACGAGTTGAGGGAGGCCTTTCGGGCGCTCCTGGCTGCCAACCGCGACCGGAAGCGGGACGAAGCCGCGCTCGGCATCGTGAGCGGCGCCGCACGGTCGGGACGGCTCACAGTGGCGTTCGACGACGCGGGCTCGCCGCTCCTGCGGCCCGAAGCGCGCGGCTTCGACCGTGTCTGCGGCGAGCTCGCCGGGGTCGCCGTCACGGCGATGCTCGACGGCAGCTGGGAGCGGCTCAAAGCCTGCCGCAACTGCCGCTGGGCCTTCTTCGACGAGTCGAAGAACCGCTCCGCCCACTGGTGCTCGATGCAGCTCTGCGGAAACCGGCTCAAGACCAGGGCGTACCGCCGCCGCCACCGCTCCCACTAGGCTCGGCGCATGGACGTGCTCGAGCGGATCGGCGACGGGCTCTGGAACGCGTTCCAGATGGCGTGGGAGGTCGGCTGGGCGCTCGTGCTCGGGTTCGCGCTGTCCGGGGTCGTCCAGGCGTGGATCCCGCGCTCGAGGATGGAGAGCGCGCTCGGCGGACGCGACCTCCGCACCGCGGCGCTCGCCACCGGGCTCGGCGCCGCTTCCTCGTCCTGCAGCTACGCCGCGGTCGCGATCGCGAAGTCGATGTTCCAGAAGGGAGCGAGCCTGGCGACGCGCGATGGCGTTCCAGTTCGCCTCGACGAACCTCGTGTTCGAGATCGGGATCGTGATGTGGATCTTCCTCGGCTGGGAGTTCACGCTCGCCGAGTTCCTCGGCGGCCTGTTCCTGATCGTCTTCATGTGGGCGGGCATCCGCTACTTCGTCACGCGGCGGCTCGAGGAGCAGGCGCGACGAGCACGCACTCCAGCCCAGACCGGCCACGAGCACCACATGGCGGGCTCCAAGGGGCTCAGCTGGCGCGAGCGGCTCACCTCCGCCCAGGGCGTGGTCGGACGTCGCGCACAACTTCCGCGGCGACGTCGAGATGCTCTGGAAGGAGATCGCCGCGGGGTTCCTGATCGCCGGGTTCGTCGCGCTGCTGCCGATGGACTTCTTCAACGCGCTGTTCCTCACGGACGCGCCGGCCTGGATCCGCATCCCGGAGAACGTCGTCGTCGGGCCGCTGGTCGCGATCCTCTCGTTCGTCTGCTCCGTCGGGAACGTGCCGCTGGCGGCGGTGCTCTGGGCAGGCGGGATCTCGTTCTCGGGCGTGATCGCGTTCATCTACGCGGACCTGCTGATCGTCCCGATCCTGCTCGTCTACCGGAAGTACTACGGGGACAGGATGGCCGTGCTGATCTCCGGGATCATGTTCGGCTCGATCGTCCTCGCGGCGCTGCTCGTGAGCGCGATCTTCGGCGTCGCGGGGTTGATCCCGTCCGACCGGCCGGACGTGGAGTCGATCACCGCGCGCGGGATCGCGTGGAACTACACGACGGTGCTGAACATCGTCTTCTTCGGATCGCTTGCGGCGGCTTTGTGGGCGCTGACCGTCCGGCGTGGCGCGCGCGACCCCGTGTGCGGGATGACCGTCGACCGCAGCACGAAGTTCCGAAGCGACTGGCAGCGGACGGACGTACTACTTCTGCGGCGCCGGCTGCAAGTCACGGTTCGACGCCGACCCCGAGGCCTTCCTCGACCCTCACCGCGAGCCTGCCCATGCGCATCACCACTAGCCTCGCCGCGGTCTTCGCCCTGGCGCTCGCGGCTCCCGCCGGGGCGCCGCCGGTGAAGATCGTCGTGCCGTCCGGATACAAGGTCTCGACCTTCGCGGCGGGCCTCGAGCATCCGACGGCGATGGCGTTCGGGCCCGACGGGCGCCTGTATCTGACGGAGGACACAGGTCTGCTCGTCGCCGTGCGCAAGGGCTCGACGAAGCCCGTTCGTCGTCGGCACGTGGTCTCCGGACTCCGCTCGGGCTCGCCTGGCGCGGATCGAGCCTGTACGTCTCGGAGCAGGGACGGCTGAGCCGCTACCGCCTCCTGGGCTCGAGGCTCACGGGCCGGAAGGTGCTCGTCGCGGAACCTGCCCTTCGGGCTGCACCAGCAGGACAGCGTCGTCGTCGGCCCCGACGACCGGCTCTACCTCGGGAGCGGGTCGACGTGCGACGCGTGTCGCGAGCAGAATCCGCGGAGCGCGACGATCCTCTCCATGAAGCCCGACGGGAGCGATCTCCGGATCGTCGCGCGCGGCCTGCGGAACCCGTTCGGGCTCGCCTTTCAAGCCGGGGACGAGCAGGCTCTACGCGTCGGTCAACGGCCAGGACAAGCTCGGCACGAAGGCGAAGCCGGAGCCCGCCGAGTCGGTCGTGCTCGTCCGCCGGGGAGCCTTCTACGGCTGGCCGCGCTGCTGGCCGAGCTACGCGAAGAAGGCGCTCGCCGGTCGCTGCCGAAGCGTGACGCCTCCGGTCGCCTACCTCGAGCCGCACTCGTCCGCGGACGGGCTCGCCTTCTGGCGGGGCGATCTCTTCGTCGCGCTCTGGGGCCAGTACCTGAGCAACCGGCACGGCCGCAAGCTCGTCCGCGTCCACCTCGGCCCGCCGCGCCGCGTGACGACCTTCGCGCGCGGCTTCGACCACCCGCTCGCGCTCGTGGTGGACAAGAGCGGCGCGCTCCTGGTCGCGGACTGGGGAGAGGCGTGATCTACCGCATTCAGTCCACAGGACGGCTGACGAAGCCGTTTCGTCTGCGAGCGGCGGCGCTTCTGCTCCAGGCGTCTCTCGACAGCGGCCTTGCCCGGCTTCGTCGGCACGCGCCGCCGCTCGACGTGCAGCGCCTCCCGTAGCGCGTCCGCGACCCGCTCGACGGCGAGCTCGCGGTTTCGCGCCTGGCTGCGCTCGTCCTGGGCGATCGCGCGCAGCACCGGACCGGCCTTGCGCAGGACCCGCTGCTTCTGCCGGTCGGTGAGCGCGGTCGAGCTCTCGACGTCGAAGATCGCCTCCACCCGCGTCTCCGACTTCTGCGCGTGCTGCCCGCCCGGGCCGCTCGAGCGCGACGTCCGGAAGTCGATCTCCGAGAGCGGGATGGAGACGGACCTCGTGACCCGAATAGACTCGCGCTCCATGACAGCCATTCTCCTGGACATCGACGGGGTCTTCCACGTATCGGGCCGGCCGATCGACGGCGTCGGGGCCGCCGTGCAGCAGCTGCGCGACGAGGGCCACCGCCTGCGCTTCGTCACGAACAACACCACGAGCTCGCGCGCCGACCTCGCGGAGGACCTCCGCGCGCTCGGAGTCGTCCTCGAGGACGAGGAGCTGGAGACGACGCCGCGCGCCGCCGCGAGGACGCTCTCCGGCAAGCGTGTCCTTGCGCTCACGATGGCCGCGATCCGCCCGGAGCTCGAGGGCGTGCAGCTGGTGGGCGAGGAGGCCGACGCGGTTCTGCTCGGCGGCGCGGACGAGACGGACGAGACGAACCGCGTCTTCAGCTACATGAACATCGCGCGCGCCTTCGCCGAGCTCGAAGCCGGCGCCGAGCTCTTCTGCCTGCACAAGAACCGCTGGTGGCAGACCTCGCGCGGGCCGTTGCTCGACTCGGGCGCGTACGTGGCGGGGCTCGAGTACGCAGCCGGCGTGCAGGCGACGATCCTCGGCAAGCCGAGCCCTGCGTTCTTCGGAGCCGCGCTCGAGGCGCTCGACGCGGACGCAGAGCGCACGTGGATGGTCGGCGACGATCTCGACGCGGACATCGCGGGCGCGAAGAGCTGCGGGCTGCGCACGATCCTCGTCCGGACCGGCAAGTTCCGGGAGGAGGCGCTGGCCGATGCGCTCGTCAAGCCGGACGCGGTCGTCGATTCGCTCAGCGAGGTGCCCGCGTACCTGGAGCGTGAGCTGTGAAGGTCGGCGTCGACCTGATCGAGATCGAGCGGATCGCGCTGGCGCTCGAGCGCTACTCGGGCTTCAGGGCGCGCTGCTTCACGGAAGCCGAGCGGGAGTACTGCGACAGTCGCGGGAACCCTGCCCAGCACTACGCTGCGCGCTTCGCCGGGAAGGAGGCGGTCGGCAAGGCGCTCGGCTGCGGCGTGCGCTTCACGTGGCGCGAGATCGAGATCGTCGGGCGGCCGAAGCCGGGCGTGAAGCTCTCCGGGCGGACGAAGGCCTGGGCGGAGAAGGTGCGCGCCGGCGCGATCGACCTCTCCATGTCGCACTCGAAGGGACTCGCAACGGCGGTCTGCCTGGTCGCCGACCAGGATGCCTGAGCCGCTCTACACCGCGGCCGAGATGCGCGCGGCCGAGGAGCGGTACGACGGAACGGTCGAGGAGCTGATGGAGCGCGCGGGGCAGGCGGTCGCGCGGCATGCGCTCGAGGACTTCGGCAACGCGCAGTCGTTCACGGTCGTCTGCGGCGGCGGCTCGAACGGAGGCGACGGCCGGGTCGCCGCGCGCGTCCTCGAAGAGGCGGGGCGGGAGGTGCGCGTCGTCGACGCGAAGCCGGAAGACGAGGAGAAAGACCTCGGCGATCCGGACGTGGTCGTCGACGCGCTCTTCGGGACCGGGTTCGAAGGCGAGCCGCGGCCGGGCGCCGCGCGGCTGATCGAGCAGATGAACGACCTCGGCGCGCCGGTGCTGAGCATCGATCTCCCGTCCGGAGTGGACGCGTCGACCGGCGAGGTGGCGGGCGCGGCCGTCGATGCTGACCTGACGGTCACCTTCCACGGCGAGAAGGTCGGCCACTACGTCACGCCGGGGGCGTTCCTCGCGGGCTACATCGAGGTAGCGGACATCGGGCTCGAGCCGACGGAGACCGAGAACGCGCGTGTCACGCGGTCGATCCTCGACCTCGTGCCGAGACGACGCCCCGAGGGCAACAAGTACGAGTCCGGGCACGTCGTCGTCGCGGGCGGCTCTCCGGGGATGAGCGGCGCGCCTTGCCTCTCGGCGCTCGCCGCGTTCCGCGCCGACGCGGGTTACGTGACGCTGGCCGGGCCCGAGCCGGTCGTGCCGATGTTCGAGCACCACGTCCTCGAGGCGGTGAAGCGGCCGCTGGCCGCGGACGCGGGCGGGCTCGTCACCGAGGACGCAGCGGCGACCGTGCTCGAGCTGTCCGAGAAGGCTGGAGCGTTGGCGGTGGGGCCGGGCCTCGGGCGGAGCGAGGGAACGAAGGCGTTCGTGAATCGGCTCGCCGCCGAGGCGCCGCTCCCGGTCGTCGTGGACGGGGACGGGCTGTGGGCGCTCGAGCCGGGCGACTGGCCCGCGCCGCGGGTGCTGACGCCGCACTCGGGCGAGCTGGGCCGGCTGATCGGAGAGGAGTCCTCCTGGGTCGACGCGCACAGGGTCGAGGCGATTCGACGCGCGGTCGATCGCTTCGACTGCGTCGTCCTGCTCAAGGGCGCCGGGACGCTGATCTCGGCTCCCGGCTCCGGCGTCCTGGTCGACGGCGGCCATCCGACCCTCGCCACCGCGGGCACCGGAGACGTGCTGACCGGGATCGTCGCGGCCTTCCTCTCCAAGGGCATGGATCCGCGCCTGGCGACCGCGGCCGCCGCCACCGCGCACCACTGGGCCGCGATCGAGGCGTCGTACGAGGCGGGGATGATTGCGAGCGACCTGCTCGAAGCACTGCCGCAAGTCCTCGCTTCCTAGATGCATCGCTCCGAGATAACGATCGACCTCGGCGCCGTCCGGCGAAACGTCCGACGGCTGCGAAGCGTCCTCGACCGGACGGAGCTCTGGGCCGTGGTCAAGGCCGACGGCTACGGGCACGGCGCCGCGGACGTGGCCGGTGCGGCGCTCGGCGAGGGCGCCCGCGCGCTGTGCGTCGCGACGGTGGCCGAGGCGCTCGAGCTGCGGCCCGAGTTCCCGGGAGTCCGGATCCTCGTCATGGGGCCGACCAGCGGCCGCGAGGTCGCGCAGGCGCGCGAAGCGGATCTCGACCTGGCCGTCTGGGACGAGGCGATTCCGGAGGGTGTTCGCGTCCATCTCAAGCTCGACACGGGAATGGGCCGCTGGGGGCTGTCCGAGCTTCCCGCGCCACCGGCCGAGGTCGTCGGGCTGATGAGCCATCTGGCCACGGCGGATTCGGACAAGGAGTTCGCGCGAACGCAGATCGAGCGCTTCGAGCAGGCGACGGCCGCGTACCCGCATCTGATCCGTCACATCGCGAACAGCGCAGCCGCGCTTCGTCTTCCCGAGTCCCACCTCGACGCGGCCCGCTGCGGGGTCGCGATCTACGGCCTGTCGCCCTTCGGCGAGCCGCCTGCGACCGACGGCCTCGAGCCCGCGCTGCGCTGGGACAGCCATCTCGCGCAGGTCCGGCAGCTCGCCCCGGGCGAGAGCACGGGCTACGGCAGGCGCTTCGTCGCGGAGGAGCCGACCTGGGTTGGGATCGTCCCCGTCGGCTATGCGGACGGGTTCAGGCGGGACCTGACCGGTGCCGGGGTGCGGGTCGGCGGGAGAGCCGCGGCGCGTCGTCGGCACGGTCTCGATGGACGCGCTCGCCGTCGAGCTCGACCGCGAGCTTCCCGTCGGGACGCCCGTCACGCTCGTCGGGCACGGCGTGCTGCTCGAGGATCATGCGCGCGTGGCGGACACGATCAACTACGAGCTCTCGACCGGGATCAACTCGAGCCCCACGCGCGCGCGGCGCGTCGTCCTCGATGCGTGAGCTGGCGCAGGAGGTCCTGGCCGGCCAGGAGGCCTGGGTCGTCGGCGGCGCGGTTCGCGACGAGCTGCTCGGCCGCGAGCTGATCGACCTCGACATCGCCTGCCGCGAGCCGAAGGCGGCCGCGCGCGCCTACGCGAACCGCTCTGGCGGCGCCCCGTTCCCGCTCTCGGAGCGGCACGGCGCCTGGCGGGTCGCGCTCGAGGAGTCGCACACGGTCGACTTCACGCCGCTGCCCGGGACGATCGAGGACGACCTGGCGACGCGCGACTTCACGATCAACGCGATCGCCGTGCCGCTCGAGGGCGGCGAGGCGGTCGATCCGTTCGGCGGCCGCGCCGACCTCGAGGCGAAGCTCCTCCGGGCGGTATCGCCGAGCGTCTTCACGGACGACCCGCTGCGGCTGCTGCGAGCGGTGCGACTCGAGGACGAGCTCGACTTTCGGCTGGAGCCGGAGACGGAGCGTCTCGTTCGCGAGCACGCGGGTCTCGTGACGCAGCCGGCGCGCGAGCGGTCGCTCGCCGAGCTGGTCCGGCTTTCGGTCGACGGCTATCGCCGCGCCGACGAGCTCGGGCTCCTGGCGCCGCTGGACGGGTCGAGCGCCGGGCTCGACCGCGCCGCGCTCGTCGATCGCCCGGCCTTCCGCCTCGTCGCGGTCTTCGGCGACGCCTTGCATCGCTTTCCGGTGTCGAACGAGACGAAGCGCTACGCCCGCGCCCTGCTCCGGGCGCAGCCGCCCGAGGACGGCTCACCGCGGTCGATCTACCGGTTCCGGCGCGCGACCGAGCCGTGGGCGCTCGATGCGCTCGTCTTCGTCGGCGCTCCGGAGCAGGAGAGCGAAGTCGTGGCCGCACGCGAGAACGAGCCCGCCGAGCCGCTCCTGCGCGGCGACGAGCTCGGCCTGCCGCCGGGGCCGGAGATCGGCCGGCTGCTCGAGCTGATCGCCGAGGAGCGCGCCGCGGGCACGATCTCGACGCAGGGAGGAAGCGCTCGAGCTCGTTCGGAGAGAAACCGGCTAACGGTTCGCGCGCCGCGCGGGCACGCGGCGGAACGCGCCTGGAAGCAGCGCCTGCGCGATCGCGGCCGCCCGGTACCAGCGAGGCACGAAGATCTCGGCTCGGTCGCGATCGATCGCCCGCACGATCCGGTCGGCGACGTACTCGGGCCCGACCACCACGCGGCCGTACCGGCGCCGCAGCAGCCAGTCCTGCGGGAAGCCCTCCGTGTGCACGAACCCTGGGTTGATCGTGTGCACGTGGATCCCACGAGGGCCGCAGCTCACGTCCAACCGAGCGCGAGAAGGCGAGCTGCGCGTGCTTCGAAGCCGAGTACGGCCCGACCGCGACCGTGCCCGCGACCGAGACGACGTTCACGAGATGCGAGGGCGCCGCGGACTCGAGCGCGGGAAGGAACGCGAGCAGGCACCAGACCGAGCCGAGGTAGTTGATCCGGATCAGCTCCTCGACCCGCTCGGGCTCGAGGTCGAGGTAGTTCCCGCGCCCCGAGACCCCGGCGTTGTTGACGAGGAGCCCGATCGCGGGGTGACGATCGCGAACGGACGCGGCCATCCGCTCGACCGCCGCCCGGTCGGCGACGTCGCAGACCTCGAGCTCGGCGCCGATCTCCTCGGCCGTCTCCCGCAGGCGGTCTTCGCGCCGCCCGACGAGGACGCAGTGCCAGTCACGCTCGGCGAGCTTGCGCGCCACCGCCGCGCCGATGCCCGTCCCGCCGCCGGTGACGACCGCTACTTGCACACGCGAGATCCAGAGTATCCGCCGTAGGATCGCCTCATGAATCGTTTCGACGGCAAGCGCGGCCTCGTTCTCGGTGTCGCCAACAAGCGATCGATCGCATGGGCGATCGCACGCCGCCTCGCCGACGAGGGCGCGCAGCTCGCGTTCACGTACCAGGGCGAGCGGATCGAGAAGGGCGTCCGCGAGCTTGCCGACACCGTCTCGAGCCCGCTGGTCACCGAGTGCGACGTGCGTGCGGACGAGGACATCGAGCGTGCCGTCCGCGAGGCGGGCGAAGCGCTCGGCGGGCTGGACGTGCTCATCCATTCCGTCGCGTTCGCGGCCGCCGAGGATCTCGAGGGCCGCTTCACGGACACGCCCCGCGACCGCTTCTGGATGGCGGTCGACGTCAGCGCGTACTCACTCGTCGCGAGCGCCCGCGCCGCGGAGCCGCTGATGGAAGCCTCGGGCGGCGGCTCGATCCTGACCATGACCTACCTCGGCGGGGAGCGCGCTGTGCCCCACTACAACGTGATGGGCGTGGCCAAGGCTGCGCTCGACTCGTCCGTCCAGTACCTGGCCTGGGACCTCGGGCAGAAGAACATCCGGGTCAACGCGGTCTCGGCCGGGCCGGTCCGCACCCTCGCCGCGCGCTCGATCGCAGGCTTCCCGACGATGGAGGCGATCGTCGAGGAGCGCGCGCCGCTCCACCGGCACGTGGACGCGAACGACGTCGCTGCCGGGGCGGCGTACCTGCTCTCGGACGAGGCCCAGAACGTGACCGGGACGACGCTGTACGTCGACTCCGGGTATCACGCGATGGGGATGTAGACCTCTCCCGTGAGCCCAGAGATCGTCCCACGCTGGGAGTGGCGCACCTTCGGAGACGACTTCGGCCAGGCGGACACGCTTTTCGCCGGGAAGAGCCCTGAGCGCGAGCAGGAGAGCGACGAGACGTACCTCCTCTCGACCGAGAGCGACGCCTCGGTCAAGGTTCGCGGCGGCCTGATGGACGTGAAGGAGCTCCAGGGCGTCGACGACTACGGGCTCGAGCAGTGGAAGCCCGTCCTGAAGGCGGAGTTTCCGCTCGCTGCCGACGACGTGCGCAGGGTCGGTGAGGCGCTCGGAGTCGAGGTCTCGCCTGGCACGGGACGCGTACTCGCTGGAGGCTCTCCTCGACGAGGTCGTCGGGCCGAACCCGGCGCTGACGGCGGTGGGCGTGCACAAGCTGCGACGGCACTACAGCGTCGCGGGCGCCATGGCCGAGCGCTCGGAGGTCCGCGCCGAGGGACGCGAGATCGGCACGATCGCCGTCGAGTCCGAGGATCCGGCGCTGGTGCCGGCCGCGCTCCGTGAGCTCGGGCTCGAGGGGCGCGCGAACGTCAGCTTCCCCCGCGGGCTGAAAGCGCTCCTCGGTCTCGGCGCGCCGGCGCTTCGCGGTGATCGACGTCGGGACGAACTCGGTCAAGTTCCACATCGGCGAGCGGTCGCCGGACGGCGCGTGGCGGACGGTCGTCGACCGCGCCGAGGTGACGAGGCTGGGCGAGGGCCTCGACGAGGCGGGTGAGCTCGGCGAGCAGCCGATGGAGCGGACCGCGACGGCGATCGCGGACATGGCCGACGAAGCCAAACGCGACGGCGCGGAGGAGATCGTGGCGGTCGGGACGGCCGGGCTGCGCAGCGCGACCAACAGCGAGACGTTCCTCGAGGCCGTCCGCGAGCGGGCGGGCCTCGAGGTCGAGGTCATCCCCGGCGAAGAGGAAGCGCGGCTCACATTCCTCGCGGTGACGTCGTCCCTGGGGGTCGGCGAAGGCTCGCTCGTGGTTTTCGACACGGGCGGCGGCAGCACGGAGTTCACCTTCGGCCTGGGAGACCGCGTCGAAGACCAGTTCAGCCTGAACGTCGGGGCCGCCAGGTTCACCGAGCGGTTCGGGCTCGACGCCGCCGTCGACGAGGCCACGCTCCAGGAGGCCTGCGACGCGATCTCGGCCGACCTCGGAAGGCTGGACGGCCGCCCGACTCCGGACCTGCTCGTCGGGATGGGCGGGGCGATCACGAACCTCGTGGCGGTCCAGCACGAGCTCGCTACGTACGACCCGGACGTCGTGCAGGGCGCGGAGCTCGACCGCGCGGAGATCGATCGCCAGATCGAGCTCTACCGCACGCGAAGCGCAGATCAACGGCGCGAGATCGTCGGGCTCCAGCCCAAGCGCGCCGAGGTGATCCTCGCCGGCTCGTGCATCGTGCGGACGGTGCTGGCGAAGCTCGGCAAGGAGTCCCTCACGGTCAGCGACCGCGGGCTGCGGCACGGCCTGCTGGTCGAGCGCTTCGGCGCCTAGGTCAGCGGACGCTGTAGGCGGACAGGACACCGTCGCGGGCGATCAGCCGCCCGCCGCACGGGTTCTTGCGCTTGTAGTGCGCGACGATCGTCGTGATACCCAGGCTCGCTAGGTACGGACAGGGATTCGCCTTCAGCGTGCGCAGCAGCGTGTCGGCCGCGACCGGCGCCGTGGTCGTGTAGCCGGACGGATGCTCACGCGGGGCCTGCATCAGGTAGTAGAGGTAGACGCTCGCGTTCTGGTTCCCCGGCTCGTAGACGGGCAGCTCGAGCATCCGCCCGGGCGGCTCGGCTCGGACGGCCGCGTAGACGCGGTTTCCCTGGTCGGAGCCGGTCGCGTGGAAGAGACTCAGCGGGAGGTCGATCAGCAGGACGAGGACGACGATGCGCCGCCGTCCCGGGCCAGCGGACGCGGGACACCGCGACCGCGACCAGCGCCGCGAGCGCCAGGCAGGCCACCGGCATGATCCGCTCGGGCACGCGCGTGTGCTGGAGGCCGGGCAGGTGCCGCCACAGGGTCTCGTAGCCGGGCGTGTTCGAGCCGAGGGCGAACAGGATCGGGACGAGTGCCCCGAGCCCGAGCACCGTGGCCATTCCCCAGCGGCGTCGGAGCAGGAGCACGACGAAGCCTGCGATCGCGAGCACGAGCACCGACCAGCCGAGGTAGACCATCTGCTCGACCAGCTCGCTGTCGCGCGAGACGAAGCCCGACAAACCCGCCGAGAAGTGCTCGACCTGGTGGAAGGAACGGCTGCGTGAGCCGGTCGTGTGCCGGACGACGAGCGCGTTCGCAAGGAGCCCCGCACCCAGCGCGGGCACAGCCAGGAGCGCGGCCCACGGCAGGCGGACGAGCGCGTAGAGGACGAAGAACGGGATCACCCCCAGCGCGAGGTGCAGCTGTCCCGAGAGCGGCACCGAGAGGAGAGCGGCTCCCGCGAGCACGAGCCACCAGAGCGATCCCTTCCGCGCCCGCTCGACCGCGTACAACGCCAGCGGCAGCAGCATCGCCACCCAGGCCAGCAGATGGCCCGTGCTCCACTGCGCCTGCAGGTAGGGCGCGAGCGCGAAGGCGAGCCCGCCGGCCAGCGACGCTCCGCGCGGAAGCCCGAGCTCGCGGAGCCAGAGCGCGGTGAGCCCGCCCGCTCCCAGAAACCCGAACAGGACGAACGCGTTCCAGCCGAGCACGGCGCCGAACGCCCCGAGCGGCCAGTAGACGAACCCGAACGGCCAGCCCGCGAAGTTCCAGCGCGGCTTCGCCTCGGGCTGGAAGCTGTAGGGGTCCCGCCACGGCGCCCGCCCGTGCTCGAGCTGGTGGCCGACGAGCCAGAGCTGGTACCCGGTCTGGAGGTGGTCGCCGGGCGCCGCCTCGCCGAAGCCGGCGCGCCCCTCGGCCATGAAGGACGTGTCCAGGTGCCTGGCACCGGGCCATGTCGCAAGAAGACCTGCTCCGAGGTAGAGGACGCAGGCGAGCGCTACAACGCCCGCGCTGCCGCGAGCAGCTCGTCGAAGTCGGGCACCTCGCCGGGATCGTGACGCCATGCGCGGCGGACCGTACCGCCGCGCTCGACCAGGAAGGTCGTCCGCTCGGCGACGTCCTTCATCCCGCGGAACTCGTGCGCGACCTCGAAGCCCCGGACTGCGTCGCCGTTCCAGTCCGAAAGGAACTGCAGCTCGTCGAGGTCGAGCGCCTGGCTCCAAGCGGTCTGCGTCCAGCAGGAATCGCGCGAGATCGGGTACGGCGTGACCCCCGCCTCCTCGAACTCCGCTCTCCTGTCACGCAGGAGCTGGAGCTCGTTCGTTCAGGTCGACGACCAGGCGAACAGGAAGAAGACGAAGAGCGCGGAGCGGCCCGCGACGAGGTTCTCGCAGCTGACCGGCTCGCGCGGAGCGAGCCAGACGCGTGCGTCGGGAACCTTCGAGCCTGCTTCCAGCATGACCCGAGCCTATTACGGCGAGGCGGGGCAGCACCAGCTGACGCTCTTCGGGAACGAGCTGGCGAGCGGGGCGCTCGACTTGCCGCCGAACTGCTCGACGATGTTCGAGACCGACTCGACCTTCGCGGACGTCAGCCGCAGGAACAGCCACTGGTTCGCGTCGACCCAGCCGACCAGGAGCCAGTTGCCGTTGGGCGAGATGGCGAGCGAGCCGAAGGCGCCCGGCGCGGAGTAGAGGAAGCGCGCCTCACCGGGATCGGCCTCGGCCTGGTAGAGCACGAGGTCGCTGCGGCTCGTCGCAGGCGAGTAGCGGATCAGCACGAAGCGGTGGCTCTTGCGCGCGAACACGACCCCCGACGGGCCGACCGGAAGCCCGATCGACCACAGCTTGCGCCCGTTCGCGTCGAACGCGCGCAGCGTCCGCTCTCCGAGCGCGAGCAGGCGCTCGCCGTCCTCCGACCAGGCGAGCTGCGTCGGAACGTCGCCCGGGATTCGTCCGCCAGATCGTCTTCGTCGAGTCCACGTCGACCAGCTCGATCCGTCCGTCCACTGTCGAGAACGCGAGCTGGCGGATGGATCCCGGCTTCCATGCGGGCGGCGTCGCCCCGACGACGTTTCGCAGCGGCCCGTCCCCGGTCCCGTCGCCCGCGACGACGCGCAGCTCGCGGCCGTTGAGATAGGCGATGCGGCAGCACTGGGCCGGCCCCTCGACCGACCAGCGCGCGCCGCGCAGGATCCGGTTGCGCGCGAGCGACCACCTCATCGTCCCGTCGGGCGTCAGCGCGGCCAGCCGGTGGGCTCGCGTCACCGCCACGTGCTCCGCGTTCGGCGACCAGGAGCCCTCCCACCACGGGCCGAGCTTTCGCATCGAGCCGTCGACCTGGACGATCCACGGGCCGGTGCTGGAGTTGACGAGCAGCTGGCCGCGTGCGGGGAGCGCGGTCAGGACCGGTTTCGGCGCCGTGGGCTCGTCGCTCGTGACGGCGTCGTGAACGTCTCCGACGAGCGCACGCCCCGGAGACGAGAGCAGCGCCAGGAGCAGCACGACGAGCACGGCGGCGACCAGCAGCAAGGGCCGGCGGTTGCGCCGCTGCCAGGAGAGCGGCTCGCGCTCGACGTAGGACGACCGGACCATCGCCCAGGCGCGGCGCTCGGCTTCGAGCTCGTCCGGCCCCTGGATCCGCTGCAGCGCCCGGCGAAGGTCCTCGCTCACCGCTGCTCCCTGTCGAGGATCGTCTCGAGCCGGTCGAGCCCGCGCCGCAGCCGGGAGTTGACCGTCCCGCGAGGAAGGTCGAGCAGCTCGGAGATCTCCGCCGGCGTGTACTCGAGCAGGTAGCGGAGCACGATCACGGCGCGCTGCTCCGGCCCGAGCGACGCGAGGCCGGCCGCGACCCCGTCCGAGAACGTTCCCAGGTCGCCCGTGTCGAAGTCCTCCGAGCCTGGAGCCTCCGAGATCTCCCGGCGCAGCGACCTCGCCCGCGCCCAGTCGATCGCCCGGTTGACGACGATCCGGTGCAGCCATGGCCCGAACGGACGCCGCCGGTCGAACCGGTCGAGATTGCGGATCGCGGACAGGAACGCCTCCTGGGCGATGTCCTCCGCGGCGGCGCCGTCCTGGACGACGAGGTAGGCGGCCCTGTGGGCGCGGGGCCAGTGCTCCTTGAAGAGCGCCTCGAGGTCCGAGGCTGATCCTCCCTGAGCGCCCCGAATCCAGGAACGCTCCTGCCGACCGGGGCCCAGCATGGCGCGCTGACTATACGAGCGTGAGTCGGGCACGAGGTCCATACGCGGACCGCGCCGCCCGGGGTCCGTCAGGCGGCTACGGCCGCAGCCTCGGTCGCATCGGCGATCGCGCGCACGACCTCGGCGATGTCGCGGTTCGCGTTGTAGACGCGGAGCTGGCGGTCCGCGCCGTTGCCGTTGGAGAGGATGTCGCGGATCCCGTCGAGCGCGTCCGACGAGCCGAGCTCCCGCGCGTGCGGCTCGATCTGCTTCAGCCGGCGGCGCACGAGCTGCGCCACCGGGAGCCGGTTCCGCGATTCGGTCTCGAGGTCCATCAGCGGCGCCTCGAGCCCGTAGCGGGCCGCGAGCCACTTGTTCTCGCTCGTCAGGATCCGGTGGAACGAGCGGATTTCTTCGCCGCGGTCGAAGCGCTCGCAGTAGAGCTTGACCAGGGCCTGGCAGTAGGCGGCCAGCGCGACGGCGTGCTCGACGCGCGTGACCGCGTCGCAGATCCGGATCTCGACCGTCCCCAGGCGCGGGTGCGGGCGGATGTCCCACCAGATGTGCGTGTAGTCCGCGATGCAGCCGGTCTTCTCGAGCTGCCCGACGACCTCCGCGTAGTCCGCGTAGTCGCGGAAGCGGGGCGGCGGCCCCGAGCGCGGGAACGCGGCGAAGACCATCTGCCGGGTCGACGCGAGCCCGGTCGCCTCGCCGCGCCAGAAGGGCGAGCTCGCAGACAGCGCGAGCAGGATCGGCAGCTCGACGAGGAGCCCGTTCACGACCTGGATCGCCTTCTCCGCGTCGTCGACCGCCACATGGATGTGCAGCCCGAAGATGAGCTCGCGGCGGGCCACGTACTGCATCTGGTCGACGAGCGCGCGGTACCGGTCGCGGGCCGTGATCCGCTGGGCCTCGAAGAGGCTGAACGGATGCGTCCCCGCCGACCCGACGCGCAGCGACTTCTGGCTCGCGACCGACGCGACGTACTCGCGGAGCTTGCGCAGCTCGCGGTCGACGTCCGCCGCCGTGTCGCACACCGGCGTCGCGATCTCCAGCACCGACTGCATCAGCTCGGCCTTCATCTGCGCCTCGAGCTCGTGGCCGGCGACCGCGGCCAGGAACGTGTCGATGTGCTGCACGAGATCGAACGACTCGGAGTCGAGGAGCATGTACTCCTCCTCCACGCCGAGCGTGTACTGGTCGGTCTTTCCGAACGCGTGCTCGAGGACGCTCCCGCCTTCGGCGAACCCGGCCGTGATGCTCGACGGATAGATCTGCTTCATCGTCCCTAGTATCGACGCTCTGGACGCCCTTCAATCCACCGACGCCTGGCCGGCCGAGAACGTCTCCGTCGCAGCGCTCTCCACCGAGGGGGAGCTCGGCCGCCGCGGCGACTCCGCAGCGGGTCTACGGCTGGGCCTCCGTCACGAAGCCGGTCGTCGCGCTGGCCGCTCTCGTCGCGGCCGAGGAGGGCACGATCGACCTCGACGAGCCGGCCGGGCCGCCCGGCTCGACCGTTCGGCATCTCCTCTCCCATGCGTCCGGGCTTCCCTTCGACCCGGGCCCGCCGATCTCGAAGCCGGGCGCGAGACGGATCTACTCGAATGCCGGGTTCGAAGCCCTCGCGGAGAAGATCTCCGAGAACGCGGAGATGCCCTTCGAGGAGTATCTGCGCCAGGCGGTCCTCGACCCGCTCGGGATGGAGGCGGCGCTCCGCGGCTCGGCGGGTGCGGGCCTGAAGGGATCGCTCGACGACCTCGTGAAGCTGATGCGCGAACTGCTCGCTCCGACGCTGATCGCGTCCGAGACCTTCGCCGAGGCGACGAGCGTCCAGTTCCCGGGCCTCGCCGGCGTGATCCCCGACCTGGGCCGCTTCGACCCCAACGACTGGGGGCTCGGCTTCGAGCTCAAGGACGGCAAGCAGCCGCACTTCTCCGGGACGCTGACCTCGCCTCGCACCTTCGGCCACTGGGGCGGGAGCGGGACGTTCGTCTGGGTCGACCCGGAGCGGAGCCTCGCACTCGGCGTGCTGACGGATCTCCAGTTCGGCGACTGGGCGAAGGAGGCATGGCCTCCGCTCAGTGACGCGGTCGTGCGCGCGCAAACGTAAAGAAGCTGCAAAATTCGCGTGATCCCGGTGTCGTGAGCGTGTTTTCATGGGCATGCAACCTCAGGGAGCATCTGTGGCGACACTCGAAAAGCCGACCCTTCGCATGCAGCCGCATGACGAGGCGATCTTCGTCGCCGGCGACGGCCGTCGTGCCCGCCGGCTCGGCCGCGCTGCCCTCGTGGCGTCGGTTCTGGCCGGTCTCTGGATCGTCGGTCTCGGGATCGGGATGCTCGGCTTCGGCAGCCTGCCGGGGATCTCGCTCGTGAAGGGCTCGCGCGCCGAGTCGCCCGTCGCGCCGCTCGGGATGCGCCCGCCGCCGCCGCCCGCGAAACCGCTCGCGCACTCCTCTCGGTGAAGACCGCGGCAGCGGCGATCGAGGTCTCGCGGACTTCGAATCGACAGGCTGCGGCCAAGGCCGGCGCGCGGAAGAGCGTGGCCGCGAGAGAAGACGATCTCTCGGGGCGCGGCGACCCAGCCGGCTCCGCCTCCGCCGGTCGCAGCCGTGAACCCGGCTCAGCGAACGCGAGGCTGGGCGCGGAGAGACAACGAGGCTCCTCCGGGCCAGGTCCGCAAGGCGACGGCCACCCGCCGCCGCCGCCGAGCCACGGCCGCCGCGTCGGCCAGACCCCGCCGGCCGCACCGCCTCCCGCCCCGCCCGGCCAGGTGAGGAAGGCTCTCGACCCGCCGCCACCGCCGCCGAAGAAGGGCTGATTTGACCACCTCGCGGCGGGCCGTTTTCCCGCTGGCTCGTCCTCGGCCTGCTGCTCGCGACCCTGCTCGTCCTGCTCGGTGCCCAGGGCCTGTCGACGAGGACGACCGGTCGCAGCGCGACGCCCGCTCCCAGCAACGGAGGCCCGCTCTCCGGCCAGGGGCCGATCCTCGCGTGGAGCGACGGCCGGCTCCAGTCGCGCGACGTCCGATCCCGGCAAGCGGATCGCGCTCACGTTCGACGACGGCCCGAGCGCGCGCTGGACGCCGCGCATCGCAGAAGCGCTGACCCGACTCCATGTGCCGGCGACGTTCTTCGTCGTCGGCAGCGAGGTCGTGCGCCACCCAGACGTCGTCCGGCGGCTGCATCGCGAGGGCTTCGAGCTCGGCAACCACACGTTCACGCACGGCGACGTCGCCGCGCTCCCCGGCTGGGAGCAGCGGCTCCAGATCGGGCTCACGGACAACGCGCTGGCCGGGACGGTGGGCATCCGCCCGCGGCTCTTCCGGCCGCCCTACTCCTCCGTTCCAGCTTCGGCCAACGCGCGCCAGGCACGCACGATCGAGGCGATCGCGCGCCGGGGCTACGACGTCGTGCTCGCCGACCTCGACGGTGAGGACTGGCGCCGGCCCGGAGTCCAGGAGATCGTCGCCTCGGCCACGCCGCAGGGGACGCGTGGAGGCATCGTCCTGCTCCACGACGGAGGCGGCGACCGCTCGCAGACCGTGCGGGCGATCGAGCGGCTCGTTCCGCAACTCCGCGCTCGGGGCTTCCGCTTCGTGACCGTGTCGCAGCTGGCCGGCCTTTCGCGCGACCAGGCGGAGGTCCCGGTGGGCGGCTGGGATCGGACGCGCGGGCGGATCCTGATCACGACCCTCGGCGATCTCCCGCTGGACGACGACGATCCTCGCCTGGCTGCTGGTCCTGGTCGCCGTGCTCTTCGTCGCCCGCGTCTTCCTGCTGCTCACGTTCGCGCGCCGTCACGTCAGGACCGTCCGCGGCCGCGCCACGCGAAGAAGGCTTCACGCCTGCCGTCTCCGTCATCGTCCCGGCCTTCAACGAGGCGGTGAACATCGAGCGCTCGGTGCGCTCGCTCGACACGAGCGACTACCCCGAGCTCGAGGTGCTCGTCGTCGACGACGGCTCCACCGACGGCACGGGCGACCTCGTCGAGCGTCTCGACCTGCCCCGAACGCGCGTCCTGCGCCAGGAGAACGCGGGCAAGCCCGCCGCGCTGAACCACGGGATCGAGGAGGCGCGGCACGACATCGTCGTCATGGTCGACGCGGACACCGTCTTCGAGCCCGGCACGCTGCGCGAGCTCGTCCAGCCCTTCCGCGAGACGGACGTCGGAGCCGTCTCCGGCAACACGAAGGTCGGCAACCGCCGCCGGCTCCTCGGGCGCTGGCAGCACATCGAGTACGTGATGGGCTTCAACCTCGACCGCCGGCTCTACGACGTCCTGCAGTGCATGCCGACGGTGCCCGGGGCGATCGGAGCGTTCCGGCGCGAGGCGCTCGTCGAGGTCGGCGGCGTCTCCGGGACGACGCTCGCCGAGGACACGGACCTGACGCTCGCGGTCGGCCGTGCCGGCTGGCGCGTCGTCTACGAGGAGAACGCGCGCGGCTGGACCGAGGCGCCCGCGACGCTCCGCGGGCTCTGGCGCCAGCGCTACCGCTGGTGCTACGGGACGCTGCAGTCCGTCTGGAAGCACCGCGCCGCATTCCGGCGTCCGGACGAGCACGCGATCGGCCGCCGCGGCCTTCCGTACCTCGTCCTCTTCCAGATCGCGCTGCCGCTGTTCGCGCCGCTGATCGACCTCTTCTCGATCTACGGCATCCTCTTCCTCGACCCCTGGACCATTCTCGGCTTCTGGATCAGCTTCACCGGCCTGCAGCTCCTGCTCGGCTGGTACGCGTTCCGGCTCGACCGCGAGTCGCCGCGCGTGCTGTGGGCGATGCCGCTCCAGCAGTTCGTCTACCGCCAGCTCATGTACCTCGTCGTGGTCGAGTCGGTGCTGACCGCGATCCAGGGCAGCCGCCTGCACTGGCGCCCGATCGCGCGCCGCGGCGAGATCGAGGTGAAGCCGGAGACCTAGGTCCGGGGCCGGACGCGGAGGCGGGCCTTCATGCCGAGCAGCGCGTGGTCGGCCATCGTGCACTTGAGGACGTAGAGGCCCGGCTTGAGCCTGAGCGTCGCGGTCTCCCGCCGGCCGGGAAGCGCGCTCGGGACCGAGTAGACCTTCGTCGTCCCGACCTTGCGCAGCGTCAGGTTGTGCTCGTCCTGGCCGAAGTTGGCGAGCTCGATGCGGACCTGGCCCGCGGGGACGGTGACGCGCGAGAGGCGGTAGTGGAACTCGACCGCCACGACCTGTACCCGTCCCAAGCGGCGCCGCGGCCTGAGCGGGCAGCGCACCGGCGGCTCCGGCGAGGACGAGCAGGAGGGCGAGACGTTTCATCGCAGGAGCGGCACCCGTCCGTAGGAGGCAGCCTTCGGGATGACGGCGGCCGCGTCGGTGTGCAGCCACTGCTCGAGCACCGAGGAGTAGATCGTCCGGTAGTCGACCGTCGCCTTGAGGTTCCCGTCGTCGTCGAGGCCGGTTCTCAGCCCGGGGAACTCGCCGATCATCGTCCCGCGCACCCGCGAGCCCATGAGGAGCCCGAGCCCGGCTGCTCCGTGGTCGGTTCCGTCGGAGCCGTTCTCCTCCGCTCGGCGGCCGAACTCGGACCAGACGAGCGTCAGCACGCGATCCGCGAGGCCGCGCGCCTCGAGGTCGCGCTGGAACGCGAGGAGCGACTTGCTCGCGAGGTCGAGGTTGTCCGCGAGATCCTGGGCCTGGTCGGAATGCGTGTCGTACCCGCCGTTCGCGCTGAGCGCAACGCAATGGAGAGGTAGCCCCGCTCCGAGCATCGCGGCGAGGCCGGAGAGCTGCTTGGGAAAGCCGTTGTCGGAGTCGGGATACGGGACGGGCGGGGTGAAGTCGCCGCCGAAGGGCGCGAGCTGCTGGCGCAGGCGGTGCGACTGGAAGGTGACCTCGCGCGCCGTGCGCAGCGCAGTGTCGTGGCCGCGGGCCGAGCCGAGCGCGCCGATCGCGTCGAGCATCCGCTCCTCGACCTTGCCGTAGACGCCCGGCGACCAGAACGAGTAGTCGCTCGGGCCGCTGAGTGCCGCGACCGGCTTGCTGGCCGTGGCGAGCGAGGGGGAGAGGTCGCCGTCGAGGCTCACGCCCTGGAGCGGGTTGTCCGCGCTCCCGACGTGGTCGAGGTAGCGCCCGAGCCAACCGGTCTGCAGGCGCGGATCGGTGTTCCCGACCTCCCAGTAGTGCCGCGACGTGAAGTGGGACTGGTCGGCGTTCGTGTAGCCGATGGCCGGGAGCACCGAGAGCTTTCCCTCGGAGTGGAGCGTGTGGAACGCCTGGGCGGACGGATGCCAGCGCAGGCGCGTGTCCTCCGGGAAGACGAGGCCCGAGTCCGGCAGCGCCAGCTTGGGGCGCAGCCGCCTGTACTCCGGGTCGCCGTGCGGGAAGAGGACGGACAGGGAGTCGGCGCCGCCGTCCAGGAAGACCGAGACGAGCACCGTGTCCGGCGGCCCCGCGGCGAGCGCCTGAGCGATGCCGTGGTCGAGCGCGCGCGGCGAAAGGGCGGTGGCGCCGTAGACCGCCACCGCGAGACCGACCGAGCGGGCGAGGAAGCTCCGCCGGTCGAGGCCCGTGCCGGCGGGCATCGGCATGCCCGGCTCGATCGCGGGCAGGCCTTCCCCGGCCTGCGCGACTGCCTTTCGCAGGAGCGAGGAGCGCGAGAACTCGTTGCAGCCGCAGTTCCTCATGACGTCTGCATGTCCGGGGAGACCGCGATCAGGTGGCGGAGCGCGTTCTCGATCAGCGGCGGGTACTGCTCCTTCTTCCACTTGCGGTCGGCGTCGCCGATCGCGTGCACGGCGAAGGTCTTCAGCGCGCGATGCGTGGGCGGTGTCAGGCGCGGGCCGCCCCAGAAGTCGAGGGCGCGCGCGAGGAGCTTGTCCGCGTCGAGCGGCGCCTTGTCGTCGGTCTTGAGGACGTACGGGCGAACGACCCGCCCCGCGAGGTTCCAGCGCGCGAGGAACGAGGCCGTGTCGAGCCAGCGGCCGTCGTCCCAGCCGGCCACGTTCGGCGGATAGAAGAGCTGCTGGCCCGCCTGGTTCGAGAGCCAGGTCCAGGCCTCGGTGTCGATCCCGCGCTTGCGCGCCCGGAGCATCCCCGCCACGTAGACGGCCGGCGGCTTGACCATCCGCGGCCCGTCGTAGAGGAGCGGGTGCTTGAGGATCGCCTCGACGACCGGGCGGACCTGGAAGCCGCGACGCACGTAGAGCGCCTGCAGCGCACGGTCGGTGGGCGCGGGCGGCTTCGTGGGGATGAAGTAGCTCCAGAGTTTCTCGACGAAGAACGCACGGTGCTTCGGGTGGTGCACCGCGAGCCGGCACGAATCCCTCCAGGTGAAACGCCCGCGCTTGCCGAAGATGCGCTTCGCGCCGGTGTCGTGGCGCTTCACGTCGTAGCGGAAGTTGACCGGGCCCTTGTCGTCGTCCCAGTCGTTGCGCCAGCCGGTCAGCGCCCGCGCCTGCTCGCGGACGTCGCGCTCCGAGTAGCCGCGGCTCGCGCCGAGCGTGAAGAGCTCCATCATCTCGCGGCCGTAGTTCTCGTTCGGCGCGTCCTTCTCGTTCTCCGTCCCGTTCAGCCAGAGGAGCATCGCCGGGTCTTTCGTCACCGAGATCAGGAGCTGCTCGAACGATCCCAGGCCGTGGCTGCGGAAGAGCTGGTTTTGCTTGAGCATCAGGCGCTGCGAGCCGACGCCCTGCGTTCGAGGTCGCGAACCAGTCGTGCCAGACGAGGGTCATGCGCTCGACGAGCGGCCGGTTCGAGCGCACCATGCGGTCGAGCCACCAGAGGTGGTCGTGGCCCCACGCGTCGAGCGGCGCGATCGGGTGGTGGTCCTCGTCGACGGGCTTCGGGCCGACCAGGCGGTCGCGGCCCGGATGCGTCAGCGAGTGGACGGCGCCGCTGAGGCCCTTCTTCGCGAGCTTCGCCGCATCACCGGGGCGCGGCCCGAAGCCGGCACGCCAGAGCAGCCGTTCGGCCTCGGCGGGCCCGAAGCGGCCTCGGTGGACGGGAATCTTGCGCGCGGTGGACATCGGGGGTACCCGCTGTCTGTTTCGGCGTCGGGCCTCGAATCCCTAAGCCCTTACGAGGGCGAATCGTCGTCCGCGAACAAGGGACGCACGTACTCGTCGAACGTCTTCTTGTCGCAGCTGGCGAGAGTCGTAGCAACGAGCGCCGTCACGGATGCGGTGCGCGGGATGTCCATCGCAAGCGCGACCTCGCCGAAGTAGGAGCCCGGCCGGAGCAGCCGCCGCGGCCCGAGGCCGCCCTGGTTCGAGACCGCGACCAGTCCGCGCAGGATCACGTAGAAGTCGTCGCCCTCCTCGCCCTCGAGCACGATCGGGTCGCCGGGAGCGACCTCCGAGCGGCGCATGTTCTGGGCGAGCTTCGTGAGCACCTCGCCGGGCAGCTCCTGGAAGAGCCCGACGCGGGCCAGCTCGGTCACGGTTGCGGTCGCGAAACGCGGCACGGGCCTATTCTTGCCGACGGTGGGGGAGCTCGATCAGTGGAAGCACTGTCCGCGCTGCGGAGCAGCCGTCGAACCGGAGGGCGGCCAGGTCGAATGCTCCGAGTGCGGGTTCAAGGCGTACGCGAGCTCGAAGCCGACCGCGAGCGCGGCGTGTCTCGACGGCGAAGGGCGCGTGATGCTCTCGCGGCGCGCGATCGAGCCGGAGAAGGGCAAGTGGGACTTCCCGGGCGGGTTCCTCGAGGAGGAGGAGCATCCGCTCGACTGCCTGAGGCGGGAGCTGCAGGAGGAGGCCGGCGTCGAGATCGAGCCGCTCGACTTCCTCGGCGTCTGGCTCGACAAGTACGGCGGCGACGGCTCCGCCGCGACGACGCTCAATCTGTACTGGACGGCGCGCATCGTCTCGGGCACGCCGGAGCCCGCCGACGACGTGGCCGAGCTCCGCTGGCTCGCGCCGGACGAGGTGTCCGAGGACGATCTCGCGTTCCCGCACACACGTGAGGTGCTCTCAGCTCTCCGGCAGCAGCACACGTAGCGCGGCCGGCTCGATCCGGAACTCGAGCGGCGTCTCGAGCATCTCCGGCTCGCCGTCGATCGCCGCCTCCAGACTTCCCGCTTCGGGCCTCGATCGACGAGGTTCGTGCACGAACGCTCCTCCCAGGAGGTCGGTAGGAATCCGTGCGCGAGATAGAGGTGGAGCCGCCCCTCGTCGATGCGTTCGCGCTCTCCGATCGAGAGCACGTGCAGCTTGTACGCGTTGTTCGAGACGACGAGCACGCGTGCGTGTGCAGGCGTCCCGTCGACCGTGACGCCGAGCCCGCGAGGCTGCCGGAGCAGCATCCACAGGGCCCTCAGCCGAGCGAACGAGACGTCCTCGTCCTCTTCGTGAACGAGCCGCGCGTAGAGCCCCAGCGAGACGTTGTTCAGGAAGAGCCGGTCGTTGACGCGGCCGACGTCGACGCGAATCTCGCGGCCGGAGAACGCCCGCAGCGCCGCCTTCTGGCTCGTCGCGATCGAGGCCCAGGTCGCGCGCGAAGTGGTTGAGGGTGCCGGACGGGACGACGACGAAGGGGCTGCCGCGTTCGAGCGCGACCTCGGCGACCGCCGCCAGCGAGCCGTCGCCGCCCGCGATCCCGAGCGGCCCTTCCGGCGCCTTCCGCGCGACCGCGCCCGGATCCTCGCCCTCGCCGAGGAGGTGCGTCTCGACTCCCATCCGTTCCGCCGCCGCCCGCAGCTCATCGGCCGAGTCGCCCGGGCCCGACCGCGGGTTGATCACGAGGAAGCCGCTCACCCCGTTAGCATCGCTGTTCGTCCTCGACAAAGGAGACCCCCTTGAGCCTGATCGAGAGAATCGACGCCGCGCGTGCGCGCTGGAACGTCCTCGAGCATCCCTTCTACAAGCGCTGGAGCTGCGGCGAGCTGAGCCGCGACGAGCTCGCGCACTACGCCGGCGAGTACCGGCACGCAGTCGTCGCGCTGGCCGACACGGCCGCGAAGGCCGGCAACGAGGAGCACGCGCGCGAGGAAGCGGCGCACATCGACCTGTGGGACGACTTCGCTGCGGCCTTCGGCGCCGACACGACGCGCGACCCGAGCCCCGAGACGACCACCTGCGTGACCGCCTGGACCGCTCCGGGAAACCGCCGCGAGGCTCTCGCCGTCCTCTACGCGATCGAGGCCGGGCAGCCGGACGTCTCGCAGGACGAAGCTCGACGGCCTCGCCGAGCACTACGGCGTCGCGACCGACGAGCCGGGCGCCTCCTACTTCGCGCTTCACACCGAGCTCGACCACGAGCACGCCGCCGAGTCGCGGCGCGAGCTCACCGACGGTCCGGACGACGACCGCCTCGTCGAGGTTGCCGAGGCCGCTCTGCGGGGTAACTGGACTCTGCTGGACGGAGTCGACGCCAGGAGGTAGCCATGAAGTTCTTCCTGAAGGGCCCGGCGGGGCACCCGCTCCACCCGCCCCTCACGGACGTCACGGTCGGTGCGTACACCTTCGCGACGGTGATGGCGGTGCTGTCGCGTCTCGGAGTCAGCGAGCACAACACGGCCACGGCCTGGTGGATCGGGCTGATCGCCGGCCTCGTCGTCACGCTCCCGACCGCGCTCACCGGCTTCATCGACTGGCTCGACATCGAGACCGGCACGCCGCTCTGGCGGACGGCGACGCTCCACCTGAGCGCGATGCTCTCCGCCACGGTCGTCTTCGCGATCACGGCCGGAGCCGGGCACTCGAGCTACGTCGACGGCTCGATCAGCGCCGGGTCGCTGATCCTGACGCTCGTCGGGTTCGGCCTGCTGACGCTCGGCGGCTGGCTCGGAGGCGCGATCGTGTTCACGCACGGGATGCGCGTGCTGAGCCTCGTCGACGAGCCGACGAAGCGAGCGGTGTCGCCGATGCCCCTGCCCGGAGAAGGAAGAGGCCGAAGGAGGCGGCTAGCTAGCTGGCTGAGGAGCCGTTGGTCTCTGCGGGCGCGAGACCAAGTTGCGTCTCGATGGCTCCCTTTGGCTGTGCTCCGATAGCCGCAGCCGCAGGCTCGCCCTTCTCGAAGAGCACCATCGTCGGGATCGACGCGATGCCGTAGCGCTCGGCGATGTCGGGCTCCTCGTCGATGTTGATCTTGACGAGCTTGAGCTCGCCGGCGCGCTCCTCGGCGATCCGGTCGAGGATCGGCGAGACCGCGTGGCACGGCCCGCACCACTCCGCCCAGAAGTCGACGAGGACGGGCGTGTCGGACTGGAGCACTTCCTGCTCGAACGTCGTCGTGGTCACTGCATCTGCCATTCCAAAGTTCCTTTCAGACTCGTTGTCTTCTCTAACGCTCGCGCTGGTCGTGCTGTTCCCGGGCGACCGTAGAATCGAACACGATGGCCCAGACGTTCCCCTCGCTCCCGTCGGTCCCGGATCACTCCGCGCTCGAGCGGGAGATCCTGGCCTGGTGGGACGAGAAGGGTACCTTCGAAAAGCTCCGCGACCAGAACCGAGGCGGCGAGCGCTGGAGCTTCATCGACGGGCCGATCACCGCCAACAACCCGATGGGCGTCCACCACGCCTGGGGCCGCACGCTGAAGGACGTCTTCCAGCGCTACAAGGCGCTGCGCGGGTTCGACCAGCGCTACCAGAACGGGTTCGACTGCCAGGGCCTCTGGGTCGAGGTCGAGGTCGAGAAGTCACTCGGCCTGAACTCGAAGCGCGACATCGAGGAGTACGGGCTCGCCGAGTTCGCGGCCCGCTGCAAGGAGCGCGTCGCCGAGTACTCGGAGGTGATCACCGAGCAGTCCAAGCGCCTCGGCATGTGGATGGACTGGGACAACGACTACCACACGTTCTCGGACACGAACATCTCGTACATCTGGGGCTTCCTGAAGGCCGTCCACGAGCGCGGCTGGCTCTACACGGGCCACCGGGCGACCGAGTGGTGCCCGCGCTGCGGGACCTCGATCTCGCAGCACGAGCTCTTCGCCGGCGAGTACAAGGAGCTCGAGCATCCCTCGCTCTTCGTGCGCTTCCCGCTGAAGGAGCGGGAGGACGAGGCGCTCGTCGTCTGGACGACGACGCCGTGGACGCTGCCTGCCAACGTGGCCGCGGCTGTCCGGCCCGACGCCGAATACGGGCTGCGCGAGCGGCCAGTGGCGCCTGGCGCAGGACGGTGAGGACTACGACCGCAAGGTCAAGGGCGAGGAGCTCGTCGGCCTCGAGTACGCGGGACCGTTCGACGACGCGCCTGCGCAGCAGGGGATCGTCCATCGCGTGATCCCGTGGGACGAGGTCGTGCTCGACGAGGGCACCGGGATCGTCCACATCGCGCCGGGCGCGGGCGCGGAGGACTTCGATCTCTCACGCGTCCACGGGCTGGACGTGCTCGTCCCGATCGACGAGTCGGGGCGGATGCTGCCGGGGTTCGGGCCGGCCGAGGGCCTCGCCTCGGACGAGGCCGCCGACGTGATCATCGAGGACCTCCGGCGGCGCGAGCTGCTCGTCGACTCGGGCGTGATCACGCACCGCTACCCGACCTGCTGGCGCTGCGGGACGCCGCTCGTCTTCCGCGTCGTCGACGACTGGTTCATCGCCTGCGACGAGATCCGGCAGCCGATGCTCGACGCGAACGCGACCGTCCAGTGGACGCCCGACTTCTACTCGAAGCGGATGGACGACTGGCTCCGGAACATGGGCGACTGGAACATCTCCCGGAAGCGCTACTTCGGGCTGCCGCTGCCCTTCTATCCGTGCGACTGCGGCGAGCTGAACGTCGTCGGCTCGCGTGACGAGCTCGTGGAGCGTGCGACGGCGGGCGTCGACCAGCTCCAGGAGCTGCACCGGCCCTGGATCGACGAGGTGCCGATCGCGTGCGCCGCGTGCGGGAAGGACGTCCATCGGATCCCGGAGGTCGGCGACGCCTGGCTCGACGCGGGCATCGTCCCGTTCTCGACGCTCGGCTGGAACAACCCGGAGTGGATCGAGCACGGCTACGCGACCGGGGCGGCCGAGGGCTTGTCCGGAGCGGACCTGCCCGGACCACGCCTACTGGGAGCAGTGGTTCCCGGCGGACTGGATCTCGGAGATGCGGGAGCAGATCCGGCTCTGGTTCTACTCGATCTCGTTCATGTCGATGACGCTCGTGGGCAAGTCGCCGTACAAGGCCGTCCTCACGTACGAGAAGCTCCTCGACGAGCACGGGCGCGAGATGCACCGCTCCTGGGGCAACGCCATCGCCTCCGACGAGGCGCTCGACTCGATGGGCGCGGACGTCATGCGCTGGCAGTTCTGCGAGGCCGAACCCGGGCCAGAACATCAAGTTCGGCTACGGGCCTGCACGCGAGGTCAAGCGCCGGCTGCTGACGCTCTGGAACTCGGTCAAGTTCTTCGTCGACTACGCCAACGTCTCGCCGGAGAGCGAGGGCGCGGAGCTCGAGCCGCTCGACCACTGGCTCCTCTCGCGCACCGAGCAGGTCGTGGCCGAGATGACGGACGCGTACGAGCGGTTCCGGACGCCTGACGTGATCGCGTCGTACGAGTCGTTCGTGGACGATCTCTCGAACTGGTACATCCGGCGGTCGCGGCGGCGCTTCTGGGACGGCGACGCCGCCGCGCTCGAGACGCTGCGGACCGCGCTGCTGAGGTCGCTCGTCGTGATCGCGCCCGGTGATGCCGTTCCTCGCCGAGCACCTGTGGCGGGTGCTGAGGCCGGACGACGCGCCCGAGTCGATCTTCCTCATGCCCTGGCCGGTGGCCGGCGAGCGCGACGAGCAGCTCCTGGCCGAGGTGGCCGAGACGCGGCGGGTCGTCGACCTGGGCCGCCAGGCGCGCGCGACCTCGCAGCTGCCTCTGCGCCAGCCGCTGCGTCGGCTCGTCGTGCAGGGCGCGGAGCTGTCGAGGCAGCACGAGGACGAGATCCGCGAGGAGCTGCGCGTGAAGGAGGTCGAGTTCGGCGAGGTCGAGGCGACCGAGCTGCGGGTCAAGCCGAACCTGCCGGTGCTCGGGCCGAAGCTCGGCAAGGAGCTCGGCGCGGTGCGGGCCGCCCTCGAAGCCGGGGACTTCGAGCAGGTGAACGGCGGCTTCCGCGTGGCGGGCCACGATCTCTCGGAGAACGAGGTGCTCGTCGAGCGCGTCGGGCGCGAGGGGTGGGCGGTCGCGCACGGCGACGGGCTCACGGTCGCGCTCGACACGATGCTCGACGCCGAGCTCGAGGTCGAGAAGCGCGTCCTCGACCTGATCCACGAGCTGAACGCCATGCGCAAGGAAGCCGGGCTCGAGCTGACCGACCGGATCGTGGTCACGCTGCCGCAGTCGGCCTCCGACCTCCTGGAGCACGCGGACTGGATCAAGGACGAGGTGCTGGCGGTCGAGATCCGCACCGACGGCGGCAGCGGAGAGCCCGAGATCGCGAAGGCATGAAGCGCTGCGAGTGGGTTCCCGAGGGGATCCCCGAGTACGTCGCCTACCACGACGAGGAGTGGGGCGTCCCCTCGCACGACGAGCGTCACCTGTTCGAGATGCTGACGCTCGAGGGCGCGCAGGCCGGGCTCTCGTGGCTGACGATCCTGCGCAAGCGCGAGGGGTATCGGAAGGCGTTCGCGAATTTCGACGCGGAGAAGGTCGCTCGGTTCGGGAAGCGCGACGTCGAGCGGCTGCTCGCCGACCCGGGCATCGTGCGCAACCGGCTCAAGGTCGAGTCGACCATCAACAACGCGCAGCGAATCCTCGAGCTCGACGATCTAGACGGCCTGCTCTGGAGCTTCGTCGGGGGCGAGCCGCTCGTGAACCGCTGGAAGAAGCTCGGCGACATTCCGGCCGAGACCGCGGAGTCGAAGGCGATGAGCAAGGACCTGAAGAAGCGCGGCTTCCGGTTCGTCGGGCCGACCGTCTGCTACGCGTTCATGCAGGCGTGCGGCCTCGTCAACGACCACGCCGTCGGGTGCTTTCGCTACCGCGAGGTGACATGATCGCCGTGATGAGCGCGAAGGGCTGATGGCGACGACAACTGACACCCGTGCTGCGTTCTCCGACGAGCAGCTCCAGGAGCTCGTCGGCCTCATCCAGGAAGCCGACAGCGTCGAGCTGAAGCTGACCGTGCCCGACGCCGACCAGAGCTCGACGCTCCGCGCCCTCGAGGTCGATCCTCTGCAGGCGCAGATCCGCCAGGTGTTCTTCTTCGACACGCCCGGCCTCGATCTCGACAAACAGGGACTCGTCGTGCGCGCACGGAGATCGCAGAAGAAGGGCGACGACACCGTCGTGAAGCTCCGCCCCGTCGTGCCCTCCGAGCTGCCGAAGTCACTCCGGCGCTCGCCGGACTTCGGGGTCGAGGTGGACGCCTCGCCGGAGGGGTTCGTCTGCTCCGGGTCGCTGAAGGGCGTTCCCAAGAGCGGAGAGGTGCAGAAGGCGGTGCTGGGCAAGCTTCCGCTTCGCAAGCTCTTCTCGAAGGAGCAGCGGGCGCTCTTCTCCGAGCATGCGCCCGAGGGAATCGGCCTCGACGATCTCTCGATCCTCGGCCCGATCCTCGTCCTCAAGCTGAAGCAATCCCCGCACGGCTTCGACCGGCAGCTCGTGGGCGAGGCGTGGTTCTACCCGGACGGCTCGCGGATCCTCGAGCTGTCGACGAAGTGCGAACCGTCGGAGGCGTTCCAGGTCGCCGCGGAGACGCGGGCCTTTCTCTCTTCGCGCGGCATCGACCTGGAGAGCGAGCAGCAGACGAAGACGCGGACCGCGCTCGAGTTCTTCTCGAAGAACCTCGGCGCCTGAGCGCTACTGGCTCTCGGCCAGCGCGAGCTCGCGGCGGAGCTCCACCGGGAGCCGGAACTCGACGTCCTCGTCCACGACCCTGGTCGCGGAGATGTCGTCCACGCCGCGCGCGCGGAACCAGTCGCAGACCCGCTCGACGAGCTTCTCGGGAGCGGAGGCGCCCGAGGTCAGCCCGACCGTTTCGGCCTCGTCCAGCCAGGCCACGTCGATGTCGGTCTCGTCGTCGATCAGGTGAGCCGGAACGCCGTTGGCACGCGCGACCTCGACGAGCCTGTTCGAGTTGGACGAGTTCCGCGACCCGATCACGAGCAGGAGGTCGACCTCGCCGAGCAGGTCCTTCACGGCCCACTGCCGGTTGGAGGTCGCGTAGCAGATGTCCTCCTTCTTCGGCGCGTAGATCTCGGGGAAGCGGCGGCGGAGCGCGGTGATGATCTCGCCGGTCTCGTCGACGGAAAGCGTGGTCTGCGTGATGTAGGCGACCCTTGCGTCGGCGGGGAGCTCCAGCGCCTCGGCGTCCTCGACCGATTCCACGAGGATCGTCGACTCCGGCGCCTCGCCCATCGTTCCGACGACCTCCTCGTGGCCTGCGTGGCCGATCAGCAGGACCGTGTAGCCGTCGGCGGCGTAGCGCCGGGCCTGGACGTGAACCTTGGTCACGAGCGGGCAGGTCGCGTCGGTGGTGACGAGCCTCCGCGCGTTCGCGTTCTCGTAGACCGACGGCGCGACGCCGTGGGCCGAAAGGACCACGCGGTGGCCTTCGGGAACGTCTCGCTCGTCGTCGACGAAGATCGCGCCGCGGGCCTCGAGGTCGCGGACGACGTGCGCGTTGTGGACGATCTGCTTGCGCACGTAGACGGGCGGGCCGTGCAGGTCGAGCAGCTTCTCGACCGTGTCGACGGCGCGCTCGACGCCGGCGCAATAGCCGCGAGGAGACGCCAAGAGGACCCGCTTCACCACGCACGCCAGTGTAGTTCGCCTGTGCCGAGGCGATGTTTCTGGGTTCCTGAGCCGTCGCTCGCGTCGCGTAGGCCGGTGGAACAGTGTTCGGAACACGGGCCGCCGGCTGGAGCGGCGGCGAGCGGCGGCAGCTCCCCGCGGAGCGCGGCTTCGCCGCGCGGGAGCGGGGAGCGGTCAGTGGACGCAGAAACGGAAAGCCCGCCGCTCGGGGGGTCAGTGCGGCGGGCCTTCCAGATTGCTCACCGCGGCCTTCGTGGCCAGGTACGCACCGCGGTTCGCATCGCCCAGTGGCAGGACGGTAACCCTCCGCCTGCTCGATGTGAATAGGTCGAAAGGCCCATCTTTTCAAGGTGTATAGCCGTTCCTCGATCCCGGACGTCTTTCTGGCACAGCCCTCCACCGGGCCGTATCATCCTTACGGCCCAGTGACCCCTGTTTTGGCTCAATGATGCTGTTTCGGCGAACCCGCCGAGCGGAGGAGGCTGCCGCGGACACGACGGAGGAGGCCGGGCCGGAGCCCGCGCTCGAAGGCGACCCTCAGCTCGCCGCGATCGCCTCGCTGTCGCGCGCGCTCGTGCGCGCGAAAGATCCCGAAGCGGCCGCCCGCACGCTCATCGAGACCTGCTTCTCGCTGCTGGGTGTCGATTTCGCGGCGGTAGCGGCCATCGACGAGGAGGGGAGGCACGCACAGGGGCTCCTCGCGATCGCGTCCAACGGGGACGTGGACTGGTGGCGCGACGTCGAGATCGACTTCGACAACGAGCCTTCGGCGATCGCCAGCGCCGTGTTCGAAGCGGCGCCGGTCGTCGTCTACGACGTGTCCTCTTCGACTCGGGTCAGCCCTCGCCTGGCCGAGCGAGTTGGCGCCAAGAGCGCGGTCTTCGTGCCGCTCATCTCCGAGGAGAAGGTCCCGGCCGTTCTCGTTCTTGCCACGACCGAGGCGCCGCGGGTCTTCACGAGCGACGAGCTTTCGCTGCTGCAGGCGCTCGCGGCCGAGGCGGCACTCGGGCTCGACCGGGCGCGCTCGGCGGACGAGCTGGCCGACGCGCTCGAGCGCGAGCGTCTCGTGGCCTCGATCGGCCGCAAGGTCCGGTCCGAGCTCGACCTGGACGATGTGCTCAGGGTCGCCGTCGAGACCGCGGGCGTTGCGGTCGGCGTGAGCCGCTGCTTCCTCCGCATCGGAGATCCGACCACGGCGATGCCGATCGCCGCCGAATGGACGGCCGAGGGCTTCGCCCCGGTGGGCGCGTTGGCGGGGCGGCTCGCCGGCTCGAACCTCGCGGCCCGAGAGCGGCGAACGGTGGCCGTCGGCGACGTCCGCGAGGCGCCCGAGCTGCGGGACCCGGAGCTCGGCGGCGTCCAGGCGCTCCTCGACCTCGACACGCTCGCCGTGCTCGGGACGCCCGTCCTCGTCTTCGACCGGATGATCGGAGTGTTCGGTTTCCACCGCGCAGAGGCTGGAGACTGGTCGGAGGCCGAGATCGCGCTGGCCGAGGCGGTCGCGCGAGAGCTCGGAATCGCGATCCACGCGGCTCAGCTCCTGAAGGAGAACGCGCAGCGCCTCGAGCAGCAGGCGGCGCTCCTGAAGGCAGCCCAGGTCGTCACGAGCGAGCTGCGGCTCGAGACGGTGCTCCAGCGGCTCGTCGTCGAGGTGACCAAGCTGCTCGACGCGGACGCGGCCGACTGCTACCTCTACGACGCAGACCGCTCGATTCTCCGCTGCGCAGCCGTCTACGGGCTGGACCCTGAGCTCGTCGAGCTCGAGTTCCCCGCGGCGCGCTCGCCCGAGGAGCGGTTCCGCGAGCCGGTGCCCCACAGGGCCTACGAGGGGTTCGAGAGCGCGATCTCGGCCCAGATGACCTGGTCGGGAGAGCGACGCGGCATTCTCGGGGTCGCCACCCGCGATCCGGAGCGGCAATTCGGCGAGGTCGAGGCGAACCTGCTCGAGGCGTTCGCCGGCCTCGCGTCGCTCGCAGTCCGCAACGCCGCGAGCTTCGAGCAGAGCGTTCGGCAGGAGCGGGTCCAGCGCGGCTTCTACGGGATCGCGTCGGCACTTGCCGAGCATCTGTCCCAGTCGGACACGCTCGACGCGGTCGCGCAGGCGGCCACCGAGGCGCTCGGCGGCTCCTTCGCTGCGGTGCTGATGCCGGGAGCCCGGGGGCTCGAGCTGGCCGCCTCGTACCGGGTGCCGGACGAGCTCGCGGTGTCGCTCGAGGACGGCGTTCCCCCGTCAGCGCGCGCGCTCGAGACCGCAGCGAGCGAGCGGAGGCTCCTCTCGGCATCGTCGCTCGACGACGACGAGCGCTTCGGCGAGGAGTGGCGGCGGCTCGCGGGCGTGCGCTCGCTCCTCGCGATCCCGGTCGATCCGCCTCGGCGCGAGGAGGGCGGGGTCGTCGTCGTCTTCTTCGCCGAGCAGCGCTCGTTCTCGGATGACGACCTCGAGCTCGGACGCAGGCTCGCGGGCGCGGCGCGAGCCGGCCTCGAGCGCAGCGAGCTCTACGAGAGCGAGCGGACGGCCCGCGCGCTCTCCCAGCAGCTCGCCCGGACCGGAAGCCTGCTGGCAACGGAGCTCGACCCCGCCGCGATCCTCGAGGAGGTCGCCGAACAGGCGCCGGCGCTGCTCGGGGCGGACGCGTGCGCCATCCAGCTCGTCCGCGGCGAGGAGCTCGAAGTCACGGCGGTCGGTGGCGCGACCGTGCCGTCGATCATCGGCACGAGATCTCCCTCGACGGCGCGCCCCGCCGGAGACGTCGTGCAGACGCGTTCGCCCGTCTCGCTCGCGGACGCGACCGAGGATTCGCGGCTCCTCGCCGACGATCCTGTGCTCGGCGCGGGCCACGCCGCGTACCTGGGCGTGCCGCTCGTCGGTGTCGAGCGCGGCTTCCAGGGCGTCCTCGCCGTCTACTCCCAGCGTCCGCGAGTCTGGCGCGAGGAGGAGGTCGAGGCCCTGTCCGCGCTCGCCGGGAACGCCTCCGCGGTGCTCTCGAACGCCGAGCTCTACCAGCGCGTCGCCCTCGAGCGGGAGCGGAGCTACGCGATCCTCTCGAACGTCGCCGACGGGATCGTCGCGGTCGACCGTGAGGGCAAGGTCGTCCTCTGGAACGAGGCGGCGGAGGCGATCACGGGAGTCCCCGCGGCCGCAGCGCTCGGCCGAACGCCGGTCGATGTCCTGCAGCGCGAGCTCGCGTCCGGCGACGAGGATCGCGTGGGCGAGCGCCTGCTCCCGATTCAGCGCGGCGGCGAGGAGGTCTGGCTGTCCCTGACCGAAGCGATCATGCGCGACCCGGTCGGCTCCGTCTCGGGACGGATCTTCGCTTTCCGTGACGTCTCGGCCGAGCTGATCGTCGACCAGATGAAGTCGGCGTTCGTGTCCACGGTCTCCCACCAGCTGCGCGCGCCCCTGACGACGATCTACGGCTTCGCGGAAACGATGCTCCGGCGCGACATCCTGTTCGGCGAAGCGGAGCGCGAGACGTTCCTCGGGTACATCTCGTCCGAGGCGCAGCGCCTCACCTCGATCGTCGACACGCTGCTCGACGTGGCGAGGCTCGAGGCGGGCGACCTCCACGTGGAGCTCGCGCCCACCGACCTGCGTCCGGTCGTCTCCGAGGTGGTCACGAGCGTCGAGCAGGGCGCCGCGGTCAACGGCCACCGGTTCGTGCTCCACCTGCCCGATGAGCCGCTCGCCGCGTCCGCCGATCCCGAGAAGCTGGGGCAGATCCTGACCAACCTCCTCGACAACGCCGTCAAGTTCTCGCCCGACGGGGGAACCGTCACCGTCGAGGCGCAGCGGCGCCGGGACCGGGTCGAGGTGCGCGTGGTCGACGAAGGCCACGGCATCCCCGAAGGCGAGCGCGAGCACATCTTCTCGAAGTTCCATCGCTCCGAGACCTCGGGCGGCCCCGGCGGTGCCGGCCTCGGGCTCTTCATCGCCCGCGGTCTGGTCACGGCCATGGGCGGCCGTATCTGGGTCGACTCCGCCGAGGGCGGTGGCTCGAGCTTCGCCTTCGACCTGCCACTGGCCGAGGGGACTGACGGCGCCCCGGGAGGGGTATAGGGAGGCGAATGGCGCGAGTGCTGGTCATCGACGACGAGGGGCCGATCCGGCTCCTCTGCCGAGTCAACCTCGAGGCCGCCGGGATGGAGATCAGCGAGGCCGAGGACGGGCCGTCCGGCGTCGAGGCGGCGCGCGCCGAGCAGCCGGACGTGATCCTGCTCGACGTGATGATGCCCGGGATGGACGGATGGGAGGTCTTCGGCGAGCTGCTCAAGGACGAGCGGACGGCCAAGATCCCGATCGTGTTCCTGACCGCGCGCGCGGAGCTCCGCGACCAGGCACGAGGCCTCGAGCTCGGCGGGGTCGACTACGTGACCAAGCCGTTCAACCCGCTCCACCTCGCGCCGCTCGTCAACGACCTGCTCGAGCGCGTCGAGCGTGGAGACGTGCAGGAACGCCGCCGCGAGCGCCTCGCGGAGCTTCGGCAGTTGCTGGTCAGCGACTGAGGCGCTCTCGTCCGGTCAGCCGCCGGCGAAGTCGGCCGTGATGAAGCGGTCGAAACCACCCGCTTCACCGACGCCGACACGACGGAAGCCACGGTCGAGCAGGTTCTGACGGTGCGGCGGGCTCGCAATCCACATCTGGACGATCTCCGCTGCTGACAGCGGTTGCGTCCCGGAGGCGAGGTTCTCCCCTACGAACGAGGCCCGGACGCCGAACGAGCGGAGCCGCCGCACGAACGCTCCGTGCTCGAAGTAGCCCCGGCGGGCCATGTCTGCAGAGTGCGAACGAGCCGCTCGGGTCAAAAGCCTGCCGATCCGCAGGGGCGGCACGCCGTTGCTCGCGCGGACCGAGTTCATCACGCGCACCACCGCCCGCTCACTGGGGGTGGCGGACACCCCGCTCGGATTCAGCGGCTTCATCTGCGTGACAGAACCGGCACCGGCCCGAGCGCTCACGGCGAGCGCGAGACCGAGCGAGAACACCACGACGCTGAGAAGACGGGGGTTCCCAGACATCAGGAGGTCGGCGCAGGAAGTTAGTAGCCGAAGAGGGCGAAGTCCATGGTTTCAGTTGGAGCTTTCAACAGTTTCTGAGAGGTACCTTCTTCTTTTGAGAGAATAATTTTTCCGCTCTTTGCGCGGATTACCGAGCGGTCTGCGCGAGCAGGATCCCGGTCAGGACGATCGCGCCCCCGATCAGCTGGGCGGTCGTCAGCGACTCGCCGAGCCACGCCCAGGCGACGAGCGCGCCGGCCACGGGCTCGAACATCGCGGTCACCCCGGCCCGCGTGGCGTTGATGTGACGCAGGGCTCCGACGAGAAGCAGGAAGGGGACGATCGTCCCCACGAGCACGACGCCGACGAGGAGCGCCCACACGGGCAGCGTGCTCGAGAAGACCGCGCCGTCCATGTGGATCCGGTCGTCGAGGTACTCGGTCGGGAACGACCACCAGGGCTGGACGACGGCCCAGAAGATCGCCGCGAAGGTAAAGCCGAGGGCGAGGAGCGAGACGGGATCGCGGCGGCTGACGGCGCTCTCGGCGAGCAGGATGTAGAGCGCGAACGTGACCGCCGACGCGAGCGCGGCCAGGACTCCCGGGCCGTCGAGCGCGACACCGCTCCAGAGGTCGACGACGAGCGACAGCCCTCCGAGCGCCAGGATCAGCGCGGCCCACACCCGCCGCCGGACGGGCTCCTTGAGGACGAGCCTTGCGTAGAGCGCGATCAGGACCGGCGCGATGTACTGGATCAGGAGGGCGACCCCGATCTCGAGCCGGTGGATCGCCACGAAATAGAAGAGCTGGACGAAGGCCAGGCCGATGACGCCGAAGAGGAGGAGGAACGGCAGCTCCTTGCGAGTGATGCGCAGGCTCTGCGGGCGCGTCGCCAGGAGGGCCGCGACGAGGATCAGCGCCGCTCCCGTCGAGCGAACCTCGGTCAGCCGCAGCGAGGAGAGCCCGGAGCTGAGCGCCGCCTTCGCCATCGAGCCGTTGATCCCCCAGAGCGCGGTCGCCGCGAGCACCATCGAGTAGCCGAGAACGGGACGCCGGTCGTGCGGCTGACCCTTGCCCGCGGAGAGGATCGGCTCTACCACTCCGCGAACCTATCCGACTACACTGAGGGCGCTTTCGGGGTGTAGCTCAGCCTGGTTAGAGTGCCTGCTTTGGGAGCAGGAAGCCGGCGGTTCGAATCCGCCCACCCCGACTCTCGCTTCCCTGGCCGGCGGCGGACTCGATGCGGGGGCCGCCGGGTCTCGCCGCCTCGCGCCGCTAGCCACCCTCCTGCGAGCGGCCCGTGCGACCCGGCACTGTTCCACTCGCATACGGGCACTGAGCGACGCGCCAGGAAACCGAGAGCGATCTATTTCTTGACGGCTGACGTCTGGGCGGGCTGCTTCGCCGGCTTCGCCGGCGGGTTTGCGTCCACCAGCACGGCGACGACGAGCAGGATCGCGACCGCGATCGCGCTTTCGCCGAGCAAGCTCCTGGCGACGACCCGGGAGCCGGTTCCACGACCCCGCTCGAGCGCGGGCCGGACGACGAAGTGGTGCATCGCTCCCCACGAGAGCGCGAGCGCGACGATGCCGCCCTTGACCAGCAGGATCCGGCCGTAGTGCGTCTGCCACAGGTCCGACGCGGCGGGCAGCCGCTCGTACGCCAGGTACGCCCCCGCGACCACCATCAGCCCGACGAGCGCGCCCGCGAGCTTCGAGAAGCGCAGGAACGCCTCGCGCCTGAGCGTCGGCGCCAGCGGCCAGACCACGACCGCGAGCTGCACGAGCCCGCCGATCCAGACGCACGCCGTGGCCAGGTGCACCCAGTCGGCCGTCTCGGATCTCCAGGAGGAGCCGGCCTCGACGGCGGAGTGGCTCGACAACGAGAGCCCCGAACAGAGGACGAGCGCGATGGCCAGCGCCGGCCAGAGGATCGCCGTCCTGTCGGTCAGCCACGCCAGGAACAGGAGCGCGGCGACGAGCGCGAGGCCGAGAGTCATCGCGATGAACGCGGTCCCGAACCTCGTCCCCTGCGCGAGCGGCGACAGGTCTCCGTAGATGAGCCTTCCGAACGGAAGCTGGAACGCATCCCTGGCGGTCAGCATGAAGCCGACGATCCCGAGCTCGATCGCAGCCACGAGCCCGGCTCCGGTCACGAGGTAGAAGCGCCGCTCGACGGCGGGCGTCACCCGCTTGCCGAGGACGAGCAGCCGGAACGCGAGGCCGCCCACCACGAGCGCGAGCCCGAGGAAGTAGCCCCACTTCACGACGTACTCGGATGCCGTCGGCCCCGTGGCCCCGTACGCCTCGGTCGGCGGCGGCGGCTTCACCCGGACGCCGAACGTGTAGACGCCCGAGAGCACGTGGCCTTCGTTCGACGTCACGTGCCAGCGGACCGTGTAGGCGCCCTTCGGCAAGCGTGCGCAGCGAGACGGTCGCGACCCGGCCGCCGTCCGCCGTGTGCGCCGGGCCGACGGTGACGGCCTTTCCGGTGGACGAGCGAACGTCGATCCCGTTCGACAAGACGTCCACGCCCTGGTCGAACTGCAGCGAGATCGGCATGCGGCGACTTCGCGAGCCGCGAGCCGTAGGTCGGCGTGCGGTCAAGAAGGTTTGCGTGGGCGAGCGCGGACGCGGGCAGCGCCAGGGCGACCAGGCTCGCCGCAGCCAGCGCCCTAGCTCTCATCGGCCTCCGGCGAGCGGCGAGAGGTGTCCGAAGATCGGCGCGACGTTCCGGTCGCAGAAGAGGAAGAAGGCGAAGACGATGATCGTGAACGCGAACCCCGCGTTGAAGGCGGGCGAGTGCGGACGAAGGGCGCGGCCGAGGCAGATCAGCCCACCTATGAGCCCGGTCCAGCCGAGCGCGTGGTGGAGGAACGCCGCCCGCGAGAAGAGCCACGGGTTCTGCTCGTGGATCAGGAACGCGGCCCCGGAGACGAGGAACGCCAAGGGGAGGGTCAGCTCCCAGAGTGAGTTGCGAAGCTTCCCCCGGACGAGCCCCAGCTGGGCCATCCCGGCGAGCATCATCGTCTGAGCCCAGGCGCCGTGGGCGAGCATGTGGATCGCGGAGCTCGTGTAGAAGACCATCACCGGCCACATGAGGATCCCCATCAGGAAGGCGACGCTCGGCCAGAGGTAGGCGCGCCAACTCCGTGAGCGCCAGACGTCTCGCCCGACGATCGCCTCCCCGAGCAGACAGAGCCCGAGGAAGAGGAACCCGACGCCGAACATCCAGTGGACGACTTCGGCGGGCGGTTCCATCTAGCGGCTTCGCTCCTCGACTTCCTCGAGGTCCACGAGCAGGCTGGGGACGACCCAGAAGTGGAAGACCGCGGCGGCGAGGATCACGAGCAGCGGCGGCTGGATCGCGAGGTACCAGAAGCCGTGTCGGTCCGGGTCGAGAAGCGTGATGCGGTAGGGCTGGACGATCGCCCAGATCAGGCCGGCCAGCGCGGTGAGCGGGCCCAGCGCGGAAACAGCCGTTTGCCGCCACGAGTGCCTGGTCCTGGCTCGGGCCGTGGCCTCAGCACGCTGTTGAACAAGCTCAGCGTCCATCCCTCATCTCCCAGGTTGATTGTACGACGAGGGGTCCAACGTCCGGTACGCATCCGCTCTTCCCTCGCCCGAGAGGAACCGGAGGAAGTACCAGGTGCCCACGGCGAAGAGGAGGGCGGACTGCTCGAGCGCCATGGCGGCCCCGCCGATCTGCTGGTCGGTCAGCGGGGACAGGCCCCAGAGCCTGTGCGGGACCTGGACGTAGTAGTCGTAGACCGGCCGGGGGATCAGGGCGAGGAGCAGCCCGAGCGGGCTCATGATCACGAACGCGGCGAACAGGTAGATCGCACGGGCGCCGAAGGTGACTCGATGCGGCTCGTCCTTCAGCACCGGCCACCAGAAGAGGAGCCCGGTCGCGAAGTAGCTCACGTGCTCGAGATGCAGGAGGGACTCCTGGTGCCGGAGCGCCGCGTCGTAGAACGCCGGGACGTGCCAGGCGAAGTAGGTTCCGGCCCAGATCGGGAGCGCCACGAACGGGTGGGTGAGCCGGCGTGGGACGGGGAGAGCGGCCGGGAGGCCGATCACGCAGAGAGCCGGCGCCCATTCGGCGAGGACGACGTTCTGGAGCAGGTGGATCGAGAGCAGGTAGTGGAGCGCGATCGGGTGCAGCGGCGTGACGAAGACGGCGAGGATCAGGGTCAGGCCGGCGACGAAGCACGTGACCTGGAGCCGCGACGCGCCGTAGCGGCGCACCACGAGCAGATAGCCGAGCGCGAGCGCCGGGACGAAGAGGAGCGACTCGAAATCGAGGGGCCAGGCGTACGGATCGTGCATCGCCAGGACGCTACGCTAAGGCCGCTTCGGCGGGCGTGGCTGTAGTGGTAAGCACGAGGCCTTCCAAGCTCTAGTCACCGGTTCGAGTCCCGTCGGACGCTTCGTCCGTCGCCCCTGTACGCTGTTGCCTGTTTTGAAAACGGAGGAGCGAAGACGGGCGCGAGACTTACGACGGAGGGAACGAGCGTCCGTGGGCCGTCCGACTCGGGCGTAATCCTCGTGGCGTGGAGGAGCGCGTCGTCCGGTTCCGGCCCACGACGATCCTGGCGATCCTCGGGATTGCGATCGCCGTGGGGTTGCTGCTCGAGGTCATCTGGATCGCGCGGCACATCATCGTCTGGATCCTGATCGCGATGTTCCTCGCGCTCGCCCTCAATCCGGCCGTCGACTGGTTCCAGAGAAAGGGCGTGAAGAAGCGCGGGCTGGCGACCGCCGTCACGTTGCTGCTCGCTCTCGCAGCGATCGCGGCCCTGGCGGCGCTCTTCGTCCCGACGCTCGTCCGCGAGGTGAACGGCTTCGCCCACGCGCTCCCCGGCTACGTCGACGACATCACGCATCGCCGCGGGCGCCTCGGCTTCCTCGAGTCGAAGTACCACATCACCCAGCGGGTTCGGGACGCGGTCGAATCGGGTGGGGCGTCGAAGCTGCTCGGCCTCACCGGCACCGCGATCGCGATCACGAAGGGGATCATCACCGCGGTCGTCGCCACCGTGACGATCATCTTCATGACCTTCTTCATGCTCCTCGAAGGCCCGCTCTGGGTCGACCGCTTCTTCGCCATGCTGCCCGAGCGCTCGCGGGATCACTGGCGGGGCATCGGCAACCAGATCTACCGCACGGTCGGCGGCTACGTGACCGGAAACCTGCTGATCAGCCTCGTCGCGGGAGTGTCGACGACCATCGTCCTGCTCGCGCTCGGAGTCCCGTACGCCGTCGCGCTCGGGCTGCTCGTGGCGATCCTCGACCTGATCCCGCTGGCCGGCGCCACGATCGCCGCGATCATCGTGGGAGCGGTCGGGTTCATCCACTCGCTCGTGGCAGGGATCGTCCTGATCGTGTTCTTCATCGTCTACCAGCAGGTCGAGAATCACGTGCTGCAGCCCCTCGTGTACAGCCGCACGGTTCGGCTCTCCCCGCTCGTGATCCTGATCTCCGTGCTGATCGGAGCCGAGATCGCGGGTGTGCTCGGAGCCCTGGCCGCGATTCCCGTGGCCGGGACGATCCAGGTGCTCTTCTTCGGCTGGCTGGAGCATCGCCGAATGCGGCGCGCCTCCCCCGCCACGATCTGAGGATCCCTTCTTCGAGGGACAAGCCGAGCGCCGAGAGGCCGATGCCAGTCCCATGCGCGCACTCGTCGCTGCCGCCGCCGTCTCGATGCTCGTCCTCGGCGCCGCGCCGCAGGCGATCGGGTCTCCGCTCGAGCGGTCGCTCTTCCGCGTCGGCGTCCACCGGACTGCCGGCCTCCATACGCAACGTGCGCATACGACCCGCCTCTTCCTGAAGCGCACGACGCGGCCGGCCCGTCCGACCGGGCGCCCAGCGGGGCCTGAGGGCGCTCGAGCTCGACATCGTTGGACGGATCAACGCGCAGCGCGGCGCACGGGCCCTCCGGCCGCTCAGGGTCTCGCGCGGCCTGACCGCTGCTGCGAGCGCCCACTCCCGCCAGATGGGCCAGATGGGCTACTTCGAGCACGAGTCGTTCGGCGGCGCCCCATTCTGGAAGCGGATCGACCGCTACTACCCCGCGAGCCGCGGCTACTGGTCGGTCGGCGAGAACATCTTCTGGGAGTCACCCGACACGACGGCATCGAGCGCCGTCCACGAGTGGATGACGAGCGCACCTCACCGACAGAACATGCTTGCGCGCGAGTGGCGGGAGATCGGCCTCGCAGCCGCGCACTTCGACTCGGCGCCGGGAGCCTTCGGCGGGCGCTCGGTCACGATCGTGACCGCCGACTTCGGCGTTCGGCGATGATTCCGGCGGCCTAGAGCCGTCGTAGCGAGAAACAGGGAGGTGCCATGGCCAACGTGCTCAGAGGCGAGTGCGAGTGTCGCGCGACCCAGTACGAGGTTCGGGACGAGTTCGTCTACGCGGCCAACTGCCACTGCTCACGCTGCCGCGCGGGCACGGGCACCGCGTTCAAGGCCTTCGCCGGGATCGAGCGGGAGAAGCTCACGGTCACCGACGGCGCCGACAACCTGCTCGTCTGGGGCGACGACATGGGGAACCACACGCGCTGCGGCACGTGCGGCTCGCTGCTCTTTTCCGTTGTGCGCGACGGCGAGTACGTGCACGTCGCAATGGGATCGCTCCAGGACGAACCGACCATCCGCCCGGCCGGTCACATCTTCGTCGGCTCCAAGGCGCCGTGGTTCGAGATCACGGACGACCTGCCCCAAGCCGACGAGTACTGACCACCGAGCAGGGCTACCCTTTAGGCGCGCGCCTGTAGCTCAGAGGAAGAGCGGCGGCCTTCTAAGCCGTTGGTCGGGGGTTCGAATCCCTCCAGGCGCACTCGCTTCCGGCGGCCTTGCATCGATCCGGCGCGCGCACTACCTTCAACCCACACGGAAGGAGCCGTCAGCGCGATGAGCCCGTTCGGCTTGAAAGAACTCACCGGGAGAGTCAGCGGCCTCTACTCGGACGAGCAGAAGCGCTACCTGAAGAGCGTGGGCAAGTGCCCGCTCTGCGAGACGCGCGGGACAGCCGACCTCGTCGATGGCGAAGGCACGGTCCTCGGCAAGCTCGAGCTGCGCAAAGCCGTCAAGCCGACCGGCGAGCCGCTCTTCGCGCGCTGCAAGCACTGCGAGGGGACCTGGCCGATCTTCGCCGAGAGCACACTCCAGCTCGCCCCGAGTGACCCCACGGTCGAGATCGTCGAGACCGAGCAGACCGTGGAGCAGTACCGCGTCGACACGATGTGCCTCGACAACCGCGGCGGCACCTCGCCGCTACGACGCTCCGTCACGAAGAGCCAGGAGTGGAGCCGCTCCTACGAGATCTCCCGCGAGGAGGCCGGCACTTCCGGCAAGACGCTCACCGTCCCGCTCGGTGCCGGCTCGCTCGGGCTCAAGGCCGAGCGCGCGATCAAGAACGGCTACCAGCTGAGCGAGGACAAGAAGGCCGTCCTCACGGACACGTTCGACTTCGAAGTCCCGCCGAAGACGTTGCGCGAGGTCTCGTTCATCTACAAGCAGATCTGGCAGCACGGCTTCCTCCGGATCGAGGAAGACGGGGCGACGCGCGAGGCGCCCTTCAAGGTCGCGGTCCGGCTCGAGGTCGACCTCGCCCAGAACGACCGTACGAGCTAGCCGTTCTCGATGAACTCGGCCGCCGCCTCCGGATTCGAGGCGTGCCAGGCCGCGAGGTACAGCTCGAGCTCCATGCGCACGTGGTCGTGCCGCACCGACGAGGGGCGCGAAACCTCGATCGTGTTCGGAGCGACCCGATCGGCGACGTAATCGCGCTCGGCGAGGAACGCGACCAGGCCGTCGAGGTCGGCGGAGTCCTGGACTCGGATTTTCACGTTGGCGGGCCTCGATATTGGTTTCGGCAATTCGCCCTGCCGCAGCCAGGCGCATACGGGGGATTTCGCCTCACCGAACGGGGTAGGACCGAGCGGAAGCAAACGAGAGAAAGGGGTCCTAGAGATGGCTGATCTGAACGGAAAGCGGATCGCGTTCCTCGCCACGGACATGGTCGAGCAGGTCGAGCTGAAGAAGCCGTGGGACGCGGTCGAGCAGGCCGGCGGCTCTCCCGAGCTGATCTCGCTCGAGGAGGGCGAGATCCAGGGCTTCGACCACTACGACAAGGCAGACACGTTCCAGGTCGACCGCACGGTCTCCGACGCGAGCGTCGACGACTACGACGCGCTGGTGATCCCCGGCGGGGTCGGCAATCCGGACACGATGCGGAACGACGAGGACGCCGTCCGCTTCGTCCGCGAGTTCATGGAGTCCGGCAAGCCGATGGCGGTCATCTGCCACGCGCCGTGGATGCTCGTCGAGGCCGACGTCGTCCGCGACCGCAGGCTGACGTCGTTCTGGAGCATCAAGACGGACGTCATGAACGCGGGCGGGAACTGGGTCGACGAGGAGGTCGTCGTCGACGGCAACCTCGTGACCAGCCGCTACCCGGACGACATTCCGAAGTTCAACGAGAAGATGCTCGAGCTCTTCGAGCGCGCGCCGGTCGGAGCGGGTCGCCAGGCGTGACCGCGAAGGCGGCGCTGCTCGACGTCGACGGCACGCTGATCGACACGAACTACCAGCACGCGCTCGCGTGGTACCGCGCGTTCCGCCGGCACGGGATCGTCCTCCCGATCTGGCGGATCCACCGGTCGATCGGCATGGGCGGGGACCAGCTCGTCCCCGCCCTCGTCGGCGAGGAGACCGACCGCGAGCAGGGCGACGAGATCCGGGAGACGCGCGACGAGATCTACAAGGAGCTGATCGGCGAGGTCGAGCCGCTCCACGGCTCACGCGAGCTGATCGTCGACCTCAAGGAGCGCGGCGTCCGGGTCGTCCTCGCGAGCTCGTCGCCGCAGGACGAGCTCGATCACTATCTCGACCTGCTGGACGCGCGGGAGCTCGCCGACGCCTGGACGACGAAGGACGACGTCGAGCAGACGAAGCCCGCTCCGGACCTTGTGCGGGCCGCGATGGACAAGGCCGAAACGGACGAGGCCGTGATGATCGGCGACACGCGCTGGGACATCGAGGCCGCGGCGAAGGTCGGCGTCGAGACCGTCGCCGTGATGACCGGCGGCTGGTCGAAGGAGGAGCTTCTCGAGGCCGGCGCCGTCGTCGTCTTCGAGTCGGTCGACGACCTCCGCCAGCGGCTCGACTCGACGCCCTTCGGCTGAGCGATGATGTCGGCGGGATGGTCACCGCCGACGACGTGCGAGCGTTCGCGAGGACGCTGCCGCGGAGCAGCGAGGCCTTCGTCCGCGGACGAGTGAAGTTCCGGATCGGCCGGATCGTCTACCTGTCGCTCTCGAAGGACGGCTCGACCATGGGCTTCGCGTTCCCGAAGGAGTGGCGCCAGGCGCTCGTCGAGTCCGAGCCGGAGAAGTTCTCGCTGCCGAGCGACTTCGACATGCGCTACCACTGGGCCCACGTGCGGCTGGCGGCGATCGACGCGGACGAGATGCGCGAACTGGTCGAGGACGCATGGGCGTTCTGCGTTCCGAAGCGCGTCGTCGACGAGTACGCTCGCGCGCGATGATCGACGAGGTCGCGCCCGGGCTCTGGCACTGGTCGATCGAGCGCCACGGGCTTCCGCCGACGATGAACGCATACGCGTTGCGCGACGGCGAGGACACGATCCTCGTCGACCCGCTCGTGGGCCGGCCGTCGGGCTCGCCGAACGAGGAGCTGATCGAAGCGCTGGCCGCGATCGTTCAGGGCCGGCTCCGCATCTTCGTCACGACGCCGTTCCACGTCCGCGGCTCGGATGTGCTTCGCCGCCGCTGGGGCGATGAATACGAGCTCACGATCTACGGGCACGAGAACTGCACGCGCCAGGATCGTTTGACGGATCTCGCCGCGTTCAGGCCGCTGAGTGGCGGAGAGGAGCTCGACGGCGGCGTACGGATCCACACCATTGGGAAGCGCAAGCGCGCGGAGATGCCGGTCGAGCTGGGCTCGCACCGCGCGCTCGCGCTCGGTGATTCGATCGTCGAGATCGACGGCGAGCTGCGCGTCTGGGAGAACCTCGAGCGACCCGGGCGTCGCAAGTGGTACGACGAGAGGTTCAAGCCCACGCTCGAGGCGTTGGCGAAGCTCGAGCTCGACTGGATCCTCCCGACGCACGGTGCGCCCGTGCTTCGCGATGGCGCGCGTGAGCTCGCGGCGACGCTCGAGCGCCCGACCTGGGACCGGCCCTAGGCGAGCGCGCGCTCGAGGGCGGCTCGGTCCGCGGGTGCGCCGTGAGCCGGCAGTACGTGCTCGACGGGCAGCTCCAGAAGCGGCCGCAGTCCGTCGACGACCCGCTCGCGCGTCATTCCCCCGCGCAACCAGCGGAGGTTGATGTGGAGGCCCTCGCCGAAGTCGACGAGCGTGTCGCCCACCGCGACCGCGCCTCGGCTCTCGATCCAGAGCACCAGATCGTTGCGCTTGTGCCCGGGGAAGACCTGGATCCCGAACGGCAGCTGGTCGCCCGCCGCGTACCAGTGCGCCTCGCCGGCCTCGCCGTCGCGCAGCCAGCGCACGTCCGGGCTGCCGCCTGCGACCTGCTCGGCGGTGAGGTTCCACTCCCGCATGAGCTCTTCCTCGGTGTCGGGCAGCGGTGTGTAGACCGGCGCGCCGAGCCGCTCGACGAGGCTCCGCGAGTCGCGCTCGTGCCATGGCGCGGTCAGCACGATCGCCGGCTCCCGGTCGGCCGCGAGCGTCTCGATCTCCCCTGGCACGCCCAGCGGATCGAAGAGCAGCAGCCGCTCGCCGTCGTCGATTGCGTACGACGAGACGTCCGGGCCCCAGGGCTCGCTCGGATCCCATTCCGGATGCCGTGAAGTCCAGTGCCAGAGGCCGGGCCCGAGCTCGCGCACGGGCGCAATCCTAATCCGGCCTTCCGCCGTCGTTTGGCGCTCGTGTTTCCGGGAACGATGACCCGGATGAGCAAGACGGAGAGGACAGCCATGCGCGACGGCCAGGGGAACGGGAGCGCCGAGACTCTCGCCTCAGCCGGAGCGTGACGAACGGAAGTTTCCGATCCGTCGCTCGGCGATCTCACGAAGCGCGATTACCTGGCGATCTACGTCCGCGCCGCCAAGAAGTCGATCAAGGACCACATCCCGAACCTGGCGGCCGCGCTCGCCTACTACGCGTTCCTCGCCATCCCCTCCCTGTTGCTGATCTCCGTCGGTGTCTTCGGCCTGGTGGCCGACAAGGACGCCGTCGGCAGGCTCGTGGATCGGCTGGGGACGGTCGCTCCGCCGGAGGCGCTGACGCTCGTCCGACAGAGCCTCGATCGCATCGCCGAAAGCCAGGCGAGCTCCGGGATCGCGATGATCGTCGTCGGCTCGGTGCTTGGCGCTCTGGACGCTCACCGGGTCGATGCAGACGCTGATGTGGGCGCTGAACTCGGCGTACGACCGCGAGGAGACGCGGGGATTCGTCAAGCAGCGGCTGACCGCGCTCCTGATGGTCATGCTGATCCTGGTCGCCTTCGTGCTGGCGTTCGGCCTGCTCGTGCTCGGGCCTCATCTCTCGGGCTGGGTCGGATCGGCCGTCAACATGGAGACCCTCGTCGAGTGGCTCTGGTGGACGGCGCAGTGGCCGATCCTGATCCTCGCGCTGCTCGCAGTGTTCGCGACCGTCCTCTATCTCGGCCCGAACGTCGACCACCCTCGCTGGAGCTTCCTCACGCTCGGGACGACGACCGCGTGCTCGTCTGGCTGCTCGCCTCCGGCGCGTTCGCGGTCTTCGTCGGACAGGTCGGCTCGTACAACAAGGCCTGGGGATCGCTCGCCGCGGTGATCATCATGCTCACCTGGCTCTGGATCAGCGGCCTCGCGCTGCTCTTCGGCGCCGAGGTCAACGCCGAGTCGGAGCGGAGCCGGGAGCTCAGGCGCGGCCAGCGGGGAGCCTCCAGAGAGGTGCAGGCGCCCGCGAAGGGCTAGTCGCGCTCGACGCACGGCTGGTTTGCGGCTCGTCAGTTGCAGCGACTTGGTGAGTGGCCCCGGCTGGGATCGAACCAGCGCACACGGATTCGAAGTCCGTTGCTCTATCCACTGAGCTACGGGGCCGTATACGAGGGGTGGCGGACGGGACTTGAACCCGCGACCACCGGGACCACAACCCGGGGCTCTACCAACTGAGCTACCGCCACCGCGCAGCCCGAAGGATAGCTTCGGCTCGGGGAGAGGTCCCTAGCTCGACGCCAGGAGCATGAACAGCATCGGCCCGAGCGTCATCGCGACGCAGAAGAGCCACACCGCCGCGAGCTCGACCGAACCGAGCTCCCGTGCCGACACCGTGGGCGGGAGGACCTGTCTCGCCGCCGGAGGCGAGGGAGCGGCGAGCAGGCCGAGAGCCAACCGACGGACCTCCGGCGGCGAAACGAGGACGAGCTCCGGGCTGACGGGGCCGAGAAAGAGATCCGGTGCGGGAGCGGCGTCCAAGCTCGCTCGATTGTCCAGGCTCGAGCAGGCGAAGTCATCACTCGTTCGGGGGACGCGACGCCCTGGGGCTCAGGGGAGGCGGCAGACGATCTTGCCGGTGTAGCTTCTCCGCTTCGGCCGGCGCCTCCACCTTCGTCACGACGCAGGTCCCATAGCGGGTCTCGATCGATTCGCCCAGGGCCGGCGCGCGCGGCAGCTCCATGTCCTGGATGTCTTGCCAGGTGGGACCTTCGATCGTGACCATGAACCGCTGCACCTCTAGCCGTCGCTCGTCCAGAAGCCGAAGCCTCCCCGCCGGGCTCGCCCCAGAGGGATGTCGGCCACGACCTGCGTACCGCGTCCGGCGACGCTCAGCACCCGAAGTGTTCCGCCGACGGCTTCCACCCTGTCTCGGAGGCCCTGCAGGCCCGACCCGTGCGACTCGTCGGCTCCACCGACGCCGTCGTCGCTGACGCCGATCCTCAGGGCTCGGCTCGACTCGGCGACACGGATCGTGATGGTCGTTGCCTGCGCATGTCTCTGGGCGTTCGTGAGGGCCTCGGCGACGACGTAGTAGGCCGTTGCCTCTGCGCTCGGGTCGAGGCGTCCGGACGGAAGCTCGAGCAGCTGGATCGGGACCGGTGAGCCGGCGGTCAGGCTGCGGATCGCCTCGCCGAGCCCGAGGTCGGTGAGGATCGTCGGGTGGATCCCGTGTGCGAGCTCGCGCAGCTGGTCGATCGCGACGAGCAGGTTCTTCTCGGCCTCGTCGAAGAGGAGCGGCGCCGCCTCCGGGCGGCGTGTCGCCTCGTCCCGGGCCGAGGAGAGCTGGCCCGCGAGCATCGTCAGTGTCAACTGGGCTCCGTCGTGAAGGTTGTGCTCGAGCCTTCGGCGCTCGCGATCGGCGATGCCGACCAGTCGCGCCCTCGATTCCAGCAGGCCTTTCGCAAACGCCTCGCGCTCGGAGACGACCGCGGCGAGGAACATCGTCGACAGCGCGGCGACGCCCACGTAGAGCTGCGTGCTCAAGGTGCTTCGCGGGATCGAGTCGACGACGAACGGTCCCGCGTGGTGGGCGGTCTTCCAGAGCGTGAAGCCGACGGCGACCGCGACGGCGAGGGTGCCGCCGCGGGGGCCGAAGCGAAGTGCGCCCCAGGCCAGCGCGGGGAAGACGATGTAGACGAGCGGGCGGTCGCCGCGGAGCGCCAGCTCGGTGAGCCCGACGACGGAGGCGAGCATGAGCGCTCCTTCGAGGGTGCGCTCCGGCGTCCACGAACGAAAATCGATCGGCTGCCACCAGGCGAGGGCGAAGGGGACGACGACGAGCGCGCCGGCGGTGTCACCGAGCCACCACGTGTGCCACACGTGCGGCAGGTCCGACGTCGTGAGCACGTCGCCGAGACGCAGCGAGATGGGGCCGATCGTCGCGCTGACCGCGACACCGGCGAAGATCGCGACGATCAGCCCGCACACGCCGGGCACGCTTTCGAGCGGGCGCCCGTTCCGCACGAGGCGGCGCAGGAGTGCCGCGGCCACGAGGACCTCGAGCGTGTTGCCGATCGTCTGCCCGATCGGCGGACCCGACCGGGAAGCGCGTTGTACTGGTTCGCGAGCAGGTCGCCGACGACCACTCCCGGCCAGAGGTTCAGGCCTCCCAGATAGAGGAAGGCGATCCCGACGCCGACCGGGAGCCAGACGATCGCCGCGACGGCGCCGGTGAACTTGAGCGTGTAGCCGATCTGCGCCGCGCCGTAGTACGCGCCTGCCAGCGTGGCGACGAGCACGACGTAGCGGACCCTCGCGTCGTACGCGAGCCGCCACGCGACCGACCGCTCCTCGGGGATTGCCGGAGCGGAAACGAGATCCGTCATCCCCCGAAACCTTGCCAGACAGAGAGCGGGCCGCCTAGCGCAGGGGAACGATGCCCCAGCTGCCCGAATGCGTCTGACCGGGCTCGAGCCGGATCAGGCCGTTGCCGCTGCGGAATGCGTTCGGCGCGCACGTCATCGGCTCGACGGCGACGGCTGCGGCGCGAGACGTCCGGGAGCGCATCGCCGGTGAAGACCATCACGTACGGATAGCTCTCGTCGACCCAGAGCGCAGCTCTGCCGCCGAGCTCGACGCGGGCGCGCCCGTCGCCGTCTCGCTCCAGATCCGTGAAGCAGTGATCGAGCTGCACCGAGCCGATCGGCTTTCGGCACCCGGAAGTCGAGCTCGGTCCCTTCCACCGGCTTCCTGTCGACGGGGATCGAGCGCTGATCGGAGACGAGTGCGGTGCGCGCCGGAACGCTGAGCTCCAGCTCGTCCACGAGCCCGTCCCCGGCGGCGATGTAGGGATGCGCGCCGACCCCGTACGGGCAGGCGTCGGGTCCCGCGTTCGTCGCCTGCACCAGCACGGTGAGGCCCTCCTCCTCCGAGCGAGTACTCGGCGCGGAGGTCGAGCGTGAACGGATAGCCCGGGCTCGGGTAGAGGCGGTGCTCGAGCGCGGCGCGATCGGCCTCCCGCTCCACGACCGTCCACTGCGCCCAGCGGACGAGGCCGTGGATGGCGTTCCGCCGCTCGGGCTCGTCGAGCGCGAGCTGGAAGGCACGGCCCTCGAACTCGTACGAGCCGTCCTGGATCCGGTTCGGCCACGGCGCGAGGATTTGGCCGCGGCCGGAGCTGCAGAGCTCGTCGACCCCGTAGCCGTCGAGCACCGGCGCATCGCCGAGCCAGTAGCCGCGCAGACCACCGCCGACACCGACGACGACCACCTTCTGGTCGCCGCAGCGCGAGCTCGACCTGCTCGCCGGACGGGCTGGTCGCTTCCTTCACGCTCGGAGGTTCCACGCCGCGGCGGCTGAGGAGCTTCATCCCCATCGGACGATGTGCGCGCCGGAGCCGCTTTCTAGCTTTGAGTTCGCATGAGCCAGCTCGCGTCGACCGCCGTCGATCTCGCCCGGATCCAGTTCGCGACGACCACGCTCTACCACTTCCTGTTCGTGCCGCTGACGCTCGGGCTGGGGCCGCTCGTCGCGATCATGCAGACGCTCTGGTACCGGTCCGGGGACGAGGCCTGGCTGCGGCTGACGCGCTTCTTCGGGACGCTCCTCCTGATCAACTTCGCGATCGGCGTCGCGACCGGGCTCGTGCAGGAGTTCGAGTTCGGGATGAACTGGTCGGTCTACTCGAAGTTCGTCGGCAACGTCTTCGGGGCGCCGCTGGCGATCGAGGGGCTCGCCGCGTTCATGCTCGAGTCGACCTTCCTCGGCCTCTGGATCTTCGGCTGGAACCGGCTCTCGCCTCGCCTGCATCTGGCGACGCTCTGGATCGCCGTCGTCGGAAGCTGGCTCTCGGGCTACTTCATCCTCGTCGCGAACTCGTGGATGCAGCACCCGGTCGGCTACAAGATCGTGGACGGGGAGGCGCAGCTGACGAGCGTCTGGGCGCTCCTGTCGAACGGGTTCGCGCTCCGTGCGTACGTGCACACGATGCTCGCCGGCCTGATCTTCGGGTCGATCGTGATGCTCGGCGTTTGCTGCTGGCACTTCCTGCGCGGCCACGACGTCGACCTCTTCCGCAAGGCCGCGAAGCTCGCGCTCATCGTCGCCGTGCCGGTCACGCTGCTGCAGCTCGTGGTCGGCAACCGCTTCGGCGAGGCGGTGACGAGCGCGCAGAGCATGAAGATCGCCGCTTCGGAGGCGCAGTGGAACACGCTGCGAGCCGTGCGGCTTCTCGCTCGTCCAGTTCGGCGGGTTCTCCCAAGACGACGAGACGCCGGCCTTCGCCATCACCGTCCCACGCCTCCTCTCGTACATGGCCACCGGCTCGTTCAGTGGGGAGGTGCAGGGCCTCAATCAGCTCCAGGCCCAGGAGAGAGCAAGTACGGCTCCGGCAACTACATGCCGAACGTCAGGGTCGTCTACTGGTCGATGCGAGTGATGGCCTTCACGGGCGTGCTCATGTTCATGGTCGCCGCCCTGGGCGCCTGGCTCTACTGGAAGAAGAAGCTCGAACGGGCGCGCTGGTTCCACCGGATAGCGATCGTCTCGATCGCGTTCCCGTACATCGCCGCGTCCGCCGGCTGGGTGCTCACGGAGATGGGGCGCCAGCCGTGGATCGTTCAGGGGCTCCTGAAGACGAGTGAGGCCAATTCGCCGAGTGTCTCCACGGCCTGGATCGCGATCAGCCTCGCCTTCTTCATCACCCTCTATCTCGTCCTGGGAGTGGTCGACTTCGTGCTCATGAGGCGCTACGCGAGGCCGGACCGGCCTCCCGCCCGCGACGAGCTGCCCCAGCCGGCGGTGACCTTCTGATGGATCTTCAGATCGTCTGGTTCGTTCTGATCGCGGTTCTCTGGAGCGGGTACTTCCTGCTCGAGGGTTTCGACTTCGGCGTCGGGATGCTCCTGCCGTTCACGCCTCGCACCGAGTCGGAGCGCGGCGCGATGTTCGAGTCGATCGGCCCGGTCTGGGACGGAAACGAGGTCTGGCTCGTCGTCGCCGCCGGCGCGACGTTCGCGGCGTTCCCGGCCTGGTACGCGACGATGTTCTCGGGCTTCTATCTCGCGTTCCTGCTGATCCTGTTCTTCCTGATCATCCGCGTCGTCTCGTTCGAGTGGCGGGAGAAGGGCGACGGCGAGGGCTGGCGGAGGATCTGGCTGTGGGCGAACGCGATCGGCAGCGCCGGCATCGCCCTCATCTGGGGAATCGGGCTCGCGAGTCTCATCCACGGGCTGCCGATCGATTCGAACGGCGACTACGACGGCGGCCTGGTCGACCTCTTCACGCCCTACACCGTGTTCGCGGGGCTGACGTTCGTCGTCGCTCTTCGCGTTCCACGGCGCCAACTACCTCACGCTCCGCACGACCGGCGACCTCTACGAGCGCGTCCGGCTTGCGGCTCGGCGGCTCGCGCGTCCCGCAGCGGCCGCCGGGGCGGCGTTCCTCGTCTGGACCGTCGTCGTCGCCGTCGATCGGAACGACAAGGACGTCTTCCCGGTCGTGATCCCAGCGGTCCTCGGGATCGCGGCGCTCGGGCTGGCCGCGGCGCTCGCCTATGCAGGCAGGAACGGCCTCGCGTTCTCGATGACGGCGGTTGGCACCGTCGCGTCCGTCGCGACGCTGTTCACCGGCCTCTATCCGCGGGTCATGGTCTCGAGCACGGACTTCGCGAACAGCCTCGACGTTCCGGGGGCCGCGTCCGAGCACTACACGCTGGCCGTGATGACCGTCGTGGCGCTGATCGTGCTGCCGGTCGTCCTGCTCTACCAGGGTTGGTCGTACTACGTCTTCCGCGCGCGGGTCACGGGCGAGGACGTCGAGCTGCCCGAGGCCGTCGCTTCGCCGACGGGCGGGTCGCCTACGGGCTGACCGTGCGCATCCTGGACAAGCGACTCGTGCGCCGCGCCCGGCCCGTCCGCCGTCTGCTCGTCCTGGACACGGCCGTCGGGATCGCGTCGGCCGCGCTCGTCCTGCTCCAGGCGATCCTGATCGGGCGGATCGTGGCGCAGGCGTTCGCGGGAGCGAGCCTCGCCGAGGTGTCCTCGGATCTCGCGCTGCTCGCGGTCACGTTCTGTGCCAGGAGCCTGACGGCATGGGTCTTCGAGGTCGCGGGCCGGCGCGCTGCCTCGACCGTCCTCTCGGAGCTTCGTCTCGCACTCGTCGAGCGCAGGCTGCGGGACGAGCCGCTGGCTCTCGACAGAGCCGGCGCGGGGGAGATCGCTGCAACGGCCGTGCAGGGAGTCGACGGTCTCGAGGCGTATTTCGCCCGCTACCTGCCGCAGGTCGTCCTCGCGTTGATCGTTCCACTCGCGGTGCTCGCGCTGGCGGCTGTGATCGATCCGCTCTCGGCCGGGCTGATGCTGCTCACGCTGCCGCTCGTCCCGCTCTTCATGTGGCTCATCGGGCGCTACACCGAGGAACGCACCCGCGAGCGCTGGCTCTCGCTGCGCCTCCTTTCGAATCACTTCCTCGACGTCGTACGCGGCCTCCCGACGCTCCGGGCGTTCAATCGCGCCGGGCAGCAAGCCCGGGTGCTGGCGGACGTCGGCGAGCACTATCGACGCACGACGGTCGCGACTCTTCGTGTCGGCTTCCTGTCGGGCTCGGTGCTCGAGTTGGCCGCGACGCTGGGCGTGGCTCTCGTCGCCGTCACGGTCGGCGTGCGGCTCGTCGACGGCGCCCTCGGGCTCCAGGCGGGGCTGACCGTGCTCGTCCTCGCCCCCGAGCTCTACCTGCCCGTGCGGCAGCTCGCGGGCCAGTTCCATGCCAGTGCGGACGGCGTGGCCGTGGCCGCAGCGCATGCTGGAGCTGATCGAGCGCCCCCCGGACGAGAAGGCGCCGCGCATGCTGCTCGCCCCGAGCCCTCTGGACGCGCCGGTGCGGCTGGAGGCGGTCTCCTTCGCATACCCGTCGCGACCGGGGCTCGTGCTCGACTCGCTCGACCTGGAGCTCCATCCCGGCGAGACGGTCGCGCTGGTCGGGTCGAGCGGATCCGGGAAGACGACCGTCGCCAACCTCGTCCTCGGCTTCGCCGAGCCCGACTCCGGCCGCGTGACCGTCGGCGGTCACGACCTGGCCCTCTGCCAGGCGGACGTCTGGCGCCGGCACATCGCCTGGGTGCCGCAACACCCGACGATCTTCCGCGGCACGATCGCCGACAACATCCGCCTCGGTCGGGCGGACGCGACCGAGCTCGACCTGCGCGACGCTGCCGTCCTCGCCGGCGCCGACCGCTTCATCCAGGCGCTGCCCTTCGGCTACGAGACCCTCGTCGGTGACGGAGGCCGCCCGCTGTCGGCCGGCGAGCGCCGCCGCATCGCGATCGCCCGAGCCTTCGTGAGGGAGGCCCCGCTCGTCATCCTCGACGAGCCGACGGCGGACCTCGACCGGACGAGCGCGGCGGTCGTGGCCGAGTCGGTCGAGCGGCTGCGCTCAGGGCGGATGGTGCTGCTCATCGCGCACCGGCCCGAGCTCGTCGAGCACGTCGACCGTGTCGTCTCGCTCGACGGCGGGAGCGCTGCGGTGCGGAGCGAGGCTCCGTGACGGCGACCGTCCGCCGGCTGATGTCGATCGCGGAAGTGCGCCGCGCGCGACTTGTCGTCGCCGCCTCGCTGGGCGTGCTGACGGTCGTCTTCGGCGTCGGCCTGATGGGCACGTCGGGGTATCTGATCTCGAGGGCTGCGGAGCACCCGGCTGTTCTCTCGCTGACGGTCGCGATCGTGGGCGTCCGCTTCTTCGGCCTTGCGCGCCCGATCGCGCGCTACCTCGAGCGTCTCGCCTCTCACGACGTGGCGCTGCGCTCGCTCGGGCGTGCGCGGGCTCGGGTCTACGAGTCGATCGAGCCGCTGGCGCCGGCCCAGCTCGAGGACACGCGCCGCGGAGACCTGCTCTCGCGGTTCGTCGCGGATGTCGACTCGCTGCAAAACCTCTATCTGCGCGGGCTCGAGCCGCCGCTCGTCGCCCTGATCGCCGGCGCGGCTTCGGTCGCGCTTGCGGCCATCGTCCTCCCGTCCGCGGGGCTCGTCCTGGCCGTCGGGCTGCTCGTCGGCGGGATTGCCGTGCCCGCACTGTCCGTGTCGATCGCGAGGAGATCGGTCGCGCAGCAGGCAGATTCGCGGGGAGCGCTCACCGCCGAGCTCGTGGAGACGCTGGCCGGGAGCGCCGAGCTCGCCGCGCTCGGGCTCGAGCGGGACCGCCTCCGCGCGCTTCGCAGGCTCGACGCCAGGCTCGTCCGCATCGCGCGCAGAGCCGCCCTCGCCGACGGCCTCGGCGAAGCACTGCGGCTGCTCGTGACGGGAGCGACAGTCGTCGCCGTTCTCGCCCTGTCCGTCTCGGCTCATGCCGACGGGCGCCTCGACCGCACGCTGATCGCGCTGCTGGGTCTCGTCTCGCTCGCCGCCTTCGAGGCCGTCCAGCCTCTGACCGAGTCGTTCCGCGAGCTCGGCTCGACGATCGCCGCCGGCCGGCGCGTCCTCGAGCTCACGGACCGCAAGCCCCTGATCGTCGATCCCCCCGATCCGCTTCCGATGCCGTCCTCACCGTTCCCCGTCGTCCTCGAAAACGTGCGAGTGCGGTACAGGCCGCACGAACGGCCCGCGCTGGACGACTTCAGCCTCCGGCTCGATGCGGGCGCGCGAGTCGTGCTGCTCGGACCAAGCGGCGCCGGGAAGACGACGGTCGTCCGGCTCCTGCTGCGCTTCATCGATCCCGAGCGGGGGCGCGTCACCCTCGCCGGAGAAGATCTGCGCTGCCACCGCCAGGAGGACGTCCGCCGGGCGATCGCCGTCGCCGGCCAGGACGCGCACCTGTTCTCGGCCACGATCCGGGAGAACCTGAAGCTCGCCAAGACCTCGGCGGGCGACGACGAGCTCTTCGAAGCGCTGCGCGCAGCCCGACTCCTCGAGTGGGTCGAGCAGCTCCCGGAGGGCCTGGACACGCTCGTGGGCGAGGAGGGCCGTGAGCTCTCCGGCGGCCAGCGCCAGCGTCTCGTGCTGGCGCGCGCCCTGCTCACCGAGGCGCCCGTGCTCGTGCTGGACGAGCCGACGGCCCATCTCGATCACGCGACTGCGAAGAGGCTGGTCGAGGACGTCTTCTCCGCGGCGCGGGGCCCGTGCGGTGCTGCTGATCACTCATCGCCCGGAGGGGGTGGACCTCGCAGACGAAGTGATCGTGCTCCGGGGTTGAGATGGCCGAACTGGTTCACGTACAGGACCTGACCGCTCCCTCGCAGGACGGATGGGCGCTCGACTATCTGATCCGGCGCGACGACGGTGACGAGCTCCATGTCGAGGTGCGCTGCTGGAACGCGGCACGCATCGCCGCCGAGCGGGCCGGAAACGCCCCTGCGCTCGAGGCGATGGCGGATCGGGGCCTGGCCGCCGCACTCGAATCGGCGGAGACTCGCGGAAGCTCCTGCGACCCGGGGCGCCGTCGTGATCTCGATCTGGTTCGACCCCGCCGATGACGGAAACCTGCGCCAGAACGTCAGCTACGAGCGAGCTGCCGACTGAGCCTGGATCGGTCAGGCTGCCGTTGCGGCCTCGACTCTCGCGCCCATCCGCTCGAGCAGGTGGTCGCCCACGCGGAGCGAGTTCGCCATCGCCGTCAGCGCCGGGTTGACCGCGCCGATGCTCGGGAACACGCTCGTGTCGACGACGTACAGGTTGTCGACCTCGTGAGCCCGGCACTCCGCATTCACGACCGAGGTGCCCGCGTCGTCTCCCATCCGGCAGGTGCCGGCCTGATGCGCGACCCCGGCCACAGGGATGTCGTTCTTCATGTACGCGAACCGGTGGAAGAGGTGGTCCGGCTCGAGATGCAGCTTGCCGAGCATCGAGTGCAGCTGCTTGTTCAGCTCCTTCTTCGGCGTGTCGTTCGTCGCGCGTGTAGCGCAGGGTGAGCTTGCCCTCGCCGTCGACGGTGACGCGGTTCTCGGCGACCGGAAGATCCTCGGTCGAGAGCCAGAAGTCGATGGCGTGCTTCGCGACGTCCTCGAGCGACCAGCTGCGGCGCGAACCTCGTCTCCCCGGGCTTCTCGCCGTGGAACATCGGAGCCTGGGACTTGCCGACCATCTGGATGTTGCCCAGCGGGTAGTCGTGCTCGCTGCTGCCGAAGTAGAAGTCGTTGAGCCCGAGGGTCTTCTGGAAGATCGTCGGGTTCTCCTCGCGAGAGAGCGCCAGAACTGCCGCGCTGTTGTGGAACATGTAGTTGCGGCCGACCTGGTCGGAGCCGTTCGCGAGGCCGTTCGGGTGCTTGTCCGTCGCCGAGAGCAGCAGCAGCTTCGCGGTGTTCGCCGCGCCGCAGGCCAGGGCGACGAGCTCGCCGGCATAGGTCGTCGTCTCTCCGTCGCGCTCGACGACGACGCCCGTGATGGCCGTGCCGGCCTCGTTCGTCTCCAGCTTGACCGCCTTCGCGTTCGTGAGCAGCTCGACGTTCGGATGCTCGAGCGCCGGCCGCACGCCGAGCACTTCGGCGTCCGACTTCCCGTGCACGGCGCAGGCGAACCCGTCGCAGTTCATGCACCGCACGCAGGCGCTGTACGGCATGTTCGACTCGTCGAGGCGGATGCCGCACGGCGCGTGGAACGGGTGGTATCCGGCTGCCTCGAGGTCGTCTGAGAGCTGCTGGATGCGCGGCTCGTGGGAGATCGGCCGGATAGGGATACGGCGCGCTCGAGTGAGGCTCGGTCGGGTCCTCGCCGTGCGCGCCGTGCACCTCGTAGTGCTGTTCCGCGAGGGTGTAGTAGGGCTCGATCTCGTCGTACGAGATCGGCCAGGCCGGCGAGGTGCCGTCGTGGTGCTGCAGCTCGCCGAAGTCCTCGGCGCGCAGCCGGTAGAGCGCGGCGCCGTAGAGCTTGGTCGCCCCGCCCACGAAGTAGTGGATCTGAGGCTGGAACGCCTTGCCGTCGCCGTCGTACCACGTGTCCTCGGAGACGTAGCGGTTGTCGACGAAGACGTCCTGGGCGAGCCAGTTCTGCGGCTCGCGCGGCAGCCAGTCGCCGCGCTCCAGGAGCAGTATTCGCTTCCCCGACGGTGCGAGGTGACGCGCGAGCGTGCCGCCGCCCGCGCCGGTTCCGATGATGATCACGTCGTACGAGTCCACTGAGAGCCCCTTTCAGTACTGCTCGAGCATTTCGGGCACGATGATCCGCGCCGCCGCTTCCATCAGCGCCAGGTGCGAGAACGCCTGCGGGAAGTTGCCGAGGTGGCGCCCCGTCTCGGCGTCGAACTCTTCCGCGTAGAGACCGAGCGGCGACGCGATTCGCAGCAGCCGCTCCATCAGATCGCGCGCTCGTTGCATCTCGCCCACGATCGCGAGCGCCGAGACGAGCCAGAACGAGCAGATCAGGAATGTTCCTTCCTTCCCGGACAACCCGTCGTCGGTCTCGTCGGTGCGATAGCGGAGCACGAAGCCGTCCTCGGTGAGCTCCTCGGCGATTGCGAGCACGCTCGTCTTCAATCGCTCGTCGTCGCTCGGGAGGAACCCGAAGATCGCGGCGAGCAGCGTGGAGGCGTCGAGCGAGTCGGTTTCGTAGTGCTGTCGGAGTACCCCGCGCGCTGTCGACGCCCTTCTCGAGGATCTCGCTGCGGATCTCCTCGGCGACCGCGTTCCACTTCTCGGTCAGCTCGGGGTCGCCCCGCATCTCGGCGAGCTTCGCTGCACGATCGAGCGCGACCCAGCACATGAGCTTCGACGACACGTACTGCTGCGGCTTGCCCCGCGCCTCCCAGATTCCCTGGTCCGGCTCCTGCCAGACCTTGATCGCGCACTCGGCCTGGGCCTGCACGATCGGCCAGAGCCGGCGGGGGAGGCGTTCGCTCTTGCGCGTGTGGAGCAGGATCGAGTCGAGCACGGCGCCGAACACGTCGTTCTGACGCTGGTCGAACGCACCGTTGCCGATCCGCACGGGGCGTGCGCCTGCATATCCGGTCAGCTCGTCGCGCGTGGTCTCCGTGAGGTCGCGGCGCCCGTCGATGCCGTACATGATCTGGAGCGACCCGTCCTCGGTCGCCTCGACGTCGGCGACGAACTGCATGAACTCGTCCGCCTCCCAGTCGAGGTTCAGATAGTGCAGAGCCTGGAGGGTGAATGTGGTGTCGCGGATCCACGTGTAGCGGTAGTCCCAGTTCCGTTCGCCGCCCGGGGTCTCGGGAAGCGACGTGGTGAGTGCGGCCACCGTCGCGCCCGTCGGCATGAAGGTGAGCCCTTTGATCGCGAGCGCGGAGCGTTGGATCGGGTCGCGGAACCTGTGGTCCGGGATCCGCGCGCGGCTGAGCCACGACCGCCAGAAGCGGATGGTGGTGTCGATGCGCGCCGCCGCCGCTTCGGCGTCCTCCGGGGCGACGAGGCCCTCCTCCCAGGAGAGGACGCAGTACGCGCGCTCGCCCGCGTGGAGCACGTGTCGCCCCCGAACGCGGTTCTCCTCGATTCCGAGCGGCAGGCTCGACGCGAGGCGGAACGTCTGCCCGGCGCCGCTGGCGTCGGCCGCGTGACGGTCGTCTCCGACGAGGGTCCAGTTGCCCGGAACACGTCCGTAGTCGAATGCGGGCTCGCAGACGAGCTCGACCTCGACGTTCCCGTCCAGGCACTCGACGGTCCGCACGAGCATGTGGTCGGCGTCGTCGTCGGCCGGCGGCCGCGTATGCGGCGTGACGGTGTCCTCGCGTTCCCGCGGCCCCATCGTCAGCGCGTCCCGCACGACGATCCAGCCGCTCGGCGTCTTCCACGTCGTCTCCAGGACGTTCGTGCCGGGCACGTAGACGACCGCGGTCGGATGGTTGATGCCGAACGGCGCGAAGCGGAAGAAACCGGCCTCTCGGTCGAGCAGGCTTCCGAAGACGCTCGGCGAGTCGAAGCGGGGGATGCAGAGCCAGTCGATCGCTCCGTCGGGCGCCACGAGCGCGCCCGTGTGGCAGTCGGACAGGAACGCGTACTCCGCAATCGGCGGGAACGGCGAGGGGGCAGCCGCGCTCTGCGGCATTCGCTCTTTCGTCGCGGTCTCGCTCATGACGCGATCCACGGCTCGTGCCAGCGCCCATGGCCGGCGACGAGGGCGTCGGCTTCCGCGGGTCCCCAGGAGCCAGGAGCGTACGAATGGACCGGAGGTGGATTGTCGAGCAGCGGTTGCATGATCCTCCACTGCTCTTCGACGCCGTCCTGGCGCGTGAACCGCGTGCTGTCGCCGACCAGCGCCGCATGGAGCAACACTTCGTACGGAGTGGGGCCCTCGCCGCCCTCTTCGGCGAACTCCATGTCGAGCTCGATCGCAGCGGTTCCGGCGCGATCCGCCCGGTGAGCGTCGAGGACGAGCCTGACCCCGGGTGAGGGGTCGAGCTTGACGACGAGCTGGTTCGGCTCAGTGGAGCCGTGACGGAGGTGGAACCCCAGGTTCGGCGCGTGCTTGAAGACGAGACGAAGCTCGGTCTGCGTGGCCGCGAGCCGCTTGCCGGTGCGGATGAAGAAGGGCACTCCGGCCCAGCGCCAGTTCTCGATCTCGAGCCGGAGCGCCGCGTAGGTCTCGGTCGTCGAGTCCGCCGCGACACCGTCGATGTCGAGGTAGCCGTCGTACTGGCCCCGGACGTAATGAGCCGGGTCCCCATCGGCCACCGCGTTGAAGAGGGATGCCTGAGCGTCCTTGATCTGCGCCGACGCCCGGCGGGAAGGGATCTCCATCGCCGAGGCGGCGACCACCTGCATCAAATGGTTGACGACGACGTCGCGCAGTGCGCCGACCGGGTCGTAGAAGTGGCCGCGGTCCTCGACCCCGAAGTCTTCCGCCATCGTGATCTGCACGGACTCGAGGTGGTCTCGGCCCCACAGCGGCTCGAGCATCGAGTTCGCGAACCTGAGGTAGAGGATCTCCTCGAGCCCCATCTTCCCGAGGTAGTGGTCGATCCGGTAGAGCTGCGACTCGTCGAGGTTCTCGTGGATCTCGGCTGCCAACTCGCGCGCGGAGGCGCGGTCGTGGCCGAACGGCTTCTCGACGACGACGCGACCGGTCTTCGTCAAGCCCTGTTCCGCGAGCCCCTGCACGACCCGGCCGAAGAGGAAGGGCGGGATCTCGAGGTAGAAGACCGGGGTCTTCGCACCGTCGATCGCCTCTGCGACGCGCTCGTAGGTCGCGTCGTCTCCGAAGTCGCCGGAGACATACGAGAGCCGGTCGGCGAAGCGATCGAAAACCTTCTCGTCGATCGACTGGCCCGTGCCTGCGATCGACTCGCGCGCGCGATCCTTGAGCTGGTCGACCGTCCAGTCGTCGACGGCGACGCCGACGATCGGGCAGTCGAGGAGCCCGCGCTGCTCGAGGCGGTAGAGCGAGTGGAACGTCATCACCTTCGCGAGATCGCCCGTGATGCCGAAGACGACGAAGGCGTCGGCGGGCTTCTGGGCCTGTTCTTCCGTACGCGCCTCGACCTCGGGTGCAGCCGTCGTCATGTCTGTCTCCCTCCTAGTCGACCAGTTTCAGCGTCAAGCCTCATGCGGGAGCGCCCCAGCCGCATCGTCCACTTGGGATGAGCGAATCACCTCACCGGTGGATCTCGACCCGTCCGCGACCGAACGCGTCCACCCGGCCCCAGCGGCCAGGAATGTCGAGCAGCTCGAGATGGCCGATCCCGGCGGGCAGCGCGGGGTCGACGACGAGGTGCTCGCCGAGCGGCTCGAGCCCCAGCATCGTCCGCAGCAGGAGCAGCGGCGTCCCGGTCGACCACGCCTGCGGGCTGCAGGCCGTCGGGTACTGCACCGGATACTTGGTCTGCTCGCGCTCGTAGCCGCCGAACGCCTCCGGCAGGCGGCCGTCGAAGAACTCGGCGGCGTCGAGAATCCCGGCTGCGATCGCCGCCGCCTCGTCCTTGAAGCCGTAGCGCCTCAGGCCCCACGCGATGAACGAGTTGTCGAACGGCCAGACCGTGCCGACGTGGTAGCCGATCGGGTTGAAGCGCGCCTCACCCTCCGCGAGCGTGCGCACGCCCCAACCGGAGAAGAGCCGCTCCCCCATCAGGTGGCGGACGACGGCCTTCGACTTCGACTTGTCGACGATGCCGCTCCAGAGCAGGTGACCGTTGTTCGAGGCCAGCGCGTCGACCTGCTTGCCCTCGAGGTCGAGCGCGAGCGCGAAGTACTCGTCGTCCTCGACCCAGAAATCGCGGTTGAAGCGGCGCTTGAGGTCGGCGGCCTGCCGCTCGAGCTCGTCCGCGAACTCGGGGTCGTTCCAGACGTCGCGGGCCAGTCGGGCGCCGCGCATCTTCGCGTCGTACGCGTACCCCTGCAGCTCGCACGTCGCCCGCGGGAAACCGGGGAGCCGCCCGTCCCGGTACGAGATCGAGTCCCACGAGTCCTTCCAGCACTGGTTCTCGAGGCCGGTCTCCTCGTTTCGGCGCTGGTACCAGACATAGCCGGTGCCCTGGAGGTCTGCGTACTCGTCGATCCAGGCGAGCGCCGCCCGCGCCTCGAACTCGAGGTCGCGCACGAGCTTGCGGTCGCCCGTCCAACGCTCGTACTCGTCGAGCAGCACGACATAGAGCGGTGTCGCGTCCGCACAGCCGTAGTACGGCGAGTGCGGCCTCTCCTCGAATGCGGTCAGCTCGCCGTAGCGAAGCTCGTGCAGGATCCGGCCCGGGTCCTCGTCCCGGAAGTCGTCGATCCTCGTTCCCTGCCACTCGCCGAGCGCCATCAGCGTCGTTGCGGCCAGCTCCGGCGTGAACGGGAGCGCCTGCAGGCTCGTGAAGATGCTGTCGCGGCCGAACATCGTCATGAACCAGGGCAAGCCGGCGGCCGGCAGGCTCCGGCCGCCGGTGACCGGCGGGGCGAAGCGCAGGGCTGCGAGGTCGACCAGGCTGCGGCGATACGTTCGCTTCAGCGGCTCCCAGTCGCACTCGATCCGCGGGGCGCCGGCGAGCCAACGGTCGAGGTTCGCCTCCATCGTGCGGCGGCGGCCCTTCCGCGCATCGAACTCGCCGTACCCGGGAATCTCGACGACGACGTCGAGCTCGGTCGACCACTCGCCGTGACCTGGAAGCTTGAGCTGGAAGGTCAGCCCGTTCTCGTCGACCTTGGCGCGCTCGCTGCTCGAGATCAGCGTCGAGCGCCTGAAGGTCTCGCGCTCGTACGCGAGCCGGAGCGAACCTCGCTCGACGCGGTTCTCGTAGCGGCCTTTCTTCTGGAGCGCGTCCTTGACCTCGAACAGGTCGGCGAAGTCGCTGGCGGCCTCGATCCGCACCGTCAACTTCACCGGCTTCTCGTCGTGGTTGAGGATCGTGAGCACTTCCTGGAAGCCGTGGGCGACGGCCCGCTGGCGGATCACCGAGAGCTTCGCGTCGATGTAGACGGTGCCCATGCCGGGCACGAGGAAGAAGCGCGTCTCGAAGTACTGGAGGTCGTCGACCGAGAGCGAGCTCAGCCGCTGGTCGTCGACGGTCAGCACCCACTTCGAGAGGAAGCGCGTGTCGAAGGAGAACAGGCCCGTGGTGTCGGTCAGCGACGCCTCGATGTCACCGCGGTCGTCGCTGACCACGAACGTGTTGCCGTCCAGGACCTTGACGACTTCGTCGCTCACCGGCGAGGACGCCCGCTCTTGGCTGCACGTCGAGGCTGGCGCCGTTTCGGAGGGCCGGGGAGGAGCCGCTGGAAGAGAACGAGCAGCCTCGGGTCGCCCTCGATGGTCACGGCGCCACGCAGCACGGCCGCGAACGCATTCACCTGACCGGCCGCCATGCGCGCGAAGAGCTTGCGGTCGGTGCGTAGGACACAATCCGCTGCACCGCCCCCGCGTGCGACGGCGATCGCTCCTCTGTCGACGATGATCCGCCAGCGCTCGCTGCGCTTGCCGTCCTTGAGCTCGAAGAGCATCGTGCCGTTGGCCCGCTTCAGCACCGGCATGTCTTTCACGGCGCCGAGCCGCTCGAATAGCTGATCCGCGGCGTCGGTCACGTCTCGACGCTGATCCGTGCCGAGCGCTGGTGCGTGAACCCCGCGCCGGCCCAGTCGACCACGGCCTTCGCACGGTCCTCGTTCGTCGGAAGCAGCGCGAGGTGGACGGTCCCCCAGGCGAGCTGGGCCTTCTTGCCCTTCATCGTCTTCCCGCCGAGCATCTGCACGACCGCCGACCCCCGGCCGATCGTCGCCATCGTTCCCTTGTCTCGGTACTTGAAGGGCTTCGTCTCCTTGCCTGCAACGAGCTTGGCGATCGTCTCGTCCGACGTGCTCGCCGGACTGGAGCGCGACCGAGCCCAGCTGGGGCAGCACCTGCTCGGTCTTCGGGTCCGTGATCGCTGCGATGTCGCCGACCGCGAACACCTCCGGGTGAGACGGGATCCGAAGGTTGCCGTCGACTGCGATCCGATTCCCTCGCTCGAGCTCGAGGCCGAGCGACTGGACGAGAGCGTTCCCCTGCAGGCCGGCGCCCCACACGAGCGTGTGCGCCTTCAGCTCCTTGCCCGACTTCAGCTTCACTCGCGCCGGCGAGACCGACTCGACTACCTCGCCGGTCTGGACCTCGACTCCACGCTTGGTCAGCGCCTCGACCGTGTAGGTTCGAAGCTCGGGCTTGAACATGGAGAAGATCTCGGGCGACGCCTCGACCAGCACGATCCGCGAGGCGTCCTCCGCGACGTCGGGGTAGTCCTTGCGGAAGACCCCGTTGTAGAGCTCGGCGAGGGCGCCTGCGGTCTCGACGCCCGTCGGCCCTCCGCCGACGACCACGATGTTCAGCGCTCCGTCCTCGATCAGGTCCGGGTGCTTGTCCGCGTCTTCCCACAAGCGCAGCACCTGGTTCTTGAGCCGCACGGCATCGGCGAGCGTGTAGAGCGGGAATGCATGCTCCGCCGCGCCCTCGACGCCGAAGTAGTTGACCTCAGCGCCGAGCCCGAGGACGAGGTAGTCGTAGGCCATCGGCTGGAGCTCCGCGAACTGAACCTGTCGGGCCTCGAGGTCGATTCCTGTGACGCGGTCCACATGGAGGCGCGCGTTGTCCTGGTCGTGAAAGAGATCGCGCACCGGATGCCCGACGGCGGACTGCTCGAGCAGGCCCGTGGCAACCTGGTACAAGAGCGGCTGGAAGGTGTGGTAGTCGTTCTTGTCGACGAGCAGGACGTCGACGTCGCTCTTCTTCAGCTGATGAGCCGCCCCGATGCCCGCGAAGCCGCCGCCCAGGACGAGCACCCGGGGTCGCGCGCCGTTCGTGTCGGTGCGATCGCTCACCTCGCGTCCACGGTAGGGCCTCCGGTGGCCCGGCCGCTCACCCCAAGGGGATGAAGTCGCCACGCCCGCGCACACGTCGGGCGCGATGGTTCATCCCAACCGGACGATGCGAGCTGCGCGGCCCAGATGGACGCTCGTGCAAGAGTGACTGAGTCCGCTTCCTCTGCGGCCACAGGCGGTGGCGCGCGCACGGCTGACGACGCGTCGAGCGCCCCGGACCGCGCCGGCATCGTCCTCATCTCGCTGATCGTCGTCGCGGGGGTCGCGAACCTGAACCTCTCCGTGGCCAACGTCGCCTTGCCGGACATCGGCAAGCATTTCGACTCCTCCCAGACCACGCTCGATCTGATCGCAGTCGGCTATTCCCTCGGCCTCGCGTGCTCGGTGCTGTGGCTGGGCGCCCTCGGCGACCGCTACGGGCGCAAGTTGATGCTCCTTCTGGGAACGGCGCTGGCGATCCCGATGTCTCTGCTCGCCGCGTTCGCACCCTCCGACACCTTCCTCTTCCTCGCACGGCTCGGCGGGGGCTTGGCCGCAGGGATGGCCTACCCAACCACGCTGGCGCTGATCACTGCTCTGTGGGCGGGGCCAGGCCGTACGAAGTCGATTGCGCTGTGGTCCGCGATCGGCGGCGGCATCGCCATGCTTGGGCCACTCTCCTCGGGCTTTCTTCTGGAGCACTTCTACTGGGGATCGGTGTTCCTGATCACGCTGCCGTTCGCGATCGTCGCGATCGTGCTCGCGTGGCTGTTCGTTCCTGCACACGTGAACGAGTCCACGGAGGCGGTCGACAACCTCGGCGGGATCCTCTCGCTCGCCCTGGTCGGTGCTCTGATTCTCGCGATCAACTTTGCACCGGTTCCAGACAAGGGCACGCTGACCCTCGTGCTCGCGGCCATCGCGGTGCTGGCGCTAGTCGCGTTCTACATCCGTCAACGCCGCGCGGAGAACCCGCTCTACGCCCTGGACGTTGCCTCCCGGCGCGTCTTCTGGGTTGCGGCCTGCGCCGGGGTGATCGTGTTCGGCTCGCTGATGGGCGCGGCCTTCGTGAGCCAGCAGTACCTCCAGAACGTCCTCGGCTACTCGACGCTGGAGGCGGGCGCAGCGATTTTGCCGGCCGTGGTTTTCATGGTGCTCGTCGCACCGCGCTCGGCCAAGCTCGTCGAGGCACGTGGCGCCCGCTTCACGCTGCTGTGCGGCTACGTGTTCCTCCTCCTGGGCTTCATCACGATGCTGGTCCTCTGGAAGGAGGGCAGCTCGTACTGGGAGATCGCGATCGCCTACATCTTCGTGGGCATCGGTGTCGGATTTGCAGGTACGCCCGCATCGCATTCGCTCACGGGCTCTGTGCCGGTCAGTCGTGCGGGGATGGCCTCGGGCACAGCGGACCTGCAGCGCGATCTCGGCGGCGCGATCATGCAGTCGATCTTCGGGGCGCTGCTTACCGCGGGCTACGCGACCGCCGCAGGGTCGCTGATCTCCAGCTCCGGAAAGGACGTCAGTGCGAGCACGCAGGCCGAGCTGACCAAGTCGTTCTCGAGTGCCGCGGACACGGCCTCGCGATACCCCGCGTCGCAGCAGGACGCCATCATCTCGGGTGCCAAGACCGCGTTTCTCCAGGGCGACCAGTGGGCCTATACGGCCGGGATCGTCGCGATTCTGCTCGGCGCCGTGCTCGTCTTCTTCCTCTTCCCGAAGAAGGACGACGAGCAACGGCTGCTCGCCGAGTACCACGCTCAGGACACGGCCGGCTGAGACGCTATCGCCGGTTCAGGTCCCGGCGTTGTCCGCTGCGCTCGTTGGAACCGAGACCGGCGACCACGGACGTCCGAACGAATCGATGAAGAGCGTGCAGGGCCCCGTGCTCGCGGGCAGCGCCCCCTCGAGCACATCGACCGTGTAGGTGAGCACGTTTCCGTCGAGCCGCGGCTCGTGCAGGACGACGACGACGTCACCCGGTGTGTCGTCCCCGTCGAGGAACGAGAGCACCGCGTTCGGCGGATCGATTGCGAAGCTCTCTGCGCCGGAGCCCCAGAGCTCGACGAAGCGGCTCGACCGCATGTGCCCGACCTCGCGGCGCGGTCGATCGGTGAAGTAGACCGTGGACTCCGCGAGGCCGTGCAGAGTGATCGTCCCCCCGCCGTTGCTCGTGAAACCCGTCGCGCTCTGGACGAACAGCGCGTCGATCCGCTCATGGCCTGCGGGCTTCGAGTTCACCTTCCTCTTCGTAGTCTCTGCGCCGGCGGCGCCGCCTGTCCTCATGCCGAGCGGGTGAAAGCGTCGCTTCGCCGATCCGCGCCTGGACGGACGACTTAGCGCGCAACGGCGGCGATGGGGTCATCGAGCTCCAGTCGGTCCGCTGGGGACTCGACGGCCCCGACGAGGCCGAGCTCCTCCGCGAGGGCGACCGCGTCGCTTCGGCTGGAGACGCCGAGCTTCCGATACACCGAGATCGCCTGGGTCTTGATCGTGTTCCTCGAGACATGGAGCCGCTCGCCGATCTCCTTGAACGACAGATGCGTTGAGAGCATCGGCAGCAGGCGCAGCTCTGCCGGTGTGAGCCCGGAGCTCACGCCGTCCTGCGCCTGAGGCATCGCGCTGATCTCGCGATCGAGGTCGTCGACCGCCTCGCCGAGCACGCCCAGCGCCGGGCGGGCCGTAAGAATTCCGCGCGCCTCCTCGAGCATGTGCTGGGCGGCCTCGCGGTCGCGGAGCGTGACGTACGCATCCCCGAGCTCGAGGCGGGTCTGAAGTGCAAGCCAGGGCAGGGCGTAGGTCAGGTGGGGCGTCAGCTTCGTCGCGGCGCCGAGGCGGCGGCGGGCGCGATCCCACTGCCCGTGCCTCAGCTGGCTCCGAGCCGAGGCGGCCAGCGCGAGCGCGCTCGACGGATAGTCGTCGAGTTCCCCTTCTTCGACGACGCGCTGGGCCTCCTCGGCCAGATCATCCGCTGCGCGGACGTCTCCTCGGGCAGCCGCGATCAGCGACCGCTCTCCGACTGCGATGGCGTGTGTCTCGGTCGACCCGATTCGTGCGGCCTGCTCGATCGCGCGCTCGAGAATCGAGTCGCCGCGATCCACGTCACCGAGGAGGAGGGCTGCGGCGCCCTGAACGAGCAGTGCGGCCGGCGCCCACGCGTCGTCCTTCGGGAGGCGCGCGACGGCCAACTCGGCGTCGGCCTGCATCTTGACGGGCCCCTCGCTGCACAGCGCCGAGCGCATGATCGAGATCTGCGGCCGAACGGTCGCTACGCCCTTGCGCCGTGACGCGACGCCTCGCTCGGCGGCATGCAGCCAGCGATCGGCATCCTCGGCTCGGCCCTGAGCCGCGTGGATCCTGCTGCCCTGGATCGCGACCGCCGGATGACGGTCGAGCCGTTCGTCCACGTCGAACAGGTCGAGCCAACCCTCCACGATCGACACCCGGCCGCTGTTGTGGAGCTGCATGGCGATCGAGGTCAGGATGCGCGCTGCGTCGTCGACGTCTCCGGCAGCGTGGGCATGGACGAGCGCGGATTCCGGATCGAGGTGCGACTCGTACCACGCAGCTGCGCGCCGGTGGAGGACGGGGACGAGATCTGGCTCGTGCTCTGCGAGCTCTCGCTGGAGCAGGTCGCGGAAGAGGTGGTGGTACCGGTACCAGCCGCGACGATGGTCGAGCCTGACGAGGAACAGGTTCGCCTGCTCGACGGCCTCGAGCTGGCGCGCCGAGCCCTTGCTCCTCAGAACCGCATTACAGAGTGGGGCGCACATTCTCTCGAGCACCGAGGTTCGCGTGAGGAACCGCAGGCCGGCCGGGGTCAGCCGCGACAGGTACTCGCTGCGCAGGTAATCGGCGATGTGCTGGTCGTTCCCGGTGAGACGCGCGAGGTCGACCGGCTCGCCGGCCTCGTCGCCCTCTTCCTGGCTCCCGATCGCCGCGAGCTGGAGCCCCGCGGCCCAGCCCTCGGTCCGGTGCGTGAGCTCGGTCATCTCGACCTCGTCCAGCACGACGCCTGAGGCGCGCAGCATGAGCTCGACCTCGCGGCGGCTGAGCCCGAGCTCGTACGTCCCGATCTCGAGCAGCGGGCCGGCGACGCGGAGCGAGGCGATCGGCACCCTGGGGAGGGATCGGCCCGACAAGGCGATCATCGAGCCGCGGGGAGTGCTTCCGATCAGGATGCCGATCGCCTCGAGCGAGTCGGTCGACTCGAGCGCGTCCACGCCGTCCAGGACGAGTCACGAAGGGCGACGCCCGGGACGAGAGCTGCGGCGCTGAGCCTCGGCGCCACCGCGTCCCAGATCGTGTCGTTGGGCCGATCGAATGCCTCCAGGACGCTTGCGCCGAGCGGCTCGATCCGATCGAGGGCCGCGGCTATGTGCTTCAGGAGGACGAACGGGTCGTTGTCGCGCTCGTCGACCGTGACCCAGGCGAACGGGCGTGCGTCTCGTTCCGCCCATTGCGCGAGGAGCGTCGTCTTGCCGTACCCGGCCGGCGCGGTGACGAGAACGCACCGGGAATGCGCCTGCGGCGCGAAGCCGGTTGACGAGCGCCGTCCTCGAAACGTTCTGAGACCTGCCGGGCGGGACGAGCAGTTTCGATTCGAGCACGTCGAAGGGGAGCGGCGTCCGCTCGTCGGCGTCCACGAGGATGGCCTTTGCGCCCAGCCCGCGGAGCGCAGGGCTCGACGGGCGTCGGTCGACGCCGAAGCGCCGTGCTCGGCCTGCTGGAACCAACTCGACTTCGCCCTCCAGTCCTTTGCTCGCCTGCCCGCGAGCCTCGCGCGCGATAGAACAAACTCCCGACATGAGTCTCTGCTCACGGGGCGTCGAGCACAACGGGGCGCGCCACCCAATTCCTGCGCGGTCGTCCACCCGCGAAAACGCCTCTGCCCGCGGTGGTGCAGACACCACAGCTTGCGAGCAAGACGCCAACTTGCAGGGAAATTTCCGTCTGGCTAGGCTCGGGAGATGCCGATTCGAGTCGTCGCCGCAGAGGACAGCTTTCTCGCTCGCGAGGGCATCGTCAGCATCCTCGACGACATCGAAGACGTCGAGCTCGTGGAGATGTCGAGCGATCTCGACGAGCTGCGCTCCGCCGTCGAGCGCACGGAGCCGGACATCGTCCTGACGGATATCCGGATGCCGCCCACGAACACCGACGAAGGGATCCGCTTCGCCGCCGAGTTGCGGGAGAGGTATCCCGACATGGGCGTCGTCGTGCTCAGCCAGCACGCCGAGCCGCGTTACGCGATGGCTCTCTTCAACGCGGGCTCGGAGCGCCGGGCGTATCTCCTCAAGGAGCGCCTCAAGGATCAGGCCGAGCTCAGCCGCGCGCTCCACGAGGTGGCGGCAGGCAGATCGCTCGTCGACTCCAGAGTGGTCGACAAGCTCGTGTCCGCACGCCAGCGCGACGACTCGGTGCTCCAGAAGCTCACGCCGCGTGAGCTGGAGATTCTCGGCCTGATCGCGGAGGGACGGAGCAACGGCTGGATCGCCGACAGCCTCGTGATCACGAAGCGAGCGGTGGAGCGGCACATCAACGCGATCTTCCTCAAGCTGGACCTCGGGAAGCCGGAGGACGTCAGCCGTCGGGTGAAGGCCGCGCTCGTCTACCTGAGCGGCGACGAGCACCACTCCGCCAGACCCTCGTAGTCCGGTCGCCAGCTCAGCGACCGAGCAGACCCCTCTACGCCAGGGCGGCCGAGCTCTCGGGGACGTCCTCCTGCTCGGCGCTGGGTTGGCTCGCCAGCGAGATGAGGACGGCGCCACCGAGCGCCAGAACGAGGCCGATGACGGCGACGACGACGTGCCAGAGCGGCCGGCTGAGGCGCTCGTCGAAGATCGCGATTCCGAGGATCACCCCGACCACCGGGTTGCAAACGGAGACCGTCGCCACGGACGGCGCGAGCCGGCCCGTGCCAAGCGACACCTGCTGGAGCACGAACCCGAGCACGCCCTGCGACGGCGAGCGCGTAGCAGTGCCAGTGCGACAACATGACTCCGACGCCCTCGTGGAGCTGCTCGATCGTCGGCTTCGTCAACGCGGCCGACAGCCCGAAGAGGATGCCCGCCACGGAGCCGTAGACAGCCGCCGTCTTCGTGAGGCTGCCGTGCCTGCCGAGCACGAGCAGGACGGCGCACAGAACGGACAGCACGACGATGGCGATTGCCCACTCGTCGTTCGGCGCGTTGTCCTTGCCGCCCGCGGGGTCCCCGTAGATCGTGAACAGCACGAGCCCGAGCACGATCACGCCCGCGCCGCCCACCTCGCGCCGGCCGACGCGCTGATTCGTGAGCAGCCAGCCGAGCGGTAGAGCGAAGACGACCGTCACCACGAGCAGCGGTTGGATCACGGCGAGCCGTCCGCGATCGAGGGCGCCTGCCTGCAGGACATAGCCGACGAGCAGCGCGCACGTTCCGAGGAGCCACATGCGCTGGCCGACGAGTCGCACGAGCGACATCGGCTTGGCGAGCGAGACCCCCGCGAGGTTGAGCGCGCCCTTCTGCTGCAGCGTCGCGGCAAGCGCGAAGAGAAACGCTGCCATGAGCGCGAGCGCGGCGGCCATCGAGGGTCAGCTTAAGCCGCGCTTCAGATGTGTGGAAGGCGGCAACGCCCGGATCGATCTGGAGTGCGGGTGAGAGGACTCGAACCTCCAAGGACCTTAGCCCACCGGGTCCTAAACCCGGCGCGTCTGCCAGTTCCGCCACACCCGCCTGGGATTCACAGGATAGAGAGCGGGGTACGGACCTCGTATGTCTACTCCAGAAGAGCGCGAGCAGGAAAGCCGCGAGAGCGACGTCACGAAGTTCGAGGAGCAGATCGAGGAAGACCGCGAGCAGCAGCACGAAGCCGCTCGGAAGATCGCTCAGCCCCTCGAGCCTCAGGACGACGACGACTCGTAAGGGCTGCGGTTCGGCGCGGCGCTAGAACGGCCGCGCCGGCCGGCGCCAGCGGGAGCCCAAGTCCCAGCCCTGCAAGGTGCTGGCAGAATGGCCGCGTCGTGAAAACCACGGTCCAGGAGCTCCCCGACAACCGCGTCCGCATCGAGGTCGAGGTCCCGACCGACCACATCAAGCACGCAGTCGAGCACGCGTCGTCCGATCTCGCGGCCTCGACGAAGATCCCGGGCTTCCGCAAGGGCAAGGTCCCGCAGAAGGTGCTCGAGGCGCGGATCGGCCGCGACCGCATCTTCAGCGAGGCCGTCGAGTCGCACATCAGCGGCTGGTTCTGGAACGCGGCCGAGGACGCGAACGTCCGTCCCGTCTCACAGCCCGAGCTCGACTACGAGGTGCCGACGACCGACGACCAGCCGTTCAGCTTCACGGCCGAGGTCTCGGTGCAGCCGCTGCCGGAGGTCGCCGACTGGGCCGGCCTCGAGGTGCCGGCGCCCGAGCCCGAGGTTCCCGAGGAGCTCGTCGATCGCGAGCTCGAAGCCCTGCAGGCCTCCGTCGCGGAGCTCGCCCCGGTCGAGGACCGCCCCGCGAAGGACGGCGACGTCCTCGTCGTCGACCTCGTGGACGAGACGGGCGAGGCGCAGCGCGACTACGTCGTCCAGGTCGGCGCCGGCCGGCTCGTCGAGGAGATCGAGCGCGGCCTGCGCGGGATGAGCCCGGGCGAGACGAAGGCGATCACGTACGCGTCTCCCGGAGGGCCAGAAGAAGACGGCCGAGGCGACGCTCAAGGAGGTCAAGGAGCCGGTGCTGCCGCCGCTCGACGACGAGCTGGCGCGTTCCGCGAGCGAGTTCGAGACGCTCGCCGAGCTGCGCACCGAGATCGAGGAGCGCCTGCGCGAGGCGATCCAGGCCGAGCTCGACGCCGACTTCCGCGCCGGAGCCGTCGACAAGCTCGTCGAGGCCTCGAACGTCGAGGTCGCCGACGCGCTCGTCGCGGCGAGGGCCGAGGAGCTCCTCAACGGGATGCTCCGGTCGCTGGAGCGGCGCGGCCTCGACGCCGAGACCTACCTGAGCGTCACCGGCCAGACCGCGGACCAGCTCCGCGAAACGCTCCGCAGCGAAGCGCGCCGCGCCATCGCGCGCGAGCTCGTCCTCGAGGTCGTCGCGGACCGCCTCGAGATCGAGGTGTCCGACGACGAGATCAAGGAGCTCGTCCGCGAGCAGGCCGAGGCCGCCGGCGAGAACCCGGACGAGGTCATCGACCAGCTCTGGCAGGCCGGCCGCCACGAGCGCCTGCGCGATGACCTCCGCCTCAAGAAGGCGCTCGACAAGATCGTCGAAGACGTCAAGCCGATTCCCGTCGACCTCGCAAAGGCGCGCGAGAGCATCTGGACGCCCGAGAAGGAGAAACCCGCGACTGCTACGAAACTGTGGACCCCGAGCAGCAAGGAGCCTGCATGAGATACGACCCCCAAATGAGCCCACTCGTCCCCATGGTCGTCGAACAGACCTCGCGTGGCGAGCGCGCGTTCGACATCTACTCCCGGCTGCTCAACGAGCGCATCGTCTTCCTGGGGACGCCCGTCGACGATCAGATCGCGAACCTGATCATCGCCCAGCTCCTCCACCTCGAGTCGGAGGACCCTGACAAGGACATCGCCCTGTACATCAACTCACCGGGTGGATCCGTGTACCACGGCCTCGCCGTCTACGACACGATGCAGTTCATCAAGCCCGACGTGCAGACGATCTGCGTCGGGATCGCGATGTCGATGGGAGCCCTGCTCCTTTCCGGCGGCGCGAAAGGGAAGCGCATGGCGCTGCCGAACGCAAAGATCCTGATCCACCAGGTCTGGGGTGGATTCCAGGGCCAGGCGACCGACATCGAGATCCACGCACGGGAGACGATTGCGTTGAAGCGAAAGCTCGAGGAAATCATGGGAACGCACACCGGCCAGGATCTGGACAAGGTCTCGAAGGACATGGAGCGCGACTTCTTCATGACGGCAGAAGAAGCGAAGGAGTACGGGATCATCGACACTGTCATCGAGCATCGCTGACGCTAGGGATAGGCAAAGGGCCAATTTCGATGTACAAGGTGATTGGGGATGGCTAGAGCTAGCGAGGGCAACGAGCAGCTTCTCTGCAGCTTCTGCGGGAAGTCACAGCGCCAGGTCAAGAAGCTGATTGCTGGACCTGGGGTCTACATCTGCGACGAGTGCATCGATCTCTGCAACGAGATCATCGACGAGGAGCTGACGACTCCGGCGACGCTCGACCTGGAGAACCTGCCTCGCCCGAAGGACATCTACGCCGTCCTGAACGACTACGTCGTCTCGCAGGAAGAGGCGAAGCGCACGCTCGCGGTGGCGGTCTACAACCACTACAAGCGCGTGCAGATGGGCACGGAGGACGGCGACGTCGAGCTCCAGAAGTCGAACATCCTCCTGCTCGGGCCGACCGGGTGCGGGAAGACGCTGCTGGCCCAGACGCTGGCGCGGATCCTGAACGTCCCGTTCGCGATCGCCGACGCGACCGCGTTGACCGAGGCCGGCTACGTCGGCGAGGACGTCGAGAACATCCTGCTCAAGCTGATCCAGGCCGCGGACTTCGACATCAAGAAGGCCGAGACCGGGATCATCTACATCGACGAGGTGGACAAGATCGCGCGCAAGGCGGACAACCCGTCGATCACGCGCGACGTGTCCGGTGAGGGCGTCCAGCAGGCGCTGCTCAAGATTCTGGAAGGGACCGTCGCCTCGGTTCCGCCGCAGGGCGGCCGCAAGCACCCGCACCAGGAGTTCCTGTCGATCGACACGACGAACGTGCTCTTCATCTGCGGAGGCGCGTTCGCGGGGCTCGAGAAGATCATCGGCAAGCGGATCGGCAAGAACGCGGTCGGCTTCGGCGCGGACATCCGCTCGCGCCGCGACTCGGACAAGTCGGAGCTGCTCTCGGGCGTCATGCCCGAGGATCTCCTCTCGTACGGGCTGATCCCCGAGTTCATCGGCCGGCTGCCGGTGGTCTCGGCGGTGCACCAGCTCAAGCGCGAGGATCTCGTCCAGATCCTCGTCGAGCCGAAGAACGCGCTCGTCAAGCAGTACCAGCGCTTCTTCGCCTACGACGACATCGAGCTCGTCTTCACCGAGGACGCGCTCTGGGAGATCGCGGACAAGGCTCTCGAGCGCGAGACCGGCGCGCGCGGTCTCCGTTCGATCATCGAGCACGCGCTGCTCGACGTGATGTTCGAGCTCCCGTCGCGCAAGGACGTCTCCAAGTGCGCGATCACGAAGGAGACGATCGCGCAGGACCTGAAGCCGACGCTCGTCACCTCGGGCGCCGGCACGGACGAGCCCGAAGAGCTCGTCGAAGAGAGCGCGTAGGTTCCGCTGAAAGTCGGCGCGTGCGCGCGCGCCAAGCTCGCATCGTCGGCTTATCCGGGGATCAGGTGCACCGGCTCGGGATCGGTCTTCGCCGCGTTCTCCGCCGGGCTTCGGGCGCGGATCGCGTGCACGCTCGGCTGAGCGAAGACGATCGCCTGCGTGACCGCGATCACGACCGCGGCGCCGATCAGCGTCTGCTGGACGCCCACGACGGCGGCGATCGGGCCGGCGAGCGCCGCGCCCAGGGGCAGGAGCACGAACGAGCCGAACGAGTCGTAGGAGCTGACGCGTGAGATCGACTCCTCGGGCACGTTCTGCTGGAAGACGGTGAACCAGAGCGTGATGTGCACCGCGAGCCCGCAGCCCGGCGACGAAGGAGAACGCGATCAGGACTCCCAGCGGCAGGCCGAGGCCCATGCCGAGCGGCTGGAGCAGGAAGACCCAGGCGGCCATGCACGAGGCGGCCAGTGGTTTCTTCGGGCGGATCTTGATCGCCAGGAGACCGCCGAAGAGCGCGCCGCCGCTGAAGGCCGCGGTCAGCGCCGCCCACGCCGGCGCGCCGCCGAGCTCGCGGTTGGCGATCACGGGACCGAGGACCCAGTACGAGGCGAACGCGAAGTTGCCGATCCCGAAGAAGACGATCGTCGTCCAGATCCACGTCTGCCGGCGGAACTCGCCCCAGCCCTGGCGCAGGTCGGCGAAGAACGACTTCGCTTCGACGACGTCGGCACGCCGCGGGAGCTTCAGTGGCACGAGCAGCAGCGCGCCGAGCGCAAACGAGGCGGCGTCGATGAGCAGCGCCGACCCGGGGCTTCCCGCCGCGACGATGGCGCCGCCGATCGCGGGCCCGACGATTCTCGTCGCGCTGCGCGAGAGCCCGAGCAGGGCGTTCGCCTGCTGCAGGCGTGGTGGGCTGACCGTCGCCGGGATCAGGCCGGTCGACGCGGGGAGATAGAAGCCTTCGGCGAGCCCGTAGAACGTCTGCAGGACGACGAGCATCGCGATCGTCGCCGATCCGGTGAGGACGAGCGTTCCGGTGATCGCCTGGACGACGCCCTGCACGACCGCGACGACGATCAGGACGATGTGGCGCGGAAGGCGGTCGGCCCAGACTCCGGCTGCCAGGACGATCGCCGCGTCCGCGACCTGCCGCGCGGCGATGACGAGCCCGAGCGCGATCGCCGAGTCGGAAACCTGCAGCACCGCGAACACGAGCGCGACGATGGAGATGCCGTCGCCGAGCCCGGAGATCGTCGAGCTTGCGAAGAGATAGCGGAAGTTGCGTTCGGCGAGCGCGCCGGCGGCACGGCGGAGACGCATCGACTGCTTTTACCGCATTTGCCACAAGGAGCAAACGCCGGCGATACTGAGCGCATAGTCGCTGCCTGACCGCATCCGCCCTTCTCGCCCGGACTCGACCAGTCCGCGGTCGTACGATGCCGCCATGGAGCCGCTCTACAAGCCGCAGGGAATCGAGGAGCGTTGGCAGCGCACGTGGGAGGACGAGGGCCTCTACAACGCCGAGCCCGGCTCGGGCCGCGAGACCTTCGTCGTCGCGCACCCGCCGCCCAACGTGACGGGGGCGCTGCACACGGGACACGCACTGCAGATCTCGGTCGCGGACGCGCTCGTCCGCTGGCATCGCATGCGCGGGTTCGAGACGGCGTTCCTGACCGGCTTCGATCACGCGGGCATCTCGACGCAGAACGCGGTCGAGAAGCATCTGGCCGGTCAGGGGAAGACGCGTCAGGAGCTCGGGCGCGAGCAGTTCGTGGAGCTGGTCTGGGACTGGCTCCGCGAGTACGGCGGCACGATCATGCAGCAGTTCCGGCGCATGGGCGCCTCGATGGACTACCGGCGCGAGCGCTTCACGATGGACGACGAGTACATCCGCGCGGTGATGCGCTTCTTCGTGCACCTGCACGGCAAGGGCTGGATCTACCGGGCGAACCGGATCATCAACTGGTGCCCCTTCCACGAGACGTCTCTCTCGGACCTCGAGCTCGTGCACGAGGAGGTCGACGACGCGCTCACGTACGTGCGCTACCCGTTCGCGGACGATCCCGACGGCGGCGTGACGATCGCGACCGCGCGGCCGGCGACGATCCTGGCGGACGTCGCGGTGGCGGTGAACCCGGAGGATGAGCGCTGGCGCGACGCGATCGGACGCGAGGTGCTCGTCCCGTTCGTGGAGCGCGCGGTGCCGGTGATCGCCGACGAGCGCGTGGACATCGAGTTCGGGACCGGCGCTCTGAAGGTGACGCCCGCGCACGATCCGCTCGACTTCGACATCGGGCGCGACCACGGCCTGCCCGAGCCGTCCGTGATCGGGCCGGACGGGCGGATGAACGAGGACGCGGGCGAGCTCGCAGGGCTGACGCAGGAGGACGCGGAGCAGCGCGTCGTCGACTGGATCAAGGAGCGGGGCCTGCTCGTGAAGCGCGAGGCGTACCGGCACTCGGTCGCCCTCTGCGAGCGGTGCGGCACGCGCATCGAGCCGCTGATCTCGCTGCAGTGGTGGTGCTCGATGGAGGAGCTGAAGAAGCCTGCGCTCGATGCTCTGCGGTCGCGCCGCGTGCAGTACCACCCCGAGTCGCAGCACCGCGTTCGCGATCGACTCGCTCGAGAACGCGCCCGACTGGAACATCTCGCGCCAGATCTGGTGGGGGCACCAGATCCCGGTCTGGGAGTGCCCGGACGGGCACGAGACCGTGGCCGAGACCGAGCCGGACGCGTGCGCCGAGTGCGGGTCGACCGAGCTGACGCGGAGCGAGGACGTGCTCGACACGTGGTTCTCGTCGGCGCTCTGGCCGTTCGCGATCCTCGGCTGGCCCGAGCAGACGCCGGAGCTCGACGCCTGGTATCCCGGGGCGCTGAACACGACCGGCGCGCGAGATCATCCGTCTCTGGGAGAACCGGATGATCTTCTCCGGCCTGGAGCTGATGGGCGAGATCCCGTTCCGACGACGTGATCATCCACACGACGGTGCTCGCGGCGGACGGGCGCCGGATGTCGAAGAGCCTCGGAACCGGGCTCGATCCGCTCGACCTGATCGCCGAGCACGGCGCCGACGCGACCCGCTACGGACTGCTCAAGATGTCGTCCTCGCAGGACGTCCGCTTCGCGATCGGCGCGATCGAGGAGGGGCGCAAGCTCGCGAACAAGCTCTGGAACGCGAGCCGCCTCGTGCTCGGCGCGGGACCGACGGCAGGGCGGAGCCGACCCCGGACGCAGTCGAGGAACGCTGGATCTTCGCCCGCCTCGACGAGACCCGCGCCGAGGTCGACGCCGATCTCGACGCCTTCGACTTCGCGCACGCCGTCGACCGGCTCTACCACCTGACGTTCGACGACTTCTGCGACTGGTACCTCGAGGCGATCAAGCCGCGCCTCGGCGAGCCGCAGGTCCGCGCGACGGCGCTCGCCGCGCTCGAGCGGCTGCTCGAGCTCCTCCATCCCGTGATGCCGCACGTGACCGAGGAGATCTGGTCGCACCTGCCCGACCGCGAGACGCGGCTGATCGTGGCGCCGTGGCCCGAGCCCGACGAGCGTTTCGCCGACGACCTGCACGCTCTCGACCGCGCCCAGGAGGCGGCCGCCATCTTCCGGCGGAGTGGTGTCCGCGCCGAGCTCGACGGCGACGACCTGCGGATCTTCGACGCCGTCGTCAGGCCCGATCGGGTCAAGACCGACGGCAACGCCGAGGCCGAGGTCGAGCGGCTCCGCAAGGAGATCGCGCGCGCCGAGGGCATGCTCGCCAACGAGCGGTTCACGTCGAAGGCCCCGCCCGAGGTCGTCGAGGCCGAGCGCGAGAAGCTCGAGCGCTACCGCCGTGAGCTCGATGCCATCAGCAACTAGCCCGGCCTCGGCGACCGAGTGGGTCGCGTCGCTCAGCCCGTGGCCCGAGGAGTTCGGCCTCGATCGGATGCGGTCGCTGCTCGAACGGCTCGGCAACCCGCAGGACGCCTATCGGGCGATCCACGTCGTCGGCACGAACGGGAAGTCGACGGCCACGCGAACCATCGCCCAGCTGCTCCGGCAGGAAGGGCTACGCGTCGGCGCGTACACCTCGCCGCACGTTTCCGGCTGGCACGAGCGGTTGGATTGTGATCCCGCGAGCTTCGAACGGGCCGTCGCGCGCATTCGCGACGCCGCGGAGGAGCTCGACGCGACGCAGTTCGAGGCGCTGACCGCGGCCGCGCTCGTCGACTTCGCCGAGCGCGACGTCGAAGCCGCCGTCGTCGAAGCGGGGCTCGGAGGCCGGCTCGACGCGACGAACGTCGTCGACGCGGAGGTCGTCCTGCTGACGAACGTCGCGCTCGAGCACACCGACGTGCTCGGCGACACGCGCGAGGAGATCGCGCGGGAAAAGCTTGCGGTAGCTCATGCGGCAAGAGTAGTTGTCCGATCGGACAACGAGTTCGACGAGCTCGTCCCGGGAAGCCCGCAGCTCGTCGAGGGAGGAGCCCGAGAGGCCGCGGAAGCGTTCCTCGGCCGCCAGATCGAGCGCGACGCCCAGGTCGCGCTCCCGGGCCGGCTCGAGCACCGCGGCGGAGAGATCTGGGACGGCGCCCACACGCCGGAAGCCGTCGACTGGCTCCTGGCGCGAATCCCCGTGCACGACTACGCGCTCTGCGTCTCGATCCTCGGCGACAAGCGGGTCGACGAGCTCCTCGAGCGCCTCGGCAAGGCCGGCAGCACCCTCGTCGCGACGCGCTCCACCAACCCGCGCGCGCTCCCCGCGAAGGAGCTCGCCGCCCGCGCCGAAGCGCACTTCTCGGAGGTGCACGCGATCCCGAATCCGAAGAAGGCACTCACGCGCGCGCGAGAGACCGGGCGCCCCGTGATCGTCACCGGCTCCCTCTATCTGCTGGCGGATCTCTACGCGTGAGAGGAAGACGGCGGAGAAGATCGAAAGCTGGCGAACGGCTGAGCGTGTTCACGTTCGCGGCCGTCGTCGTGCTGACGATCGTCGGGATCGCGTTCGCTCTCGGCTACATCGTTGGTCAACTTCTCCTATAACGGGGTACGAAGTGAAGATGGTTCTGGCAGCGAGTGGGGATTTCTTCGGGAGGCTCCACGACTTCTTCGACTCGGGCTCGTGGCCGCTCGTCCAGAACCTGCTGATCTTCTTCGTCATCGTCTTCTGGCTCGCGGTCGGGTACTGGGTGTACAAGGACGCGCGGCGGCGGATCGAGGATCCGTGGCTCGTGGGCGCGGCGACGGTGCTCGGGCTGGTGCCGCCCTTCGTGGGCGCGTTCATCTACATGCTCTTTCGGCCGCCTGAGTACCTGGAGGATGTGCGGGAGCGCGAGCTCGAGATCAAGGCGATGGAAGAGAGCCTCGGCCACGGGGGCAGCAGCACTGCCCGGTGTGCCGCGCGGACATCGACCAGAGCTTCCTCGTCTGCCCGGTCTGCACGACGCGCCTGCGGCAGGCCTGCGTCACGTGCAAGCAGCCGCTGGAGCCGCTCTGGCAGGTCTGCCCGTACTGCGAGACGCCGATCGAGTCGCCGACGCCGATTCACTTCCCGCCGCTCGAAGCTCCACGGACCGAGTCCGGGGCCGAGTAGCATCCGCCGCCGATGGCGGTTGAGCGCACGCTCGTCCTGATCAAGCCCGACGCGGTGCGCCGCGGGCTGGCCGGCGAGATCCTGCGCCGGTTCGAGCAGCGCGGCCTCGCGATCCGGGAGGCTCGCCTGCTGACCGTCGATCGCGAGCTGGCCGGCGAGCACTACGCCGAGCACGCGGAGAAGCCGTTCTTCGGCGAGCTCGTCGACTTCATCACGTCGGGGCCGACCCTGGCGCTCGTGCTGGAAGGGGAGGGAGCGATCGCGACCGTCCGGACGACGATGGGCGCGACGAATCCAGCGGACGCCGGCCCCGGGACGATTCGAGGCGACCTGGCGCTGTCGATGCCCGACAACCTCGTCCACGGTTCCGACTCGCCGGAGTCGGCCGCGCGCGAGATCGCGCTCTGGTTTGACTGACTACCTCGAGCAGAACCGCCGCGTCTGGACGAAGGCGAACAAGGACTACACCGACGCGCGGGCGCGTGAGGCCTGGGCCGCCGACGAGATCACGTGGGGCATGTTCGGGCCGAGCGACTCGGAGCTGGGCGTGCTGGGTGAGGTGTCCGGAAAGGACGTGATCGAGCTCGGATGCGGGACTGCGTACTTCGGTGCCTGGCTCGCCAAGCGCGGCGCTCGGGTCACCGGGGTCGACCTCACACCTGCGCAGCTCGACACGGCTCGGCGGATGAGTGAGGAGACCGGAATCTCGATGAACCTGATCGAGGGGAACGCCGAGGACGTGGCGCTCCCCGACGAATCGTTCGACCTCGCGATCTCGGAGTACGGCGCGTCGATCTGGTGTGACCCCTACAAGTGGATTCCGGAGGCCGCCCGGCTACTTGCGCCCCGGCGGCGAGCTCGTCTTTCTGTGCAACTCGCCGCTTGCGGTCATCTGCTCGCCGGACACTCCCGACGGCAAGGTCGGCGAGCGACTCGAGCGACCGCTGTTCGGCTTGCACCGCATGGACTGGGAAGGGGAGGACGAGGGCGTCGACTTCCACCTCCCGCATGGCGAGATGTTGCGGCTCCTACGTGATGCCGGGTTCGCGGTCGAGGGGCTCTGGGAGATCCAGGCGAGCGAGACGGCAGAGACGCACGGCTACTACGACTTCGTCTCGGTCGAATGGGCGCGCAAGTGGCCGGCCGAGGAGATCTGGAAAGCCCGCAAGCGCGGGTGAGCGTCCCGCCGGCGCCGCCGATCGTCCTCGCGTCGGAGTCTCCGCAGCGGCGGGCGATCCTCGAGCAGCTCCGGCTTCCGTTCGTGGTGGTGCCGCCTCGGTTCGAGGAGCGCGGAGGCGATCCGGTCGAGCTCGCGGCCGGGAAGGCGCGGTCGGTGGACGGGGATGGGAGTCCCGTGCTCGGGGTCGACACCGAGGTGATCGTGGACGGGGAGGCGCTCGGCAAGCCGGCCGGGGAGGCGGAGGCCGAGGCGATGCTCGAGCGGCTGTCGGGACGGACGCACGAGGTCGTGTCGGGGCTCTGCCTGCGCACGCCGGCGTGGGAGGAGCTGCACGGCGAGACGACCCGGGTGACGTTCCGGGCGCTGACGGCGCGGGACCTGGCGCACTACATCGGGAGCGGGGAGTGGGAGGGCCGCGCGGGCGGGTACGCGATCCAGGGCCTCGGCGCGTCTCTCGTCCAGCGCCTGGAGGGCGACTACCTCAATGTCGTCGGCCTCCCGGCCGCGCTGCTTGTCCGCTCCTGGCCACCCGGTTCCCAGGCACGTACGGCTTCGGCTAATCCAGCCATGCCCGGTGTCAGACGCCGGACATGGCTCGGACGGACACCGGTTATCGGTCGAAGGCAAGTCCTGTCCGCGCCGAAGAAGCTGCTCCACGGCCATTCGGCACGGATGGGCACAAAGCCCGGCCTTCACCGGGTTGAACGCGATGTAGCGCAGCGCCTCCTCGTAGTACTCCTCGGCCTCGATCAGGCGCGACCCGAAGCGCTGCTGGAAGAGATGGCCAACGAACGCGAAGCGGCTCGTTGAAGTACATGCGCGTACTCGCTCTTGAGCCGCTGCATGCCGGGCGACAGGTTCGGCCCTGGCGTCTCGACGAGCAGGTGAAAGTGGTTGGTCATGAGGCAGTACGCGTGGATTCGCCAGCCGTAACGGCGGACGACCCGATCGCGGAAAGCGAGGAATTGCCGGCGATCGTCGTCATCGTGGTAGATCGCCTGGCGGCGATTGCCGCGAGAGGTGACGTGATACATCCCGCCGGCCACCTGGACGCGCAGTGGGCCGAGGCATCGGTCGAGCGTAAGGTCGCGGGCCTTCCCGATCGGTCGCGGCGAGCAGGTCTTGGCGCGAACTTGGCGCAGATCCGCGGACATGTCCGGCGTCTGACGCTGGACGGGGCTCGTTGGCCGTTTCTTCGCGGTTTTCCACAGTTTCACTAGACTCGGCGCGGGATACGCATGGGCTTCTTGGGGTACTTCAACGGCTTCGGCGGCCGGGACATGGCTGTCGATTTGGGGACGGCGAACACGCTCGTCTACGTTCGTGGGCGCGGGATCGTCCTCAGCGAGCCGTCGGTCGTCGCCATCGACCAGCGCACCGGCGAGGTCCACGCGGTCGGCGTCGAGGCGAAGCGCATGCTCGGCCGCACGCCCGGGACGATCTCGCGCGATCCGCCCGCTCAAGGACGGCGTCATCGCCGACTTCGACGTCACCGAGCAGATGCTCCGCCACTTCATCCAGAAGGTCCACCAGCACCGCTTCGCGCACCCACGCGTCGTCGTCTGCGTCCCCTCGGGCGTCACCGGAGTCGAGAAGCGCGCCGTCGAGGAAGCCACGCTCTCGGCCGGCGCCCGCGAAGCTCACCTGATCGAAGAGCCGATGGCCGCCGCGATCGGCGCCGGGCTCCCCGTCAGCGAGCCCACCGGAAACATGATCGTCGACGTCGGCGGCGGCACCACCGAAGTCGCAGTCATCTCGCTCGGCGGCATCGTCGTCTCCCAGAGCCTCCGAGTCGGCGGCGACGAGATGGACGAGGCGATCACCAGCCACATCAAGAAGGAGTACAAGCTCCTGATCGGCCAGCAGACGGCCGAGGAGATCAAGCTCGAGGTCGGCTCAGCGTTCCAGCTCCGCGACGAGGTCCAGGCCGAAGTACGCGGCCGGGACATGCTGACGGGCCTCCCGAAGACGGTCATCATCACCTCCGAGGAAGTCCGCCACGCGCTCGAGGAGCCGGTCGGCCAGATCCTGGACGCGATCCGCTCGACCCTCGACAAGACGCCGCCCGAGCTCGCCGCGGACATCATGGACCGCGGCATCGTGCTCGCCGGCGGTGGCGCCCTCCTCGCCGGCCTCGACGAGCGCCTCAGGCACGAGACCCAGATGCCGACGCAGCTCGCCGAGTCTCCGCTCACGTGCGTCGCGGTCGGCTCGGGGCGAAGCCTCGAGGTGCTGGAGATGATGCAGCGCGCGGCCAAGAGCCGGTCGAAGAGCCGGAATGGCTACAGGCGCTAGCACCTTCTGAGGACTTCGCTACCCTCCTAAGCCGTGCCAAGGACTCGCAGCGCGCGGGTGGCGGCGCTGGGCTCTCCGGTCCGACGCGCGGTTGCCCCCCGGTATTCCTCCAGATCGTCCGGCCCGATGCGGAGAAGGGTCGTCGTCGGCCTGCTCGTGCTCGCGTCGCTGGTGATGATCACGGTCTACTTCCGCGAGTCGCCGAACGGCAGCCTGCACAGCTTCCAGAGTGCGGGCTCGACCGTCCTGCGCCCGTTCGAGGTCGCCGCCAACCGCGTCGCGCGCCCGTTCCGCGACGCCTACAACTGGACGGCCGACGTCTTCCACGCGAAGAACGAGAACAAGCAGCTCCGCGAGGACGTGAAGAAGCTGCGCCAGCAGGCAATCCAGAACTCCGCCACCGCGCAGGAGGCAGCTCAGTACAAGAAGATCCTGAAGGTCAAGCAATTGCCGGCCTACGCGGACTACGCGGACACTGCTGTGACCGCCGAGGTCGTCTCCAATCCCGCCAGCCAGTTCGACCAGACGGTCGTGATCGCGGCCGGCCGCAAGGACGGCATTCGCGTGTACGACGCCGTCGTCACTCAGGACGGCCTCGTCGGCGAAGTCACCAAGGTCGCTGCGCGACACGGCTCTCGTCACGCTCCTCACTGACAAGGAGAGCAACGTCACCGCGCGCGACCACCAGTCCGGCGCGATCGGAGTCGTCCGCCACAGTCAGGGCCCTGAAGATCTCCTCTTCCTCGACCGCGTCGGCAAGGACAAGACGGTCGACAAGGGCGACCTCGTGCTGACGGCCGGGAAGCAGTCCGGCCACCGGCTCTCGTCGTTCTACCCGCGCAACATCCCGATCGGCCAGGTCGCGAAGGTGGGCCAGACGGATGTCGACGCGTACCAGGACATCCAGGTCATGCCGTACGTCGATTTCTCGTCGCTGCAGTTCGTGCTCGTCCTGGCGAGCGAAAAGCCGCGACCCCGGATGCCGTGACCCTGGCCGTCGCCAAAGCCGCCGTCCTCTTCTTCGTCGTGACGATCGTCCAGGTGACGATCGTCTCGTCGATCGGGATCCTCGGCGGCTCGCCCGACCTCGTCCTCGTCACGCTCGTCGCCGTCGCGCTCACGCAGGGGTCGATCTTCGGCGCCGCCAGCGGGTTCTGGGCCGGGCCTGCTGCTCGACATCGCCCGGCTGGGGACGCTCGGCTTCACGTCGCTCCTCCTGACCCTCGCCGGCTTCTGGATCGGCCGCTACGGAGAGACGACCGGGCGCGACCGCGCGCACGCGCCTGTGCTCTCGGTCGCCGTCGTGACGGTGCTGTACGCGATCGGCTCGCTCGTCATGCACTTCCTGCTCCGCGAGTCCGCGCCGGCGCGGATCGTCCTGGTCGAGGAGCTCCCGGCGACCGTCGCGCTGAACCTTTTGCTCACGTTCCCGGTCTTCTGGCTCGTCAGACGCCTGTTCGCCGCGCCGGCACGCCGCCCGGAGGTGGAGTTCGTTGGCTAGCCGCTCGACCCCGCTTCGCCCGGGCCGGTTCCTCCCGCGTGACCCGCGCATCGACGCGCCCTACCGGCTGACGCCGCAGCTCGTCTTCCGGATCGGGATCCTCGGCTTCCTCACGCTGATCGTGTTCGGCGTCCTCTTCGTCCGCCTCTGGGCCCTGCAGGTGCTGTCCGGGAACGAGTTCCTCGTCGCCGCGCAGAACAACCAGCTCCGGCTGCTTCGCCTCGACGCGCCGCGAGGCCCGATCGAGGACCGCAACGGCCACGTCCTCGTCCAGAACACGAACGCGACGGCCGTGAAGATCTGGCCCGCCGACCTTCCGAAGCACGGCGCCGTACCAGGAGCTGCGCCGCCTCTCGCGGATCCTCGAGGTCCCGCTCGCCGACGTCACCGCGCAGATCAAGAAGAACCGCGGCGACCCGCTCACGCCCGTCACCGTCAAGGACTCCGTCAACGAGGGCGAGGTGCACTACCTGCTCGAGCACCAGACCGAGTTCCCCGGCATGTCGATCACGAACACGTACGTGCGCCAGTACCCGCTTGGGCGACCTTGCGGCGCACATCCTCGGCTACGTCGGCCCGATCTCGGAAGACCAGCTGAAGACGAGCAAGGGCTACGCGGCGAGCGACAAGATCGGCCAGGGCGGAATCGAGGCGGCCTTCGACAAGGAGCTCCGCGGCCGGCCCGGCCAGAGCCAGCTTCGCGTGGACTCCCTGGGCCGGCCGATCAGCCCGATCGAGCCGAAAGAGCCGACCACGCCCGGCTACGCGGTCCGCCTCACGCTCGACACGCAGCTCCAGCGCGCGGCGCAGCAGGCCGTCATCGACGGGATCAACCGCGCGCAGGCCAACCACCAGTGGTACGCGAAAGCCGGCGCGATCGTCGCGCTCGACCCCAAGGACGGGGCGATCCGCGCGCTCGCGTCGTATCCGACCTACGACCCGGCCCTCTACACGAGCCGCAGGAAATCCGCGCTCGCCCCGCTCCTCGATCCGACGGTCGCGAAGGAGAGCAACTACCCGGCGCTCGACCGCGCGATCGCGGGCGCCTATCCGCCCGGCTCGACCTTCAAGCCCGTGACCGCGCTGGCCGCGATGCAGGAGCACATCCTGTCGCCGTACCAGTCGCTCCCGTGCACGCCGACGTACAAGACCTCGGGCCAGACCTTCAAGAACTGGACGCCGTTCGTGAACCAGCCGATGACGCTCCCGACCGCGCTCGCCCAGTCGTGCGACACGTACTTCTACCAGGTGGGAAAGTCGTTCTACGACCTGCCGCCGGACCGCGGCCAGCCGCTCCAGAAGTGGGCGAAGACCGTTCGGCTTCGGCGAGCAGCCGGGACTCGACGTCGGACCCGCGACCTCGGGTCTCTTGCCGACCATCGGCTGGAAGCGGGAGAGGTTCACCAAGAAGACCGACCCCTACAACTGGCAGATCGACCGCCTCTGGAAGCCGGGTGACTCGATCCAGCTCGCGATCGGCCAGAAGGACATGCTCGCCTCGCCGCTGCAGATGGCGCGCTTCTACGCGCTCCTCGCCAACGGCGGAAAGCTGGTCACGCCGCATCTCGTCTCGGCGATCGAGCAGGGCGGCCCGTCGAAAGGCCCGTCGCAGGGCGCGCTCGTGCTCCGCCGCTACCAGGCGCCCGTCAAGGAGCTGAACCTCGACCCGGCCGCGATCTCGGCCATCCGCGCGGGGCTCTACGACGCGACGCACTCGTCGCTCGGAACCTCGTCCTCCGTCTTCGGCAACTATCCGATCCCGATCGCCGGCAAGACCGGGACGGCCGAGACGCATGCCGACTCCAACGGCTACGCAGTCCCGACGGACACGTCCTGGTGGTGCGGGTTCGGCCCGTACGACTCGCCGCGCCTCGTCGTGTGCGCCGTGATCGAGAACGGCGGCTTCGGCGGGGAGGCCGCGGCCCCCTCGGCCCTCCAGGTGTTCGAGGAGTTCTTCCACAAGAAGGCAGCCGACGTGTCCACCGAGAGCGGACGGACTGATGGTCGACTACGCAGCAACCGAGCGAGTCGCGACACGACCGCGCACGCGCGCGCGCGAGAGCACGTACCTGCGGAACCTCGACTGGGCGCTCCTGCTCGCGGTCGGCGGGATCATCGCGTACGGCCTCTGGGTCATCTCCGGGATCACGCAGGACGACATCCAGGGCGATCCGAACTACTACGTCGTCCGCCAGGCCGGGTTCGCGCTCGTCGGCGTCGCCGGGCTGTTCGGGATGACGCTCGTCGACCCGGGCTTCTGGCGCAAGCATGCGCGGGTCGTCTACGGCGTGCTGATCGCGATGCTCGTCCTGACTCCGCTGCTCGGCTCGAGCGTCCGCAACACGCGCCGCTGGATCGACATCGGGCCGTTCCGCTTCCAGCCGTCCGAGTTCGGGAAGCTGCTGCTCGTCCTCTTCCTGGCCGCGTTCCTCGCAGACCGGGGGAAGCGGATCTACGACCGCCAGACGACGCTGGCCGCGATCGGCTTCGCCGCTCTTCCGATCGTGCTCGTCTTCCTCCAGCCGGACTTCGGGACGGCGATCGTCTACGCGGGGATCCTCGGCGCCACCCTGTTCATCGCCGGGACGCGCTGGTCGCACGTCGCGGTGCTGCTCGCGCTCGGCGCCTTCCTCGCGACGTTCGTGCTGTGGGCCGGGCCGGCGATCGGCGTCGACGTGCTCAAGGACTACCAGCTGAAGCGCATCACCGGCTTCATGCATCCCGACCAGGATCCCGGGGGCGCGACGTACAACATCACGCAGTCGATCACCGCGGTCGGCGCGGGCGGAGTCGACGGACGAGGCGTGAACGGCGCGACGCAGACGAACTCCAACTACCTGCCCGAGCACGCGACCGACTTCGTCTTCGCCTCGACCGCGGAGCAGCGCGGCTTCCTCGGCGTGACGATCCTGCTCCTGCTCTACCTGCTCGTGATCTGGCGCGCGATCAAGGTGGTCACGCTCGCGCGCGACGCGTTCTCGGCCATCGCTGCCGGCGGGATCGCGTTCGCGCTCCTCCTGCAGATCTTCATCAACGTGGGGATGACGATCGGGATGGCGCCGATCACCGGGATCCCGCTCCCGTTCGTCAGCGTCGGCGGCAGCTCGATGGTCGCGAACCTGCTCGCGGTCGGCGTGCTGCAGGCCATTTGCGTCAGACGTCGCTAAGTCCTAGGACCTAGCGGTCCGGTCCGTCCGGTCCAGGACCTAGCCTTTTCGCGCATCAGCGAGGAAAGGTGATTGCGGTGCCCACGACGAGACGAGAAGCGCACGAGCTGCTGCTGATCGAGGAGGCCGACGCCTGGTTCGAGTACCTCGCGGCGACGAGGGGTCAGACGGCGGCTCGCTACAAGGAAGTCGAGCCCTGGGCCTGGGCGCGGCTGAGCCAGCGCCTGCGGGCGATCAGGACGAAGCGGCAGAAGCTCCGGCCGGCCAGAGCTGCCTGAGGGACTGGCCCTGAGCTAGCTAGGTCTCAGGCGTCGATGCCGGCGAGGTGCTCCTGCCGGGCGACCGCGACTGCCTCGAGCCGGGAGTGCACACCGAGCGCCTGGAGGATGTGCCGAATGTGGTTGCGCACCGTCTCGCGGCTCAAGTGCAGCTCCTCGGCGATCTGGTCCGTCGATCGCCCGTGCTCGAGCAGCCGAAGGACCTCCGCCTGCCGCGGCGTGAGCGCGTGGTGGGCGGAGCTCGGCTGGATGTCGACCTGCGGCCTTGACCTGGCCGAACACGCCGACCACTGTGTCCCCGCGGACGAGTCGCACCGAGTTGAGCTCGACGAGCAGCCGATCTCCGCTCTCGTCCAGTACCATCACCTCGGCTTCGTCCGTCGTCTTGACCTTGCCGAGGAGCTTCTTCGCGAACTCGTCGCGCGCACGGCTCGTCTCCTCCGGCGCGACGACCGACGTGAACTGCTTGCCGCGCACGTCCCCGACGAGCGCGATCGCCGCCGAGTTCACCCAGCGGATGATCCCCATGGTCGTCGAGGATGTAGCTCGGGACGTTGATGTTCTCGAGCGCCTCCTCGACGTCGTAGGTCGAAGGATTCGAGCGCCGTCATGACCATCAAGTGTGGACCCGGCCAGGCCCTGGTCAAACTGCCTCAGGGAACGGCGACGACCTTGTAGCCCAGGTAGATGAGCGTCAGACGCCAGCTCGGCGTCCTCGTCCGGGCGCCTCGGCGTTGTAGACCTGAGAGCCGCCGGTCGGCAGCAGGCCGGCCGAACGCGCAGTGACGACGTGCCACAGCGTCTGGACGGAGTACAGCGCCGCGGTGCCGATCAAGACCAGCTCTTCCTCGCGCGTCCGCACGAGGTCGCGGACGAAGGGGCCGTAGTCGGAGCCCTTGGAACAGCTCGACGAAGCCGCCGCCCTCGAGCCCGATGAACGCTCCGACCCCGCCGACGCCATCTGTCAGGCGCCGGCGGGCCTCGGCCACGAATCGCGGCCGGGGAACGACTCCGCGTCCATGATCAGGACGGCGTCGTCGTCGCGGAGCTGTGGTAGGAGGAGGTCGAGGACATCGTTCAGAGCCCCCGCTCTTCCGTGCTCGGGGCCAGACGTCACGAGAGCGTCTGCGCCCTCTGCCTGACCGCGAGGGCAGTACGGTCGAGGCAGTCGTAGGCGCAGACGATCGTGAGGTCCGGGCGCGAGCTTTGCTCGTCGAGCGAGCGAATCGCCTGTCCGATGCAATCGTGCTCGTCGTCGAGCAGCGATCACGGCGACTATCAGTCCGCGGTCTGAGGTCCGCGGCGTGCTCTGGACCAATCGCGCCAGCCCCACCGCATGAGGGCCCGCTCCTGGTCTGTCTGGAAACTCGACGAGCATGGCCAGAGCCTCGCCTTTGACGTGCTGCGCTCGCTTGACGCAGTTGGGTCAATTGGAGCGAGGCCCGTCTCCTTGCTTGGGGGTCTGAGACGGGCCTCGCCGGGCTGGGCCGAAGCTCTCTTCCATGATGCGGCCGGGCGCTTGAGAAACGCTGAAATCGCGGATCGCGGATATTCGTCTGCGCGGATCTTCGGCGAGGATTGCGCCGTGGGGCATGCGTTCGCCGTCGGGTTCGGGCTCGGGTTCCTCGTGGCGCTGCAGCTGGGGCCGATCTCGCTGTACCTGATCCGGACGACGCTCCGGAACGGGTGGGAGGTGGGAGTCGCGTTCGCCCTGGGGATCGCGGTCGTCGACCTCGGCTACGCGGCGCTCGGCGCCGCCGGGGTGGCGCCGCTGCTCACGATCGGGCCGCTGGAGACGATCCTCGGGCTCGTCGGCGCCGCCGTGCTCGTCTTCCTGGGCGCGCGGACGCTGCTGAGCGCGTTCCGGGTCCGGCTCGGTGACGTGGCGCCGCCGGTGAGCCGCCGGCGCGCGTTCGCGATCGCCGTCTCGTCGACGGCGTCCAACCCGCTGACGATCGCGTCGTGGGCGGCGATCTTCTCGGCGGCGAGCGCGGCCGGCGCTGCGAGCACGTTCGGCGGCGCGGTGCTCCTCGTCGCCGGCGTGGGACTGGGGAGCGCGACGTGGGACGTGGCGCTGGCGACCGGCACTGCGGTCGTTGGTCGGGTCGTAGGGGAACGCTTTCTGCGCATCGTCGACCTGGTCGCAGGCATAGGGTTGATCGCCTTCGGGGTCGTGCTTGCAGCTAGCGTTCTGGCATGAGGCGAACGGTGGTTTTCCTGCTCGGGGCTGCGGCGCTCGTGATGGCGCTCGATCTCGTCCAGAAGCAGCTGGCGATCTCGGAGCGCGGAGAGGGCGTCTACCTGCACGATCGGCCCGTGAGCTACGTGATCGCCGGCGCGGCGCTGTCGCTCGGCTGGGCAGGAGCGATCGCGTTGACGCGCTCGGCCCTGATCGCGGTTCCCGGAGGCGTCGTCCTCGGCGGCGCAGCGGGCAACCTGTGCCTCGTTCGCGCTGTGGCCGTCGCTTGCCGGGGTCCCGGACACGATCGTCGCCGGCGGGCTCGCGTTCAGCGTGGGCGACGTCGCCGTCGGCGTGGGCCTCCTGCTACTCGTGCCCGCCGCGGTGATCTTTGCCCGCCGGAACCGAGGTCGCGTGTTCGCTCCGCTCTCTACTTGACCGAGCCGGCGAGCAGCCCCTGCACGAAGTAGCGCTGGAACGCCAGGAAGACCACGAGCGGAATCGCCAGGGACACGAACGCCGCCGGCGCGATCAGCTCGATGTTCGCGCTGAACTGCCGCAGCTGGGAGAAGATCGCCACGGTGATCACCTGCGTGTTGCGACCGAAGGTCAGCGCGACGAGCAGGTCGTTCCAGACCCAGAGGAACTGGAAGATCGCCAGTGACGCAATCGCAGGAAGCCCGAGCGGGAGGATCAGCCGCAGGAAGATGCGAATCTCCGACGCGCCGTCGATCCGCGCCGCTTCGAGCAAGTCGCGCGGAATCCCGATGAAGAAGTTCCTGAGCAAAAAGATCGCGAACGGCAACCCGAACGCCGTGTGGAACAGGATCAGGCCGAGCACCGTGTCGAACAGGCCGACGCTGTTGTAGAGCGAGAAGATCGGGATCAGCGCCATCTGCAGCGGCACGACGAGCAGCGCGACCACGACGAGGAAGAGCCAGTCGCGCCCGGGGAACTCGAGCCACGCGAACGCGTAGGCGGCGAGCGATGCGAAGAGAATCGGCAGAAGCGTCCCACCGATCGCAACCCACATCGTGGTCAGGATCGACGATGTGATCTGGTCGTTGTCGAAGATCGCTCGGTAGTTCTGGAACGTGGCCTCGCTCGGGGCCGATAGCACGTGCCACCAACCCACGCGGCCGATCACCGACGGGTCGAGGACCGACGTGAAGAAGAGGCCGATGGTCGGAACCAGCCAGAGGATCCCGATGAAGGCGATCACGAGGTACACCGGCGTGCGCGCGAGCCAGCGGCCGGCGCGAGCGGCGAACGACTCCTGGACGACGACGCGTTCCTCGGCGACGGCCATTACGCCTCCCTCTTGAAGCGGCGGATGTTGATCAGGAGCACCGGGATCACGAGCAGGAACAGGAAGACGGCGATCGCGGACCCGAGCCCGAAGTCGTTGCGGCCGCCGAACGAGGTCCGCCACATCGCCAGCGCGATGACGTTCGCGTCGTCCTGCACCGAGCCGGGCGCGATCGCGATCACGATGTCGAACACCTTGAGGACGTAGATCAGCATCGTGATGAAGACGACCGTCAGGACGGGGGAGAGGAGCGGCACGGTGATCCGCCGGAAGACCTGCCACTCGTTGGCGCCGTCGGTGCGTGCCGCCTCGAGCAGGTCGCGCGGGATGGCCGCGAGCCCGGCCGCGATGACGACCATCGCAAAGCCGGCCCAGACCCAGATGTACGCGATCATGATCGCGGGCAGGATGAGATTCGGCCCGAGCCAGGAAACCCCCGCATACGAGGTCTGGAACGTGTCAGGGCCGATAGCCGCGCGATAGGTCCCCGGCTTGACGCTCTCGAACTTGAACGTTCCGTTCGGCTCTGTCGTCGTGTCGTCGACCGTCTTGCCGTCGGAGTTCCGTAGCTCGACGGTCACTCCCGGGAGCCCGAGCTCGCCCTTCTCCAGCTTGCCCGGAGTGCCCCCGCCCGGCTTGAAGTCCCGCCAGACGACGCCGTTGATTCCGCCGGAGAGCGCCTCGGGCACGACCGCCTGCTTCGCGTCCGGAGAAACGTCGCTCTCCCGGATGGCGGTCAATCCCATCTGCGCCACCGATCCGGGCTGGATCGGCTTCTTGAGCTCGAGCCCGCCTTTCGGGCCGCCCTGGAGCGCGTCCGTCGAGGGTTGCGCATTCGAGAGAACTCCGGATGGAGACACGGCGTCCTTCGCGACCTTGATGGTCGCATTGACGGTGCCCTGGCTCGGGTCCTTCTCGTACATGAGCCGCCAGATCACGCCCGCAGCGAAAAGCGAGATCGCCATCGGCATGAACACGGCGATCTTGAACGCGGTGCCAAAGCGCACCCGTTCGAGCAGCACCGCGAACACGAGCCCGAGCGCGGTCACGAACGCGGGCACGATCAGGATCCAGAGGAAGTTGTTCTTGATCGCCGTCTGGAGCGTTTCGTCCGTGAACAGCGTGTGGTAGTTGTCGAGCCCGACGAACTTGTCGCCGGAGCGGTCGTAGAAGCTCCTGATGATCGTGCGGATCGTGGGGTAGACGATCCAGATGCCCAGGAGCAGGAGCGCGGGCGCGAGGAATGCGGCGGCCACGCCGTAGCGCTGCCAGAGGCTCTCCTTCTCGGGCGCCGGCGGAAGCGAACGACCTTCCGCCGGCGCCGTCTCTGCGCCGACGCTCATGCGGGGACTACTTGGCGTACGCCTTCTTCGCGTCGGCCTCCATCTTCTGCGTGACCTGATCGACGTTGTCCGGGTTGGCCACGAAGTCCGAGAACTCCTTGAACAGCCCCTGACCCGGCGTCGCGCCGAACGCGGCGGGCTGCAGGTCGGAGAGGTCGAAGCGGAACGTGTCGGCGTTCGCGAGCGCGGTTGCCGTCTTCTTCGTGATCTCGTCCGGATAGACGTTCTCGTCGAGGTGCTTGTTCGGCGACGAGAACCCGCCGCGCTTGGCCCAGATCTCGGCGGCATCGGTCGTTGTCAGGTACTCGAGGAACTTGTCCGCGGCCTCGCTCTTCTTGAACTCGACGAAGAGGTCGCCGCCGCCGACGACCGACGGCTTGGATCCGTTGATCGACGGGAAGTCGAAGACGTTGAACCCGGACACGGGCTTGAGGGTCGTCTTGGTGACGCCCGGGGCGAAGTCGCCGATGACGACCATCGCGCCCTTCGGATTGTCAGAGAACACGTTCGCGACGGACGTCGGCATCTCCGTCTGCAGCGCGGCATCCGTGCCACCGACCATGTCGTCCGACTTGCCGACGATGTCCTTCATCGCCGTCAGCGCCTTCTTGACGGACGGGTCGGTCCACGGGATCTGATGCGTCGCGAGCTTGTCGTACATGTCCGCGCCCGCGGTCCGGAGATAGATGTTCTCGAAGATGTCGGTCATCGGCCAGCCGACGTCGACGCCCACCGAATACGGGGTGATCCCGGCGGCCTTGAGCGTGTTGCGGACCTTCGTGAGGTCGGGCCAGGTCTTCGGTGGCTCGACTCCGGCCTCCTTGAAATCGGCGACGTTGTACCAGATGGTCGACTTGTTGGCGCCCTTGAACATGACGGCGTACTGCTTGCCGTCGACCTGGCCGGCCTTGGCGACGTCGTCTCCGAAGGCGTCCACGATCTGGCTCTTCAGATCGTCGATCGGCTTGATCGCGCCCTTCTTCGCGAAGTCGGCTACGAGCCCGGGCTGACCGAGGGCCGCGATGTCCGGCGGCTTGCCGCCCTGGACCGCGGTGGAGAGCAGAGGCGCCAGGTTGTCGCCCCCGGACGTGTACTTGACGTCGACGTTCGGGTACTGCTTCTTGAACCCGTCGATCACGGCCTGGAACGACGTCTGCTCCTCGCCGGCCCAGATCGCCATCATCGAGAGCGAGCCTTTGACGTCCTCGTTCCCGCCGGAGCTGCTGCTGTTGCTGTCGCCCCCGCCTCCGCAGGCGGAGGCTCCGAATGCCAGCGCGATGGCCAGCGCCGCCAAGAGTGGTCGGTATCTCATCTTCGAGCTCCTTCCCAAGGGGTTGCTTGTTTTCTCCATACCCGCCTAGTCGTAAATGCCTGCGCTCGTCTCGGCGTCGAACAGGTGCACCGCCCTCGTGTCGACAGCGACGTCGATCACGTCCCCGCTCTTGACGCGCGAGCGAGGGCCGAACCGCCCGACCAGCGTGGTCTTCGTGTCGCCTTCCGAGGGCGCCTGGACGGTGCCTTCGGACCCGACGTCGCGGGCCAGCTCGCGGACGTCCTCGGTCAGCGCCGGCGGGGCGTCGACCTCGAAGTGCGCGATGATCTCGGAGCCGAGAGGCTCGCGGAGGACGAGGACTCCCTTGATGTGCCGGTCCGCCGGAATGTCGGTAGCCAGGCTTGCGTCCTCCAGGCTTTCCGGACGGATGCCGAGGACGACCGGTCGGCCGGCGTACTCCTCGAGCTTCGGGCGTGACTTGACGACCTCTCCGTCGAGCGCCAGCTCCTGGCTTCCGACCTTGGCGACGAACTGGCCGTCGCGTTTCTCGATCGTCGCCTCGACGAGGTTCATGGCGGGGGACCCGATGAAGCCGGCGACGAAGAGGTTCACCGGCCGCTCGTAGAGCTCCTGCGGCGGCGCGACCTGCTGGAGCTCTCCCTTGCGCATGACCGCGACGCGGTCGCCCATCGTCATCGCCTCGACCTGGTCGTGCGTCACGTAGATCGTCGTGACGCCGAGCGTGTCCTGGAGCCCGGCGATCTCGGCGCGCATGTGCACCCGGAGCTTCGCGTCGAGGTTCGACAGCGGCTCGTCCATGAGAAAGGCCTCCGGCTCACGGACGATCGCGCGGCCCATCGCCACGCGCTGGCGCTGTCCTCCGGAGAGCGCGCGCGGCTTCCGCTTGAGGAACTCGTCGAGCCCGAGGATGCGCGCCGCCTCGCGGACCTGCTTGTCGACCTCGTCCTTGGGCGTGCCGCGCAGCCTGAGGCCGAACGCGATGTTGTCGTAGACCGTCAGGTGCGGGTAGAGCGCGTAGCTCTGGAAGACCATCGCGATGTCGCGATCGCGAGACGGGACGTTGTTGACGACGCGCTCGCCGATCCGGATGACGCCTTCGGAGATCTCCTCGAGCCCCGCGACCATGCGGAGCGCGGTCGTCTTCCCGCAGCCCGACGGACCGACGAGCACCATGAACTCCTGGTCGCCGATCTCGAGGTCCATCCCGGACACGGCGCGGGTCCCGTCCGGGTATTTCTTGCCGACCCCGTCGAACGTCACGCTGGCCATCCACTCCCCCTTTTCGCGGGGCAGCGCGAGGAGCCTCCAGGGGATCGAAGGCGTACGCGCCCTCTCCCGTCATGGCATGCCCAGTTAGGCCGCTTGCTATGCGTCGCCTCGCTCTACGGCTCGCGCTCATGTAGGCAAGAGCACATGCCGAAGAAGGTGATGACTCGAACGGCTGCTAGCCTAGGAACCGAGGCTTCTATGACCTGCACCACCTACACACGCTGCGCGCGCACCGCCCTTCGGGTGCCGCTTGCGCGCGCGCCAACAAGGAGATTTCGTTTGCTGAACTGGTTTCGGCGCAAGACGCGCCAGGAGAACGCACCCAGTGAAACTGCACCACCACCCGCACGACCAGCAGTAACCCAGCCGCCCGCTGAGGCGGGCGCACAATCCACATCCACACGACCCAGGCGGCGGCGCGGATCCCGCGGCGGCCGCAATCGGCGCAAGCCTGCCGGCTCTGCAACAGCCGCCGAGCCCGCCAAGGAAGAGCCCAAGCCGGCCGAGAAGAAGCAGCCCGAGCGCAAGTCGGGCCAGAGCCAGCGCAGCCAGCGCTCGCAGCGGCAGCAACAGCGCCGCCGCCAGCCGGCCCGCAGGCCGCCGCTTCCGAAGGCCAAGCGCGAGCTCCTCGTCTCGGTCGACGTCGGCGAACAGCGCGTCGCAGTCCTCGAGGACGACCGCCCCGCCGAGGTCTACCTCGAACGCCCGGAGCGCCGCTCGATCGCGGGCAACATCTACAAGGGCACCGTCGACAACGTCCTCCCGGGCATGGAGGCCGCGTTCGTCGAGATCGGCCTCGAGAAGAACGGCTTCCTGTACGTCGACGAGATCGTCACGCCCGAGCTCGAGGGCCGCGGCAGCCGCAAGATCCAGGACCTGCTGAAGCGGAACCAGGAGATCCTCGTCCAGGCGGTCAAGGACCCGATGAAGTCGAAGGGCGCACGCCTGACGACCGAGATCTCGCTCCCCGGCCGTTTCGTCGTGTTCGTCCCGAGCGGTGAAGGCCTGGGCGTCTCCAGACGCCTCGACGACGACGAGCGCGTTCGCCTGCGGGACATCGTCAAGGCGATCGCCCCGAAGAAGGGCGGGATCATCGTCCGCACCGCCGCCGAGGGCGCCTCCGCCGACGACATCGAGCGCGACCTCGTCTTCCTGCAGCGCCTCTGGAAGTCGATCGAGGCGAAGGCGGAAGCGGCCAAGGCTCCCGCGCTCGTCTACCAGGAGGCAGAGCTCCCGCTCCGCGTCACGCGCGACCTCTTCACCGACGACTTCGAGAAGGCCCTCGTCGACGACGAGAGGACCTTCAAGCGAATCGTCGGCTATCTGAAGAAGACCTCCCCGCACATGGTCGACCGCGTCATCCGCCACCGCGAGAAGACGCCGCTCTTCCAGGCGACGGGCGTCGACGACGCGATCCGCTCCACGCTCTCGCGCCGCGTCGACCTCCCCTCCGGCGGCTCCCTCGTCTTCGACTACGCCGAGGCGTTCACGGTCATCGACGTCAACACGGGCCGCTTCGTCGGCTCGCGCTCCAAGTCGTCCGGCGGGCGGCTCGAGGACACGATCACCGCGAACAACCTGGAAGCGGTCAAGGAGGTCGTCCACCAGCTCCGGCTGCGTGACATCGGCGGGATCATCGTCATCGACTTCATCGACATGGCGAACCCGAAGAACCGGGCGACCGTCGAGGAAGCGCTGAAGACCGAGCTCGAGCGCGACCGGACGAAGACGTACGTCGTCGAGATCTCGCCGCTCGGCCTCGTCGAGATGACGCGCCAGAACGTGACCGACGGGCCGCGCGAGATCCTCGCGCAGAAGTGCCCGACCTGCGCGGGCGACGGGATCGTCCTCTCGGCGCACTCGGCCGCGATCGACGCGGAGCGGAAGCTGCGCGACCTCGCTCGCAACTCGAAGCGCGGGGTGGAGGCGTACCGGGTCGAGCTCGAGGAAGGCGTGGCCGCGCACCTCGTCGGGCCCGGCGCGTCGCGGCTGACCGAGATCGAGGCGCTCGCCAAGCGCCGCTTCTTCCTCGAGGGCAAGGCAGGCCTGCCGTTCGACCACTTCAAGGTGCGCAAGGAAGGCAAGCTCGCGGACATCGCGCCCGAAGTCGCCGGTCGAGGAAGGCGCAGAGATCAGGCTCGAGCTGGTCGAGGTCGGCGAGCACGACATGGGAGCAGGCGTCGGCAAGGTCGACGGGCTCTCGATCGCCGTCGCGGACGCCGCGAACCTCGTCGGCAAGAAGGTCAAGATCCGCGTCGAGCGGATCCTGGACGGCACCGCCTATGCCACGCTCGTGCAGCCGGCGACGAAGAAGGACGACGTTCCGATCACCGCCGAGTCCGAGGCCGAGAAGCCGACCCGCGCTCCACGCAAGAAGAAGGTCGAGCAGCCCGACGGCGAAGCCGGAGGCCGAGAAGCCTGCGGACGAGGAGCCGATCGCCGAGGAGGCGGTCGCCGAAGAACCGGTCGCCGGTGAGGCAGTCGCCGAGGAGCCCGAAGAGAAGCCCGAGGCGGCCGACGGGGAGGCGCCGAAGCCGAAGAAGAAGACGCGCCGTGGCTCGCGCGGAGGCCGAAACCGCAAGAAGAAGCCGGCCGCGGCGGCAGCCGCCGAGAACGGCCAGGCCGAGCGACGCCGCCGGCGGCCGAGAACGGCCGGCCCGAGGAAGCTCCCGCGGCCGCGACGATCCACGTCCCGTCTCCGGAGCTCGGCCAGGCCGCTGACGGCGAAACGGCAGCCGACGGCGACGCGCCCCCGAAGAAGAAGCGCACGCGCCGAGGCTCCAGAGGCGGCCGCAACCGCCGTAAGAAGCCGGCAGGCGCAGCGCAGGCCGGCGGCGAGGCCTCGGGCTCGCCGAGCTCGACGCCGGACGCCTAGAGCGCTTGTCTACATGTCGTCGCTTGGCCTCGCCGCCGAGCGGCGGCACCTAAGTCGTCACCCGTACCGCACTCATGAAGGGATCTTGCCCGCGACCTCCCAGATGTGGCCGTCAGGGTCGGTGAAGGTCGCGGTACGAACTCCCCAGGGGCGGTCGATGGGGCCGTTGAGGAGCTCGACGCCCTTTGACGCGAGTGCCTGGCAGACCGCATCGGTGTCCTCGACCCAGACCGTCAGCTGGAACCGCGATCCCGTCTCGCGAGTTGCGACCGGCGCCGGGTCGATCAGTTCGGGCGCAGCACCCACCTCGAGCAGGTTGACGATCAGGTTCTCGAACTTGAACGCAATCGAGACGTCGTCCTCGTTGAGAGCCTGCACGTCGAACACTTCCTCGTAAAACGCTTTGGATCGCTTCCGGTCCTCGACGAACATCGTGATGGCACCAACGCTCTTCAGTGATTCGCTCATGTACGGGGCTCCCTTCCGAGGCGTGTCGAATGGCGAGCCGGTCATGGCTCGCAAAGGTAGGACTTGTCAGGGCGACGGAAGTCATCGTCGCGGAAGCACGAAGGCCCCGCCTGAGCAGGGCCTCCGCTTCCCCGAGTCCGGCGAATCAGTGCCCGCCGTGCTCCTGTGAGTCGTTGCTGACGACCTCGTACGTGATGTTGTCACCGTGCTGCTGCGTGTAGAAGAAACGCCAGTCGTCGTCACTGAAGAGCTCCGGGATCCTTGGCGCCGAGAATGCCGTGCGTCCTCGCGTCGCCATCGGAGACGATGATTCCCGTGATCTCGTTGTCGCCGTCGTTCTTGCCGAATCCGCCTGCGGCCGAGTCGATGGTCGCGGACGGGTCGCGGCCCTCGGCGAGCCAGCGAACGGGCTGGTTAGCCGGGATCCGAGTAGTCCTCCGTGACATCCCACACGAACGCCGAGTCGAGAGCGTTGCGCTGGGAGTGGATCGTGTCGCCCGCGTCCTCACCGAGCGCGATCAGATCGCGGGACAGGAACGAGACGTTGTCGAGTCCCGTGTGGGCCTGGTCGGCCTTGTAGAACATCCTCAGCCGGCCCGTCGAGGCGGAAGGGTTGCTCTGCGTTAGCTTCATGATCGAGCCCCAGCCGCCCGCATTCGGGTTCTCCGGGCTCGTCGCGTTCGTGTCACCCGTCTCGTCGAAGTAGAACTGGCGGAAGTGCGAGCCCGGGCGGAATTGCCCGTTTTCCGGCCGCTTGAACGGCGTCGCGTGCGCGTCCTTGGCGGCGAGGTTCGCGTTGAACGGGGCGCACCCGGCGGGATTCGTGCAGTTGCGGACGGTCACCCACTGCGTGTCGAAGACGTTGCCGTAGGTGTGCAACTCGAGTTGGTCGGGCGAGTTCAGCGGCGTCTGCGACTCGAACGTGATCGGGTCGCCTGCGAGGTTGAAGACCTGTAGGGCCTCGAGCCGCCCGCGGACGTAGTCGCCCGGAGTGCGGGGCACGTAGCGGTAGACGAAGCTGTTCGGGATCTTCGCGGTCGTCCCGGCCTTGTTTGCTCCGCCGATGTCCTCGACGATCGAGAGGTTGCCCGCCGAGTCGTTCTGGACGCCCTCGTAGCCGCCACGTCCGACGGCACCCGAGATGTCGACGACGTTGGACGGGTAATCGGGGGTCGCTGTATAGGTCGGCGCGTTCTGGTTCTCGGTCGTGAAGATGATCTTCTCGGCCCACGGATCCCACGTCGACCCGTCGATCGTCGCGATCGGCGCACCGGTCGCGTCCTGGGACGCAAGCAGGGTGACGCGGTGAGCCGCGTCGGCGTCGAGGTTGATACGAGTGATGTAGCCCTGCTTCACGCCTCCCACGCTGACTGCGTTCTCGTGGCCCTGGTAGAGGAAGTGCTTGCCGTAGTAGTAGTCCGGATCGCTCCCGTCCAGGCTGTGGCGGAAGACGAGATAGGTGTTCTTGTCCGGCTCGGTCTTCTGCGCTTCGTTCGCAACGCCTACGGTCGCCACCATTTGCGGCTTCGTCGGGTCCCCGGCGCTGACGACATCGTTCTCGTAGCCGTAGAAGCCGATCAGGCCTGTCGGGTTCTCGAGCTGGGTCGAGCCCTGCGCAACGGCGATTTGGCCGAGGCCCGTCGACAGCTTGGAGGTCGGTGCGTATCCGACCGCTCTCGTGTTCGCCGTGGCCACGTTCTCGAAGTTGGGCCCGTGCGGCGGCGAGGCGTTCACGCCGCCGACGAACGCGACCGTTACCAGTCCCGCAGCGGCAACGACCCAGCGCAAGCGCAGCGTTCTGATCCTTCTCACGATTTGAGCTCCTCTCCCTCGGGTCGGATGTTCGTTTGCGACGCTAGGGCGAGGTCGCGCCGGGGTGGGTTGCGGCGTGGTCGCGGCGCGGTTGCAAAGCGGTGAAGAAGATCGTCGCGCCGGTGACGATCACGAGGCCCCACATCCAGGTCAGGCTCGGCTGGAGGACGCCCGGGATCCGCCAGTCGATCCAGCCGCGCTTCACGATCTGCTCGTACCAGGCGTCGTTCGCCATGTTCCCGACGCCGTACGCGATCATCAGCGACAGGTAGGCCGCGAGGGGGATGGGGCGGCGCATCCGCGGAAGCTGTCTCGAGAGGAGGAGCGCGGTCACCACGAGTAGGTAGCCCTCGAGGCCGTGGTGCTCTCCGAGATGGACACGTGGCTCACCCTGGTAGATCACGTGCGAGCCCGGGAAGTAGACACCGACGAGCGCGAACATCCACGGCAGCGCGAGGATCCCGAGGACGACTGCGACCGCGATCCGAATCGGATCGCCACGCGGCTCTCCCCAGCCGCCTCGCCCGGCCCGGAGCGTCAGGACGAGCGCGATCGCGACCCCGAGCGCGGGCACGGCGTTGATCCACTTCGCGTCGAGGTGGGCCTGGTCGACGACTCCCGGGACGACGATCACGGCGCAGAGCGCGACAGCGAGTGCGTGAGGCCAGCTCCAGCCGGCTCGATCCGCGACGAGGAGGACGATCGCGATGGCCGCGAGCGCGGCCGGGAAGTTCAGGAAGACGAGCGCTCGGCTCAGCCCTCCCGCGAGCCCGCCGTGGCTCACGTGGTACAGGTCGTGCTGGTTCGATCCGGGAGTACGTCACCAGGTCGATCACCGCCCAGCCCGCGAGCAGCGCCCACACGACGTAGGCCTCGGCGAGACCCGGTCTTGCCGATCCTTGGCTAAACTGACCGTCTCGCGGGCCCGAGCCCGCGTTTTCCACGCCTATGTCCAACTACGCGATCATCTCAGTGGGTGGCAAGCAGTACCGCGTCAGCGAGGGCGAGAAGCTGCTCGTGGACCGGGTCAAGACCGACGAGGGCAAGACGTTCCACCCGGACATTCTCTTCGCCGGCGGCGACGGGAAGGCCGATCTCAAGCCGAAGATCCAGGTCACGGCCAAGGTTCTCGGCCACGTGAAGGGCGAGAAGATCCGCATCGGCAAGTACCGCAGGCGCACCGGCTACCGGCGCCATACCGGCTATCGGAGCTCGCTCACGCAGATCGAGATCACCGCGATCGGCGCGAAGCGCTCGACTGCCGCGAAGAAGCCGGCCGCCTCGTCTGAGAAGCCGCAGCTAGCGCAGAAAAGCCGGCCGCCTCGGCCGAGAAGAAGCCCGCCGCCAGGAAGCCGGCGAGCACCACGAAGAAGAAGGAAGAGGCCTAGATGGCACACAAGAAGGGGCTCGGTTCCTCCAGGAACGGCCGCGACTCGCAGGCCAAGCGCCTCGGCGTGAAGATCTTCGACGGCCAGACGGTGAAGGCGGGGATGATCCTCGTCCGCCAGCGCGGCACGAAGTTCCGCCCGGGGCCCGGCGCGGGCATCGGCCGCGACGACACGATCTTCGCCACGCAGGACGGCAAGGTCGAGTTCCAGGCGAGCGGCGAGCGCCGCACCGTGGCCGTCACTCCAGCCGAATCCTGAGGGCGCTTGCGGTGGACTCGGTCGTGTCGACCGGTCATTTCCGACGGACGCGCGGGACAAGCCCGCACGTCCTGACGTCGGCACCGCAAGCGGCGCCTTAGTGTTCCACGATCGCGCGCGCATCCGGGTCAAAGCCGGGCGCGGCGGCGACGGGGCGCTCAGCTTTCGTCGGGAGAAGCACGTCCCGAAGGGCGGGCCCGACGGGGGTGACGGCGGTCCCGGCGGTGACGTCGTGGCCATCGCGGACGCGGATCTACGCGACCTGTCCGGCCTGCAGCGGCGCAGGTGGCAGGAGGCGAAGCACGGCTCCAGCGGCGGCGGCACCGGAAAGCACGGCGCCTCCGGTGAGAGCATCGAGCTTCGCGTGCCGGCCGGGACGCAGATCTTCGAGGCCGGCCAGCTCGTGGCCGATCTCGCGAGCCCCGGAGCGCGGGTCGTGCTCGCGCGGGGCGGCGCGGGCGGCCGCGGCAATCGCCGGTTCGCCTCGCCGACACGCCAGGCGCCGCGTTTCGCCGAGGTCGGGCTTCCCGGCGAGGAGCGCGACCTCGAGCTACGGCTCAAGCTCCTGGCGGACGCAGCCCTGGTCGGGCAGCCGAACGCGGGCAAGTCGTCGCTGCTGCGACGGATCTCGAACGCGAAGCCGAAGGTCGCCGAATATCCGTTCACGACGCTCGCGCCGGTCCTGGGGACGGTCGACTCGCCCGACGGGCGGCAGCTCACGGTCGCGGACGTCCCGGGCCTGATCGAGGGTGCGAGCGAAGGCGCGGGCCTCGGCCACGAGTTCCTGGCGCACCTGGAGCGTGCGCGCATGCTCGTCCACGTGATCGACGCCGCCGACGGCGAGCCCGCGGAGCGCTGGGCCTCGATCGAGCACGAGCTCGAGGCGTACGGCGCCGGTCTCGACGAGCTCCCGCAGATCGTCGTGCTGAACAAGATCGACCTGCTCCCCGAGCCGCCGGAGCTCGGAGTCGAGGACGAGCGGATCATCGCCGTCTATCCCGTCTCGGCTGCGACCGGCGCCGGGGTCGAGGAGTTCAGGCGCGCGCTCTTCAGCCACGTCCCGGAAGCGGAGGCCCAGCCGGAGGAGAAGCCCGAGGGCCTCGCGGACTACCTCGTCTACCAGCCCGGCCCGCGGAGGCGTCGCTACCGCATCTTCCGCACCGACACGGGGTTCCGGGTCATGGGTCGGCCGCCTTCGGACGAGGAGCTGGCCGAGGCGCTCAAGGCGGCAGGCGCGAGGGAGGGTGACGAGGTGGCGATCGGCGACGAGGTCGTCGAGCTCTCGTGATCGCGATTCTCGGCGGGACGTTCGACCCGCCGCACAACGGACATGTCGCGCTGGCTCGCGCCGCTCGCGAGAACCTGCGTCTCGACGACCTCGTGATCCTCGTCGAGGAGAGCCCCGGCCACCGCGGAGTCGTGGCCGATCCGCAAGCGAGGCTCCGCATGGCGCGGGTCGCGTTTCCCGGCGAGGACGTGCGGCTCGATCCGCACGCGTTCACGGTCGACACGGTCAGCGGAGGCGAGTTCGGCGACGACGCGCTCTTCATCCTCGGAGCCGACCAGGCCGCGATGTTCAACCGCTGGCGCCAGCCCGACGAGGTGCTGAAGCACGTCAGAATCGCGGTCGGAACCCGAGGCGGCTACGACATGCCGGACCTGAGCACGTACGGCGACAGGATCGTGCCGTTCGAGCTGGCTTCGCCCGAGGTGTCCTCGAGCGATGTCCGCCAGCGCGTTGCCGCCGGCGAGACGATCGACGATCTCGTCCCGCCGGCGGTCGCGCGCGTGATCGAAGAGCTAGGTCTCTACCGCTAGCGCTTGAGCTTCGTCACCCAGTCGGGCGTCCGGCCCCGGCGGTGTCGAGAAGCGGGCGTTGGCATAGAGGCACAACGACGCCGTCCTGCGGACTGCGGACGACCGCGAAGAGCCTCGTGCCGCGGCCGGTCCGGGCGTGGTAGACGTAGCGATTCGGGACGAGCTCGGCGCCGTGTCCGGTACGGAGGTTTCCCTTCCAGACCCGGCCCGTCGGGATCGAGCCCACGTAGAACGTGTTGCCCCTGATCGCGATCCCCTCCGGCTGCCAGCCGTTCGGCAGGTTGAGGTGACGGCTTAGCTCGCCGTGGCGTGCTCGACCGAGGGCACGTCGTCCCAGAGCTCCTCGAGCCGGTAGTAGGCCCGGGTCTCGGGCGTGAAGACGTGCAGAACGACGTCGAGGTAGTCGGCGACGATCCAGTTGCCTTCGCGCTCGCCCTCGACCGTGTGCGGTAGGACGCGCTCCTCGTCGTGCTTGAGGCCGTAGCGCACCTCGTCGACGATCGACTTCGTCTGGCGCGAGTTCTGGCCGGAGCAGACGACGAAGTAGTCGGTGTACGCGCACACCGGCCGCATGTCGAGGATCACGATGTCCTGCGCCAGCTTCTCCTCGGCGAGGCCGGCGATTCGGCGTGCTTGTTCGAGTGAAGTCAGTGGTTCGTTCGTCCTTCGTTGCTCGGCTGAAAGTGTAGCCAGCATCGCGGGTGTCTCAAACGGACACGGCCCAGCCGATGCGATCGGTACGGTTGCCTGGCATGACAACGGATCAGAAAGGAGCGATTGCAGAGATTGCGATCGCCGCGGAGGCGGTCAAGCTCGGAATTGATGTTTACCGCCCGGTTGCCGAGGGCGGGCGCTGCGACATGATCTTCGATCTCGAGACGCGCCTCCTGCGAGTCCAGTGCAAGTGGGCTAGTCGCAGAGGGGAAGTGCTAGTCATCAGTTGCCAAAGTGCGCGGCGGTGCGCGGAAGGATTCATCCGCCGTACCTACACCTCGGAGGAGATCGATGCGATCGCGGCCTACAGCCTCGACCTGGACAGATGCTTTCTGATCCCAATTAGCCGTGTCGAGGGCCGTCCAGCGATCCAGCTGCGGTTGAGCCCCTCGCTGAACAACCAACGGCGGCGGATCAATTGGGCAGATGATTTCGACCTCGCGGCTACACTTCTGGCGCATCAAGGGGCCGTAGCTCAGCTGGGAGAGCGCCGCCATGGCATGGCGGAGGTCAGGGGTTCGATCCCCCTCGGCTCCATTGATTGATCCTGGTCGCCCCGCGGAGAATCAGGTGTCGCCAGGGCCGAGATCGTCGAGCAACTCCGCGAGGGTAGCTTCGCTGTCCCGGTGGCTTTCCCAGCGGCGGAAGAGCTCGGCCGCCCCGCGTCCCATACCGCCCGGCAGCCCGAGCGACTCGGCCGTGGCAGCCACCTCCTCCATCTCCGGAGCCCAGCGCCACGCCTTCCGAGCGGACCGCACGAAGCGGTCGCTGTCGACACCCTCCGCGGCGAGCGCGTCTTCGACGCCGTAGGCGCGCGCGATCGCGTACGCCTGCGCCGTCAGCGCAGTGCCGATCTTGTTCCAGCCGCCGAAGGCCATCTTCAGCGCGGACGCCGCGCCGACCCCGCCCTGGAGCGGGATCGCCTTCACGTCGCCGCCCGCGAAGACGGACGCGACCGCTCGCGACGTCCTCCGAGTCGCCCGAGAGGTACAGGTTCACGTCGCTCCGCGAGATCACCGAGCCGTCGACGCATCTCAGGTACCCGGCGATCCGCCGCGCGCGCTCGGGAGTGATCGCGTTCGCCTCGACGTAGATGCCGTCGAACCCCTCGCCGGCCACTTCGCCCGCCACGTCCTCGGCGATCGCAGGCGGACAGAGGCTGATCACGATCTCGCTCGCGGCGACCAGCTCGCGAACGGTGCCGACGTCGCGAAACGCTTCAGCTCGGCGCCGCGTCGCCTCGCTGCGGCCCTCGCTCGCCCAGAGCACGTCCCCGTCGACGGCCGAGCCGACCAGCGCGCCCATCTCACCGGGGAAGAGAAGCCCGACGACCGTCACGGCGCGACCACCGCCCGCGCCAGGTCGACGGCCCGCTCCGACGAGAGCTGCCCCCAGGGCAGCTCGACCACGAACGCAGTCGCCCCCGGGAAGTTCGCGTTCTGCCAATTCGTCACCCCGCCCGGGTAGCGCGGAAGCCGCTGCAGGCGCATCCCCGTGAGCTTGGCGAAGCGCCGCTCGATCCCACGATCCCCTCCCGATTCGTCGACGACCCCGATCGGCTGGTGGAACCAGATCGTCACGTCCGGCCGCAGCCTCGCGATCGTCCGGGCGAGGAGCCTCGTCTCCGGCTCCGAGAGCGGGCCCGTACCCGAGTACTGCGCGTCGCCACGGCGCCCGATCGGCCGCCACTGCCAGCCGAAGTTTCGGTTCAGGTCGACGGCGCGGCCGTTGGTCCTCGTGCCGCGCGCGACCCCGTCCGGATTCGCGTTCGGGATCACCCAGAGGTCGAGCCCGGGCGGGAGCGGGACCGAGCGGAGGCGCTTCGTCACCTCGATCCCCGCGCGCTCGTTCCCGTGGATGCAGCCGACCACGAGGATGCGCCGCGCCGCGGTCGGATCTCCCCGCTCGAAGATCATGATCGGCCGTCCGAGCGTGGACCGGCCGAGCAGCGATCCGTGGACGACTCTCGGATCGGCCGGCTGCTTCTTCGATGGGCCGATCGCCGAGTAGGCCGCGATCGGACCCGCAAGCGCCAGGAGCGCGGCGATGAGGAACGTTCGGTTCGTGGCGCGATTCTAGGGCGGCAGGCCGCCAAACGGATGGCGCCCTCTACAGGAGTAATCTCCCTCGGCCGAGGGATGTGACAGCAGGCGCCCGCGCGCGATGAGGTACGTGAGCCAGCCGCCTGGCTCATGCCCACGATGGCCGCGAAAAGCCGCACTCCACTCCTCGTCCTCGCCGCCCTGGCGGCGGCAGCGCTCGCATTTGCGGCTCCCGCCGGCGCCGACCTGACGCAGCCGGTCCCGCTCGACCCGGGCAACGGCGCCTCGGTCGAGGCTCTTCCGCCCTTCTCCTGGAGCGCGGTCGCAGGCGCCGACAGCTACCAGTTCCAGGTCGCCGCCGACCAGAACTTCAACTCGCCCGTCGGACGCCAGGGCGAAGGCAGCTTCACGACGAAGAACACGCGCGCGACCCTGAAGAAGACCCTGCCGAACGGCCGCTACTGGTGGCGCGTCCGTGCGACGACACGCGCCGGCGACGCATCGCCGTGGTCGACCCCGCGCTCGATCGTCAAGTCCTGGACGCAGGTGCCGTCCTCGATGTCGCCGTACTACGGCTTTCCCTTCACGTTCCCGACGAGCCCGATGTCGCTCGGCTGGTCGCCGGTCCCCTATGCGGCGAGCTATCTCTTCTCGCTGGCGAGCGACCCGAACCTCGCGAACCTCGTCGAGAGCACGAACGGCCAGCCGGTCGAGACGTGGGGGACGAACTACGTCCCCGCCTTCAACCTCCTCCCGTCGGGCACCTACTACTGGGCGGTCACACCGGTCGACTCCGAGGGCAACCGCGGAACGCAGTCGCCGATCTCCTCCTTCAGCTGGTCGTGGCCCTCGACGACGACGCCGGCCGTGACCGACCTCATGTCGGCGACGGAGATGTTCGATCCGCAGTTCTCCTGGACGCCGGTCGCCGGGCGCGACCAAGTACGAGGTCGAGGTCAACTCCTCGGTCGACTTCGCCCCGGGCTCGAAGGTCTGCTGCACGCAGCTGACGACGTCGACCTCGCTCTCGCCGACCGTCGTGTTCCGCGACAACACGTACTACTGGCGCGTCCGTGCGCTCGATGCAGATGGGCAACGCAGGCGTGTGGAACCGCGGGCCCGACTTCGTGAAGACGTTCGACAAGGTGCCCCCGGTGACCGCGCCGAGCATCAAGAACCTGCACATGCGCGACAACCTGGCCGACCCGGGCACCGACGTCGATCCGGGCACGGCCGGTTACCAGACGAACGTGCCGGTCCTGAAGTGGGACTCGGTTCCGGGCGCCTCGGCGTACCTGGTCGATGTCGCTCAGTACAACGCGAGCCTCTGCGACCTGGGGCGGCAACGGAAGCTGGCGCGTCACGACCTCGATCCCGTCGTGGACGCCGCTCGGTGACCTCTGGAACAACATCAAGCCGTACCCGGACGCGACCCCGGTCGCCAACGAGAACACGCCCCTCGTCGTGAACAAGCAGTACTGCGTCCGCGTGCGCGCAAAGGGAGAGCGCGACGTCGCGCAGCAGGACGTCTACGGAGATTTCACGTATCTCGACGACGGCACCGGGGCCGGCTTCCAGTGGGTCGGCTATCCCACGGGAGGCGCCTGCACGCCGTCTTGCAATACCGGCTACCTCGGTTCAGGCGACTACCTGCTCCCGGCCACGGGGACGCTCACCCGGCTGACCCCGCTCCTCACGTGGAAGCCGCTCGCCGGCAAGCAGAGCTATTTCGTGCTCGTCTCGAAGGACGCGAACTTCAGCAACATCGTCGACTACGCCTTCACGCACATCCCGGCCTACTCGCCGCGCAGCCTGATCAGGCCGACGACCTACAGCGACGAGACGACGCTCTACTACTGGGCCGTCCTCCCGCCACCAGTTTCAACGGCGGCGGCGCCGTCGGCGACCCGCTCATGGCCGCCCCCTCGAACTTCCAGAAGCAGTCGATTCCGCCTTCGCAGCTCTCGCCGGACGACGGTGCGCTTGCCACGACGCAGCCCGTCTTCCGCTGGACGCCGGTCGAGGGAGCGCGGCGCTACCGGCTCCAGGTCGCCCAGGAGCCGACGTTCGCATCGCCGCTCGAGGACGTCGCGACCGCGTCGACCTCATACACGCCATTCGCCACCTATCCCGCCGACACGACTCTCTACTGGCGCGTGCGCGCGGACGACGAGAACCTGATCGGCCTCAACTGGTCGGGTGTCCGCACGCTTCAGCGCAAGCTCCCGACTCCCACGACCGATCCCGTCGAACCCGACGATCGGCGACTTCACGCCGGCCTGGAAGTGGTCGAACGTGACCGGCTCCTCCGGATACACGTTCTCGATGGACGGGCCGACGGGCGATCACAGGGAGTGGTCGGGCGTCCGCGTTCCGTCCGTGGCCTTCGTCTACCTCTTCGGGCCGGGCATCTGGCGCTGGCGCGTGCGCGCAGACTTCCCGAAGTATCCGTCGGGCACCGTGTCGGGCCCTTGGTCCGGGTACGTACCGTTCACGAGGACGCTCGGCGAGCCGAGCGGCGCCCACACGAGCTTCTCCGGAAACCACATCCAGCTCTCCTGGAACTGGAAGCTCGGCGCGACCGACTACCGAGTGCAGATCTCCACGACCCCGGACTTCTCGGCGACGATCGAGGACGTGACGACCGACAACACGAGCTATGCGCCGCTGATGACGCACCCGTTCTATGCGAACGGCGGATCGCTCTTCTGGCGCGTCGCCGCGCGAGACAAGAGCTTCAACGTCGGCGATTTCTCGCAGACGCAGCGGATCGACATCGCGCAGCGCCTCCGCGTAGCGGTCAACCGCCCCGCGCTGCGCAAGCGCTGGAACCGCCTCACGGTGACGGTGCAGAACCCGCTGCTGAAGCCGGTGGCGGGTGCGACCGTGAAAGTCTCGGGCGCGGGCATCAAGGCTCGGAAGGCCAAGACGAACGGCAAGGGCAAGGTCACGTTCAAGATCAAGCCCCGCAAGAAGGGCCGCCTGACCTTCAAGGCGACGAAGGCCGGATACACGGCCGGGTCGCTGACGATGCGCGTCTCGTAGCTCCGTACAATCGCGTCATGGAGCGAGCCGTGCACGACCGCGGCGCCTGGCCGACCGACGCGCCGATCGACCGAACCGAGCACGAGCTCGAGGACTGGGAGCTCCTGACGGACGCGCTCGTCCACAGTCTCGCGAGCGAAGGGCTGATGAACGTGGACGAGCTTCGGCGCGGGATCGAGAGCATGCCTGCCGACGCGTACGAGCGGGCTTCCTACTACGAGCGCTGGCTCTACTCGATCGAGACGATCCTCACCGAGAAGGGCGTCCTCGCTCCAGGCGAGCTGGACGCGAGGCTCGGGACGTGACCTTTCGCGTCGGCGATCGGGTTCGGGTTGCGGATCGCGTGCACGAGGGGCACCACCGCACGCCGGGGTACGTGAAGGGCCGCAGCGGGCGGATCGAGCGCGTTCACGGATCTTTCACGCAACCCCGAGACGCGGGCGTACGGAAGCGACGGGCTGCCCGAGCAGGTGCTCTATCAGGTCGCGTTCGACCTCGAGCCTGCTCGCACCTACGTCGACGTCTTCGAACACTGGCTCGAGGAGGAGCGATGAGCGATCACGACCACGAGCACGACCATCCGCACGAGCCGATCGCGGGCGACGAGGGGCCGACGGCGGCGCGGGCGCGGGCGCTCGAGGAGCTCCTCGTCGAGAAGGGCGTCGTTCAGCGGGAAGACGTTCGCCGGAACGTCGACTGGCTCGTTTCCCGCTCTCCGGCGGACGGAGCGCGTCTCGTTGCGCGCGCGTGGGTCGACCCGGCGCTTCAAGGAGCGCCTGCTCGAGGACGCTCGCGCCGCAGCGCTCGACCTCGGGCTCGACCCAGGGCCGTCGCCGGTCGTCGTCGCGGTCGAGAACACCGAGCAGGTGCACCACATGGTCGTCTGCACGCTCTGCTCCTGCTACCCGCGCGCGCTGCTCGGCCCGCCGCCGGCCTGGTACAAGAGCCTGCCGTACCGCTCCCGTGCGGTCTCCGATCCGCGGGGAGTGCTCCAGGAGTTCGGGCTCGAGCTGCGCGACGGGGTGGAGCTCCACGTGCTCGACTCGACCGCTGACATCCGGTACCTCGTCGTTCCGCGGCGTCCCGAGGGGACGGAAGACCTCGGCGAAGACGAGCTGGCCGCGCTGGTCACGCGCGATTCGATGATCGGAGTCGCCGAACCGCTTGCGCCGGCCTCCGCGATCGCCTAGGGGTCGCTCTTCCGGCACGAAGCTGTGACAGACATGTGACTCCATGCCCGCTACGTTGTCGAAATAGACAACAAGAGGAGGCGGGCATGAAGAAGACATGGCGCTGGCCGCTGGCGGGGTTCCTCCTCGGCGGTCTCGTAGGCGCGACGTTCCTCACAGTGAACGTCGTGGGGGCGAGCAGCCCGAACGCGCCGGCGGCGCGAGTCGCCTCGTTCGGGGAGATCCTGCACACGCCGCCGCTGCTCGCGCGCGTGGGCAAGGCGGTGGATCTGTCCTTCGGCGTGGTTTGCGGCGTCGTCGACGACAAGCCAGGCGGGAGATGCACGCCACACGGCACGGTGTTCGTGCGCGCAGCGGGCGAGACGGGATTTCGACAGCTGCCGCTCGAGACCGAGCCTGGCGGACTGCTGTCGGCGGTCGTGCCGGCGGGGGAGGCTGAGCGGGGGTTCGACTACTACGCCGCGATCGAGAACGGCCGCGGGCAGAGCTCGACGCTTCCGGAAGCCGGGGCAGCGGCACCGCAGCACGTCTGGCCGCTCGAGACGTGGACGACGATCGACGTCGGAGCTCCGCGATTCGGCGAGTTCCGAGCGCCGTCGTCGGTCGCCGGGCGCTTCGGATGGGGGAAGGGCGACGGTGCGCTCGGGCTCGACAGCGGCCGAGAACAGTCACGGATCGGGCCGTCGGCGTTCGACGTCGCTCCGGACGGGTCCGTCGTCGTGCTCGACCAGGTCAATCAGCGCCTCGTGCGGCTGCGCACCGGTGGGAAGCCGTCCCAGCTGCCGATCGCCTTCGCCGGCGGTGAGGGTGACCTCGCCGTGGGCGGCGACGGGACGATCTACGTGCTCGAAGTCTCGGGGAAGCCGTTGCTTCGCTCGTTCTCGCCCGCTGGGGCGCCGATTTCCGCAGGCCCGCTCGCCGAGCCGGTGGCCGACATGGTCCGTGCCGGCCCGTCAGGCCCGCTCGTGCACGCCTATCCGTCCGAGATGTGGCTGCCTGCGGGAGGCGGCCGCCCGCCTCTGACCCCTGCGCAACAGCTTCGTGCCGCCCAGCCGGCCCGGAGCGTCGACGGAGGGCTCGACGTGGTCGTGCATGCGTCGGCGGCCGAGATCGACCTGGCGCTGGTTCGTGGAGACCGAACGGTCCGTGCATGGGTTCTTCATGGGCCGGCGAGCTTCGGCGAGGTCCAGCTGGCGGAGCCGTACCGGGACGGGCTCCTCGTGGTCGTCCGGCTCTGGGACGAACGGCATGCGGAGTTCCGCGTGCTTCGGCTCGCTCCGGGCGGGATCGCGTCCAGCTTCACGGTCGCGCCCGGCGAATGGGCGGAGACGGCGTCACTGAGCCGCTTCCGCCTCCATGGCAACACGCTCTATCAGCTGCGGTCCGGCCGCTCGGGCGCCGAGATCGCGACGTACGAGATCGGAGGAAAGCGATGAGACGGGGTGTTTGGACAGGACTGGTCGGAGGCCTGGCGACGGTGCTCCTTGCCGTCGGCACGCCGGCGGGGGCGTACCACACGCATTTCCAGAGCACGTGCGCGAGCGGGTACTTCAACGACAATCCGGTCACGCGTTCCGCGGCTCGCGACTACGCCTACGTCGCCGCGGCCGAGGGCTACCAGTGGGGCGGAGGGTGCTGGAACGACAACAACACGGACGACTCGCCCGGCGATCCGACCGAGGACCCGAACACGAACGGCGAGGGCCCGGACTGCTCGGGGCTGACGTTCAAGTCGTGGTGGGAACGCTCCGAGACGGGTGACCCATGGTTCCGGTACCACTCGGCGATGCAGAACACGCATGGCCCGTACACGGCCGCCGACTTCAAGTACGGCACCGGCGCTCCGAATGTGACCGTCGCGAAAGCGAACACGGTGTACATGGACGCCTTCGCCTCCACGTACCACGTCGGGATGATCTATTGGGCCAACACGGCCTTCAATCAGGACCGGATCATCGAGGCCAAGTGCGAGGCCTGCGGAAGCGGGACGTGGCCGCGGACGTACCGCGGCAACCCCGACTACAGCGGCGCGCGGCGGTTGTACTGGGCAGGGTGAGATTTTTTCCGCGACCTGCCTTACACTTCCGGTGTGGTCGAGCTGATCTTCATGATGCTCATCCTGAAGCTGCCGATCCTCTACCTCGCCGGGGTCTGCTACTGGGCGATCAAGGCCGAGCCGAGGCCCCTCGAAGGCGCACGGGCTCCGGCTCGGCTCGAGCCCGGACCCGACCGGCCGCCGAGCCGCAGGCCGCGGCGACCGAGCCCCGCGGGGCGGGCCCGACCGTCGTGACGCCCGAGCCGCACACGCGAGCCGGTCGAAGCCACCCGCGTGAGCACCGCGCCGGCCCCGTACGAGGACGAGCGAGGAAGCGCGGCCGAGACCGCCGCCGGGCTGCTCGCGGCGATCTCGCTCACCGCGAGCCTCATCGCCTGCGCGTACCGGCCGCTCCGGCTGGCACCGTTCGCGATCCTGATCGCGCTCATCGCAGCGGCGCTCTCCAAGGGGCGCCATCGACGACTCGCGGCCGTCGCGGTCGCGGCGGGTGGGCTCGGCTGGCTGATCGGGATGTCCGTCGCGGTCCTCACCAGCAATCCCATCTACTGAGGCGGTCAGGCGCGCCCGCAGGGGCTTCGGGTGCTAGAACGAATCTGATGAGCGTGCGCGATGTCGACGGAGTCAACGCGGGCTATGCCCAGACGTTGCTCGAGCAGTACCTCGAGAATCCCGAGGCAGTCCCCGAGGAGTGGCGAGCCCTCTTCGAGAATGGCGATGCCGGCCTGGTCGAGGCTCTGCCGGGGCTCGCCCGCCTGCTCGAGAACCTGAAGGACGGAAACGGCGCTCAGGCGACCGCTCAGGCGCCCGCCGCAGTAGCCGTGGCTTCGCCGCCGCCCCGGGCGCCGGCGCAGCCGGCCGAGGAGGGGCCTCCCCCGGCGCAAGCCGCCCCGACCGCGCCGGACGAGACTCTGCTCGGCGCCGTCGCCGCCGCGATGGCGTTGATCAAGGCCTACCGAACTCATGGTCATCTGGCCGCGCACCTCGACCCGCTGGGCTCCGAGCCTGTCGGCGACCCCGCGCTCGAGGCGGACCTGCTGGTCCCGAAGCTCACTCCGGAGCTGCAGGCAGGCGATTCCCGCGTCGGTGCTCCGAGTGGGAGTCGAGGGCGAGACCCTGGCGGACGTCCTGCCGAAGCTCCGCGAGATCTACTGCGGGACGATCGCGTACGAGATCGAGCACATCTCCGACCACCAGGAGCGCGTCTGGCTGCGGCATGCGATCGAGTCGGGCCGCTACCGCGAGCCGCTCGACGCGGACGAGAGCCGGCGACTACTCGAGCAGCTGACCGAGGTGGAAGGCTTCGAGCACTACCTGAAGCGCCAGTTCCTCGGCCAGAAGCAGTTCTCGATCGAAGGACTCGACGTCATGGTGCCGATGCTCGACGAGGCCATCGAGCTCGGCGTCGAGGCGGGCGCGCACGAGGTCGTCATCGGCATGGCGCATCGTGGGCGGCTGAACGTGCTCGCCCACATCATCGGACGGCCCTACGAGGAAGTCCTCCGCGAGTTCGAAGGCGAGCGCACGATCGAGGCGGTCGTCGCCAAGGAAGGAGCGACCGGCGACGTCAAGTACCACCTCGGTGCAGTCGGGCGGCGCAACACGGATGCGGGCGACGTCAGCGTCCTGCTGGCCGCGAACCCGAGCCACCTCGAGGCGGTCGACCCCGTCGTTGAAGGCATCACGCGCGCGGAGCAGACCGACCGCTCCTCGCGCACGGGCGACCACGACTCGGCGATCGCGCTCCCGATCCTCATCCACGGCGACGCGTCCTTCCCGGGCCAGGGAGTCGTCGCGGAGACGCTCAACCTCGCAGAACCTCGTCGGCTACACGACCGGCGGCACGCTGCACGTGATCGCGAACAACCAGATCGGGTTCACGACCGATCCCGCGGACGGGCGCTCGACGCGCTATTCCAGCGACCTCGCGAAGGGCTTCGACAACCCGATCATCCACGTCAACGCCGACGACCCCGAGGCGGCGATCTCGGCGATCCGGCTCGCGCTGGCCTTCCGCCGGCGGTTCGGCAGCGACGTCGTGGTCGACCTCGTCGGCTACCGCCGCCACGGCCACAACGAGGGCGACGAGGCCGCGTTCACCCAGCCGCTGATGGCCGAGCGAATCGCGGCCCACCCGACCGTGCGGACGCTGTACGCGAAACGCCTCGCCGAGTCGGGAGAGGTGCCCGCCGAGGAGGCGGATCGCTTGGCGAAAGAGATGCAGGAGCGCATGCGCGCAGCGCACGAGGCCCTGAAGTCCTCGCTCTCGAGCCCCGAGGCATCGAGCGGCGAGAGCACTCCGGTCGCTGCCGAGGTTTCGGTCGAGACCGCGGTTCCCGGCCGACCGGCTACGCGAGCTCCAGCAGGAGCTCGTCCGCGTCCCCGAGGGGTTCACCGTGAATCCGAAGCTCGTGAAGATGCTCGAGCGGCGTCTGGCAGCGCTCGACGCGGGCGGAATCGACTGGGGCCAGGCAGAGTCGCTCGCGTTCGCGAGCCTGCTCGTCGAAGGCATCCCGATCCGCCTCACGGGCCAGGACACCGAGCGTGGAACGTTCTCCCACCGCCATCTCGTCCTCCACGACGCGCAGACCGGCGCGCAGCACGCCCCGATCAAGCAGCTCGCGGCCGCATCCGCCTCGGTCGAGGCGTACAACTCCCCGCTCTCGGAGTACGCGGCGCTCGGATTCGAGTACGGCTACTCGGTCACCGCGCCGGAGGCGCTCGTGCTCTGGGAAGCGCAGTTCGGGGACTTCATCAACGGCGCGCAGATCGTCATCGACCAGTTCCTCGTCTCCGGCCTCGCCAAGTGGCGGCAGACCTCGCGTCTGACGCTGCTCCTCCCACACGGCTACGAGGGGAACGGGCCGGAGCACTCGAGCGCGCGGCTCGAGCGCTTCCTGCAGCTCGCGGCGCAGGAGAACATCCGGGTCGTCAACGCGACCACTGCGGCGCAGTACTTCCATCTCCTCCGCCGCCAGGCGCTCGACCCGAACGCGCGGCCGCTGATCGTGATGACGCCGAAGGGCCTCCTCCGGCTTCGAGAGGCCTCGTCGTCGCTCTCGGACCTGGCTGACGGCCGTTTCCAGCCCGTGCTCGACGATCCGGCCGTCACCGACCGCGCGGCGGTGACGAGGCTCGTCCTCACCTCGGGCAAGGTCTACTACGACATCGCCGGCAACGAACGCAGGTCGCAGGCATCGAACATCGCGATCGCGCGGTTCGAGGAGCTCTATCCGTTCCCTGTCGGCCCCGCCGCGGCTCTCGTCGCGTCGTATCCGTCGTCTGCGCGAGGTCGTCTGGGCGCAGGAGGAGCCTCAGAACATGGGCGCCTGGCGGGCGATCAGGCATCGGCTCGAGGAGGCAGTCGCCGGCAAGCCGCTCAGGTACGTCGGCCGGCCATGGCGGGCAAGCCCGAGCGAGGGGTATCCGACCTCGCACCAGCGCGCGCAGGAGCGGATCGTCGAGGAAGTGCTGGAGGGCGCGCCGTCCTAGGGACGACGGTTGCGACGCCGATCGACAGCGGCTTTGGCGAGCCTGGGGCCGTGCTTGCGCGCCTCCGCGAGCAGGCGCCGTCGATGGCGCGGCGGGATCCTGCGCCAGATGTCGTAGGCGGTCAGTGCGAGCCCGATCGGGCCCATCTTTCGCGAAAACATGCGGGTCAGCGGCGCCATCGTCGGCATCCTACTCGTCCGCACCGCGGGCTAGCCTCGCTTCTTTCGACCGACCCCGCTATCATCCCCCGCCGTCCCGTCAATAGCGACCTACCGACCAGGGAGGTTTCATGCCGGTAGAGACGCCTTCCGTCTTTGCGCACGTAATCCAGGAACATCTCGAGCTCAAGCGCCGCAACTCCGAGCTCGACCAGAACATGCCCCTCGACAAGTACGAGACCGAGGATCCCTTCGAGAACCACCCGCTCTTCAAGACCGAGGAGCAGGCGCGGATCGAGGAGACGATGGACGGCCAGGAGTCCCTCGCTCCCGAGCAGGTCGTGAGCCTCGCGCCTCAGCCCGAGCAGCCCGCCGACGACGACACCCTCTGGGGCCGCTCGCGCGACTTCGACTGGGGCGACTGAGGACCAACCGCCCGGGAACCAGTCGCCTCGTTTCACGCCTGGCCGTTTAGGGTAGGCCGAACCTGCCAGCGAGCCAGAGGAGTCGCATGTTTCGCAAGTTGAGATGGATGGGCCTAGGTGCCCTGATCGCATACCTGTTCGATCCGCAGAGCGGCCGTAGCCGCCGTGCCGAGGCGCGTCAGCGGATCCCCGCAATGCTTCGCCGCACGTCGGCCAAGGCCGAGCAGGCAGGGAAGGCCGCCTCGTCTCAGGCCACCGCGGTCAAGGCCAAGGCGATGCACCGCAAGGAAGCAGAGAAGCCGCAGCCGGACGACGTCACGCTCGCGCGCAAGGTCGAGACCGAGATCTTCCGCGACGCCGACGTCCCCAAGGGCAACATCAACGTCAACGCCGAGAACGGCAAGGTCGTCCTCCGCGGCGTCGTCGAGGAGCCGTCGCTGATCGAGGATCTCGAGACAGCGGACGAAGAAGATTCAGGGCGTCCGCGAGGTCGAGAACCTGCTCACCGCCGCGAAGTAAGCCGGCGCAGAAGCGGCATCCCGTACCAGAACCAGCCGAAGAAGGCGGCGGTCAGTCCTGCGACGACCGCCGCGCTCGTCTTGTTGAAGAGCATGTCGGTGACGACGAAGACGGTGCCCGAGATCGAGAGCGCGAGGAAGGTCGTCCCCGCGATCGCGAGCCGGTTCGAGACGACGAGCAGGTGTTCCTTGTCGCCCTGCCGCCACTCGAGCCGGTGGTAGGCGGACGGCGCGATGAGCAGGGCCGTGGCGACCGCCGCGCAGAGGAAGGTCACGAAGTAGACGTCCTTCTGGAGGTCGGTCACCTGCGCGAAGCGCTGCGTGAACGGCACGCCGAGCAGGAACGCGAACAGCACCTGGACGCCGGGGAGTGCCACCCGGAGCTCGTTCAGGAACTCGATCAGCTCTCGATCGAGCCGTTCGTCCTTGCTCTCTGCCGCCATTGCGTGATGATTCCCCGAAGCTTCCGTTTCCTACGCAAACCGAGAGGAATCACGCATGCGCATCGAGTCTTCCGTCACCGCGATCTCGTGGATCCCGTCCGAGGCCGTCGAGGGGCTCCCCAAGCTTCCGTTCACGATGGGCATGGCCCACTACGACGATCCGCCGCCCGACGAGATCGAGGATCTCGACGCGATGCGCGAAGCCGACCTCTTCCGCGAGGCGAACGAGCTCAAGGGCTTCGTCGAGTTCGGCGACGACGGCTCGGTCCAGAGCTACGGGCACATGGGCCGCGGGCACATCGGCGTCACGCGGGTCCAGCTCGGCCCCAAGGAGCTGAGCGTCGCGGCCGTCGCGCTGCCGACGCTCCAGAACGACCCCGAGGTCGGCGACGGCTGGGTGCGCTTCACGCAGACGGCCGGCGGCCGCACCGGCATGCCGGCGCCCCGGCGCGTGAGCGGCAAGCCGTTCTTCCGCATCAACTCCGCGATCGCCTGGACGACCCTCGCGCTGACGATCAAGGCCGACGGTTCTTCGATGGGCGAGCTCAGCGGGGCCAGCCCATTCCCCCGCCACTGGATCTACGACGACGAGGGCAAGCTCGTCCAGAAATCCGGGACGATCGACTTCGAGGACTGGTACCGCGGCGCGCACGGCGGAAACACCCCGTGGGGCGACGAGGACTCGCCGGCTTTCGTGACCGAGGTCGAGACCGCGATCGAGCGCGAGCTCTCGAGGACGATCATGAAGAGCAGCGCGACCTCGAAGCCGAAGCGCCTCGAGGTCGACGAGACGCTCACCGAGCAGGGCGAGAAGGGCGACAGCATCTACCTGCTGCTCGACGGCGTGCTGGCCGTGGAGGTCGACGGGGAGACGATCGCCGAGGTCGGTCCCGGCGCGATCCTGGGCGCGAGAGCGCTGGTCGAGAGCGGACACCGCACCGCGACGCTGCGGGCCGTCACTCCCGCGAAAGTGGTCGTTGCGAGCGCCGACGACATCGAGCCCGCCGCGCTCGAAGAGCTGGCGGCCGCGCACCGGCGCGAGGAGGCCTAGCTCCGCTAGGGGCCGGCGTTGCGGATCGCATCGAGCACGTGATCGACGCGTCCCTCAGGAATCGAGTCGGCGAGCCGTCGGTCCCCGCCGAGCCCGGCGCGGGCCGAGAGGATCTCGTAGAGCCGGTTTCCGCGCAGGCCCCGATCGCGGGCCTCCTGGACGAGGCGCGGCACGATCGGAAGCGGCTGTCCCTCCTCGTCGAACTGCCAGAGCGGGTAGTAGTGCTCGCGCGACCCAGCGGGCCGGAACGCGATCACCTCGCCCTCGCGCCGCATCGCCTCGAGCTTGAACGGCTCGATCGCGAAGCGCGAGGCGAGCCACGAGGCGGAAAGCGCGTCGTCGGCGAGCCGGGTTGCCACGGCTGGGAGCCTATCCGGCCATGAGTGACGTCCGCGACCTGCTGCGCCGCCCGGTCGACCCCGAGGAGTACGAGGCGATCCGCGAGCTCTGGAAGCGCCACTCGAAGGCCGAGGACCAGCGCGACATCGCGGGCCTCCTGTCGACGCTCACGGAGGACTGCGTCTACGAGATCGTCGGCACCGAGCACGTCTGGCGCGGCCACGAGGGCGCCGCGCGCTTCTACGCGGGGCTGCTCGGCGGCTTCCCGGACATCGACTTCCAGCTGACGGACATCGTGATCGGTCCGCAGGGCGTCTGCGAGGAGGCGGACGTCACCGGCACCCATGCCCAGGACTGGCTCGACTACCCGGCGACCGGAGAGCGTGTCGAGTTCAAGGTCGTCATCTTCTTCCCCTGGGATCCCGAGCGCCAGGTTGTTCACCGGCGAAAAGATCCACGTCGATCTGGGGCGCTAGAGCGCGAGCTCACTTCTGACGTTTCGAACGTCTGGGGCCGGGAACCCGGCTCTGCATGAAAGCGGTGACGTGGCACGGCAGACGGGACGTTCGGGTCGAGTCCGTTCCCGATCCCAGGATCGAGGAGCCGACCGACGCGATCATCCGCATCACCTCCACTGCCATCTGCGGCTCCGATCTCCACCTGTACGAGCTGATGAGCCCCTTCCTCGAAGAAGGCGACGTCCTGGGCCACGAGCCGATGGGCATCGTCGAGGAGGTGGGCTCCGAGGTCACGCAGATCGCCCCCGGCGACCGGGTCGTGATTCCGTTCAACATCTCGTGCGGCTCCTGCTTCATGTGCGGCCAGGGCCTGCAGTCGCAGTGCGAGACGACGCAGGTGCGCGAGCAGGATCGCGGCGCGGCGCTCTTCGGCTACACGAAGCTGTACGGCGAGATTCCCGGCGGCCAGGCTGAGCTCCTACGCGTCCCGCAGGCGCAGTACGGGCCGATCAAGGTGCCCGAAGGGCCGCCGGACGAGCGCTTCCTGTACCTGTCCGATGTCCTGCCGACGGCGTGGCAGGCGGTCGAGTATGCGGACATTCCCGAGGGCGGAACGGTCGCGGTCTACGGCCTCGGCCCGGTGGGCCAGATGTCCGCGCGGATCGCGCGCCACCAGCGGTGCGCGCGTGATCGCGGTCGACCTCGTTTCGGAGCGCCTGGCGATGGCCGAGCGGCACGGGATCGAGACCGTCGACGCGGGCCGCTACAACGGCGACGTCCCGAACGCGATCCGCGAGCTCACCGACGGGCGCGGGCCGGACTCGGTGATCGACGCCGTCGGGATGGAGGCGCACGGCTCTCCGTTCGCGAAGGCCGCGCAGACGCTCACCGGGTTCATGCCCGACGCAGTGGCGCGCGTGATGATGGAGAAGGCCGGCGTCGACCGCCTCGCCGTCCTGAACAACAGCATCGACACCGTGCGCCGCGGCGGGACGCTCTCGCTGATCGGCGTCTACGCGGGCGCCTCCGATCCGATCGACATGAACACGCTCTTCGACAAGCAGGTGCAGGTGCGGATGGGCCAGGCGAACGTCAAGCGCTGGATCGACGACCTGCTTCCGCTCGTGCAGGACGAGTCCGATCCGCTCGGCGTCGAGGACCTCGCGACGCACAAGCTTCCGCTGACCGATGCTCCGCGCGGCTACGAGATCTTCCAGAAGAAGGAAGACGGCGCGATCAAGATCGTTCTCCAGCCGTAAGGATCTCGGCCAGCTTCGAGGCGTCGATGTTGCCGCCGGACACGACGCACACGACCTTGCCGTTCCCGGCTGCTCCGTTCAGCGCGAGCGCAACAGGGGTGGCGCCCGCGCCTTCCGCCACGGTGCGTGCACGGACGGCCAGGAGCCGGACCGCGGCCGTCACCTCGTCGAGGCTCGCCACGAGCGACCCGTCGAGCACTTCCTGCGCCAGCTCGAACATCTCCGTGAAGACCTCGGGCCCGCCGATGCCGTCGACGAAGCTCGGCTCGTAGTCGACCCGCACCGGGCGGCCGGCCTCGAGCGACGGTGCGAGCGGCGCGGCGGTGTCGACCTCGGCGGCGAAGACCTTGCAGCCCGGCGCGACTGCGCGCACCGCTGAGGCGATCCCGCAGGACAGCCCGCCGCCGCCGTAGGGCGCGAGGATCACGTCCGCGTCGGGCAGGTCCTCGAGGATCTCGAGCCCGATCGTCCCGTTGCCGGCCATGACCGCGTCGTCGCTGAAGGCGTGGACGAAGAGGCCGTCGAGGCCCTCGTGCTCGTGCGTGCGGAAGGTCTCGTGCCACTCCTCGTAGCTGACCGGGATCATCTCCGCGCCGAGCCGGCGGATCGCCTCGATCTTGGCCTGCGGCGCCGTGTCCGGTAGCACGACCGTGCACGGGATCCCTCGCCGGCGGGCCCACCAGGCGACGCCCTGCGCCATGTTTCCGGCGCTCGCGGTCCAGACGCCGCGCTCGAGCTCTTCCGGCTTGGCGAGCGCGAGCGCGTTCCCGGCCCCGCGGAGCTTGAAGGAGCCGATCGGCTGGAGGTTCTCGAGCTTGAGGTAGATCTCGGCGGGCGCGTCCTCGACCTCGAGCCGGACGAGCGGCGTGCGGACGACGGTTCCCGCGAGCCGCTCGCGGGCGGCCTCGATCTCGGCGAGCGGGATCAAAGCTCGACCTCGGTTCCGACGCCCTGCTCGCGAGCGCGCCGATAGACGAGCCCCGCGGCCGCTGCGTCCTCGACTGCGTGGCCCATCGACTTGTAGACCGTGATCTGCTCCGGATCGATGCGGCCTTCGCGCGTGCCCGCGAGGACCTCGCCCAGCTCGACCGCGGAGCCCGGATCGAGGCCCTGCAGCTCGTGCGCGCCCGCCGGGTACGGCTCGAACGCGACTCGCGACTCGACGACGAGAAGCCCCGCAGTCACGGTCGCCCGGTCGAGCTCCGGCCCTGCTCGCGACGCGCCGACGGAGGTGACGTGCGCCCCCGGCGCGAGCCACTCCGCGCTGAGCACGGGCTCGGAGGCGTCCGTGCAGGCGCAGACGACGTCGGCGCCGCGCACGGCGTCCTCGAACGAGCCGACCGCCGTGCCGCCGACCTCGCGGGCGAGCGCTTCGGCACGCTCCGGGTTGCGACCGGCCACGCGGATCTCGTCGAAGTCCCGCACGCGCGTGGCCGCCTCGACGTGCGAGCGCGCCTGAACGCCCGATCCGAGCACCGCCAGGACGCTCGCGTCGGCGCCGCGCGAGAGCCTTCGTCGAGACCGCCGAGGAGGCCCCGGTGCGGACGGCTGTGATCTCGGTGCCGTCCATGAGGGCAAGCGGCTGCCCGGTCTCGTCGTCGAAGAGCGAGATCGTCGCCTGGTGCGACGGTAGATCGCGGTTCTCGGCGAAGACCGACACGAGCTTCGTCTCGAGGATTCCGTCCGCGTACCCCGGCATCGCGGCGAGGAGCCCGCGCTCCGTGCTCGCGGCGATCCGCGGCGGCACGGACGTCCGGCCCGCGCTGAGCTCGACGAACACGCGCTCGAGCGCCTCGAGCAGGAGGTCGAGGTCGAGCAGCTCGCGCACCTCGGCCCGGCTCAGGACGAGCACGGCTAGAGGAGCCCGAGCGCGGCCAGCCCGTCGATCGGCTCCTGCGCGCTGCAGCTGCCGAAGCTGACGAAGAGGTCTCGGCGCACGCGGGCGACCTCCTCGGCGCCTGCGGAGCGGTCGCGCCACCGGAACGCGCTTCGCGTCGACCGAGAACGCGCCCGGATCCTCGTCCCCGAGCGCCTCCTCCTCGTCGCCGAAGACCGCTGCGGCGAGCACGTTCAGGAAGCCGTGCTCGTCGTCGTGGCGCAGCGGTTGATGCAGGCCCGCAGTCGCCTTGAAGGGAATCTCGAGCCGGCGGCAGGCCTGAACGAACTCGGCCAGGGCCGGCACGGGCGGGATCGCGGCGCCGCCGCAGCGCACCTTGGCGCGGAGCCCGAGCTCCTTCAGCTGGAGGATCCGGAACGAGACGTCGTCGCGCAGCGGCAGCTCGACGTAGACCTCGGGAGCCGCGTCGAAGAGGATCTCCGGGTCGATCCCGGCAGCCTCGACGGCCTCGATCCGCTCGTCGGGCTCGGGCAGCGTGCCGGTGTCGAGGACGACCGACAGCCGAAGCGGCTCGTCACCGACGTCGCGGAGCTTCGAGGCCGGGCACACGAAGCGGTTGACGATCCAGCCGTGCTCGTCGGCCCGGACGCGGCGATGCTCGGCCAGGCCCTCGGCGAGCGGCAGCTCCTCGGGCGGGAACGTCGGAGCGTGGTCGATGAGACCTGCGAAGAGAGCTCGTCGCGTGTTGACCGCAGCCGTGGCGTCCATCCGGCAAGCGTAAATCCGATCGCTGGCCTCGTCGCGACGGCCAGGTCGCCGGTTCTTGCGGCATATCCAGGTGTTTTTGACCCATCTGTGTCAGTGTCAACTCGTGCCCTGGCGGCCCTACCTTTCTCTTTACCGCCCGGATAAGCCAGGCGGGAGAACGGAGGGCTATGAATTTCAAGAGATGGATTCCGCTGGTCGCCGCCTTCGGCCTGATGGTCATGGTCGTAGGCGTCGCATCAGGGGCCTCGAACGTGAAGCACAAGACCCGCACGCTCACGCGAGCGTGTTTCTGGGTCGAGACCAAGGGTGACAAGGTCACCTACCACGACGTCAAGATCAGCAAGCTCAACCGCACCGACGTCCGCTTCTGCATCGTCGGCAAGCCCGGCGCGAAGGGCAAGTCCGTTCGCGGCGTCGCGGGCCTCGCCGGCCCCGTCGGCTCGCAGGGCGCCCAGGGCGCCAAGGGCGAGACCGGCTCCGCCGGCGCGCAGGGTGAAACCGGCGCGAAGGGTGAGACTGGTGCCGCTGGCGCGAAGGGTGACCAGGGCGAGATGGGCCCGCAGGGCCTGCAGGGCCTGGTCGGCCTGGCCGGCCTGACCGGAGACCGCGGAGCTGACGGCCCCATGGGTGCCTGCAGGGCCCTCAGGGCGACGTCGGTCCCCAGGGCGAAGCTGGCCCGCAGGGTGAAGTCGGCCCGCAGGGCGAAGTCGGTGCCCAGGGTGCGATCGGCCCGATGGGTCCGAAGGCCCGCAGGGTGCCCAGGGCGAAGTCGGCCCGATGGGTGCCACGGGTGCGACTGGCCGCGCAGGGTGAGACCGGCGCTCAGGGTCCCAAGGGCGAGACCGGTGTCGCTGGCCCGAAGGGTGACGTCGGCCCGGCGGTCCGCAGGCCGCAGGCCCGGCAGGTCCCGCAGGCCCGCAAGGGTGACCGGGCGACGTAGGTGCCCAGGGTCCCGCAGGCCCCGCAGGCCCGCAGGGCCAGCGCGGGCCCGACGGCCCGCAGGGCCCGAAGGGTGAGAACGGGGTCAACGGCTCGACGATCATCACGGTCGACGCGAGCGACGCATCCGGGCAGAAGACGAAGGTCGCCCTTTGCCCGGCTGACGCCGAATCCGAACGACGACCCGACCAACCGGCTGTTCGCCCTCTCGGGCGGCTTCTCGGCCCAGGGCGTCGGTCACGGAGTCGTTCCGCAATCCCGACGGGCATGGCTGGACGGTCACGCAGTCGAGCGGAAACACGGACTCGCTGCACGTGTTCGTCTATTGCGCCTAGACGCTTCGCGTCTGAAACGCAAGCAGTCCAGGAAGGCCGGGGATTCTCCCCGGCCTTCGCTCTTTCTTGAGTGGGATTCGGCCGCCTGAAAGCGGACTGAGTGGCAAAGGATCTCGTTCACGAGTGCCGCCAGTCACCGCCCGAGTCTCTGTAGGCTATGAGCGAGGAAGCAAGCCCGAGTAACACGAAAGGTCTTGATGGGGGGTCCTTCGATCGCTGCTGCGGCGTTCGAGCACCTCGACGCCGGAGTGGTGTCCGGCCTCCCGATCCTGGACGGAGAGCCTTGCGCCGGCTGACGTTCCTGGCCGTCAGCATCGCACTTGGCGCTGCGACCTTGACGCTGGCGCACAGCGGCGCCGGCGCGGCGAGCGGCAAGATCGTCGCCGACAGCGGGTTCCGGCCCAAGGTGAACGGGTTCTCGTTCGAGAACTACGGATCGGGGAAGGCGGATCTGTCCGCAAACGAGCTGCGGTTGCTGTTCGGCAGCAGGGTGTGCATGTTCGTCAAGAAGTCGGGCGCCTGTGTGCTGACGCCGTCGGGGCAGTCCTGGCTCAAGCAGCAGAACCGAGAGATGAGAGCCGGGCATTGCACAGGCATGTCCGTGCTGAGCCTCTTGCTCTTTCGCCATCAGTTCCCGGCTTTCAAGTCGCGGACGAGCAAGCTGCGGCTGAAGGGCAACGTGCGGCTCCAGCGGACGATCGCGTACGCGTTCACCTGGCAGCTGCTGCCGAGCGTCATCGATAGGACGATCGGCGGCACGCCCGACCAGATCGTGCAGAAGCTGATCTCGGCCTTGCGGCAACGCGGTGGAGAGACGTACGGCCTCGTGTTCTACAAACCCGGCTACGAGGGCGGACACGAGATCACGCCGTACGCCGTCGAGGATCTCGGGCGCGGGCGCTACGACCTTCTCGTCTACGACAACAACTGGCCCGCCAAGACGCGACGGCTCCACGTCAACAGCAACACGTGGAACTACGAGTTCGAGCCGGGAGACGTCTACCGAGGAAACGCCGCGACGAAGACGCTCTTTCTGACGCCGACCACGCCGGGTCTAGGCGTCCACCAGTGCCCGTTCTGCTCGGGCCGCAGTGGCGGCGAGACGCGCTTCAACGAGGTGCGTCTGGAAGGCAATCCGTACAGCCACGCTCACCTGCTGATCACCGACGACCACGGCCGCCGCATCGGTTACGTCGGAAGCCGGTCCGTCAACGAGATTCCGGGCGCGAGCCTAGTCAGGCAGCGGACGGCTGCGGGCGGGGCGGCCCCAGAGCCGGTGTACCGCATCCCGGCGGAGCTGAGCCTGACCGTGACCATCGACGGACGCGGCCTGCGCCATCCCGACACCGAGTACCTGTCGATGATCGGGCCTGGACGCGATGCCGGGATCGACAACGTTCGGATCCGCCCAGGCGAGGTCAACTCGTTCGAGGTTTCGGGGGCCGTCGGCCGGTTTGTGTACCGAAGCGCGCCAGGGCAGACCGAGTCGCCGCTCTTCCACATCGGCCTCTCCGGCGCCAGCAAGGGCTACCGCATCGGCGTCAAGGAGGTCTCACTCGCACCCGGCTCCGTGATCACGAGCCAGAACGACCGGGCTCAAGGCACGCTGACGTTCCAGGACTCCGGCGCCAACCACGGGACATTTGACGTCACCCTCGCCTACTTCGCCAACGGAAAGGTCCGAGAGCTGGCGAAGCGCAGGATCCAGCTCGCTGCCAACCAGAGGGCCGTCGTCCACTACGGCAGCATCCAGCCCGGCCAGAAGACGATCCCGATCACGATCTCGTAGACCGACCTCGAACCGGGTGACCTCCGGCTAGCAAGATCGACTCAAACCCGCCGTAGTAGAGGGATTGTGGGGGAGCCGGCCCGCATAGCCGTCCCATCCGAGAGACCCTCGTTCACCACTTCGAGACCGACGCTTGGCAACACGAGAACCTGCCGCTTGCGGAGTGGCCTGAGCTTCGCTTCGCCGCGACCGAGTACGTGCAAGCCATTGCCGATCGCCCACTACCGGAGTGCCGGGGGATGCCTCCTAGCGGCAATCGACCGGACCCCGGCGGGCACTGTGGCCGGGAGAAAAACTCCGCTCCGAGAACCTCGGTGGGTTCTTGCCCCCTACTGAGAGACGGCCTCGATGAGGACGATGACGAGGAGGATGAGCGTGGCTCCCACAAGGGTTACGGCTATGAGGAGCCCTAAGAGCATGTCGTCAACCGCTCCCCACCTCACGGCAAACCGTTGAAAGCCACGGAGTGACGGGAAAGCATCCGCCATCCATTGCCCCGACTTGCTTGTTCGGTGGAGTTCCTCTCGGAACCATCGGCCTAGGCCCATCGGAGTGATTTTGGCTCATAGACTCCGGCAATGGGTTTCGTTGTTGGTGGGATAGCCTTTTTCTTGCGGGCCTGCTCCTGTTCCAAGACACGGCCGGGGTCGCTACGTTCATAGCTCGGTCGCAGCACAGCCTGACGCGACCGATGCGACGGCTGACGGATGAGGAACTCCGCGTTAGTCCACGAAGGCTCCGGTTCGTGCGGTACTCCGACGGTGCGCTGCTGACCGTCATTGGAGTCGTGATGCTTTGGGCGGGCTTTGCACAGTGAGGACAGCCGGGGCCACTCTCATAGTGGCCGGGACGTGGACGTTTTGGACGCGGGAGGCCGAGAAAGAGTGAGCCCGGTACGTCAAAACCCGCCAACTAGCAGCGGGTTTTGGAGGTGGAGCGTACCGGGATCGAACCGGTGACCTCCGGCTTGCAAAGCCGGCGCTCTCCCAGCTGAGCTAACGCCCCGTTCTCGGAAAGTGTAGAGGCGCAAAGGAAGCGGCCCCGGGATTTCCGGGGCCGCGGAGAGCGTGTCCGCCTAGGGAAGGGGAGAGGTGTTAGGCGGCGCGCTCAAGTCGCTCTTCGAGACGGGCGCGCTTGATGATCACGTCGCGGTCGCCGAAACGGGTCTGAACCTTCGCCGCGCGGTGTTCGTCCCAGAGGCGGGCGATCTGCTCCTCCACCTCTGCATGCTCCGCAGCGACGACGACGTCATGGCCCTCGGCGAGGACGTGCAGCAGCTCGGCACGCCGCTCCGTTGCGCGCTCGATCTCGATTCTGATCTCATCGAGTGTTCTCATCACCTCTGATAACGAAGAGCTAGTGGTTACTAATCCCGGCTCCCGAAGAAGAAGAGCAGGATCACGATCCCGCCCACGACCGCGGCGGCGATCGCGATCGCGTTCAGCGCGAGATCCACTATGCGTAGCCGAGGTCGTCGAGCCGGTCCTCGTCGAACCCGAAGTAGTGCGCGAGCTCGTGGAGGACGGTGATTCGGATCTGGCGGCGCAGCTCGGCCGGGTCGGGGAACGAGGCCTCGAGCGGTCGGCGGTAGATCACGATCTTCGCCGGCAGCGCGCCCGACGGCATCGTCTCGCCCCGCGGATAGCCGGAGAAGATGCCGAGGATCTCCGGGCTTCTCCGGATCCTCGTCCTCGACGACGACGGCGACGTTCTCGAGCCCGCGCGCGATCTCCTCCGGCAGCGAGTCGAGCGCGGCCCGGACGATCTCCTCGAACTCCTCTTCAGTCATCAGTAGCGCGGCCGTAACGGCGGCCGGACCATGAACAGGCGCACGGTCAGCACGCCGAAGACGAAGCCGCCGATGTGCGCGAAGAACGCGACGCCGCCGCCCGCCTGCGGATTGCACGATCGAGAACCCGCCCTCCCAGAGCTGGAAGCCGAACCAGAAGCCGAGGAAGAGGAAGGCCGGGACCTCGACGAGGAAGTACAGGAGCAGCGTCAGCACGCTCGCGGTCGGCAGGAGGACGAGGTAGGCGCCGAGGACGCCCGAGACCGCGCCGCTCGCCCCGAGGTTCGGGACGGCCGCGTCGGCATTCGTGCCCGCCCAGAGGGTGACGACGGTCTGAGCCGCGGTCGCGGCGATCCCGGCCAGCAGGTAGAAGCCGAGGAAGCGGACCGGCCCCATCGCGTCCTCGACGTTGTTGCCGAAGATCCAGAGGAAGAGCATGTTCCCGATGATGTGCAGCCAGCTTCCGTGCATGAACATCGAGGTCAGCCACGTGACGTCCCAGTCGTGGCCGACGGCGGTCCCGGGCGCGCAGGAGCTGACGACCTCGCACGGCTGGTAGGCGTACTCGACGACCGAGCGGTCGAGATCGGGGAGCTGGTAGAAGATCCAGACCGCGAAGTTGATCGCGATCAGCGCGACCGTGACGACGGGGAACGACCTCGTCGGGACGTTGTCCTTGATCGGGAACACTTACGTCGGACGATCAGCGCGAGGAGCGCCTTCTGGGCATGCAGGCGGTTCTCCGCCTGGTCCCAGACCGCAGACTGCGGCCCGTAGAGCACCTCCTCGGTGATCTCCTCGCCGTAGTGCGCGGGGAGGCAATGCAGGACGATCGCGTCCGGGCTCGCGTGTGAGAGGAGCTCGTCGTCGATCTGGTAGCCGGCCAGGTCCTTGCGGCGGCGCTTGGAGTCCTCCTCCTGGCCCATGCTCGTCCAGACGTCCGTGTAGACCACCTGGGCCTCGCGGGCCGCGTCAGCCGGGTCGCGGACGAGCTCGACCGTCCCGCCCATCTGGACCGCGGCCCGGCGGGCGGCGTTGACGGCCGTCGCGTCGGGCTCGTAGCCCTTGGGCGTCGCGGCGACGAAGCGCATCCCGAAGCGTGCGGCGGCGACCATCAGCGAGATGCAGACGTTGTTGCCGTCTCCGAGGTAGGCGAGACGGACTCCCGACAGCCGGCTGAGCCGCTCGCGGATCGTCATCAGGTCGGCGAGCGCCTGGCACGGGTGCGAGTAGTCGGTCAGCCCGTTGATCACCGGAACGCTCGCATGCTCGGCCAGCTGCTCGACGTCGTCCTGCGCGAAGGTGCGGATCATGATCGCGTCGAGGTAGCGCGAGAGGACCACGGCGGTGTCCTTGATCGTCTCGCCGCGGCCGAGCTGGAGGTCGCCTGCGGCGAGGTAGAGGCCGTGGCCGCCGAGCTCGGCGATGCCGACCTCGAACGAGACCCGCGTCCGCGTCGACGGCTTCTGGAAGATCATCCCGAGCGTGCGGCCGGGGAGGAGCTCGTGCGGCTCGCGCCTCTGCCGTAGACCCTTCAGCTCGTCGGCGAGGTCGAGCGCGGTCTTCAGCTCCTCGGAGTTCCAGGTTCCGACTCGCGTGAAGTCCCGTCCTTTGAGGTGCTGGGCGACCTCGACCATGCGAGGTGGGGATGCTACGCGGTTATCGCGAGGGCGATGACGAGGCTCAGCCGACGGGCGTTCGCTCGCCGGTCAAACCCTTCTCGGCGAGAACGTCTTCCAACGTGCGGTCACCGAGCTCGTTGAGCCGGTAGGTGACGCGCATCGCGGGGCGCTCGAAGTCGATCAGGCGCCTCAGGTCGATCGGCGTTCCGATCAGGACGAGATCCGGGTCGCAGCGGCGGATCGTCTCGCGGAGATCCTCGCGCTGCTTCTTGCCGTAGCCCATCGCCGGGAGGAGCGCGCCGACGTGCGGGTACTCCTCGAAGGTGGCTGCGATCGAGCCGACCGCGCACGGCCTGGGGTCGATCAGCTCGGCGGCGCCGTTCGCTTTGGCGGCGAGCACGGCCGCGCCGTAGGTCATCTCGCCGTGCGTGAGCGTCGGCCCGTCCTCGATCGCCAGCACGCGCTTGCCGGCGATCTCGGCGGCATCGCCCTCGACGTGGAACGGCGACGCGGCGAGCACGACGTCCGCGGTCGGGTTGACGCGGCGAATCGACTCGAGCACTGCGTCGATGCCTTCCTGACTCGCGCTGTCGACCTTGTTCACCACGCACACGTGCGCCATGCGCAGGTTCGTCTCGCCGGGGTGGTAGCGCAGCTCGTGTCCCGGCCTGTGCGGGTCGACGACGACGATGTGCATGTCCGGCTTGATGAACGGCGTGTCGTTGTTGCCGCCGTCCCAGACGATGACGTCGGCTTCCTGCTCGGCGGCCTGGAGGATGGCTGCGTAGTCGACGCCGGCGAAGACGAGATTGCCCTCCGCGAGATGCGGCTCGTACTCCTCGCGCTCCTCGATCGTGCAGTCGGCGGCCTCGAGATCTTCGTAGCGCTCGAAGCGCTGGACGACCTGCTTCGTGAGGTCGCCGTACGGCATCGGGTGGCGGAGAACGGCGACGCGCTTGCCGTCGTTTCGGAAGAGCTCGGCGACGCGCCGGGTCGTCTGGCTCTTGCCCGAGCCCGTGCGCACGGCGCAGATCGCGGCCACCGGCTTCGACGACGCGATCATCGTGTCGTGCGGTGAGAGGAGCTTGAAGCTCGGCGCCGGCAGCGAGCGCCTGCGACCCGATGTGCAGCACGTGCTCGTGGGTCACGTCCGAGTACGCGAAGACGACCTCGTCCACCTCGTGCTCGCGAATGAGCTCCTCGAGCTCCGCTTCCGGGTGGATCGGAATCCCGTCCGGGTAGAGCTCGCCCGCGAGGAGCGCGGGGTAGACGCGCCCGGCGATGTCGGGGATCTGCGTGGCGGTGAAGGCGACGACCTCGAACTCCTCGCGGCCGCGGTAGACGACGTTGAAGTTGTGGAAGTCGCGCCCGGCCGCGCCGGCGATCAAGACCTTCGTTCGCATGTATAGGGAGTATGCACTTACACACCGGATAGAGTCGATGGGGATGGCCCCGTTCCCGGAAAGACTGAACGAACAGGTGGCCTACGAGTTCGCGGCGTCGCAGCAGTACGTCGCGATCGCGGTCTGGTTCGACGCCGAAACGCTCCCGCTGCTCGCCGCGCATTTCTACCGGCAGGCGCTCGAGGAGCGGAACCACGCGATGATGCTCGTCCAGTACCTGCTGGACTCCGACCACGAGGTCGTGATTCCCGCGGTCGAGGCTCCGAGGACGACGTTCGGCGACGCCGCGGGAGCCCGTCGCGCTGGCGCTCGAGCAGGAGAAGCGCGTCACGGAGCAGATCGCCGCGCTCGCCGCTCTGGCGCGTGAGGAGAACGACCTCGTCGGCGAGCAGTTCCTGCACTGGTTCCTCCAGGAGCAGCGCGAGGAGGTCTCGAGCATGTCGGCGCTGCTGAGCGTCGTCGAGCGCGCGTCGGAGTCGAACATCCTGCTCGCCGAGGACTACCTCGCACGAAACCCTGTCGGCGACCAGGGCGAGGCGGCGAATGCCCCACCGGCTGCAGGCGGCGCGATCTAGCCTCGGCGACTGGGCGTTCTGGGCTCTGGGCCGTCGTGGGCGTCGGCTTCGGGCTTCGCGATCAGCGTGATCGGTCTCTTCACGGTTCCCGCCAGCGCGATCGCGACGATCGTCCTGCTCACGAGGCCCAGGCTCCGCGCGTCCGCCTACGGCCTCCTGGTCGGGATCGGCGTGCCGCTGCTCGTCGTCGCGTTCCTCAACCGCGAAGGGCCGGGAACGGTCTGCCACTCGTTCGACGGTGGCCGCGGCGTTCAGTGCGAAGACCTCTACGACCCTCGGAAATGGGCCGTCGTCGGGCTCCTCTTCATCGCGGCCGGCATAGCCGGTCAGTTGTTCGCCGCGAGGCCGCGGGTCTCGAACGCCTAGCGCGACGCTACGACGGCGATCACCGCGAGCGTTGCGCAGACGACGATCACGCCGGCCAGGCCGGTGAAGATCGCGGCCAACGCGAAGAGCGGGATCGAGAGCGCCATCGCGCCGAGCACCATCTCCTTCTGGTGCTCGCGCTTGCGCCGCAGCGACTGCTCGCTCTCCCCCTGACGCTCCGCGATCCGCTTCTCGATCCGCTCGACGAACGCGTCGACGAGCGCGGGCTCCAGGTCCTCGCCGACCTCCTTGCGCGCGGAGATCGCCGCCTGCAGCTCGTCGCGCGGGACGAGGTCTTCGCTCACAACCGCCTCAGCGGAGAACGTCGCGCGTGAGCTGGGCGACCGCGTCCATCTCCAGCTCCTGGCCGGTTACCTCGCCGAGGATCTCGTCCGCGGTCATGCTCATTCCGGTCTCCCAGAGCTCGCGGACGAGCGAGCCGGCCTCGCGCTTCGCGAACCAGTCGTTGCCGTAGCGCTCGCGGAGGTGCGTCCGGAACTGGGCTTCGAACGCCCACGAGCGCAGGTAGCCGGTGACGTAGAAGCTCGGGTCGATGTCCGAGAGGTAGTCCGCCGCGGCCGGTTCGATCTTGAGCGCGTCGCCGAGGATCTCGACGTAGCGGTTCGAGAGCGTCGTCGGGTCGTCGGCCTGATGGAACTCGAGCTCGTACAGGAGCTTCGCCGAGTAGCGCCGCACCATGTACAGGAGCTGCGTGACGCCCTCGCGCTCGAACTCGTCGGGGCGGGGGAAGTCGAGCCGCTTCCTCAGCCACGCCGGATCGTCCGTCAGGTGCTGCATGAGCATCGCCCAGCCCTCGGTGACCGCGACGTCGCCGAGGCGCTTCTCCTCCATCAGCAGGTTCGCCGACGTGTTCGCGTAGTGCTCGGTGTGGCCGGCCTCGTGGAAGAGCGCGCGCCAGTCGTCGGCGCCGCCCATCGGCTGGATGACGAGCACGACGCGGCCGGGAATCTCGATCGGGGCGCAGAACGCGCGCGGGCTCTTCTTCGGGCGCTGCTCGACGTCGAGCTCGACGTTCTCCTGCGAGCGGAGGTCGACGCCCATGTCCGTGAGCGTGGCCTCGAGCGCGGGCAGCATCTTCTCGGCGGGGAACTGCGGATCCCACTCGGTCGCGCGGAAGGTGCGGATCACGTCCCAGCGCTTCGCCTCGTCGAGGCCGATTCCGACCCGGGCGCGGAAGAGCTTGTCCGCGGCCTCCTCGAACAGCTTCTCGGTGGAGTCGAGCAGGGCGCGGCACTGGTCTGCGAGGTCGTCGAGCCGGAACCCGAGCCGACGGTAGAGCTCCGCGTAGTTCGGGGCCTCGAGCCGCTCCACGCCGTCGCGGACGATCTGGACGCCCTCGGCGTGCAGTGGGTTCAGATGCTCCTCGGTCAGCTCGACGCGAACCCGGTCGAGGCGCTCGCGCTTGTCGCGGTCGGGCTCGTTCGCCATCGCCGGCCGGAGCATCCGGAAGGGGATCGTCTCGCCGTCGACCGTCGCTTCGAGCGTGGCCTCTTGCTCGGCGACCTTCTCCGCGGGCTCGCGCGTGAGCTCGCCGAGGTAGCCCTCGACGGCGAAGCGCCACAGCTCGGTGATGTGCCGGTCCCCTTCCGCCGACCGGCCGAGCGCGAGCGCCTGGTCGAGCTGCGTCAGGTCGGAATAGCGCTCGTAGATCGGGCTGAGCTCGAGCTTGTCCTTGTGGCCCGCGTAGTGGAGGTAGAACTCCTCGTCGAGGTCCGCGATGAAGCGGTCTGCGCGCTCGCGGAAGCGGTCGAGGTCGGCGGCGTTCAGAGGAGGAGCTGCGCTGGACAGAGCCGCCGTAGGATAACGCCGTGCGGGAAATCGACGTAAGCACCGAGCGGAAGACGCAACTCGTCGAGATCACTCGTGAGGTCGAGGCTGCGCTCAACGGCGCGGACGGCGCCAGCGCCGCGCTCGTCTTCGTTCCTCATACGACTGCGGGCGTGACGATCAACGAGCACGCGGATCCGGCGGTCGCGCGCGACCTGGAGGCCGCCATGGAGCGGATGGTCCGCGAGGACTGGGGCTGGCAGCACATCGAGGAAGGCGAGGAGAACGCTCCCTCGCACGTCCGGGCCGCGCTGGCCGGGCCGCAGGTGCTCGTCCCGCTCCGTGAAGGCCGCCTCGCGCTCGGGACGTGGCAAGGAATCTTCTTCTGCGAGTTCGACGGCCCGCGGAAGCGAAAGGTCTACGTCACGCCCCTCACTTGATCGAGGTCGCCAACCTCACGAAGCGGTTCCGCAAGACCGTCGCGGTCGACGACCTGAGCTTCAAGGTGCGCGAGGGCGCGATCACCGGTTTCCTCGGGCCGAACGGCGCCGGGAAAACGACGACGCTGAGGATCATCCTCGGCCTCGTCCGGCCGAGTGCGGGCCAGGCGACCGTCAAGGGCACGCTCTATCGCGAGCTCGGGGATCCGCCGCGCGAGGTCGGCGCCGTGCTCGAGGCTTCCGACTTCCATCCGGGGCGGTCTGGAAGGAATCACCTGCGCGTGCTCGCGGCCGCCACCGGAGTCCCTCGCTCGCGCGTCGAGGAGGTCCTCCGGGTGGTCGACCTGGAAGAGGCGGCCGGGCGCCGCGCAGGCGGCTACTCGCTCGGCATGCGCCAGCGCCTGAGCATTGCAGGAGCGTTGCTCGGCGATCCGAGCGTGCTCGTTCTCGACGAGCCGGCGAACGGCCTCGACCCGCAGGGCATCCGCTGGCTCCGCGAATTGCTTCGCTCGCTCGCAGCGGAAGGGCGGACGATCTTCATCTCGAGCCACGTCCTCGCGGAGCTCGAGCAGATCGTCGACGAGGTCGTGATCATCCATCGGGGCAAGTTCGTCGTGCAGTCGACGACTGCGGAGCTCGTGGCCCGGGCCGCCGGCGGGATCCGTGTGCGGAGCCCGCAGGCCGACCAGCTGCGGACGGCTCTCGACGAAGCCGGCGTCCGGGTCGCGTCGTCCGAGGGAGATCTGCTCACGGTTGCCGAGGCGACGACCGCCCGGGTTGGTGAGATCGCCGCCGCGAAGGGCATCGTCCTCCACGAGCTCGTCGCCGAGAGCGCGTCGCTCGAGGAGGCGTTTCTCGATCTGACCTCGCCGGAAGGCAGCGCCTGATGCGTCTCGTCGGGGCGGAGCTGCTGAAGGTCTGGACGGCGCCGAGGACGCTGCTCGGCATCGTCCTGGCGGAGCTCGCCATCGTCCTCCTGGGAACGATCACGACGCTCCACTCGGCGACGAACGATCCTGTGCTCCCCAGCTCGCTCGCCCGGGACATCGCGACGATGGGACAGATCGCGCTGCTCTTCACGACGCTGATGGGCGCGCTGATCGTCGACGACCGAGTATCGGCACGGGACGATCACGCTCGCCTTCCTCACGACTCCGGTACGGGAGAAGGTGCTCGCGGCGAAGGCCGCAGCCGCAGTGATCGTCAGCGCGCTCCTCGTCTTGCCTGCGGTCGTTCTACCCGGTGGTGATCGCCGGAATCTGGGTAGGCGGGCGGGACGACTACCGGTTCGGTGGGAACGAGTACGAGCTCCTCGCCCGGACGTTCCTCGGCGCCGCGCTCGTGGCGGTGATCGGCCTCTTCGTCGGTGCGAGCCTCAAGCGGCAGCTCGGCGTCGTCATCCTCGTCCTTGCCTGGCTGATCTTCCTCGAGCCGGCCCTTGCAGCCCTGGTCCCGGAGACGAAGGACTACCTGGCGGGGCCGGCGATCGGGGGCATCCTCGGAAGCACCGGGGACGACGTCCCGTCGTTCGGCCATGCGTGCGCCGTGCTGGCTGTCTACCTCGGCGTGCTCGGCGCCGTCGCGGTCGTGCTGACCCGGCGGCGGGACATCACGTAGCGAGGGGCCCGCTCACGACGATCTGTGTCGGGGCGGGGCGGTAGCCGAGCCTCGCGTTGACGCTGCGCATGCCCGCGTTGGTCTCGTCGTTCGTCGTGTAGATCTGCTCGATGCCCGCGGCTCGCGCTCTCGCGATCTGCTCCTGCTTGAGCGCGACGGCGATGCCGCGCCTGCGCCATGGGCGGCGGACAGCGGTGAGCAAGTTTTCCGCGACCGGTGAGATCGCGCCGCGCCGGCGCAGGCCCGTGTAACCGACGACCTCGTCTCCGTCGAGCGCGGCGATCAGCGCGTCGGGGACCGCGCCGGGGCCCTCGAGGTAGAGCTCGTGCCACCTGGCGAAGGGCTGGGGCTCGAAGTCGTCGCCCTCGGGCCGGGGAACGTCGGCCGAGACCTCGCAGTCGACCGCGTGCACGGCCTCCGCGAGCTCGGGCCGCTCGGCGAGCGAGACGAGCTCGATGCCCTCGGGAGGATCGGCGACGACGTCCGCCCGGGCCGTGTCCAGGAGGACCTCGTACTCTCGGCCCGCTTCTCGGAAGCCGCGGTTCCGGGCAAAGCTCCGCGATTCCTCGTCTTCCTCGAGGATCCGTCCCCACATCGATTCGCGACCCAGGCGCCGCGCGTGGTTGGAAAGGGCCTCGTAGATCCGGCTGCCGATCCCCTGCCCGCGCCGCTCCGGCAGGACGCGGACCATCGCGTACAGGCTGCTCTGGATCGACGACGGACGGCCCACGCCGCAGCCGGCCGCTTCGTCGCCGACCGTCGCGAGGAGCCAGGCGCCCTCTGCGTCCGTCTCGACGAAGTGCACGATCTCGTCCACGTCGACGACGTCCCCCGAGACCTGCTCCAGGATCGTGGCCCACTGCTCGTAGTCCCGCGCGGTGGAAGGTCGTTCGAGCCTCAGCTCCACGCATGAACCCTATGCTGGTCTGATGGCCGCGCCTGTTCGACGCGACGACGAGCTCGACCTCAAGATCGAGTCGCTTGCGTACGGCGGCAACGGCGTCGCGCGGCTGAACGGATTCGTCGTCTTCGTGCGCCGCGGACTCCCGGGCGACGTCGTGCGCGCGCGGGTGACCCGGGTCAAGCGCAACCATGCGGAAGCGTTCGCGCTCGAGGTCGTCGAGGCGGGCGCGCCGCAGGGTCGACGCGCCTTGCGAGCACTACCCGGCCTGCGGAGGCTGTCGATTCCAGGACCTCGCGTACGAGGCGCAGCTCGAGGCGAAAGCGGCTCAAGTCGAGGAGGCGCTACGGCGGATCGGCCACGTCGAGGACCCGCCGCTCGAGCCGATCGTCCCCGCGGAGCCGGTCTTCCACTATCGAAACAAGCTCGAGTACTCGTTCACGACGACGCCCGACGGGCCGGCGCTCGGCTTCCATCGCGCCGGGCGCTGGGACGAGGTGCTCGACATCCGCAAGTGCTGGCTGACGACCGACCTCGGGAACGCGATCCGGGAGGCCGTCCGCGACTGGGCCCGCGCGCAGGGCCTGCAGGCGTACGACCAGGCCGAGCACCGCGGCTTCCTGCGGCACCTCGTCGTGCGCGAGGGGCGCAACACCGGCCAGGCGCTCGTCCAGCTCGTGACGGCACCGGGCATGCTCGACACGGACAGCTTCGTCGCAGCACTCGAGCGCTTCCCCGAGGTGCGCTCGATCCACTGGTCGGTGAACGACCGCCCGGCCGAGGTGACGAACCTCCCGACGCAGCTCCTGCACGGCGCCGACGCGATCGAGGAGGAGTTCTGCGGGCTTCGCTTCCGGGTTCGCCCGAACGCGTTCCTGCAGACGAACACGGCGATGGCCGAGCGCCTGTACGAGCTTGCACGGGAGTTCGCACAGCTCACCGGCGAGGAGAGCGTCTACGACCTCTACTGCGGGATCGGGACGATCGGGCTCACCCTGGCGCGCGACGCCCTGACGGTGTGGGGCGTCGAGGTCTCCGAGGAGTCCGTCGCGTGCGCGCTCGAGAACGCGGAGTTGAACGGAATTGCGAATGCGGCCTTCTACGCGGGCGAGGTGGGGGAGGCGCTCGACGACCTCCACGAGCGCGCGGGGCACCCGGACGTCGCGGTCGTCGATCCTCCGCGCGCCGGGCTTTCGGGCAAGGCGCTGCGCCGGCTCGCGCGCCTCGAGCCCCAGCGGATCGTCTACGTGTCCTGCAACCCGACGACGCTCGCCGGGAACGTCAAGGAGCTCGCTGAGTGGGGCTACGAGCTCCAGCGCGTCAGACCGGTGGACATGTTCCCGCACACGCCGCACATCGAGGCGGTCGCCCTCCTCGAGCGCGTTTAGACCCCTCTTCGCCGGGTACCCGGCGGGAAAGTCGTCGAAAGGGGTCACAGATGGCGGATCCAGCTCCGATCGGGAGTGACGTCAGCGCAGGCACGTACCGCTGCACTAACTGCGGCAATCAGATCACCGTCCAGTCCGTCGAGTCGCTGCCGCCCTGCCCGAGTTGCGGCGGCCCAACGCTGGAAGCGATCTCCGGTGCGGACAGCGTCGACGACCCGTACCCGAACCGGAACTAGCTGACTCGCGAGCCGCCGGTCTACGGGCCGGCGGCCTCGCGCTTCGACTTGAGCGAGCCCCACGCGTCCGGGGTGCGCAGCTTGCGCCAGAGGATGTCCGCGTTCGGCGCCAGGAAGCCGAAGGAGAGGAGCGGGAGGGCAGGGAGGCCGCCGATGTCGAAGGCGACGGTCAAGGCGAGCGTCGCGCCGAACGACAGGGTCATCGCCAGCCAGGTCAGCCGAACGCGGAGCCCCCACCGCGCAGCGGCGCCCAGGAAGAGCGCGAAGAAGAGCAGGTCGGGCAGCCCGAGCTGCGCCGTGTCCGACTCGCCGGGGACGGGGAACGCGAACGAGAACGTCGTGAACAGCTCGCGCTTGTGCGTGACGATCTGCTTCGTCGGCCCGCGCCAGACCGAGATCGCGTCCACCCACGGGATGATCACGGCCACGGTCGCGACCCAGGCTGACGTCTCGAAGAACGAGAGGAACCACCACGCCAGGAGCGTGACCGCCCCCAGCTTGGCGAAGTTCGCGAGAACGTCGAGGCCGACGAGCGAGAACACGACGGCTAGCACCGCGACCACGATTCCCGCCTGCAGGAGCCGGGGCATCCGCCAGAGCGGCAGCGCGAGGTAGACGAGCCCGAAGACCGCCGGGATGACGAGGAACCACAGGAACAAGACCTGCGTCCACAGGCCGGAGATGGGCAGCGAATCCCCCGCGACGTAGTAGACGCCGAGGGCGACCGACAGCCCTAGTAGGGCGGCAATCTCGGCCCACCATGGACCCAGGGCCTTGAAGGCGTTCCAGAACTTCGTCTTCGACGGCTGCTCGTCGAGCGACGCGTCGATGTCCGGCACGTACAGCACCTGCACGGTCGGCGTCCATTCCTGCAGCGTCCCGAGCGTCGGCTCGAGCTCGCCCGCGAGCGGGAAGTCGAGCGCGTTCAGGAACGCGAAGGCGTCCTCGCCCATGACGACGACGAGCTTCGGCTGGACGATGTGCACCTCGCGCACGAGGAACGGCCGCGCCTCCTCGTCGCTCTCGTCGGCGAACTTGAGGCAGTTCGTCCCGTAGATCGACATCGGGTCGACGTTCAGCCGCTGCAGCGACTTGAGGATCGCCTGGCCGGTGCGCCCGAAGAAGGCGACGCCCTCCTGGATCTCCGCCGGCTGCGGGCGGTGCTTGAGGAGCATCACATCGGCGCGTGGATGCCCGGATCCGAGCACGGGCACACGATCGCCGTTTCCGGCGGCGGCGATCTCGTGGCCGAGATCGTTGATCTCGGCGATCGCCTTCTTGAGGTACTTCTCATAGATCTCGTCGGTCGACACTGAGGTCACGGCGGCCTTGTTCCAGTTCTCGTCTAGCGGACTCTTTCCTTGACCTGGGCGACCCACTTGAGGGACTGCAGGTAGGCGAGCGACTTCGGTCGCCTCAGGATTTCCGCACTGCGCAGGCTGAGCATGAACTCCTCGGGGCCGTCGAAAGCGCGCATCCGGAGGCCTCCCGTGGCCAGGCCCGGCGGGACGTGTGCATCCGATCCGGCGCCCATCGTCAGGTTGTACTTGCGCGCGAAGCGGAGCGCCTCGTCGTTGTAGCCCTCGAAGAGCAGGCGCGCGTTGTAGACCTCGAACACGTCGATGTCGGCCAGGTGACGGTGGAGGGTCGAGGGCTCGGGGATCGAGTGCATGCGATCGAAGGGGTGGGGGAGATAGACGAGCCCGTCCTGGGCCTTGATCGCGGCCACGGTCTCCGAGAAGGACATGCCGCGGGGGATCTCCTCCTTCAGGAAGAGCCCGATCACCTCGCCCTGGCCGTCGGTCTTCACCTCCTCGCCTGGGATGACGATCAGGTCGCGGTCGCGGGCGAGCTCGACCGCCTCGAGCGCGCCGCCGAAGACGTTGTGGTCGGTGACCGCGATCGCCCCGAGCCCGGCCGCCTGCGCGTGGTCGAGCAGGTCCTCGACCTCGATCGAGCAGTCGCTCGACCAGGACGTGTGCAGGTGGAGGTCGGCGAGGATCCACTCGCGGTCGGACGAGCGGCTCCGGCGCGCGTGCTCGCCTGCGCCGCTTGCCGAGGCCCGCGTAGAGCTCGTCGAGCTCGCCGGCCACGTCCGCGAACGACTTGCCCTCGACGCTGAGCCGGGATTCGTCGGAGAGCTTCTTGCGCAGCGACTCGTTCTCGGCGAGGCGCCCGAGAGCGGCCGCGGCCAGCTCCGGCTGCTCCTGAACTCCCGGAGGTGACGCGATCGCGGCACCCGAAGCCGCCGCCTCGAGCGCGACCCGCGAGAGGCCGTCGAGCGCGGGGACGTAGATCGAGGCCTCGCTCAGAATCGGCGCCCTGCTCTTCCCGTCCCGGGCAGTGCGGACGTACGCGCGGCCGCGCAGCCTGGCCGGGATCGTCGGCCGGCCCGCGAGCGGCTTCGTCCGCAGGAAGACGAGCTCCCAGCCGGACAGCTCTCGCATCGCCCGGACGACCGCGCGGGAGAGAGGTCGTTCGATGGGGCGCCACTCGAGCACGACCAGCTGACGCTTCTCTCCGGGCGAGAAGAGCTGCGGGTCGACTCCCTCGGACAGGATCCGGTACTCCCCGGGAAACCGCTGCGCCGCAGCGTGAGCCGCCTCGGGAGACGCGGCGACGAGCGCGTCGATTCGGGCCAGCAGTTTCTCTCGTCGCGCCTTCGCGGGCGGGTACGACGAGGCGCTCGGGCGAGAAGAAGCTTGCGACCGTGAGCGCGCGCGCGTCGCGGAGCGCGAGGTAGGACAGGCTCGGCAGGCCCGGCTCGAATCCGTGCACGACGTCGAAGCGACCGGACGAGAGCGCCGTGGCGAGGTTCGCCCGCACGCCGACGGGCAGCCCCATCCGGCTGCGGCGCGAGATCGGGCACTGCCGGCCCGAGCGCGATCAGCGGAGCCTCGGCGCCGTTGCGCAGCGCACGTCTCCCGGCTGCCAGGTCGGAAGCCCGGTTCGAGGGCGCCAGGATGCTCGCCGAATGGCCCAGGTCACGCAGCGCCTGGGCGACCCCGGCGACGTGCTCGTTCACGTCGTGCGGCTGCGACCACGAGAACGGGGTCACCAGGCAAATTCGCAGAGCCACGACTTACCGAGTCTAGTGCGGTCCTCCAGCGCGGCCGCTGAAAGGGGACGGGGGCCGGTCGCCCAGCCCCCGCCGGTACTGCGGATATCTGGAACTACGAGCTGGCGGAGGCTTTCGGTTTCGCCGAGGCGCGCGAGTACTTCTTGATGAACGCCTCGACGGCGTCGCGGGCCTCGTCGTCCTGGAGCTGCTTCGGCGGCGACTTCATCAGGTAGGCGCTCGGCCCCTCGAGGGCTCCGCCGACGCCGTTGTTGAGCGCGAGCTTCGCCATCCGCACCGCGTCGATCACGATGCCGGCCGAGTTCGGCGAGTCCCAGACCTCGAGCTTCAGCTCCAGGTTGAGCGGCACGTCGCCGAAGGCCGAGCCTTCCATCCGGATGTAGGCCCACTTGCGGTCGGTGAGCCACGGCACGTGGTCGGACGGACCGACGTGGACGTTGCCTTCACCGAGGTCGTAGTCGAGCATCGACGTGACCGCGTTCGTCTTCGAGATCTTCTTCGACTCCAGGCGCTCGCGCTCGAGCATGTTCAGGAAGTCGGAGTTGCCGCCGACGTTGAGCTGCATCGTCCTGTCGACCTTGATGCCGCGCTCGCGGAAGAGCGTGGTCAGGACACGGTGCGTGATCGTCGCGCCGACCTGGGACTTGATGTCGTCGCCGACGATCGGCAGGCCCGCGTCCTCGAAGCGCTTCTGGTAATGGCCGCCCTTCGCGATGAAGACGGGCATGCAGTTCACCATCGCGCAGCCTGCGTTCAGGATCTGCTCCGTGTACCACTTCGTCGCTTCCTCGGAGCCGACGGGGAGGTAGTTGACCACGACGTCCGTGCCGGTCTCCTTGAGGATGCTCACGACGTCGTCCGTGTCGCCGGGCGCCTTCTGGACGACCTCGGACAGGTACTTGCCGAGCCCGTCGTGCGTCATTCCGCGCGAGACGGTGATGCCGGTCTTCGGGACCTCGGCGAACTTGATCGTGTCGTTCGGCTCGGCCCAGATCGCCTCGGAGAGGTCCTTGCCGACCTTCGCCGTCGTGACGTCGAACGCTGCCGTGAACTCGACGTCTCGAACGTGGTACCCGCCGAGGTCGACGTGCATCAGGCCCGGGACGAACTCGTCCGGAGAGGCGTCCTTGTAGTACTCGACGCCCTGGAGGAGCGAGTTGGCGCAGTTGCCGACGCCGATGATCGCGACTCGAACCTTGTCGGCCGAGCGCGCCTTGCCGTTCTGACTGCCGTTTGTACGGGGCATTGGTTCCTTTCGGGAAGTGGATGTGCCGAGCCGCTCGGCGAGCGCCTCGACGATGACGGTGTTCGTGCTGCTTCGGCGCTCGCGCGCGGCCTGGGCGAGCTGCCGCTTGAGCTGAGGCGGGACGCGGAGGAGGACGACGCCTGTCTCGCCGGGGACCTGGCCGCGGCGGCCGCTCGGGGTGAAGTCGACTCCGAACTCGGCGGCCAGCGCTGCGACGGCGACGTCGTTCAGGGTGCTCTCCTGCCTGGCGACCTCGCGTGCGAGGCGCCGCTTCAGAGTCTTCGGCATCCGGACGAGGATGCTGGTCTGTTCTCTCTTCGCCATCTGCTAGCAGCGAACTGCTGCTAGCACAGTATCAGCGAGAGCGGAGTTGTGCCCGAACTGATAGCACTCGCTGGATCACGGTGATCCACGCAGTCACCGCGAGCAGGGAGATCGCCCAGGGCAGGACGCCCCAGGGAGCGAGCACGAGGCCGGCCACGATCACGACCACTCGTTCCGCTCTGCTTCCGATTCCGACGTCCCCCTTGAGCCCGAGCGCCTCCGCGCGCGCACGCGTGTAGCTGACGAGCAGCGAGCCGACGACCGCGGCGAAGGCGAAGGCGAGCGCGACCTCGTTCCCGTCCCGCGAGAAGACGAGCGCGATCGACCCGAGCATGAACGCCTCACCGATCCGGTCGGTCGTCGAATCGAGGAAGGCGCCGAACGTCGTTCCCTTCCCGCTCGAGCGCGCGAGCGCTCCGTCGAGGATGTCGGCCACCGAGCCGAGGACGAAGAGCGCGGCCCCGAGCCAGAAGCAGAGGAGCTCGGCCCGGTACTCGAAGTACACGATCACGGCCGAGATCGCGCAGATCGTGACGCCTGCGAAGGTGAGCGCGTCGGGCGAGACGGGCCAGCTGGCGAGATGGCTCATCCCCCGCGCGGCGGCGCGGCGCACTCCCGCCGTGTATGCGTCCTTTACGCCCGCGGCAGTCAGGCCGGCGCCGGAGCCGGCGAGCGGCCGAAGAAGCGCCGGAGATGCTTGCGGTTGACAACGGCCGCCGCGATCGAGGCGACCACGATTCCGCCCACGATGTCGAGCCAGAAGTGGTTGCCCGTGGCCATCACGGAGAACCAGACCCAGAGCGGCCACATCAGCCACAGGGCCTTCGCCCACTTGGCGCGCACGATCAGGAACAGCCCGACGCCGATGATCAGCGAGTCCGCGGCGTGCAGGCTGGGCATCGCGGCGTACGGGTTGGCGTCGGCGCGGACGATCGCGCTGTTGTGGTTGATCCCGAAGTTGGTGAGCGTGTCCACGAAGCCGAGCTCCGGGAACATCCTGGGCGGCGCGGTCGGCATGAGCACGAAGCCGACCAGCCCGATCACGTTCGCGAGCAGCAGCGTGTTCCGCAATGGCACGAAGCGGTCGTTCCGGCGCAGATACACCCAGAGCAGGACTAGGCCGAGGACCGTGAACTGCGAATGCCAGTACGTCAGCGCCGTCGCCTGCCGGAGCAGTCCGGACGACGTGACGAAGCTCTGGATCGAGAGCTCCCAGAGGCCGGTCAGCCGGTGCTCGACGTCGGCCACGCGCAGGCCGTTGTGGAACGCCTTGAACGGGTCGCGGTCGGCGACACCACGCGTGTAGCGGTACGCGTAGAGGAACCCGAACCAGATCGCCAGTTGGCGAACGAGATCGAGATACCCGTGTGGCAGGAAGCGGGCTCGGACAGCTGATGCGGCAGCGGTCACGGCAAGTCATTCTAGACTCAGACGCGGTCGTGACGGAGGATTCGCGGGAGCTGATCGATCGGTGGAGCGAACAGCTCCTCCGGTCTTCGGGGTACGAACAGAGCGGCTTCGCCGAGGGTTTCGACGCAAATCGGCCCTCGCCGCCTTCCGCGCTCTTCGATCTCTTGTGCCTCGAAGCACAAACTGAGCGGCCGAAGCTCGTCGTCGATCTCGGCAGCGGCACGGGTCTCTCGACCAGGCCGTGGGCCGAGCGCGCCGACGAGGTGATCGGCGTGGAGGCGAGCCCCGAGATGTGCGCGCAGGCGCAGGCGGCCACGCTCGGCCGAGAACGTCCGCTTCGTCCGGGCGTACGCGCAGGCGACCGGCCTTCCGGACGCCGCGGCGGACATCGTCACGTGCTCCCAGGCCCTGCACTGGATGGAGCCCGAGCCGACCTTCGCCGAAGCTGCGCGCATCCTGCGGCCGGGCGGGGTGTTCGCGGCCTACGACTACGACTGGCCGCCGATCGTCCACTGGGAGATCGAGGCGGCGTTCGAGGAGATGCTGCGGCTCGGCCGCATCGGCAGGCGGCCGGACGGCGACATCATGCGCTACACGAAGGAAGGCCATCTCGATCGCATCAAGTCGAGCGGCCACTTCCGGTACGCGCGGGAGATCGTCCTCCACTCACGCGAGCGAGGCGGAGCGGCCCGCATCGTCGGGATGGCGCTCAGCCTGGGCCCGTTGACGGTCATGCTTCACAGCGGCACGACCGAAGAAGAGGTCGGGGTCGGGGCGCTGCGGGAGACCGCCGACCGTGTTCTGGGCGATCGTGAGGTGGACATCTACCTCGGCTACCGCGTTCGCCTCGGAGTGCGCTGACACTGCGGTCCCTCATCCTGCTCGCCGCGCTCACCCTGGCCGCGGCCGGGTGCAGCGACTCGTCGGGCCCGAGCCGCGCCTCGTCGACCACCACGCGGGACGAGCCGGCGAAGACGCGGACGCAGGACGTCGCCTGGGTGGTGCTCCTGCGCAAGTGGGAGGACCGCACGGCGCTGCGCGGAGCGCACGCCACACGCATGGCCGACGGCGTGCGGAACAAGACGCGCAAGCAGTCCGAGCTCGATTTCGCGGTGCGGCCGCTCCTACGGTGCGCGGAGACGCTGGACGGGGAGGTGGGCGAGCCGCTCGTCCCGCGCTATCGCGAGAGCTACGGGCTGTTCCGCTCGGCGTGCGCCGCGGTTTCGGCGTGGGGTCGCGCGCTCGCCGAGGGAGCGAGCTCGAGCGATAGCAGCGAGGTCCACTCGAAGGAGCTGGAGGTCCAGGAGTCGCTCGACGAGGCGCAGCGGGAGATCTCGTCGTCGTTCCTCGCGGTCGAGCCGCTCCCGGTCAAGGGCGGCGACGTCTCCACGAGCCGGATCGAGCCGCGCTTCGGCCGCGCGCTGAACACGCTCGTCTACAAGCGCGCGGATGCGGCACAGCTCGAGGTGCGCTGCTGGTCGAAGGAGGAGTGGCCCAAGGTGAAGTACGAGTACGGCGGCTACGCCGGGAACGTCGACTTCGCCGGCTTTGCCTACGACCTGTTCCGGGTCAGCATCGATCCGAAGTACTGCGCCTCGCTCGTCGACCTCGTGTACGAGCACGCCCGTCCGACCTCGGGTCTTCCGTTCCTCAAGATGGCCGCCTCGGTGGCGCTCCTCGCGCACGAGGCCGGGCATCTCTTCGAGTCCGAGACGAACGAGGCGAGGACCGAGTGCTTCGCGGTTCAGCGCGTGCGCGAGCTGGCGACGATCCTCGGCACGAGCCCGGCGTATGCGGACGAGCTGGCGACGGCCTACTGGAAGGATCTCTACCCGCGCAACCCGCCGGGGTACCGGACGCCGCTCTGCTACGACGGCGGCCCGCTCGACCTGAATCCGTCGAGCGACGCGCTGGCCCTAGCCGCCGATCTGGCTCATCGACCGCGACGCACGCACGAAGCCGGCGTCGTTGATCTTGTGCTTGAGCTCCTTGTGGCGGACGGCGAAGCGGAGCAGGTCGGCGAGCTCCTCGTCGCTCGCGCCGTCTCGTAGCGGCCGCTTCAGATCCCACTCGCGGCGCGAGAAGAGGCACGTGCGGAGCTGCCCGTCGGCGGTGAGTCGGATCCGGTCGCAGCTCGAGCAGAACGGCTCCGAGACCGGGTTGACGAAGCCGATCTCGCCCGCGCCGTCGGCGAAGCGGAAGCGGCGAGCCGTGGAGGACGGCTTGGCGGGAATCTCCTCGAGCGGCCAGTGCTCCTCGATCAGCGCGCGGATCTCGCCGCCCGTGAGCACCTCGTCCTCGCGCCACGCCTCGTCCGCGTCGAGCGGCATGAACTCGATGAAGCGGACGACGTACGGCTTGCGGCGCGCCAGCTCGGCGAGCGCGGGCACCTCCTGCTCGGTGAAGCCCTTGATCGCCACGCAGTTGACCTTGATCGGGCGCAGCTCCGGGTAGCGCTCGGCCTCGGCCAGGCCGGCGAGCACCCGATCGAGCGCGTCGCGCCTCGTGATCTCGGCGAAGCGGACGTGCGAGAGCGAGTCGAGCGAGACGTTGATCCGCGTCAGGCCGGCTTCGACGAGTGGCGCGGCGAGCCGGTCGAGCAGGACGCCGTTGGTCGTCAGCGAGAGATCGCGCACGCCGTCGATCGCGCCGAGCATCTCCACGAGGACGGGGAGGTCGCGCCGAACGAGCGGTTCGCCGCCGGTCAGCCGGACCTCGTCCACGCCCATTCTCGCGAGCACGGAGACGAGCCTCGCGATCTCCTCGAAGGTCAGGACCTCGTCCCGCGGGAGCCACTCGAGCCCTTCCGCAGGCATGCAGTAGCGGCAGCGGAAGTTGCACTTGTCGGTGACCGAGACGCGCAGGCTGCGGATCTCTCGGCCCCAGGAATCGGTGAGCGGCTCCACGGTTTCAGGTTACCCAGGTTTGGACGGCGTCTGACACGCGGTATTAGAGGATCAAAGCCGTGAACTCGGGGCGCTCTCCGGAGCGCCCTATCTCTCTCGGGACGCGCGCCGCGTGATGGCGTCGGCGAAGCGCTCGGCGGCCTCTGGTGAGTAGGCGAGGTAGAGCGACGGCTCCGTGAGCTCGACCTCCAGGACTATTGGGCCCGGAAGGAGATCGACGCGGGCATACAGGAGGTCCTCGCGCTCGAAGGGAACCGCGTCCAGGGCCCGCTGCGCCAGGTCGAGCTCGCCGGCCGAAGGCTCCGCCGCGCTGATCTGCTCCTCGACGAAGAGCCCCTCGACCGGGGTCGCCGCCGCGTGGAAGCATCGCCGCCTTTCGAACCGCGTGCGAGAACTCGCCGCCGAGGAAGTGGAGCGCGATCTCGCCCGCCTGGTCGACCGCCTCGAGAAAGGGCTGCACCATGACCGTCTTTCCGGCTGCGTGCAGGCGGCGGACGTGATCCCGAGCCCGCTCGTCGCCGGCGTCGTACCGCGCCGCTCCGATCGACCCCGCTCCGACGGAGGGCTTGACGACGAACGGCGTGCCAGGCAGCGACGAAGTCGTCACTCCGGCTCGAGAAACGTCGTCGGGATCGTCTCGCAGTCCCGAGCGTTGTCAGGTACCGCTTGTCCGTGTTCCAACGCAGCACCGCGGGCGCGTTGAGGACGCGGGGCAGCGATTCCGCCCACGAGAGGAACGCATCACGCCGGCTCGGGTAGTCCCACGTCGACCGGACGACGACGAGGTCGAACTGCGCCCAGTCGACGCCGTCGTCGTCCCAGACCGCCGGAAGAGCATCGACGCCGCGCGCGGCGAGGGCTTCGATCAGCAGCGGCGCGTCGTCGTCGCCGCCCGGAATCTCGGCACAGGTCGCGAGCGCTACGCGCAGAGCCTCAGAACGTCCATTCGCCGTTCTCCTGGACGAGCTCTCCGTCCAGCTCGATCCGGCCGCCCGGACGCAGGTCCTTGACCATGTCCCAGTGCGTCGCGCTCTCGTTGTGCCCGCCCGCGGAGGGGATCCCGGCGCCGATCGCGAGGTGGATCGTCCCGTAGATCTTCTCGTCGAAGAGCGTGTTCCGCATGTGCCGCTGGATCCCCGGGTTGCAGCCGATCCCGAACTCGCCGAGCACCCGCGCGCCCTCGTCGATGTCGAGCGCGCGCATGAGCGACTCCTCGTTCGAGGTCGCCGACGCTTCCACGACGCGACCGTTCTCGTAGCGCATCCGCACGCCCTCGACGACGTCCGGCTCTTGCACGGCCGGGAACTCCGAGAACGAGACGACGCCCTCGGTCGAGTCCTCGACCGGGCAGTAGAAGACCTCGCCGCCGGGCATGTTCATGTGCCCCGCGTCGACCTCGCCCTCGCGGCCCGTCGAGGCTGAACCGCAGGTCGGTGTCCTGGCCGACGATGCGCACTTCCTCGGCGGCGTCGAAGCGAGTCTTGATCCGCTCCATCTTCCTGCCCTCCTCGTCCCAGTCGAGGAGCACGGCGCCGAAGACGAACTCCTCGAACTCGCGCAGGCTCATCCCCGCCTCCTGCGCCAGCGCCGGGGTGGGGTAGCGGCAGGTGACCCACGGGATGTCGAGCGCGAGCCGGCGGGCGATCAGCGGCCGTGCGCCCCTGGAGATCGCCTCCTGCTGCTCCCGCGGAAGGCCGACTCCGTCGCGCGTGTTCTCCGGCGCGCCGATCCTGATCCACGCGTCGCACTCGTCCTCGATCTTCACGCGTAGAGGAGAGCGCTCCGCGACGAGCTCCGCCGGGGCCGTCTCGGCCCAGAGCGTCTCGAACGGCCAGTAGTCCATCCCCGAGAACGACAGCTGGACGAGCGGGATCGCGCCCCGGCGTCCGATCGCGCGGATCACCTCCTCGACGAGCGGCCGTGCCTGGGTGCTGCCGACGACGACGACCTCCCAGCCCGGCTGGGCGTCGATGCAGCGCTCGACGAGAAGACGTGCGTACTGCTCAATCCGTGGATCAGCCACGATTCCCCCTTGCTATACTCACGCTTAGATTTTTTCCAAACTAGGACTAAAGGAGTAACCAGACATGGCGAAAACGATTGGAATCGACCTCGGGACGACCAACAGCTGCATGGCCGTGCTCGAGGGCGGTGAGCCTACCGTCATTCCGAACGCAGAGGGCGGCCGCACGACGCCGTCCGTCGTCGCATTCACGAAGGACGGGCAGCGGCTCGTCGGCCCGCCGGCCAAGCGCCAGCAGGTGACGAACCCGCAGAACACGGTCTTCTCGATCAAGCGGTTCATGGGCCGCAAGTTCGAGGAGGTCACCGAGGAGATGACGATCGTCCCGTACGAGGTCGTCCAGGGCGCGAACGGCGACGTCCGCGTCAAGGCCGAGAGCAAGGAGTACGCACCGCCGGAGATCTCGGCGATGATCCTCCAGAAGCTGAAGACCGACGCGGAGGCGTATCTCGGCGAGCCGGTCACGGACGCCGTCGTCACGGTTCCCGCGTACTTCAACAACGCGCAGCGCGAGGCGACGAAGGACGCCGGCAAGATCGCGGGCCTCAACGTCGTCCGCATCATCAACGAGCCGACCGCCGCGGCGCTCGCATACGGCCTCGACAAGGAGGCCACCGACCAGACGATCCTCGTCTTCGACCTCGGAGGCGGGACGTTCGACGTCTCGATCCTCGAGCTCGGCGACGGCGTCTTCGAGGTCAAGGCGACGAACGGCGACAACCACCTCGGCGGCGACAACTTCGACAAGGCGATCGTCGACTGGATGGTCGCCGAGTTCAAGAAGGACCAGGGCATCGACCTGGCCGCCGACAAGATGGCGCTCCAGCGGCTGTACGAGGCCGGCGAGAAGGCGAAGATCGAGCTGTCGTCGACGATGACGACGCAGGTCAACCTGCCCTTCATCACGGCGACGCAGGAGGGCCCGAAGCACCTCGACCTGCAGCTCACGCGCGCCAAGCTCAACGAGCTGACGGCCGACCTCCTCAAGCGGACGGTCGAGCCGACGAAGAAGGCGCTCGCCGACGCGGGCCTCGAGCCGAGCGCGATCGACCACGTCGTCCTGGTCGGCGGCATGACCCGCATGCCGGCCGTCGTCGACGAGGTCAAGCAGCTGATCGGCAAGGACCCGCACAAGGGCGTCAACCCGGACGAGGTCGTCGCCGTCGGCGCGGCCATCCAGGGCGGCGTCCTCAGGGGCGAGGTCAAGGACGTGCTCCTGCTCGACGTCACTCCGCTCTCGCTCGGGATCGAGACGAAGGGCGGCGTCTTCACGAAGCTGATCGAGCGCAACACGACGATCCCGACGAAGAAGTCGGAGGTCTTCTCGACCGCCGAGGACAACCAGCCCGAGGTGCAGGTGCACGTCGCGCAGGGCGAGTCCGAGATGGTCGCGTTCAACAAGACGCTCGGGAAGTTCAACCTCACCGGGATCCCGCCCGCGCCGCGGGGGATGCCGCAGATCGAGGTCACGTTCGACATCGACGCGAACGGGATCATCAACGTCTCGGCGAAGGATCTCGGGACGGGCAACGAGCAGCAGATCCAGATCGAGGGCGGCTCGGGCCTGAACGAGGACGAGGTGCAGCGGATGGTGTCCGAGGCGGAGTCGCACCGCGACGAGGCGCACAAGCTGCGTGAGCTCGCGGATGCGCGCAACTCCGCCGAGCAGCTCGCCTACCAGACCGAGCGCACGCTCAACGAGCACCGCGACAAGCTCGACGAGGGCGACGCCTCGACGATCGAGGGTCGCGTGATGGAGCTCAAGGGCGTGCTCGAGTCGTCGGACGTGAACGAGATCCGCGAGAAGACGCAGGCGCTCCAGGAGGCCTCCCAGAAGCTGGCCGAGGCCGTCTACGCGCAGGCGACCGCGTCGCAGCAGGCGCAGTCCGCGGGCGGCGGCAACGGCGCCGAGTCGTCCGACGACGAGGTCGTCGAAGAGGCCGACTACGAGGTCATCGACGAAGAAGAAGAGGCGAAGAAGGCCTGATGCCCGAAGAGGTCGAGAACAGCCAGGAGTCGAAGAGGGCAAGAGTCGAAGAGGAGACCTCTCCGGAAGTCGACGAGCTCGAAGCGCTCCGCAACGAGAACGAGGAGCTGATCTCGACGCTCCAGCGCCTCCAGGCCGACTTCGAGAACTACCGCAAGCGGGCCCAGCGCGAACAGGACGCTCTGGTCGCGCGGGCCGGCGAGCGGATCGTGAAGGAGCTCCTACCGGTGCTCGACGATCTGGAGCGCGCGCTCGAGGCGGCCGAGCAGCACGAGGAGGCGAAGCTCGAGGACGGCGTCAAGCTCGTCCACCGCCAGCTCGAGCAGCTGCTCGAGAAGGAGGGGCTCGCGCCCGTCGAGACGGACGGGATGTTCGACCCGCACGTCCACGAGGCGCTCCTGACCCAGCCCTCGCAGGCCGAGGAGGGCTCGGTGATCGAGGTGCTCCAGAAGGGCTACCGGCTCGGCGACCGCGTGCTGCGCCCGGCGAGGGTGGTGGTCGCGGGGCCGAAGGAGGAGCCCGGTGGCGACGCGGCCTAAGGACCTGTACGACTCGCTTAGGCGTTTCCAAGGGCGCGTCGCAGGACGAGATCAAGAAGGCCTACCGCAAGCTCGTCCGCCAGTACCACCCGGACAAGAACCCGGGCGACAAGGCGGCCGAGGAGCGGTTCAAGGAGATCCAGGGCGCGTACGACGTGCTCTCGGACCCCGAGAAGCGGAAGCAGTACGACGCGTTCGGCTCGGCCGACGGGCGGCGCCGGCGGCTTCCCCGGCGGCGGCGCCAACGTCAACTTCGACTTCGGCGACCTCTCCGACCTGTTCGGGGGCTTCGGCGACATCTTCAACCGGGGTGGCGGCGCGCGCCAGCCTTCGGGGCGCGGCGCCGACGTCCAGGTCCAGGTCAACGTCTCGTTCGACGATTCGCTGCGCGGCCTGGAGACGCAGATCCCGGTCGAGGCCGAGGCCACCTGCCGCGAGTGCGGAGGCTCCGGCGCGCAGCCGGGGACCGCGCCGATCATCTGCCCCGAGTGCCGCGGCCGCGGCGTGACCGTCGAGAGCCAGGGCCTCTTCGGCCTCTCCCACGCGTGCCCGCGCTGCCACGGTGCCGGCACGGTGATCGAGAAGCCGTGCCCGCGCTGCCACGGCTCCGGCCGCGAGCGGCGGACGCGCCGCTACAAGGTGAAGATCCCGGCCGGGGTGAAGAACGGCACGCAGATCCGCCTCAAGGGCAAGGGCGAGCCCGGCTACGGCGGCGGACCAGCGGGCGATTTGCTCGTCTTAACCCGTGTGGCGGATTCGCCGCTCTACAAGCGGCGCGGCTCGGACCTCGAGATCGAGGTCCCGGTGTCGTTTGCCGACGCGGCCCTCGGCTCGAAGGTCGAGGTGCCGACGCCCGAGGGCCCGGTCTCGCTGACGATCCCTGCAGGCTCGGAGAGCGGCAAGCTGCTGCGGATCAAGGGTCGCGGAGCGCCGAAGCTGAAGGGCGGGGGCAAGGGAGACGTCCTGGCGCGGCTGAAGATCGCGGTCCCGAAGAAGCCCTCCAAGAAGGAGCGCGAATTGCTCGAACAACTCCAGAAAGTGCAGAAGGCCTGATGAGCATCGTGACGCTGGCGCTCGTCGTCCTGATCGTGTTCGCGGTCGGCTTGGTGGCCATCGGCGCCGTGAACCTCTATGCGACCGACCCCCGATCACGGGCCGTCCAGGTCGTGCTGGCCGGCGCCGTGGTGCTCGTGATCGCTGTCGTCTACGAGGCGGTCGGGGGTGGTGTGGGCCGTCGCCCTCTTCTTGTTTGCCCTGATCGCCCAGCTGCTTCTCGTCCTGAGGAATCGCGGAGCAGTCTGATGGACGACCGGCCGCGCTACATGATCAGCGTCGCCGCCGAGCTCGTCGGCATGCACCCGCAGACGCTTCGCATCTACGAGTCGAAAGGGCTCGTCACGCCGAAGCGCACGGCCGGCAACACGCGGCTCTACTCGGACCTCGACCTCGAGCGGCTCCGCCTGATCCAGCAGCTGACGACCGAGCTCGGGCTCAACCTCGCGGGGGTCGAGCACGTGATCCGCCTCGAGGAGCAGATCCGCCGCATGCAGCGGCACATGGACCGCCTCGAGCGCGAGATGCGCGACCAGATCGCCCAGGTCCGCCGCCAGTACGCGGCCGAGCTCGTTCCCTACGAAGCGACAAGAGGAGACCTGATTCCGAGGACATGGACTTCCAGAGGCTGACAGTGAAATCCCAGGAGGCGGTCGCCGCCGCGCAGGAGCTGGCGCGCCGCCGCGGCAACCCCGAGGTGCTGCCCCAGCACCTGCAGCTCGCGCTGCTCGACCAGGAGCTGCCGCAGACGCTCCTCGGCGAGCGGGCCGCGGACGTGCGCGCGAAGGCCGAGGCCGACCTCGCGCGCCTGCCCACGCTGCAGGGCGCGGCGCAGCAGCCGACCGCGTCGACCGCGCTCTCCCGCGTGCTCGACCGCGCCGAGGACGAGATGCGCAAGCTCGAGGACGAGTACGTCTCGACCGAGCACCTGCTGCTCGCGCTCGACGTCGTCCCGCGCGACGACCTGCTGGCGCGCCTCAAGGACGTCCGCGGCGGCCAGCGGGTCACGTCGCAGGATCCCGAAGGCACGTACCAGGCGCTCGAGAAGTTCGGCCGCGACCTGACCGAGCTGGCCGAGCAGGGCAAGCTCGACCCGGTCATCGGGCGCGACGAGGAGATCCGGCGCGTGATCCAGGTGCTCTCGCGGCGCACGAAGAACAACCCGGTGCTGATCGGCGACCCCGGAGTGGGGAAGACCGCGATCGTCGAGGGGCTCGCGCAGCGGATCGTCGCGGGCGACGTGCCCGAGGGCTTGAAGGGCAAGCGCGTCTGGGCGCTCGACATCGGCGCGCTCCTCGCCGGCTCGAAGTACCGCGGCGAGTTCGAGGAGCGGATCAAGGCCGTCCTGGCCGAGATCAAGAACGCGGAGGGCGAGATCGTCCTCTTCATCGACGAGCTGCACACGATCGTCGGCGCCGGCGCGGCCGAGGGCGCCGTCGACGCGGCGAACCTCTTGAAGCCGATGCTCGCCCGCGGCGAGCTGCGCGCGATCGGGGCGACGACGCTCGACGAGTACCGCAAGCACATCGAGAAGGACGCTGCCCTCGAGCGGCGCTTCCAGCCCGTGTTCGTCGGCGAGCCGTCCGTCTCGGACACGATCGCGATCCTGCGCGGGCTGAAGGAGCGCTACGAGGCGCACCACGGCGTGCGCATCCGGGACGCGGCTCTCGTCGCCGCGGCGGTTCTCTCGGACCGCTACATCTCGGATCGTCAGCTCCCGGACAAGGCGATCGACCTCGTCGACGAGGCGGGGTCGCGCCTGCGGATGGAGATCGACTCGTCGCCGATCGAGCTCGACGAGGCGGAGCGCCGCGTGCGCCAGCTGGAGATCGAGCTCGCCGCGATGGGCAAGGAGTCGAAGGAGCGGCGCGAGCCGGTCGAGCGCGAGCTCGCGGACGCGAAGGGCCGGCGCGACGAGCTGGCCGCGCGCTGGTCGCGCGAGAAGGAGGCGCTCGATCGCGTCAGCGAGATCAAGCGCCGCATCGACGAGCTGCGCATGGAGGCCGAGCGGGCCGAGCGGCACGGCGAGCTGCAGCGCGTCGCCGAGATCCGCTACGGCGAGCTGCCCGAGCTGGAGCGCGAGCTCGAGGAGGCTCCGACGCTCGAGGGCGAGCCGATGGTCAAGGAGGAGGTCGACGAGGACGACGTCGCCGCGGTCGTCGCGCGCTGGACCGGCATCCCGGTCTCACGGCTCCTCGAGGGCGAGACCGAGAAGCTGATCCACATGGAGGAGCGGCTGCACCAGCGGGTCGTCGGACAGGACGCCGCGGTCGAGGCTGTCGCCAACGCGCTTCGCCGTGCGCGGTCGGGCCTGCAGGACCCGAATCGCCCGATCGGCTCGTTCGTCTTCCTCGGCCCGACCGGAGTGGGGAAGACGGAGCTCGCGCGCGCGCTCGCCGAGTTCATGTTCGACGACGAGCAGGCCATGGTTCGGCTGGACATGTCCGAGTACCAGGAGAAGCACACGGTCTCGCGGCTCGTCGGCGCGCCGCCGGGCTATGTCGGGTACGACGAGGGCGGCCAGCTGACCGAGGCCGTTCGGCGCCGCCCGTACTCGGTCGTGCTCCTCGACGAGATCGAGAAGGCGCATCCCGAGGTGTTCAACATCCTGCTCCAGGTGCTCGACGACGGACGACTGACCGACGGCCAGGGCCGCACGGTCGACTTCCGGAACGCCGTCCTGATCATGACCTCGAACGTCCGGTCCGAAGAGGCGATGCGCGAGACGTTCCGGCCCGAGTTCCTGAACCGGATCGACGAGATCGTCGAGTTCGAGCCGCTGACGCGCGAGCAGATCGGCGAGATCGTCGAGCTCCAGCTGGCGCGCCTGCGGGAGCGGTTGGCCGAGCGGGGCCTGTCCCTCGACCTCACCGACGCCGCGAAGGAGCACCTGGCCGAGGCCGGCTGGGATCCGACCTACGGCGCCCGCCCGCTGAAGCGCGCGATCCAGCGGCTCGTCGAGAACCCTCTCGCGCTGCGGCTCCTCGAGGGCGAGTTCGAGGAAGGCGACACCGTGCGGGTCGACGTCTCCGACGGCGAGCTCGCATTCGCCAAGGCCTCGGCCGCCGAGCCCGCCGCCGCATAGTTCGGATTCTGTAATTTCCGCTAGGAGCAGGGCTTTCGCGGAGTTATCGTCCAGCCGTGAAGCTCGCGGGCGTGATCGCTCTCGCCGTGGCGCTGATTGTCGCCGCCCCGGGAGCCGCACGCGCGAGTGACGGCCTCGCTTTCCGCGGCTACGGCACCGCTGTCGTCGACGGGGTTCTCTCGCCCGGCGAGTGGGACACGGCCGGCCGCTACGACTTTCAGGCGAACCGCTCTCCTGTCGCGGGCGGCGGGACCGTTCCCGCGACTGCGTTCGTCATGAACGACGCGACGAACCTGTACATGGCCCTCCGAGTTGCCGTGACGACCCTCGACAACAGCGCGTTCGACCAGTTCTTCGGCCCGCCGGGGTCGAACGGGTTCGGGCCGGGGAACGACATCCTGCGGACGGTCCCGTGGGCGTTCGAGGACGCGAGCTGGCAACAGAGCGGCTCGAGCTGGGAGTGGATCGCGGACCCGGCGGCCGGGGGAACGCAGGACGGAACGTCGAGCGTGCGGGTCAGCGGCGGCGTCGCGGTCTTCGAGGTCGCCCATCCGCTGAACAGCTCGGACGACCTGCACGACTTCAGCCTGACCGTCCCGAGTCACGTGGACTACGTCGGCCTCTTCCAGCACTGCATCGCCGGCTCGTGCGCGTTCACGAACTACACGCCGTATCCGAGCAAGATCGTGGTCGTCTCGGGAACGCACATCCCGCCGGACACCTCGATCACGTCTGGCCCTGCGGACGGAGCCGAGGTGTCCGGAATACGCAACGTTCGAGCTCGCAGGCACGGACGACGTCGCTCCGCCCAGCGAGATCACCTTCGAGTGCAAGGTCGACGCGCAGGAGTGGGTCCCGTGTGAGACCTCGTTCTGGTCCGACGCCACCGATGAGGGGTGGCACACCGTGAGCGTGCGAGCGTTCGACGACATGCTGAACGTCGATCCGACACCCGCCGAGCGGCGGTGGCGCCTCGATACGACGAGCCCGTCCAGGCCCAGGGTCGCTGCGGCGTGGAAGGACGCTCCGCTTCTCGGCGACCGACGCCGGCACCCCGCGCGGGAACATCCACTTCCGCTGCGCGCTCGACGCGAAGCGGCTGCACGACTGCGGATCACGGTTTCGGGTTCGAGCGGGCCGGCATCGCGTCCGAGTCCGCGCGGTCGATCCGGCCGGGAACGAGAGCAACGTGAAGATCGTCCGTCTCGCGGCCTGACGTTCGCCACAATCCGGGCATGAGCACGCTCATCGCCCCGGCCGAGGTCGAGCTCGAGCAGCCTTCGCCCGACGAGGCCTGGCAGGAGGAGCGGCCCTGGGTCGTGATCGTCTGGAACGACCCGATCAACCTCATGTCGTACGTGACGCTCGTCTTCCAGAAGCTCTTCGGGTACAGCCTTCAGCAGGCGACGAAGCTCATGCTCCAGGTGCACAACGAGGGCAAGGCGGTCGTCTCGAGCGGCAATCGCGAGAAGTCCGAGCTCGATGTCTCGCGCCTCCATGCGCACGGCCTCTGGGCGACGATGCAGCAGGACTAGGTGTTCCTTCCGAGACAGATCAGGCGCAAAGGCGACCGCGTGCGCCTCAACCTGGACGCGCACGAGCAGGCGCTCCTGCGCGAGCTGCTCGACCGAGCTCGAGCCGCTGCTCGCGGAGCCCGACGATCCGTCGCTGCGCCGGCTCTTCCCGCCCGCCTACTCCGACGAGAAGAGCGACGACCAGTACCGCTCGCTCGTCCGCGACCAGCTCGTCCGCGGGCGCGCCAGGTCGCTCGCGACGATGCGCGACACGCTCGCCAACGAAGAGATCGACCTCGAGCAGGCAGACGAGTGGCTCCGCGCGCTCAACGACCTACGGCTCGTGCTCGGCACGCGGCTCGAAGTGACCGAGGATCTCGACTACGAGTCGATCGACCTCGATACGCCGCGCGGGCGCGACCTCGCCGTGTACGGCTACCTCGCCTGGCTCCAGGAGCAGCTGGTCGAAGCGCTTCAGCCCGCGTCGGGCAGGTAGTCCGCGCCGCCCTGCTCGGGCGGGGCGCCGACGATGAAGACCGCCATGTCCTCGTCGCCCAGGTTCGCGACCTGGATCGCAGTGCCCGGCTCGACGACCGCCACCGAGCCGCGCGGCAGCTCGACCGCCTCGGCGGGGTCGCCCAGATAGAGGGTCGCCGTCCCCTCGAGGACGACGAAGACCTCCTCCTGGACGTGCTCCGCGTGCCGCCGGCCGCGCGCGCCGGGCGGGTAGCGCCAGATGTTGGCGCGCGTCTGGCGCAGCGAGTCCGAGAGCCGGAAGATGCTCCGGCTCAGATCGCCTCCGCTGGGCGCCGAGAACTCCTGCTCCGCCCGCCGGGAACACCGCATACGCCATGGGCGGATCCTCGCACGGGATACCGTGCCCGCGCATGTCGGTCGCACCGATCGAGGTCTCGCCTGCCGAGCGGACAGTCGGCCAGCTGGTCGCGGACGCGATCAGGCTCTACGGCCGCCACTTCTGGCGCGGCCTGCTGATCGCGGTGCCGGCGACGGCGTTCACCGTAGGGGCCGCGTTCGTCGACGGCGCGATCGGGCTCGCCTACGGCGTCGTCGTCGGGTCGCTCGCCCTCGGCCTCAGCCACCTCTGGGCCTCCGTGGTCGCGACCGGAGGCCGGAACGCTCCCGGTCGCGCGCTCGCTCGCCGGCGCGGTCGCGTTCCTCCCGCTCGCGGTCTCGCGCGTGGCCGTCTTCGAGGGGATCTACTTCGTCGCGCTCGCCTGGTTCGCGCTCTTCGGGCTCGCGGTGCCGAGCGTGCTCGTCGAGGACCGGAGCCTGGGCGCGGCGCTTCGGCGCAGCATCGAGCTCGCCCGAGCCGACTTCGTGCACGCCTTCGGGACCGTGGCCGCGCTGGCGATCGTCGTCATCGTGTCGATCTTCTCGCTCTCGCTGGCGATCGCCGCATTCGGGTCGCAGGGCATCGCCGTCGCAGCGGTGCTCGCGGTCCTCGTGCTGTCGCCGCTCTTCTTCCTGGGCTCGGCCCTTCTGTATCCCGACCAGAAGGCGCGGTTAGAGTCCGGCTCACCACGACGAAGGAGGCGCGATGCCCGTCTACATCATGCTGTCGAGCCTGACCGCGCAGGGCGTCCAGACGCTGAAGTCGAACCCGGACCGGCTGCGCGAGGTGAATAAGGACGTCGAGGAGCTCGGCGCCAAGGTGCTGCACCAGTGGGCCACGCTCGGGCCGTTCGACTTCGTGAACGTCGTCGAGGCGCCGGACGCGGCGACGATCGCACGCGTCTCGATCGCACTCGGGGCGCGGGGGAGCGCGAAGCTCCAGACGCTGACGGCGCTCGAGATCGAGGACTTCCTGGCCGCGGTCACGTAGGCAAGCTCGCGAGCACGGCGTCCCACGCGAGCTCGGAGGCGACGACTCCGAGGCTCGTCGCCGTCAGCTCCTCGTTCTCGACCTCGTTCGTCGTCACCGCGCAGAGGACGTCGCCGTCGACGAGCGCGTGGAAGGGCTGGATCGCCCTGGCGAGCGAGGCGTGGACCTGAACGGCGAGCTGACGGAGAGACCGCCGATCGAGCCGGTGGTTCGTGATCACCGCGGTCAGCGTCGTGTTTCCGGGAACCGCTTTCGGTAGACGCGACTCGAGCGCCTCTACGAGTGGCGTGCGCGTGCCGCGTTCCGGATCGCGATGACCGCGCGCGACGGCGCCGCTGCGGTCGACGACGGCGCCGAACGCGTTCACCACCGTGAACACGGCGATCCTCGTCTCTCCGATCCGGCGGAAGGCGCCGCCCTGTCCCGACGCTTCGCCTTCTTCGTACGCAAACGTCTTGCCGACCGTGGCCGAGCGCCCCGCGCCCCGAGCACCGAGGGGAAACAGGCCTTCGCGGGCCGCCTGCAGCGCCGCACGCCCGAGGTCCGCGTCGGGATAGACGGCGTTCTCGCGCCGGCCGAAGTCGTAGATGATCGCCCCGACGACGAGCTCGATCTCGTCCCAGCCGACGGTGCCGCCGCGCATCGCCATCAACTCGGCCGCGACGCCGCAGGCGGCCTCGAGCCCGTAGAGAGAGCCGCCCGCAAAGCAGATTGCGTGAGTCCACTCGTAGGCGCTACCGATCGTCCCGGGCGAGCCGCCGCGGACGTCGACGGCGCAGGCGGCGCCGCCGGGCGGGAGGTGCAGCACGGTGCAACCGGTCGGGCCCTCGTCGTACTCGGCGACACCGATGCGCAGGCCGGGGAAGTCGAGCTCGAGCGCGGGACCGTCGAACGTCGTTCGCGGAACCAATCTCGCGTTCACGCGGCGATTCTCGCGTAGGCGACCGCGACCTCGGCTGCGAGCTGCGCGTTCGCGAGCACGAGCTCGCGGTTGACCTCGAGCGTTCGGCCGCCGCTTCGCTCGTGGAGGAAGGCGAGGACGAACGGGGTCACGGCGGGCCCGGTCACGCCTTGCTCCTCGGCAGCGGCCAGCGCCTGCTCGATCAGCGGCTCGACGTCGTCGAGGCTCGTCGGCGGAGGCTGCGCGAGGAGGAGGCCCGAGCGGCGCTTCAGCTGCCAGTGCGTGCGGGCCACGGCCGCGGCCTCCTCGGCCGATTCGACGCGGGCCGAGACGGGCGGCCCGCCGCTCGCGGCGTAGAAGAGCGGAAGCTCGTCGGTCCGGAAGCCGAGGACCGGCACGCCGAGGGTCTCCAGCAGCTCCATCGTCGCAGGCACGTCCAGGAGCGACTTGATCCCGGACGAGACGACGAGCATCTCGGCGTGCGCCAGCTCGTGCAAGTCGGCGGAGACGTCGGTCCGGTCGCCGCGGTGCACACCGCCGATGCCTCCCGTCCCCATGAACCCGATCCCGACCGCGCGGCACGCGGCGAGCGTTCCACCGACCGTCGTCGCGCCGACCGCGCCCTGGACGACCGCGGCGGCGAGGTCGCGCGGGCCCGACCTTGCGCGCATCCGCTGTGAAGCGCTCGAGCTCGGCGTCCGAGAGGCCGACGCGAAGCGCTCCATCCAGGATTCCGACCGTCGCCGGAACCGCACCCGCGTCTCGCACACGCTGCGCCGACTCGAGCCCGACCGCGGCGCCTTCGCCTGCGGGAAAGCCGTGCGCGACGAGCGTCGTCTCGAGCGCAACGACGGGGGCGCGCCGCCGGAGCGCCTCCCTGACCTCGGGCGCGACCGCGATCACGGCATCGCTCCCAGCTGCGACACGCAGCGCGCAGCCGCCTGCGCGGCGAGCTCCGGCCCGCCGACGAGAAAGCCCGCCGCGAGCGCGTCGCCCGCTCCGGTCGTGTCGACGACCTCCGCCTCCAGCGCCGGGTGATCCGAGCCGTCCACCGTGAACCCGCTCGGCGCCGCGCTTGAGCACGAGTCGCCCGGGAACCTCGCCGCCGATCGCGGCCAGCTCGCTCTCGTTCGCGAAGACGAGGTCCGGACCGAGCAGCTCGAGCCGTTTCAGGAGCTTCTCGGCTCCGTACTCGGCGATTCCCGTGGCCGAAGCGAGATCGATGCTGATCCGTCCGCCCTGCGCCTGGATCGCGCCTGCGGCCTTCGCCGCGGCCTCCTCGATCGGGCGGCGCAGCAGCGAGTACCCCGAGAGGTGCAGCCACTCGCAGCCGGCGAACCAGCGCACGTCGAGCTCCTCGGCGCGCAGGAACGGCGCCACGCCGCGGTCGGTGAGCATCGTCCGGCTCCCGTCAGCGCGTCACGAGCGAGACGACCACGCCGTTCCGGCCGTCCTCGACCGGGCCGAACAGCTCGACGCCCCGCGACGAGACCTCCCGCGCCGCCAGCTCGGCCGCCGCGTCGGTGCCGCGCTTCCCGACGAACCGAGCCTCGGCCCCGAGCGAAGCAGCCCAGGCCGCGACGTTCGCCGCCTGGCCGCCCGCGCCGACGCGCGTCTCCGCCGACCCCTCCGCTTCGGGCCCGCTGCTCCCGCTCGTCCGGACGACCACGTCCAGGAGCAGATCGCCGAGTGTGCACAGGCGCATCGCAGGATCGTCTCAGGCGGGCTCGTAGAATGCGGCCATGGACGGCGCCGGTCGCAGGTCCGAGCGCCTTCGCTCGCTTCTCGTCGGCGGCGTGATCGGAGCCTCGGCCGTGATCGCGACCGCGAGGCGCAAGCGTCGGGCACGCACCCACGCGCAGCAAGCGCACGCGTCGGGCCTGGCAGCGTTCGAGGACGCCCCGTGCCACCAGGAGACGATCGAGCGCGAAGCCGCTAGCGCTCGAGCCTCGAGAGAGCCCGGTCCACGGTGACCAGGTTCACGTCCGCGTCGCCCATGTAGAGCGACTTGCCGACGAGCTCGGCCTGCCGCGAGTCGATCAAGAACTGTTTCGGCGTGACCGTCGGCCGGCGCGTGCGGATGACGAGGAACGGCCCGAAGACGCGCGCCTCGAAGTCCGACGCGGGGTTCGGATAGCGCAGCGGAACGTGACATCTGCTGCGTGAAGTTGTTCGTGTCCGAGGCGTCGAAGACCCAGATCGCCATGGCCGAGCGATTTCGCCTCCGCGCAGCGAGTCGAGCGCGAGCTTCGCGTCCGCGCGCGGCACGACCGTGCTCGAGAACCCGCGTGCGGTCGCGCTCCCAGCCGCCGAGGTAGAGCGGCTCGTAGCCGAAGAGGACGTCGTCCTTTCGCGCCTTCTGAGCCAGCCACTCGGAAGCCTCTTTGCGCGCCTCCACGCGACTCGCCGGCTCGCCCTTGTACAGCGGCGCCGTCTTGTCCCAGCCCCACGCGACCTCGGCGCCGGCGAGGACGATCACGGCCGCGACGAGGAGGGGCACCCTCCTTCGCGTCAGCTGCATCAGGCCGAGCGCGACCAAGACCGCGAAGAACGGGAGCACGAAGATCAGGTGACGCGACTCGGGGGAGGTCGACTCGCCGAACCGCCCGAGCAGGAACGCCGCCGTCGGAACACCGATCACGCAGGCGGTCAGCAATGCTGCGTTCCGGTTCCTCAGCCACAGGACGCGAGCGCCCACGGCGGCCACGATGAGCACCGCCACGATCGCGAGCGTGTACCCGACCGTGAAGTCGCCGGCGACTCGGAACAGGTAGCCGAGCACCGCCGACGGGCCGTCGAGCTTCTTGCCGCCGGATCCGACCCCGACGTCGAAGCGCCCCGCAAGGACGAGGTCGCTGTACCAGAAGGGCGTCCCGAGAAGGGCAACCGAGCCGATCGCCAGAAACGCATCTCGCGTGCGCACGCGCGCGAGTACATAGACAACCTGTGAGGCGAGGACGAGCGCGCCGTACGGGTGCGTCGCGACGGTCAGGAGCACCGCCAGCGCCCAGAGAGCCCAGCGCCTTCCACCTCCTCGGGCCACTGCGTCGAGGCAGGCCAGGTACGACACTGCGCTCGTCAACAGGAACAGGCTGTACATCCGCCCGTAGATCCCGTGGAAGAGGAGCATCCAGCTCGCGGAGACGAGAGCGGTCGCGATCAGCGCCGGGACCGCGCCTGCGATCCGCCGCGCGAGGAGCGCGACGACGGGCACGGAGGCGACCGCGAAGAGCGCGGAGAAGAGCCGCAGCCCCACGAGACCGCCGCCGAGGTGCACGACGAGCCAGGCGAAGAGGAAGTGCAGCGGCGCCCCGCCGCGCTCGGTCTGAACCGTGTGAAAGAGCCCGCCGAGCGAGTTCCGCCCGACGAAGAGCGCCAGCGTCTCGTCCTCGTGCGGTGGCCAGGCGGTCAGCCGTGCGAGCAGGAAGACGGCGACGGCCGCGGTCAGCCCGCCGACTCCCGGCCAGAACCACTTCCGGCCGGGCTCGACCGCCGAGACCGCGTACGCGCGGGCATGTGGTGTGGGCCGGGCCGGCGACACCTCACGCGTTTGCGTCGCCAAGGCCGCGAAGCTACCACGCCGGGTGTGTTCTGAGGTCGAAGCTAAGCTCCGTCTGTTGCCCATCTATGAGTACAAATGCCCGAAGGGTCACGTCTTCGAGGTTTTCCAGAAGATGACCGATCCCCCGCAGGAGGTCTGCGAGACCTGCGGCGAAGGCCCGGTGCAACGGGTCCTGTACCCAGTTGCGGTCCATTTCAAGGGGTCGGGCTTCTACTCCACCGACTACGGCCGCGGATCGCGCAAGCAGTCGCGCGACGAGAAGAGCGAGTCGACCGGCGAGAAGAGCGACAAGGGCGACAAGAAGGACGTCAAGAAGGTCGCCGAGAGCTCCTCGGACTAGAGACAGCCGGAGCCGTAAACCGATCCGGGCAGCGGCGGCTGCGGAGCCGAGTTCCCAAGGAACGCCGCGATCGTCCGCCGCGCCTCCTCGTCCGGCTGCAGATACCCGCCGCCGAATCCCGCGGGCGTTCCGCCGAGCCTGCAGTGCAGCTCGTTGTTGCTGCGCTTCTTGACAGCGGCCAGCTGCATCATCTGTCCGGCCGAGAAGTCGGTCGTCAGCGGCTTCATCACGTCGTCGCCGACGAAGGGGAGCTTCACCAGCACGCCTGCGCTCGTCAGCTTCGAGAGCAGCGCCTGGATGACGGCCTGCTGGCGCTCGGTCCTCGTCACGTCGCTCTCGCGTGGGTTGAGCTTGTTCTCGCGGATCCGGGAGTAGACGCGGGCGCGGTGCCCGTCCATGTGCTGCACGCCCTTCGCGAAGCGCCACCCCTGCCAGCGGTCGCAGCGGGCCTGGGTCGCGTAGGGGCAGTCGAACTTGTTCGACAGGATCGGGCCCGGGACGTTGATGTCGACGCCGCCGACCTTGTCGATCACCTTCGTGAAGGCGTCGAAGTCCACGACCACCACGTGATTGACCTCGAGGTCCGTGAACCCGCGCACGGTCTTGATCGTGAGCGCCGGTCCGCCGAGCTGGAACGCGGAGTTGATCTTGTCGTAGCCGTGGCCGGGCACGTTCACGCGCAGGTCGCGCGGGATCGAGAGGTAGTTCAGGCGCCCCTTCCCGGGATCGGTGCGCAGGAGCATGATCGAGTCGGAGCGCTCGAAGCCGTTGCGCTCGCGGATCTTCGAGGAGTGGTCGGTGCCGAGGAGCAGCGTCACGCTCGGGTGTGTGAGGACGAGGCCGCTCTGCGGGACGAGGGCGGCCTTCGCGGTCGGGTAGCGCTTCTCGAGTCGCTTGTTCGCCTCGTGCGCACCGCTTCTCAGCGCGAGGTAGCTGCCGACGGCCCAGACGAGGACCAGGACGAAGAAGACCACGAGACCGATGCCGATCCAGCGTCCCCAGTTGCGCTCGCGCTTCGTCTTCTGGACGCTCGGACCGGGGCCTTTGAACTGCGCGGGCGGGCGCTCGCGGCGCGGCGGAGTGCGCTCCGGCTTGGCGATCGTCGGTACGCGCCCCTTGACGCGTCCGCCACGGTAGACGCGGTAGGGCTTCTCTCCCTGGGCCATGGGCGGACTATCGTAGCCGCGTGACCGACCGGGCAATCGGGGTCGACGTGGGCGGGACGAAGATCGCCGCGGGCGTCGTCGACCGCGAGGGCCGGATCCTGGAGCGGGTCGAGCGGCCGACCCCACGGGCGTCCCAGGAGGAGTTCCTGAACACGCTGGACGAGGTCGTGGAGAGCCTGCACGAGGACGGAGTGGGCGCCGTCGGCTTCGGGATGCCGTCGACGATCGATCAGCGGACGGGCCGGATCGTGAACTCGGTGCACGTCCCGGTCGGCGACTTCGACTTCCGGGGGCGCATGGCGGAACGCCTCCAGCTGCCGGTCGCGCTGGACAACGACGCGAACGCCGCCGCGATCGCCGAGTGGCAGGTGGGCGCCGGCCGTGGCACGCGGGACATGATCATGCTCACGCTCGGGACGGGCGTCGGAGGGGGGCTGATACTCGACGGCAAGCCGTTCCGCGGCTCGATCGGGGCCGGCGCCGAGATCGGCCACACGGTGCTCGAGTTCGACGGCGAGCCATGCGTCGGGAACTGCACCGGCCACGGCCATCTGGAGCAGGTCGCCTCGGGTGGGGCAGCGGATCGGCTGGCCGCCAAGATCCTCGGCGAAGGCGCGAGCGGTCGCGAGCTCGTCGGCGCTGCTCGCGGGGGCAACGAGGAGGCGCTCGAGGCGATCGTCGGAATCGGTCGGCGGCTCGGAGCCGCGATGGGGTCGCTCGTGAACATCTTCAACCCCGAGGTGATCGTGATCGGAGGCGGCTTCAGCCAGGCCCGCGACCTGTTCCTGGAGCCGGCTCTGGAGGCGATGCGGGTCGAGGCGCTTCCGCCGGGCCGCGACTTCGTCCGCGTGGTTCCGGCTCTGCTCGGCCCCGACGCAGGCCTCGTCGGAGCGGGGTTCGTCGGGTTCGAGGCGCTCTAGTTGCTCTCGGTCTGCGCGACGCCGATCGGGAATCTCGAGGACGTCACGCTTCGGGTTCTTCGGGAGCTCGGTGAGGCGCAGCTCGTGCTGTGCGAGGACACGCGAAGGACGAAGATCCTGCTCGAGCGGCACGGGATCGACGCGAAGCTCGTCAGCTACCACGAGCACAACGAGGCGGAGCGGACGGCGCAGGTGCTGCCGCGGCTGCGCGCGGGAGAGCGGGTCGCGCTCACGAGCGATGCCGGGCTGCCCGGGGTGAGCGATCCGGGCGCGCGGCTGATCGCGGCGGCGCTGGAGTCCGGAGTGCAGGTGACTGTCCTGCCGGGGCCGTCGGCGGTCGAGACGGCGCTCGTCGCGAGTGGTCTCGTGGGTGAGCGCTACCAGTTCGTCGGGTATCTGCCTCGGTCGGAGAAGGCGCGTTCGGCGCTGTGGGACGAGCTCGCGCGGCTGGCCGTTCCCGGTGGTCGCCTTCGAGTCTCCGCGTCGGCTCCCTGCGAGCCTGGCGTCGCTCGCCGCGGCGTCGCCCGAGCGGCCCGTCGCCGTCTGCCGCGAGCTCTCCAAGCGCTTCGAGGAGGTGGTGCGGGGGACTGCGGCGGAGCTGGCTGAACGGTTCCTGGAGCCGCCGCGTGGAGAGATCACGCTCGTGATCGGAGCCTACGAGGCCGAGCGTGGCGCCGACGACGACGCGCGAGCCGCGGTTGCCGAGCTCGTCGAGGCCGGAGCAGGGCGCCGGCAGGCTGCGGACGTGGTCGCACGGCTCACCGGCCGGTCCCGGAACGAGCTCTACCGCCGGTCTCTGTAGCCAGGTTTGACAACGGCCGAGCGGCCCTGTACTCTGGCCGCATGGTTTTCAGAACAGGCAACAGCATCGTGCTGGCGCTGCTCGTGCTTCTCGTCCTGGCACCCAGCGCGTCCGCCTGGGCGTGGCCCGTCGACGGGCCGGTGCTGAGGCCGTTCGTCGGCGGCGGCGATCCGTACGGGGGCGGCCAGCATCGCGGCATCGACATCGGCGCCCCATCCGGGTCGGACGTGCGCTCCGCGGTGAACGGGACCGTGTCGTTCGTCGGGCAATTGCCGCATCAGGGCCTTTGCCTGACCGTCCGCACCGCGGATGGCTACTCGGTCACGCTCGTCCATCTCGGATCGATCGCGGTGACGACGGGCACGCAGGTCTCCGAGGGCGACGTCGTCGGGACGATCGGGCCGACCGGCGACGTCGAAGGCACCGAGCCGTACGTGTATCTCGGCATCCGGCTCACTGCCGACCCGAACGGGTACCTCGACCCGCTCACGCTTCTTCCGCCGCGCGAGCCGCCGCAGCGGCCTCCGGTCTCCCAGCCGCCCGCGCCCGCTCCGGCGCCGCAGCCCGCTCCGCCTCCCGCGCAGGCGATCCCGCCGCGGTCTGCTCCCAAGCACGCTGAGCAGCGGGTCTCCGAAGCGCCCTGCGAGTCATCCCGTGCAGCGGCCGATATCCGCGCCGATCACGCTCCGCGCAGCGTGCGCCGTCGCACGAGCGGCACGGTCGCGTGGCCGTCGTGCGCCCGAGCGCGGAGCCGGCCGTGCGGCGTCCGGCTCGCTCCGTTTCGAGCGAGCGGCCCGCACCGGCGCCGGCTCCGATGCACGCGCTCGGTCACGCTCCGGCGTCCGAGCCTGCTCCGGGTGCGCAGCGGCTCGGCACGACTGCTCGATCAGCGGCGCCCTCGAAGCGGGTCGCGCAGGCGCGTGGATCGAGGCGCGTGCTGCTGATCGCGATGGCGCTCGTCGGCCTCGGGCTGCTTGCCGCCGGGCTCGCCAGAGGCAGGCGCGCGCGTCCTGTTCCTCCGCGTCCAGTCGGGCCTCGGCCCCTCCGTAAGATGTCGCTGTCCGAGCCCCTCCCGGAGGATCGCCTTCCCGAACCGTCCCCCACAGCGCATTCTGGTCGCCGTCGCCTGGCCCTACGCGAGTGGCCCGAGGCATCTCGGGCATGTCGCCGGGTTCGGCGTCCCGTCGGACATCACGGCCCGGTATCACCGGCTGTGCGGCGACTCCGTCCTCATGGTCAGCGGAACGGACGAGCACGGAACGCCGGTCATGGTCGCCGCCGATCAGGAGGGGCTGTCTCCGCGTGAGACTGCCGACCGCTACAGCGGCCTCATCCGGAAGGACCTGCTCGACCTCGGGCTGTCGTACGACCTGTTCACACGTACGACGACGGCCAATCACTACCGGGTCGTCCAGGACATGTTTCGCACGCTCTACGAGAAGGGCTACATCTTCGAGAAGACGGCGATGGGAGCGTTCTCCGCTACGACCGGTCATACGCTCCCCGACCGCTACATCGAGGGCACCTGCCCGATCTGCGGGTTCGAGTCGGCCCGCGGCGACCAGTGCGACAACTGCGGGAACCAGCTCGACCCGATCGACCTGATCGACCCTCGGTCGAAGATCGACGGGACGACGCCTGTCTTCAAGGAGACGAACCACCTGTTCCTCGATCTTCCGGCGTTCGCCGAGCAGCTGACCGAGTGGATCGAGGGGCAGCGGCACTGGCGCGCGAACGTGCGGAACTTCTCGCTCGGGCTGCTCAAGGACGTCAAGCCGCGGCCGATCACGCGCGACCTCGACTGGGGCGTGCCGATCCCGGTGCCGGAGGAGTACGCAAGTCGGGACGACAAGCGGATCTACGTCTGGTTCGACGCGGTCATCGGCTACCTCTCGGCGGCGGTCGAATGGGCGGCGAACCGCGGGACCCCGGATGCCTGGCGCGACTGGTGGCAGAACCCCGAAGCCCGGCACGTGTACTTCATGGGCAAGGACAACATCGTCTTCCACACGGTGATCTGGACGAGCATCCTTCTCGGCTACGGCGAGGGCGGCGAGCTGGGCGCGGGCAAGGGGCCGCTGACGATGCCCTACGACGTCGTGGCGAGCGAGTTCCTGACCATGGAGGGCAAGCAGTTCAGCGTCAGCCGCGGCGTGTCGATCGCCGTCGGCGACTTCCTCAGCCGCTACGACCCGGATCCGCTGCGCTACTTCCTGACGGCTGCCGGCCCGGAGACCCAGGACAGCGACTTCACGTGGTCCGAGTTCGTCCGGCGCAACAACGACGAGCTGGTCGCGAACTGGGGCAACCTCGTCAACCGGACGTTGACGTCGGCGTACAAGAACTTCGGGGCCGTCCCCGAGCCCGGCGAGCTGACCGTGCAGGACGAGGAGCTCCTCGAGGCGATCCAGGCCGGCTTCGACACGGTCGGCCACCTGATCGAGTCCGCCCGGTTCAAGGCCGCGCTCGGCGAGGCGATGAGGCTCGCCACGCTCGTCAACCGGTATACGAACGAGCAGGAGCCCTGGGCGCTCATCGAGTCGGATCGCGAGCGCGCCGGCACCGTCCTCTACGTCGCGCTGCAGGCCGTCGACAACCTGAAGACGATCTTCTCGCCGTTCCTGCCGTTCTCGTCCCAGGCCGTCCACGAGCTGCTCGGTTTCGAGGGCACGATCGCGGGGCCGCTCGAGATCCGCGAGGCCGGCGAGGGCGACGACGTGCACGAGGTGCTCACGGGCGACTACGAGTCGTCGGTCGGCGAGTGGGCGCCGCGGGAGCTTCCGCCCGGCCAGACCCTTGCCAAGCCGCGCCCGCTCTTCAAGAAGCTCGATCCGGACACCGTCGTGTCAGAGGAGCTCGCGAGGATGCAAGAGCACGCGGCCGCCACCGAGTGATCGACACCCACGCGCACCTCGACGCCTGCGCCGACCGTCCGTCCGCGCTGATCCGCCGCGCCCGCTCCGTCGGCGTCGACCGGATCGTGACCGTCGGCACCGGGATCGAGTCGTGCCGGGCGGCGCTCGAGCTCGCGCAGCTCCACGAAGAGGTCTTCGCAGCGCTCGGCATCGACCCGCATCAAGCGGGCGAGCCGGAAGCCGGCCGCGTCGACGAGCTACGGAACCTGCTCGAGGACGACAAGGCCGTCGCCGTGGGGGAGACGGGCCTCGACTACTTCCGTGACCGCGGCGCGCCGCGACCGGCAGCGGAAGCTCTTCGAGGCGCAGCTCGACCTGGCGGCGGAGCTCGGCAAGCCGGTCGTCATCCACACTCGCGAGGCGGACGCGGACACGGCCGACGTCCTGGCCGGCTTCGACGGCACCGTCGTCATGCACTGCTTCTCGTCGCCTGGCCTCCTGCAGACGGTGGTCGACCGCGGCTACTACGTCTCCTTCGCCGGCAACGTGACCTTTCCGAAGGCAGGCGACCTCCGCGCGGCAGCCGCGCAGGTCCCAGCCGAGCGGATCCTGGCCGAGACGGACAGCCCCTATCTCGCGCCCCAGACGCGGCGCGGTCGCCCGAACGAGCCGGCGAACGTCGTCCTGACGATCGCGGAGCTCGCGAAAGCGCGGGGAGGCGACGCCGACGAGCTCGCGGCGCAGATCGACGCGAACGCGACCGCCGCGTTCTCACTTCCGTGAAGCTTCCGGTCTCTCCGAAACGAGACCTCGGGCAGCACTTCCTCGTCGACGAGAACATCCTCGGCGTCATCGGCCGCCTGGCCGACCTGGGCGCCGACGACGTCGTGCTCGAAGTCGGTCCCGGGCTCGGCGTCCTCACCGACTATCTCGCCGAGCGGGTCGCCCGGGTGCACGCAGTCGAGCTCGATCGCTCGCTCGAGACGCCCCTCCGCGAACGGCTTGCCGCCCGCAGCAACGTCGAGCTCCACTTCGGCGACGCCATGCGGCTCGATCTCGCAGCCCTCGAGCCGACGAAGTTCGTCTCGAACCTTCCCTACAACGTCGCGACGCCGCTCATCGTCGAGAGCCTCGACCGCCTGCCGAGCGTCGGGCACTGGACGGTCATGGTTCAGCGCGAGGTCGCCGACCGGCTGTTCGCCGCAGCCGCGGACGAAGGCATACGGCGCCGTCTCGGTCCTGGTCCAGCTCGCGACCGAGCGAACCGGGTTCCATCCGGTCTCGACGGACGGTGTTCCGTCCGCAGCCGAACGTCGACTCCGCGCTCGTCGCCTTTCGGAGGACCGAGCTCCCGGCTGAGTTCGCCGACGTGAAGCGCCTCGTCGAGGCTGGGTTCGCGCACCGGCGAAAGACCCTGCCGAACTCGCTCGAGCTCTCGGGTCTCGCGTCGCGGCCAGAGGCGGTCGAGGCGCTGATCCGCGATCGGGCGCGAGCCGGATGTCCGGGCAGAGGCGCTCGATCCGCCCGAGTTCGTCGCGCTGGAGCGGGCGCTTCGATGAAGGCGCACGCGAAGATCAACCTCGCGCTCGCCGTCGGCCCGCGCCGGCCTGACGGATTGCACGAGATCGCCACCGTGCTCCAGCGAGTCGACCTGAGCGACGAGATCGAGCTCGAAGCGGCGGAGAGGACGGAGATCGAGGGCTTCGCCGAGGACACGCTGATCCGGGAGGCTCTTCGCGTGCATCGGCGTCACGGCCAAGGTGCAGATCGAAAAGCGGATCCCGGTGGCTGCAGGCCTGGGGGAGGAAGCTCGGATGCCGCAACGACGCTCCGCCTGGCGAACCAGACTCCTCGACGAGCCTCTCGGGCCGAGGGCGCTGCACGGGCTCGCGCTCGGGCTCGGCTCCGATGTCCCGTTCTTCCTGCGAGAAGGCCCGCAGCTGGGTCGTGGAAGTGGCGCGGCTCTCTCTCAGCTCACGCTCCCGCAGGACTACTGGGTCGTGCTGGTCCTTCCGACGGGTGCACGGAAGGTCTCGACGAAGGCTGTGTACGACGCGTTCGACGGGGAGGCGGGTTTCGAGGACCGACGCCAGGCGCTCCTGGCCGCCCTCGAGGCGCAGGATCTAGCCGCGCTCCCCCCGAACGACCTGGCCTCGTCTCCGATCGCGCACGAGCTTCGCGGCGCGGGCGCGTTCAGGGCAGACGTTTCTGGAGCGGGGCCGGTCGTCTACGGCCTCTTCGCCGATCGAGAACGCGCGGTCGAGGCGCGCGAGCAAATGGCCTCCCACGGGGCGACCTGGCTGGCGCAACCTGCTTGGTAGCGTTGCCGCATGCTCGAGCCCTCGGTCATCGAACATCGAGAGAGCGGCCCGAGGCGCTGGCTCCGAGAGCGACGCCTGGCGATCGCGTTCTGGATCGCGGTCGTCGAAGGCGTCCTCTTCCTCGTCGGCGCGATCCCGCGGCTGCTCACGCTCGCGATCGCCGCCGTCGTCGTGCTCGGCTACTTCTGGCTCGGCCATCGCCTGCGCCCGCAGGCCGTCCGCGAGGCCGCGTGGATCGCCGCCGTGTCGCAGGCGCTCGTGATGCTCGTCCCGCTCCTCGCGATCCTCGTCGGCACCCTCGCCCTGATCGGCGTGGCCATCCTCGCGCTCCTCGCGCTCGCGCTTCTTCTGACGCGACGCGGTTAAGATTCATCTTCCCTTTGGGGCGTAGCCAAGCGGTAAGGCAACGGGTTTTGGTCCCGTGATCCCAGGTTCGAATCCTGGCGCCCCAGCACTTTGCGTCCCATGACCCAGAGACCAGCAGCAGTCGTGCTCGCCGGCGGCCTCGGCACGCGGATGAAGTCGAGCACGCCGAAGCACTTCCACCGGCTGCTCGGCAGGCGAATGGTCGACTGGGTGGTCGAGGCCGCACGCGGTGTGGACGCGGACCCGCTCGTCGTCGTCACCTCGCCGCAGGGCGCAAGCGAGCTCGACGGGCTGACGGTCGCAATCCAGTCCGAGCCGCGCGGCACGGGCGACGCGATGGCCGCCGCGCACGCAGCGCTGGACGGTTTCGCCGGCGACCTCCTCGTCCTGAGCGGAGACGCCCCCGCCGTGAGCCCGGATGCCCTCCGCGAGCTGCTGGCGACCCACCGGCGCGAGGACGCCGCTGCGACCGTCCTCTCCTTCCGCCCCGAGGACCCGCGGGAGTACGGGCGCGTCCTCCGCGGAGACGACGGCTCCGTCCGCGCGATCATCGAAGCGGGCGACGCCTCTCCGGATGAGCTCGCGGTCGACGAGGTCAATTCCTCGATCTACGTCTTCGACGCCAACCGCGTGTGGCCCGCGCTCCAGCAGCTCGACACCGGGAACGAGCAGGGCGAGCTGTACCTCACCGACGCCGTGCGCGTTCTGGTCGAGAATGGCGATCGTGTCGCCGCGTATGTCGCACCGGATCCGCTCGAGGCCGAAGGCGTGAACACGCGCGCCGAGCTCGCCGAGGCGGCCGCGGCTCTCCGCGCCCGGATCAACCACGAGCACATGCTCGCCGGGGTCACGATCGTCGACCCGCAGACCACCTGGATCGAGCCCGATGTCGAGATCGAGCCCGACGCGACCATCCATCCGTTCACCGTGATCAACGGCAAGTCGAAGATCGCCGCGGGCGCGAACGTGGGCCCGCACGCGGTCGTCGTCGACGCCGTGATCGGCCCCGGAGCGATGGTCGGGCCGTTCTGTTACCTTCGCCCAGGCACCCACCTCGAGGCCGGAGCGAAGGCGGGCACATTCGTGGAGATCAAGAACTCGCGCATCGGAGAACGCGCGAAAGTCCCTCACCTCTCGTACATCGGCGATGCCGACGTCGGGGAAGGCACGAACATCGGCGCGGGCGCGATCACGGCCAACTACCGCCCCGAGCTCGGGCCCGGGAAGTTCCGCACGGAGATCGGCCGTAACGTCCACACGGGCAGCGACAATGTGTTCGTTGCTCCGGTCACGATTGGCGACGACGCTTGGGTCGCTGCGGGCTCTGTCGTCACGAAGAACGTCCCGTCGGGGGCGCTCGCAGTCGCCCGAAGCAGACAAGTCACGAAAGAGGGCTATGCCGATCGAAAGCACCACGACTGAGCTGACCCAGCTGCCCGGCCTCGAAGCTCCGGCGACCGGCGCGGTGCCCAGCCCGGACAAGATCATCGAGCTCGGGCCGATGAAGCGGCTCATGCTCTTCTCGGGCCGCTCGAACCGGCCGCTCGCGGAGGACATCGGGCGCCAGCTCGGCGTCGAGCTGGGCGAGGTCTCGCTGAAGACGTTCGCCAACGACGAGACGTACTGCCGCTACGGCGAGTCGATTCGCGGAGCCGACGTGTTCATCGTCCAGTCGGGGAGCCCGCCGGTCAACGACCACCTCGTCGAGCTCCTGATCATGGTCCAGGCCGCCAAGCTCGCCTCGGCGAAGCGGATCACCGCCGTCGTCCCGTGGTTCCCGTACACGCGCCAGGACAAGAAGTCGAAGCCGCGGGAGCCGATCACGGCGAAGCTCGTGGCGGACATGCTCGAGGTCGCGGGCGTCGACCGCGTGCTGACGATGGACCTCCACGCCGGCCAGATCCAGGGCTTCTTCTCACTGCCGGTCGACCACATGACCGCGCTCCCGCTCTTCGCGCAGTACTACCGGGACAAGGGCCTGTTCGGCGAGAAGGTCGTCGCGGTCTCCCCGGACGCGGGGCGCGTGAAGATGGCGCGTCGCTTCGGCCAGATGCTCGACGGCGACCTCGCGATCATGAACAAGGCTCGGCCGGAGCACGACAGGGCCGAGGTGACCGAGGTGATCGGCGACGTGAAGGGCAAGGTCGCGATCCTGAGCGACGACATGATCCTCACCGGCGGGACGCTGATCGCCGGGGCGGCCGCGCTGCGCGAGGCCGGGGCGACCGAGGTCTACGCGTGCGCGACCCACGGTCTCTTCTCCGGCGACGCGTTCGAGAAGATCTCCGACAGCAACCTGGCGCTCGTGACGGTGACCGACACGGTCGCGATCGACCCGGTCAACCGCCCGGCGAACGTGGACGTGCTCCCGGTGTCGCGGCTCCTGGCCGAGACGATCATGAACGTCTTCGGCGACGAGTCGGTGTCCGCGATCTTCGCGGGCGAAAACCAGCTTTTCTAGTCGTAGTTTCCGGCGCCCGGGGATCGGGGTACACCCGAAAGAATGTTCCGATCGAGCTTCCTCGGGCTCGTCTACCTGGTCATCGGCGTCGCGGTCGCCGCGTCGCACCATTACTTCAAGCACCTCGACACGATCCGGCTGATCCTGTCCGCGATCCTCGCGGTCGTCCTCTGGCCGCTGATCCTGCTCGGGATCGACCTGCACATCAAGAAGTAAGCGGTCTTCTGGCTACACTTCGCCGCCGAGATGGCCGGCGAACGCATGAAGCTGGAAGTCACCGAGCGCGAGAGCCGCGGTTCTGCGGACTCGCGGCGCCTGCGCAACCAGGGTCTCGTGCCCGGCGTCCTCTATGGGCGCGGCAAGGCGCCGCACCCGTTCTGCGTGCCCGAACGCGAGCTTCGGCGCGCGCTGTCGGGCGACTCCGGCCTGCACGCGATCCTCGACGTCGTCCTCGCCGGTCAGAAGACGACGCATCCGGCTGTGCTCAAGGACTACCAGCAGGAAGTTCCGAGCGGACGCCTCGCGCACATCGACCTGCACGAGGTGCGGCTCGACCAGCCGATCCAGGCGACCGTGTCGGTCGATCTCGTCGGCGAGTCCGTCGGCGTGAAAGAGGGCGGCGTGCTCTCGCAGGTGCAGCGCGAGATCCGCGTCGAGGCGCTGCCGCTCGAGATTCCGGATCACCTCGAGCTCGACGTGAGCGGGATGGCGGTCGGCGACTCGCTGCGCCTCGTCGACCTGCCCGCGATCGAGGGCGTCACGTACCTGGACGATCCTGAGGAGACCGTTCTCGCCACCGTCAGCGCGCCGACGGTGATCGTCGAGCCCGAGGTCGAGGAGAGGAGCTCGAAGAGGGCGAGCTGCCCGAGGGCGAGGTGCCGGAGGGCGAAGAGGCGCCCGAGGGCGAGGAGCCTGCCGCCGAGGGCGAGGCCCCGGCCGACGCCGGCGGCGAAGAGCAGACCGAGGGCTAGCCCGTGCGCCTGTTTCGGCGGCGGGGCGAGGAGGCCTCGACGCTCGACCTGCTCGTCGCGGGGCTCGGCAATCCCGGGCGCGAGTACGAGCACACGCGGCACAACGCGGGCTGGATGGTGATCGACGAGCTGGCGCGCCGGCACGGCGGGTCGTTCCGGTCGAAGTTCGACGGGCAGCTGGCCGAGGTACGCCTGGACGGACTGCGGCTGGCGCTGCTCAAGCCGGAGACGTACATGAACGTCTCCGGGAAGTCGATCTCGGCGGCGCAGCGGTTCTTCAAGGTCGACCCGGAGGCGCTTCTGATCGCACACGACGACGTCGACCTCGAGTCGGGACGGCTCCAGGCGCGCATGGGCGGAGGGCTCGCGGGACACAACGGGCTGCGCTCGATAGCGGAGACGCTCGGCACGCAGGACTTCCTGCGGCTGCGAATCGGCGTGGGCCGTCCGGGTCGCGGAGATCGGCGACCGGTTGCGGACTACGTGCTGTCGCGGTTCGATCCCGAGCAGGACGTGGAAGCGCTGATCTCGCGTGCGGCGGACGCGGTCGAGACGATCGCGGCGGAGGGCGTCGAGCCGGCGCAGCAGCGCTTCAATTGACCCAGATCCGGCACCCCCGCGTCACACCCGCCCGCCTACCCTGAACCACCCCGTGGGTGGGTGGGGGCTAGGGATGGGACCCGCGCCGAAGCGGAGCGCCGCCGCCCCGGTAAAGTCCGTGGCCGCGGAACTCCGGTTCCGTCGCTCGTCATGGACCGGCCTGTCCTGTACCCGTTCATCCGCGAGCTCGCCGACAGCGAGCGCTTCCGCGCGTTCCTGGAACAGCTCCCCGACACGCGCGCCCGCGTCTCCGAGCCTGCGCTCCCGCTCCTCGTCGCGGCGCTCCACGAGGAGCTCGGCAGGCCGCTCGTCATCCTGGCCCCCGAGGACGCGGACGCACGGGACATCGCCGAAGCGGCCGCGTGGTTCCTCGGCGACGACCGGGTAGCGCTCCTCCCGAGCCGCGGCGTCAGCTGGAGCTCGGGGCTCGAGCCACCGCCGCACCTCGTCGGCGAGCGGGCTCGCGCGCTCGACGTCCTCGCGGCCGGCGGCCTCGTCAGCGCGTCCGCCTCGGCGCTCGCCGAAGGCATGCCTCCAGCCGGAGCGCGCCCCGAGCCGGTGCTGATCCGGCCGGGCGACGAGCCGGGAATCGACGCCCTCGCCGAACGGATCGCGCTCGCCGGCTACGAGCGCGTCGACCAAGCCCAGGAGCGCGGCCAGTTCGCGCTTCGCGGCGGCATCGTCGACGTCTACCCGACGACCGGCCGCGAGCCGCTCCGCATCGAGCTCTTCGGCGACGAGATCGAGAGCATCCGCGCCTTCTCGCCCTTCACGCAGCGAACGCTCCACCCGCTCGAGCAAGGCGACCATCTACCCGGCCGCCGATCGCCGCGTCGACCTCGTCGAGCCGACGCTCGCGGACGACGAAGACGAGAACGCGCCCCCGCCGATCCCCGACGACCTCGTCGTGCCGATCCCCCGCGGGCCCGATTTCGTCTGGCAGCCCAACGACGTCCGGGAGGTCTGGGCGGAGGAGGACCTCCGGCCGGTCGACCTGAGCCGTGCGGTCGAGCTCGACCCGCTCCCGGCGGGCCAGCCGTTCGCCTTCGAGGCGCAGCAGCCCGCGATCGCGGCGCGCGGGCTCTCCGAGGCCGAAGACCGAGCTGCGAGCCTTCGTCCGCGGAGGCCTGCGCACCGTCGTCGCCTTCCCGCACCAGGGCGAGGCGCTCAGAACCCAGAACCTGGTGCGTCGCGTCGACGCGCGCCTCATCGGCGAGGGCGCCGAGCTCCCGAACGAGGCAGAGCTCCTGTTCGCGGTCAGCCCGGCGCGCCGCGGCTTCGTCTGGCGCGACCTCGGCATCGCGCTACTGCCCGACACGCAGGTGTTCCGCCGCCGCACGCGCGGACGAGCAGCACCGGCCGGCCGCGCGCTCCAGTCCTTCGCCGAGCTCCGCACCGGCGACTACGTCGTCCACGAGGACCACGGCGTCGGCAAGCTGCTCGGCTTCGAGACGAGAGAAGTCGCGGGCATCACGCGCGACTACCTTCAGCTCGCGTTCCGCGGAGAGGACCGCCTCTACGTCCCGCACGAGCAGATCGGCAAGGTCTCGCGCTACATCGGCGCCGACGCGAAGGCGCCGACGCTCTCGAAGCTCGGCGGCACTGCCTGGCAGAACCTCAAGAACCGCGCCCGCACCGCGATTCGCGAGCTCGCCGGGGAGCTCTTGCAGCTCTACGCACGCCGTCAGAACGCGCAGGGAATCTCGTTCGACCTCTCCCAGGAGTGGCTCGAGCGGCTCGAGACGTCGTTCCCCTACCGCGAGACGCCCGACCAGGCCGCGGCGATCGAGGCCGTCAAGGAGGACCTCGAAGCGCCGCGGCCGATGGACCGGCTCGTCTGCGGCGACGTCGGCTTCGGCAAGACGGAGGTTGCCGTCCGCGCCGCGTTCGCCGCCGCGCTCAACGGCAAGCAGACGCTGATGCTCGTCCCGACGACCGTCCTGGCACAGCAGCACTGGAACACCTTCAGGGAGCGCTATCGCGACTTCCCGGTCACCGTGGAGATGGTCTCGCGCTTCCGCAAGCCGGCCGACGTAAAGCGAATCCTTGCCGACTTCCAGGCCGGGAAGGTCGATGTCCTGATCGGCACGCACAGAGTCCTCTCCCGCGACGTGATCCCGAAGGAGCTCGGCCTCGTGATCGTCGACGAGGAACAGCGCTTCGGCGTCGCCCAGAAGGAGCTCCTGCGCTCGCTGCGGCTGGAGGTCGACGTCCTCTCACTGACCGCGACGCCGATCCCGCGCACGCTGCACATGTCGCTCTCCGGCCTGCGCGACATCTCGATCATCGAGACGCCTCCGGAAGGCCGCCGCCCGATCCGCACGCACGTGGGCGAGTACGACGAGGAGCTCGTCAAGAGCGCCCTGGAGCGCGAGGTCGAGCGCGGAGGCCAGTCCTTCTACCTCCACAACCGTGTGGAGACGATCGAGATGGCCGCCGACCGCATTCGCCAGCTCGTGCCCAAGCTCCGTGTCGCAGTCGGCCACGGGCAGATGCGCGAGCGAGAGCTCGAGGAGAAGATGCTCTCCTTCCTGCGCGGAGACGCGGACGTGCTCGTCTCGACGACGATCATCGAGTCCGGCCTCGACATCCCGCAGGCGAACACGCTGATCGTGGAGCGGGCCGATGCGCTCGGGCTCGCCCAGCTCTACCAGATCCGCGGGCGAGTGGGTCGCTCCGATCTGCTCGCGCACGCATACCTGTTCTATCCGGACGCGTCCGAGCTGACCGCGGAGGCGCGCGCCCGGCTGGCGACGCTCGCCGACCACACCGAGCTCGGCGCCGGCTTCGCGATTGCGATGCGCGATCTGGAGATCCGCGGCGCGGGCGAGCTCCTCGGGGCCGAGCAGCACGGGCACCTGGCCGCGCTCGGCTTCGAGCTCTACGTCGAGCTGCTCGGCGAGGCCGTCGCCGAGCTGGCCGGCGAGCGAAGAACCGTGGGCCGCCCGGTGCGCGTCGATGCGCGCATCGATGCCTACGTCCCGGCGGAGTACATCCCCGCCGAGGCGCAGAAGATCGACCTCCACCGCCGTCTCGCGCTGACCGAGACCGAGGACGAGCTCCGCGAGCTCGAGGCCGCGACCGTCGACCGCTGCGGCCCGCTGCCCGAGCCGGTCGAGAACCTGTTCGCGATCCAGGCGGCGAAGCTCAAGCTCGCGCAGCTCGGCGCCGACTACCTCGTGTTCAGAGGCGGAACGTCGACCGTCGGCCCGCTCGTCCTCGGCTCAGAGGAGCTCCGGGCGCTGCGCGATCGCGTCGACACTGCGGTCTACCGATCGGCCCGAAATGAAGTTTCGGTTAAGCACGAGCAGTTTCCGGAAGCCTTGCAATTGGTCGATGCTATACTCGAAACGCGCCGGGCAGCTTAGCGAAACCTGCTGCAAATGGCGCTCTTTTCATGAGAAAGACACGTTTAATCGCCCTCTTCACGGTCGCCGTCTTCGGCGTTCTGGTCGCTTCCGGCTGCGGGAGTGACAAACAGGCAGTCGGAGCGAACGACGTCGCTGTCGTCGGCGATCAGACGATCTCGAAGGACCAGTTCGACCGGCTGATCAACCAGGCGAAGAAGAACTACCAGGCGAACAAGCAGAAGTTCCCGCCCGCAGGCACGACGCAGTACATCGCGCTTCGCAAGCAGGCGATGCAGTTCCTCGTGCAACGCGCCGAGTTCGAGCAGGAAGCCGACCAGATGGACCTGAAGGTCACGGACGCGGACGTGGACAAGCAGCTGTCGACGATCAAGTCGCAGTATTTCGGCAAGAGCGGCAAGTGCGACTCGACGTGCGAGAAGAAGTTCGAGGGCGAGCTCAAGAAGCAGAACCTGACGATGGACCAGGTTCGGGACGACGTCCGCGCCAGTGTGATCCAGAACAAGATCTACGAGAAGGTCACCGCCGACGTCAAGGTCTCCGACAAGGACATCGACTCGTACTACAAGAAGAACAAGCAGCAGTACGTGCAGCCGGCGAGCCGCGACGTGCGCCATATCCTCGTCAAGAAGAAGGCGCTCGCCGACCAGATCTACCAGCAGGTGACGCACGGCGGGAACTTCGCCGCGCTCGCCAAGAAGTACTCGACCGACCCGAGCTCCAAGGACTCCGGCGGCAAGATGACGATCTCGAAGGGTCGCCAGGTGCCCGAGTTCGACAAGGTCGCCTTCGCGCTCAAGCCGCATGAGATCGGCCAACCCGTGAAAACGACGTACGGCTGGCACGTCATCGAGGCCCTCACGCCGACCAAGAAGCAGTCGGTGACGAAGCTGTCGGAGGTCAGAACCGCGATCCGCCAGCAGCTCCTGCAGCAGAAGAAGCAGGATGAGATGCGCAAGTGGGTCGACAACACGTCGAAGGACTTCCAGTCGAAGACGTCGTACCAGGTCGGCTACGAGCCGCCGGCGACCACGGGCGCGGCCACCACCACCTCGAAATAGCGCAGTTGTCGCTCGCGGACTCGCTCCTCGAGCTGCAAGAGCTGACCAAGCGCCTGCGGCGCGACTGTCCCTGGGACCGCGAGCAGACCGCGCGGACGATCGTCCCGCACACGGTCGAAGAGGCGTACGAGGTCGCCGACGCGGCCATGGCAGACCGGCCCGAGAAGCTCCTGGACGAGCTCGGCGACCTGCTCTTCCAGGTCTACTTCCTGGCGCTCCTGCTCGAGGAGCAGGGGCAAGGCGATCTCGAGCAGGCTGCGCGTGGCGTCCACGAGAAGCTCGTTCGCAGGCATCCGCACGTCTTCGGCGACACCGAGGCCCGGACGGCCGGACGCGTTCGCGAGAACTGGGAGAAGATCAAGACCGAGAACGAGGGCCGCGAGGGGATCTTCCACGACGTCCCGGAATCCCTCCCGGCTCTGCTCTACGCGCGGAAGCTCCAGCGCCGCGCGGCCGCGATCGACTTCGAGTACCCGGATACGGGCGGGGCGCTCGCCGACCTCGACGACGAGCTGCGTGAGCTGAAGGAGGCGCTCGCGGAGGCCGGAGAGCCCGCGCCGGAGTCGGAGCCGGATCCGCACGTGTTCGAGGAGGTCGGCGACGTGCTCTTCTCGGCCGTCAACGTGGCGAGGCGGCTGAACGTCGACCCCGAGCTCGCATTGCGCTCGATGGCCAGGCGCTTCGCCGGTAGGGTCGAGCGCGCGGAGCAGCTGGCGAACGATGATGGGCACGTCTTCGCCGAGCTTCCGCTCGACGAGCAGGATCGCTACTTCGACGCTGCAAAGGAGGCAATGCGGTGAGCTCCCAGATCGCTGCGGTTCGGGCGCGGCAGATTCTCGACTCGCGAGGGAACCCGACGGTCGAGGTCGAGGTCGAGGTCGACTCGGGCGAGGTCGGGCGCGCCGCTGTGCCGTCCGGTGCGTCGACGGGCCAGTTCGAGGCGGTGGAGCTGCGCGACGGCGATCCCGGCGCGTGGCTGGGCAAGGGCGTGCTGAAGGCGGTCGACAACGTGCGCGCGGAAATCGCGCCGGCCCTGATCGGGCTCGACGCCGCGGAGCAGAGCTCGATCGACGCAGCGCTCGTCATGCTCGACGGCACGAAGAACAAGTCGCGACTCGGTGCGAACGCGATCCTCGGCGCGTCGCTCGCCTCGGCCAAGGCGGCCGCCGCGGCCGCCGGCCTGCCGCTCTACCGCTGGGTCGGCGGGGCGGAGGCGCACGTCTTACCGGTGCCGATGCTGAACGTCGTCAACGGCGGCGCGCACGCGGACAACTCGCTCGACCTGCAGGAGTTCATGATCGTCCCTGGCGGGGCGGAGACGTTCTCCGAGGGGCTCCGAATCGCGGTCGAGGTCTTCCACACGCTGAAGAAGCTGCTCGAGGAGGAAGGGATGTCGACGGCCGTCGGCGACGAGGGCGGCTTCGCGCCCAACTTCCCGTCGAGCGAGGACGCGATCGAGCGGGTGCTCGTCGCGATCGAGCGGGCCGGTCATGCGGACCGCGTTCGGATCGCGCTCGACCCGGCGATGAGCGAGCTCTACGCCGACGACAAGTACACCTTCGAGGGCCGCGAGGAGGCATCCGCCGACCTACCGGGCTACTGGGCCGGGCTCGTCGAGCGATTCCCCATCGTGTCCATCGAGGACGGCGCCGCGGAAGACGACTGGGAGGCCTGGAAGGCCCTCACCGAGCGTCTCGGAGAGAACGTGCAGCTCGTCGGCGACGACCTGTTCGTCACGAACGTCGAACGGCTCCAGCGCGGAATCGACGAGGCCGCCGCGAACGCGATCCTGATCAAGGTCAACCAGATCGGGACGCTGACCGAGACGCTCGACGCGATCGCCCTCGCCCGCTCGGCCGGGTTCGGGGTCGTCATGTCCCATCGCTCCGGGGAGACCGAGGACACGACCATCGCAGACTTGGCCGTGGCGACGAACTCGGGCCAGATCAAGACCGGCGCGCCCTCCCGCAGCGACCGCGTCGCGAAGTACAACCAGCTCCTCCGCATCGAGGAGGAGCTCGGCGACGAGGCGGTCTATCCCGGCTGGGACGCCTTCGCCCGACCCTCTCGGTAGTCTGAGCCTCATGTCCGCCGAGCTGCCTCGCCGGACGAAGATCGTGGCCACACTCGGCCCCGCGTCGTCCTCGAAGGAGATGGTGCTGGAGCTCGCGCGCGCGGGCATGGACGTCGCGCGCCTCAACTTCTCGCACGGCACGCACGAGGACCACGCGAAGTCCGTGGCGCTCGTGCGCGAAGTCGCGCAGGAGGTCGACCGGCCGATCGCCGTGATCGCCGATCTCCAGGGACCAAAGGTCCGGATCGGCGAGCTCGCGGAGCCCGTGACGCTCGACCGCGGCGAGGAAGTCATCGTCGCGGCCGAAGAGTCGGCGCGCGACGGCGAGCTTCCGGTCAGCCCGACCGCGGTCGGCGAGGTGCTCCAGCGCGGTCACGACATCCTCATCGACGACGGGCTCATCCGCCTGCGCGTCGAGTCGGTGGAGCGTGGACGGGCGCGCTGCTCCGTCGTCACCGGCGGTGTCGTTGCGTCGCACAAGGGCGTGAACGTCCCGGGCGTCCCGGTTCCGATCCCGTCGCTCACGCGCAAGGACATGGACGACCTCGACTTCGCCCTGGACCTCGGCGTGGATTTCGTCGCGCTCTCGTTCGTGCGCTCGGCCGCCGACGTGCGTGACCTGAAGGAGCTGATCGACGCCACTGGCAACCACGCGCTCGTGATCGCCAAGATCGAGAAGGCGGAGGCCGTCGACGCGCTCGACGACATCCTCCGCGAGACCGACTCGGTGATGGTCGCCCGCGGCGACCTGGGGGTCGAGATCGGGCCGGCGCTCGTCCCGCTCCTCCAGAAGCGCATCATCCTGGCCGCGCTCGACCGGGCCAAGCCGGTGATCACCGCCACGCAGATGCTCGAGTCGATGATCCACCACGCGGACCCGACGCGCGCCGAGGCGAGCGACGTAGCGAATGCGGTCCTCGACGGAAGCTCGGCGCTGATGCTCTCCGCAGAGACCGCGCTCGGCGACTTTCCCGTCGAGGCGGTCGCGTACATGGACCGCATCGCGCGGGCCGTCGAGCCGAGCATCGACTACCGCCACGAGCTCCCGCAGGCCCACGAGGAGCCGACCGCGGGCCAGGCGGTGTCGAACGCCGCCTGCGACATCGCCGAGGCGCTCGGGGCCAAGGCGCTGCTCGTCCCGACGTTCACCGGGCGGACGGCCTCCGCGGTCGCACGGCTCAGGCCCCGGCGCCAGATCCTCGCGCTCTCGCACCACGACTACGCGCTCCGCCAGATGGCGCTGGAGTGGGGCGTGACCCCGATCCCGGTCCTCGAGGCGACCGACGTCGAGGACCTGTGGGCGAAGTCGATCGAGGCGGCGCGGGCCGAGGGCTACGTCTCGGAGGGCGACCTCGTCGTGATCACGGCGGGAACCGCGGTGAACCTGCCCGGCACGACCGATGTGATCAAAGTCGACCTCGCCTAGTCGAGAGGACGGCACGGCTCGGCCGCGAAGACACGGCCGAGATGGCCCGTCGCACGAAGAAGCGCATTCCGCGCGGTCGCTTCCTGCTCCGCTGGCTCGCGCTGGTCGTCCTCGCGTTCATCGCGTTCCTCTACTCGCAGCCGCTGCGGAGCTACTTCTCCACGAGAGACACGCTCTCGCAGCGCACGGAGGAGGTTCGTCAGCTCCGGGCGCAGAAGCTGCGGCTCGAGCGGCGCCTCGCGGACATGGACACCCCGCAGGCCCTGACGCGTGAAGCACGCCGGCTCGGGTATGTGAAGCCCGGTGAGCGCCTCTTCATCGTCAAGGGCATCGGGTCGTGGCGGCGCCACCACGAGCAGCCGGCTCACTAACCTCCTCGCCATGGACGATCCTGGGATCGTCGCCAGACAGCTCGGCAGGCCGCCGCGCGCGTTTCGCCGGGTCGCAGTGCGCTGCCCGTTCGGACGTCCGGCCGTCACCGAGCAGTCGCCGTACGACCCGAGCGGCGAGCCCTTCCCGACGACGTACTGGGTGACGTGCCGCCATCTCGTGGCCGCGATCTCCCGGCTCGAAGCGGCCGGCGGAGTCGAGCGCTGGAGCGAGGAGGCGGGGCGCGACCCCGTTCTCGCGCAGAGCCTCGCGCGCGCAACCGAGGAGCAGCGGCGCGTGCGGGCCGAGCTCGCCGGCGCGAAGACCGGCCGCGACGACGGCTCGTCCCTGGCGCTCGGGATCGGCGGCTCGGCGAACCCCGGTCAGCTCAAGTGCCTGCACGCGCATGTCGCGTTCGCGCTCGCCAGGCCGGGGTACGAGCTCGGCGAGCGGATCGCCGCCGAGATCGAGCCGCTCTGGCCCGAGAAATGCTGCAGTCGAGGGCGAGCCTATGATCGAGCCGAAATGAGCACCGTCGCCGTCGAGAACGCCCGCCACCAGTGGGAGGATGGCTACCGCCGCCTCCGCGAGCACGCGAGCGACCAGGCGCTCCATCAGCAGCTCCTCACCCAGGTCGACCTCCTGCTCGACGAGCTCAACCGCCGCGTCGGCCAGACGTTCACGCTCGCCGAGCTCGCGGCGCCTACAAGGACGCGGACCGCTGGCTGCTCGAAGTGCTGCCGCCGGGCTCCGGGGCGATCCAGGTCGGACTGGTCGAGGACGCTGCGTTCCACCTCTACGCCCGCGGGGCCGTCGACTACCGGCCATGAGGCCGCGCCCGCGTAGACGCCGCCGCCACGTCGGCCGCTGGCTCCTGCGTGCCGCGGCGCTTCTCGTCGTGCTCGCGATCGGGATCTTGCTCGGCCAGACCTTCGACGACAGCTCCGCGCCGTCGGGCACGCAGACGTCCGTCCGCACGCTCGAGCCCGCCACCCTGAGTGCCGAGACGGTCACCGTGACGGTGACCACGACACCGTGAGTTTGGAAATCCATACAAGAGGAAACTGCAGATTTAGCTAGATTCACCTCATGGCGGACGACCGAGAACAAGCGGCGCGGATGCCGGTGCCGGCAGATGAGCCGGACTGGCTGACTCTCGGCCAGGCCGCGAAGTACCTCGGAATGGCCCAGAGCACGATCCGCAAGTGGTCGGACTCGGGCCGGCTTCCGGCCTTCTACACCCCCGGCGGCCACCGGCGGTATCGCCGCAGCGACCTCGACCACTTCCTCGAGCGCGGCGGCGCGGCAGCCCCCCGACGAAGCGAGGGCCGGCGCCTGATCCTGATCGTGGACGACGACGAACGCCTTCGGGAGTTCGTGCGCGTCAACCTCGAGATGGAGGGCTACTCGGTGCGTGAGGCCGCGAACGCCGAGGAGGGGCTGAGCGCTCTCGACGACGAGCCGCCCGACCTGATCCTGCTCGACGTGATGATGCCCCAGGTCGACGGCTGGGAGATGCTGCGGCGCGTGCACGAGCGCCACGGGGTCGGCGCCATCCCGGTGATCATGTTCAGCGGGAAGGTCGACGAGGACTCGCTGAAGGCAGCGACCTCGCGCGGGGCGCAGGGCTTCATCGGGAAGCCGTTCAACCCGCAGCAGCTGATCGAGTCGACGAAGCAGCTCGTCCCTGCCTGACGCCTAGACCGGTGTCGCCTGACACACGGCTCGAGCGCTGGGTGGTCACTCACCGGGTGCACGCGCTGAACGACGCGTTCATCGGCTTCTCGCATGTCGGATCGCAGGGGCTGATCTGGCTGGTCATCGCCGCGCTGGCGGCGCTCCTCTGGAAACGCCCGGCCATCTTCCTCTACGTGACGCTCGCCGACCTGGTCGCCGAGATCACGGCCTACGCGCTGCGCGAGGCGATCGGACGCGACCGCCCGCCGCTCCACTTCAGCGAGCCGCATCCGCTCGTGACGGTGCCGCACAGCGGCAGCTTTCCATCGGGGCATACCGCGACGAGCTTCGCCTGCGCCGCCACGCTCGCCTGGCTGACGCCGCTCCCCAAGACGGCCCTCTTTCTCCTCGCCACGCTCATCGCCTTCTCCCGCGTCTACAACGGCGTGCACTATCCGCTCGACGTGATCGGCGGCGCGCTGCTCGGGCTCGGGGTCGCTACAGCTCTTCGCCTGCTCGTAGAAGCCCGCCGACGATCAGCCCCAACGCCGCAATGAGCGCGATCCAGATCCCGATCCCGCGGCCGTCGAAGGGGAAGAAGCGGTCGGGGACGGAGATCACGCGGACCAGCACGAGGATCGTCGCGAGCGATCCGAGGACGATGATCACGAGGCTCTCCGGAACCGTCGCCGGCAGCTCGATCCCGAGCTCGCGCAGCACGACGAGGACGACGACGGCGAGGCCGAGCAGGAAGACGAGCTTGCCGATCACGCCCGTGTGCCAGCCGATGACGGCGATCGTCGGGCCCTCGTCGGAGCCCGCGTACCAGCCCATGAACGCAGAGAGCATCAGCACGAAGCCGGAGAGCGCGGTCAGCCGCTCGCCCATCGCCCAGATCCCGCCGGGGAGCATGAGCAGCGGATCGCGCTCGTGCTCGCGGTGGGCAGGACGGTCAGGCGGATAGGGCTCGGACGGATCCACGGTCAGATATTCACCTAGAGGCCGAACGTCCGCTGGATCTGGTGCCAGATGACGATGCTCAGGTAGACGCTGGCGACGACGAGGGCGAGGAGGACGAGCCAGAACCGGAGGTTCGCGCGCTTCGACTCGCGCTCACGGTTCCGGTGCGCGCGCCGACGCGCCCGGTGCAGCTGGTAGGCGTGCTGGACGGCGGCCGGATCGAGCTCCAGCGCTTCGTCGACCGGTTCCTGGCGGCGGGCCGGCTCGGCCATGACTGGGCAGCATAAACGCGCGGGCCGTACGGCACCGCCCGATGACGAATACCTTTCCGGAGAAATGGAAGGCATCTCGGAGCAAGCGCTCGAAGCTCTCGCGGACGCCGGACGGCGTGCTGCGGGCGAGCACGCACTCGATGCAGCGCTGCAGGCCGTGGCCGAGGCGCTGTCGGTTGTGGCCGGAGCGAATGCGGTCGCGGTGCGCGTCGCCGACGGGGCCGGGACCCTGCACGTACGGAGCGTGGTCAGCGGCTCCGAGGCGCTCGCCGCCGAGCTCGCGGGGTCGAGCTTCTCGAGCGAGGAGCTCCTTGGCCACGACGGCTCGCGAGGGGCGCTTCCGGCGGCCGTCGCGAGGGCGGCTCGCCGCGGACGCGCGTGCCGAGGCCCTGCTCGTCCCGGTCACTGCGGAAGGCCGGCCAGTCGCGAGCGTCGAGCTGCTGCGCGCGGGAAAGCCGTTCGGGCCCGCTGACAAGGCGGCCGCCCAGGTCGCTGCCTCGCAGGTCGGGCTCGTGCTCCGAGCATTCGCCTCCGGCAACGGAGCCGGTCGCGCGGACGGCGCGCTTCTGCTCGCCGGGGACGCGCTCGGAGCCGCGCTCGACGGAAGCCGCGGGCCGGAAGAGATCGCTCGCGTGGCCTGCCGGGCCGTCCGGTGCAGAGGCCGCGCTCCTGTGGCAGCCCAGGGACGAGGAGCCGATGGAATTGATCGCCTCCGCGGGGCCGACCCAGGCACTGGCGGCCGCCCCGCGGCCCGGAGTCCGCCTTCCCGCTCGAGCACGAGCCGCTGCGGCTCGAGCAGAGCGGCGACGGCTCCGGCCGTACGACCGCCACCCTGACGCTCGGACAGCCGGTGGTCGGAGTCCTCCAGCTCGTCTTCGGTCCCGGCGAGGCGCCTTCGCAAGGCGATCTCGAACCGACTCGGCACCTTCGCCGTGCGTGCCGCTCAGGCGCTCCGGGCCGGAGAGCGAGCTCGCAGGACGTCGCTCGAGCTCGAACGATCGAGCGCCCTGCTCACGGTCGTCGGCCAGGCGATCGCCGAGCTTTCGCTCGCGCACACGATCGACACCGCGGTCGCACGCGTGTCCGAGCTGCTGCGCGTGGAGCGGGTGGCGATCTACCTCGGCGACGGGAACCGCCTGAGCCACGAAGCCGGCGGAGACTCCGCCGCCGAGCTCACCGTGGCCGAGCGCCTGCTCGAGCTCGCCTTCGGGCCGCTCCGGGCCCAGGGCATGCTCCACGTCACCGACGCGGAGGCCGATCTGAACCTCGCGCCCGTCCGGGACGCCGTCATCGAGGCCAAGGTCGAATCGATCCTTGCCCTGCCGCTCATTGCGCGTGAAGAGGTCGTCGGGCTGCTCACGGTGTACCTCCCCTTCGGCCGCGAGCTCGAGCCGAACGAGTTGGCGCTGCTCTCGGCGCTGGCCAGCCAGTTGGCGGTCGCGGCGCAGAACGCCCAGCTCCACGAGCGCACGGAGCGACTCGCCACGGAACGGAAGGAGGCGCTCGCGGCCGAGCGCGAATCCGCGAAGCAGCTGCGCGCGCTGTACGAAATCTCGCGGTCGTTCGCGCAGAGCCTCTCTCTCGACGCGACGCTCGAAGCCGTGACGAGCGCGGCGGTCGACCTGCTCGACGCGGACGCGGCCGTGATCCGCATGAAGGGTGAGCGCGGCGACCAACTCGTCCCGCATACGCCGCATTTCTCCGACGAACGCCTCGCGGCGCCGCTCAGGCCGATCCTCGAGCGCGAGCAGTCGATCGAGAAACTTCCCGGCCGGCGGCTGTTCCGCATGGGCAAGCCGCTCGTGCTCGATCCCACGGCCGCCCGCAAGCTCGGCGCCTCGTACGAGCTTCTCGTCCCGTTCCTCGAGCAAGGCGCGACCGCCTTCGTCGTCCCGATCGCGACCCCGGCCGAGCTCTTCGCGACGCTCACGGTCGTCTCGCTCGACCCCTCGCGGCGCCTCGGCGACGAGCAGGTGGAGACGGCGCTCTTCGTCGCCGGGCAGGCCGCGCTCGCCATCGAGAACGCACGGCTCACCCAGGAACGGAAGGACTTCGCAGACACGATGCAGCGCTCGCTGCTGCCGCGCGGGGTTCCGGACGTCGATGGCCTCGAGGTCGGTGCCGTCTACGAGCCCTCGGCGCGGATCGAGGTCGGAGGCGACGTCTACGACTTCCTCACGCTGCCGGACGGGAAGCTCGCGGTCGTGCTGGGGGACGCGAGCGGCCACGGAATCGCGGCCACGGCCGACATGGCCCTCGCCAAGTTCGCGTTCCGGTCGCTCATCCGCCTGTACCCGGATCCGGCCGACCTCCTGGCGCAGGCGAACGAGGTTGCGCTCGGTGAGCTCGCGGGAGGGACGTTCGTGACCATGGCCTGCCTGACCGTCGACCCCGCCACCGGCATCGTGCGCGCCGCGAGCGCGGGCCATCCTCCGGCGCGCGTGCTCCGGCCCCGACGGCGAGGTCTCCACCGTCCCGATCGGCGGTCTTGCGCTCGGCATCGAGGCAAACCAGCACTACGAGGCCGTGGACGCGACTCTGGAGCCCGGCGCTGCCCTCTGCGTCTTCACGGATGGGCTCGTAGAGGCGCGCCGCGCAGGGGAGCAGTACGGCGAAGAGCGGCTCCACCTGGCCCTTTCCTCGGGCTGCGAGCTCTCGGCGCAGGCGCTCGCGGAGCACGTCGTCGCCGACGCGCGCGCGTTCGCCGGCGAGCCGGGGGACGACTACGCGGTCGTGGTCATCCGGCGGACCTAGCGATGGCCGAGGCGCTCGGGGCGGAGGAGCAGGTAGCGCGGACCGCGGACGGGCGGAGCCTCGACTCTTGCGCTGAACGCCCTCGTCTTCTGCGCCGGCGCGGGCGCGCTCGCGACGGAGATCGGCGCCGCCCGCCTGCTGGCGCCCTACTACGGAAGCTCGACGATCGTCTGGGCGAACGTGATCGGGCTGATCCTGGCCTCGCTCTCGGTCGGCTACTGGATCGGAGGGAAGCTCGCGGACCGCAGCCCCGACCCGCGCGTGCTCGGCCGGATCGTCGTCCTCGCGGCTGTGCTGATCGCCCTGATCCCGTTCGTGGCCAGGCCGTTCCTGGACGTCTCGGTGAAGGGGCTCGACCAGGTTTCCGCCGGCGCTGCGATCGGCTCCTTCTTCGCGGTGCTCGCGCTCTTCGCCCCGCCGGTGACCCTGCTCGGGATGGTCTCGCCCTTCGCGGTGCGCCTCGCGATCGAGGACGTCCGCGACGCCGGCTCCGTCGCAGGGCGCCTCTACGCGCTGTCGACGGCCGGCAGCCTGCTCGGGACGTTCCTGGCCGCGCTCGTCCTGATCCCGTCCATCGGCACGCGGCGCACCATGCTCGCGGCCGCCCTGCTCGTCGCGCTCTCGGGTGCGGCCTTGCTCGGCCGGCGGTGGCTGCTCGTCGCCGCGGGGGTCGGCGTGCTGATGGCGGTCCCGGCCGGTGTCGTGCGCGCGGAGCCGGGCCTGATCTACGAGCAGGAGTCCCGCTACCAGTTCATCCACGTGACGCAGCTGCACGGCGTGCGCCGCCTCTATCTGAACGAGGGGCTTGCCGTGCACTCGATCTGGCGCCGCAACGCCGTCCTGACCGGGGGCGAGTGGGATACCTACCTCGCGGTCCCGCCGCTCCTCGGCCGGCCCCTGCGAACGGTCGCCATCCTGGGCAATGCCGGTGGCACGACGGCGCGGGCGATGGGGGTCTACTACCCGCAGGCTCGGATCGACGGCGTCGAGCTCGACCCGGACGTGACCGCCGTCGGCCGCAAGTACTTCGGGCTGGGTGACAACCCGCGACTCCGCGTGATCACCGCCGACGCGCGTCCCTTCCTGCGCCGGACGAATTCGCGCTACGACCTGATCGTCGTCGATGCCTACCGGCCGCCGTACGTGCCCTTCTACCTGGCGACGCGGGAGTTCTTCCGACTCGTCCGCTCGCGGCTCGCTCCCGGCGGCGCGATCGTCCTCAACGTCGCGGCGGCGCCCGGCGACCACCGGCTCGCCGAGGGCGTCTCCGGAACGCTCGCGACCGAGTTCCCGCAGGTCCTCACCTGGCAGCCGCTCCGTTTCAACCAGTTCGTGATCGGGCTCGACCGACGCGCGCCGAAAGACGTGCTCGAACGCCGGCTGCGTCATGCCCCGCGCGGGCCTGCGGTCCCTGACGAGGCTCCTCGGGCGGGACCTGCGCCCGGCACGGCCCAGCTCCGACCCGTGGACGGACGATCGCGCGCCCGTCGAGTGGATCACCGACCGCATGATCCTCGAGTACGCGGCGCAGGGTGGGCGGTTCGAGGAGACGCCCCTCCCGACCGCGCCGTGAGACTCCTGCGAGGAGACGGCCCGCTCCTCAGGGTGGGGCATCGCGGGGCGGCCGCGCTCGCGCCCGCGAACACGATCGAGGCCGTCGAGGCTGCGCTCGTGCACGGCGTCGACTTCGTCGAGCTCGATGTCTTCTTCGCCGACGGCAAGCTCGTTGTCGGTCACTCGCGCCGCGAGCTCACTGCGACTCCGGTGACGCTCGACGAGATGTTCGCGTTCCTCGCGGACCGCGCTCCGACGACTGGGCTGCTCGCCGACCTCAAGCTCTCCGGGCACGATCGACAGCTCGTGGATGCTCTGCGAGCTCACGGCCTGGTCGATCGCACGCTCGCGTGCACGAATCACGCGGCGACCCTGAACAATCTGCGCCGAATCGAACCGGCTCTCGCGCGGAGCCGGACCTATCCGCGCGGACATGTCTACCTGGGGCGCCGTCGCACGCGGGTCCCGATCAGTGGGCCGGTGCTGTGGGCAATGAAGAAGGCGCTCCCGCACCGCATAGAGAGTCTGACCGCGGAGGTCGGCGCGAGAGCAATGACGCTGAGCCGTCGCGTCGTGTCCCGAGCGGCTGTGGAGAGTTGTCACGAGATCGATCTCGCGGTCTACGTCTGGACGGTGAATCGCGTGGACGACGTGCGCCGGCTCGACGCGCTCGGAGTCGACGGCGTGATCACCGATGACCCGCGGGTGTTCGCTGATTAGCGGGCTACACTCCATGGCGTGAGACGCCTCGGTTATGCCGTTGTCGCGCTCGCCTGCGCCGCGGCAGGCGCGCTTGCGTCTGTCGTCCTCGCGGGCGGTGTGGGAGCCGCCGGCTTTCTCACGACGAGCACGACCGGCACGACGTCCACCGGCACGACGACGAATCCGCCGCCCGCGCTGATCCCACCGGGCGTGACGATCTCCGGCATCCCGGTCGGCGGGCTCACACCGGACGAGGCGAGGACCGTCGTCCAGGAGCGCTTCGAGCTCGGCCTGCCGCTCGTCCTCGACCGCAAGCACCGCCTGGCGCCGCCGCCGAGCGCGCTGGGCGCCGTCCCGCACTACGACGAGGCGCTGGCCAAAGCGCAGTCCGCGCTGCCCGGCCAGGCCGTGACGCTGCCCGTGCTGATCGACGGCGCGGTCGTTCGCGCCTACGTCCAGCGCGTCGCGCAGCGCTTCTACCGCAAGCCGGTCGACGCACAGGTCTTCCTGCGCAAGCTGAAGCCCGTCGTGGTGCCCGATCGCCCAGGGCTGGTCGTGAACCGCCTGGCGCTGACGCAGACGATCGTCTCGCGCCTGCGGGCGACGAGCCGCGCGCGAGTCCGCATCAGGCACAGCGGCTCGCAGGCGGCCGTCGGCGTCAAGGCCTTCCGCTCCGTGATCGTCGTGCGCCGCGGCTCCAACCACCTCTATCTCTACCGCTATGACCACCTGCGCCGCTCGTTCGGCGTCGCCACCGGCCAGTCGACATACCCGACGCCGCTCGGCCGCTTCACGATCCAGGTCAAGTGGCGGAACCCGTGGTGGTACCCGCCGAACTCGAAGTGGGCGAAGGGGCAGAAGCCGATTCCGCCGGGGCCGAGCAACCCGCTCGGGACGCGCTGGATGGGGCTGACCGCCCCGGGCGTCGGGATCCACGGGACGCCGAACCCCGCCTCGATCGGCTACTCGGTCTCGCACGGCTGCATCCGGATGTACATCTCGGACGCCGAATGGCTGTTCAACACCGTCGACGTCGGCACGACGGTGTTCATCGTCTCCGCCTGATGCGGGGCCTGAAGCTCGCGGGACAGGTCGCGTCGGTCGCGCTCGTCGCCGCGCTGCTCGGCCTGCTCGTCTGGAAGGTCGTCCAGAACGACCGCACGAACGTCGCGTCCTCGTTCGAGAAGGGCCACCAGACGAAGCCCGTCGACTTCGACCTCAAACGGCTCGAGACGCCCGGGAAGCTGAAGCTCTCGTCGCTGCGCGGCAAGGTCGTCGTGGTCAATTTCTGGGCCTCCTGGTGCGAGCCGTGCAAGAGCGAGGCGCCGCGCTTCGAGGAGGCGCACAAGCGCTACGGCGACCGCGTGGCGTTCGTCGGCGTCGACACGGCCGACTACTCCTCCGACGCGGGACGGTTCCTCGAGCGCTACGGCGTGACCTACCCGAACGTGCGCGACCCCGACCGGAGCGTGCTCGGCAAGTACGGCGGCCTGCCGATCCCGAGGACGTTCGTGATCGCGCCGAACTGGAAGGTGACCGGCTACATCTTCGGCGAGGCGCGGGCGGAGGAGCTGGACAGCGCGATCCAGGAGGCGCTCACGGCATGAGATGGCTCGCGGTGGCCGCCGCTGGGGCTCGCGCTGGCCGCGTGCCCCGCTGCGCTCGCCAGCGAGGACCATCCGACGGGGTACGAGATCCAGACCGAGCTCTGGTGCGACGACTGCCAGACGACGCTGGCCGAGGCCAACGCGGTCGCGTACACGTCGAAGGCGATCCAGTTCATCAATCAGCGGATCGCCGCCGGGGCCTCGAAGAGCGAGATCAAGCAGGAGGCCGTCAAGAAGTTCTACGGGCACCTGAGCCTGCTTCCGCAGAAGCCGCAGCCCAGGGCGTCGCAGGCCGACCTCGAGGGCGAGATCATGTGCCCGGTCTGCTCGACGACGCTCGACCAGTCGGACTCCCCGATCGCACGCCGGATGAAGGCGGACATCGCGACCCGGATCGCCGCGGGTGATTCCAAGAAGCAGATCGAGGACGCGCTCGTCGCCGAGTTCGGGCAGCAGATCCTCGCCTCGCCCGCCGAAGAAGGGCTTCAACCTGCTCGCCTGGATTCTCCCGTTCGTGGCGCTGTTCGGCGGCGCGCTCGTCCTCGGCCTCCTCGCCTGGCGCTGGAGCAGGAATCGCGAGCCGTCTCCGCCCGCCCCGCAGCTGAGCCCGGCGCTCGAGCGGCGCGTGGACGAGGAGCTCGCCCGCTTCGACGAGGGCTGAGCCTTCCTAGGCCAGATCCCCGCGGCGTTCCTCGCGGGCGTGATCTCGATCATCACGCCGTGCGTGCTTCCGCTCGTGCCCGGCTACCTCTCGGCGGTCTCGGCCGTCGAGGCCGACCGTCTGGGCCAGCCCGGAGCCGCGCGCCGCGTCGCCCTGGCGAGCCTGCCCTTCATCCTCGGCTTCACGGTCGTCTTCGTCGTGCTCGGGATCGCAGCGGCCTCGATCGGCGGCATCCTCCCGTCCGACCGCCAGCTCGAGCTGGCGGGCCTGATCCTGATCGTCATCGGGCTCACGTTCATCGGGCTCCTGCCGTGGCCCGAGCGCCTGATCGCTCCCGGCCTGCTGACAGGCGCGCGGCAACGCAACTCGAACCTCCTCCTGGGTGCGGCCTTCGCGGTCTGCGCGGCGCCGTGCATCGGCGCGGTGCTCGCGTCGATCCTCGCGATCGCGTCGACGAGCTCGGTGCTCAAGGGCGCCTTCCTGCTCGCGGTCTACTCGGCCGGACTGGGCCTCGCGTTCCTCCTCGCAGCAGTCGGGTTCACGCAGGCGATGGGCGCGTTCCGCTGGCTCCGCGACCACTACACGGTGATCCGCGTGATCGGCGGGCTCTGCCTCGTCGCGCTCGGCCTGCTGCTCTTCTTCCACCGCGACTGGTGGCTGAACGTGTTCCTGAACCGCCTGCTCCAGGACGTCGGGCTAGGGGACGTCTAGCGGCGGCACGTCGAGGGTCCCGGCCGCCTGCGCCGACTCGACCTGACGCAGGAGGACGGCGACGTCGACGCCGCGGTGCTCGGGAGCGAACGGCCCGAGCCGGCGTGCGGCCTTCTCCAGCTGGCGCTCGAACCCGACTCGGTTCCCGCGCCCGGCCTGGTACCAGGCGACGACGACGTGGACGAGCCCCTGGAAGAAGTCCTTCTCCGCGGAGTCGGACGCGCGCCAGGCGTCCTCGAGCGCCTCGTGCGCGGCGAAGTACTCGCCTCGCCGAGCCAGGTCGAGCCCGTCGATCGAGGTCAGTCGAGACCGACTTGGACCGCTCCATCCTCGACCCTGACCTCGTAGGTCCTGGCCTGGATGGCGAGGTCGAAGTCGTTCTTGCCCGTCCGCGGGTCGTACTTCCAGCCGTGCCAGGGGCAGGTCAGGTAGTGGTGCGCGTCGAGCTCGCCCTCGCCGAGCGGCCCCTGCAGGTGCAGGCAGTGGCCCTGCAGCGCGTAGAACTCGCCGTCCAGGTTGACGAGCGCGATCGCCTCCTCGCCGGCCTCGACCGCGGCCACCGAGCCGGGCGGGACGTCCTCGACCTGGGCGACGGTGACGAACTCCATGCGGGTTCCGACGCTACCAAGTGCTACCCTCGGACCGCCGTGGCGACCATCCTGCTGGCGGGGGTGGACCTGTTCATCCGGAGCAAGCTCGAGGCATCGCTCCCTGGACATCATCTGGTGACCACCGACAGCGTCGATCCGCCGGATCTCGTGATCGCGGACGTCGCCCGGCTCGACCCGTACGACGTCGCGGACGAGTATCCGGACGTGCCGCTGCTCGGCTTCACGAACCACAAGGACACGGCCGGGCTGCGCCGCGCGAACGAGGCGGGATTCGATCAGGTGGTCGCCAAATCGGCGCTCGACGAGCGGGCGCAGCAACTGATTGACGAGCTGCTCGCGTCGTTAGACTGACCCGCTCGTGACCTACATCATCGCCGAGCCCTGCATCGACATCAAAGACCTCTCCTGCGTGGACGTCTGCCCGGTCGACTGCATCCACCAGTTCGAGCGGATCCTGATCATCGATCCCGAGGAGTGCATCGACTGCGGCGCATGCGAGCCGGAATGCCCGGTCGAGGCGATCTTCCCGGAGGACGCGCTGCCGGAGAAGTGGGAGCCGTTCGTGAAGATCAACTACGCGTACGGCGACGCCGACGTCGTGAACAAGCTCACGGACGAGTACGCGACCGAGCACAACGTCCAGAACCCACCCCTGGAATAGAAACGACGGCATCGGGCAAGCCCTCTAGGCAAGCCACCAGAGGGGGTCTGAAGATGCCTCAGCAAGCCTGGAGCGACAAGCGCGAGCGCCAGTACGAGCACATCAAGGAGAGCGCGAAGGAGCGCGGCGCCTCCACGAAGCGCGCGAAGGAGATCGCGGCGCGAACGGTCAACAAGGAGCGCGCGCGGAGCGGAGAGGCTCGTGAGAGCTCCCGCTCGTCAACTCGGGACATGTCATCGAGCCGGCGCGGCGGGCTGCGCTCGCATACCGGCAAAACGGGAGGCCATTCCGGCCAGACGAAGGAGCAGCTCTACAACGAGGCTAGGCGCCTCAACATCAAGGGCCGCTCTCGCATGAACAAGCGCCAGCTCCTGGCCGCCGTCAACCGCAAGAAGTCGTAATCCGCTGCGGGCCTCATCTCGCTAGGTAGATTTCCCGCGGGATGAGGCCCAAGACTCTCGACCACGTCGCTCTGTGGGTCGCGGACCGCGACCGCATCGCGGACTTCCTCGAGCAGCGGCTGACGATGCACGTCATCGAGCGGACTGAGAAGTTCACGCTCATGGGGACGGACGCCCGGCGCGGCAAGCTGACCCTGTTCGACGAGGAGGGGCCGCGCGAGCGCGGGGCGCTGAAGCACGTCGCGTTCCGCGTGAACGACCTCGAAGCAGCTCTCGGAGAGCTCGATGGTCTCGACGTCGACCGGGAAGACGGGGCCGCCTACTTCGACGTCTCCGAGGGTCTGCGCCTGGGCGTCGTCGAGGGCCAGACGGACGTGGACTACGACCTCGACCACGTCGCGCTGTTCTCGCAGAGCCCGAAGGAGACCGCGACCACCTACGCGGATTTCGGCTTCGCGCCGCGAGGACGAGACGCGGGTCGAGGTCGGCGGCGCGTTCGTCGAGTTCCATCCGGGTGAGCCGGGGGATCCCGAGAAGCCGCTCCTGAACCATCTGGCGGTGCTCGTCGACTCGGCGGACGAGACGCTCGAGGACGCGAAGCAGGCCGGGCATCGACGTGGCGGACGTGGTCGACGCGCCGAACACGCTCGCGGTCTTCGTCTGGGGGCCCGAGCGCGTGAAGATCGAGTACGTCGAGCAGAAGCCGACGTTCGCGCTCAAATAGCCGATCTCGCGATCGCCGGTGCGGGCATGGCCGGCCTGGTCGCGCGCCGCGCGGGCGCGCGAGCTCGGGGCGGAGCCGCTCGTCCTCGAGAAAGGCGACCGCCCGGGCGGCTCGATGCTCCTCTCGAGCGGCGTGATCTGGCGCCACCGCGACGCTCGAGGACTTCCGCGCGGAGTGCCCGGGCGGCGACCCCGCGCTGCAGCGCCTGATCGTCGAGCGGCTCGATGACGGCCTCGACGTGGCTCGAGTCGCTCGGTGCGCCGGTCGTCGAGCGCGAGACCGGCAACCCGCGCACGATCGGCAAGCGCTTCGACACCGCGCGCGCTGACCGAGACCCTGGCTCGAGCGAGCGGGCGACGTCCGCTCGGACATGTCCAAGCGTCTGACACCGGACGTCGCCTGACGGCGGACGCCGCTCGTTCTGGCGACGGGCGGGTTCCACGTGCGCGCTGGCGCGCGAGCTGCGGGCTTCCCGATCCGCGGCGAACCCGTGGAGCGAGGGCGACGGCCTCGACCTGGCGCTCGCGCGCGGGCGGCGAGACGCCGGCGACGCTGCGAGGAGTTCTACGGGCGTGCGATGCCGGCCGGGATCCCGATCGAGGAGGCCGAGTTCGTCCCGCTCTCCCAGCTCTACGGCCGGTTCGCGCGAGGTCGTGTCGGAGGACGGGGTCCAGCGCTTCGAGGGCGAGCCGCGTGGTCGGAGACCGACCTCGTCCAGACGATCGCGCGCTGGCCGGGCGGCCGCGCCTGGTACCGCGTGCACGAGGCCGTCTCGGCGAGCGCGTCCGCGAGCGCACCGTCGCGCGACATGATCGAGCTGGCGCGCGACGCGGGCGCGTCGTTCGAGACGAGCCGCCCTACACCTCGGTGCTCGTCCAGGCGAGCGTCACCCAGACGCTCGGCGGCATCAGGATCGACGAGCGCGCGCGCGTCGTCGGCGCCGAGGGCCTCTACGCGGCGGGGGCGGACGTCGGCGGCATCGCGACGGGCGGCTACTCGAGCGGGCTCGCGGCCGGCGCTCGTCCTCGGGCGGATCGCCGCCGAGGAAGCGGTCAGCTAGTCGCGGGCAGCAGGTACGCGCAGCGGCCGCCGGTCCTGCGGGAGCGGCGACTGCGAGATCCGGTTCACGACCCAGCGGCCCTCGCCGTCGAGCTCGACCGTCGATCCGACCGCCGGCGGGTCGCCTTCGCGGTCGATCAGCTCGTAGCCGGTCGGCTTCGAGACGAAGAGGCAGTGGCCGTTCTCGGGAGCCATGGCGCGCCGAGTTTAGCGACGGACTCTGTAGGGCGGAAAGAGGACTCGGACCGAGGTGCCCCCGTCCGGGACCGGCTCGATGGTCATCTCCCCGCTGAGGGAGCGGGCCCGCTCGGCGATCACGTCGAAGCTCGCCCGGCGGCGCTCTCCTGGCGCGTCGTCCGCGACCTCGGCTTCGACCACGCCGTCGCCCTCGACGACGCGAACCGTCACGCGTGTCGGCGGCCCGCGCCTGATCGCCTGGTGCAGCGCTTCCCGGATGATCTGGAAGATCGCCACCTGCGCGTGCTCCGTCAGGTCTTCCGCAGTCTCGACGTCGAGGTCGATCTGGATCTTGTTCGCCATCCCCAGCTGGTCGGCGAGCGCGCTGACGGCCGGGCCGAACCCCTGATCGCGAAGCACGACGGGCTCGAGCTCGAACGAGAGGTCGCGCAGCGAGCGAATCGTCTGGCGCTGCTTCTCGAGCGCCGAGCCGAGCACGCGTTCGGCCTCCTCGGTACGGCCGCCCTCGACCGCCGCGATCACCGCATCGAGCATCAGCGCGATCCCCGACATCGACTGCACCGGCCCGTCGTGGAGGAAGAGCGCGATGCGGCGACGCTCCTCCTGCTCGGCCGTGATCAGCTGGTCGGAGAGCCGCGCGTGCTCGGTTGCCAGCGCCTCGAGCTCCTCGACGATTCGCTCGTCCTGGTGGCGTTCTGCGACGAGCAGCGTCGCGGCGAGAGCCCCCGCGGCTGTGACCGCCAGGATCAGCCCCACGAGCGCGATCCACTCCGTGCCGAGCGCCAGTCCGACGATGCCCACGACCGCACCCGCGACGACGAGCGCGACGAGGAGGCCGGCTCTAGTCGATGATTGCGTCACGCAGCGCTATCGCGACCGCGTGCGTGCGCGTGTCGGCTTCGAGCTTCGTGAGGATGTGCCGCACGTGGCTCTTCACGGTCTCCTGGCTGATGAAGAGCTTGCGCGGCCACGTCCGCGTTGGACATGCCGTCGGCGAGCAGCTGCAGGATCTCGCGCTCGCGTGCCGTGAGCATGTCCTCGCCCTTGCCGGGCAGGAACGCGGGCATGAGCGCGGGGTCGACGTAGCCCTCGCCGGCGACGACCTTCTCGATCGCGCGCAGGAGCGTCTGGTGCGGCGCCTCCTTGAGGATGTAGCCCTTCGCGCCCGACTCGAGGCCGCGCCCGAGGAGGCTGCGCTCGCTGAACGCGGTGAAGATGAGGACGGCCGTGTCCGGGACCTTCTCGCTGAGGATCTTCGTCGCCTCCAGGCCGTCCATGCCGGGCATGCGCACGTCCATGATCACCACGTCCGGCCTGCGGCGCTCGGCCAGCGCGACGGCGCTCGCTCCGTCGGAGGCCTCGCCGACGACCCGGATGTGCGGGGCGCGCGAGAGCGAGAGCCGGAGCCCTTCGCGGACGACCTCGTGGTCGTCGACGATCAGGCAGGTGATCTCCGATTTACCGTCGTTGGCGGTTTCGGCCACGGCCCGCGGATTGTATTCCCGCGGTCAGACCGCGAGTGCGAGCTGCTCGGGCTGCGGCGTTCCGGCGTTCGGGGTTCTGGTTGTGCCGGCTGCTGCGCCGCTCTCGGTGCCTCCAGCGCGCCGTGAGCGCTTTCCCGGGACGAACGGCATGATCGCCTCACTACACCACCGTGCTGCCGAGCTACGCCAACGGCAACGCTCCGGACGATCAACCCGGACGCCAAGCTCGCGGGCGACGCTCCTCGACGACGGCGCGACCGGGCAGTGGTCGCCCGACGGCAACAAGTGCTGTTCAACCGCTTCCCGGCGTTCGGCTTCGCCGACATCTACGTCATGAACGCCGACGGCACGGGCGAGAAGCAGCTGACCTCGGGCTTCCCTGCCTGGAACGCCTCATGGTCGCCGGACGGCACGAAGATCGTCTACGCGCGCTCGACCGCGGGGAACATCGCCGACGCCGAGATCTGGACAATGAACGCGGACGGCACCGGCAAGACACAGATCACTGCTGACGGGAAGGCCAAGTGGAGCCGTCGTGCGGGGCCTTCCGCGGCCGTGATCTCGCCATCACTCGTACTCGCCGCTGGATCGCTCCGATGGCGTCGTACCATCAGCCCGTCCTCCGGACGTTCAGGGACTGGATCGTCGCAGCCCCCAACGGCGATCTCGTGGCCGTCGGTCACAACGTCACCTCCAGGGGCAATCCGATCGCCATCACCATGGTCCGCTACGCCTCCGACGGGACTCTTCTCGTGGCGGGTCGACCTGGCCGGCACGCCTCCCTAGGTGGCACGGCTGCTCGTCGATGCCGGCGGCAACGCCTATCTGCGTTCAGCTCTTCGGCGACGGCCAGGACATCCAGGTGCACAAGTACAGCCCTTCCGGCGCGCTCCTCTGGTCGCAGGCGATCTCCACTGGCTTCTTCGCTAACGACGTCGCCAGTCGCTGGCCTTGAGCCCGGACGAGACCGATGTGGTCGTGACCGGTGATATCATCGGCGGCGCCACTGGATCACCGCCGCCTACAACGCCGCTACCGGTGCCCGCCTGGCTGGTACCGCCGCCGAGGGCATCGCCGCCCGGACGTCGTCGTCGACGCCACCCGCGTGTACGTGACCGGCCAGGGCTATGTCGGAATCACTCCGGCTTTCTCACCGTTGTCGCTTATGATCGGGCGACCGGGCTCGGCTCTGGCGCACGGACAAGAAGCCGGCCGACGGCACAGCGCCGCCGGTCTCCTGATAGCCATGCACCAAACGGAAACTTCGTCGTCACCGGCCAGGCCTCACGTGGATTCCTCGACTGGTACACCGTTTCCTTCGCAACCTCCGGGGCGTTCGGTGGGAGGCCGTTCGCGACGGTGGTTTGAACACCGACGAGATTCCGCGCGCCGTGCTGGTGCTCCCAGACGGCACCACCGTCGTAACCGGTCGCGGCGGGCCCAACCTTCCCGGGGGTTCATCCAGGCGTCACGGCCGGCTACACCGTCAACGGGATCTTGCGCTGGGAGGCGTTCTCTAGGATGAGACGGTGTGGGCCATCGGCCTCCCCGGCGGGAACCTCTGTGCATCCGGCGGCTACAACGCGCTGATCACCTTCTCTCTCTCTTCCCTCTCTCCTCTCACTCTCCCAGCTCCCACCCTCTTTCACTCTTTTTCTCTCCTCTTCGGTTAGCCTTCCTTCCTTCCTCTCCCCCCCTCCGCGTCTAGACGCTAGCGCGAGCTGCTCCGCGATCTCGCGGCGGCTCGGCTCGGCCGGACGCGCGCGATCGGCGACGCCGAGCTCGCGCGCGAGCGCCGCGACCGCTGGCGGACCGGCTTCGTCTCCTCGGCGCGGAAGGTAGGCGCGGCGGCGGTACAGCCCCTCGTAGCGCGGCGAGCTCTCCGGGCCAGTCCTCGGCGAGGTGCTCGAGGAAGTGCTCGCGCGTGCCCGGGCGCAGGAAGAGGAGGTTCGTCCAGACGCCCGTCGCGCCGGCCTCGCGCGCGGCCTTGACGACTTCGCGGAGCTGCTCCGGCTTGTCAGAGATCCCCGGGAGGATCGGCGCCATGCCGACACCCGCCTTGACGCCGGCGTCGACGAGCTTCTGCACGGCCTTGAGCCGCTGGCGTGGGTGCGCGGTCGACGGCTCGGTCTTGCGCCAGACGTCCTCGTCGAGCGTCGGGATCGAGAACGTGACGGAGACATCCGCGCGGCGGGCCGCTTCCACGAGGACGTCGATGTCGCGGACGATCATCGGCCCGCGCGTGATGATGCCGAACGGGTTGTGCGCCTCGGCGAGCGCCTCGAGGCAGGCGCGGGTCAGCCGGTAGCGGCCCTCGGCGGGCTGGTAGGGGTCGGTCGCGGCGCCGATCGCGATCGTCTCGCGCTCCCACGAGGCGCGGGCGAGCTCGCGGCGGAGGACCTCGGCGACGTTGACCTTGACGCGGATGGACGTGCCGTAGCGGTCGTCGGACGGGCGGTCGGCGCGCCGCTCGAAAGCGCGGACGTAGCAGAACGTGCAGCGGTGGACGCAGCCCATGTAGGGGTTGAGCGACCACTCGAAGCGCATGCCCTTGACGCGGTTCAGGGCGCTGCGGCAAGGCTCTTCGCGGTACTCGGGAGCCACGTGACCATTATAGGAACACACGTTCGCCCGGTGTCGCGGAAACGGCGCGCTCTTGGCTCAGACACGCGCGAATTCGACCGATACGCTCAAAGCGGGCGGCGGGTGGACACTCATCCCCACCCAGGGTGGGGGCGTGGGCCGGTTCCTTACCTATACTCAGAGGCGATCGCCGTTGGACAGCGACCACCCGCCTAGTACCCGCGCCCCGGAGAGCGGGGCGTGAGTCTCCTATTCCAGCTCCTCGCGGTCGCAGGCCTGCTCCTGCTGAACGCCTTCTTCGTCGCGGCCGAGTACGGCCTCGTCACGGCGCGACGCACCCGCATCGCGGAGCTCCGCGACCAGGGCAACCAGCGCGCGCGCATGGTGCTGCGGATCACGGCCAACCCGCCGCGCTTCATCGCCGCGATGCAGCTCGGCGTGACCATCACCAGCCTGGCGATCGGTGCTCTCGGCGAGCCCGTCTTCGCCCGCATCTTCGAGCCGATCCCGGCGACGCTCATCTCGTTCGCCCTCGCCTTCCTCGTGATCACCTACCTCCACGTCGTGATCGGCGAGCTCGTCCCCAAGGGCATCGCCCTCGGCCATGCGGAGTCGACCGCCCTCTTCGTCTCGCGGCCGGTCAGCTGGTTCTTCGTCGTCATGCGCCCGCTGATCTGGGTGCTCGAGCATTCGACCGACGGCGTCCTCCGCGTGCTCGGCCTCGACTCGCCCGGCGAGGAGCGCAGCGCTCTCTCGGAAGCCGAGCTGAAGATGCTCCTCGACCGCTCGACCCAGAGCGGCGAGCTCGAGCAGCAGGAGCAGGAGATGCTCTACAAGGTCTTCGACTTCGCCGACAAGGAGGTCTCGGAGGTGATGGTGCCGAGGCCCGACGTCGTCGCGCTGTCGATCGAGCTACCGCCCGAACAGGCGCTGGCCGCGGTCATCGACTCGCCGTACACGCGCTACCCCGTCTACCGCGAGACGCTCGACAACGTCGTCGGGATCCTCCACGTCCGCGACCTGTTCTCCGCGCTCGTCGACCGCGGCATCGCGAACGTCGTGATCGAGGAGATCGTCCGCGACGCGTACATCGTCCCGGAGACCAAGGATCTGGCGGCGATGCTCACCGAGTTCCGCCGCACGAACCAGCACATGGCGATCGTCGTCGACGAGTACGGCGCGATGCAGGGCATCGTCACCCTCGAGGACCTGCTCGAGGAGATCGTCGGCGAGATCGAGGACGAGTTCGACCTTCCCGGACGAGTCGGTCGAGCGCGTCGACGACGACACGATCCGCATCGCCGGCACGTTCCCCATCGACGACTTCAACGAGCAGTTCGGGACCGAACTGACCGGCGAGGATTACCACACGGTCGGGGGCTTCGTCTTCGGCCTGCTCGGCCGCGCGCCGGGGACGGGCGACTCGATCGACTTCGACGGCATGCGCTTCGACGTGCTCGAGGTCGAGGGCTCGCGGATCCTGAAGCTCGCGGTCACGTTCATGGAGCGGTCCGACGCGCAAGGAGCCTGTGGCCGAGGGTGAGGGCGAGGGCCAGACGTAGCGCCATACTCGGCGGCGTGGCACCGACTGCCTTCGCCGAGCAACAGCTCGCCGGCCGAGTGGTCGCGTCCCCGCGGCTTCGCTCGACCGGATCGACTGCGGCAGGACGTGGAGGCGCTGGACGGCGTCGGCCCGACGATCGCGAAGAGGCTGGGGAAGCTCGGGCTGCGCACCGTCGGCGACCTGCTCGATCACCGGCCGTTCCGGTACGAGGCGGCCGCGCCGGAGGTGCGGATCGCCGACCTGCTCGCGACCGAGGACGAGGTCGCGATCAGCGGCAAGGTCGTCCGGACCTCGGTGCGTCGCCCCAGGCGCCGGCTCGCGATCGTCCAGGCGCGCGTCGCCGACGAGAGCGGCGAGATCACCGCGGTCTGGTTCAACCAGGTCTGGCTCGCCGACAAGCTCACGCCCGGGACGAGCGTCCGCCTGCGCGGCCAGTTGCGCCGGAACGAGTTCACCGTCCGCTCGTACGACGTGAACGGCGCCTCGGCGACCGCGGACTTCGCGCCCGTCTACCCGGCGAGCGAGGACGTCACCGTCAAGAAGCTGCGCGAGCTCGTGGGACAGGCGCTGCCGTACGCGCACGATCACCCGGACCCCGTCCCGGCCGGCGTCGCTCCGGAGCTCCCGCTCCGCGTCGACGCGCTCACCGCCCTCCACCGGCCGCGTGACCCGAGCGCCGCCGAAACGGGCCGCAAGCGCCTGGCCTTCGAGGAACTGCTCGTGCTCCAGGTCGGGCTCGCGCGCAGGCGCCTCGGGCGCGAGCAGGAGCAGGCGCCGCCGCTCGGCGAGCCCGGCGACCTCGTCGCCCGCTACCGCACGTCGCTCCCCTTCGAGCTCACGCCCCACCAGAAGCGTGCGATCGAGGAGATCGACGCCGACCTCGCACAGCCGACTCCGATGGAGCGCCTGCTCCAGGGCGAGGTCGGCTCCGGCAAGACCGTCGTCGCCCTGTACGCGCTCCTGCGCGCGGTCGAGGCCGGCAAGCGCGGCGTGCTGATGGCCCCGACCGAGACGCTCGCGGAGCAGCACTTCCTCACGCTCGAGCAGACGTGCCTGCAGCTCGGGTGTCCCGATCGCCCTCCTGACGGGCTCCGTCAAGAGCGATCCCGCCCAGGCGCAGATCCTCGTCGGCACGCACGCGCTGATCCAGGAGGGCGTCGACCTCGACGACGTGGCGGTCGCCGTGGTCGACGAGCAGCACCGTTTCGGGGTCGAGCAGCGCCGCGCGATCACGGGCGGGCGGACGCCGCACGTGCTGCACATGACCGCGACGCCGATCCCGCGAACGCTCGCGCTGACGGTCTACGGCGACCTCCAGGTGAGCGAGATCGCGAAGCCGCCCGCCGACCGCAAGCCGGTCAAGACCGCCTGGGTCACCCAGGACCGATCGAGCGAGGCCTACAAGCGGCTCCGCAAGCACCTGGACGACGGCCGTCAGGCGTACGTGGTCTGTCCGCTGATCGAGGAGACGGAGACCTCGGTGGCGCGCGCGGCCGAGCGAGAGGCGGAGCGGCTCCGAAAGGGCGAGCTGAAGGGCTACCGCGTCGGCCTCATGCACGGCCGCCTGCGGCCCGCCGAGCGTCGCGAGCTGATGGCCCAGTTCAAGGCGCGCGAGCTCGACGTCCTCGTCGCGACGACCGTGATCGAGGTCGGCGTCGACGTTCCGAACGCGACGATCATGATCGTCCAGGAAGCCGACCGCTTCGGGCTGGCGCAGCTCCACCAGCTCCGGGGCCGCGTCGGCCGCGGCGCCGAGCAGTCCTACTGCCTCCTCGTCTCGCGCGCCAAGGAGGAGCTGACGGATTCCGCGCTCGCCAGGCTCGAGGCTCTCGTGGCCACGACCGACGGGTTCGAGCTCGCCGAGAAGGATCTCGAGATCCGCGGCGAGGGCCAGCTGCTCGGAACGCGCCAGGCCGGGTTCTCCGACCTCAAGTTCACGCGCCTGCGCTCCGACCGCAAGCTGCTCGAGCAGGCGCGCGAGGCCGCCGAAGGGCCTCGTCCACTACGAGGGGCCGCTCAACGACGAGGTCGACCGCGTCTTCGAAGGCAGAGAGGTTCAGGCGTGACGCGGCGCATGTGGCTGACGGCGGTCGTCCTCGGCCTGATCGTGACCGCGCTCTTCTGGATCGACCCGATCTTCATCCCGCTCGCGTTGATCGGCCCGCTCGTCTGGGGCGGCTTCGCCGGTTCGCAGAAGCTCCCCTGGCAATGGCCGCTCGCGGTGTCACTGGTCGCCGGGCTCGGAGCCGTGGTCACCGACTTCGCGATCAACCACGAGGACGTCGTGTTCCATCTCGCACTCACGTTCACGCTCTGCGCGCTCGCCTGGTCCGCGTGGTCGATCGCGCGGCGCTTCGCGACGTGAGGATCATCGCCGGCAGCCGAAAGGGCGCGCGCATCTTCGCGCCGAAGAGCGAGACCCGGCCGACGGGCGACCGTGTCCGGGAAGCCGCGTTCAACCTGATCGGGCCGGTCGACGACATGTCCGTTCTCGACCTGTTCGCCGGATCCGGCGCGATGGGCCTCGAAGCGCTGTCCCGAGGCGCCTCCTCCGCGGTCTTCGTCGAGTCCGACCGCGACGCCCAGCGCACGATCGAGCGCAACCTCGAGAAGCTCGGGCTGACCGGAGCCCGGATCGTCAAACAGGACGCGCGACGCGCCCTCGCCGCCGAAGCCGCCGCGGGGAGCCGGTACGATCTCGTCCTCGTCGACCCGCCCTACCGGATGTTCGACTCCCTCCAGCCAACCCTCGCCGCGTACCTCCCGGCGCTTCTCGCCGAGGACGGCCTCGTCGTGCGTCGAGACGGACAAGCGCACCGAGCCGGAGCTGCCGCTCGAGCAGCGCACGTCTCGCACGTACGGCTCCGCACGGCTCACACTGTTCGGATGAACCCCGGCGACCTGAGCACCGCGATCTGTCCGGGCAGCTACGACCCGGTCACTCTCGGCCACCTGGACATCATCAAGCGCGCCGCCGAGATCTTCGACCGCGTCGTCGTCGGCGTCGTCCGCGAGCCGAGCCACAAGCAGACCCTGTTCTCGGTCGAGGAGCGGGTCGGCTTCCTCGAGCAGGCCCTCCGCGAGCAGGACAACGTCGAGGTCGACGTCTTCTCCGAGCTCGTCGTCGAGTTCGCCAAGCGCTGGGGCGCGAGCACGATGGTCAAGGGCCTGCGCGTGATCTCCGACTTCGAGTGGGAGTTCCAGATGAACCACCTGAACCGGACTCTCGCGCCCGACGTCGAAACGGTCTACCTGATGTCGAACCCGCAGTACAGCTTCGTCTCGTCGAGCGGCGTCAAGGAAGTCGCGTCGTTCGGCGGCAACGTCGACGCCCTCGTCCCCGAGGCCGTTGCGCGGCGGTTCAAGGTGATGTTCCCGTCCGGCAAGCCGGGCGCGCCGGTCTCGCCCCAGGAATGAGCCGCCACCTACGGACGCTCATCATCGTCGCGGGCTGCCTCGTCCTCGCCCTGGACGTCGCGGCGCTCGGCTACGCGTTCACGCGGGGCGGTGAGGCGCCGCTGCCCAAGTACCCGGGACGGATCGCGGTCCGCGACGGCTGCGGCGTGCAGCACATGTTCTTCGACGGCACCGACAAGCAGGAGCTGTGCCTCCAGGGCATCTTCGACGACCTGAGCGTCTCGCGGAACGGCGAGAAGCTCGCCTGGGACACGAAGGACGGCAACGCGATCCTCGTCTCCGGCGTGGACGGCGCCAACCCGATCAACGCGCCGCTCCCGACCGGGTTCGAACACGGCCCCGAGCCTGGCGCCCGACGGCGAGCAGATCGCCTTCCTGCACTCGCCGCACGACGACGGCCAGTACGACATCTGGGTCACCTCGATCACCGTTCCCAACGCGGAGCAGCTGACGAACACGCGCAACGTCTCAGACGTCGCGTGGTCCCCGACGGAGGACTGGATCGCGTACGTCCAGAACTGGTCCCCGGACACCGAGGAGGGGCAGCTCTCGCTCGTCCGTACGAGCGGCGAGGACGCGCACACGCTCGGCGTGAACGGCGACGCGCCCGAGCTGGTCACCCGACGGGAAGCACCTCGCCTACGTGCACAACGGGCTCGATCTGGGTGGCCGACTCGGACGGGTCGAACGCGCACCAGGTGATTCCGGACGGCCGCGCGCCGGCCTGGTCGCGCGACAACGAGATGATCGCGTTCACGCGAACCGAGAAGTGCTCGCGGAACGTCTGCCCGGAGCGCCTGATGCTCGGCGTTCGCGAACGGGACCGGCGTCCACGCAGTCGGGCCCACGTATCCAGACGAGCGCCGCGTCGTCTGGCTCCCCGACCCGTTCGAGTAGGGGAACCCCGCAGCGAGCGACTAGACTGACGCCCATGGATGTCCTAGTTCTGATCGACAAGCTCGACGACCTGGTGCACAACGCCAAGGCCGTCCCTCTGACCGACCAGGTCCGGATCGACCGCGAGGAGATCTACGAGATCCTCGACCAGATGCGGGCCACGATCCCCGAGGAGATCAAGCAGGCGCGGTGGATCGTCAAGGAGCGCCAGGAGATGCTCGCGGAGGCCAAGCGCGAGTGCGACCGGCTGCTCGGAGAGGCGCGCGAGCAGGCGACCCGCGAGGCGTCGCAGACCGAGATCGTCAAGCTCGCCGAGCGCCAGGCGCAGGACATCCTCGAGGACGCCCGCAGGCAGGCGCGGGAAACCCGGCTCGAGATGGAGGACTGGGCCGACTCGATCCTCTCGACGCTCGAGGTCAATCTCGACAAGTTCCTCGGCGCGGTGAAGCGGGGCCGCGAGCGGCTGCACGAGCGCTCGCAGGAGACGGTGGTCGCCGGCGTCGGCGCTCCCGGCTCCGACAACGAAGAACCGCCTTATTAAGTAAGTGGCCATAGAAGAGGGCGCTCGGCTTCGCCTTCGCGCCCGCCAGCTCTCGCTAACCTCCTCCCATGACCAGCTTCAGCTTGCGCTCGCTGCGCCTGAGGCCGGGAGAGGAGCACCGAGACGAGCAGGAGATCGCGCTCGAGCCGATCTCGCTCGGCGGTCAGCGCTACCTGCCGGTTCCGGACAAGGTGCAGGGCGAGCTCGTGGTCAGCCGTGCCCAGTCGGGGACGGTCTTCGAGCTTCGCTTCCATACGCGCCTGCACGGTCCGTGCTACCGCTGTCTCGCGGATGCGGTCGTCGACGTCGGCGTCTCGGGGCGCGAGTACCAGGCCGAGAACCCCGAGTCCGACGAGCTCAAGACGCCCTACGTGAAGGACGACCAGCTCGATCTCTCGGCGTGGGCGCGCGACGCGCTCGTGCTCGAGCTTCCGGACAAGATCCTCTGCCGGGAGGACTGCGCCGGGCTGTGCCCGGTCTGCGGGCGCGACTTCAACGATGCCCCGCACCAGCACGACGACGAAGAGCTGGACTCTCGCTGGGCCGCGCTCAGCGAGCTCCGAGACCGGCTTTAACCGCGCTCTAGTCGTCCCCGCCGTGGCCGCCGCCGCCGGAGCCTCCGGAGCCGCCGCGCGAGCCGCCGTGATCGTCGCCGCTCTCGACCGTGGTCGCGGCCGGAGGAGGCGGCGGAGCGACGACCGTGCGCGGCTTCGGCTTGGGCTTGGCCGCGGGCTTCTGGGCGCGCTTGACGGGCGCGAGGTTCTGCGGCGGCGTGTCCAGCTTCGTCACGGGGATCCCGACGGAATCGCGCGAGACGATGTACGCGGCGTAGCCGAGCGTCGCGGCCCCGAGGAAGCCGCAAAGGATCACCGCCACGACCGGGAGAGCTGAGCGCATGCGCCTCATCCTAGGACGGCGCTCCGATCGGCTCGGTCGGCTGCAGCTCGTCCGTCGGGACGGCGTCGCCGGCCGGTAGTCGGATCTCGGCCCTCGTGCCGCCCTCGGGCCGAGCGCTCAGCGCGGCGCGGCCGCCCCAGCGCTCCGCGAGCGTCTGCACGATCGCGAGACCGAGCCCGGTTCCGGACGGCCCCGCTCGTCCCGCGCGCCCGCGCCCGAAGCGCTCGAAGACGGCTGTCTCCTCGCCGGGTGCGATTCCCGGCCCGTCGTCGAGCACGGCGAGGAAGGCGTCCGCTCCGTCGCGGCCGTACTCGATCCGGACCGAGCTGCCTTCGGGCGAGTAGTGGAGCGCGTTCTCGACCAGATTGTCGAGCACGATCGCGAGATCCTCCTCGGCCGCGTGCACGACCACGTCCTGCGCGGGCTCGAGCTCGAGCCGCTGCCCGCGCTGGTCCGCTCTCGCCTCCCAGCGCTCGTGCGCGTGCTTCGCGGCCAGCCCGACCGAGACGAGCCTGCCGGCGCGCGGCGTCTGGCCTTCGCGCGCCAGCATGAGGAGCGTGTTCAGCAGCCGGGCGAGCCGGTCGACCTCCTGCTCCGCCGCCGCGAGCTCGCGCTCCAGTTCGGCGCTGTCCGCCTTCGCCGTGGCCGATTCGAGCCGAAGCCGGAGCCCGGTCAGCGGCGTGCGCAGCTGGTGCGACGCGTTCGCCACGAACTCCCGCTGCGCCGCGAGCACGGTGCCGATCCGGTCGGCCATGTCGTTGAAGGCGACCGCGACCTCCTTCGCCTCCTGTGGGCCGGAGACCTCGGCCCGAGCCTCGAAGTCGCCTTCCTCCACCTGGCGCGCCGTTCGGCCGAGCTTGCGAAGCGGCCGCGAGAGCGAGTCCGCGAGGAACCACGCGAGGACGAGCCCGAGCAGGAGCGCGGCGACGCCGATCGCGGCCAGGGCGAGGACGCTCTTGCGGACGCGGTCGTTCACGGCGTTCACGCTCTGAGTGACCCGTACGGCGCCCACGATCCGCCCGCGGTTCGTGACGGGCACCGCGCTGTACAGGAGATCCTCGCCGAGCGTGTCGCTGTGGCGCTCGCCCTGGGCCGTCCGCCCTCCGAGCGCGGTGCGGATCTCGGGCCTCGTCGCGAACGAGCGCGTCGCGCTGCCCGCGGAGTCGGCCCGCAGCAACCCGTTCTGGTCGACCACGATCACCCGCGCGCCGAGCTGCGACGCCGCGCGCGAGGCGATCTGCCGGAGCTGCGCGCGTGCACTCATCGAGCCCGAGGCCTGGGCCGCGACGATGTGCGCCTGCCCTGCTGCGTCGTTCCGCACCTCCGCGTCCACGCGGTTCCTGAGGTTCAGGGCGAGCGGAACCTCGAGCGCGACGAGGATCAGCAGGAAGCCGTACGCGAAAGCGGCGAGGATCCGGAGCCGGAGGCTCACAGCTCGTCGGCCGAGGCGAAGCGGAAGCCGACCCCCGGATCGTGTGCAGGAACCGCGGCTCGCTCGAGTCGTCGCCGAGCTTCCGCCGCAGCCCGCTGATGTGGACGTCGAGCGTCTTCATCGACCCGAACCACTGCGTGTCCCACACTTCCTCGAAGACGCGCTCGCGCTTGACGACCGAGCCCGCGTTCTCCATCAGCAGCTTGAGCAGCTCGAACTCCTTGCGGCTCAGCTCGAGGACGTCGCCGTTCAGCGTCACCTCGCGCTTGGCCGGGTCGAGGCGGAGCTCTCCGATCTCGATCGGCTTGTCCTCGGTCGGCGCGGTCGTGTCGGTGCGGCGCAGCACCGCTCGGATGCGCGCGACCACCTCGCGGGCGCTGAACGGCTTGACCACGTAGTCGTCGGCGCCGAGCTCGAGGCCGACGACCCGGTCCGCCTCCTCGCCGCGGGCGGTGAGCATGATGATCGGAACCTTGGAGGTCTGGCGGAGCTCGCGGCAGACGTCGAAGCCCGACCCGTCGGGGAGCATCACGTCGAGCAGGACCAGGTCGGGTTGGATCTCTGCGGCGAGCTCGAGGGCCTCGGCGACGGTCCCGGCGACCTTCGTGTCGAAGCCTTCGCGGCCGAGCGCCTCGGCCAGCGGCTCGGTGATCGACGGCTCGTCCTCGACGAGCAGGACCGTCCGTTTTCGCTGCATGCCGGGATTTTGCCCATTCACCGCTGCGGCAAAGCCGCAGCGGTGAATGTCGAGCCGCGAAGCGGCGAGACCCTCAGGGCGCGAGCCTGCGGGAGAGGGGAGAGCGCTAGTCGTCGTCGCCTCCGCCGCCGTGGCCGGAGTTGCCGCCGCGACCCGAGTCGTCGCCGCCGTGGCCTGAGTTGTCCTCGGGCCCGCGGTTCGGCCCGCTGCGGTCGTCGTTGGCCCCGTGGTCGTCGGCCTGGGCGCCGGTGCAGCGCGGATCGTTGGCGTGCTCGGCCTCGTCGCAGGGGCCGCGGAGATCCTCGCCGTTGTTGTCGTCGTCGGCTCGGCGGTCCTCGCGGCGAACGTCGTCGGTCGTGGTCGTCGTCGAGGTCGTCGTGCCCGTGCTCGTGGACGCGAGCGGTGGCGTGTCGAGCGTCGGTGTGTCGTTGCTTGCTCCACCGAGGCCCGGCAGCGAGCTCGCCGCCGCGACGCCGGCAAACACGAGAATCGCGCTGATGATGATCGCTGCCTTCGTCATGTCTTCACTCCTTCTGAGTGCGTCGGAATTGCGTGACCACAGACTGGCCGAGGGCGCTCAAAGCGCGGGCTACGGAAGGCAAAGCCTCGGTAAAGCCTGAAACGTGGAGAAAAGCGGCCTTGTGGCTATACTGCGCGCCCGGCCATGGCAGTCCCGAAGCGCAGACAGACGAGCACCCGCCGCGACAAGCGGAGGGCCACGCATCGCCTGAAGGCGCCCCGCGTGAACGAATGCCCGGTCTGCCACCAGCCGAAGCAGCCGCACCGCGTCTGCCCGACGTGCAAGACGTATCGCGGCCGCGAAGTCGAGCCGCTCGGAACCCCGGCGCCGTAAGCCGTTGACTGAGCCGGTACGCGTCGCCGTCGACGCCATGGGCGGCGATCGCGGTCCCGACGACGTCGTCGCCGGCGCGCTCGAGGCCGCCTCCGATCTCGTCAAGCCGATTCTCTTCGGGCCGCGCGGGCCTCGATACGAAGGGCCTGGAGCTCGTCGAGGCCTCAGAGGTGATCGAAATGCACGAGAAGCCGGTCGAGGCCGTTCGATCGAAGACGGACAGCTCGCTCGTCCTCGCGTGCCGCGCGGTCGGACACGGCGAGGCGGACGCGGTCGTCTCCGCCGGAAATACCGGCGCGACTCTGGCCGCGGGGCTCTTCCACATCCGGCGTCTCCCCGAGGTCGACCGGCCGGCGATCGCGGTCGTGATCCCGGCGCGCGACGGCCCCTCGGTGCTCCTCGACTCCGGGCGCGAACGCGGACGCGAGGCCGGAGCACCTCCTGCAGTTCGCCCAGATGGGCGCGATCTTCTCCCACGAGATGCTCGAGGTCGAGAGCCCGGAAGTCCGGCTCCTGTCGATCGGCGAGGAGGCCGAGAAGGGAAACCAGCTCACGCTCGATGCTCATGCGCTGCTCGCCGAGAGCGACCTCAACTTCGGCGGGAACGTCGAGAGCCGCCACCTGCTCAGCCACGCCGGCGACGTCGTCGTCTGCGACGGCTTCACCGGGAACGTCTGCCTGAAGCTCCTCGAGGGGACGATCAAGACGCTGCTCGAGGGCATCCGCGAGGAGATCAGCTCCTCGGCGCGCGGGAAGCTCGGCGGGCTGCTGATCCGACCGGCGGCACGCCATTTGCGCGAGCGCCTCGACCCCGACACGTACGGAGGCGCCTACCTTCTCGGCCTCAGAGGGCTGGCCGTGATCGCGCACGGAAGCTCGTCGCCGAAGGCGATCGCCAACGCGATTCGGCTCGCCGCGCGCGGCGCCGAGCACAGGATGGTCGACCGGCTTGCGGAGCGCCTTCGGGGCGCCGTGTTAGCATCCGCCGGCCCCGAGACCCCTAGTCCCAAAGCGAGGTGAAATGGCCGCTACGCGCGAGGAAGTGTACGAGCGTGTGAAGGAAGTCCTGAGCGAGCAGCTCGGCGTCGACGAGAACGAGATCAACGAAGAGGCGTCGTTTCAGGAGGACCTGGAAGCGGACTCTCTCGACCTCGTCGAGTTGATCATGGAGCTCGAGGACCAGTTCGGGATCAAGATCTCGGACGAGGACGCGCAGAAGATCCAGACCGTCGGTCAGGCCGTCGACTACGTCACCTCGCACCAGTAACGCAACTCTCGAGAGCCTGATCGACGAGCTCCCGGCCGAGCGGCTGGAGAACGTCTTCACGCACACGTCGTGGGCGCCTGACCGCGCGTCCTCGTACGAGCGGCTGGAGTTCCTCGGCGACAGCGTGCTCGAGCTCGCCGTCGCTCGGGAGCTCTACGAGCGGTATCCGGACTTCTCGGAGGGGCAGCTGGCCAAGATCCGCTCGCACGTCGTGTCGCGGGCGAGCTGCGCCGTCGTCGCGCGCGAGCTGGGGCTGGGCGAGCGGATGGCCCAACGGGCCGCGTCCGTCCCGCAGGACGAGCTGACGCGGCTCTCTCGAAACCGGAACGTGCTCGCGGCGTTGCTCGAGGCCGCGCTCGGCGCGCTCTTCCTCGAGGACGGGTTCGAGCAGATCGAGGTCGCGATCGTCGCCGCCTTCGCGGCACAGATCGAGTACGCGCTGACGACGCACGTCGACCACAAGACCGAGCTGCAGGAGGCGCTCGCGCGTCTCGGGCAGTCGGTCACGTACTCGGTGCTCGAGGTCGAGGGGCCTCCGCACGACCGCACGTTCACCTGCGCGGCCGTGATCGAGGGCGAGGAGGCCGGCGTCGGCAAGGGGGCGTCGAAGAAGGCTGCCGAGCAGGAAGCGGCCCGCGAGGCGCTCGCGAAGCTCGAGTCGTCCTGAGGCCACGTCAGACTTTCGTCCCGCGTGCACCTACGAGCGATCAAGCTGCGCGGCTTCAAGTCGTTCCCCGAGCCCGTCGAGGTTCGGCTGGAGCGCGGCGTGGCCGTGGTCGTCGGGCCGAACGGCTCCGGGAAGTCGAACATCTCCGATGCGCTGCTCTGGGCCGCGGGGAGCCTGGCGCCGAGCGAGCTGCGGGCCGAGAAGCCGGACGACGTGCTGTTCGCAGGCGGGAAGGACCGTCCGCCGGCGGACTACTGCGAGGTCGAGCTGCTGTTCGACAACGAGGACGGCGCGCTCGAGGAGCTGCCGTTCGCGGAGGTCTCGTTCATGCGGCGCCTGCACCGCGGAGGCGAGGGGCAGTACCTCGTCAACCGCTCCCCGGTCCGCCGGACGGATCTCGTGGAGCTGCTCGCGGACGTCGGCCTCGGCGGCCAGATGGGCTCGATCATCAGCCAGGGCCGCGTCGAGGAGATCCTCGGCTCGAAGCCCGAGGAGCGGCAGGCTCCTCGTCGAAGAGGCGGCCGGGCTGGGGCGCTTCAAGCGGCGCCGGCACCGGGCCGAGCTGAAGCTCGCGCGTGTGGCGATCGACGTCGAGCGCGCGCGCGACCTCGAGGACGAGGTCAAGAAGCGGCTGCGGCCGCTCGCGCTGCAGGCGACTGCCGCTGAGCGGGCGGAGAAGCTGCGAGTCGAGATCGGCGCGATTCGTGCACGGATCGCGCAGCTCGAGCTGGCTCGTGTGGAGGAGGTCCGGTCACAGGCCGGCGAACGGCGCGAGGCGGCCGCGCTCGCCCGCAACCGCACCACGAAGGAGCTCGAAGGCCTGCTCGTGGAGCGGGACCGCGTCGAGGGCGAGCTCGTCGGGGCCGCGGGTGGACGCGAGGAGGCGACCGCCGCCCTCTACCGGCTGAAGAGCGCTGCCGAGCGGCTCGAGCACCGCCGCGAGAGTGCGGAGACCCTGGCCGGCCGGCTACGCGCGGACCCGCCGCCGGTGCGATCGGCCGAGCGTGAGCGGCTGCTCGAGGAGGCCCGCCTCGGGCGCGAGCGCCTTGGAGCGCTCGAGCGCGCGCTGGCGGAGCTCGAGGGATTGCCGCCCGCGGCGCGGGCGCTCGCCGAGCGCGGGCAGACGCTCGTCCTGTCCTCGCTCGACGTGGATCAGGGCGACGAGCGCGCCGTGGCCGCGGCGCTGGGCTGGCGCGCTGCCGCGGTCGTTGCCGAGGATGCGCAGTCGGCCCTCGAGTTCCTGGAGCAGGCACGCGCGGCCGGGCTCGGAAATCTCGGCGTCGTGATCGGCGGCGCGAGGCCGGAGGCACCGGTCGTCGAGAAGGACGAGCTCCTCCAGGCGACCGAGCTGTCGGTGACGCGTGAAGGGTTCGCGTTCGACCCGGCCCGCGGCGAGCTCTGGTACGCGGGCGAGGCGGCCGAGGCCGTCCTGCTCGAGCTCGAAGCCCGCAGGCGCGCCCTGGAGACGGAGATCGACGAGCTGGAAGCTGCGGCGGAGCGCGCGATGACGCAGGCTCCGGTCCGCGACACGCGTCCCGCGGAGCTTGCCGAGGCGCTCGCAGCGTCCTTGGCCGCCGCGCTCAAGGATGCGACGCGCTTCGAGCCGAGCCTCGGCGCGCGTGCTGACGCACGAGGCCAGCGGGCGCGCGCGCTCGGCGAAGAGCTTCGCGAGCTTGGCGCCAGGGAAGCCGAGCTCAGGCGCGCGGCTGCCGAGGCCGGCGAGCGCGCCTCGGCGATCGATGTCGAGCTCGCGACCCTCGCCGCGGAGGCGAAGGAGCTCGAGCGCCGCATGGCCGAGGCCGGCGCGGAGCCCGCCGAAGGCGACGACTCCGAGGTGCTCGCCGACAAGCTGCGCGGCTCGAACGGCGCCGCGAGGCGCTCGGCAGCGTCAACCCGCTGGCCAAAGAGGAGTACGAGCGCGAGAAGGAGCGCCTGACCGAGCTCCGGGAGCAGCGCGCGGACCTCGAGGCGAGCCTCAAGGAGCTCGCCGACCTCCGCGACGAGCTCGCCGAGACGGTCGAGCGCCGCTTCGAAGAGACCTTCGCCGCGGTCCGTGACCACTTCCACGAGGTCGCCGCGACGCTCTTCCCGGGCGGCGAGGGCCGGCTGCGGCTGACGCAGCCCGAGCTCGAGGGCGAGGACGAGGGCACCGAGGCGGGAATCGAGATCGAGCTTCGGCCGGCCGGCAAGAAGGTGACGCGGCTCTCACTGCTCTCGGGCGGCGAGAAAGCGCTGGGAGCGATCTCGTTCCTGTTCGCGCTCTTCCTCGCGCGGCCGCACCCGTTCTACCTCCTGGACGAGGTCGAGGCCGCCCTCGACGACGCGAACATCGGCCGCTTCGTCGCGCTGCTGCGCCGCTACTCGGAGGAGGCGCAGTTCATCGTCATCACGCACCAGAAGAAGACGATGGAGGCGGCGGACATCCTGTACGGCGTCACGATGGGCGCCGACGGCGTGTCGCAGATCGTCTCGCGCCGCCTCCCGCGCGAAGTCGTAGCCGCGTAGCCTCTCCGCGATGACGACCTGGAGCGCCCTGCTCGGCGACGAAGAGCGTGTCGAGGAACAGGAGGCCGAGCCCGGCTTCTTCGGGAAGCTGCGCGACTCGCTCGGCAAGAGCCGGCGCGCGCTGACCGGCCAGCTCGCGGCCGCGGCGTTCGATCCCACCGACGACGAGGCCTGGGAGCGGCTCGAGGAGGCGCTGATCGCGGCGGACGTCGGAGTCCCCGCCACCGCTGAGCTCGTCCAGCGGCTCGAGGCGCGGGGCGTCGTCGGCGATCTGATCGAGCCGCTCGTCGAGGAAGCGTCGGCGATGCTCGGTCAACCCGGCACGCTGGCCGTGGGTCACAAGCCGAGCGTCCTGCTCGTCGTCGGCGTCAACGGCACGGGCAAGACGACGACGATCGGCAAGCTCGCGTACCACCTGAACGAGCACGGCCGGTCCGTGCTCGTCGCGGCAGCGGACACCTTCCGCGCCGCGGCGGAGGAGCAGCTCGAGATCTGGGCGAAGCGCGCCGACGTGGACTTCGTCGGCTCCGAGCGCGGGGGAGACCCCGCTGCGGTCGCCTACGACGCGGTCGTGGCCGCAACGGCCCGAGGCCGGGACGTCGTCGTCGTGGACACGGCCGGCCGCCTGCACACCCAGACGAACCTGATGGAGGAGCTGTCCAAGATCCGCCGCGTGATCGAGAGCCGTCTCGAAGGCGCGCCGCACGAGACGCTGCTCGTCGTCGACGCCACGACGGGCCAGAACGGCGTGCGCCAGGCGCAGCTCTTCGGCGAGGCGGTCGAGGTGAGCGGCGTCGCGCTGACGAAGCTCGACGGCTCGGCGAAGGGCGGCGTCGCGCTGGCGATCGCCCACGAGCTCGGTCTGCCCGTCAAGCTCGTGGGCGTCGGGGAGGGGATCGAGGACCTGCGGCCCTTCAACCCCCGTGAGTTCGCCCAGGCGCTCCTGTCCGACTAGCGCTCGAGCGCGAACGCGATGTTGACCGTCGTGCGGTACGAGCTGATCTTGCCGTCGCTGACCTCGGCGCTCATCGAGACCACGTCCGCTCCGGTGATGCCCCGCAGCGTCTTGGCTGCCTCCTGAACCGCCGCGTCGGCTGCCTTCGCGAAGCTCTCCGGCGAGTTCCCGATGATCGTCACGACCTTGACGACGTCTGCCATGTCTCCCCCTTCGTCGCTTGTTGAGCGGCGGAGTCTAAGGCTCCGAGGTCGGCGGGAGACTCGGCCCCGTCGGCGGCTCGTCCGGCTCGGGCGTCGGCTCCGGGTGCGGCTCGGGCTGCGGCGGCGGCTCCGGCTGCGGCGGCGGAGTCGGCTGCTCCTCCATCCCTCAGCCGCCCGGCGAGACCAAGACGCGATACCCGCTCAGCGGCCCGTGCGCTTCGACCTGCAGTCGAACGTCGTACAGCGTCGGGAATTCCTCCTCGCGCCTACGTGAACTCCTCCTCCGCGTTCTCCACGGCTACCCGCGCAGCGGCCGCGAAGCTGCTGTCGTCGTCGCCACGGAACCATTCCCGGCCGTCCTCAGTCTTCATGAGCGCCTCCCGTATGAGTTGACGCGTGGACCATACGCCTCGCCGCGACGACGTTGCGCTTCTGCTCGTAGGCCGCACGTGCCCGATTTCGTAACTGAAGGGCCTCGTCGGTCCGAGCGGCAGCTTCGGCGACTTCCGCGTGGCTGAGGAAGACGATGGCTTGGAGGTCTAGAAAGTCGGTATCGGCGATCATCGCGGCGGCTTCCCGAGCGAGCGTCTCGGCGTCCTCCAGATTCCCGCTCCTCGCGATGATCCGCGCCCGGACACATCGGCAGAGAGCCTGAGGAACGACATCGTCGTCGGCCGCGAGCTCCTCCGCGATGTCGACGAAACCGGCTGCCTCTTCGTCGCGGCCCCTCCGCGAAAGCGACTCCGCAAGGTAGGCGGCGACGACTGCCCTGGCTCCCTTCTCGCCCATCAGCTCCAAGGTCTCGTAGCCCGAGCGCAGCTCACGCTCGGCGGCCGCATCGTCCCCGGCGAGCGCCTCGATGTCGGCTCCGATGGTGCAGCGCACGGCCCGCCGGTAGGTCAGGCCATGCTCCTCGAAGCGCACGCTCGCGGAGCTCCAGAGACTCCGTGCTTCCTCGAACTCGCCTCGCATCGCCAACAGCCCGGCGAGGCTGCTGGAAATCGCCGCCTGGATCGTCTGGTCGTCGCCGGCTTCCGCCAAGAGCTTCTTGCATCGCGTGATGGCCTCGTCGGCCGGAGTGGGACCGAAGTAGAGCGACATCACGAGCAGGCCGACGAGCGCCGCCTCCTCGCGGGGATCCACCGCGTTGTCGCGCGTGCTCCAAGGCCCTGTCGACTGCTTCGACGCGCTCTCCCCAGCGCCCGCGCAGCACCGCGAGCTCACCGGTCAGCCTCCACGCCCGGGCCAGACCGAGGTGGTCGCCGGCCTGCTCGAGGACGGGGATCGCGCGCGCGGTTACGTCAGGCGCGGTTGAGCTGACTTCTTCGCCGGCGAAGATCCGGAAGAACTCGCGCTCGATCTCTGCCCTCGCCTCGAGTCGGCGCGTCACCCTCGGCCCGAGCCGTGCGTAGCGCTTCCTCGATGACCTCACCCGCGCGCTCGAAGTCTCCGATCGACATGAGCGCGCTCGCGAGCTCGGTCAAGAGCTCAGCCTGGCTTGGATGGTCGCTCGGAAGGAGCGTTGACCGCTCGTCGAGATCAAGCTCGCGGCGCCTGAGATGTCCCCCCGCCCCGCTGCACGCCGTCCCGCCGTCGCCAGCCGCTCGCCCGCGCGCGTCGCCAGAGTCGCCGCGCCCACGGCGACGGGCCCCAGCTCCTCGCGGTAGCCGTACGCCTGCTCGAGGTGGTAGCCGATGATCTCGTCGAGCTCCTTCGCGCGCTCGCCTGCGCTTTCCCCGAGCCAGTCCCCGAAACGCTCGTGGAGCTCGGCTCTCGTCTCCTTCGGGATCCCGAGGTACGCCGCGTCCCGGATCAAAATGTGCCGGAACTGGAACCCGTCCTCCGAGAAGAAGGTCGACTGGGCAGGCTCGATGAGGTCCTTGCGAGCCAGAGTCATCAAGCTTGCTCCGACCGCGGCCCGTTCGGGATCGGACGCGAGCTCTGCGACGGCGGTTCGCCAGAACTCCTTGCCGATCACCGACGCGCTCTCGATGACCACCCGCTCGTCCGGAGCCAGCCGATCGAGCCGGGCAGCCAGAAGCGCATGGATCGTGGGCGGAATCGCTAGGTCTGCGGAAGCCGTGCCGTTCTCGGTCAGCATCGCGAGCATCTGCTCCACGAAGAGCGGGTTGCCCTCGGCGGCCTGCGTGATCCGGGCCAGGAGATCGTCCCCGACCTCGGTCTCGCCGCGCAGGTGCTCGAGGAGCTCCTCCGCCTGAAGCTCGGAGAGCGGGTCGAGCGTGATCGCCTCGCCGCGGCCGATCCAGGCGGGATGGCGGTCGAGCAACTCGGGTCGCGCAAGGCAGACGATCAGCATCGGCGCGTCCTTCGACCACCCGCAGAGATACTCGATCAGGTCGACGAAGGTCGACTCGGCCCACTGAAGGTCGTCGAAGGCCGACGATCAACGGCTGCTCGCGGGCCAGGTGCTCGAGGAAGCGGCGCACCGCCCACATCGTGTCCTCGGGCGAGGCCGACATCTCGCGGAGGCCGATCGCCCCCGCCAGACGTGCCGCGATCCGGCCCGCTTCCGGTTCGTCCTCCATCAGCTCCTCGATCGCCTCCTGGGAGAGGGCGCGCGCCGCGCCGCGGATGAGGTCTCGGAGTGGCCAGTACGTGATGCCCTCCCCGTACGGCAGGCAGCGGCCGAGAAGCATCCGGGCCTCTGCGCGTGTGTCCGCCAGCAGCTCGTTCATCAGGCGCGACTTCCCGATCCCGGCCGGGCCGAGCACGGTCACGAGCTTGCACGTGTGGTCGCGAACCGTTTCCTCGAAGATCTCGCGCAGCCTGACGAGCTCGTCCTGGCGGCCGATCATCGGCGCATCCAGCCGACGCGCGTAGGCCGGCGCTCCGGACACGACTGCGAGCAATCGCCACGCGTTCACCGGCTTCGAGCGACCCTTCAGCTCGAGCGGCTCGAGCTCCTCGACGAGGATCGCGTCGCGCACGAGCCGGTACGTCTTTTCTCCGAGCAGGATCTCGCCTGGGCTGGCGGCGGCCTCCAGGCGCTGAGCGAGCGCAACCGCCTCACCTGTGGCAAAGGCGTGCCCCTCCGCCGGATCGCCTGCCACGACCTCGCCGGTGTTGATGCCGGTCCGCATCCCCAGCTCGAAGCCGTACTGAGCCTGAAGCTCCACGTTCAGCTGGCCCAACGCCTCGCGCAGCTCCGCGGCCGCCCGCACCGCGCGCAGCGCGTCGTCCTCGTGGAGGATCGGGATCCCGAACGCGGCCATGACCGCGTCGCCGATGAACTTCTCCACGGTGCCGCCGTGGTGCTCGAGCACGCGGCTGACCTCGATGAAGTAGCGCGAGATGACGTGCCTGTAGGTCTCCGCGTCGAGCCGCTCGCCGAGCGGCGTCGAACCGATCAGATCGGTGAACACGATCGTCACCGTCTTGCGCATTTCGCGCTGCGCCGAGCGCTCCCCGAGAGGGGCTCCACATGCGAGGCAGAACCGTGCGCGGGCTGGGTTGGCCTCGCCACAGCGGGGACAGGCGGCCATTTCCTGTTTTGAGTCTGGCACGAAGAAGCGCCTGAGTACACTGGCTAGCTTGTTCGATTCGCTCTCAGACCGGCTCCAGGCGGCTCTCCACGAGGTTCGCGGCCGCGGCAAGCTCGACGAGGACGCGATCTCCCGCGCGATGCGCGAGATCCGCCTCGCGCTGCTCGAGGCGGACGTCAACTTCACCGTCGTCAAGGACTTCGTGGGGCGCGTACGCGAGCGGGCCCTCGGCGCGGACGTCACCAAGAGCCTCACGCCCGGACAGGAGGTCGTCCGCATCGTCCACGAGGAGCTGACGACGCTGATGGGAAGCGGCGGCTCGAAGCTCGCGTTCGCCAGCAAGCCGCCGACGGTGATCCTGCTCGTGGGCCTGCAGGGCTCGGGCAAGACGACCGCCTCCGCGAAGCTCGCGCTGCTCCTGCGCAAGGAAGGGCATTCGCCCGCGCTCGTGGCGGCCGACCTCGCGCGCCCGGCCGCGGTCGAACAGCTGCAGCAGCTCGGCCGCGAGCTCCAGATCCCCGTCTTTACAGGGACAGACCCTGTTAAGGCGGTCGCCGACGGGATCGAGCAGGCGCGCACGCAGGGGAAGGACGTGGTCATCCTGGACACGGCAGGGCGCCTGCACATCGACGAGCCGCTGATGGAGGAGCTGGCCGCGGTGCGGAAGGCCGCCAAGCCGACGAACGTCCTGCTCGTGCTCGACGCGATGACCGGCCAGGAAGCCGTGTCCGTCGCGGAAGCCTTCCACGAGCGCGTCGCGTTCGACGGCGTGATCCTGACCAAGCTCGACGGAGACGCGCGCGGCGGCGCGGCGCTGTCGGTCAAGGCGATCACCGGCAAGCCGGTCAAGCTCGCCTCGATCGGCGAGAAGCTCGACCAGATCGAGTACTTCCACCCCGACCGCATGGCCTCGCGAATCCTGGGGATGGGCGACGTCCTGACGCTGATCGAGAAGGCCGAGCAGGCGGCGGACGAAGACGAGCAGGCGCGCCTCGAGCAGCAGCTCCTCACCGGCGAGTTCACGTTCGACGACTTCCTCACGAGCTACAAGATGCTCCGCCGCATGGGCCCGTTGAAGGGCGTCCTCTCGATGATCCCGGGGATGGGCAAGCAGCTCCAGGGGCTCGACATCAACGAGAAGCAGATGGGCCAGGTCGAGGCGATCGTCCTGTCGATGACGCCCAAGGAGCGCCGCATGCCGCACCTGATCGACGGCTCGCGCCGCAAGCGCATCGCGGCCGGCAGCGGGACGACGGTGCAGCAGGTCAACCAGCTGCTTTCCGCGCGAAAGCAGATGCAGAAGATGATGAAGCAGATGAAAAAGGGCAAGATGCCCGGGTTGCCGCAGGAGCTCCTGCAGCAGGCACAGCAGCAACAACAAAGGAGATAGATGGCAGTTCGCATGAGGCTGACCCGAGTCGGGTCGAAGAAGAATCCGATCTACCGCGTGGTCGTGGCCGACTCGCGCTCGCCGCGCGACGGCAAGTTCATCGAGATCGTCGGCCGCTACAACCCGCAGACCGATCCGTCGACGATCGATTTCAACGAGGAGAAGGTCAAGGAGTGGCTCTCGAAGGGCGCGACGCCGTCGAACACGGTCGCGCGCCTTCTGAAGAAGGCCAACGTCGGTGGCTGAGCTGCTCGCCCACCTCGCGCGCCAGCTCGTGGACGATCCAGACGCGGTCGAGGTGCAAGAGGTCGAGCAGGAGGGAACCACGGTCCTCCAGCTCCGCGTCGCCAAGGAGGACGTCGGCAAGGTGATCGGACGCCAGGGGCGGATCGCCCGGGCGCTCCGCGCGATCGTCCGCGCGAGCGGTGCACGCTCGCACCGGCGGGTCGTGCTCGAAATCCTCGAATAGATGCGCGTCGCCGCGCTGTACGACGTCCACGGCTTTCGCCTGGGGCTCGAAGCGGTGCTCGCCGAGCTCGAGCAGGAGCAGGTCGATGCGATCGTCTTCGGCGGCGACCTCTTCCTCGGGCCGCAGCCCGCGGAGACCGCCGAGCTCGTGCGCTCGGTCGACGCCAGCTTCGTCCGGGGGAACTGCGACCGCGAGCCGGACGACTGGACGCGCTCGCAGCTCGACGGCGAGACGATCGCCTGGTCGCAGGGCTGGCCGCTGACGGTCGAGCTCGACGACGTCCTCTACTGCCACGCCACGCCGAAGGACGACATGCGCCCGATCCTCACCGAGGCGTCGCCGCCAGAGCGGTTCGACGAGGCGCTCGAGGGGATCGACAACCGGCTCGTCGTCGCGGGCCACACGCACATGCAGTTCAGGCGCGACCGCTGGGTCAACGCCGGCTCGATCGGCTGGCCGGCGGAGGACGACGTCGCCGCGTTCTGGGCGCTCGTGTCGGACGACGTCGAGCACCGCCGCACGCCGTTCGACGTCGAGCGCGCCGCGGAGGAGATCCTCGCGTCCGGCTGGCCGGAGGCGGAGTCGTTCGTGGCCGAGAACATCCGCACGGCCCCGTCGCGCGCCGAAGCGCTCGCCTGGTTCGAGTCGCGCGAGTGAGAGTCCGGGTCGGCAAGGTCGGAAAGCCGCACGGCCTCGAGGGCGCATTCTTCGTCGAGGAGGGAAGCGACGATCCCGAGCGCTTCGCGAAGGGGGTCACGCTCCTCGTGGACGGTCAGCCCGCGCGCATCGTCGAGTCGAAGCGAGCCGGAGGCCGTCCGGTGATCCGCCTCGACCGCGAGGTGGCGCGGGGCGCCGCGATCGAAGTCGAGCGCGACCAGCTGCCCGAACCCGCGGAGGGCGAGTACTACGCGTTCCAGCTCGTCGGACTCGAGGTCGAAGAGGAAGGCGGCGAGAAGCTTGGCCGCGTCACCGAGATCGCTTCCGGCCCGGCGAACGACGTGCTCGAGCTCGACACGGGCCTTGCGCTCCCTCTCGTCGATGCCTGCGTGCGGAAGGTCGATCTCTCCGGAGGTCGAATCCTTGTTCAACCAGGCTTCACGCCTCGGTAGCTAACCTCCTTCGGCTCTGCGCATCGATGTCTTCACGCTCGTCCCTCACGCGTTCGCCTGGCTCACCGAGCAGCGGCCGCTCGCGGCCGTCCTCGGGACCGAGCTCGACCTTCGCCTGCTCAGCTACCGCGACACGACACCGCTCAACAAGGGCCAGGTGGACGACGACCCGTACGGGGGCGGCGCGGGCATGGTGCTGCGGGTCGACGTCGTCGCGGCGGCGCTCGACGCGGCTTACGGGGACGGCCCCGACCACCGGGTGGTCGCTCTGACGCCGCAGGGCCGCCAGCTCGATCAGGCGCTGGTCGAGGAGCTCGCCGGAGAAGAGCATCTGACGCTCCTCTCGTCCCGGTTCGAGGGCTTCGACGAGCGCATCGTCGAGCACCTGGCCAGCGATGCGATCTCGATCGGGCCGTACGTCCTCTCCGGCGGCGAGCTGCCCGCGATGGTCCTCGTCGACGCGATCGGACGGCGGCTTCCGGGAGCGCTCGGGAGCGAGGAGTCGGGCATCGAGGAGAGCTTCTCGGCGGAGCTCGACGGCGGCCTCGAGTACCCGCACTACACCCGCCCGCCCGAGTTTCGAGGCTGGCCCGTGCCGGACGTGCTCCTTTCCGGCGATCACGGACGGATCCAGGAGTGGCGGCGAGCGCAGAGTCGGGCAAGGACCGCGTCCTGAGAAACCCGATCGACGTTCTGACGCACGGCTTGCCGCGCCAGTGGCGGATTGCCATCGACTGGGCGATCACGATCCTGGGCGCGGTCGCGATCGTGCTCGCGATCAAGGCGTACGTCGTGAACCCGTACCGGATCCCGTCGTCCTCGATGGAGCCGACGCTGCACTGCGCGAGGCCCGGCAGCGGGTGCGAGTCGCGCTTCTCGGACCGCGTGCTCGCGAACCGGTTCATCTACCACTTCCGCGATCCGAAGCGGAGCGAGATCGTCGTCTTCAAGACGCCGCCGGCCGCGCAGGTCGCGTGCTCGAGCGGCACCGGAAGCGGGGGCGGCGAGACCTTCGTCAAGCGCCTCATCGGGCTCCCCGGCGAGCGCTGGCGCGAGCAGAACGGCTTCATCTACATCAACGGCAAGAAGCTCGACGAGCCGTATGTGGAGCCGGATCGTCGGGACACGGAGACGATCCCGGAGAAGACCGTGCCCAAGGGGCAGTACCTGATGCTGGGCGACAACCGCGCGTCGTCCTGCGACTCGCGGCGCTGGGGGACTGTTCCGCGGAAGAACCTGATCGGGCCGGTGTTCGCGATCTACTGGCCTCCCAGCCGCATCGGCTTCAAGTAAGGCCTTGTTCGGCTAGCATCTCGGCCAAGGCCCGCCGGGTCTCCTCGCCATGACGAACCCCATCGAGCTACTCGAACAGCGCCAGCTGCGGGCGGACCTGCCCCAGTTCAAGGCCGGCGATACCGTTCGCGTCCACTTCCAGGTGATCGAAGGACAGCGCCGCCGCGTCCAGGTCTTCGAGGGGATCGTCATCAAGCGCCAGGGCTCCGGGCGTGCGTGAGACCTTCACGGTGCGCAAGCAGTCGTTCGGCGTCGGAGTCGAGCGGACGTTCCCGCTGCACTCGCCGAAGATCGAGAAGATCGAGGTGCAGGCGATCGGCGACGTCAACCGCGCGAAGCTCTACTACTTGCGCGCGAAAGTGGGGAAGAAGGCGCGCGTGCGCGAGGTGCAGCAGGGGCGAGCGGTATCCTCGGCGCGTGCCAAGGACGAGGTCCAGGAGCAGGCGCCGGCCGAAGAGCAGCCGGGCGCCGAAGCACCTGCCGAACAACCTGTCGACGAGCAGCCCGGAGCCGAGCCCGCTGCCGAAGAAGCTGGCAGCCCTGAGCCCGAAGGAGAAGAGCCGGCTGCAGTCGGTGAAGACGGGGCAGAGGCTGCTGAGGTTCGACCGAAAGCTCGGCGCTCGCTTCGTCGCAGGAGCTGACGAGGCAGGACGCGGCTCGCTCGCCGGCCCGCTCGTCGTCGCCGGCGTTCTTCTCGATTACGACTCGTTGCGCGAGCATCGCGTTCGGCCGCTCGCGCAGCTGAACGACTCGAAGCAGGTTGCGCCGGAGGATCGCGAGGAGCTCTTCCGGGCCGTTCTCGCGTGCGCGGCGGGCGTCTCGGTCCAGGTGATCTCGCCCGGTGAGATCGACCGCTCCGGCCTGCACCGGTCGAACCTGAACGGGCTGCGCCGGGCGCTGCACGCGCTCGCGCCGCCTGCCGAGGCCTGTCTGGTCGACGGTTTCCGGCTGGGGCCGTCGGCGCCCGAGCACATCGCGGTCGTGGACGGTGACGAGCGGAGCGCCGCGATCGCCGCGGCGTCGATCGTGGCCAAGGTCGTCCGCGACCGGACGATGCGCCGCATGGACGCGCTCTATCCGCGCTACGGCTTCTCCTCCCATGTGGGCTACATCACGCCGACTCACTCGCGGCACGTCCGCGAGCACGGGCCGTGCCACATTCACCGGCGCTCGTTCCAGGCGCTCTGCTACCTGAGTGAAGAAGAAGCCGCCGCCCGGCTCGCAGCGGCCGTCTAACGCTCTCAACACGCGCGCGATCGGAACGCGCGCCGAGCGGCGCGCGCTCGCGCACTACCGGCTGCGCGGCTACCGCGTGCTGGCGACGAACCTCTGGATCGGCGGCTACGAGCTCGATCTCGTGCTGCGGCGCGGGCGGACGATCGTCTTCTGCGAGGTCAAGGCGAAGGGCGGCGCGGACAAGGGCGATCCGCTGGAGATGGTCACGCCGGAGAAGGTGCGCCGCCTGAGGCAGGCGGCCGAGGCGTGGCTCGCCGCGAACCCGCAGCCGCCGCGAGTTCGACGTGCGCTTCGACGTCGCCGCGGAGCGAACGGGCAAGCTCGAAGTGGTCGCGAACGCCTTCTAGCGCCGGCCGACGACGAGATTGACCGGGAATCCGCGGCGCCGGAGGGCCCCCGGGTCGCGGAGTCTGGCCGATCACGCGGCCTGCAGCGATCGCCTCGAGCGCGCTTTGCGCACCCTGCCGACCGCGCAGTGCCTCGCCCGGACCTTCCGCTTCGCGGCCGCGAGGCGCAATCCGAGCACGCGCGGCACGCGGCACCGGGTCAGCGGCGGCGGAGGTGGAGGCGGCGGCGGAGGTGGCGGTGGCGGCGGCGGTGGCGGAGGAGGCGGTGGCGGTGGAGGAGGCGGCGGCGGTGGAGGAGGTGGCGGCGGGGGAGGAGGTGGTGGCGGAGGTGGAGGTGGCGGTGGTGGTGGAGGTGGCGGCGGAGTCTCGGTGATCGTGACGACAGCCTGCGAGTCGACCATCGTCCCGCTGCTCTCGTTCGACAGATTCAGGAAGAACGTCTCGTCGGGCTCGCCGGCGCCGTCGGCGTTGATCGTCACGTCGACGTACTTCAAGCGCTCGTGTGGCGCGAACGTCAGCGTCCCCGACGCGGCGACGTAATCGTCCCCTTCGATGCGCCGTCCCGTCGGCGGTCGCGTAGTCGACCGTGATCGTGTTGTCCATCTCGCTGCTCAGAGCGCACCGGGACGTGCAGCCACGCTGGTCGGGCTCGTAGACGAGCGCTGTCGTCGGTCGTGATCTCCGGGCCGCAGGCAGAGCTGTGACGAAGTCGATGCCCTGGTAGGCGCCCTGGTAGTGCTGGCACCCGATCCGCTGCGAGAAGAAGTACGCTGTTGTTGTACGTGCGCATGGACGCCGCACGGCGCCGCGTCGCGGACGAGGTCGTGCTCGATCTGCTGGAAGGCGTCGTAGCGCTCGTCGCCGACGAGTTGCTCCGCCGCGTGCATCCGCTCGTTGAAGACCGGGTCGTTGAAATAGGAGTAGTTGATGTTGTCCTCGCCCTCGTGGATCGTCGTGCCGTCAGAGCATGAAGATGTAGTCCCACGGGTCGTGCGTAGTCCGCGCACCAGCCCATGCTCACGGCGAGGTCGAACGGCTCGCCGCGGATGCCCATGCGGTCGTAGATCTCGCCGCCGGCGACCATCCGACGCCAGTCACCGTCGAACCCGATCTGCTCGAGGTTCTGTCGACGATCTGGTACTGCGCCAGGTTGACCGCGCCGCTGAGCGGTAGTAGACGGTGATCGGCCGCAGCGGGTCTCCGGGATGCCAGCCGGCGAGATCGCGCGCCCGCTCGAGGTCGGGATGCGCCGGGTAGACGTCGATGTCCTCGTAGCCGGGCATGCCCGGCGGCAGGTACTGGTCGAGCGGCGTCCCCGCGTACGGACCTGCCTGGTCACCGTAGGCCGTGCGGTCGACCGCGTAGTTCACCGCCTTGCGCATGTTCAGGTTCGCGAACGAGCGGGCGCTCCGTGTTCAGCGGCATGTATGCCGACGCAGTTGACCGGCTCCGGGAAGAACTGCTGGAGCCCGCGCGCCGCGGCGGGGCTGTCCGGGCCGTACAGATCGGCGACCTCCTGCGACCTCGGCCGCCGGAAGCGGGCCCTGCGTCCAGATCGCCGGACAGGACCTGCTGGTAGGCCGTCTCCTCGTTCAGGTTGAAGTCGTACTCGAGCGAGTCGAAGCGCTGCGGCCGCGGGCCGTGGTAGTTCGGATTCCGGCTCGCGATGATGTGCTGGTTGATGGCGTACGCCGAGATGTAGTACGGGCCAGCGGAGGGAATCGGCGCGAACTGCTCGACGGGCGGCAGCGTCGTCGGCACCGCGCACGTGAACGGCATCGCGAGCAGTGTGAGGAACTCGCCCTGCGGCTGGATCAGGTGGATCGTCAGCGTGTCGCCCTGGGCGACGATGCCCGTGATCTCGGGCGCCTGGCCGTTGTTGTACTGCCGTCGCGCCGACGATGTTCCCGAAGAACTGCTGGGCCGGCGAGGCCATGCTCGGGGCTCAGCGTCCGCTCGAAGGTGTACTTCATGCTCTGCGCCGTCACGACGCCGCTCGCCGGCGGCGAGAACGCGTAGTCGTTGCGGATCTGGAACGTGTACGTGAGCCCGTCGGCGGAGATCGTCGGCATCGCCGCCGCGATCTCGGGCCTCAGGCGCGACGCCTCGTGCTCGTCCCACGGGCTGTCGGGGTAGTTGACGAGCTTCGCGCAGGTCGCGTACTCGAGCTCCCAGGCGGTAGTGATGTACGCGAGCGCAGGATCGTCTGCCAGCCGACGCCCGGTCGTGCCGATTCGAAACGTCTCCGGCGGCGGCGTCTTCGGCGACGGCGAGGCAGAGGCGCCAGACGTACCGAGCGTGGCGATCGCGGCGATTGCTGTTGCCGCGGTGACTGAGATGCGATTTGGCTCTCGCCGCACGGTCCTCCCCTTCGATTAGGTCGATGGTGGCACTTCCGCCGTTCCGAGTACATGGGAGGAACATGGAAAATAGGAGACGCCGGCCGCCCGTAGAACTCGGTCGGACGATGGCTCCTACGCAGGACGCGCTCTACCGCGAGCTCGATCTCGACCGGGACTCTCCTGGTCGGAGAGCGACCTGCCCGAGCGGGAACGCACGAAGCACGTCCACCGGCTGCACCCCTACCTCGGGAAGTTCGTGCCGCAGCTCGTCGAGGCGCTGATCGACCGGCATCTGCCGAGCGCGAAGAACATCCTCGATCCGTTCGCCGGCTCCGGGACCACGCTCGTCCAGTCGCTCGAGAGCGGTCGCGACGCGACCGGCGTCGACGTGGCCGCCTTCAACTGCCTGCTCATGCGCGTCAAGACGGCCGAGTACAACCTGTTCGCGCTCGAGCACGAGCTGCGCGACTCGCTCCGCCGGCTCGAGGCCTTCGAGGGGATGCGCCCTCCGCGGCCGAACGCCTACATCGACAGCTGGTTCGCACCGCAGGCCGCCGCGGAGCTCGTCTTCTACCGCTCGCTGATCGACGACTACGAGCACGCGGACGTGATGCGCGTCGTGCTCACGCGCGCCGCCCGGTCGGCCCGCCGGACGACGCACTTCGACCTCGACTTCCCTCGCGAGCCCCAGATCGAGGAGTACTGGTGCCACAAGCACCGCAAGACGTGCCGTCCCGTCGAGCGCGCCGAGCACTTCCTGCGCCGCTACGCCCTCGACACGCTCGCGCGGATCCGCGACTTCTCGCGCGTGCGCGCGCGTGACCCTGGAGCCACGGTCCTGCACGGCGACGCCCGCGAGCTCGATCTCGGCGGCCCGTACGACGGCGTCGTCACCTCGCCGCCCTATCCGGGGCTGATCGACTACCACGAGCAGCATCGCTACGCGTACGAGCTCCTCGGCCTCCAGGACGATCGCGAGCACGAGCTGGGCGCGGCCGAGCGAGGCACGAGCGCGAAGGCGATCGCCGACTACGTGGACGGCATCGCCGGCGTCTTCTCCAACGCCCGCGAAGCGCTACGGCCGCGCGCTCGGGTCGTGATCGTGATCAACGACCGGCGCGAGCTCTACCCCGAGATCCTCGAGCGCGCCGGCCTGACGATCGAGACGCGCTACCGGCGCCACGTCAACCGCCGCACCGGCCGTCGCGCCGGAGAGTTCTTCGAGGACGTGATCGTCGCGCGCTAGCCGGGCGGCGGCGAGGGCGGCGAGATCCGCTGCGAGTCGTCGACGCTGTAGATGTTCCAGCTGTGCGTCCGGCAGCGGACGCTGTCGTAGTAGATCCGCGTCGTGATCACGGCGCCCGGAGGCCGCGTCGGGATCCGGTGCGCGAAGGTCACGTCGAGATCCCAGCCCTGCGGGAGCTCGGCAATCGCCTCGGGGCCGCCGGCAACGGGCTGCCTCACGAGCTGCACCGACTTCCCGCAGCCGCGGTTGCTCTGGCCGTAGTAGACGGTCCCGTACTCGTTCACCGACGGGCTGTAGACGACCTTGCCGGTGGTCGCCGGGAGGGGCGTCGTGCTCGCCGAGGCGAGGTCGTAGCGGAAGATCTGGCAGCGCGGATACGGGTTGCACTTCGCCCACACGGCGAAGTTCCCGTTCAGCTGGCCTGCGCTCAGGAGGCCGTTCCTGTTCTGGAGCTGGTCGAGGACGCGCTGCTCTCCGGTGCGTCAGGTTGCGGAGGAGCACGAGCTGCCGGTCTCGGCTGTACGCCTGGCCGCGGCTGAAGAGGAGCCAGCCGCCGGAGAGCGTCGCGCAGCACTCCCACTTCGGCGTGTTGACCCCCGGGGGCATCGCCTGGAGCCTGCGGGTCGTCAGGTCGTAGAGCCGGAGGTCCGAGCGGCCGGCGAGCGCGCCGCGGATCAGCTGGTAGACGAGCGTCGTTCCGTCGATCCCGCCCGGGTACGCCTGCGTGTTCTTCGGGTTCACCTTGAAGGCCTTGCGACCCGTCTGCTGCGCGAAGAGGTCGAACGGGCTCGTCCGGCTTCTGGCGGCTCTTCGACCACACGAACCAGTCGTCGCTCGCCGCCGGTGCGACCTCGTTTCGGGGGCCGACCTTGACCGGCGCGGGCGCGGTCGCCGCGGTCGCCGTGAAAGCGACGGTGAGCGCGGCCAGGGCGGCCAGCGCAAAGAGTCGTTTCCGGCGCTGTTTCGTGACAGACACGTGAGCCCCGGCACCCTAACTTGGGTCGGGTGCTCGCGCGCACCGTCACCCATGCTCTCGTCGGCCTCGACACACGCCGCGTAGAGGTCGAGGCTCATCTCGAAAGCGGCCTGCCGGGATTCGCGATCGTCGGGCTCGCCGATCGGGCGTGCCAGGAGGCGAAGCACCGCGTGCGCAGCGGGATCGCCTCGGCCGAGCTCGAGTGGCCGATGCGGCGGATCACGGTCAATCTCGCGCCCGCTGGGCTGCGCAAGGAGGGCTCGGCATTCGACCTCCCGATCGCCCTGTCCATTCTCGCGGCCTCGGGTCAGATCCCGACCGAGCGGCTCGAAGAGCACGCGGCCGTCGGCGAGCTCGCGCTCGACGGGCGGCTGCGGCCTGTCGGCGGCACGCTCGCCCTGGCGGAGGCTGCGCGTCTCGCCGGGCTGCCGCGGATCCTGTGTGCCGCGCGGTCCGCGGCGGAAGCCGCGCTCGCAGGGATCGAGCCGGTTCCCGTGTGGCACCTCGGCGAAGCGGCCGCGTACCTCCGCGGCGAGCGCGAGCCCGAGCCCTGGGTCGAGCCGAACGGCCGGCCGCCTGAGAAGCCCGAGCTCGACCTGGCCGACGTCCGCGGGCAGGAGCGGGCTCGTCGAGCGATCGAAATCGCAGCCGCAGGAGGGCACAACCTGCTCCTCGCCGGCCCTCCCGGCACCGGGAAGACGATGCTCGCCCGCCGCTTGCCGGGGATTCTCCCGTCGCTCTCGACGGCCGAGGCGCTGGAGGTCACGCGGATCCACTCGGTCGCGGGGCTGCTGGCGGCCGACCGTCCGCTGATCACGACGCGCCCGCTCCGCTCGCCGCACTACAGCGCGTCGGTCGCCGCGCTCGTCGGCGGCGGGCCGGCCCCGCGACCGGGCGAGGTCAGCCTCGCGCACCGTGGTGTGCTCGTCCTGGACGAGTTCGCGGAGTTCCAGCGGCCGGCGCTCGAGGCGCTGCGGCAGCCCTTGGAGGACGGGGTCGTGAGCATCGCTCGGGTGGGCGGGAGGGCCGTCTTCCCGGCGCGGTTCCAGCTCGTGGCGGCGATGAACCTGTGTCCGTGCGGTGCACGCGGCGATCCCGCGGTGGACTGCAAGTGCTCACCGCAGAGACTCTCGGCGTACCGCGACAAGCTGTCACGGGCGCTGCTCGATCGGTTCGACCTGATCGTCGCCATGCCGCGACCGCGCGCGGCCGAGCTCGCGGCGCCTCCCGGCGAGGCGTCCGACCCGGTGCGGCATCGAGTTGCCGCCGCGCGTGGTCGACTCGAGTCGGGCCGTCCCGAATGGACGAAGGAGGCGGTCGAGCTCCTCGATCGCGCGGTGGAGCGGCTCCCGCTCTCGGGACGGGGCCGTGCGCGGGCGCGTCGCGTCGCCGAGACGATCGCCGCGCTCGCAGGCGAGGCTGCGGTCGGCGCGGAGCACCTCGGGGAGGCGCTTGCCTATCGCTCGCCTACCGAGCTGGGCGCACCGTGAGCGACCTCGCCCTGGCCGCCTTCGCCGCGGCGAACGACGCCCACCTCGTGCGAGCTCCGCGGGACCGCGCCTTCCGAACGTTCGTCCGGGCCTTCGACGAGGCCGCGTATTTGGCTGGGCTTCGCGAGCAGGGCATCGAGTGGATCGGACGCGGCGATCCACGCTTCCCACCGCTTCTCGGGGCGATTCACGATCCGCCTGCCGGGCTGTTCGTTCGCGGAGGCGGCGACCTCGAGGTGCTGCGAGGGCCGACTGCTGCGGTGGTGGGTGCGCGGGCGTGCTCGCCATACGGTTCGCACGTGGCGCGGATGCTCGGACGCGAGCTGGCCGGTGCGGGGCTGGTCGTGGTGAGCGGGCTCGCGCGCGGCGTCGACGGAGAGGCGCACCGCGGCGCGCTCGAGGCGGGCGGGACGACGATCGCGGTGCTCGGCTGTGGGATCGACCGCGACTACCCGGCCGCGCACCGGGAGCTGGCTGCACGCATCCGGGCGAGCGGAGTCGTCGTCTCCGAGTACGCGCCGGGAGTCGAGCCTGCACCCTGGCGGTTCCCGGCCCGGAACCGCGTGATCGCCGGGCTGTCGGCGGCGACGGTGGTCGTGGAGGCTCGCGACCGGAGCGGCGCGCTGATCACGGCCGACCTCGCGCTCGAGGAGGGGCGCGAGGTCTTCGCGGTGCCGGGCGAGATCACGTCGGCGCTCTCGTCGGGGACGAACGACCTGCTCAAGCTCGGCGCGACGCCGCTGACGCGGGCCGAGGACGTGCTGGACGTCTTCGGGCTCGTCCGGGCGGAGAGCGCGGCGTCGGAGGTCGGGCCGCTTGCGGCGAAGGTGCTCGAGCGCTTGCGGGACGGCCCGGCGAGCGCCGACGAGCTGGCCCGCTCCACGGGCCTCGATGCCGGCTCGCTGGCCTCGGCGCTGACCGAGCTCGAGCTGGCCGGATGCGCGGTCGCGGGAGGTGGTGTGTACAGGGCGAACTAGCATCGACAACTCAATGGCCGACTCGTACTGGCTCGGTGAGCCCTCGGATCCGCTTCTCAGCTCGAGGAGCCATGCCCGGGCGGACGTGGTCGTCGTCGGCGCGGGCGTCACCGGCTGCTCCTGCGCGCTCACGCTGGCCGAAGCCGGTCTGCGCGTGCGCGTGCACGAGGCGCGGCAGGTCGCTTCCGGGGCGAGTGGTCGCAATGGCGGCTTCGCGCTGCGCGGAGGGGCGATGTCGTACCCGGAGGCCCGGGAACGATTCGGGCGTGACCGCGCGCGGGAGTTCTGGCGCTTCACCGAGCGTTCCCTCGACCGGCTGGAGTCCCTCGCGGGCGATGCGTTCCGGCGCGTCGGAAGCCTTCGGCTGGCCGACGACGAGGAGCTCGAGGCGATCCGCGCCGAGTACGAAGCCCTGCGCGAGGACGGGCTCGACGCAGAATGGCTCGAGGACCTGCCGGGTCGGCTCGCGACGCTCTTCCGCGGCGCGATCGTTCACCCGACCGACGGGTCGCTTCAGCCTGCCCGCTGGGTGCGGCGTCTCGCGGCGCGTGCGGCCGAGGCCGGGGCGCAGATCGTCGAGGACAGCCGAATCGAGTCGCTGGACGAGCTCGAGGCCGACCACGTCGTGATCGCGACCGACGGGTACACGAGCGGCCTGCTTCCGGAGCTCGACGCGGCGATCCGTCCGGTGCGGGGCCAGGTGCTTGCGACGGAGCCGCTCGCCGAGACGCTCTACCCGCGCCCGCACTACGCGCGCCACGGCTTCGATTACTGGCAGCAGACGCCCGACAACCGCCTCGTCCTGGGCGGCCGGCGCGACACGAGCCTCGAGACCGAGTTCACGAACGAGGAGTCGATCACCGATCCGATCCAGCAGCAGCTGACCGCGTTCGCGACCGAGCTCCTGGGCGAAGAACCGCGAGTCGAGCACCGGTGGTCGGGCATCTTCGGGGCGACCGAGGACAATCTCCCGCTCGTCGGCCCCGTCCCCGGGCACGAGCAGGTCTGGGTCTCAGCCGGCTATTCGGGCCATGGCAACGTCATGGGCCTCGCCTGCGGCGAGCTCGTGGCGCAGGCGATCCTGGGAAAGCCTGCGCCAGAGCTCGACCTGTTCGATCCCGCCCGGCTTCTCTACGCGGAAGCCGACTGAGCGCCCATGCCCTCGGGCATCGGTGCCGACTCGTCGCTCTGCCAGACGGAGAACTCGTTGCCGTTGGGATCCTTCGCGTGGGCGAACCAGCCCATGCTCGGGACCGGCATCTTCTCTTCGGTCTGGCCGCCGAGCTCACGGATCCGGTTCAGCTCCGCGTCGATGTCGTCGGCCTCGAAGTAGACCCTGATCCCGCGATCATCGTCGCTCGGGTAGATCGCGCCGCCGGGGTCGCCCTCGAACATGTGGTACTCGGGCGCGCCCTCCTGCCCCTCGGCGTAGTTCTTGAACGACCAGCCGGTGAGCTTCCCCCAGAACTGGGTCGCCTGCTCCGTGTTGCCCGAAGGGATCTCGATGTGGACGATCTTGCCCTTCATCCCTCCTCCTCTCGTCGCTTCCCTCAGTCCTCTGGAAGCTACCGAATGGCTCGTCAGTGCGCGAAGACCAGTTTCAGGCCGACGATCGCGAGCCCCAGGGCGATATTGACGCCGATCGTCAAGGCGGTTCCCGCAGGTCCCAGGCCCTCGACCTGCGCGTAGCGGACACCCTGTGCGGCAAGGGTTGCCGTGCCGATTCCGATCGCCAGCCACACTGCGGATGCGTGGCCGATCAACCCGATCGCTCCCAGGATGAGCGCCAGGGCCGGGAGAACGACCGCGAGCAGGATCGAGACCTCCCGACGCGCGATCGCTTCGAGCTCGGAGATGTCGAGACGGCGGCCGAGCGCGATGCTCTCTCCGAGCCCGTCGGCGTAGACATGGGCGAACCAGAAGATCACGGCGGTGAGGACGACGACCGCGACGAGTCGCCAGGGCTCGTCCGCGAACGCAGGTCCGCCCGCGGCGAGCGCGGTCATGACGACGATCGTCCCGTAGACGGTGCCCGAGATCGTCTTCGTGGAGCCGAGCAGAAGCGTCCGGAAGATGCCCGTCATGGCTACAAGGCGACGCTCGGAACGTCGAGCTCCTCGAAGCGCTCGATCGCCGCGAGGGCGATCGCGAGATCCTGGATCGCGAGGCCGGTCGAGTCGAAGCTCGTGATCTCGTCGCCGCTCTGACGGCCGGCTGCCGTCTCCCGTGAGCACCGCGCCGAGCTCCGTGATCCCGTCGCGCTCGAGCTTGCCGGCCGCGACGGCGTGGACGAGCTCGCCGTTGTGGCTCGCCTGCTCCCAGTCGTCGGCGAAGATCCTGGTCCGCAGGAGCTCCCCGACCGCGATCTCGGCCTTCCCCGGGCCGTCGGCGCCCATCAGGCTGACGTGCTGGCCGGGCTGGAGCGACCCCTCGGCGAGGAGCACCTCGTGGCCGGGCGTGACCGTCACGAGCAGGTCCGCGGCCAGCGCTTCCTCGCGGCTCGCCACGCTCGCCCCGAGCTCGTCGGCCGCTCGGCGCGCCCGCTCCTCGTCCACGTCGAAGAGGGCGACGTCCCGGCCGCGAGCGAGGAACGTCTTCGCCGCGGCGATCCCGTTCACGCCGGCTCCGACGACCGCGGCCGTGCCCGCATCCGCGCGGCCGAGCGTCTCCGCCGCGAGCACCGCTGCAGCGCCGGTCCGCAGCGCGGTCACGGCGCCTGCATCGAGCGCAGCGAGAAGCGAGCCGTTCGACGCGTCCGAGAGCAGCACGAGCCCCATCACCGTCGGCAGCCCCTGGGCCGGGTTTCCCGGAAACGACGTGACCCACTTCAGCGACGCGTGCCCCGCGCCGAGCGCAGGCATCGCGCGGAAGTCGCCCTCCGGGTAGGCCGGCACGTAGACCTTCGGCGGCATCGACCACTCGCCCTTCGCATACGCGACGAAAGCGTCCCGCACCGCCTCGACGGCACGCTCCGGCGAGACCGCCGCGTGGACGTGCTCCGAGGAGAAGACGCGAACGTTCAAACGCTCTTGACGGCCGCGATCAGCTTCTCCATCGCAGCCTTCGCGTCGTCGAAGAGCATGACGGTCTTCGGGTCGTAGAAGAGCGGGTTGTCGATCCCCGCGAACCCGGGCGACATCGACCGCTTGATGACGACGACGTTCTGGGACTTGTCCACGTCCAGGATCGGCATCCCGTAGATCGGGCTCCCCGGCTGGTTGCGCGCGGCCGGGTTGACGACGTCGTTCGCGCCCACGATCACCGAGACGTCGGTCTGGGGGAACTCCGGATTGATCTGCTCCATCTCGAAGAGCTCGTCGTACGGGACATTGGCCTCGGCGAGGAGCACGTTCATGTGCCCGGGCATGCGGCCGGCGACCGGATGGATCGCGTACTTCACGTCCACGCCCTTGCCCTCGAGCAGCTCGGCGAGATTGCGAACGTCGTGCTGCGCCTGCGCGACCGCGAGCCCGTAGCCGGGCACGAAGACGACGCGCCGCGCGTAGGCGAGCATGACCGCGACGTCGTCCGCCGTCGCCGAGCGCACCGTCGCGCCGTCGGTTCCGGCCGCGGCTGCCGCTGTCGTGGCGTCGACCTTTCCGAACGCCCCGAAGAGCACGTTCGCGATCGAGCGGTTCATCGCGCGCGCCATCAGCGTCGTGAGCAGCGTGCCGGACGCGCCCACGAGCATTCCGCTCACGATCAGCACGTTCGAGTGCAGGACGAATCCCGTCGCGGCCGCCGCCAGCCCGGTGAACGCATTCAAGAGCGAGATCACGACCGGCATGTCCGCGCCGCCGATCGGGAGCACGAACACGACTCCGAACAGGGCCGCCACGACGATCGCCGCGGCCAGGAGCCAGAAGCTGACCGACGCCATCGCTGCCGCGCCGAGCGCGATCGAGCCCAGGAAGAGCACCGCGTTCCCGATCTGCTGGCCCGGATAGGTGATCGGCCGCCCGCTGATCAGGTCCTGCAGCTTCCCGAACGCGACGAGCGAGCCCGCGAACGAGATCGAGCCGACCAGCGCCGAGAAGACCGTGGAGACGCCTCGCTCGACGCCGACGTCGCCGGAGAGCGCCCAGACCGTGTGGAACTCGACGAGCGAGACGAGCGCCGCCGCGCCGCCGCCGACGCCGTTGAACAGCGCCACCATCTGCGGCATCGCGGTCATCTTCACCTTGCGCGCGCCCACGACTCCGACCACGGAGCCGATCGCCATCCCGGCCGCCATCCACCAGTAGCCGGTCACGACCTCCTCGAGCGAGAGCGTGACGATGACCGCCCACAGCATCCCGGCCGCACCGATCTGCACGCCCAGCCGCGCGTGCCGCGGAGACGAGAGGAAGCGCAGCGCGAGGATGAACGCCACGATCGTGACGAGGTAGAGCAGATTCGCTGTAGTGGTGCTCACTCGCGCTCGTCGGGCCGCTTCTTGAACATCTCGAGCATCCGGTCGGTCACGACGAACCCGCCGACGACGTTCGCGGACGCCAGCACGACTGCGATGAACGACAGGATCTGCATGAACAGCCCCGGGTGCGGCGTGCCCATGACGATGATCGCGCCGACGATGACGATCCCGTGGATCGCGTTCGTGCCGGACATGAGCGGCGTGTGGAGCAGCGTCGGCACCTTCGAGATGACCTCGAAGCCGACGAATGCGGCCAGGACGAGAATCGTCAGTTCCGTGACGAGCTGAGCGCTCATGCAGGCACCTCCTCCTTGCGGGTCACGCACGCTCCGGACGTGATCTCGTCCTCGAAGTCGAGCTTCAGCTCGCCCTCGGGCGCGAGGTGCTGGACGAGCGCGGACACGTTCCGCGCGTAGAGCTGGCTCGCGTGGTAGGGCATCGAGCTCGGGAGGTTCGTCGGGCCGAGGATCGTCACGCCGTTGTGCGAGACCTCCTGGTCGGCCTGCGTCAGGTCGGCGTTCCCGCCCGCCTCGGCGGCGAGGTCGACGATCACCGAGCCGGGTCGCATCGACTCGATCGCCGATTGCGGAATCAGCTTCGGCGCCGGCCGCCCGGGAATGAGCGCGGTCGTGACGACGACGTCGAAGTCGCCGATCCGCGCCTCGAGCTCCTCCTGCTGCCTGCGCTGCTCCTCCTCCGAGAGCTCGCGCGCGTATCCGCCCTCGGTCTCCTCGCCGACGACGCCGAGCTCGAGGAAGGTCGCGCCGAGGCTCTCGACCTGCTCCTTGACGACCGGCCGCACGTCGAAGCCGGAGACGACGGCGCCCAGGCGGCGCGCCGTCGCGATCGCCTGCAGGCCCGCGACGCCCGCGCCGATCACGAGCACTTTCGCCGGCGCGACCGTCCCGGCGGCGGTCATCAGCATCGGCAGGAACTTCGGCAGGCGGTCGGCGGCCAGGACGACGGCCTTGTAGCCGGAGACGGTCGCCTGCGAGGAGAGCGCGTCCATCGGCTGCGCGCGCGTGATCCGCGGGATCGACTCCATCGCGAACGCCGTCACGCCGCGCGAGCCAAGTTGCTCGACCCCTTCCGGGTCGGTCAGCGGCTGCAGGAAGCCGATCAGCACCTGTCCGTCACGGAGCCGTCCCAGCTCGTCCGCGTTCGGCTTGCGCACCTTGGCGACGAGGTCCGCGCTCCACGGGTCGCCGACGTTGGCGCCCGCTTCCGTGAACGACTCGTCCGTGAACGACGCGGCCTCGCCGGCGCCCGCCTCGACCACGATCTCGATCCCGTCCAGCTTGGACACGATCTCGGGCACGAGCGCAACTCGCCGCTCGCCCGCCGCAGTCTCCTTCGGCACGCCAACCTTCATGGAGCCGGAACTCTAAGTTGAAGGGAACCGCGCGCCAAGCTTGAAGAGTCGAGTTCGGTGGGAAGCCTGGCGGCACTCTCGGCAGCGATCGAGGCGCGCGATCCGTATTCGCGGGGCCACTCGTCGCGCGTCACCGTCTTCGCGCAGGCGATGGCGAGGCGGATCGGCCTGAATCCCGAGCGCATCTCCGTGCTTCGCCTGGGAGCGCTGCTACACGACATCGGAAAGCTCGCGGTGCCGTCGTCGGTGCTCCTCAAGCCGGGGCCGCTGACCGAGGCCGAGTTCGGCTTGATGCGCCGTCATCCGGGCGCCGGCGCGCGCATGCTCCGTTCGCTCGGCGCACCCGAGACGATCCTGCCGGTCGTCCTCCACCACCACGAGCGGTGGGACGGCTCCGGCTATCCGACCGGCCGCGGAGGAAAGGACATCCCGCTCGAGGCCCGCATGCTCTGCGTTGCCGACTCGTTCGACGCGATGACGTCGAACCGTCCCTACCGGGCACCCTGGAGCCCCGAGGACGCGCTCGAGGAGCTGGCACGCTGCGCGGGGAGCCAGTTCGACCGCGAGCTCGTCGACGCGTTCGGGAAAGCCTGGGAGGAAGCCGGCCTGGGCGTCCTCGTCTGGCAGAACGCCGCCGCGAGCTGATCCCTCTAACAGGATTGGCCTATCGGGTTGCAGGAACTTCCCGGCGCATGACGCAGTTCCGCTTGCCTTTCGGGCGGAGGTAGCTGAACCCGGCCCGCTCGTACAGGGACCGCGTGCTGTTGTAGAGGACGGAGACCTTTTGGCCGTCGGTGTCGTGCGGGTACCCCTCCACGACCCCGCCGCCGGCCTGCGCAATCAGATCCACGGCACCGCGAAGGGCGGCTGCCGTCAATCCTTTGCGCCGGTACTTCTTGTCCACGAAGATGCAGGTGATCCGGTAGTCGGGCTGGCCTGTCGAGAGTGGCCTCGTACTCCTTGCGGTGGTGGATGTTCGGCAGTTCCTCCGGGCTGCCGTACTGGCACCACGCCACCGCCTCCTCACCGTCGAACACCAGCGCAGCGTGTGCGCGGCCCTCCGCGACGAGCCGCTCCTTGAGGGCGCGGTTCCCCTCGGCGGTGAACGTCTTCTCGGCGTGGAAGGTGTGGAACCACGTGCACCAGCAGCCACCGAACACACCGTTGTGCCGCTCCATGAGCCGCGCGAAAGCGTCCCAGGTGCTCGCATCGAGCGGCTTGACCACGTAGTCGGTCAAAGCGTCGACCAGACCTCGATCTTCGACTTCGTTCGACGGATGACCTCGTCCGTGAACTCCGTCGTTCCGGCGTGGCCGCCGAGGTCGGCGGTGCGGAAGCCTTCGGCGATCGCCTCGAGGGACGCCTCGCGGATCGCCCGCGACGCACGCTCGCCCTCCTCGCCCGCATACGGCAGCAGCGCGGCCCCGGCGAGGATCATCGCCAGCGGGTTCGCCACGTTCTTGCCCTGCAGCGCGGGCGCCGTGCCGTGCGCAGCCTCGGCCATCACGGCCGTGACCTCGGTCGGGTCGTCTTCGGCGAAGGCGACGAGCAGCGACTCCGCGCCCGCGATCGAGCCGAACAGCGGCAGCACGAGGTCGGACAGGATGTCCCCGTCGCGGTTCAGCGACGGGATCACGAGCGGCTCGCCCGCGGTCGCCACGAGCAGCGCGAACGTCGCGTCGATCAGCTGCGGCTCGTAGCGCACGTCGGGATGCCGCTCGGCCGCTGCGTCCATCTCCTCCTTGAGCATCCCCTCGTAGATCGGGCTGACCGTGTACTTGGGGCCGCCGAACACCTTCGCGCCGGTGCGCTCGGCGAGCTGGAACGCAAATTCCGAGACGCCACGGCAGATGCGCCGCTCGATCCGCTCGGTTCGGAACGCCACCTCGTCGGCACCGTCGCCCTCGCGCCACTCCTTCGCGCCGTACGCGTCCCCGACGGCCATGCGAACGACCGAGATCGGCGCGTGCACGCCGCCGTGCGGAATCACGCCCGGAATGCGCCGCCCGGTGCGGACGATCACCCGTCCGCCGATCTCCTCGCGCAGGATCCGGTTCGGCGAGCCCACGTCGTCCGCTCCCTCGGGCGTCACGGTCGCAGCCTTCAGCCCGAGCCCGTGCTCCCGGATCGCCGCCGCCGCCGTCGTGCACGACCTTGTTGTCGGTCGCGCGCCGCTTCTCGAGCGAGAGATCGAAGCGCTCGAACCCGAGCTCGAGCCCGATCACGTCCGGCTGGAGCACCCGCAGTCCCTCCTCGAGGAGCTCCTGGCCGGTCTCGTCCCCTTCGAGGACGACGATGGTCTTCGTTGCCATGCGTCGGATCCTACGGCCGTGGGTACCAGGCTCGCATGGCACGAACAGGAGGCTGGCGGCGCAAGGGGCGCAAGGGTCGCTTTCGCTATTACGACTCGCGCGGGAAGCAGATCACCGACGCGGACAAGCTCGCGCGCATCGAGGGGCTCGTCATTCCGCCGGCGTGGAAAGACGTCTGGATCTCGCCGCGTGCGACCGCGAAGCTCCAGGCGACCGGACTCGACAAAGCCGGCCGGCGCCAGTACCTCTACCACCCCGAATTTCGCGCCCGGCAGGAGCAGGAGAAGTTCGACAAGCTCGTTCGCTTCGCGGAGCGCCTGCCCGACCTGCGCAAGGCGATGTCGAAGGACCTGAGCGGCGAGCCGCTCACCCCCGACTGGGTCTGCGCGCTCGCGCTTCGGCTGATCAACCTCGGCTGGTTCCGCGTGGGGACCGAGCGCTATGCGCGAACCATGCGGACGTTCGGGATCACCACGCTGCGGAAAGGCCACGTGTCCGTGCGCGGGAGCCGGATCACGTTCAAGTACCGCGGCAAGCACCGCGTCCTGGTCCGCACCGCGATCGTCGACGCAGAGCTCGCGGCCGCGATGCGGAAGCTCCTTGCCTTGCCCGGTGGCAGCCGCCTCTTTCGCTACGAGGTGGACGGATTGTTTTGCAACCTCACCGGCGCCAAGCTCAACGACTACATCGAAGAGCACATGGGCGACGAATTCACCGCCAAGGATTTCCGCACCTGGGGCGGCACGCTGATCGCCGCGATCGCGTTCGCAGAGCACGGTCCCGCGGAGACGGAAACCGAGGCCAAGAAAGTCGTCGCCGGAGTCATGCGCGCGGTCGGTGCGAAGCTCGGGAATACCCCGGCCGTCGCGCGAGCGTCATATGTCAGTCCTGCCGTCGTCGAGCAGTATCTGGATGGAAGAACCATCGACGATTTCAGACCTCGCCATTTGCGCGTAGTGGGCGCGCGAGATACGAAGCTGGATCGCGAAGAGCTGGCGCTCGTCAGCTTGTTGCGTTCGTGGCGAATTCGCCGCGCACGACTTGCCGCGTGAATTCCAGTCGCCTTTTCGATACCCTCCCGCGGTCACTTTGACCTTTTAGAGGAGGACAATTCGGATGGCACGGAAGACCGTTCTCGTGTGCGACAACTGCGGTACCGAAGTGGGAGAGGGAAAGGGCGCGACGCTTCGCCTGAACTACACGGATGCGCGCCGCGGGTCGAAGCAGGCGGACCTGTGCGACAACTGCGCGGGCCAGATGCCGGGTCGCGCGGCGGCCAGGCGGGGACGCCGCCCGAAGTCCGCCTCCGCGAGCGAATAACGCACTTTTCGCTCGTTCCGGCCGCGGCCTGAGCGGGCAGTCGGAAACGTCGGACCGCAGGTCTACGATGGATCCATGGCTTCGGGCCGTGGTCTGACGCTGCTTTCAGGGCCCGCAAACGCGGGCAAGGTGGCCCTGCTCCTGGAGCGCTATCTGGACGCTATCGACCGCGATCCGGTGCTCATCGTGCCGCACGGGTCGGACGTCGAGCGCATCGAGCGCGAGCTGCTCGCACAGAGCGGGGCGCTGCTCTCGGGCGACATCGGGACGTTCGACGACGTGTTCGAGCGGATCGCGCGCGCAGGCGGCTCGAGCAACGCGGTCGCGACCGATGCGCAGCGGCAGCTGATCATCCGCACGGCTGTTTCGGCCACCTCCCTCAACGGCCTCGGCGCGTCGTCGCGGTTCACGGGCTTCGCAGACGCGCTCGGGTCCACGCTGGCCGAGCTCGAGTCGGGCCTCGTCGAGCCCGCCGATCTCCGCGGCGACCTCTCACTGCTCTACACCGCATATCGCGCGGAGCTGGACAAGCTCGGCCTGTGGGACCGCGACCTGCTGCGGCGCCACGCGGCCGATCGAGTCGCCGGGGAGCTCGACGCGTGGTCGGGCCGACCCGTCTTTGCATACGGGTTCGAGGACCTGACCGGAGCACAGTGGGCGCTCCTGGAAGCGCTCGCCGGCCGCACGGAGGTGACCGTCTCGCTTCCGTACGAGCCCAACCGCGCTCCGTTCGAGTCGCTCGCGCGCACGTCCCGGGACCTCAGCTCGCTCGCCGACGGGCGCATCGAGGAGCTCGGGCCTCGCTACGGCGAGGTCGCTCCGCCCGAGCTCGCACACCTCGAGCGCCACCTGTTCGCAGACGATCCGCCGCCGGCTCCGCCGCTCGAAGGCTCGATCCGGTTCCTGGAAGGGTCCGGTGCGCGCGGAACGCTCGAGCTCGTCGCGGACGAAGCGCTGAAGCTGATCCGAGCCGGCACGAGGCCGGAGGAGATCCTCGTCGTCTGCCCGAGCGTCGAGCGCCAGCGCGCCCAGCTCGAAACGGCGCTGACCGCGCTCGAAGTCCCGTACGCGATCGAGGGTCGCATCCGGATCGGCAAGACGTCCTTCGGCCAGGCGCTCCTCTCGTTCCTGCGCTTCGAGTGGCGCGGGGGCGGGCGCCACGACCTCTACGGCTTCCTCCGCTCGCCGTTCTCCGGCCTGACGCGCGCGCACGTCGACTATCTCGAGGGGCGGCTGCGCGGCAGGGCGGTGAGTGACCCCGAGCGGGTCGTCGAGGAGACGCTCAAGCTGCGCGGCCAGCCGCTGCGGGTGCTGGACGACTTCCGCGCCGAGGCCGACCTCCTTGCGGCCGTCCGCAAGCTCGTCGCGCTCGATGATCCGCGCTGCATACGGCCTCGACTCGCCGCCCGTCGGGGAGGACGCCGTGCTCGACCTGCGCGCGCACCGTGCCGTGACGGAGCTCCTCGACGAGCTCCAGAGCTGGATCGAGCTCGGCGGCGCGCCTCTCCCGCGACGAGCTCTACGCCGCGCTCGACCGCGCATCGCTGAGACTGGCCCGGGGCGACGAGCCGGGAAGGTCGCCGTGACCGACCTGCTCCGCGCCCGGACGCGCCGCACCGAGGTCGTCTTCCTGCTCGGCCTGGAAGAGGGAAGCTTCCCCCGTCGGCAGCTCGGCTCGCCGTTCCTGGCAGACGAGGAGCGGCGCGAGATCGACGAGACGTCGCGGCGCGCGCGTCTGACGAAGCCGGATGCGGTCTCCCGTGAGCGCTACCTCTTCTACACGGCGTGCACGCGGCCGTCGCGCCGCCTCTACCTCGTCCGCGAGGCCTCGACCGACGACGGCTCGCCGCGCGAGGCGAGCCCGTTCTGGGAGGAGGCCCGCGCGCTCTTCGATCCGCAGGACGTGGTCCGCTGGACGAACGCGCCGGCCCCTGGCGCAGCTGACGTGGGAGCTCGACAAGGCGCCCACCGAGCGCGAGCGTCTCCGGTCCCTGAGCGCCCTCGCGGCCGCCGACCAGGACGACGCGGTCGCCTACGCGCACGCGAACGGCTGGGATCGCCGGCTCGACCGGGCGCGCGGCGCCTTCTCGCGACCGACGCGGCTCACCGACCCGACGCTGCTCGAAGAGCTGCGGGCGAAGGGGACCTTCTCCGTCACGGAGCTCGAGGTCTTCGCCGACTGCTCGTCGATGTGGTTCGTCGACCGCCTGCTCTCGCCGCGGACGATCGACGGCGAGGTCGACGCACGGCTGCGCGGCTCGGTGGCGCACCAGGCGCTGTACAAGTTCTTCTCCGGGCTCCCCAAGCGGATCGGCTCGGAGCGCGTCGAATCGGCCAAGCTGGACGAGGCGCTCGAGTTCCTCCGCGAGTGCCTGGCCGAGGCGATCGAGGGCGGCGTCTGGATCGAGCTGGCCGACCTGCAGCGGCGCGAGCTCGAGGAGAGCCTCTGGCGCGACCTGGAGCAGTTCGTGCGCGAGGAGGCCGAGTCGCCGCTCGGGCTCGTGCCGCGCAAGTTCGAGGTCGCGTTCGGGTCCGAGCGCTCCGCGCCCGAGCTGCAGAGCGGCCTCAAGGTCGACGGCTTCGCGCTCGCGGGGAAGATCGACCGGATCGACGTCGACCCGTTCAGCGCGCGGGCGATCGTCCAGGACTACAAGTCGGGCAAGACCGCGCACTCGGCGGCGAAGATCGAGTCCGAGCTGCGCCTGCAGATCCCGCTGTACATGCTCGTGCTCCGTGATCTCGTCGGGATGGAGCCGCTGGGCGGCCTCTACCGCGCGCTCGCCGGCGAACGAAAGGCGCGCGGACTTCTGCGCGCGGAGGCCGAGGACGAGCTGCCCGGCTTCTCGAAGCGCGACTACCTCGCCGAGGACGAGTTCTGGGCGCAGACCGAGCGGGCGAAGGAGCATGCCGTCCGCTTCGTCGAGCGCATCCGCGACGGAGACATCCAGCACGACCCGAAGGGCGGGTTCCCCTGCCCGAGCTGGTGCGACCTGTGGCCGATGTGCCGGGTGGCGCGGTCGTGACCGTGGCCGAGGACACGCGCGCACCGAACGCCGAGCAGCTCGCGGCGATCGACGCGCCCGGGCTCGTCTTCGTCTCCGCCGGCGCGGGGACGGGCAAGACGACCGTTCTCGTCGAGCGCTTCGTGCGCGCGGTCTGCGACCGGGGGCTGCCGATCGACTCGGTGCTCGCGATCACGTACACGGAGCGCTCGGCCGGGGAGCTGCGCAGCCGCATCCGCGCCCGCCTCGCCGAGCTCGGCCGCCACGATCTCGCCCGCGAGCTCGACGGCGCCTGGATCTCGACCATCCACGGCTTCTGCCACCGGCTCCTGAAGGCGCATCCGTTCGAGGCCGCGGTCGACCCGAACTTCCGCGTGCTCGACGAGAACCAGGCGCGAGTCCTCGCCGGCGAGGCGTTCGACTCCGCGCTCGAGGAGTTCTGCGCGTCCGGCGATCCGGAGCGAATCCGCCTGCTCGCCACGTACGGTGCGCGCGGGCTGAGGCGGATGCTGACGGGCGTCTACGACACGCTCCGCTCGGCCGGCCGCGACCTCGTGCTGGAAGTGACGGAGCGGCCGGGGCTCGATTCCCGGATCGAGGAGCTCCGCGAGGCAGCTCGGTGCCTCGCCGACGACTCCGAGGCTGCGGACGCGGCTCGCGAGGCCGGCGCGCGCATCATCGAGTTCCTCGAGCGGCCGCCGCATGCCGAGCGGCTCCTCGACCTCTCCGACTTCACGCCCCGCGGGGGCAAGCGTGAGCGTGCGTCCTCCTACGAGGAGGCCCGGCGTGCGGTCGAGCAGGCCGCCCTCGACGAGCTCGCCGCGCGCGACCGCGCCCTGCTCGAGGAACTGCTCCGCCGCTTCTCCGACGCGTATGCGGCGGCCAAGGCCTCCGAGTCGGCGCTGGACTTCGAGGATCTCCAGCTGACCGCCCGGAACCTGCTCCGCGACCAGCCCAAGATCCGCGAGCGCGAGAGCTGGCGCTTCCGCTCCGTGCTCGTGGACGAGTTCCAGGACACGAACCGGCTCCAGTGCGAGCTGATCGACCTGCTCGCCACCGAAGACCTGTTCTTCGTCGGGGACGAGTTCCAGTCCATCTACCGCTTCCGGCACGCGGACGTCGAGGTCTTCCGCGAGCGGCGCGAGGCCTCCGGCGGCGTGCTCGCGCTGACCGAGAACTACCGCTCGCGACCCGAGGTGCTGCAGGTGATCAACCACCTGTTCTCCTCGGACTTCGGCGACGCGTTCCAGCCGCTCTCCGCGGCCGGGCGCTTCGAGGATCCCGCATTCGGCCCGGCGGTCGAGCTGCTCGTCACCGACAAGTCGACCTACAAGGACACGGGCGTCCACTGGCGCGACGGAGAGGCGAAGCACGTCGCGGCCAGGATCAAGGAGCTCGTCGACACGGGCGAGGCGACTCCGGGCGAGATCGTCCTCCTCTTCGCCGCCGGCACGGATGCCCGCCTCTACGAGCAGGCGCTCCGTGAGCTCGGGCTGCCCACGTTCCGCGCGACCGGCCGCGACTACTACCACCAGCAGCAGGTGGTCGACCTGCTCGCCTACCTGCGGCTCCTGCACAACCGCTACGACGACGAGGCGCTCGTGACCGTGCTCGCCTCGCCGTTCATCGGGGTCTCCAACGACGCGCTCGTCCAGCTCAGGCGCTCGGCCGAGAGGCGGCCGCTCTTCGTCGGCCTCGAAAAGTCGATGCCGGCCGGGTTGTCGGAGCGCGACGCGAGGCTCATGCGGGCGTTCCGGCAGCGCTTCGACCGTCTGGCGAGCCTCGCACCGCGGCTCTCCCTGGAGCGGCTCTGCGAGCGGATCATGACCGAGCACGACTACGACCTCGCCGTCCTGGCGCAGTGGGACGGCCGCCGCCGGTACGCGAACCTCCGCAAGCTCGGCCGTCTGGCACGCTCGTACGAGGAGCTGCGCGGGCCGGACGTCGAGGGGTTCGTGCGCTTCGTCCGCGAGCTCGACACGGTCGGCGCCTCCGAGCTCGAGGCCGTTGCCGAGGAGGAGGGCACCGACGTGATCCGGCTGCTCACGATCCACGGCGCGAAGGGTCTCGAGTTCAAGGTCGTCGTCGTGGCCGACGCGGGGCGTCACGGTGCCTCGCGCGACGCCGACGAGATCCTGTGCCTGCCGGACGGAAGGCTCGGATTCCGCGTCGCCGACCCGTCCACGGGCAAGCGTCACCCGACCTCGGACTACCAGGAGGTGAAGGAGCTCGAGGACGAGGCGGCCGAGGCCGAGCGCCGACGCCTCTACTACGTCGCGATGACCCGCGCGATCGACCGGCTGATCGTCTCCGGCTCGATCGACCCCGAGCGTGGGGGGGACGACTCGACGCCGATCGGCTGGGTGCTCGGCCGCCTCGAGGCGCTGGAGCTCGACGAGGCGGCCGGAGCTCCCGTCGAGATCGACCGGGACGGGGCGAAGCTCGTCCTTCGCGTCGACCGCTTCACCCCCGCGGCCCCCAAGCCCGTCGATCCCGTCGACGACGAGTCGCAGCTCGCCCTGTTCACGGTCGAGAACGGCTCCGTGTCGATCGCCGAAGCGCCGAAGCTCCCGGAGCTCGTTCCCGTGCCGACGCCGCCTGAGAACCGCGTCCGCCGCCTCTCCTACAGCGCGCTCGCCCTGTTCGAGATGTGCTCCTACCGCTTCTACGCCGAGCGGATCGTGGGCCTCCGCGAGACGAAGCCGGCGCTCGGCGACGGCGAACGCGAGGCGGGGCTGGCCGCGACGGAGATCGGCGACATGGCGCACGTGATCCTCGAGGAGCTCGACCTCGCCGACCCGCGCCCGCCCGAAGAGCTCGCGGAGGTCGTGCGCGCCCGCTACGCGACCGCGACCGACGAGGAGGTCGCACGCATCGGCTCGCTCGTCGCCGCGTACTGCGACTCCGAGATCGCGCGCCGCCTGGCCGGCCTTCCGGGGGCGACCGTGAGCGCTCGTTCGCGTTCGAGCACGACGGCGTTCTCCTGCACGGCCGGCTCGACGTCTTCCAGGCGGCCGACGGCAAGGCGCTCGTCGTCGACTACAAGACGAACGTGCTCGAAGACGCCTCCCCCGGCGAGGTCGTGGAGCGCGAATATCGCCTGCAGCGCCTCGTCTACGCGCTCGCCGCCCTGCGCGCCGGAGCCGACGAGGTCGAGGTCGTCTACCAGTTCCTCGAGCGTCCCGACGAGCTCGTAACGGCCTCGTACAAGGCCGATGAGGCGCCGATCCTGGAGGAGGAGCTGTCCGCGCGCGATCGCGGCGATCCAGTCGGGGGAGTTCCGGCCGACGCCGAGCGAGTACGCCTGCTCGACCTGCCCGGCGCTCAACCTCGTCTGCGCCGGTCCGAACCTGCGTGGCGCGTAGCTTCGTTTCGGAGGCGCGGCGGCGCGTCGGGCCGAAGCGCGACCGGATCCTGCCGATCGTCCAGCGCCTCGCGGCCGCGCACCCCGACGCGACGATCGCCCTCCGCTTCCGCTCCGATCTCGAGCTGCTCGTGTCCGTGATGCTGTCGGCACAGACGACCGACGTGAACGTGAACCGCGTCACGGAGACGCTGTTCCGCAAGTACAAGCGCCCCGAGGACTACCTCGCGGTCCCGGTCGAGGAGCTGGAGAACGACATCCGCGCGACCGGCTTCTTCCGGCAGAAGACGAAGTCGCTGCGCGGGACGATGAAGATGCTGATCGAGGACTTCGACGGCGAGGTCCCGCGAACGCTCGAGGAGCTGCACGCGGCTACCGGGCGTCGCCCGCAAGACCGCGAACGTCGTCGCCTCCGAGCTCGGCGAGACCCAGGGCGTCGTCGTCGACACGCACGTCCGCAGGCTGTCGCAGCGTCTGGGGCTGACGCGCCAGGACGACCCGGTGAAGATCGAGCGCGACCTCCAGCGCCTCGTGCCCGCGCGAGTACTGGGGCGTCTTCCCGCACCTGCTGATCTGGCACGGCCGGCGCGTCTGCCTCGCTCGCCGCCCGCGCTGCGAGGAGTGCGTGCTCTCGGACCTCTGTCCGTCTACGCGCGTCGAGCCAGCGCGACCATCAGGCCGCCGTCTTCGTCGTACGCCGGGAAGAAGTCGGCGGTCACCGGCTGGGTGAGCCCGTTCCGGGTGCGGAGCTCGAGCTTCTCGTCGAGCCGGCGCACGCCCCACTCACGCGTCAGCTGCGACGGGTTCTTGCCGTCGTCCCAACCGGAGAGCGAGAACGCTTCCATGACGTCCTTGCCGAGGACGTCTTTCTCCTGGTAGCCGGTCAGCTCGAAGACTCCGCGGCCGAGCGCGAGGATCCGGCCCTCCGCGTCGCAGACGACGAACCCGGCGCTCGGGGCCGGGTAGTAGTCGTCGAGGAGCTCGAACAGGAAGCCGAACCCGCAGTGCCGGCACTGCGGCGCCTCCGCCGAGAAGCCCTCGACGCCGTCGATGTCGACCGAGCGCTCCTTGCAGTTGGGACAGATGAACCAGGGCACGGCCCGATCGTAGCCACGGCGCTTAGGCTCGCGGCGCGATGACCGCGCTGCTCTTCCTCTCGCTGCCCGCGTCGCGCTTTGCGTACCTCGTGCTGGGGCTGCTCATCGGCGGAGAGTCGGCCGGGATCCCGCTCCCGGGAGAGACGGCGCTGATCACCGCCGCGATCCTCGCGTCGCGGGACGAGCTCTCGCTGTCGATCGTGATCGCGGTCGCGGCGCTCGCGGCGATCATCGGCGACAACATCGGGTTCCACCTCGGCCGCCACGGCGCGCGACGCCTGCTGGCGCGCCCCGGGCGCTTCGAGGATCGCCGGCAGGCGTTCCTCATGCGCGGCGAGGCGTTCTTCGAGCGGCACGGCGGCAAGACGGTCTTCCTCGGGCGCTGGCTGCCGTTCCTGCGCGTCACCGCAGCGTGGCTGGCCGGAGCGCACGGCATGTCCTGGCCTCGGTTCCTCGTCTGGAACGCGGCCGGCGGCATCCTGTGGGCGATCTCGGTCGGGGTCTTCGCGTACCTCGCCGGAAACCTCGCGGTGCGCATCCTCCACGACGCCGGGTACGTCATCCTCGCGCTCGTCGCGCTGGGCCTCGTCGCCCTCGCCGCCTGGTACGCCTACCGGCGGCCTAGATCCAGCGCTTCCGGCGGTAGTAGATGATCTGGAGGACGGTCGTGACGATGATCAGGCTCCACGACCACCAGTAGCCGTACGCCCATTTCAGCTCGGGCATGCTCCTGATGAAGTTCTGCCCGTAGAGCCCGACGATGAAGGTCGGGACGAGGATCAGCGATGCGATCACGGTCAGCTTCTTGACGACCTCGTTCTGGTCGATCGAGATTCGAGCCTGCTGGTAGTCGCGGGCCGCGGAAAGCAGGTCGCGGGCGTACTCGATCGATTCGGTCGCGCGGAGGAGCTTGTCGTACGTCGTCGCGAACAGGCGCTCGATCTCCCGTGGGAAGACCTCCCGGGAGAACGGCCTTCGTCCCTCGATGTCGACGCGGCCGTCGACGATCTCGCGGACGGCGTCCCGGGTCGGGCCGAGCGTCTTGCGGATGTGCAGGAGGTCGTGCCGGAGCTCCGAGAGCCGGCGCCGGCTCTTCTCCGCCGGCCAGCTTGTCGATGTTCTCCTCGAGCTCGTCGATCTCTTCGTCGACGTCGTCGAGCAGGTCGAGGAAGCGCTCGGCGACGTCGTCGACGAGGTGGAAGGCGATCTGGCCCGGCGGCAGCTCGTGCTCGTGGGAGTCGCAGACGTCGCTCACGCGCTCCGGGCGGGAACGGCTCGCGGCTCGCCGGGCGTCTTGCGGACGGTCACGATCCGCTGACGCGTCAGGACGAAGTCGACCTCCTGGTAGTAGACGAGGTCCTCTTCGGGGACGGCGACCGCCACGAGCAGGATCCCCAGGACGTAGCTGCCGTGGCTGCGGATGCTCGGGCGGACGCGGGCGCCGTCTTCTTGCCGCGGGCCGCAGCAGGCTCCTGGACGACCTCGGGGCGGACCCCGTCGGGGAGCTCCTCCCGAAGGGTCGCTTCGTCCGGATCGAGCAGATCGGTCCAGGCGGACCTCGCCATTCCGGCCGAGGGTACTGCTGCGTTCGGCTAGACCGCTTCGGCTCTGCGGGGCGGCCAGGGCCGTGTGCTCGTGCCCCTCCTCGGAGGAGAGCAGCCGCTCGGCGTCGAGCGCGGACATGGCGCCCGAGCCGGCCGCGGTCGACGGCCTGGCGGTACGTGTGGTCGACGACGTCGCCCGCTGCGAAGACGCCCTTGATGTTCGTCGCCGTCGAGCCCGGCTGCGTCTCGAGGTAGCCGGCCTCGTCGTGATCGAGCTGGTCGAGGAAGAGCCTCGTGTTGGGGTCGTGGCCGATCGCGACGAACAGCCCGTCGGCCTCGATCTCGGTGACCTCGTCGGTGTTCACGTCGCGGAGGCGGACCGCGCTCACCTTGCCCTCCTCGCCGACGACTTCCTCGACGACGGCGTTCGTGACCCAGTCGATCTTCGGGTTCGCCTTCGCGCGGTCGAGCATGATCGGCGAGGCGCGGAACTCGTCGCGGCGGTGGACGATCGTCACCTTGTCCGCGAACTTCGTGAGGAAGACCGCCTCCTCCATCGCCGAGTCGCCGCCGCCGACGACGATCACGTTCTTGTTCCGGAAGAAGGCCGCGTCGCAGACGGCGCAGTACGAGACGCCGCGGCCCTGCAGCGTGCGCTCCGAGTCGAGCCCGAGCTGGCGCGCGCTCGCGCCTGTGGCCACGATCACGGCGCGCGCGTAGTAGGCGTCGTCGTCGACCTCGACGCGGAACGGGCGCTCCGAGAAGTCGACCGCGGTCACGTCGTCGGTGATGTACTCGGCGCCGAAGCGCTCGGCCTGGCGCCGGAAGTCCTGCATCATCTCCGGCCCGAGGATCCCCTCGGGATAGCCGGGGTAGTTCTCGACGTCGCTCGTGATCATCAGCTGCCCGCCGAAGGTGATTCCCTCGATCACGAGCGGGTTCAGGTTCGCGCGCGCAGCGTAGAGCGCAGCGGTGTATCCGGCGGGGCCTCCGCCGATGATGATCAGGTCGTGTACGTCGTTCTCAGGCATCTCGCTCCAAAGGTTCGGGACCCTCGTGGGCCCTCACCCTATTCAACGAACCGGACTGCTTGAAACTTCCCCCGCTGGGTAGCACCATGAGCACCTGCGGCCATGAAGCTCTTCTTCGGTTTTACCTGCTCAGCGGCGGTTCTAAGCCTGCTCGCGGCGCTCGCGCGCGCCCGCCCGTGACGCGGCGTCGACGCAGCGCGCTGTCCTGAAGGTCACGCTCGGCGCCTCGGTGACGAAGCGTTGGAACACCGTCACCCACACGACGCTGAACGGCTGCGACGTCTCGATCCGCTCGATCGGCGTGCGCAAGGCCACGCTTCGCAGCAGGCGGCCGACGAAAGTCGTCGTCACGTCCCGCGCGCGCCGCGTCTCCTACGCACCGGCGGCGGTCGAGCTCGTCACCGTGGACGTGACCGGGAGCGGCGAGCAGACGACGACGTACGAGCCGCCGTGCCAGCAGCCGCGCCGAGCACGTCGCGTGCGCGCGTATCCACAGGCACGTGAGCGGCGCGGCGTTCCGGTTCTTCCGCAGCAAGCGGAACGAGATCTCGTTCCGGCGCGCCCGGCTCCCTGCAGTCTCGGGCTCGTGCCCGCGTCAGTCGGCCACCCTGCGGGCGATCGTGCCGGGGCTGCACCAGGCCGAAGGCGGGATCTCCGAGGTCGAGCCTCACGAATCCTCGGGTGGCGGGTCAGACGGCGATCGGCGAGCGCGGACGTCGAGAGCGACCTCGACGGAGACGAAGAGGGGCGTGTGACCGAGCGCGTCCGCTGGTCAATGACGTTCACGCGCTAGGCGATCGGCTCCCCGCAGAGGTAGAGCTTCCCTCCGAGGTGTGCGGCCTCGCGGTGGATCCGGTGCGGCTCGCGCTCCCCGGGCCGGATCAGGTGGACGACATCGTCGGCCGTGAGCGAAGAGGAACTCCGCGATGAAGCGCCGGTGGCAGCGGAGCCACGGCGTCTCGGCGCACATGAAGCACGGCGAGGCGGTAGGCGAGCGCTTTCTCGAGCGCGCGCTGCCACTCCTCGGTGCGCATCCTCGCCGCGTAGGACGCGAACTGGCCGAGGCAGGCGAACAGCTCCTCGCCGGGCTCGTGCTTCGCGCAATCCGCCGAGCTCGACGGCGTGCACGTAGTCGATGCCCGCTTCCTCGAGCGTCGCCGCGAGCGCCGGCTGGTTGAACTGCGGGTTCCGGCGCGAGAACGGGTAGCGGCGCACGTCGACGAGCGTCTTCGACCGCCGCCTCGTGCAGGCACGCCACGAGCTCGTCCGCGGCTCTGCGCCCGTGGCCGATCGTGAAGATTTCCGTCGCCACACGACTAGAATCGCCGCTTTGACGGGAAAGGAACCCGCATGGCCGAAACGGTGAGCTGGGATGGGCTCCGCGAGCTGGCGGAGTTCAGAGCGGAGAAGGGCTGCGCGATCAGCCTCTATGTCGACCTCGACCCGAGCACGGCGCCGACCGCCGGCGACGTCGCCACGCGGATGAGCGCCCTGCTGAACGACGGCGAGCGCCACTCCGCGGAGAACAACCGCGGCCTGACGCACGACCAGCGCATCGGGCTGCGAAAGGACTTCGAGCGAATCCGCGAGTGGTTCGCGAACGAGTTCGACCGCGACGGCGCGCGCGGCCTCGCGGTGTTCTCGGCGGGCCTCGACAACATGTGGCGGCCTCGAGCGCTGATCGAGTCCGTGCCGGACCGCGTCCACGTCGGACGCGAGTTCCACCTTGCGCCGCTCGTGCCGCTCGTGGGCCGCGGCGACGGTGCGCTCGTCGCCGTCGTCGGCCGTGAGCGCGGAGACCTCTTCCGGCTGCACGCAGGGCGGCTCGACGAGGTCGCCGACCGCACCGAAGAGGTGCCCGGCCGCCACGATCAGGGAGGCTGGTCGCAGGCCCGGTTCCAGCGGCACATCGAGAAGCTCGTCGCGGAGCACCTGCGCGACGTGGCCGGGGAGATCGACCGCCGCGTCAGGCGAATGGCCGCGCCGAAGGTGATCATCGTCTCCAATGACGAGACGCGCGCCGAGCTCGAGGAAGTGCTCCCCGCCACCGACGAAGGGCGCGCTGGTCGGCTGGACGACCGCGGATGCGCACGCGTCGCCGAACGAGCTGCTCGAGCTGACGAGCCCGATCCTCGAAGAGGCGCGTGCGCAAGGAGGAGGCCGAGCTCGTCGCGCGCTGGCAGGAAGGTGCCGGCCGCGGCGAGCGCGCCGCGTCGGGCTGGGAGGAGACGCTCGAGGCCGCCTCGGACGCGCGGGTCGAGGTGCTGCTGTACGAGGAAGGTGCGAACCACGAAGCCTGGCAGTGCCCGGCGTGCGGGCGCCTGTCCGCTTCAGGCGGCCGCTGCCCGCTCGACGGCACCGAGACCGAGCAGCGCGACGAGGGGCTCGACCTGGCCGTGCACCAGACCGTTGCCCACGGGGGCACCGTCTGGGCCGTCACGGCGCACGAGGATCTCGCTCCTGCGGGAGGAGTCGGGGCGCTCTTGCGATACTGAGGCCGATGGCCTCGCTCGCACGCACGATTCTCGAAGAGCACCTCGTCCGCGGAGAGCTCACCCCGGGGACCGAGATCGGGATCTCCATCGACCAGACGCTCGCGCAGGACGCGACGGGGACGATGGCGATGATGCAGTTCGAGCTCTTCGGCCACGAGCGCGTCGAGGTCGAGACCGCGGTCGTCTACGTCGACCACAACATCCTCCAGATCGACTTCAAGAACCCGGACGACCACCGGTTCCTGCAGGCCATGGCTGCGAAGTACGGCGCGTGGTTCTCTCGGCCGGGGAACGGGATCTGCCACTACATCCACTGCGAGCGGTTTGCGACTCCGGGCAAGACGCTCGTCGGCGCGGACAGCCACACGACGCAGTCGGGCTCGGCCGGGATGATCGCGATCGGCGCCGGGCGGCCTGGACGTCGCCGTCTGCATGGCCGGGCATCCCTTCGAGCTGCCGTGCCCGAAGATCGTCGGCGTCTTCCTCGAGAACGAGCTGCAGCGGCCCTGGATCCAGGCGAAGGACGTGATCCTCGAGCTGCTGCGCCGGCGCGGCGTGCGCGGTGGGCGGGGCGCGATCTTCGAGTTCACCGGCCCGGGCGTGACGACGCTTTCGTACACCGAGCGCGGGACGATCGCGAACATGATCGCGGAGCTCGGCGCGACCGGCGCCGTGTTCCCGGCCGACGACGAGACGAAGCGCTGGTTCGACGAGCAGGAGCGCTCGGAGGACTTCACGGAGCTGGCCACCGGCGACTCGACGGACGACTTCGACGAGATCGAGGAGATCGACCTCGCGGCGCTCGTCCCGCTCGTCGCGAAGCCGTCGAGCCCGGGCAACGTCGTCCCGATCGACGAGCTCGTGGGCACGCCTCTGGCGCAGGTCTGCGTCGGCTCGTCGGTCAACTCGTCCTACGAGGACATGGCCATCTGCGGCGCGGTGCTCCGCGGCAACCGGCTCTCCGAGAAGCTGATCTCGGCGACCGCGACGCCGGGCTCGCGGCAGATCCTCGACCAGATCACGCAGTCGGGCACCTATGTCGAGCTGCTGTCGGCGGGCGTCCGGATGCTCGAGCCGGCCTGCGGGCCGTGCGTCGGCATGGGCCAGGCGCCTCCCTCGGGCGCGAACTCGCTGCGCACGTTCAACCGGAACTTCCCGGGACGCAGCGGAACGGCCGACGACAGCGTCTACCTGTGCTCCCCGGCGGTTGCGGCCGCGTCGATGCTGAAGGGCGAGATCTCCGACCCGCGAGAGCTGACCCCGCCCGACCTGCCCGCGCGCCCGCCCGCGCGACCGGCGGTCGTCCAGGCGCACATCCTCGAGCCGGTTCCGGCCGACGAGGCCGGGTCGATCGAGGTCCCGCGCGGCCCGAACATCAAGCCGCCGCCCGAGCAGAAGGAGCTGCCCGACTCGCTCGAGCTCCGTGTCCTGATCGTCGCGCCCGACGACATCTCCACCGGTGACCTGTCCCCGGACGGCGCGACCGTGATGGCGTACCGCTCGAACGTGCCCGCGATCGCGGAGTTCACGTTCCAGCACCGAGACCCGGAGTTCCCGCGGCGCGCGAAGGAGTGGGGCGGAGGGTTCATCGTCGCCGGCGACAACTACGGCCAGGGATCGAGCCGCGAGCACGCCGCGCTGGCCCCGGCGCAGCTCGGCGTTCGCGCCGTGATCGCAAAGAGCTTCGCCCGGATCCACCGGAGGAACCTGATCGCGCAGGGGATCGTTCCGCTGCTGTTCAAGGATCCGTCGGGCTACGACAAGGCCGAGCTGGGCCAGACCTGGCGGATCTCGGGGCTGCAGGAGATCGCCGACGGACTCGACGACGTGCCGCGTCGAGATCGACGGCACGCAGGAGATGACGATCACCCACGACCTGCTTCCACGCGAGCGCGAGATCGTCGTCGCAGGCGGATTGATCCGTTATCTGAAGCAAGAGCAAACCGCAGCGGCCTGAAGCGCTCCGGTCTTCTCGCGATCACTCTCGCCGCGCTCCTCGCGGGCTGCGGCGGCTCGAAGCCGACGAGCCGAAGACGCGAAGCCGTTCGCGGACGACTTCGTCCGCCGTCTCGCCGTCGTCGGCACGTGGGAGTCGATCGAGGCAGCGGTCGCCCCGGAGGTCACACGCTCAGATGCGGAACCTGCAGGAGCACATCCGCAAGGACGGGATCCGGAAGGTCGACGGGCCCGGAACGCTGCGCCACGACTGCCCGCCGGCTCCGGCCGTCGACGCGGGGAAGGACTGCTTCGTCTACCGGCTCTCGGGCAGCCAGGTCGTGCCGCTCGGCGGCGTCCAGCCACTCAACGCACGTCTTCGGGTCTGGGTCGCCCGCGCCGGCGATCACTGGGAAGTCATCAACTACGACTACGGAGTCGTTCGTTAGCCCAACTGAGCCCCTCGGTTCGCTGACGCGCGAGGCGCCCTTCGGGCCGCCGGTCAGCGAAGCGAGGCTAGGCAGCGTCGACGGCGCGGGGAGCTCGTGCGTCTCCGCGGGTAGCTCGGCCGGAGCCTCGCCGGCCTGCTCGAGCTTCGACTCGAACCGCCCGAGCCGCTTCTGGGCGTCGACGAGCTTGTTCTGCGCGCGGCCGACGTGCGTTCCGACGAGCTCGAAGTCCTCCTTGAACTTCCCGAAGTCGGTCTGGAGCTGGGAGCAGTACGCCATGACCTCCTGCGCGTGCTGCTCGATCTGAAGGCCCTTGAGCCCGAGCACGATCACCTGCAGGTAGGCGGTCAGCGTCGTCGGCGACACCGGGAGCACCCGCTTGTCGTGCGCGTACGTGAGCAGCGCGCCGGTCTTCCCGCACGCGAGCTCGTAGTAGATCGCCTCGGACGGGAGGTACATGAAGGCGAAGTCGTACGTTCCCTCGTCCGGGCGGATGTACTTGGACGCGATCGCGTCGATGTGGTTCTTGACGTCGCGCGCGAAGAGCTTCTCGTGCTGCTGGCGCTCGATGTCGTTCTCCGCCGAGACCATGCGCTCGAAGTTGTCGAACGGGAACTTGGAGTCGATCGGGACGATGCGGTCGACCTTGATCACCGCATCGACGCGCTCGCCGCTCGAGAAGCCGTACTGCAGCGCGTAGGCCGTCGGCGGAAGCCGGTCGGCCAGGAGGTTGGCGAGCAGGAGCTCACCGAACCCGCCGCGCGCCTTCGGAGGCCGCAGCGCATGCTCGAGGCGCTTGAGGTCGTTCGCGCGCGCGAGGATCTCCTCGTTCGCGCGGCCGAGCTCGCCGAGCTGGCGGTGGATGTCGCCCGCGGTCTTCGTCGTGCTCTCCAGGCGCCGGTCGAGGGTCGAGGTCATCGCCTCGAGACGCCGGTCGACCTCCGCGTTCCGTTCCGCGAGCTGCGCGCCGGAATCGGCCCGAAGCGCCTGTCAGCTCAGAGCGCAGGCTGCGGACGAGCCAGACCGAGCCGAGCGCGAGGCCGGCGAATCCGAGCAGGATGACGAGAGCGATCCCCATAGGACCGCAAAACGCTAGAGGAGGGGTCGGACGGAGCCGCTAGGAGTCTTGCTGAGCGCGGTGCTCGGCCGCTTCGTCGCGGGCTGCCTGGGCGGTGTCCTCGGCCGCTTCGGCGCGGTCCTCGGCCATGCCCGCCTGCTCCTGATGCTCGCCTTCGTCGCGGAGCGACTCGTCGCCCGCCACGTCTCCGGCGGCTTTCTTCCCGCGGCCCATCAGCTTGTCCAGAAATGACACGGTTCCTCCTCGTCGGGGGGCCCGAGTATACGGCGCACTCCAGACGCGGAACCGCGCGCGGCCGTTGCTACCATCGCCCTTCTTGGCCAAGAAACCACGCACGCCGCCTCCGCCGCGTCGCCCCGTACAGGCACCCAAGCAGCGACAAACGCCTCGGACCGAGTCCGAGCGGCGCACGTTCATGTACGTGCTCGCCTTCGCCGCGCTCGGGATCATCCTGCTCGTCGGCGTCGGCGCCGTCTTCGCTTTCGGCGGCGGCGGGAGCTCGAACGCCTCGAGCAACCTCATCCAGACGGGCTCGTGCACCGAGGAGCAGTTCAAGGGACTGCCTCCTGCGCACCTCCAGGACCCCGACGCGCCGGTGAAGTACAACTCGTTCCCGCCCTCGAGCGGCCCGCACTACGCGCAGCCGGCTCCATGGGGCGTCTATCCGGACTCGATCAAGCAGACGATCCTCGTCCACAACCTCGAGCACGGCGGGATCGTCATCCAGTACGGGCCTGGGATCAGCAAGGACGACGTCGACAAGCTGCAGTCCTTCGCCCAGGACGACCCGTACGGGCTCGTCGTCGCTCCCTACGCGAAGCTGAAGGACAAGATCGCCGCGACGGCCTGGAACGAGCCCGCGTACGACCAGAACCAGGACGCGAACCTCGACAAGGTCGAGCCCGGCCACGGCTACGTCCTCACGTGCACGAAGTTCGACAAGGACGCGCTCTCGAAGTTCAAGGACAAGCGCCGCAACAAGGCCGGCGAGCGCTACGCGAGCGTCAAGGACATGGCGCCGGGCCAGTAGGCCTCCCCGGGGCTAGGCTTTCACGCGCCGGGGTGGCGAAACTGGCTATACGCGCCTGACTTAAAATCAGGTGTCCCCCCTGGGGGCGTGCGGGTTCGAGTCCCGCCCCCGGCACTAATGCAGAGGTGGCACGTCGCAGGTCTTGGGCGCGTCGCGCTTGACGTCGCGCTTCTACTAGATGGCTGTGCTTCCGGCGCTTACGTGATACCGGCGGCAGCGTTGCTTGGCGTTTGCGCCGGAATGAGGGACGATTCTGATCGATATGCGGACGCCGCCGGTATTCCGGCCCCTCGGCTTGGCGCTCATGGCGGTAGCCGCTACGGGCGTCCTGCTCCAGATCGGCCCGGCAAGCGCCTCGTCCGAGAAGGCAAACCGGTCGACGACGGCGACGAAGCGACAGGTGCTCGCCGCCTACGCGAAGCTGCCGCTCGCCTTCGTCCCGAACGCCGGCCAGCTCGACCGGCGCGTCCGCTATGCGGCGCAGGCGGGAGGCTCGAGCTTCTTCTTCACGCGCACAGAGGCCGTGCTCGCGCTCAGGAAGGGCAAGCGGGGAGTCGCGCTTCGGCTCGGCTTCCTCGGCGCCAACCCGGCGCCCGCGATCGCCGGCGCCCGCCCCGGGACGGGGAGGGTCAACTACCTGCTCGGTAGCGACCCGGCCCGCTGGCACACGAACCTGCCGACCTACGGAGAGATCGTCTACCGCGACCTCTGGCCGGGGGCCGACCTGCGCCTCCGCGGCCAGAGCGGGACGCTCAAGTACGAGTTCCGCCTCGCGCCGGGGGCGGATGTCTCCCGGATCCGCCTCGGCTACCGCGGCCAGCAGCGGCTCTCACTCGGCCAAAACGGAGAGCTCCGCATCGAGACTGCGCTCGGACTCCTCCGCGACGCCCATCCCGTCAGTTACCAGCAGATCGGGGGCAGGCGGGTCGCCGTCAAGAGCCGGTTCGCGCTCGGGCGCGGCGGCGCCTACGGGTTCACCGTCGGAGCGTACGACCGCCGCTACCCGCTCGTGATCGACCCCGGCCTTCTCTACTCCACCTTCCTGGGCGGAAGCGGCGGCGACCGCGGCCGCGACATCGCGGTCGACGGCGCCGGCAGCGCCTACCTGACCGGGACCACGAGCTCGGACTTCCCGACGACCGCGGGCGCCTTCGACACGACCTACAACGGCGGCAACTTCGACGCCTTCGTGACGAAGCTCGAGGCGGGCGGCGCCGCCCTCGGCTACTCCAGCTACCTGGGCGGAAGCGGCATCGACGAAGGCTACGGCCTCGCGCTCGACGGCGCCGGCAACGCCTACCTCACTGGGGACACGCACTCGGCGGACTTCCCGACGACCGCGGGCGCCTTCGACACGACCTTCAACGGCGGCGGCTTCGACGCCTTCGTCACGAAGCTGGACGCGGCCGGCGCCGCCCTCGGCTACTCCACCTACCTGGGCGGAAGCGGCGGCGACCTCGGCTGGGCCTCGCGGTCGACGGCGCCGGCAGCGCCTACCTGACCGGGCCCACGGGCTCGGCGGACTTCCCGACGACCGCGGGCGCCTTCGACACGACCTTCAACGGCGGCGATGACGCCTTCGTGACGAAGCTCGACGCGAGCGGCGCCGCCCTCGGCTACTCGACCTACCTGGGCGGAAGCGACGTCGACTCCGGCAACGGCGATCGCGCTCGACGGCGCCGGCAGCGCCTACCTGACCGGGTCCACGCGTCGGCGGACTTCCCGACGACCGCGGGCGCCTTCGACACGACCTTCAACGGGTTCTACGACGCCTTCGTGACGAAGCTCGACGCGAGCGGCGCCGCCCTCGGCTACTCCAGCTACCTGGGCGGAGGTGAGTACGACGCCGGCCAGGGCATCGCGGTCGACGGCGCCGGCAGCGCCTACCTGACCGGGTACACGCAATCGGCGGACTTCCCGACGACCGCGGGCGCCTTCGACACGACCTACAACGGCGGCGTCGACGCCTTCGTGACGAAGCTGAACGCGAGCGGCGCCGCCCTCGTCTACTCCACCTACCTGGGCGGAAGTGACGACGACTTCGGCAACGCCGTCGCGCTCGACGGCGCCGGCAGCGCCTACCTGACCGGGTACACGCGGTCGGCGGACTTCCCGACGACCGCGGGCGCCTTCGACACGACCTTCAACGGCGGCTTCGCCCGACGACGCCTTCGTGACGAAGCTCGACGCGAGCGGCGCCGCCCTCGGCTACTCCAGCTACCTGGGCGGAAGTGACTACGACGACGGCGACGGCCTCGCGCTCGACGGCGCCGGCAACGCCTACCTGACCGGGACCACGTACTCGGCCGACTTCCCGACCACCCCGGGCGCCTTCGACACGACCTACAACGGGAATGGGGCAAACGACGCCTTCGTGACGAAGCTCGACCTTGTCGCTGGCCACCTCCACCTCCACCTCCACCTCCACCTCCACCTCCGCCGCCACCTCCACCGCCACCTCCGCCTCCACCACCGCCACCTCCGCCTCCGCCGCCACCGCCACCGCCTCCGCCTCCGCCTCCACCTCCGCCGCCACCGCCCGCCACCGCCGCCGCCTCCCGTTGTCCGGTGCGTGGTGCCGAGGGTGATCGGCCTGAGGCTTCGCAAGGCCCGCACGCGGATCCGTGCGAGGCACTGCTCGGTCGGTCGCATCCGCCGTGCTCGCTCCAGGCGAGTGGGCCGCGTGATCGCCCAGAGCCCGAGGCCGGGCAGGAGGCTCGCACGCGGCAGCAGGGTGAACCTGGTGCGTCGGCCGCAGATAGCCAACGGCGCAACTCAAGCGGTTCGCCCGGGGTGGCAGCAAGAGTGGCAGCGAGACCCACCGAGACAGGCCGAGAAGCCGTAGACGATCAGAACGACGAATAGGCCTGGTAAGCAGGAAAAACTCAGACCCACCGAGATAGACCGAGATCAACAAGGGCGACTTAAAATCAGGTGTCCCCCCGGGGGCGTGCGGGTTCGAGTCCCGCCCCCGGCACTGGCAGCAGAGCATCGACGCCTTTCCGCTTGCCCGAACGTCTGAGCGACCGTCACTAGCGCGGCCGGGTTCCTTGTAACGAACCGGCGAATGCTGTAAGACCGGCTCCGAGGAAGGAAAGTGAGATGAAGCGAGCGATCCGGCCGGTCGCTCTTGTCCTACTTGCGCTCGTGTTCTCCGCGGCAGCTCCCGCGCCAGACGTCCGGGCAGCGCCGCGGGCCGTCCCGCACGGCGACGCGGCTCGGACGAGAAGCCCGCTTCCGAGCGCTCTCCACGGCCAGGCGCCCGGGGATGGGGTCGCGGGGTCCGGGGTCGCATTCGACGGGACGAACTACCTCGCCGTCTGGATCGAAGACCGCGACGGTGCCCTGACGGTGTACGGCGCTCGCGTCACTCCCGACGGCACCGTGCTCGATCAGGACGGGTTCGCGATTTCCGCGCCCGGCAGCTCGGGGCCCGCAGTCGCCTTCGACGGCACCAACTACCTCGTCGTCTGGAGTAGCCAGGGGTCGATCGTCGGGGCGCGCGTCGATCCTGACGGGACAGTGCTCGATCCCGGCGGGATCACGATCTCGGCGCGGCCCGAGGCGGAGACCTACCCGACGCTCGCCTTCGACGGGACGAACTACCTCGTCGTCTGGATCACCGGGGCTGAGGAGAACATCTACGGCGCGCGCGTGTCTCCATACGGGGAGGTGCTCGACCCCACGGCGATCGAGATCGCGGCGCACGCGGGATTCAACGAGACCTCCCCCTCTGTCGCCTTCGACGGCACGAACTTCCTCGTCGTCTGGCAGGAGATCCCGTGCAACCGCATCCTGGGCAGGAGAGTCAGCCAAAGCGGGGTCCCGGACGGCGACGCTAGCTTCCTGATCTCGGATTGCAGCGAACCCGGGGGCCCCGGGGGAGGTCTGGATCCGCAAGTTCGATCCCGCTGTCGCGTTCGACGGCGTCAATTATCTCGTGACCTGGGTCGACTTCTACGGCAATCTCGCTGGGTACTACGAGAACATCGCCGGCTCCCGGGTGACCCCCGCGAGGACCGTGCTCGACACGATCGGGTTCACCAGCGGGGCGGGTGGTACCGAGACCGCGGTTCGCCGTCGCTGGCCTTCGGCGGGTCGACGTACCTCGTCGTCTGGAACGACGCCGGGGTGGTCCGTGGGGCCCGCGTCACGCGCGAGGGATCCGTGCTCGATCCAACCGGGTTCACGATGTCCCTGTCCGGGGCTCAACTCCCCCGTGGACGCCTTCGACGGAACGAACTACTTCGGTGTCTGGAACGACGGGGTCGACGTCATCGGGTCGCGCGTGACCCAGGCGGGCGGTCTGCTCGATGGGCACGGATTCCAGATCACGAGACATGGTCCGCCGTTGCCACCTCCGCCGCCACCCCCATGCAGTGGTCGGATCACGATTCCCGAAATCGGCCCCGCCGATCCGTACCCGTCGACCTGCTCGATCTCGGGTCTCTCGGGCACGATCACGGACGCCAACCTCGTCTTGAACGGCCTCAGCCACTTCACCCCGGACGACATCGACATCCTGCTCGTCGGCCCGCAGGGCCAGGACGCGATCGTGATGTCGGATGCGGGCGGCAGCTATGCCATCAACGAAATCGACCTGACGCTCGACGACCAGGCTGCTGAACCGCTGCCGGACAACATGGGGATCGCGACCCGGGAGCTACAAGCCGGCGAACTACGAGCCCGGAGACCCGTTCCCGACCCCGGCGCCGACGCCGACCGGCAACGTCGCGCTGTCGACGTTCGACGGGACGAACCCGAATGGCACGTGGAGCCTCTACGTCGTCGACGACGCCCTCGGTTCAATCGGTTCGATCAACGGCTGGCGGCTCCAGATCACGACAGCAGGCGGGCCGCCCCCACCGCCACCGCCTCCACCGCCGCCACCGCCGCCCACCGCCGCCACCGCCCCCGCCGCCGCCTCCACCTCCGCCTCCACCTCCGCCGCCACCCCCTCCACCGCCTCCTGTCGTCCGCTGCGTGGTGCCGAGGGTGATCGGCCTGACGCTTCGCAAGGCCCGCACGCGGATCCGTGCGAGGCACTGCTCTGTCGGTCGCATCCGCCGTGCTCGCTCCAGGCGGGTGGGCCGCGTGATTGGTCAGAGCCCGAGGCCGGGCAGGAGGCTCGCACGCGGCAGCAGGGTGAACCTGGTGCTCGGCCGCAGATAAAGCACAAGCGCTTCCAGTGGTGGCGACAGAGCCGTGCCTACTCGTGCAGCTCGGACCTCGGTCTCTTTCAGGTACTGACGCACGAACGCGATTGCCATGCTGCCCTCGCCGACCGCCGCGGCGACGCGCTTCACGGGCCCGAACCGGACGTCACCGGCAGCGAAGATCCCCGGAACGCTGGTCTCGAGGAGATAGGGGTCGCGGTCGAGCTCCCAGCTCGTTCCCGCGACGTCGGTGCCCGTGAGCACATAGCCGTCGGAGTCGAGCGCGATCTCGGAAGGGAGCCAGGCGGTCTCGGCGTCGGCGCCGATGAAGATGAAGAGGCCGCCCGTCTCCAGTCGCCTCGTCTCCCCGGTGTCGGAGCTGCGCACGTCGATCGCCTCGATCGAGTCGCCGCCGTGCGCGGCCACGACCTCGGTGTGCAAGAGCGCCGCGATGTTCGGGCGCGACGCGATCTGGTCGGCGAGGTAGCGGGCCATGCTCTTTCTCGAGCGAAGCGCCCCGGTAGACGATGGTGACGCTCCTCGCGTGCGTGGAGAAGAACATCGCCGCCTGGCCGGCAGCGTTGCCGGCGCCGATGATGTGCACGTCGAGCCCGTGGGTGTTCGGCGCCTCGCTGCGTGCAGATCCGTACGAGACTCCCTTTCCCGCCAGCCGATCCAGCCCGTCGGCGGACAGCTGCCGCCATTTGACGCCGCACGCGAGGACGATCGTCTGCGCTTGCAACACATCGCCGCCGTCGAGGAACAGTTGGCGGGTGCCGGCGTCGATCCGCTCGATCGCGCGCGTGACGAGGATCTCTGCGCCGAGCCTCCGCGCCTGCTGGAGCGCGCGGCTCGCCAGCTCATCGCCCGAGACGCCCGCCGGGAACCCGAGGTAGTTCTCGATGCGGGACGACGTTCCGGCCTGACCGCCGGGCGCCTCGCGCTCGATCACGATCGTGCGGAGGCCCTCCGACGCGCTGTGCACCGCTGCCGCCAAGCCGGCGGGCCCGGCGCCGACGATCACCGCGTCGTACTGGGATGCGGCCGGCTCTGTGTCGAGGCCGAGCAGCTCCGCGACCCGACGCAGTCGTGGTTTCACGACCGTTTTCCCGTCGACGACGCGGATCACGGGACGGTCGCCCTCCGGCGGAAGCGCCCCACCCCACTGCTCGACCGCGTCCGGCTCGTCGGGCTGAAGCCAGGTGAACGTGATCTGGTTCCGGTCGAGGAACCGCCGCAGCTCCGCGCACGGGCCATCCCAGCGATCCCCGACCACGATCGCCCGGGGTGGCGGAGGCTCCGCCGCGATGCCCGCCAGCCCACCGGGCCCGCTCATCCGATTGCCGGCGAGCGCGCCGACGGCCTTGACGAGCCCCGGTTCCTCGGCGGCGATCGTGTGGTAGTCCTCCGGCTCGATTCGCATCACCCGGGAGGGCTCAGCCGCGCGGAACCCGACGGGAAAGACCGTCCCCAGCGTGATCGGAACCTCGCCGATCAGCTCGCCGGGACTGGCGCTCGCCGACGACGCGCGGGATCCCGTCTACGAGCTTCACCACCTCGATATGACCCTCGAGCAAGGCGAACAGCGCGCGCCCGTCGCCCTCGTGCGCCGCGTACTCGCCGGAGGCGAGGCTGATGTCCGCGGCCGACCGGGCCAGGCGCTCCCGGCTCTCCGGGCTCAGGGCAGCGAAGTACGGAACGCGCTCGACTTCCTCCGGGGTGACCATCGGGTTAGACGCTAATGCGTTTCGGTCGTCGGGAGCAAAAGCCGTGCACTCCCTGGCGATTCCGGCTGGTTGGTCGTAACATCCGGCTCGTGAAGAGGCTTGCCCAGTCGTTCGTCCAGATGTCCCTCTGGAAGCGGGGCGCGCTCGCGTTCGTCCTCGTTCTCTGCGCGGCGATCGCGCTCGCTCCGTCGACCGGGCCTTCGAAGCGGATCCCGAACGGCGTCCGCATCTCCGGCGTCAACGTCTCGAACCTCGACGCGGGGCAGGCGCGGCAGGTGATCTCGGCGCGCTACGGCGTCCCGCTGCGCTTCCGCTTCGACCAGCGTGAGTGGACCGCGTCGCCGAAGCGCCTCGGCATGGACGCAGACATCGACGGAGCGACCTCACGCGCTCTCAAGGCGGAGAAGGGCGACGACATCGGAGTCAGCGTCGACGTGAACCGCGACGAGGTCCGCAGCTACGTCGCGAAGCTCGACGATCAGTTCGGCATCGACCCGGCGAACGCGGTCGTCACCGGGCTCGTCAACGGGCGGCCGCAGATCGCCGACTCGAGGTGGGGGCGGGAGGTTCGCCGCCAGACGATGGTCCGCGCGATCGTGCGCACGCTCAGGACGCGGATTCGTCAGCCGGTCCCGCTCGTGACGAGGACGCTCAAGCCGAGCGTCTCGAAGAGCGGCTTCGGCCCCGTGATCGTGATCGATCGGGCGGGCAACTCGCTCCAGCTCTTCAATGGCGAGACCCCGTGGCGGAGCTTCCGAGTTGCGACCGGCCGCTCGGAGTTCCCGACTCCGACCGGCAGCTTCCGGATCGTCGACATGCAGACGAACCCCTGGTGGCGCCCACCCGACTCCGACTGGGCGAAGGGCCTGAAGCCGATCCCGCCCGGCCCCGGGAACCCGCTCGGGACGCGCTGGATGGGCCTCGACGCACCCGGTGTCGGGATCCACGGCACCCCGGACGCGGCGTCGATCGGCTACTCGGCCTCGCACGGGTGCATCCGGATGCTGATCTCCGACGCGACCTGGCTGTTCGACCATGTCTCGATCGGGACGCCGGTCCTGATCGTCGATTAGATCGCGCTAATCGTCTCCATCGCGCTCGCGCTCTTCGTCCTGCCGACGGGCTGGGGCATCGTCGCGATCCTCGTCGGCCTGACGATCGAGCTCGGCGAGGCGAGCTTCTTGATCCGCCGCTCCAAGCGCGGCACGCCGCGGATCGGAGCGGAGGCGCTCGTCGGAGCCGAGGGGGTAGCCGTCGACGATTGCCGGCCCGCCGGACGCGTGCGCGTGCACGGCGAGGCCTGGCGGGCGAACTGCGCGGAGGGAGTCGATGCCGGTGAGCGGGTAGTCGTCAGCGGCGTTTCGGGCCTCACGCTCGAAGTGCGCCGTAAATAGACTCAGCTCGTGGCTCCGATCGACGAGATCTCGCTCGAAGAGCAGCCTCTGGAATGGGATACGCCGCTCTTCCGGACGGCAGTCGCGCAGTTCGAGGAGGCGCTCACCCACGCCGACGTAGACGCTGCCGCCGCGGAGCGGCTGCGCTATCCCGAGGCCGCGGTCATGGTCAGCATTCCCGTGCGCATGGACGACGGGACGTGGTCGGTGTTCGCCGGCTACCGCGTCCTGCACTCGAGCGTGCTCGGCCCGACGAAGGGCGGGATCCGCTACGACCCGCACGTCTCGCTCGGCGAGTGCGCGGCGCTCGCGATGTGGATGACCTGGAAGTGCGCGCTCCTACGGCTGCCCTACGGCGGCGCGAAAGGCGGAGTTCGCTGCAACCCGCGTGAGATGTCCTCCGATGAGCTCCAGCGCATGACGCGGCGCTTCACGATCGAGCTCCTGCCGGTGATCGGCCCGGAGAAGGACATCCCGGCCCCGGACATGGCCACGAACGAGCAGACCATGGCCTGGATGATGGACACGTACTCGATGCAGATCGGCTACGCGGTGCCGGAGATCGTGACCGGCAAGCCGATCGCGATCGGTGGCTCGGTCTTCCGCAGCGAGGCGACCGGGGCGGGCGTCGTCATGGTCACGGACCGTGCGTGCCAGCGGCTCGGCTGGAAGCTGGCCGAGCAGGGTTGCGTCGTCCAGGGGTTCGGCAACGTCGGAGGGATCGCGGCCCGTGAGCTCGCAGCGCGCGGCGCAAAGCTCCTGGCCGTCTCGGACATCTCCGGAGGGGTCTACTCGCCCGGACGGGCTCGACTACGAGCACATGAAGAGCTGGGTCGACGAACACGGCTCGCTCGCCGCGTATCCCGACGTCGAGCACGTGTCCAACTCGGAGCTGCTCGAGCTGCCGTGCGACATCCTCGTGCTCGCCGCGCTCGAGGAGCAGCTGACGGCCGAGAACGCTCCTCGCGTGCAGTGCAGGCTCGTGGCCGAGGGTGCGAACGGGCCGACGACGATCGAGGCGGACGAGATCCTGGGCGAGCGCGGCATTCCCGTCCTACCTGACGTGCTCACGAATGCGGGCGGGGTCACGGTCTCGTACTTCGAGTGGGTGCAGGATCTCGGCCGGCTCTTCTGGGACCGCGAGGAGATCCGCTGGAAGCTCGAGGAGAAGCTGAGCGACGCCTTCGACCGCGTGTGGGACCTCGCCGACCAGCGCGGCCTGTCGCTGCGGAGCGCGGCGCTGGTGGGCGCGATCCACGAGGTCGCCGAGGCGCTCGACTCCCGGGGGATCTACCCGTGAGCAAGGTCCGCGAGGCGATGGTCCCGGAGCCGCGGACGCTGGACGTCGTCGGCTCCGGCCGTCGAGGCGGGAGAGCTCCTCGCACGCCCCGAGGTGCACGCGATCTTCGTCTGCGACGACGGCCGGCTGACGGGAGTCCTCACGCGGAAGACGCTCGTCCGCGAGGTCGTGGCGCCCGGACGCGACCCGAAGGAGACGCGGGTCGGCGAGATCGCGGAAGAGCCGTACTACACGCTCGACTCGGAGATGGACCTCGAGGAGGCGTTCCGGTTCCTGGAGGAGCACGACGCCGAGCGCGTGCCCGTCGTGGAGGACGGGAGGCTCGTCGGGGTGCTCGCGCGCGAGCTCGTCCAGCGGCGCCTGGCGGAGGACGAGCCGCCGGAGCCGCCCGAGAGCGGCCTAGCAGCAGGTGTAGGCGCCTGGCGGGGCGTCGCCCTCGACCGGCTCTGGGAGCTCGGCCGCGGCGAGTGCCGCACCGTCGAGAAGATCGCGCTCGCTGACCTCGATCTCGTCCAGGCCGAGGTAGCGCATCGTCTCCAGCAGGATCGCCGCGCCGGCGACGATCACGGGCGCGCGCTCGGGCTCGAGCCCTGGAACCTCGCGGCGCTCGGCGAGAGGGAGCGCTGCGAGCCGGTCGAGCTGCGCCTCGACCGCGTTCGCGCTCGAGCCGGTGCCCGTCGACTCGGTCCGACTCGTACTCGACGAGGCCGAGGTCGAGGGCCGCGAGCGAGGTGACCGTCCCCGCGACGGCGACGCCTCGCTCGGCTTTGAAGTCGTGCTCCGAGAGGACGGCGCGGATCGCGCGGCGCAGCGACCCGAGCTCGTCCGGAGTCGGAGGGTCGCCCGCCAGGAAGCGCTCCGTCAGCCGAACGGAGCCGAGGTCGGTGCTGACGCGCCTATCCGTCCGCGTCAGCTCCGTCGAGCCGCCGCCGACGTCGATCAGGATCGTGCCGTCGTCCAGCCCGCCGAGCCCGCGCTGTGTCATCGTCGCCTCTTCGTCACCGCTCAGCAGCCGCGTCGTGAAGCCGTAGCTCCACTCGATCTCGCCCAGGAACGCCTCGCCGTTCTCGGCGTCCCGAACGGCGCTCGTCGCGACGAGCAGCGCGCGCTCCGCGCCGAGCGACTCGAGCTCGCGACGGTACTCGGAGAGGGCATTCCGAACCCGGGTGATCGGCAGCGGCAGGAGCCGGTGACGCGAATCGACCCCCTCGCCGAGCCGGGTGATGGTCGAACGTCGCGAGATCGTCTCCACGTGCCCCTCGACGACGTCCGCGACGAGCAGACGAGTGGTGTTCGTGCCCTGATCGATGGCCGCAACGCGCATGGGACGGCCAACGTAGCAGCGGCTATAATTGCTGCACGCCGCGGGGTGGAGCAGTCAGGTAGCTCGCCGGGCTCATAACCCGGAGGTCGCAGGTTCAAATCCTGCCCCCGCTATAGGCAAAAGGCCCCGGTAGTCGGGGCCTTTTGTGTAGGTCGCGTGTCAGGCCTCAGCCGGAACTTTGGCCCAACTTTGGCCCAGGCAGTTCCGCGAACAGCCGGCCTGCTCCTCCGCCTCCGCGATACGGGCGGCCTGCTCGGCCTCATCGAGCGTGGACGCGAGATCGCCACAGCGAGGAGCGGCTAGCGGCTGGCGAGGATCAGGGTCACGGCGACGATCACGCTGAACGCGAAGATGGCATAGACCGGCCAGCTCTGACGTGCTCGGAACAGCCGCTCCTCCGGTCCCATCTGCTGCGGCTCCTCCTCGACGTCAACCTCGGGGCTACGATCCACGGCCACCACCCTACGCGCAACCACACCAGGGGGCTGCCGCCCCGCGCCCACCATTTGCTCTGTGTAGCGCCAAGACCGCACAGCAGACGGGGGTTCCCCAACCCCGGCGGGCCCGAAACTTTGGCCCAAACTTTGGCCCACCTGGGAACACCTGGGAGCACCTAACAGGACGTGGGACCGCGCAACAGTGCGGTACACGCCCCAGCCCGTCGCCCCGGATAGATCTCATAACCCGGAGGTCGCAGGTTCAAATCCTGCCCCCGCTACTGGAAAGGCCCCGGAGACGGGGCCTTTCATCTTTGACTGCGCCTCTGCTACTCGATGGTCAGTGAAACTCGACCACGGAGCGGATGCCGTCCTGCGCCTCCATGAGCTCGAAAGCATCGTTGACCTCGTCGAGCGACATTGTGTGGCTGATCAGCGGAGCGACGTCGAGCTCGCCTGCCAGCCAGCGGTCGACGAGCTCGGGCACCTGGTCACGGCCCTTGACGCCTCCGAAGGACGAACCGGTGACTCGGCGACCTGTGATGAGGTAGCGGGGGACGACACCGAGCGTCTCACCCTTCCCAGCGACTCCGCAGACAGTGGCGAGGCCCCAACCCATGCGCGCCGTTTCGACTGCCTGCCGCATCACGTCGACGCGGCCCGTGGCTTCGAACGTGTAGTCCGCGCCGAAGCCGTCGGTCGCCTCGAGGATCTCATCGACGGTGGTTGGGCCCGCGGTGAGCACGTCCGTGGCGCCCTGGCCGCGCGCAAGCTCGAGCCGCTCAGGCGAAAGGTCGACCGCGATGATCCTCTCTGCGCCCGCCAGTCGGCAACCCGCCACTGCGCCCAGCCCAACCAGCCCCGTGCCGAAGACTGCGCAGGTCGCGCCTGGCTGGACCTTCGCGGTGTTCAAGGCAGCACCGATGCCCGTCGAGAGCCCACATGCGAACACGCACGCCTCCGTCGACGGGGCCTCGGGCGAGATCTTCGCGAGTGCGATCTCGGGCAGGACGGCATATTCGGCGAAGGTCGATGTGCCCATGAAATGACGGATCGGCTCCCCGGCGCGCGAGAGCCTCGTCGTCCCGTCCGGCAAGAAGCCCTTGTTCTGCTGCTCCCGGATCGCCAAGCAGAGATTCGTCCGCTCGTCCCGACAGTGCTCGCATTCGCGACACTGCGGGGAGAAGAGGGTCAGAACGTGATCCCCGGGGCGAACGGACGAGACCCCCTCGCCAACCGTCTCGACGCGACCTGCGCCCTCGTGGCCGAGCACCGTCGGCGCATACCCCGAAGGATCCGCACCCGAGGCCGTGTAGAGATCTGTGTGGCAAACCCCGCAGGCGGCGAGGCGAACCAGGACCTCACCCGCCCTCGGCTCCGCCAGGTCGACCTCCTGAACCTGGAGCGGCGAGCCGAACTCCTCGAGGACTGCGGCGCGGATCCTCATGCCGCGATCCTAAGGGCGCAGGGCCTTGGTGACATCCCTCCGTGGGATGGTCCCGGTACGCCGGACGGTTAGCCCTCTACTGCAATGTCAACTCGGGCGCGACGCTCGGCGTGCGTGCTCAGCGTGCGAGCGCCTGCGGGAAGTCTCCGCTGATCTCCAGGACCGATCTCCGGGCCCACGGTCTCGGCCGCCGGCCCGTGATCTCCATCCGGTAGGTGATACGCGACCGCTCTCCTACGGGCTCGACCCGGTGCGTGGTGCGAACGACGAAGTCGCCGCCGTCGGCCTCGTCGACGAATAGCTCGGCTCAATTGCTTCTGTGATGCGGAGCTCGACGGGCTCGTCGCCGGGCGGCGTCATCACGATCGTGCTGCCGACGGCGAACGGGCCGCGAAGCTCGATCCGCTCGACGCCCGCGTTCCAGATCGGGCCAGTGCTCGACGTCCGCCCAGAGCTGCCAAACGGCCTGGGCACTCGCGCTGGTCTCGACGCTGTGCTCGACGGCCCACACGAAACGCACTCTAGTCTCAGGTCATGTGGGACAAGTCTCGGATAGGAACTGACTCCAAGCGTCTCGCCGGGCTTCGACGTTAGTTTGTCTGCGGCGATGACCAAGTGGACGCGCTACTACGAGGCGACCGGCGAACAACCGCGGGAAACCCTCCTGTTCGCGCTCGACCGCTTCGAGGCCGACGCGGGCGCCAAGGGAAGAGAACTGTTCGCCGTCGATCTCGGCTGCGGCACGGGGCGAGACGCTGTCGAGCTGCTCCATCGCGGGTGGCGCGTGCTCGCGATCGACGCAGAGGCCAGAAGCAATTCGACGGCTGCTGGGGCGCGGCGATCTGGACTCCGGCGGCGCAGCCCGCCTTGCTACACAGGTCGCGCGGTTCGAAATCGCGCAATGGCCCGAGGCCGACCTCATCAATTCGAGCTACGCGCTTCCCTTCTGTCCGCCCGAACGAGTTCGACGCCGTCTGGCATCGAGTCGTCACATCGTTGCGATCCGGCGGTCGCTTCAGCGGACACCTCTTCGGCGACCGGGACGGCTGGGCCACGCAGCCCGATATGTCCTTCCAGACCCGGGAGGATGCCGAGGAGTTGCTGCGAGGGCTGGAGGTCGAGCACTTCGAGAGAGGTCGAGGAGGACGGCGAGACAGCAGTCGGCGACGCCAAGCACTGGCACCTCTTCCACGTGGTCGCGCGTAAGCGAACTCGCTAGCTCGTCTTCTCTCAAGGCCTCGGCGAAGGTCCGCGATCGGCCAGTACGCGCACGAGGGGTCGAAGGCTCGTCACACTCTGCGGCGCGCGTGCGTAGCTGCGCCCGAGGGCCCTCCGAGCGACTTGTTCGCGCCGTACGCCACGGCATACGCTGGCGCGCGTGCTGTGCAGCGCCTGTGGACGCGAGAACCTCGCCGATGCGCGCTTCTGCCAGGCCTGCGGCGCGCCGCTCACCGCTGAGTCGGATCACCCGGAGGAACGGAAGGTCGTCACCGTTCTCTTCACCGATGTCGCGGGCTCGACAGCGCTCGGCGAGCGACTCGACCCCGAGCTGCTTCGCCGCGTGATGTGGCGCTACTTCGATGCGGTGCAGGCCGTGCTCGAGCGGCACGGCGGCGTGGTCGAGAAGTTCATCGGGGACGCCGTGATGGCCGTCTTCGGCATCCCTGCGGTTCGCGAGGACGATGCACTGCGCGCCGTTCGCGCGGCGTCGGAGCTCGGCGAGCGGCTGGCGGCGCTCAACGCCGAGCTCGAGTCCGAGCACGGCGTCGTCATCCTGACGCGCACCGGGATCAACACCGGCGAGGTGATCGTCGGCGGCGGCGCCGGCGACCAGAAGCTGGCAACGGGAGACGCCGTCAACGTGGCGGCGCGCCTGGAGCAGGCTGCGGCGCCGGGCGAAGTGCTGCTGGGTGAGGCCACGTACGAGGCCGTACGCGACGCCGTCGTCGCCGAGGCGACGGCGCCCCTCGCGGCGAAGGGCAAGGCCGAGCCGCTCGCGGCCCGCCGGCTGCTCGGGCTCCGGCCGGACGTGCCCGCGTTCGCGCGCCCGATCTCGACGCCTTTCGTCGGGCGCCGCCACGAGCTCGAGGAACTGCGAGGCGCGTTCGACGCCGCGGTCCGCGAGCGCTCCTGCGCACTCGCCACGATCGTCGGAACGCCGGGCATGGGGAAGTCGCGCCTCGCGCGCGAGCTGATCGCCTCGCTGGAGACGGAAGCGCGGATCGTGGTCGGCCGGTGCATCGCGTACGGCCAGGGCATTACGTACCTTCCGCTCGCGGATGTCGTTCGCGAGGTTGCGGGCGAGGATCCCGAAGCCGAGCTCGAGCGAATCCTCACGCCCATGGAGCGGGGAAACGTCGCGGCGCGGCTGATCGCCGGCGCGGTCGGTGCGCACGAGGAGGGTGGGTCGCCCGAGGAGACGGCCTGGGCGTTCCGGAGCCTGTTCGAGACGCTGGCAGCGAATCGCCCGCTCGTCGTCGTCGTGGACGACATTCACTGGGCGGAGCCGGCGCTGCTCGACTTGCTCGAGTACGTCGGTCGGCTTCTCGAGCGGCGCGCCGATCCTGATTGTGTGTCTCGCGCGGCCCGACCTCTTCGACCTCCGCCCGTCATGGTCGGCGCCGCGCCAGCGGGCGACGCTCGTCTCTCTCGATCCGCTCGGACGCGCCGAGTCGGACGAGCTCGATCGAGGGGCTCCTGCGCGACCACGACGTCGCCGAGCAGGTCCGCCGACGGATCGTGGAGAACGCCGAGGGCAACCCGCTCTTCGTCGAGCAGATGCTGGCCATGCTCTTCGACGATCCAGATGCCGCCGAGGACGCCGTTCCGCCGACGATCCAGGCGCTGCTCGCCGCGCGCATCGACCGTCTCGAGGCCGAGGAGCGCGCCGTTATCCAGCGTGCCTCGGTCGAAGGCCGGCTCTTCCATCGTGGGGCCGTCAGTGCGCTGCTCCAGGACGGCGCCGGCCTCGGTGGAACCTTGCTCGCGCTGGCGCGCAAGGAGTTCGTGCGCCCGGACCGCTCGCTCTTCCCCGGCGACGACGGCTTCCGCTTCAACCATGTGTTGATTCGCGACGTCGCGTATGGATCGATGTCCAAAGAGCTCCGCGCTGAGCTGCATGGGCGCCTCGCGGCCTGGCTGACGCAGCGCGAGGGCGCGCAGCTCACGGGGCACGAGGAGATCGTCGGCTACCACCTCGAGCAGGCGTACCGCTACCGATCGGAGCTCGGGCGCAGCGACGACGACACGCGCGCCCTCGCGCTCGAGGGCGGCCGGCTGCTCCGCGACGCAGGGCGACGGGCGCTCGACCGTCAGGAGCCGGCGGCGGCGGCGGCGCTCCTCGAGCGGGCGGCCCAGTTGCTCACCGTCGAGCCGGGGGAACGAGTGGCGCTGCTGCCGGAGGTTGGCCGGGCGTTGCGCGAGAGCGGCTCGCTCGACGCCGCCGAGAGCGCCGTAGCCGAGGCAATCGAGCAGGCGCGGGAGGACGGCGACGAGCTGACCGAGGCACGAGCGCAGATCGAGCAAGCCCGTCTGCTCTTCATGCGGATACAGCCTGAGCCTGACCACCTGCGCGCGACCGCGAATCGCGCGATCGCCGTCTTCGAGCGCATCGGCGACGAGAGCGACCTCGCCGACGCTTGGCAGCTGATGGGCGTGGCTGAGCTGGCCGCCCGTGATCGCGGCGCACAGCTCGTGGCGTTGCGCGCTGCGCGCGAGCACGCGATCGCGTCCGGGGACGTTCGTCGCCAGATCGACGCCTGGAACGAGGTCGGCGGAGCGATGATCTTCGGAAGGACGCCTCTCGACGAGATCCGCGAGTTCCTGGAGGAAGAGCTCGCGTGGGCGCGGGAGCATGGTCTTGCCGCCGTCGAGGCCGACGCGCTGCTCGGAGGCCCGTACATCCACGCGCGCCTCGGCGACTTCGACAAGGCACGTGACTACCTCGAGCGGTCGAAGGCGATCTGCCGCGAGCTCGGGCTCGCGTACGGGCTTGCCGAGGCGCACATGGCAGGAGGCCAGCTGGAGATGCTTGCCGAGGACCCGGCCGCGGCCGAGCGGGAGCTGCGCGAGGCGATACGGCTCGCGGTCGAGATGGGCGCTTCGCGCTACGCCGCGCTCTACCAGGTTCGGATCGCACACGTGCTGATCGCACAGGGGCGGTACGAAGATGCCGCCGGCGAGCTCGAGCGGGCGGCCGACCTCTACGAAGGAGTCGTGACCTGGAAGACGGCCCACGCACGCGTGCTGGCGTCTCGAGGGGAAATCGCGGCGGCGGTCGCCCTTGCGACGGAGGCCGCCCAGGAGATCGCGGGCAGCGACGACTTGACCACGCACGCCGAGACGCTCATCGAGCTTGCCGAGGTGCTCCGAGCCTCCGGTGACGGCCGCGGCGCGGCAAGCGCCCTTGCGGAGGCGATCGCTCTCCACACGGAGAAGGAAAACCTCGTGGCCGCCGCTCGTTGCCGGGAGCGGCTGCTCGAGCTTGGTTCCGAGATCGAGCTAGGCGCGCTCGAGGGTGAGACGCTCTAACTGACAAGCGGCGTGGCCCGGAACACAGGTTCCAAGCCACGCCGCCAGTTCGTGCCGGGCTCGACTAGGTGATGTAGCCGGCGACGCGAGTCAGAGCGTTCGTGATGTTGCCCGCGAGCAGGGCAAGGGCGCCGAAAACGGCGATCGTGATGACAGCAAGGACGACGCCGTACTCGGCCATCGTCTGCCCGTCCTCGCGGTAGAACAGGTTGTAGAACTTCTGCATTGCAGACCTCCATGAGAGAAACGACGCTAACGGACCGCGTCTTGTTGAGCTCCCAAGTCATCGACTGGGTCAGCGGCACGCGACATCCCTCGGGGAAGTGATCCGCGGTACGCCAGACCGTCAGCGCAGGCGGAAATGCGCGTGCGCTCTGTCACGATGATCGTGATGACAAGCGAGATCCTGGGCAGAGACAAGGAGCTCGGCTTTCTCGACGCCTTCCTCGACGGCACGGATCGAGGGGTGCAGAGGCCTGGTGCTTGAGGGCGAGGCGGGAGTCGGGAAATCGACGCTTTGGACGGCAGGACTTGCGAGCGCAGAGCAGCGGGGGTTTCAGGTGCTCTCGTCACGGCCGGCGGAGGCGGAGCGTGGGCTCCCGCATGTCGTGCTCGCCGACCTCCTCGAGAGCGTCGTCGAGGAGGTGCTGCCAACGCTCTCAGCGCCTCGCCGCCGCGCGCTCGAAGGCGCGCTGCTCATGGATCGGGCGCCGGAGTACGAGCTCGACCCGCGTGCTCTCGCGGTCGCGGTTCGACGTGCTTCCAGATGCTCGCCGAGAAGCGACCGCTCGTCCTCGCGGTCGACGACATCCATTGGGTCGACGCGTCGTCCGCAAGTGCGCTGGCATTCGCGCTCCGACGTTTGCGCTCCGAGCGCATACTGCTGCTGTTCGCGCGGCGTCTCGACGAGTCCGGCGAGGGTCCGGCGCTGGAGGAGGCCCTCGACGCGGATGCCGTCGAGCGACTGCGCGTTGGCCCGCTCAGCATCGGAGCGATACACGCGCTCCTGCAACGGCGGCTCGGCCGGCCGTTCGCGCGCCCGACGCTGCGTCGTCTCCACGAGATTTCGGGCGGTAACCCTTTCTATGCGCTCGAGCTTGCTCGTGAGCTTGGTTCGGCAGGCTCGACCGTCGATTCGTTGGAGCCGTTTCCGGTTCCGGAGACGTTGGAGCGGCTGGTGGGCACCCGCCTCGGCGGGCTCGAGGGAGCGACGCGCGAGGCGTTGCTCCTCGTTGCCGCGCACGGAAGGCCCTCACCTGCTCTCCTGGCCGCCGCCGGGATCAGCCCGAACACGCTCGAGCCGGCGTTCGCAGCGCAAGTGGTCGAGCTCTCGACCGACGAGATCCGATTCACCCATCCGCTGCTCTCGTCCGTCCTCTACCAGGAGGCGTCCGACGAAGAGCGGCGAGGAGCTCATGGACGCCTCGCCACGGTCGTGGACGATCCGGTCGAGCGCGCCCGGCACCTCGCGCTTGCCTCCGACGGGCCCGACGAAGATGTCGCAGCGATCTTGGAGAGGCCGCAAAGCTTCGCCGAGCCGCGGTGCGAGCGTCGCGGCGGCCGAGCTCGCCGAGTAGCGCTCCGCCTCACGCCCCTGGACGCCTCCGAGGATCGGGATCGTCGCACGATCGCAGCGGCCCGCGCCCACTTCGACGCGGGTGATCCTCGCCGTGCTCGTGCGCTCGCGCTCGAGCTACTTGCCCGGCCGCCGGCGGGCCAGCGGGCCGAGGCGCTCGTTCTTCTCAGCGACATCGAGGGCGGGAGCGGCCGCTTTGAGCGCTCGATCGAGCTGCGGCGGGAGGCGCTCGAGGCGGCGGACGGGCAGCCGACGCTGCGCGTCGGAGATCCACCTTTGGCTCGGCGTCTTTGCTCGGTTCACGGAGGGCGCGGCTGCGGGCGATCGACACGCAGCAGCGGCGCTCGAGCTGGCCGAAGCAGTCGGCGACGACTCTCTGCGCGCGTGTGCGCTCTCCGCGGTCGCCTTCGGTCGTTTCCGGGCGGGCCTTCCGGGCGGGCTCTCTCAGGTCGCGCAGACAGTTCAGCTCGCAACGTCCGCCCGCGACCCGCGCCAGCGGCTCGACATCAACTTCATGGCCGTGAACTGCTTCGTCTGGGCGTACGAGCTCGAGCGCGCCCGGACACTGCTCGCAGGGCATCGACCGCGAGTGGAGCGAGCGCGACGAGCTTGCGAAGGCATACGTCCTCTGGTGGCAGGGCATGATCGAGCTCCGCTGCGGCCGGTTCCCGATCGCCGCCGACTACGCGGAGGGCGCTCGAGAGATCGAGCGCCAATACATGATCGGCGACCTCGAGGAGCCGGACGTCTGGCTGGTCGCGCTGATCGCTGCGTATCGAGGTGAGCTCGATCACGCGCGCTCCCTCACCGAGTCGAATCGGCCGATGACGGAGAGCGCACGCGATCGGTCGCTCCGGGGACAATGGAGTGCTCGGACTCATCGAGCTATGGAGCGGCCGTCCGGGCGATGCGGCTGCACACTTCGCGGCTGCAGACGCAGATAGGCGGGGCAACGGGGTGAACGAGCCGGCCATGTTCTGGTGGCGAGCCGACTACGCCGAAGCGCTGCTCGAAATTGGAAAGTGGACGAGGCCGTCGCTTTGGTTGATGCCTGGGAAGTGGAGGCGGCAGCGCCTCGGCCGCGCAGCGGTGCTCGCGGAAATGACGCGTTGTCGCGGTCTCGTCGCGGCCGCTCGGGGTGACCTCGACGAGGCGCTGGCAGAGCTCGAGCAAGCGGTCGTTCAACACGACGCTGTCGGCGACCAATTCGGCTGCGCGCGGGCGCTCCTGGCGCTCGGAACGGTCAGACGACGGGCGCGCCAGAAACGGACGGCCCGCGAGGCGATCACGGCGGCCCTCGAAGGCTTCGATGCCTGCGGGGCGGCCGGCTGGGCGGAGAGGGCCCGCTCCGAGCTCGGGACGATCGGCGGCCGCACACGGATCGAGGGCTTGACGCCCGCGGAAGGCCGGATCGCGGCGCTCGTTGCCGAGGGCCGTACGAACCGCGAGGTCGCCGCTGCCCTGTTTCTCACCGAGCACACGGTGGCCACCGCCCTCACGCGCGTGTACCGGAAACTCGGCGTCCGCTCGCGCACGGAGCTCGCACGGCTGGCTCAAACGCAGGACGCCGATCTGGCAAAGACCTGAGGTTTCTCCACTTTCGCGACTGGTCGCGTGGTCGGGATGCTCCTCTCGTTACCGAGAAAGGGAGGAACAGTGAAGCGACGCATCTATATCCCGGCTCTGGCTGTGGGCGTGGCGCTCGTGCTCGGTGCCATCGCGGCGGTGGCGCTTGCCTCGCCACCCTCAGGAGTGACGCCGACAGTGCTGGCCCGCGGGACGTACGACGCCTTCAAGGTGAGGTCGTATCCGCAGGGCCCGGGCGATTTCAAGGCCGAGGCCAAGGCACCGATCGACTTGGTCGTACGAAAGCACGACTACGCGATTGGGTCCTACACCGGCTGGCACAGCCATCCGGGCCCCGTGTTCATCACGGTCACGCTGGGCGCGGTCACGTTCTACGAATACGACGACCCGACCTGCTCGCCACATGTCGTGACGGCAGGTCACGGCTTTGTGGACACGGGCCAGGGTCACATCGGGCGCAACGAGTCCGGCCAGCCCGCACAAGACATCAGCGTGATCATCGCGCCCGTGGGCGGTGCGTTCCGCGGCGAGCTCGACGCTCCCGGGCCCTACTGCAACTTCTGAGAGCGACACCCGACTGGAACATGGAATGGAGGAGCCGACTCGAGTCGGCTCCTCCGTGCTCTCGTCTCTGGAGGTTCGAACCGTGCCGAGCTATCTCGTCGAGATCTACGTTCCGGGCACGCAGGCGCAGGACGTGCGTGCGGCGGGACGGCGGGCTCGTGCCGCTGCGCGGCAGCTCTCGCGGCAGGGCGTGTCGGTTCGCTACGTGCGGACGACCCTCGTCCCTGGAGATGAAACGTGCTTCTACCTCTTCGAGGCTGCCTCCGAGGACGCGGTCGCCGAGGCTTGTCGGCTCGCCGGGCTCGAGACGCCGCGGATCGTGCCCGCCGTGGAGTGAGAGCTGTACTTGCCTCTTACGCGGCCGGCTCGGGACTCGCCGGCGGCGCCGGTGTCGGCACTAGCAGTAGCAAATGGCTGTCGACGATCGCCTGCGCGACGTCCCCAGCTTTCGGCCGTTGTGCTGGAGTGGTCGCGGAGCAGCTCAGTTCTCGACCGTAAGCGGGAAGCGAGCCCGGTCGATCGTCTCGGGGTCGGGGCCGCCGCGGACCCCGGTGTCGAGCGAGTCGATCGCCGCGACCTCGTCCGGCGTGAGCGAGAAATCGAAGACGTCGATGTTCTCCTCGATCCGGTGCGGCTTGACCGACTTCGGGATCGTCGAGATCTCGTGCTCGATGTGCCAGCGCAGGACGACCTGCGCCGGCGTCTTCCCGTGCCTCTCGGCAAGCTCGACGATCGTCGGGTCGTCGAGCGGGTTCCTGACGTCGTTCGGGTCGGCTGGACGGTAGACGTTGATCCCGCCGAGCGGTGACCACGCCTGCGTGACGATGGCGTGCGTCCGATGGAAGGCGCGCAGTGCCGGCTGCGTGAAGAAAGGGTGCAGCTCGACCTGGTTGAGCGCCGGGACGACACCTGTGCGGGCCATCAGGCTTTCGAGATGGCCTTCGCTGAAGTTGGAGACCCCGATCGCGCGAACGCGCCGGTCGCCGAGTGCCCGCTCGAGCGCCTTGTAGGCCTCCACCGTCGCGTCGAAGTCGGTCGGCACCGGATGGTGGAGCAAGAAGAGGTCGACATAGTCCAGTCCCGAGGCGCCGCAGGCAGCCATCGAGCCCGACCAATGCCTGCTCGAGCCGTAGTCGCTGATCCACAGCTTCGTCGTGACGAACATCTCGCGGCGGTCGATACCAGAGCGTCTGATGCCCTCCCCGACCTCGTGCTCGTTGCCGTAGGCAGCTGCGGTGTCGATCAAGCGGTACCCGCTCGTGATCGCCGCTTCGACAGCGGCGCAGTCTCCTCGGGAGGGCTCTGGAAGACGCCAAGGCCGAGAATCGGCATCTCGACGCCGTTGTTCAGAGTGATCGTCGGGGTGGCGGTCGTCATCTGATCAGCGGTCGATCATCCGCTCCTGGGCTTCCGCGTAGCGGTGGCCCTGGGCGGTGATCTCCGCCGCGGCCGTCTCGATCTCCTGCAGGTCGTCGGCGGTGAGCTCGAGGTCGACGGCCGCGATGTTCTCCTCCAGACGGTGAGGCTTCGTCGTGCCGGGAATCGGGACGATCCAGTCTTTCTGGGCGAGGATCCAGGCGAGCGCGATCTGCGCCGGCGTCGCGCCTTTGCGCTCCGCGACGCGCTCGAGGAGCTCGACGAAGACGCGGTTGGCAGCGCGGGCGTCCGAGGCGAATCGGGGAACCGTGTTGCGGAAATCGGAGCTCTCGAACGAGGTCGACTCGTCGATGGCCCCCGTCAGGAAGCCCTTCCCGAGCGGGCTGAACGGCACGAAGCCGATGCCGAGCTCCTCGAGCGTCGGCAGGATCGCCTCCTCCGGCTCGCGCCACCAGAGCGAATACTCGCTCTGCAGGGCGGTGACGGGCTGGACGGCGTGTGCGCGCCGGATCGTCTGCACGCCCGCCTCCGAGAGGCCGAAGTGCCGGACCTTGCCTGCGTCGATCAGCTCCTTGACCGTGCCGGCGACGTCCTCGATCGGGACGTTCGGATCGACGCGATGCTGGTAGAGCAGGTCGATCGTGTCCGTCCGGAGCCGCTTGAGCGAGGCGTCGACACTTCGTCTGATCGTCTCCGGGCGGCTGTCGACGCCGTGGCTGCTTCGTCCGTCTTCCAGGTCGAAGCCGAACTTCGTCGCGATCACGACCTGGTCGCGGACGGGCTCGAGCGCCTCGCCCACGAGCTCCTCGTTCGTGAACGGGCCCGTAGACCTGCGCGGTGTCGAAGAACGTGACGCCGCGTTCGACCGCGGTGCGGATCAGGGCGATCATCTCGTCCCGCTCGGGGAACGGCGGGTAGCTCTGGCTCATGCCCATGCAGCCGAGCCCGAGCGCGGACACCTCCAACCGGCTTGCTCCGAGCGTGCGTTTCTGCATCGTTCCTCCTACGCGCGGGCCGGCGCTAGGTCGTACGGGAAGTCGGTCAGCACCTCGCAGCCGTCCTCGGTCACGACGGCCAGGTCTTCGAAGACCAGTGGTCCGATCTCGTCGTCCGAGAGACCGGGCTCCAGCGCAACCACGTCGCCGACGACGAACGGCTCACGGCCGGCGAGGCCCAGGGACGGCGCCTCGTGCACCTCGAGCCCGACGCCGTGGCCGAGCGCCCACAGGAATCCTTCCTCCTGGTCCGGCTCCGCGGTGCGCTGAGTGGCGTAACCGGCGGCCTCGTACAGCTCGCAGGCGGCGTCGAACAGTTCGCGTCCGAGCACGCCTGGGCGGACGCCTTCCTCGGCTTCCGAGAGAGCTCGCCGCGTGAGGCTCTCCATCTCCGCGAGACGCTCTGCATGTTCGGGCGCCGGCTCGCCGACGACGAACGTTCGCGCCATGTCCGCCCAGCATGCGGTCTCCTCGTGGCGCGGCCAGACGTCGACGTGGATCGGAAGCCCCGCCGGGAGCGGGCCGCTCCCGGGCTCGTGGCCCTTGCCCTGCCAGACCGAGGCGACGATCACATCCGGCGGGCAGGGCGCGCCGTTCTCGGCGCACGCTCTGCCGCAGGACGGCGCGAACGTCCTCGGCGAGCAAGGGTCGGCCGTCGACCTCCAGACGTCCGTCCGCGTTGGGGCTGCTGCGCGCGAGCAGATCCGAAGCCGCGGTCATTCCGGCCTCGGCCGCTCGCTGAGCGATCCGAATGCCCTCGAGCTCGACACCCGTCTTTGCGCGCCGCCTCACATCGATCGACGGCTCGTCCACGGTCAGCTCGACTCCGTCCGCGCGGAGCCGATCAGCCAGCGCGAGCGGAAACTCGGCCGGGACGATCGCGTCGTCGATCCCGATCTGCTGCACCGCGCGGGCCTCGACCTCGCGGCTCGCCTGGGCGCGGGAGAGCCCGCCCTCGACGAGATCCTTGTACCCGAGCTCGAAGTAGTCGAGAAGCTGCGCGTCCGGGAGAAGCCGAGCGAGGCGTCCCGTCTCGAGACGGCTCGTCAGGATGTACGTCTGCCCGTCGACCTCGGCGAACAGGAAGGGGTCGCCGATCGGCACCGGGATCTCGTGCCGGAGCGCTGCCGAGCGCTCGGTGTCGCCGTAGAGCAAAAGTCCACGCATGCGCGCGAGCGTATCGGGCGCGGTCTCCGGGCTCAGGTTCATGTTTCCCAGACCACTTCGATCGGCCGGTCGAGGCCCGGAAGCGGCAAAGTGGCGGCCTCGGCCTCGACCGCGTCGCGCGCTCCACGCGAGAGACGCGCCCAGGTCTCGACCTTGACGGTGTGGCCCGCCCGCCTCCAGGTGCCGCGGATCTCGCCGGCGACGAGCAGCGCGCCGGGCCAGACACGCGACGTCCAGAGCCGCTCCCGCCGATCCTTGCGCGGAACGAGCAGCTCGCGCTCCGCTCCGTCGAGCAGGAAGTAGGCATCCCCGCTCGGCAGCAGGCGCGCGGGCGCGTCGGGCGACTCGGCGGATCGCATCTCCGGCTCGTCCTCTGCGAGCAGCCACTCGTCGCCGAGCGGCGACCGAACCGGCAACAGCTCTCCCTCGAGCGACGCGAACGTCTCGGCGGCGGATCGCGAAGAGATTCCGGCCCAGCGGGCGAAGCTGTCGGCCGTTGTCGGCCCGAACACGTGGAGGTAGCGCCGCGCGAGCTCACGCTGTGCGGCGGCCGGGGAGATCTTCGGAGCGGGGACGGACCAGACGGTCGGCGCCCGCGCGCCCTCCCAGCGGATAGCGAGGGTGCCCGTCGGCGCCGCGTACCTGATCGCGTTGCCGAGCCGAGCGCGCCCGCGGCCTCGCTGTCGGTCATCCGCCTGCCGTCGAGGAAGGCGTGCACCCGCTTCGCCATGGCCTCGGCCCGATCGCGGCCCTTGCCGTTCTCCGGGAGCCTCCCAAGTGAGAAGAGCGCGAAGTCGCGCTTCGGGACGACGTAGGTGCTGTAGCGAGGGCCCCAGAGCTGGGCGAGCGAGGAATGCTCCCACGTGGAGGGCTCGACGTCGGCCACGCGCGCGTGTAACGAGAGCAGTGCGGCTCTCGGCATGCTGTCCTGCAGGCCCGCCCATGCCGCGCGCCGCAGCGACTGGGCGCTCATCGGCAGACGCTCGTCGAGCGAGCCGACCCGCCGTCGGAAGGCCAGGATCTGCCGCCGAGTGAGCTTTGAGCGACTGCACCGGCGCTCCTAGCTCGGAGCGGCACCAGTCGGTCGCCGACGCGAATCCGGCCGTCCGCGACGATGTCCGCTCGCAGGCCACCGCGATGGACGAGCGGTCGCAGCAGGCCCGGGTCGAGCGAGCCGCTCCAGGTGAGCGCACGGTTCGCACAGCCTTCGCCCGATGCACTCGGCGGAGCCGACGCGGAATCGCCGGCCGACCAGGCCGTTGAGGGCGATGCCGCGCGTGACGATGTTGCGGCGCGCCTGTTCCCAGGGGAGCTCGATCTCGTCGAGCACCTCTGCCTCGACGAGCGTCAGCTGGTAGCCGCGACCGGGCCCGCTGAAGGTGCCCTGGCCGGACGCGTAGCGGTCGCCCTCGAGCCCGCGGCCCGCGATTGCGACGACCTCGTCGACTGACGTTAGAGGCGCTTCTGCCTGCGGCGCGATCAGGACCGCCGCCACCGAGCCTTCGCCGATGACCGCGCCCGACGGCGCGTCGATGGGCAGGTGGAGGTCGAGCGGTGCGAGCATCCAGCCGGCCTCGATCGTCGGGCTCCCGCTGTAGGCGCCGCCGGGATCCAGCCACGGCCCGGAAGGGGACCCGAACATGACGACCGCGTGATCTCCGTCCGAGGCGCGCACGCGTGCCAGCCACTGGCCGGGCCACGCGAAGCCGGCCGCGTCCTCGATGGGGACGAGCCCGAGATTCCGTTCGCCCAGCCACTGCTTGAAGAAGAGCAGCGGCTCTCCCTCGGGAACCGGCACCGGCGCCTGGAGCATTTCGGCGATGCAGGGACGAAGCTCGTCGTCGAACGAGGACACGCGCCGATCCTACGGTCGGAGGCTCGGCGGCGGACACGCCGGCCGGCTGAGCGTTAGTTCCCCTCGCACGAACTTGCCCAGCGACGGAACGCGCAATACGCTGGCTCGGAGAGAGGGTTAGCCGAGCACAAGTCCGAGGGCCGGAGGAGGGCAAGTCTGGTGAGCCAGACGTCTGAGGAGACCCCGGCGCAAGGCGGCGCGTCGAGGAAATTCAGGTTCCCCACAGCGTTCACGGTTCTCGCCGCGGTCTTGGTGCTCGTCTGGATCGCGTCCTTCTTCGTCCCGGCCGGCGCGTACGACACCGACCCACAGACCGGGTCGCCCGTCCCGGGGACGTACCACAAGCTTCCGTCCTGCCAGCCGGAGACTCCGCGCTCCCCGGTGCTGCCGCGCCGCCGAGAGGCTGCGAAGGAGCTCGAGACCGCGGCCCCTCCCGTGGCAGCGGCTCTACCTCCGGGAACGCCGTGCGCCGACAAGTCGTTCACGTTCCGGTTCAAGCAGCTCTGGGACTCGACCCCGAACGGGCTCTACGGCGTCGAGAGCACCCAGGGCTTCGTCGGGCCCTGGGAGGAGGGCTTCCTCTACGGCTCGGCGGCGATCTTCCTCTTCGTGCTCGCCGTCGGCGCGTTCATCACCGTGACGATGAAGACGGAGGCGATCCAGACCGGGATCGGCCGGCTGGCGCTCCGCTTCCGGCACAGCGGGTCGGTGCTGATCGCGATCCTGATGGCCGTCTTCGCGCTCGGCGGCACCTCGTACGGGATGTGGGAGGAGACGCTCGGCTTCTTCGTCCTCATGGTCCCGCTGGCGCTTGCGCTCAAGTACGACCGGATGGTGGCGGCCGCGATCATCTTTCTCGGCGCCGGGACTGGCGTGATCGCCTCGACCGTGAACCCGTTCGCGACCGGGGTCGCCTCGGACGCGGCCGGGATCAGCATCGGCGACGGGATCGGCCTGCGGATCGCGCTCTGGTTCGTGCTCGTCGCGTTCGCGATCGGCTACGTGATCTTCTACGCGCGGCGCATCTCGGCGAACCCGGCGAAGTCGGTCGTCGGCGTCTCCGCGACGGACGCGGCCGACGCGGAGAGCCTCGTCAGCGACGTGCCCGCGCTCACCGGCCGCCAGAAGCTCGTCCTGCTGCTCTTCGGTGGAACGTTCCTGCTCATGATCTACGGCTTCATCCCGTGGAACGACCTCTGGCAGGAGGGCTTCGGCAAGGACTTCCCGCTGCCGACCTTCGCCGACTTCTACTTCCCCGAAGCCGCAGTGCTCTTCCTCGTGATGGCCGTCGTGATCGGGCTGATCGCGAAGCTCGGCGAGGAGGGCACGGTGACGACGATCGTCGCAGGGGCGGCCGACTTCCTCGGCGCCGGGCTGATCATCGTCTTCGCGCGCGGGATCACGGTCGTGATGAAGAACGCGCACATGACCGACACCGTCCTCAGCTGGATGGAGGACGCGGTCTCGGGCCGCAGCTCCGGCGCGTTCGCCTTCCTGGCCTACGTCGTCAACCTGCCGATCGCGTTCCTGGTTCCGTCGTCATCGGGGCACGCCGCGCTCGTGATGCCGATCCTCGCGCCGCTCGCCGATTTTGCGGGCGTGTCGCGCGCGGTCGTCGTGACCGCGTTCCAGACGGCGTCCGGCACGGTCAATCTCGTCACCCCGACTTCGGCCGTGATCATGGGCGGCCTGGCCCTGTCCAAGGTCGGCTACGACCGCTATTTGAAGTTCGTCTGGCCCTATCGTCCTCGGCGTGTTCCTCGTCTGCTCGATCTTCATCGGGATCGCCGGAGCTACGAGTTGAGAGTGAAAGGAGAGCCCGTATGAGCACAGCGACCGAACCCGCACTCGGGACGAATTCGGAGGTCGGACAGCTGAGGACGGTGATCGTCCACCGGCCGGACGAGGCGCACGAGCGGCTGTCGCCGTCCAACGCGGAGGCGCTCCTCTTCGACGACGTGATCTGGGTCCGGCGCGCGCGGCAGGAGCACGACGCGTTCGTCGACCTGATGCGCGAGCGCGACGTGGAGGTGCTCCTCTTCCACGACCTGCTGGCCGAGACGCTGGAGGACGCCGAGGCGCGCGAGTGGCTGCTCTCCCGGCGGCTGCGGCCGGAGGAGGTCACGGTCATGTTCGCCGGCCCGCTCACGGAGTGGATGACGGAGATGCCTGCGGCCGAGCTCGCATCGAAGCTGACCGGAGGCATCATCGCGGCGGATCTGCCCGACGAGATCGGCTCGATCGTCAGGCGCGCGGTGCCCTCGACCTTCTTCGTGATCCCGCCGCTTCCGAACCAGCTGTTCATGCGGGACACGAGCGCCTGGATCTACGGCGGCGTGTCGATCAACAACATGTTCTGGCCCGCGCGCCAGCACGAGACGCTCAACGTCGAGGCGGTGTACCGCTTCCATCCGCGCTTCCGCGACGCGGGCTTCCCGATCTGGTACGGCGGCTTCGACCACGACTGGGGCGGAGCGGCGCTCGAGGGCGGCGACATCATGCCGGTGGGCGACGGCGTCGTCCTCGTCGGCCAGGGCGAGCGTTCGACCGCGCGCGCCGTCAGCATCCTCGCCAAGAACCTGTTCGAGGGCGGCGCGGCCCGCCTCGTGCTGGGCGCGATGATGCCCCGCGAGCGGGCGGCGATGCACCTCGACACGGTGTTCACGTTCTGCGACCACGACCTCGTGACGATCTACGAGCCGGTCGTCGAGCAGCTCGTCCCGATCCTGTACACGCCGGACGGCGACGGTGGGATCAAGGTCGAGCTCTCCGAGCGGCCGTTCCTCGACGCGGTGGCCGACGCGCTGGGTATCGAGAAGCTGCGAACCGTCCCCACCGCAGGGGACGAGTTCGAGGCCGAGCGGACGCAGTGGGACGACGGCAACAACGTCGTCGCGCTCTCGCCGGGCGTCGTCGTCGCCTACGAGCGGAACGAATCGACGAACTCGAGGCTTTCGAAGGCCGGGATCGAGGTGCTGACGATCGCCGGCCAGGAGCTCGGCCGCGGACGCGGCGGCGGCCATTGCATGACTTGTCCAGTTGTACGCGACGCGTGAAAGGAGCCCAGACATGGCAACGATGACCGACCTCCGCGGCAGGCATTTCCTCAAGCTTGCCGACTTCACCCCCGAGGAGATCACGTACCTGCTCGACCTCTCCGCCGAGCTGAAGGCGGCCAAGAAGGAAGGCCGCGAGGAGCAGAAGCTCGTCGGGAAGGAGATCGCGCTGATCTTCGAGAAGGACTCGACCAGGACGCGCTGCGCGTTCGAGGTCGCCGCCTACGACCAGGGCGCCCACGTCACGTTCATCGGCCCCGGCGGCTCGCACATGGGCCACAAGGAGACGGCGAAGGACACCGCGCGGGTGCTCGGCCGCATGTACGACGCGATCGAGTACCGCGGCTTCGGGCAAGAGACCGCAGACGAGCTCGCCGAGTGGTCCGGCGTCCCGGTCTACAACGGGCTCACCGACGAGTGGCACCCGACGCAGATCCTGGCCGACTTCCTCACGTTCACCGAGCACGTGGACAAGCCGCTGAACGAGGTCGTCTTCTGCTACCTGGGCGACGCCCGCTTCAACATGGCCGACTCCTACCTGGTCGGCGGCGCGAAGCTCGGGATGGACGTCCGCATCGCGAGCCCGAAGTCGCTCTGGCCGCGCGACGAGATCACCGATCTGGCCCGCGGAATCGCCGACGAGACGGGCGCCAAGATCACGATCACCGACGACATCGACGAGGCCGTCCAGGGCGCGGACTTCCTGCTCACGGACGTCTGGGTCTCGATGGGCGAGGCCGACGAGGTCTGGGCGGAGCGGATCGAGCTGCTCAAGCCGTATCAGGTGAACTCGGAGACGATGGCGAAGACCGGCAACCCCGACACGAAGTTCATGCACTGCCTGCCCGCCTTCCACAACACCGACACGGAGGTCGGCAAGGAGATCTTCGAGAAGTTCGGGATGGAGTCGCTCGAGGTGACCGAGGAGGTCTTCGAGTCGCCGGCGTCCGTCGTGTTCGACGAGGCGGAGAACCGCTTGCACACGATCAAGGCCGTGATGGTCGCGACCCTCGGGCGAATGACGTGCGAGTAGTCGTCGCACTCGGCGGGAACGCGCTGCTTCGGCGCGGCGAGCCGCTGTCCGCGGAGAACCAACGTGCGAACGCGCGCGTCGCGTGCAAGGCGCTGGCGCCCGTCGCGCTCGAGCACGAGCTCGTGATCTCGCACGGGAACGGCCCCCAGGTCGGGCTGCTCGCGCTCCAGGGGTCGGCCTACACCGAGGTCGACCCGTATCCGCTCGACCTGCTCGGGGCGCAGACGGAAGGGATGATCGGCTACCTGATCCAGCAGGAGCTCGGGAACGAGCTGCCGCAGGAGAAGCGGCTCGCGTCGCTGCTCACGCTGATCGAGGTCGACCCGGCCGATCCCGCGTTCGGCGATCCGACGAAGCCGATCGGGCCGATCTACTCGGAGGAGGAGTCGAAGAAGCTCGCCGAGGAGAAGGGCTGGGAGTTCAAGCCGGACGGCGACAGCTTCCGGCGCGTCGTGCCGTCGCCTCTTCCGAAGCGGATCTTCGGCATCGAGCCCGTGGGCTGGCTGCTCGAGCACGAGGCCGTCGTCATCTGCGCGGGCGGCGGCGGGATCCCGGTCATGTACACGGACGAACCGGTTCCGGCCGGGAAGCAGCTCGTCGGCGTCGAGGCCGTGATCGACAAGGACCTCGCGAGCGCGCTCCTGGCGAAGGACCTGAAGGCGGACGCGCTCGCGATCGTGACCGACGTGGACGCCGTGTACGTGGACTGGGGCACGCCGGACCAGCGCGCGATTCGCCGCGCAAATCCGGAGGCGCTCATGGGCACCGAGTTCGCAGCGGGCTCGATGGGCCCGAAAGTGCGCGCCGCGTGCTCGTTCGTCGAGGAGACGGGCGGGCTCGCCGCGATCGGCTCGATCGAGGACACGCCCGCGCTCCTGCGTGGCGAAGCGGGGACGATCGTCACCCGTGAAGCAGACGGACTGGAGGTGGGCGAATGAGCGCGACGGCGACGGAACCGACAGCGACGAGTCGAGACCAGACGTGGCACGGCCTGACGGCGGAGGAGGCCTATACGCGCCTCGGCGCCGACCCGCGGGCCGGCCTCGACCTGGCCGAGGTCGAGCAGCGGCGCGCGGAACACGGGCCCAACCGGCTCGCGGAGCAGGCGAAGGAACCGGGCTGGCACGCGTTCCTGCGCCAGTACCGCGACCTGATGCAGCTCGTCCTCGTCGGCGCCGCGGTCGTGAGCGTCGTCGCGCTCCAGGAGTTCGGGACCGGGCTCGCGATTCTCGGCATCACCGTCGTCAACGCGATCCTCGGCCTGAACCAGGAGGGCAAGGCGGCCGAGAGCATCGCCGCGCTCCAGAAGATGCTCGTGATCAAGGCGCACGCGCGGCGTGGGGGGCAGGCCGTCGACATCGCCTCCGAGGAGCTCGTGCCCGGCGACATCGTGTCGTTCGAGGCCGGCGACAAGATCCCGGCCGACGGGCGCCTGCTCGTGGCGGCGACCCTCGAGATCGAGGAGGCGGCGCTCACCGGCGAGAGCGTGCCCGTCCTGAAATCGATCGACCCGGTTCCCGGCGACGACGTCCCGCTCGGCGACCGCCTCGACATGGCCTACATGAACTCGACCGTGACCCGAGGTCGCGGCGAGATGGTCGTGACGGCAACGGGCATGGAGACCGAGGTCGGCCACATCTCAGGGATGCTGAGCCAGGTTCAGGAGGAGAAGACCCCGCTCACGCGCCAGCTCGACCAGCTGACCGTGCTCCTGACGATCATGGCGTCCGCGGCGCTGGTGCTCGTCGTCATTCTCGGGCTGATCAGGGGCGAGAGCTTCGACGATCTCTTCCTGATCGGGATCAGCCTCGCCATCGCCGCCATCCCGACCGGCCTGCCCGCGGTCGTGACGACCGTGCTCTCGCTCGGCACGCAGGCGCTCGCGGCGAAGGGCGCGATCGTCAAGCGGCTGCGCTCGGTGGAGACGCTCGGCGCGACCTCGGCGATCTGCTCCGACAAGACCGGCACGCTGACGCTGAACCAGATGACGGCGCGACAGCTCGTCGTCGCGGGCCGGCGCTTCTCGGTCGACGGCGAGGGCTACTCGACCACCGGGAAGATCCTCCGGACCTGGGGCGAGTCGGACACGCCGCTCGAGCCGTTCCTGATGCCGATGGCGCTCGCCAACGACGCCGCGGTCCACGACGGCGAGATCGTGGGCGACCCGACCGAGGCGGCCCTCGTCGTGCTCGCGGCGAAGGGCGGGATCGACGTCGACGAGACGCGGCGGCTGTATCCGCGCGTGGCGGAGGTGCCGTTCGACTCGGAGTACAAGTTCATGGCGACGTTCCACGAGCTCGAGGATGACGGGCGCAAGGTCGTGCGCTGCTACGTCAAGGGAGCTCCGGACGTCCTGCTCGCGCGCTCGTCGCAGATCCGGAGCCCGGAAGGGACGACCGTTCCGGCGGCCGAAGGCATGGAGCGCGTGACGACCGAGAACGACCGGCTCGCGAGCGAAGGGCTGCGCGTGCTGGCGGTCGCCTCCAAGGACTTCGACCCGGCCTCGTTCGACGCGGGCGGCGACCTCCTCGCGCAGGTGAAGGACCTGACGCTGCTCGCCCTCGTGGCGATCGTCGACCCGCCGCGCAAGGAGGCGAAGGACGCGATCGCACGCTGCAGGGAGGCCGGGATCCGGGCACGGATGATCACAGGCGACCACGTGACGACGGCCGCCGCGATCGCCGCGCAGCTGGGGATCGAGGGCCGGGCGCTCTCGGGCACCGAGTTCTCGGCGCTGACCGACGAGGAGCTCAATCGAGCAGGTGGAGGAGATCGGGGTCGTCGCCCGCGTTGCCCCGGAGGACAAGGTCCGGCTCGTGGAGACGCTGAAGAAGAAGGGCCACGTCGTCTCGATGACCGGCGACGGCGTGAACGACGCCCCTGCGCTGAAGACGGCGGACATCGGCGTCGCGATGGGGATCACCGGCACCGAGGTGACGAAGGAAGCCGGCGACATGATCCTCACCGACGACAACTTCGCCACGATCGTCAGCGCGGTCGAGGGCGGCCGCGGGATCTACGACAACCTGATGAAGTACGTCCGCGTCCAGCTGATCATGCTCGGCGGGTTCATCCTCACGTTCCTCGGCGCGGGCATCTTCGACGTCGCCAACGGCGCGCCGCTGAACCCGCTGCAGATCCTGTGGATCAACTTCGCCGTCGACGTGCTGCTCGCGATCGGGCTCGGCTTCGACTCTCCGGTGCCCGGCCTGATGCAGCGCAAGCCGCGAGACGCCAGCGCGCCGATCGTGAACCGGACGCTCGCGATCCGGCTCGGGGTCTTCAGCGTCGTGATGGCCTCGCTCGCGGTCGGGATCGTCGCCTGGGGCGAGCACCGCTACGACCTGATCACAGCCACGACCATGGGGCTGACGACGCTCTCGCTGATGCACGTCGTGGCCGCGCTCGAGTCCCGGGAGCCGACGGAGACGATCTTCAAGCGCTACACGTTCGCGAACCGCCGGTTCATGCAGCTGATCGGCGCCGCGCTGGTCCTCACGTTGCTCGTGACGTCGATCACCCCGTTGCAGCGGATCTTCGACACGGTCTTTCTGACGAGCTCGCAGTGGGGGATCTGCCTGATCGGCCCGATCGTCTACGTGGCGATCGCCGAGGTCGTCAAGTGGTTCGACCGGCGGAGCACCGAGAGCAGCCCGGCGCTCGCCCCCGCCGAGGCGGCCTGAGGCATGACGGACGGGGAGGCTCCCGCCAGAGGCAGGATGAGCGTCCGCGGCGCGGCCTTCCTCGGCATCGGGTCGATGGTCGGCGCCGGCATCTTCGCGCTCCTCGGACAGGCCGCGGTCTTCGCCGGATCGGCCGTCTGGCTCTCGTTCCTGCTCGCGGGCCTCGTGACGATGCTGCTCGCCTACAACGTCGTCAAGCTCGGGATCCGGTACCCGTCCGAGGGCGGCCTCGTCGAATACCTGCGGCAGGGCTTCGGGAACGGGCGCCTGCTCGGAATCGCCTGCTGGCTCGGGTACGCGGCAGCGTTCGTGATCGTGGCTGCGATGCTCGCCGTCTCCTTCGGGTCCTACGCGGTGGCGCTCTTCATCGGCGACGACGGCTGGAGCGGCTGGGACAACGTCTTCGCGTCGCTGCTGATCGTCGCGATGACGTTCATCAACACGATCGGGGCGACCTTCGTCTCGCGGGTGGCCTCGGTGATGGTGATCGTCCTGCTCGCGGTCTTCGCCGTCTTCATCTGGGTGACCGTCAGCGACGTCGACTGGAGCATGCTGTCCTTCGGCGGCTACCCGTCGTTCTCCAAGATCATCGCCAGCATCGCGCTCACCTTCTTCGCCTTTCTCGGCTTCGGCGTGATGACGTTCACGGTCAGCAGCCTCCGCGACCCCGAGCGGGAGCTCCCGAGGGCCGTCGCGCTCGCGCTCGGGTTGACGACGGCCACGTACGTCCTGATCTCGATCGGCGTCTTCGGCACGCTGACGGTCGACCAGGCGATCGGCTACGGAGAGACGGCGATCGCGGAGGCGGCCCGCCCTTCACTCGGCGACGCCGGCTTCACCCTGATGGCCATCGCGGCGCTGATCGCCACCGCCGGAGCGACGAACGGGACGCTCTTCGCGGCCGGCGGGCTCGCGGACTACCTTGCCGAGCTTCGCCAGTTCCCGCCCCTCCTCGGGCGTACGTCGCGGCTGGGCAAGCACGGAGGGCTTTTCGTCACCTCGATCATCGTCCTGGTCCTCGCCAATTTCGTCGACCTGTCCGCGATCGCGTCGGTCGGGAGCGCGTGCGCGCTGCTCGTCTTCCTCCTGCTCGCAGTTGCCGGCTACAGGCTCCGCTCGGAGACCCGGGCCAATGCGCTCATCGTGCTGCTCGGATTCCTGGTGACCGCGGTCGTGCTGGCGTTCTTCGCCGTCGACACGCTGCGGAACGCCCCGGAGACCTTCGTGGGGATCGTGGCGATCACGCTCCTGTCCGTGCTCCTGGACTTCGTCTGGAAGCGAGTCCGTGACCGGCCGGGGACTGTTGCCCCGGCCGAGTCCGGTTGAAAAGAGCTTTCGAGTGGTTCAGCCGGCGAGGATCTTGGCCTTCTGGGCCTCGAACTCCGCTTCCGTGAGCACGCCGGAGGTCTTCAGCTCGCCGAGCTTCTGCAGCTGCTCGAGCTTGTCCTCCTGAGAAGGCGCCGCCGGTGCGGCCTGGACGGGCTCTTGGTACTGCTGCTGGGCGCCCTCCTGTTCCGCCCACTTGTTCGCCTGCCGTCGCGAGACGTTGTTCGACACATGGGTCGCCGTCCCGGCGATCACGGCCGTTCGCGCAACTCCGCGTAGAAGTCCTGGCATGTTCCTTCTCCTTCCCTAGGCCTCTGCGGCCTCGAGCTGCTCGAGTTTCTGGATCAGGTCGTTGACGGGAATCCGCCCATTCGCGACCAGCTGCGCTCCGTTCTTGCGCAGAGCAGTGGCGAACGGTGCGGCCCACGTGTTCTCGTAGACGAGGATCGCCGCAGACGCGCCCGGCTCGAGCACGTCGCTCGCGTCCTCGTACTCGTCGTCTCCAAGCACGCCGGACGAGGCGCCTTCGAACTCGACGAGATCCAAGCTTCCGTCCGCGTCGAGGTCGGTGATCGCCATGCCCTCGACGCTCCCGTCCTCGTTCTTCCTCACGAACGCGAGGTCGATCACGCGGATCAGGCCTCGGTCGCTCAGATCGATGAGGTGCTTGAGGCCCTCGCCGTCTGGCTGCTTGCCGGCCGGCCACTCCACGACGAGATAGTCGATGGGGCCAAGCTCGATGTCTTCGGTGCTCATCAGTCCCTCCTCTTTTGCCCGTGTTCCTCTCCACTGGAGACCATACAGACGGGCGTTGGTGTCCTGGCAATGAGCGTCGCGCTCGAGGGCGCTAGGGTCTCGGCATGTGCTTCGACCTCGACTCCTCACCGCCGATTCCGCCGCTCGAGGGCGGCGCGGTCGACCATCGCGACCTCGAGCTCGAGAGCGCCGACGGCAACCGCTTCGCGGCGTTCGCCGCGCTCCCCGAGGAGCCGAGCGACGTCGGCGTCGTGATCCTCCCGGACGTCCGCGGGCTCTACCGCTTCTACGAGGAGCTCGCGCTCCGGTTCGCCGAGCGCGGGATCGCGGCGATCGCTTTCGACTACTTCGGGCGCACCGCCGGAGTGGGGAAGAGGGGCGAGGACTTCGAATACATGGAGCACGTCGCGCAGACGACGCCCGACCAGGTCCAGTCCGACGTCCGCGCCGCCGTCGACTGGCTACGAGGCGAGGGCGCCGGCTCGATCTTCACGGTCGGCTTCTGCTTCGGAGGTCGCAACTCGTGGTTCGCGGCGGCGGGCGGTCATGGGCTCAAGGGCGCGGTCGGGTTCTACGGGCAGCCCGCTCGCCGGGAGTCGCCGGGGCCGATCGAGCGCGCCGGCGAGATGAAGGCGCCGATCCTCGCCCTCCAGGCCGGCGACGACCAGAACATCACCGCCGAAGATCAACGCGGCGTTCGACGAGGCGCTGACCGAGGCCGGGGTCGAGCACGAGGTCGTGACCTATCCCGGCGCGCCGCACAGCTTCTTCGACCGCAAGCAGGAAGACTTCGCAGACGCCTCCGAGGACGCGTGGAACCGCACCCTCGCGTTCATCGACCGCTATCGCTGAGCTTTCGCAGCTCGACGAGCGGGCTCTCGCGGACGTGGTCGACCTGGAGCGTCGTGTGCTCGATGTCGAACCGCGCGTGGAGCATCCGCTCCAGCTCGAGCCGGACGGCGTGGCAGTCGATGCCGCGCCGGACGAGCACGTGCGCTGACAGCGCGGGCAGGTCGGTTCCGATCTCCCAGACGTGCAGGTCGTGCACGTCCCTGACTTCGGCGTGGGCGGCGAGCGCCTCACCGATCTCCTGCGCGCTCAGCCGGGCGGGCGCCATCTCGAGCAGCACGCGCCCCGAGTCCTTGAGCAGCCCGTAGGACGCACGCACCATCAGCGCGGCGACGAAGAGCGAGGCGATCGAGTCGGCTCGGACGTATCCGGTGGTGACGATGATCACGCCGGCGATCGCGGTCCCGACGAAGGCGTAGAGGTCGGTGAGGATGTGCTGGAAGCTGCCTTCGACGGCCATGTTCTCGCGGTTGGCCTTGGCCAGCTGCCAGGTGGCGACGAGGTTCACGACGATGCCTCCGAGCGCGACGATGATCACCGTCCAGCCCTGGACGTCCGGCGGAGAGACGAGCCGGCGGATGGCCTCGTAGACGATCAGCCCGGCGAGGACGAGCAGGATCGCGCCGTTCGCCTGCGCGGAGAGGATCTCGGCGCGCCTGAGCCCGTAGGTCATGCTTCCGGACGGAGGCCGCGCGGCGAGCCTGAGCGCGAGCAGCGAGAGGCCGATCGCGCCGGCGTCGGTGAGCATGTGCGCCGCGTCGGAGAGGAGGGCGAGCGAGTGCGCCAGGATGCCCGCCGTCACCTCGGCCACCATGAAGCTGAGGATCAGCCCGAGCGCGATCCCGAGGCGCCGCCGGTCCGCGTCGGCCGAGATCGGATGCGCGTGGTCGTGCGACTCCACGCCTTAAGTAAAGCCGGAACGCTGGACCTTCCGGGCGTCGCGGCTCGTAGTAGGAGCGATGGATCGTCGCGCCTTCGTTCTCGCCTCTGCGTCGCTGCTCGCGGCACCTCGGGCGTTCGCTCTGGGCAGCACCGAGGTCGCGCTCGTGACGGCCGACCTCGAGTCCCGTCTCGTCGTGGTCGAGCTCGCGACCGGACGCGTCCTGCGCCACGTCGCGACGCTCCCGAAGCTGCGGGCGACGAGCCTCCGCAGCACGTGACCTTTCGTGGCGACCGCGCCTATGTCGCGAGCGGCGAGAGCGGAACGCTCCGCGTGCACCGTGTCGACGGCCCCGCGCTCCGCCTGACCTCGGTGCCCGAGGACTCGTACAACGTGCAGCAGTCCCACGGCTGGGTCGTCACTCCGGGCCTCGGCCGAGGCACGCTCTGCATCCTCGATGCGCGCGGGCGGATGCTCCGCACGGTGACCGTCGCGCGCTCCTCGCACGACGCCTGCATCGTCACGACGCGCGGCTGACCGCCGGCGAGAACGCGTACGAGAGCAGCTTGCGGGGCTCGCCCGAGCCGTCCGCGGAGACCACCCAGAGGACGTTGTCGTTCCCGTAGACGACGTGGTCGTCGTCGAGCCACTCGGCCTGGTCGTCGATCGGGTCGTCGCCCGCCAGCCGCGTCGCCTTCATCGTCGCCAGGTCGAGCACGAACAGCCGCCAGTCACCGGCCTTGCCCGACGACCCGCTTGAACGCGATCCGCTTGCCGTCGGGCGACAGCGACGGGCACTCGACCCGCTCGGTGAGCACCTTCAGGCTCCGGTCCCGCATGCTGCCCTCGAGCAGGTACGTGTCCGATCCCGACCCGAGGCTCGCGTAGAAGTGGTCGTCGTCGTCGGCGAAGGTGACGCCCCAGAAGTTGAAATTCTGATTCGAGAACGGCCGGCCGTCCTTCGTCACCGGCAGCTTCTCCAGATCTGCGACCTCCTTGCCGGTCGTGAGGTCGCGAATGCTCGTGCGGGTCGAGAAGTTGCCGTTCGAGTACGAGTCGCCCTGCACGAACATCGTCGTCGCGCCGTAGCGCCCGTCCGGCGAGACGCGTGCGCGGCTCGGGATCCCCGGACCGGGTACTGGCGCTCGACGTGGAAGTCCGAGTCGAAGACCTTGGCGACGTAGCCGGTGTTCAGCAGGCCGCCCTGCGTGAGGCAGAGCCCGCGTCCGCCCGCGAAGTAGACGCGCACGCATCTCAGGCCGGCGATCGCCCGGAGGCTCGTCGGGTCGGAGAGCGGGGCGACGGCGAGCGAGCCCGCCGTGCGGTCGGGGATCATGCTCACGAACAGGAGCTTCGAGTCGCCTTCGGTGTCGACCGAGGACGCCTTCGTCGTCCGAACCGGAGCTGCGCCCGGGCCCAGCGTCGCGCCGCTGACCACGTGGACGCCCGGCGGCGGGCTCGACTTGTGGGAGCGCGCGACCGAGAGCCCGACGTAGACGACCGCCGCCCCAACGCAGGTTGCGATCACCGCGGCCAGTAGCGCGAGCCTCGTGCGCTTACGCATCGGCCGGCTCCATCGCGTATCTGGTGAGGACGATGCCGGCGAGCGCGGCTGCGACCACGAGGCCTCCGGCAAAGACGACGACCGCAGCGTCGACGCCGATCAGCACCCACGCCGCGCCGAACGCGATCGAGGCCACGAGCCGTGCGAGGCTCGTCACGGTGACGAGGACGGACAGGCCGGTGGCGCGCGCCTCGTCCGGGAGCATCGCGCTGGCGATCGCCGTCAACACGCCGTCCGTCGCCGCGTAGTACGCGCCGAAGGCGACGATCACGATGAGCGAAGCTGCAGGCCCGACTCCGGGCGCCACGAGCGCGGCATAGACGACGAGCAGGAGCAGGTAGCCGCTGATGAAGACCTTGCCGCGGCCGATCCGGTCGGCGAGCCGCCCGGCCGGCACTGCCAGCAGCATGTAGACGAGCGAGGTGGCGACGTAGAGCAGCGGGAGGTTCCGTCCGGCGAAGTCGAGGTTCTGCTGGAGCCCGAGGTAGACGAACCCGTCGCTCATCGTCGCGAGCGCGAGCACGCCGCCGGCCACGAGGAGCGCTCCGAAACGCGGGACGGCGAGGAGTCTCGCGACGGAGCGCATCGTGACCGGCGGCAGGGGCTCGGCTTCGACCCGATCGGGGCGGTTCTCGACGAAGAGCACGAGAATCGCCAGCCCGATCAGCGCGAAACAGAAGCTGACGAAGAAGATCGGGTCGAAATCGTTGGGCAGCAGGATCAGGAGCGAGAACGCGAGCAGCGGTCCGATCACGGCGCCGGCCGTGTCCAGCGCGCGGTGCACGCCGAACGCCGTGCCCGAGCTGCTCCTTCGGCGTGCTCAGGGCGATCAGCGCGTCGCGCGGGGCGGTGCGGATGCCCTTCCCGGTGCGGTCGACGAAGACGAGCGCGCCGATCAGCGCCACCGAGCGGCCCACGAGCAGGAAGCCGATCCGTGTCACCGCCGAGAGCCCGTACCCGACGACCGCGACCTCCTTGTAGCGGCCGAAGCGATCGGCGGTGTAGCCCGAGGCCACGCGCACGAGCGCCGACGCACCCTGCTGGATCCCGTCGATCACGCCGAACGCGAACGGCGAGAGCCCCAGCGAAAGCACGAGGTAGAGCGGCAGGATCGCCGCGACCATCTCCGAGGAGATGTCCGTGAACAGGCTCGTCAGCCCGAGGAGGACGACGGTCGCGCTGACCTTGACCGAGCCCTTGCGGCGGACCAGCGCGCGGCCGCCCGGGCCAGTGCCTCGGAGTCCGCTACCTGGTACATGGCCGCACAGCCCCGTCAGGCGTTCTCGCCCGTCGGCGGCCGATCGCCCTCGCCTGCGATCGGAAATCCATCGTCCCTGCAAAGTAGGCGCATCGGGCACTGGATGCCTACTAGCCGAACGGCCAGTCCGCCGTGCTATTCGTACTGCAGCGCCTGGAGCACGTTGAGCCGTGCGGCCCGCCGAGCCGGAAAGATCGCGGCGATGATCCCGACGACGATCGCGGCGACGGCGAAGATGATCAGCTGGGTGACCGGCAGCGTGAAGTCGATGAAGTCGACCCGGGCCACGAGCAGGGCCCCGAGCGCGATCCCGAGCAGGATTCCGAGGATGCCGCCGATCGCCGACGTGATGATGCTCTCGTGTCGGATCATGCGCCGAACCTGACGGCGCGTCATGCCGACGGCGCGCAGCATGCCGATCTCCCGGGTTCGCTCGAACACCGTCAGCACGAGCGTGTTCACGATCCCGAAGAAGCTCACGAGCACCGAGAGCGCGAGCAGGATGTAGAGGATGTTGAGCACGGAGTTCAGTCCCGAGATCTGGTTGTCGACGAACTCCTGGCGCGTCTGCACCTTGGCGTTCGGGAAGTCCTGGAGCGCGCTGTCCAGCGCGGTCTGGTTCGCGTCCGTCTCGCCGCCGCTCATGATCACGAACGAGTAGAGGTTCTGCGGCTGGTCGTTGAACCGGTCCCAGGTCTTCGCCGAGATCGTGACCGGGCCGAACGGAGAGCCGCCGGTCGGCGGCTTGAAGATGCCCTCGACGCGGAAAGTCGCCGTCTTGCCGTTGGGGAACGTCTGGCGGAAGGTCGAGCCGACCTCGAGGTCGTGGTCGTCGGCGAAGCCCTCGTCGACGAATGCGCCGTCGTCGCCGAGCTGGGCGAGGACAGCGTTCGAGCCGTCCTTCCAGTCGAGCGCGAAGATCTGGCTCGTGGCCGGATTGACCGCGGTGGCGTTGTAGACCTTCCCGAACGCTTTCGCCTGGCCCGCGCGCACGTCTCCGACCGTTTCCACGCCGGGCGCCTTCGCGGCGGTGTCCGAAACGCTGACCGGGATCGGCGAGAAGTTGTTCTGGGCGGTGAGCGCGTAGTCCGCGTTCTTCCACAGGTCGTCGACCGCGCTGCGGAAGGTCGTGACGATCCCCGCGGCGAGAACCGCGACGAGCGTGACGAGCGCCAGCCCGATCATCAGCGCCGAGGCCGTCGATGCGGTTCGCTGCGGGTTTCGCCTCGAGTTGCTTCGCGCGAGCATGCCTGCGGTGCCGCCGAACCTCGCGGAGGGCCATCCGAGCGCGGTGGCGAGAGGCCTGACGAGCCGCTCGGCGAGGAGTGCCACGCCGAGGAAGATCATCAGGGCGCCGAGGCCCATCCAGACGAGGAGCCCGGTCGTGCTGTGGCCCGGCCCGAAGAGCGCCCAGCTAAGTGCGGCGAAGCCGAGCACCGTCAGCAGGATCGACCCCGGAACGCGTAGGTACGCGAACCGCGAGGGCGGCAAGGTCGCTCCCTCGTGCACGGCCGCCAGCGGAGGGACGCGTGTCGCACGGAAGGCGGGTCGAAGGCTGGCGACGACCGTGACGAGGATGCCCGCCACGAGCGCGATCACCACGGCCGTCGGAGTGAGCACCAGGCCGCTGTTCGGCAGGGTGAAGCCGACGGCGTCGAACAGCGCGAACAGCCCCTTCGCCAGCCCGAAGCCGGCCAGGAGCCCGACGAGCGACGCGAGCACGCCGACGACGAGCGCCTCGATGAGGATCGAGACGAGGATCTGGCGGCGCGAGGCGCCCACGGTTCGGAGGGTCGCGAACTCGCGCGTTCGCTGGGCGATCGTGATCGACAGTGAGTTGGCGATCACGAAGCTGCCGACGAAGAGCGCGATCCCGCCGAAAGCGAGCAGGAAGCCGCGCAGGAACGAGATGAACCCGTTCGTCTCCGCTGCATCGTCCTCAGCCTGCTGGGCAGCCGTTTTCACCTGGGCGGTCGCAGGAATGTTCGCCTGAAGCTCGCGAACGAGCTCGTCGTCGGACACGCCGGGCCTCGCAGCGACCGCGATCTCGTCCAGCCGGCCGGGCTTGTCGAACAGCTGCTGCGCCGTCGACAGGGCAGAAGCCCGAGAGCGTCGCGCCGCCGATCGTCGAGACCGAGCCGAAGCGGACGAACCCCGAGATCCGCAGCCTGCGTGCCGGCCCTTCCGCCTGGACGCCGACGGTCTGTCCCAGCTCGAAGTGCTCCTTCTTCGCAGTCGACTCGTCGATCACGACGTCGCCCTTCTGCGGCCACGATCCGTCGACGAGGCTGAGTGGGTTGAAGGGCGAGGCGCCGTTCGCGATGCTGAAGCCGAGGTTCGGCGCGCCGCCGTAGACGATCGCCTTGCCGTTCTTCCCGATCAGCTGTGCCTCTCCGTCGACGCTGCCCTCGGCCGCCTCGACGTCTGACAGGCCCCGCACCTTCACGAGCAGCGAGTCGTCGAGCGTCGGCGCGGTGGAGCCGACGCCGCTCGAGAGGTCGAATGCCGTCTTGCCGCTGATCACGGCGTTCGACCCCTTGCGGACGTCGGTGAAGATCGAGTTGAAGGCCTGGTCGATCGAGTCGGTCAGCATGAACGTGCCGGCGACCATCGCGACCCCCAGCACGATCGCGATCGCGGTCAGCGACGTTCGGAGCTTCCGTCCGAGCAGACCCTTGAGCGCTACGCGGATCATCGACGCACCGATGGTACTGACGCTCGCTCGGCCCGCTTGCGGGTCAGCGGCGAGCGCGGCTATTGCTCGTAGCGCTCGACGATCTCCGGGTCGCGCACGTGAGCCGCATCGGGATCCTGACCCGACTCACGAAGCGCGCGCCGCTGCCGGAGGAGGTCCCAGCACTGGTCGAGGCTGACCTTGATCGACTCGAGCCGGTTGTGCTCGTCCGCGTTCAGGCCGCCCTCGCCAACGCGGTCGTAGAGCTCGTGCTCCTCGGCGACGAGCTTCTCGATGTGCTCGTGGATCTGTGTGTCGTCCATGCGGTGAGCATGCCACAGGCGAATAGCGCGGTGGCCGGTGCCGTTGTGATGGGATACACGCTTTCTGCGGAGGGAGGACTCCATGACACTGAAGATCGGCGACACGGCACCTGACTTCGAGGCGGACTCGACCGAGGGTCGGATCCGCTTTCACGACTGGATCGGAGACTCGTGGGCGGTGCTCTTCTCGCACCCGAAGGACTTCACGCCCGTCTGCACCACGGAGCTTGGCTACATGGCCCGGATCAAGCCGGAGTTCGACCGGCGCAACGTCAAGATCATCGGCCTGTCCGTCGACACGACGAGCGACCACGAGGGCTGGGCGAAGGACATCGAGGAGACGCAGGGCGAAGCACCGAACTATCCGATCGTCGGCGACGCCGACTTCGAGGTCTCGAAGCTCTACGGGATGCTGCCGGCCGAGACGTCGGGAGAGCCCGGCGACCGCACGCCGATGGACAACCAGACCGTGCGGAACGTCTTCGTCGTCGGGCCGGACAAGAAGGTGAAGCTGATCCTCATCTACCCGATGACGACCGGCCGCAACTTCGACGAGGTCCTGCGCGTGATCGACTCCCTGCAGCTCACGGCGAAGCACAAGGTGGCGACCCCGGTGAACTGGCGGCAGGGCGAAGACGTGATCATCGCGGGCTCCGTCTCGGACGACGAGGCGAAGGAGATCTTCGGCGAGTGGGAGTCCCCCAAGCCGTACCTCCGCATCGTCCCGCAGCCGGACGAGGATCGCTCGGAGATCGGCGCAGCTTCCTGATCACGCTGCGTCGCGCCGTCTACTTCGAGAGGGCCGACGGAGACGTCCCGTCGGCCCTCTCCGTTCTGCCTCGCTAGGCGCGCCTGCGCGCGACTGCGCGCTCGAGCTGGGCCTTCGTCATCTTGGAGCGGCCCTCGATCTTCAGGCGGGTGGCCTGCGCGTAGAGCTGCTCCTTCGTGCGGCCGCTCGCCGAGCTCGAGCCTGATCGGCTGGACGAGCCCGACCGGCTGGACGAGCCCGACCGGCTCGACGAGCCCGATCCCGACCGGCTCGACGAGGACCCGGACCGCGAGCGGTTCGACGAGGACCCCGACCGCGAGCCGCTCGACGAAGACCTGGATCGCGTCCCGCTCGACGAAGAGCCCGACCGCGAGCGGCTCGACGACGATCCCGAACCGCGAGCGGCTCGACGAGGATCCCGAGCGAGTGCCGCTCGACGAAGAGCCGGACCGCGATCGATTGCCGGACGACCCCGACCTCGACTTGCTCGACGAGGAGCCCGAGCCCGAACGCGAACGGCTCGAGGACGAGCCAGAGCCCGAACGGCTCGACGACGAGCCGAACGGCTCGACGAAGAGCGGAGCCGGCCTTGCTCGAGCCTGAGCGGGCCTTGCTCGAGGCTGAGCGGGCCTTGCTCGAGCCTGAGCCCGACTTGCTCGAGCCTGAGCCCGAACGGCTCGAGGCGCGAGCCCGAGCGGCTCGACCCGGAGCCCGAGCGGGACTTGCTCGACGAGCCCGAACGCTTCGAGCCTGAGCTCGAGCGCCCCGTGGTCGAGCGCTTGCGCGTGCCGGACGAAGAGCCGGACGAAGAGCCCGACCGAGAACGGCTGCTCGAGCCCGAGCCGGTCGACGAGCCGGAGCTCTGCTCTCCGCCCTGGTCGTCGCCTTGGTCGCTCTGCTCGTCGTCGGAGCCGTTGTCGCCCAGGAGCTTCTTGCCGACACCCACGGCCGCGGCCGTCGCGAGACCCACTGCTGCGCCCGTCATGACCTTCTTGGGTGTCGACATGCCTTCGTCGTTGCCCTCGTCGTTCTTGGGATTGGTGTCGTCAGCCATCGTCTCTCCTTTCGTTGAGAGTCAGCTCGCCTCGTTGAACGACTCGATGAATCGCGGGACGATCTGCTCCTTGACCACGTCCGGAGCGCTCGTGGCCAGGTACTTCCCGGCCGCGGCGGCCGCGTCGGCGGCCAGTGGGACGATGGCGTCCTGCGCCGCATCCCAGCTTCCCGATGCGACGGACTTCATGAGTGACCCGGTGTCGCCGGACTTCTTCTTGCTCGACTCGCCGTTGTCCGACCCGTTCGAGCCGGAAGAAGAGCGCCTTCTTGACTGCGACCGCGGCTGCGCCTGTCGCTGCAGCGGCGGCAGCCGCCTTCATCGCCGTGCGGGTCGCGTTACCGCCGTTCCCGCCCTGGCCCTCGTTTTCCGTGTTCTCGTTCTCGTTGTCTGGCATGTGGGGACCCCTCCTCTCTGATGGTCCGCGCCGGCTCGCTACGAGCGCGACCCGGCTTTCTGGTTCGAGTTGCTCCCGGTGAGCTCGTTGATGCGACCCATGAGAGCCTCGTTGACTGTCGCGAACGTTCCAGCAGCCTCGTCGGCGTGCTCGCTGATCTGGTCCGCGAGCTCGATCAGCTTGTCGAAGTCGCCGTTCTTGAGCTCTCGCTTCAACTCTCCGGCGAGGGACTCGAGGTCGTCGGCGACCTTTTCCACGTCTTTCAGTGATGCCATTCGTTCATACCTCCCAAGTTGAGGGACAGGTCTCCCTATTCCCCGCTTTGCCGCTTTCGATGCGTCAGAGGAGATTTCCGAGCGGGCCGAGCTCGAGGTTCAGGTCCTTGTCCTCCAGGCCGAACTCCACCTTCAGCTCGTCCATGCGCTGCGAGAGCTTCATGAACGTCTCGCCGAGGCGCTCGATCTCCTCTTCGGACAGGTCGTCCCTGCTCCATCCGGTGCAGCGCCTGGCGCTCCATCAGCTGGCGCAGGAGCTCGATCAGGGTCAGGACGAGCTGGGCGAGACCCTTCTCGACGCGCTCGGGATCCGCGTTCACCCGACGCGGAAACGCGTTGCGGACTCCGTCGAGCTGTGCGGCGACGAGGTCGAGGTCTCCGGAGGCGCCGAGGACCTTGTCGAGCGGGTCGCTCACGATTCGACTCCGGCGAAGCTGTACGGGGGCCACGGTCCCGTCAGCGCGAAGGACAGGCTCGGATGCTCCGACTCGAGCTCGCCGACCGCCTCCCGGAACGCGGGGATGGACCCCGGGTCGACGAGATATGCGCCGCTGAGGACGAGGCCGCCGGACGCGTTCCCCCTGGCGGATGCACGTGCCCGCGCGGCGAGCGAATCGTGGAGCTCGTCGGCTGCAGCGAGCTGCCTGCGACGGGCCTCAGATACTCGCGTCCGTTCTCGACCTCTCGCGGGGCCGACTGCTCGCCGACGACTCGCACGCCGAGCTCCACGCGCCCGCGGACTCGCTCCAGGGACTCCTCGAGCGTCGCAGCCTTCTCGCGCAGCGCCTCCTCGAGCGCCGCGCTGTCCGCGAACGCGAGACCGAAGCGCGCCGGCAGGAGCGCATCGGCGTGCGGCATCAGCGCCTCGACCACTCGCGCGTGTGCGAGAACCGCCTCCTCGCTCGGCTCGACCTCGGCGGCGTGCTCGCTGACGACGAGGTCGAAGTCGTCGCAGCGCCGGCGGTCGAGCGGCGCGCCTTCCAGCCCCTGGACCTCCGGCACCGCGCGAGGCCCTTCGCGATCGCGTAGAGGTAGATCACGAGCCGTTGCCGTTCTCGAGCGCGAGCCGGTCGAGCGTCCCGGCCGAGGCCAGGAGGACGCGGAGGCTGACGTAGACGAGGTCGACGTCGGCCACCGACAGCGTGATGTCCCCGCTGAGGACGACGCCCTTGTTCAGGACCCGGTCGACGAGCTCGAGCAGCGTGACCTGCTGCTCCAGGGGGCGCGCAGGGGTGTCGTTCACCGGCCCCCCAGGTCGCGCGGCACGAAGTTGTACGGAGGCCACGGGCCGGTCAGCTCGTACGTGACGCCCTGCGGCCCGAAGTGCTCCTCCAGCTCGCGGAGCGCCTGCTCGAGCCGCGAGTCGCCGCGCTCGACGAGATAGGCGCCGTTGAGGAGCATCTGCTCGGTGCGGCCCGAGAGCTCGGAAGCCTGGGGCCGGTTCGAGCGCGCCTCGAGCGCGGCCGTCGCCAGATGCTCGTGGCTCGTTCGGGCGCAGTCGAGCGCGAAGGCGTCGGCGTCCCGCGCGCCTCCTGCTCGGCTTGCCGCCGACGGAGGTATTCGCTACCCGACTCGGCCTCGCTCGCATCGCTCTTGGCGCCGCGGTCGAAGTACGCCTTCACGCCGAGCTCGACCTTGCCGTTGAGGCGCTCGAGGAGCTCGAGCAGGGAGGCCCCGTTTGCAGCGAGGAACTCGCGAAGGTGCGGCTCGGCGCCGTAGAGCGTGGCGATGCGAAACGGGATCACCGTCGTCGTGCCGAGCGCGCGCTCGAGGACCGCCTCGTGCGCCTGCGCCGTCCGCTCGAGCCAGTCGCGGTCCTCGAGGTTCCGGCGCAGCGGCTCTTCGCCGAACTTCTCCAGCGGAACAGCGCCGACGATCGCGCCCAGCTCGCCCTCGGTCGACGACGCGAACGTCGCTCGATCCGACGCCCGCGCCGGAGAGCTCGAGCTCGGTGCCGGCCGGAACGACCCCATAGACGTACAGCGCCGTAGGCGCAGCGGACACGGCGGCTCCGCTCATCGCTCCGAGCTGTCGTCCTCGATGCCGGCCTTCTGCTCCAGACGCTTGAGCCGGCTCTCGAGGGCGTTGCCGTTCGATGAGCTCGAAAGGAAGGGATCGTTCTCCCACCAGTCGATGCCCATCTCCTTCGCCTTGTCGGCGGAGGCGATGAGCAGACGCAGCTTGATGGTGAGCAGCTCGATGTCGAGCAGGTTGATCTGGATGTCGCCCGCGATGACGATGCCCTTGTCGAGCACGCGCTCGAGGATGTCGGCGAGCTGCGCGGGATGCTGGTGCCCGGGGAGGTTGCCGGCGCTGCGATCGAGGTCTCGGCTGCTCACGAAGCGTCCCCGTGGTCGGACTGCGAGCGGTAGTAGCGTCGGACTCGGGCGTAGCGCCGCAGGTTCAGGTCGTCGTCGAGCTCGACCTCGTACGACGCGAGGACGTCCGTCGACTCCGGGATCCGGGTCACCTCGACGACCTCGAGCGTGACGAGCCAGCCCTCGCCCGTGCTCTCGAGTGCCGACACGGCCTCCGGCTCCTTGCCAAGGAGGTTGCCGAGCTGCTCGCGGGCCTTCCCGACGATCTCGCGGGCCTCATCGGGCGATGCGCCCGGCGCCGGCTCCTGCTGGGTTCCACGCTGAGGCTCCTGCCGACGAGCCTCCTGCTGCCCAGGCTCCTGCCTGCGAAGCTCCTGGTTTGCCTGCGGCTCGGGCTCCTGCTGCTGCTGCTCCTGCTCAGGCTGCTGCTGCTCAGGCTGCTGCTGCTCAGGCTCCTGCTGCTCCGCGGCCGGCGTCTCCTCCTCACGGTCGGCGGAGGAATCCGACTCGCCCGTCGGCTGATCGTCTTCTTGATCTTGCGGCTGTTCGTCGTCCTGATCGTCGGCCTTCCGGCGCTGGCTGAGCACGCGTGCCGCGGCCGCGAGCGCGCCGACCGCTGCGCTGGCGGCAGCGACCTTCGCAGCCTGCTTCAACGCATCGGCCGACTGGTCTTCGGCGCCGTTCGAGTCCGAAGCCTGCTCGCCGTCCTCCGACTGGTTGCGGCGGGTGTTTCGCGCCTGGGCGCGCTTGTGCTGTGCGTTCTCTCGCTGGCTACTGGCCATGGGGGACTCCTTCCTGGCGCTTCTGCTCGCGGATCAGCTCGAGCCGCTCGAGGAGCTCGTCCTCGATGGACTCGTACTCCTCGAGCGAGAGCGCTCCCCGCTCGAAATCGCGCTCGGCCTCCGCCAGCATCCTGCGCAGGGTCGTCTCGTCTCCGAGCTCGTGCTCGGCCTGGATCATGAGCTGCTCCGCGATCCAGATCGTGCCGCGAACGGGCGCGAGCGGAAGCGTCAGGAGCCCGGTCAGGAGGCCCATGGGACTGCGACGAAGCTGTGGGGTGGGAGTGGGCCGACGTACTTGAAATGGATGCGGCCTTCTTGTTGTCGCGCGAGGTCGTTCATCGCCTCGTCGAAGTCACTCACCCTCTTGCGCTCAACGAGAAACGAGGCTCTTAGTACCTGGTGCTCGACCGGCTCGTCCGCGATCTGCACTCCGTCGGCGAGTGGGCGGAGCCGCTCGAGGATCGCCGAGCGTCACGTTGGGCGCGGGCTCGCAGCTCGGCGGCCACGAGCTCTCCGAGCTGGATCCTGGCGCCGTAAGACGCTCCGTCCGGCTGCGTCCGCGTCGCCTCGCGCAGACCGGCTACCCGACGGTTCTCGCCGATGATCTCGGCCAGAATCGCCTCTTCCACGTAGAACCCCTTGACTCTGAGCTCGACCTTCCCGTCGAGCTCGCGCAGGAGCTTCTCGAGCTCCTTCTTACGCGGCTGCAGGAAGTCCGAGACGACTGCGTCCGCGTCCCGGAAGACGATCCCGAACTGGAGCGGGAGCACCGGCCCCTGTTCGACCGTTTTCGTCAACACGTCGGAGTGCGCCATCAGGTCGCGGCGGCGGGCTCGGACGTTCGCGTCCGCGACGGGGCTCGTCAGCGCGGCCAGCCCTTCGAACGCGATCGGCTGCACCACGGCGCCGGCCACTCCTGGAACCTCCGGCGCAACGGCGTCGTCACGTACGACCCCGTAGACGTACACCGGCTGCGCCGCGCCCACGCCGTCGTTCGCGCTTTCGGTGGCGGCTCGCGTCCCCATGACTAATCGTCGCCAGAGACCTTGTCCTTGACGCCCTCGTACATGCCCTTTGCCTTGCCGCCGCCGCCACCGTTGTCTCCGCCGCCTCCGCCGCCCTCGCGAAGCTCCTTGAGGCCGGCGACCTCGGTCTGCGTCAGGTCGAGCCGATTGACCTGTTCTGCGAAGCGCAGGTACGTGTCGACGCTCGCGATCACGATTCGGGCGTCGATCGTGATCAGCTCGATCCCGATCACCGAGATACGGATGTAGGCGTCGATGACGAGCCCCTTGTCGAGAATCAGTTCGACGACGTCCGCGAGCCCGCTCGGGCTCGGAGCTCGCTGCAGGTAGTTGCTCGCTGTGCCTTGGGTTGCGATAGCCATCTGGGCCCCTTACTTCGTGGTGGATGCTTTCTGCCGCTTGCGGCGATTCTGGGCGCGCTCGCTCACGCGGCTCTCGAGCTCCTTCTTGCTCCTCGAGGTGGCTGATTTGCTCGCGGAGCCGGCCGTTTGCTCGCGGAGCTCGTTGCTTTGCTCGCGGAGCTGGTCGCTTTGCTCGATTCCGAGCTCCCGCCGCCGAGCTTCTCGGTGACGGCCGACGTCGCGGCCTCGACCTTCTCACCGACGGCGTCCTTCGCCTTCCCGAGCGCCTCCGCGCCTGGCACCGAGCCGTTCTCGCCGATCGACTGCAGCTTCTCCCGGATCGCCGGCGCAGCCTTGCGAATGAGGTACGCGATCGCGCCGCTGGCCAGGCTCGCCACCGTCGCGCGCACGACCGTCTTCTTCGTGTCCTGGGAATTCCCCTGTTCTTCTTGATCTGCCATATCAACCTCCGCCGTTTCAGTCATTTGAGCCGTCGCCGTTTCCCATGCGGTTCGCGATCTCTCGGGCCGCGACCGCCGCTGCTCCCACCGCAGCCGCTGCAGCGACACCCTTCGCCGCCGTCCTCACCGAGCCCGGAAGCAGCTTGTCCTCGACGCCTTCGATCGCGCCTTCGGTCATCTCCTCGGCGCCCTTCTCCTGGAGCTCCGGAAGGCCGGCAAGCTCGGTCTCGGTCAGGTCGAGCCGATTGACCTGCTCGGCGAACCGGAGGTACGTGTCGACACTGGCGATCACGATCCGAGCGTCGATCGTGATCACTTCGATGCCGATCACGGCGATCCGGATGTAGGCGTCGATGACGAGGCCCTTGTCGAGGATCAGTTCGACGACGTCCGCAAGCCCGCTCGGGCTCGGAGCCCGCTGCAGGTAGTTGCTCGCCGTTCCTTGGGTAGCGATAGCCATTAGGGATAAACCTCTCTCGAGGTCCCTCCCTCCCCCGATCGTCGCCATTTCAATCACGGAGAACCAGACCGCGGCGGCCGGGTTTAAGGAACCGCTCGCACCGGAATGTTCAACGGAGCCACTAAGAGGAGGAAGTGACCACCCATGGCAGACGAAACCGAGAACATGACGGACGAGATCAAGGACAAGGCGAGCGACGTGAAGGACAAGGCGACCTCGAACGGCGACGGAGGATTCCTCTCCTCGCTGATGTCGAAGGAGGTCTTGATCCCGGCGCTCGCGACGGCCGGGACGGTCGCCGCATATGCGGTCAAGAAGGGCATGTCCGAGGCGAAGGAAACTGCCGAGGACGAGGCAGAGAACGTCGGCGAGCGCGCGGCCCAGGGCGCCAAGAAGGGGCTCACAGGTGGCCTCACCGGGGGCCTCGGCGGGCTGGCGTCGAAGGCGCTCCCCGGCGGCGGCGGCGGTAGTGGAGGCGGCGGCAAGGCGAAGAAGACGCGCCGGCTTCCGATTCAGCGCTGGACCGACGTCGCGGCACCGATCGACACGGTCTGGGAGCGGTGGACCGACTTCGAGGAGTTCCCGAACTTCATGCACCGCGTCCTGAACGTGGAGAAGGAAGACAACGTCCTCAAGTGGGACGAGAAGATCTGGTTCAGCAAGCGTCAGTGGGAAGGTGAGATCACCGAGCGGCGCAAGAACGAACGAATCGCCTGGAAGACGACGAGCGGCATGGCGCACGCAGGCGTTGTCACGTTCCACCGCCTCGAGAAGAACCTGACCCGCGTGATGGTCGACATGGACTTCGTGCCGCAGGGGATGATCGAGAAGATGGCCTCCGGCATGCGCTTCGTGAAGCGAGCCGTCGAGGCCGACCTCGCGCGGTTCAAGGCGTATGTCGAGCTCGGTGAGGCGAAAGACCTCGAGTACAACGTCAAGCCTGCGGAACGCGAGGGCGACGAGAAGAACAAGGACGAGGACAAGAACGAGGCAAAAGAGGACGAGGACAAGAACGAGGCCGAGGAGCAGGACGACGGCGACGAGGACGAGTCGAGCGCCGACGAGAAGGATCGTGAGAAAGAGACCGCGGGCGCCTCGAGCTAGGCGCGAGCGTTGAGCACAGTCGCAAAGGCCGCAGAAGAGCGAGCGCGCGGCGAACGACCGTCAGCGGTACGGTCGCTCGCCGCCGCTGCGGTCGCCGGAGCGGCGGTCGCCGTCATCGTGTACAAGCTCCTGCGCAGCACCGGCGGCACGGACGACTCGGCCTCCGACTAGGTTCTCCTCATGGAGCACGTCCTGCGCGACGTCGTCGACGACGACATCGCCGTCTTCTTCGAGCACCAGAACGACCCCGAGGCGATCGAGATGGCGGCCTTCCCGCCGCGCGAGTGGGAGGCGTTCGCCGCGCACTGGGCGAAGATCCGCGCGGACGACTCGTGCGTGCTGAAGACGATCGTCTCCGACGGCGAGGTGGCCGGAAACATCGGCAGCTGGCCGCGCGACGACAAGCGCTACGTGGGCTACTGGCTCGGCCGCGAGTTCTGGGGCAAGGGACTCGCGACGCGGGCACTCGCGGAGTTCGTCGTCGAGCTCGAACGGCCGCTCTACGCGGACGTGTCAACCGCGAACATCGGTTCGATCCGCGTGCTCGAGAAGTGCGGTTTTACGGTTATCGAAAGGACGGTCGAGCACGACGAAGCGCTCGGCGGAGAGATCGAGCTCCTCGTCATGAAACTCGTTGGCTAGGGTGGGCCACGTGCAGACGACCCCGGCTGCCAAGGAGCTCGAGGGCCAGCTCGAGCAGTACCGCGCGGAGCTGACGGCCCACTGCTACCGCATGCTCGCCTCGCCGTTCGAGGCCGAGGACGCGGTGCAGGAGACGTTCATTCGCGCCTGGCGCAACCTCGACAAGTTCGAGGGCCGCTCCGCCCTGCGCTCCTGGCTCTACAAGATCGCGACGAACGTCTGCCTCGACATGCTCGGCGGCCGTGAGCGCCGGGCGCGCCCGATCGACCTCGGCCCGGCCCAGGAGCCGATCGAGGCCAACCTGAACGAGCGGTCCGAGGCGACCTGGATCCAGCCGATCCCGGACCCCGCGGTCGTCGCCGAGTCGAACGAGACGACGCGGCTGGCCCTGGTCGCGGCGCTCCAGCACCTGCCCCCGAAGCAGCGCGCCGTGCTCATCCTGTGCGAGGTGCTGCGCTGGAAGGCGGGCGAGGTCGCCGAGCTGCTCGACACGAGCGTGGCATCGGTGAACAGCGCGCTCCAGCGGGCGCGGGCGACGCTCGACGAGCAGGAGCTCAGCGTGGCGGACGCCTCGCGCTCGGTCGACGACGCGGACGAGGAGCTCCTGTCGCGGTACGTCGCCGCGTTCGAGGCCTACGACCTCGACGCGCTCGTCCCGCTGATCAAGGAGGACGCGATCCAGTCGATGCCGCCCTTCGACATGTGGCTCGAGGGCCGCAGCGACATCTTCGAGTGGTGGTTCGGGCCTGGGCATCGGGTGCAAGGGCTCGCGCGTGATCCCGACCGTCGCCGCGAACGGCTCGCCTGCGTTCGGCCAGTACAAGCCGAGCGACACGGGCAGCGGCTACGACCCGTGGGCGCTCCAGGTGCTCGAGATCGAGGACGGGAAGATCGTCGAGTTCACGTTCTTCCTCGACACCGAGACCCTGTTCCCGCTCTTCGGACTACCGCCTCATCTCGACTCCTAGAGCCTCCGTCAGCCCCATGAACGCGATCAGCTCGCGCAGCTCGGGCGAGGCGTGCCGCACCCGCAGCCTGCATCCGCGGCGCCTGAGCGAGAGCGCGAGTCGTGCGAGGACGTCGACCGTCGCGGCGGTCGGCGCCGCGCCGCTGAGGTCGCAGACGAATGCAGGCATACCGGTGCTGTGTGGACCGTTTTCGACCCCGAAACTCATCGCTGGGACGACCGATGAGTTCTCGATCGTTCGACGGTCTAAGGGTTCGAAAGCGAACGAAAGGACCGAGAAGCCGATGAGCGAACTCGACGCCCGAACCCGCTGGCTCGCCCTCTACGTCCTCTGCCTGGCGAGCCTGATGATCGTCCTCGACGTCAGCATCGTCGGGGTCGCGCTTCCCTCGATCAAGGACGACCTCGGTTTCTCCGACACGTCCCTCGCGTGGGTGGTGAACGCGTACCTGCTCACGTACGGAGGCTTTCTGCTGCTCGGCGGCCGGCTGGGCGACCTGTACGGCCAGCGCCGCCTGTTCCTGATCGGAATCTCCGTGTTCACGGTCGCGTCCCTCGCCTGCGGGCTCTCGACCTCGCAGGGAATGCTCGTCGTCTCGCGCGGAGTGCAGGGGCTCGGAGGTGCGGTCGCATCCGCCGTCTCGCTGTCGCTCATGATCAACCTCTTCACCGAGCCGGGCGAGCGCGCAAAGGCGATGGGAGTCTTCGGGTTCGTCGCCTCGGGGGGCGGAAGCCTCGGCGTCTTGCTCGGCGGGATCATCACCGACGTGATCAGCTGGCACTGGATCTTCCTCGTCAACTTCCCGATCGGCGTCGTTGTCGTCCTGCTCTCCCTGCGGCTCCTGCCCGAGGTTCACATTCCGACCTCGATGCGCCTCGACGTCGCGGGCGCGATCACGATCACCGGCGCGCTGATGGTCGCCGTCTACGCGATCGTGAATGCCAACCAGAACGGCTGGACGTCGGCGGAAACGCTCGGCTTGCTCGGCGTCGCGCTGGCGCTCTTCGTCGTCTTCATCCTGCGCGAGATTCGCGCGCCCTCGCCGCTGGTGCCGCTCCGGCTGTTCAAGCTTCGCAACCTCGCGACCGCCGATGTCGTCGGAGTTCTCTGGGCCGGCGCGATGTTCGCGTGGTTCTTCCTGACGGCGCTCTACATGCAGCTCGTGCTGGGTACAGCCCGCTCGAGATCGGTCTCGCGTTCCTTCCCGGCAACGTGATCATGGGTGTGCTCTCGATCGGCATTTCCGCGAAGCTCGTGATGCGCTTCGGCTTCCGGGCGCCGCTCGCGACCGGGCTCGGGCTCGCGGGCCTTGGTCTCCTCTGGCTCGCGCGTGCCCCCGTCGACGGGAGCTACCTCGTGGACATCTTCCCGAGCATGGTGCTGCTCGGCCTGGGCGCAGGCATGGCCTTCAACCCGGTGCTGCTCGCGGCGATGAGCGAGGTCGAGCCGCAAGAGTCGGGCCTCGCCTCGGGGATCGTCAACACGTCGTTCATGATGGGTGGAGCGCTCGGCCTCGCCGTCCTGGCGAGCGTCGCAGCTTCACGGACGTCCAGCCTGCTCGACGCCGGCAGTTCTGAGGCGTCGGCCTTGACGAGCGGGTACAACGCGGCGTTCCTGATCGGCGCGATCTTCGCAGGCAGCGCCGCGGTCATCGGCGGGTTGCTTCTCCGCAACCAGGAAATGCCCGCGCACGCGACCGAAGGCGAGCCGGCGGCCGAAGCCGCGGCTAGCGATCTCCGTGCCAGGAGTCCCAGAGCGCGGCGTACGAGCCGCCGTGCTCCACGAGCTCGTCGTGCGTCCCGACCTCGGCCAGTAGCCCCTCCTCGACGACCGCGACCCGGTCCGCGTCGTGCGCCGTGTGCAGGCGGTGCGCGATCGCGACCACCGTTCGCCCCTCGAGGACGGAGGCGAGCGAGCGCTCGAGATGGCGTGCTGCGCGTGGGTCGAGGAGCGACGTCGCCTCGTCGAGCACGAGCGTGTGCGGGTCGGCCAGGACGAGACGTGCGAGCGCGACCTGCTGCGCCTGGGCGGGCGTCAACGCATGGCCGCCGGCGCCGACGACCGTGTTCAGCCGCTCCGGCAGCACCTGCACCCACTCGAGCGCGTCGACCGCAGCGAGCGCGTCGACGAGCTGTTCCTCCGTCGCGTCCGCCCGAGCGAGTCGGAGGTTCTCGGCCAGCGTGCCGACGAAGACGTGCTGCTCCTGGGTGACGAGCGCGACCTCCTTGCGCAGCGTGTCCAGCGGCAGGTCGACGAGCCGCACGCCGCCGACCTCGACGACGCCCTGTCGCGGGGGATGGATCCCGGCCAGCAGCCGCCCGAGGGTCGACTTGCCCGCGCCCGAGGGGCCGACGACGGCGACGCGCTCGCCCGGTTCGAGATCGAGGTCGATCCCGTGCAGGACGTCCCGATCCGCGTAGTACGCGTAGCGGACGTCCTCCGCGCGCATGCGGTCGTGCTCGGGCTCGTCGTCCTTCGCCTCGCGATCGGGCGGGACGCGCGCGATCCCGACGAGCCGGGCGAACGAGGTCGCGCCGACCTGGATCTCGTCCAGCCACGAGATCAGGCGGTCGACCGGATCGGCGAGCTTCACCACGTACAGGGCGACCGCGGTCACCTCTCCGATCGTGGCGTGGCCGGTCGAGACGAGGTAGCCGCCCCAGGCGAGCGAGGCCGCGACCGGGAGCACGTAGGCGAACTCGGCCGTCGGGAACCAGACGGTGCGCAGATAGAGCGTGCGCATCTCGGCGTTGTAGGCGTTGTCGAGGTCGTCGTCGATGCGCTGGACGCGCTGCTCGCGGAGGTTCAGCGCCTCCACGGTGCGCCCGCCCTCGACGGTCTCGCTGACCGTCCCGGCGAGCCTCGCGTACGACGCGCGCTCCCAGAGGTAGCCCGCCGGGGCGCGCTTCAGGTACCAGCGCGTGCTCACGAAGAGCACCGGCACGCCCACGATGCACGGCAGCGCGGCGAGCGGGCTCACCCAGATCGGCGGCCGCGACCGTGAGCACGGTGGTGATCGCCGCGATCAGCGTCTCGGGCACGGCAAAGCGGATCGTGCGGGCGAGCGCGTCGACGTCGGCCGTCGTCCTGGAGACGAGGTCACCCGTGCCGGCGCGCTCGACGGTCGAGAGCGGAAGCCTGAGCACGCGGCGCATGAAGTCCTCGCGCAGCTCGGCGAACATCTTCTCGGACAGCACGAAGGACGCCCGGCGCGCGAACCAGGTCAGGATCGTCTCGAGGACGAGGAAGACGGCGAGCAGGCCGACGATCTTGTCGACGTGCGCGGTGCGTCGTGCCGTCCTGGACCGACTGGACGAGCGCGCCGAGCAGCGCCGGCCCGGCGAGGCCCGCGGTGGCGGCAGCCGCGTGCAGTCCGACCGTGCCCAGGAGCGCGCGCCGGTTGCGGCGACCGAGCCGGCGCGCCTGCGTCCCGGACCTCGGGGCCGGACGCGATCGGGAGCAGCTCGTTCACAGGTCCTCACCCCGCGTGACCGTCCACGTGTAGGCCCGGCTCGTCTTCAGCAGCTCGCGGTGCGTGCCCTCGGCGACGACGCGCCCGTCCTCGACGAAGAAGACGTGGTCGGTCTGGTCGAGCATCAGCGGGCTCGCCGTGATGATGACGGTCGTCTTGCCCTCCCGCGCCTCGCGCAGGCGGCGCGCGATCCTCGCCTCGGTGTGCGCGTCGACCGCGCTCGTCGGCTCGACGAGCACGAGCGTCTCGGCCTCCGAGAGCAGGGCGCGCGCGAGCACGAGCCGCTGGCGCTGTCCGCCGGAGAACGACCGTCCTCGCTCGTCGACGAAGGCGTCGAGGCCTTCCGGGCAGCGCCTCGATCACGTCCTCCGCGTTCGCGACCGCGATCGCCGAGTGGATCTCCTCGTCGTCGCCGTCGATCCGGCCCCACGGGTCGAGCTCGCGGCGGAGCTGGCCCGAGAAGAGCACTGGGTCGGCCTCGCTGACGACGATCCTGCGCCGGATCGAGTCCGTCGAGAGCTCGGCCAGCGGCACGTCGCCGAGGACGACGCCGTCGCCGTCGCCGAAGCGCCCGAGCCGGTCGGCGATGCGAGCCGCCTCGTCGGGGAGCGCCGAGACGAGGCCGATCATCTTCCCCGGCTGGACGACGAGCCCGGAGTGTTCGTCGACGAGCGTCGAGAGCGCGGGCGGCTCGGCGACGGGTCGCGCCGGCTCCTTCGCGGCGCGCTCGACCTCGAGGATCCCGAGCATCCGCTTCGCTCCGACGTACGAGCGCGTGAGCTTGTCCACCGCCTCGGCCGCGGTGCGCAGCGGCAGCACGAGGAAGGCCGCGTACCCGTAGAAGGCGACGAGGTCGCCGGTGTCGATCTTCCCGGACAGCGCGAAACGCGCCCCGAGCCAGGTGACGAGGACGACGAAGACCCCCGGGATGAAGACCTGCGCCGCATCGAGCGTGGACTGGGGGAGAGCAACGCGCACGCCCGCCTGGCGCACCTCCTGCGAGCGGTTCCGGTAGCGGGCGAAGAACGCTCCTTCGCCGCCGATCCCGCGCAGCACGCGCAGTCCCGACGCGGTGTCCGCGCCGAGCGCCGTCAGCTTCCCGACCTCGTCGCGCTGCACGGCCTGCCGGGCCTGGAGCGGCTTGATCACGAAGCCCATCAGCAGCACGAGGATCGGGCACGCCGATCAGGACGACGAGGCCGAGCGTGACCGACGCCGAGAGCAGGATGATCGCGACGACGAAGTAGGAGACGATCGCGCCGGCGAGGCGCGCGGTGATGTCGAATGCGCCGCCTGCGCGCATGGCGTCGTTGGAGATCGTCGCGACGACCTCGCCCGTCGAGTGCTGCTTCTTGATCGCGGGCCCGGTCCGCGCGGCGTGATGCCCGACGACCTGCGCCATGCGGAACGAGGCCTGCAGCCAGTTCGAGACCGCGCAGCGATGGCGCATCACGCCTGCCGCGGCCTGGGTCGCTCCGAGCCCGAGCAGGATCAGGGCCCACTCGGCCAGCGCGCGGTTGTCGTCGGCGACGATCCCGTTCTGGATCGCGCGGCCGATCGCCGCAGGCATCAGCGCCTGCGAGACCATCCAGACCACGCCGAAGAAGACGCCTGCGAGCAGCGTCCAGACCTGGTGGCGCGCCACCCAGAGCAGGAAGCGGATCGGCGACCGGGTGTCCGGCCGTCCGGGGTCGGTGAAAGGCAGCTTGATCATGTGGGTCGTTCCATGGCTAGAAGCGGGCCGCCGGCCCGCTCGTTGATCGTACCCACCGATTTGCCCGGCGCCAGTGCGCCGGATCTAGTCGAAGACGGCGATCTCCTCGAGCGTCTTCTTGGTCAGGTCGGGGACCTCCGCATCGGCCGCGGGGTAACCGACCGGGATCAGCAGGAACGGCCGCTCGTTCTCGGGCCGGCCGAGGATGTCCTTGAGGAAGCCCATCGGCGACGGCGCGTGCGTCAGCGTCGCCAGCCCGGCCGCGTGGAGCGACGCGATCAGGAGCCCGACCGCGATCCCGACCGACTCGCGGACGTAGTAGTGCTTGCGCTTCTCGCCGTCCTCGAGCCTCCACGGCTGCTCGAAGACGACGATCAGGACGGGCGCGTCGGTGACGTGCGGCTTGACCGCGTTCGTGCCGATCGGCCGGATCGCCTCGAGGTACTCGTCGCTCGCGCGCTCGCGGTAGAGAAGCTTCTCCTCGCGCTCGGCGGCCTCGCGGAGCGCGCGCTTCGTCTGCTCGCTCGTGACGACGACGAACGTCCACGGCTGCTGGTTCGCTCCCGAAGGCGCGCTGCCGGCGGTGCGGATCGCGTTCTCGATCAGCTCGGGCTCGACGGGCTCCGGCGAGAAGTGCCGGATCGAACGCCTCGTCTGCATGAGCGCGAGGAATGCGCGTGAGCGCTCCAGCGCAACCTCGGTCGGGAGGCGTTCGAGCTCGAGCGGCCGCGGCCGGTATTCGTCGAGCAGCCTCACGCGGCGACCGCGAGCATCTGGTCGAGCGTGTGCAGCTCGGCCGCATGGGCGGCGTGGATCCGTCCGCGTACCTGGAGCGCGAGCAAGCCGTCGGGAGCGAGGCGGCGGCGCGCGGCGGCGACGAGGCGGCGGACGATCCCGAGCCCGTCGCCGTCGGCGAACACGGCGCCGGCCGGCTCCGTGAGGAGATCCGGATGCTCGGTTCGCTCGCGCATCGGCAGGTAGGGAAGGTTAGCCACGATCACGTCTGCGATTCCCGGAAACGGGTCGAGCAAATCTCCACGCCGAACTGCGATCCGGTCGGCGAAACCTGCGCGCCGGGCGTTCAGCGCCGCGAGCTCGACGGCCGCATCGCTGACGTCCGTCGCCCAGATCCTTGCGTTCGGCGCCGCCTCGGCCAGCGCGAGTGCGATCGCCCCCGAGCCGGTACCGACGTCCACGACCACGCCCGGCCGGCCCGCAAGGTGCTCGGCCGCGCGCGCCACGAGCCCGACGCTCGTCGCGCGCGGGGTCATCACGTGCGGTGAGGTGACGAGCTCGAGCCCGCCGAAGTCGACGGTGTTCACGCTGCCTCGCTGCGAATCCCGGTCGCGTCGTGCCGAATCCGATCTTCGAGCTCCTCCTGCTCCTCGTCCGACAGCCCGGTGGCGAGCGCGGCGCGCAGGCGGTCGCCGTCGAAGTAGCGCACGACCGCGCGCCCGTCGGCGAAGCTCCCTTCGAGCTCCTGCCGGCCCGCGCCCTCGCTGTCCCCGAAGAAGCGGTAGACCGTGCCGAAGAGCTCGGTGAAGAACGCAGACACGCGATCGTAGGAAACGTTCTCGCCCGCGAGCACCTTCCCGAGGAGCCGGCCCTGGTAGTCGGCGTTCGACCAGTGCTCGATGCGGCGGCGGCGCCTGAAGATCGGGTCTTCGAAGTTCGCGACGTCCCCTGCGGCGAAGACGTCCTCGGCCGAGGCCTGGAAGCGGGAATCGACGACGACGCCGTTGTCGAGCTCGAGACCGCTGTCCTCGAGCCAGGCGGTGGACGGCGCGACTCCGACGCCGACGACGACGAGATCCGCCTCGATGTCGCGGCCGGAAGCGGTCCGGACGACCTCGACCTTGCCGTTGCCGAAGAAGCCCTCGATTCCGTCGCCGAGCAGCAGCTCGACGCCGTGTCCTCGATACGAGCTCGGCGAGGAACGCCGAGAAGTCGGGCGCTCCCGAGGGCCTGGAACGGAGCCGTGGCGGCATCGACGATGGTCACCTCGACGCCGCGTGCCCGCAGCGAGGCGCTCACCTCGAGACCGATGAAGCCGGTGCCGATGACGACGACCCTGCGAGCCGAGCCCGCGGCCTCGCGGAGCGCGAGCGAGTCGTCGAGGGTGCGCAGGGTGCGGACGCCTTCGAGCTCGGCCCCCGGGACGGGCAGCCTGCGAGGAGCGGCGCCGGTCGCGATCACGAGCCGCTCGTACGCGACGTCGCGCCCGGAGCCCAGCGTCACGGTGCGGGACGGCGAGGTCGAGCGAGGCCGCAGGCGTCCCGAGTCGGAGCTCGACGTCCAGGTCGCGGAAGTCGTCGGGCGTTGCGACGAGCGTGTCGGGCGGCTCGGCCTCGCCGCGGAGCAGGCGCTTGGTGAGCGGCGGGCGGTGGTAGGGCGGATGCGGCTCGGAGGCGAGCAGCGTGACCCGGTCCGTGCCTCCGGACTCGCGGTAGCTCTGCGCCACCCGCGCTGCGGTCAGGCCTCCACCGACGATGACGATCTCGCCCATGGAGTATTTATACCAAAGAAATGTTTTTAGAAACGTTAAGTCAGCTCGAGCCGCACCTTGCACGAGGCGTGGTCGTCGAAGCAGTCCCTCGTCTCGCAGCGGACCCGGCTCACGTCGACGCCGGAAACGGCGCAGCTGGCGAGCCCGGCCCACATTCCGCGGTCGATCTCCACGGCCTCTTGCCGCGCGCGGACGAGCGGCCGCAGGGGGCACGTCGGGGTCGCGATGACCGCCGCGTGCGGCTCCACCCGCTCGACGGACGCCTGGTAGCCGAGGCTGCGAACGGCCTCGCACAGGTTCTCGAAGCCCGCCTCGAGCTTCTTCACGGGGCGGAGGCCCGCGGCGCGGCCCAGCTCGCGGCCGAACGCGACGCCTAGCTGGCGCAGCTGCTTCCGGCCCCCGCCGGCAGCGAGCGCGTCCACGAGCAGCGCGGTCAGCGACTCGAAGTGGTTCGCGGGAAACTCGATCGGCTCCAGCTGCGGGACGACGGAGTACGTCTTCGCCGGACGGCCCGCGCCCGGCCCGGACTTGCCGGTTCGCCGCTCGTAGCCGGGCTCGAGCAGGCCCGCGGCGACGAGCCGCTCCAGGCGCGAGCGGGCGACGTTGCGGTGGACGCCCTTCGCGCCTGCGAGGTCGTCGGCGGTCACCGGCGCGGCCTGACCGCGCGCGTAGAGCAGAGCCTCACGAAGCTCCGGGTCACCGACTGCGGCGAGGTAGTCCATCTCTATTTCCAACGTAGCAGGAGATACAAGGGGCTACGCCGCGGGGCAGGATCAGCTCGAACCGCGCTCCGCCGCCGCTCGTCGCGTCGTAGACGAGGTCGCCTCCGTGCGCTCGGGCGTACGCCTGGGCGATCGAGAGGCCGAGGCCGGTGCCCTCGCCGGCCGATCCCCGCTCGAATCGCTCGAAGAGGATGGGGACGAGCTCTTCCGGAACCCCCTCGCCCTCGTCCTGGACGCTCACGCGGAAATACGTGTCGCGCGGCTCGACGCGAACGACCACGGGCGGCTCGCCGTAGGTCGCGGCGTTCGCGACGAGGTTCCCGAAGATCCGCTCCAGCGCGGAGCGGTCCGCGTTCACCTTCAGGTCTTCGGGCACCTCGATCCGGACCTCGGTCTCCGGCGCGGCGTCGGCCGCGATCTTCTCGAGCGCGGCGTGGAGGCCGATCGGCTCCGGCTCGATCAGGATGGCCCGCGCGTCCAGGCGGGAGAGGTCGAGCAGTTGCTCGATCAGGTTGCGGAGGCGGTCTGCCTGATCCCAGAGCGCGGTGTCGAGCTCGAGCCGCTCCTCGTCGGAGAGGGCGCCGCGACGCTGCTTGATCGTCGCCGCGATCCCGTAGATCGAGGTGGCCGGCGTGCGGAGCTCGTGGGACGCGATCGCGACGAAGTTCACCTTCATCTGGTCCAGGCGGACGACTTCGTCGTGGATCCTCGCGCGCTCGATCGCGACCGCGGCCCGCGAGGCGACGAGCTCGAGGAGCTCCTGGTCGTCCGCGGTGAAGAAGCGTGGCTTGAGCGTGCCGACGTGCATCACGCCGATCACCGCGTCGGAGATCGTCATCGGAACTCCGAGCAGGCTCTTGATGCCTTTCTCGTGGAGGATCGGGTTCAGGACGTGCGCATGGTCGACGTCGTCGAGGACGATCGCCCGGCGCTCGGCGGCGATGCGACCGGCGAAGCCGCCGCCGACCGGGATGCGCACTCCCGCTTCGACCTCCTCCTCCAGGCCGACGGCTGCCCTGGCGACGAGCTCGTCCTTCGACTCGTCGAGCAGCAGGATCGCGGCCGTGTCGACCTCGAGGACTTCCCTGATCCTGACCAGGAGCTCGCCGACGAGGTCCTCGAAGCCGAGCTTGGCGAGCGCCGTGTCCATCACGCTCTGCACGCGTTCGAGGCGAGCCCTGCCGCGCCGTTCCGCGTCGAAGAGCCTGGCGTGCTCGATCGCCAGCGCGACGCGGTCGGCGACGGTTTCGAGCAGCTCGACCTCCTCGTTCGTGAACTTCCGGAACGTCAGCGATCCGACGTGGAGCACCCCGAGCACGTCGTTCGGCGAAGATCGAGCGGCACCCCGGCGAGGCTCTTGATCCCCTTCTGGCGGAGCAGTGGGTTCAGGACGTCTGCGTGGTCGACGTCGTCGAGCACGATCGGGCGCCGTTCCGCGGCGATCCGGCCCGCGAACCCGCCGCCGATCGGGATCCGGACGCCCTGTTCGACCTCTTCCTCGATTCCGACTGCGGCGCGGGCGACCAGGTCGTCGCGCAGCTCGTCGCGGAGCAGGATCGCCACCGTGTCGGTCTCGAGCGTCTCTCGAATGCGCGTCAGCAGCTCGGCGAGCAGGTCGTCCAGAACCAGATGCGACAGCGCTGCATCGGTGACGAGCTGAAGACGTCGAAGCCGCTCGGCATCGCCGGGGTTGGCCACTCCCCAAAGGATACGCGGCGGTCCGACCGGCGCCAGTTCGGCCGTTCTGCAGGGCTTATCGGCGCTGTTACGCTCAGGGCGATGAGCAGATCCGTCATCGTCTCGACCGCCCGCACGCCGTTCGGGAAGCTCGGCGGCGGGCTCGCCGGCTACGAAGCGCCCGAGCTGGGCGCGATCGCGATCAAGGGCGCCCTGGAGCGGGCGGGGATCGCGCCGGAGCAGGTCGAGTACGTGATCATGGGCGAGGTGCTCCAGGCCGGGGTCGGGCAGGCGCCGGCGCGGCAGGCGGCGATCGCCGCGGGCATCCCGAAGGAGATCGGCGCCGACACGATCAACAAGGTCTGCGCGTCGTCGATCCGGGCCGTCGAGATCGCGGACACCATGATCCGCGCAGGCGACCACGAGGTGATCGTCACCGGCGGCATGGAGTCGATGTCGAACGCGCCGTACCTGCTTGAAGAAGGGCCGCTTCGGCTACCGGCTCGGCGACGGCACGCTCATCGACTCGATGGTGCACGACGGGCTGACGTCGACCTTCGACCAGCGGCACATGGTCGAGCAGGCGTCGTTCGTCTCGCGTGAGCTCGGGATCTCGCGCGAGGACCAGGATCGCTGGGCGCTGCGCTCGCACGAGCGCGCGGTGGAGGCGATCGACGAGGGCCGGTTCAAGGACGAGATCGTCCCGGTTGGCGAGCGTCGAGGTGGACGAGGGGCCGCGGCGGGACACGTCCTACGAGAAGCTGTCCTCGCTGAAGCCCGTCTTCGACCCCGAGGGGACGACGACCGCCGGGAACGCGCCGGGCGTGAACGACGGCGCCGGCGCCGTGGTGGTCACGAGCGAGGAGTACGCGAAGCGGAACGGCCTCGAGGTGCTCGCGACGATCGTGTCCCAGGGTTACGTCGCGGACGACTTCGCCTACCTCGCGCGGACGCCCGCGAAGGCAGGGGCGATCGCGCTCGAGAAGGCCGGCAAGACGATCGACGACGTCGAGCGGGTCGAGCTGAACGAGGCGTTCTCCTCGGTCGTGCTCAACTCGGCCAAGATGCTCGGCGCCGAGGAGGAGAAGGTGAACGTGAACGGCGGGGCGGTGGCGCTCGGGCATCCGATCGGCGCCTCGGGCGCGCGCATCGTCGGGACGATGGTGCACGAGCTCCGTCGCAACGGCGGCGGTCTCGGGCTGGCCGCGATCTGCTCCGGCGGCGGCCAGGGCGACGCTCTTCTGATCGAGGTCTGACCAGGCCTCCCTCGTACGAGGGAACTTGCCTCCGCGGACTATCTCTCCGCCTGAACATCGGTCCTAGTACGTGAGATGCACTGCGGTTCTTCCTGGCGTACGCCGTCGCGCCGGACGGTGTTGGCGTACGCCGGACGGCTCGCTCTTTTCGCCTGCCTGCTCGCGCTCGTGCTCGGGCCGGCGGTGAGGCCCGCCTCGGCCTACGTCTGCGGCGGCTCGCCCCAGGGCCCGGCTCTCCAGGGGCACGGTGGGAGCGTGAAGGACTGCGACCGTCCGGCACGCCGCCCCAAGCGGGGGAACGCGGACGCGATGTCCTTCGTGTTCTTCATGGGTCTCATCGTTGCGTTCGTGCTCGTGCCGATCGCCTTGGGCCGGCGCGAACAGCTGCCGCCCGAGTAGCCTCCCGCGCGTGGATTTCGAGCACGTCCTCGTCGTCGGCGCGGGCCAGATGGGCGGCGGGATCGCGCAGGTCGTCGCGGGCTCCGGCCGGCGCGTCTCGCTCTACGACGCGGCTCCCGGGGCGGTCGAGCGCGGTCTCGAGACGATGCGTCGCAGTCTCGGCAAGCTGGCCGAGAAGGGCGGGCCCGATCCGGACGAGGTGCTCGGGCGTGTCGAGGCCGTCGCGGAGATCGTCGCGGCCGATCTGATGATCGAGGCGGTGATCGAGGATGCGACCGTCAAGGAAGACGTCTTCCGGCGAGCCCACGAGACGCTTCCACCGGAGGCGGTTCTCGCTTCGAACACGTCGTCGATCCCGATCTCCACGCTCGCCGCCGCGACCGGCCGCCCGGACCGCGTGATCGGGATGCACTTCTTCAATCCCGTTCCGATGATGTCGCTGGTCGAGGTGGTTCGCGGCAAGGAGACCTCGGACGAGACCGCCGAGGCGATCACGGCGCTCGCGACCGAGCTCGGCAAGACGCCTGCTGTCGCGAACGACTTCCCGGGCTTCGTCTCGAACCGGATCCTGATGCCGTTCATCAACGAGGCGGTCTGGGCGCTCCACGAGGGCGTCGCCGAGCCGGAGGCGATCGACACGATCGCGAAGCTCGGGTTCGCCCATCCGATGGGGCCGCTCGCGCTCGCCGACCTGATCGGGCTCGACACGTGCGTCGCGATCATGGAAGTGATCCGCGACGGGCTGGGCGAGGATCGCTTCGAGCCGTGTCCGCTGCTGCGCGAGCACGTCGCGGCGGGGCGCCTCGGCCGTAAGTCGGGCGAAGGCTTCTACTCTTACTCCTAGTGGACTTCGAGCTCAGCCCCGAGCAGCGGGAGACCCAGGCCCTCGCGCGCGACTTCGCCGCGGCGGAGATCGAGCCGCACGCGGCCGAGTGGGATCGCGAGCACCGCTTCCCGAAGGAGGTCTTCGGCAAGCTGGCCGAGCTCGGGCTGATGGGGGTCTGCGTGCCGGAGGAGTACGGCGGCGCGGGAGCGGACTTCCTCTCGTACATCCTCGTCCTCGAGGAGCTCTCGCGGGCGGACGCGGGCGTCGGGGTGACGGTCGGCGTGCACACCAGCGCCGTCACGCTCCCGATCCTTCGCTTCGGCACCGACGAGCAGCGCTCCCGGTTCGTGCCACCGCTCGCGCGCGGTGAGCTGATCGGGGCGTTCGCGCTGACCGAGACCGAGGCCGGGTCGGATGCGGGCTCGCTGCGCACCGCCGCCGAGCAGAACGGCGACGGCTGGCGCATCACCGGGACGAAGCAGTTCATCTCGACGGCCGCGCACGCGGGCACGTTCCTGCTCTTCGCCCGCACCGATCCCTCCACTCCGGGGGCGCGCGGGGTGAGCGCGTTCATCCTCGACCCCGAGCACATCCGCGTCACGGGCCAGGAGGAGAAGCTCGGGCTCAACTCGTCGGTCACGAACTCGATCGCGGTCGAGGGCGCCGAGGTCGGCTCGGACCGGCTGCTGCACGAGGAGAACAAGGGCTTCACGGTCGCGATGGCGACGCTCGACGGCGGCCGGATCGGGATCGGCGCCCAGGCGCTCGGCATCGCGCAGGCCGCCTACGACTTCGCGCGGAACTACGCGCTCGAGCGCAAGCAGTTCGGCAAGGCGATCGCCGAGTTCCAGGCCATCCAGTGGAAGCTCGCGGACATGGCGACCGAGATCGACGCGGCCCGCCTGCTCGTCTACCGCGCCGCCTGGCGGAAGGAGCAGGGGCTGTCACACACCGAGGAGGGCGCGAAGGCCAAGCTGTTCGCGTCCGAGACCGCGCGCCGCGTGACCGGCGAGGCGATCCAGGTCCTCGGCGGCTACGGCTACACGAAGGAGTTCCCGGTCGAGCGCTACTACCGGGACGCGAAGATCACCGAGATCTACGAGGGCACGAGCGAGATCCAGCGGCTCGTCATCGCGCGCTCGATCCTCGGGCTCCAGCAGCGCGCGCTCGCGCAGGGCTGATGGACACCGCGATCACGCTGTTCCTGGACGACCAGGCGCCCGAGCTGGCGAAGGCGCACGACGAGCTCTATCCGGAGCGGATCGACGAGCACATCCCGCTCTCGTTGACGCTCCTCTATCCGTTCGCGCCCAGCGACGAGCTCGACGACGACTATCTGAAGATGGCCCGGGACTTCTTCGCGTCGAGACATCCGTTGAGCTTCGACATCGCCCGGGTCGCGCAGTGGCCCGATGGCGGCGCCGTCTACGGCGTGCCGGAGCCCGAGGGCCAACTTCGGGCGACGATGCGCGCGCTGTGGGAGCTGTTTCCGGAGTTCCCGCCCTACCGGGGAGCGGTTGACGACCCGCGGCCGCACGCGTCGCTCACGCTTGACGGCGGTGACGATCCCGACACGCTGCTCGCCAGGGTCGAGGAGCGTCTGGCCGGGCTGCTACCGGCTCACTTCGAGGTCGGCGAGGCGGTGCTGATGGAGGAACACGAGCCGGACGTCTGGCACGTGACTCACACGTTCCCGTTCCAGCGGTAGAGCGCGTCGGGCTCGCGCTCCATGTTCTCGGCTCCGTCGGTGAGCTTCACGAGCTCGAAGCCGTGCCGTTCGTACAGGGCCCGCGCCGGGTTCTTCTGGAAGACCCAGAGGTAGAGCTCCTCGGGCCGAAGCTCGATCGCCTTCTGCAGGAGGGCGGTGCCCACGCCTCGGTTCTGCTCGTCGGGATCGACGTAGATCCTCTCGAGCACCGGCGCGCCGAGGTTCGTCGAGTGCTCGATCCCGATGAAGCCGAGCAGTCTCCCGTCCTCCTCCGCGACCCACACCTCGTCGTGCCCGCGGATCGCCGCGGAGATCGGCCCGGCCGCCTCGTCGGGCACGTGCGGCAGGTACTCCATCCTGTTCCGCGCGCGGATGAACAGGCGGGTCAGCGGCTCGAGCTCCTCCTCCCGCACGGGTCTGATCTCCATGCGTCGTAATCTATGACCGTGCCTCGGGAACGTGACGAGCCGGTTCGGCTCACCCGGATCTACACGGGCGGGGGCGACCGGGGCGAGACGAGTCTCGGGGACGGGACGCGTGTGCCGAAGGTCGACTGCCGGATCGCGGCGTTCGGCGCGGTCGACGAGCTGAACTCGCACATCGGCCTGGCACTTGCCGCCGACCTCCCGGAGGGGATGCACGAGGTGCTGACGCGCGTGCAGAACGAGCTCTTCGACCTCGGCGCGGATCTCTCCGTTCCCTTCGGCGTCACCGATCGACTCAGGATCACCGACGAGCAGATCAGCTCCATCGAGCACGACTGCGACCGGTTCAACGCGGACCTGCCGGACCTGACGAGTTTCGTCCTCCCGGGCGGCTCCGAGGCCGCATCACGGCTGCACGTCGCACGCGCGGTTTGCCGCCGCGCCGAGCGTGAGGCGCTCGAGGCTGCCGAGCAGATGGACATCAACCAGCTCGCGCTCGTGTACCTGAACCGGCTCTCCGACCTGCTCTTCATCCTCGCCCGGACGGCGAACTCCGGCGGCGACGAACCGCTCTGGAAGCCTGGAGCCTCCTCCTAGCGTCCGCGAGCACCAAGAGGAGCAGATGTGTCGATCGTCCTCGTGACCGGGATGTCCGGGACCGGGAAGTCGGCGGTGCTCGCCGAGCTCGAGCGCCGCGGGCACCGCGTCGTCGACACGGACTACGGCGACTGGATAGACATGTCCGGGCCGGAGCCGCTCTGGCGCGAGGAGCGGATCGCCGAGCTCCTCGACGGGCACTCGGACGGACTGCTGTTCGTCGGGGGTTGTGTGGCGAACCAGGGGCGGTTCTACCCGCGGTTCGACGCGGTCGTCCTGCTGAGCGCGCCGAAGGAGGTGATCCTCGAGCGTGTCGCCACGCGGGAGTCCAACGAGTTCGGCAAGTCGGACGACGAGCGCGAGCAGATCGTCCGCGACCTCGAGGAGACCGAGCCTCTGCTCCGCGCCGGCGCCACGAACGAGATCGACACGAGAGCCCCGCTCAGCGAGGTGGCCGACGAGCTCGAGCGCATCGGCGGCACGCGCGTCGAACGCCTCTGACCACGTCTGACGCCGGCGCGACACGCCGCCGTCACCCGGCCATTCCGGACAAGTCCGAGTGACTGTCACTGTGACAGTCACTGGGCCGTGTCCGGTTTAGCCGCCGCTTGGCTGCGACACGTGGTGGAAGAAGGCGGGCGACGCGGTCGATCGAGGTACGAGACGTGGAACGACTTCCACGCGTATTCGTCCTCGGTCGCATGCGAGAGCACTCAGCCGCTCGAGACCAGCGGCAACAAAGCCTCGATGCCCGCGCCGCCTAGAATTCCGTGGATGGCAACGACTGAGGACGAGCGGGGTCTCGAAGGCGGCGCGGCCGACTGGAAGCGCGAGCTCTACGACGCGACACCCGAGCGGCCCGACGAGCTCTCCTCCACGATCTCCGGGCTAGAGAACGAACCGCTGTACACGCCCGAGAACGTCGAAGTCGACTACGAGCGCGACCTCGGCTACCCGGGCGTCTATCCCTTCACGCGCGGCGTCTACCCGTCGATGTACCGCGGGAAGCTCTGGACGATGCGCCAGTTCGCCGGCTTCGGCACGGCCGAGGAGACGAACGAGCGGTTCCGCTACCTGCTCGAGCACGGGCAGACGGGTCTCTCGACCGCCTTCGACATGCCGAGCCTGATGGGCTACGACTCCGACCACGAGCGATCGCTCGGCGAGGTCGGGCGCGAGGGTGTGGCGATCGACTCGCTCGCGGACATGGAGACGCTCTTCTCCGGGATTCCGCTGGGCGAGGTCTCGACCTCGATGACGATCAACTCGCCGGCGGCGATGCTGCTCGCGTTCTACGTCTGCGTGGGCGAGCAGCAGGGCGTGCCGCGAGCCGAGCTGCGCGGAACGATCCAGACGGACATCCTCAAGGAGTACATCGCGCAGAAGGAGTGGATCTTCCCGCCGGAGCCGTCGATGCGGCTCGTCGTGGACATGATGGAGTTCTGCGCGCAGGAGATGCCGCGCTGGCACCCGATCTCGATCTCCGGGTACCACATCCGGGAGGCGGGCTCGAACGCGGTGCAGGAGCTGGCGTTCACGTTGGCGGACGGGTTCGCGTACGTCGAGGCTGCGGTCGAGCGCGGGCTCGACGTCGACGACTTCGCGCCGCGGCTCTCGTTCTTCTTCAACGCGCACCTGGACTTCTTCGAGGAGATCGCGAAGTACCGCGCGGCCCGGCGGATCTGGGCGCGCGAGCTGCGCGAGACGTACGGCGCGAAGAATCCGCGCTCGTGGCTGATGCGGTTCCACACGCAGACGGCGGGGGTGTCGCTGACGGCGCAGCAGCCGGAGGTGAACATCGTCCGGACCGCGCTCGAGGCGCTGGCGGCCGTGCTCGGCGGGACGCAGTCGCTGCACACGAACTCGTTCGACGAGGCGCTCGCGCTGCCGACGGAGAACGCGGTGCGCATCGCACTCAGGACGCAGCAGGTGATCGCGCACGAGACCGGCGTCGTGAACACGATCGATCCACTCGGCGGCTCCTGGTACGTGGAGGACCTGACGAACCGCCTCGAGGCCGAGGCGTATGACTACTTCGCGCGGATCCGCCAGCTCGGCGGCGTGATCCCGGCGATCGAGGAGAACTTCTTCCAGCGCGAGATCGCCGATGCGTCGTTCCGGTACCAGTCCGAGGTCGAGGCGAAGCAGCGCGTCGTCGTCGGCGTGAACCGGTACGAGGCCCAGGAGGAGGCGCCCATCGAGCTCTTGCGGGTCGACCCGGCCCTCGAGCAGAAGCAGATCGAGCGCGTGCAGGCGACGCGCGCGAAGCGCGACAGCGCGAAGGTCGAGGCGGCGCTCACCGCGTTGAAGGAAGGCGCCGCGAAGGACGACGTGAACCTGATGCCGCTGATCGTCGACGCGTCACGCGAGTACGTGACGATGGGCGAGATGTGCGACGCGCTCCGCGAGGTGTGGGGCGTGTGGCGCGAAACGCCCGTCTTCTAAGCGCCAAAGCCGAAAGCCCGTTACGCCCCACCCTGGGTGGGGAAGATGTTCCACCCGCCACCCGCGGTGAGCGTATCGCCCGGTTGCACGCGAAACAGCGCCGAAACTGCGCCGATTTCGCCCGCGACGACGCTAGACGTCGAGCTGGAGCCCGTCGTGCGCCTGCTCGAGGCCGGCGTCGAGCGTGAGCTCGTCCGGGCGATGCGTCAGCAGGAGCCGCTTCGCGCCCGACGCCTCGAACGCGGCCACGGCCTCCTCGGCGGAGAGATGCCCGCGCGGCTCTCCGTCCAGCTCGCCCCGCTCGAGCGTCGCCTCGCACAGGAAGAGATCGACGCCCTCCGCCAACCGAGCCAACCGCTCGCTCGGCCCCGAGTCTCCCGAGTACGCGAGCGTCCGCGTCGAGTTCGAGACGCGGAACCCGTACGTCTGCACCGTGTAGTGCGGAAGCCGGGTCGGCACGAGCCTCAGCCCCGCCGCCTCGAACTCCTCGCCCTCGGTGTACTCCTTCGGCTCGAACACGCGGCTGAACATGTCCGGGGTCCCGAACCGGATCCCGAACGCGGCCAGCTCCTCGATGCCGCCGGGCGGAAGCCACAGCTCCGGCTTCGCATAGTCCCGGCCCAGCCCCCACATCGTCCCCCAGACCCAGGGCACCAGGTCGCCCCAGTGATCCAGGTGGAAGTGCGTGATCGCAATCGCGTCGACGTGCGGCCACCCGGTCCCGTTGCTGCTCGAGCGCAGGCGCGCGAGCACGCCCGGCCCACAATCCATGAGCAGACGGCCCGGCCCCTCCAGCAGGTAGCCCGATTGAGCCCCTCCAGGATTCGGCCAGGCGGGCGAGCACCCGACCACGTTTAACCTCATCGACACAGCTTCTCCATACCCCTAGACGTTCTGAGCGCTCGAGATCTTCCCTACTAGACTCCCGAGCGTGCCGGGAAAGATACGCGTAGTCATCGCCAAGCCGGGCCTGGACGGTCACGATCGCGGCGCGAAGATCATCGCTCGGGCTCTCCGCGACGCAGGGATGGAGGTCATCTACACCGGTCTGCACCAGACTCCGGAGCAGATCGTCGAGACCGCGATCCAGGAGGACGCGGACGCCGTCGGCATCTCGATCCTGTCCGGCGCGCACATGACGCTCGTCCCGAAGATCCTCGACGGGCTGAAGGAGAACGGCGCCGAGGACGTGCTCGTCGTCGTCGGCGGGACGATCCCCGCCGAGGACGCCGCCGAGCTGAAGACCCAGGGCGTCGCCGAGATCTTCACCCCGGGCGCGCCGACCCGCGAGATCGTCGACTTCCTCAAAGAGAAGGTCCCGGTCTCATAGCCGTCGGCCTCGATCGCGAGGACGCGATCGCCGTCCTCACACTCGATCGTCCCGAGGCGATGAACGCGCTCGACGTCGCGACGCTCTCCGAGCTCGGCGACCGCCTGGCCGAGCTCCGCGACGACGACGACGTGCGCGTCATCGTCCTTACCGGCGCGGGCGAGAAGGCGTTCGCCGCCGGCGCCGACATCAAGTACATGAGCGCTCTCTCGGTCGAGGCGGCGAAGGAGTGGGGAGGGCTCGGCCACCAGGTCGGCCGGCTCCTCGAGACGGGCCCCAAGGCATCGATCGCGGCGATCAACGGCTTCGCCCTCGGCGGCGGCTGCGAGCTCGCCCTCGCCTGTGACCTCCGCTACGCGGCCTCGACGGCGAAGCTCGGCCAGCCCGAGGTCAACCTCGGAATCTTCCCCGGCTGGGGCGGGACGCAGCGCCTCGCGCGGGCCTGCGGGCTCGGTGTCGCCAAGGACCTGATCCTCACCGGACGGGTCGTCGATGCAGACGAGGCGCTCCGGATCGGGCTCGTGAACGGCGTCTACGAGCCGGCCGAGCTGCTGGAGAAGACCCTCGACGTCGCGCGCACGATCGCGTCCAAGGGCCCGCTCGCGATCTCGGCCGCAAAGGCCGCGATCAACCACGCGCTCCAGGGCGACCACGTCGAGAACCTCGAAGCCGAAGCCGAGGCTTTCGGCGAGCTCTTCTCCAGCACGGACGCGAAGGAAGGCATGACCGCCTTCGTCGAGAAGCGCGACCCGCGCTTCACCGGTCGGTAATCCGTCCGAATCCGAGCAAGTGTGAAATAATACGAGCGTGAAAGCCTGGCTCGCGCTGCTGGCGACCCTGCCGCTCCTGGCAGTCGGTTCCGGCGCGACGGCCAGCAGCTCTGCCCGCCCCGAACGGGCTGATCGCCGTCCGCGGCGCGAGGGGATCACCATCGTCGACCCGGACTGCCAGCGTTCCCGGACCGAGGATTCGACCACCTGCCTGGTCTCCGGACGCGACCTGTGCGGCCACGTCCTGGGCCGACAAAGCGATCTCTACACGATGAAACCGACGGTTCGGACGGAGCTCGTCCTCGCAACGCCTCGTGCGTCCTGGTCGCCGGACGGAAGCAACTCGTCGTCGATCCGCAGAGACCGGTCGCGACGGTCTCGCCACGGAATGCCGACTTCCCGCGCCGGCACTCGACGCGCGGTTCCAATGGTAGCTCGGACCGGCGCGCGCATAGCTCCGACCCAACGGCGCTCGATTGTGGCGCCCGAGGCCGCACGCCGGGAAATCGGCGCCGACCTCGACCGTCCCGGTCGGAAGCCCGCCCAGACGAGCGCAGCTCGGCCGGCGGCGACCTCGCAAGCCGCTCCGAGGTGCCAACGGGTCGATCGTGGTGCGCGGCAAGGCGCGGGCGTCTACCTCGTCGACCCCGGCACAGCAAGCGTCGCGTGCGATTCCAGGCACGGCCGAAATGTGGGCTCGGCGCGCCTGGTCGCCCCCGAGCCATGAAGGCACGCTCGCGGTCCAGAAGGCGCCCGAGAAGGGCCGGCGAGCTCGAGCGTCTACACGATCAGGCCCGATCGGGACCAGACCCGCAGATCGGCGCTCGAGCCGACGCCGTCGACCGTCGCGCGAAAGTCCGCCAGGCGCGCGACCGGCTCGGCGGCGGCCTCCAAGCCGCTCCGAGGTGCCAACGGGTCGATCGTGGTCCGCGGCAAGGGCGATGATGCCCGTCGACCCCGGCTACGCGGTCAAGCCGAAGGCTCCGGCCTGGTCGCCGACCATGAAGGAGCTCGCGGTCGAAGCCGAGAAGGGCGGCGGCTCGAGTGTCACGATCAGGCCCGACGGGACCACCCGCAGCTCGTGCTCGAGAACGCGTCGACCCCCTCGTGGTCCGCGGCGGGTGACCGGATCTTGGCGCTCCGCAGCGAGTGCGCCGGCGCATGCGACTCCGAGGACGATGATGCCAGCGTCCTCTACGCGGTCAACGGACGGCACGGGCGCCCAGCGCGTCGACCTCGAGGATTCGGACGCGTTCAGGAGCCGCGAGCTGGCCTGGCCGATCGACGGCAGGTCCATCGACTTCTTCGACGACGAGAGCCTGTCCGGCCCCGGCTCCTTCGACTCGGCGTCCGCCACCTGGTCGCCCGACGAGACACAGCTCGCTTTCACCGGCGCGCTCGGTCCGACCGAGGACGAAAGCGAGAACAACGGCCTCTGGATCGTCTCCGCTGACGGGGGAACGCCGACGCTCCTCCTGAGCGACGCCGTCGGCCGCCCGTCCTGGGCGCGGTAGTCGCCAGCTAACCGAATCGCCCCGGGCTCGTCCCGAAGGGTGAAACGAACGGACACATGCCGGCCAAGGAGAGAGTGCGTGGCGACCTCGACCGAAGAAGCCAGGCTCGAATCGCTTTTTCACGAGCACTTCTCGGCTATCCGCGCGTACACGCGGCGCCGAGCTCCCGAAGGCCTGGTCGACGACGTAGTCGCCGAGACGTTCCTCGTCGCATGGCGGAAGATCGACCACCTCCCCGACGATGTCCGTCCCTGGCTGCTCGGCGTCGCACGAAAGACGTTGTCGACTCACCTTCGGGCTGCTCGGCGCCGCACCTCCCTGGTCGAGAAGCTGAAGACCGCGGAACGACCTGACGCCGCCTTCTCCCAGGTCGACGGCTCGGACTCCGAGCTGATCGAGTCGCTGCAGAGCCTGTCGCCGACCGACCAGGAGATCCTTGCGCTCGCTGCCTGGGAAGAGCTGAAGCCACGCGAAGCCGCTGTCGTGCTCGGCGTTTCTCCCGCGTGGTACCGCGTTCGACTGCACCGCGCGAAGAGGCGGCTCGTCCGCGAGCTGGAACGCTCGGCGCCTTCCACCGGCCAACCGCTTCCGGTCCCCATCGCACGCCAGGGGGTGGCCAAATGAAAGGAGCTTCGATGTCCGGAGAAGACCTGCTCGCCCGAATTCGCTTCCTCGACCCCGATCTGAGATTCCGCGACGGCGACGACTCCGCCGGCGCGATCGCGACCCTCGAGCAGGTGCGGGCGCGAAACCGCTTCCAGAAGATTCCGAGGGTGACCGTTCCCCGCGTCGCCGTGATCGCAGGCGCCGTCGCCCTGGTCGTCCTCCTGCTGCCCGCGCTCGCAGTGGGGACGCGGTCGCTGCATCTCCTCGGCCCGGAGCCGTCCACCGAGGCGCCCCCGGTCAACGGGCTGCTCGTGGCGAAGGGCGCCGACGGCCTGATCGTGCTCGACCCGAAGAGCGGGGGCACGCTCGGGCTCGAAGGGACGGCGGACCTCGACCACCCCGTCTGGTCGCCCGACGCACGTTTCCTCGCGGTCGAGAAGACGGAGAAGGACGGAGTGACGAGCGTGTACACGATCTGGCCGAATGGCACGCACCCGCAGCTGATCATGCGAGACGCCTCCGCTCCCGCATGGTCGGACGACGGCACCCGCCTCTACGTCGAGCGCGACACCTGCACGACTCCGGGCGGCTGTGAGTCCAGCGACGAGGAGACCAACGTCGTCTACTCGGTCGCGACCGACGGGTCTGGCGCCCACCAGGTCGGCGACGACGACTACGACGTCAGTCAGCCTGGCTGGCCGCCCGGCCAGAACGCCCTCGCGTTCCTCGCGCAGGAGGGCTCGAGTGACACCGGAGGGCTTCCGACCTCGGTGGATTCGTCCGAGGCGACGTGGTCGCCGGACGGCGCCGAGCTCGCGATCGCGGACGCGCCGAGGGGGATCTGGGTGGTGAACGACGACGGTGAGCTACGACTCGTCGTCAAGGGGGCCTTCAGCTCGCTGTCCTGGGGGACAGAGCGGGCGTCCAGGTCGCCCTCGGCGTCTACCCGGCCGGCAGCTGGATCCGCTCTGCGCTGATCGCGCCGGCCTTGCCCATCGAGGCCGCGGCCGTCACGGTCGCGGCCTCGGTCCAGATCGAGACCCGCTCGCCGCGTCTCGCGCTCGCCAGCTCCGCGACGTTCCCAGCGGGGCCGCGCTCGATCTCCGCGTAGTCGGGCACGGTCAGCACGAGAGGACGGTTGAGCCGGCGCAGCAGGAGGTTGTTCGGATACGACCGGAGCGAGTTGACGCGCACGCGAAGTGACTCGGCGCCCGTCGAGACGACCGTCGCCGCCATCGAGAGCGAGTACGTCGAGCCGAGCGGCGCGTAGAAGAGCATCCTGCGGGCCGCGATCAGAGAGGGGTACGGGTTCGTCGCGTGGCCGCCCCGTGGGTGGAGCTCGAAGTGCAGGTGCGGGTGGATCCCGTTCGCGTCTCCCGAGTCGCCGACGAAGCCGATCAGCTGCCCCGCCTTGACCTGGGCGCCGCTCTTCAGGCCCTTCGGGAACGTGACGCCGACCTTGCAGCCGCCGCGGTTGTCGTTGCCGGCGCCGAGGTCGTTGTTCAGATGGATGTAGTAGTAGGTCGTCCCGCTGCGGCCGTCGAGGTAGAGCATGCAGCCGGCCCGGCCCGAGCCCGTGTAGAAGCGGACGCGTCCCGCCTCGGCCGCGAGCGCGTATGCGTGCCGGGGCGCGAGGATGTCGATCCCTTCGTGGCGGCCCTGCGGCCGCGGAGCGCCGTAGTCGTTCGAGAAGTCGACCGTGCCGAGCACGGGGAAGACGATCTGCTTCTTCGGCTTCGGGTGCGGCGGAGCCGGAGGCGAGGGGGGAGGCGGCGGGGGTGGGCCGGGGTCGACAGGGAACGCAGCAGCGGACCCTGCGGCGAAGCCGAAGAGGGCGGCGACGAGAAGTGCTCGGGCTGTCGTCCGGAGGCTCACCATGAGGGGCCGGTCGCGCTCGAAGTCGCGGAGCCTAGCAGCTGCCCGCGCAGGCTTAGGACTTCGGCTCCGTGGTTAGAGTCCCTGCCGATGAAGATCGCTGTCTGTGTCAAAGAAGTCCCTGACGCGGCTGTCAACAAGCGCATCGACCCCGGGACGAAGAGACTTGACCGCTCCGGTGAAGGCGCGCTCAACCCCTTCGACTCGCAGGCCGTCGAAGAGGCGCTGAAGCTGAAGGAAGCCGGAGGCGAGGGCGAGGTCGTCCTCCTGTCGATGGGGCCGGCCGGGGCGCTCGATTCGCTGCGCAAGGCGCTGGCCATGGGCGCGGACCGGGCGGTGCTGATCAGCGACGACGCGGCGGCCGGGTCGGATCTCGTCGCCACCTCGCGGGCGCTCGCGGCCGCGCTCGAGAAGGAGGGCGCGGATCTCGTCCTGTTCGGGCAGCAGTCCAGCGATTCCGACGGCGCGGTGCTCTGGGCAGCGGTCGCGGACCGGCTTCGGCAGCCGGTCATCTCGCAGGTGGCCGAGCTGACGGTCGCCGACGGCAAGGTGCGCGGGAAGCGCCAGACCGAGTTCGGCTACGACGTGATCGAGGCGCCCCTGCCCGCCGTCATCGCGGTCTCGGACGCGATCAACGAGCCGCGCTACCCGTCCCTGAAGGGGATCATGGGCGCGAAGAAGAAGCCGCAGGAGTCGCTGTCTGCTTCCGATCTCGGGCTCGACGGCGGCGCGCTCGGCGAGGCGGGCTCGGGAACGTCCGTCCTCGCGCTCGGCGACCCGCCTCCCCGCGGAGACGCGCGCAAGATCGAGGACGACGGCAACGCGGCGCAGCAGATCGCCGACTTTCTCGCGGAGAAGAAGCTCCTGTGAGCGTCGCGGTCTTTCTCGAGCATCACGAAGGCGAGCTGCAGAAGGGCTCGCTCGGCGTGCTCGGCAAGGCGGCCTCGCTCGGAGGCGACGTCGTCGGCGTCGTCCTCGGATCGGGCGTGAAGGAGCTCGCCGGCGCCGCCGGCAAGTTCGGCGCGTCCAAGGTCTTCGTCGCCGATGCGCCCGAGCTCGAGGCGCCGCTGCCGCAGCCGCGGGTCGACGCGCTCGCCCAGCTCGTCCGCGAGCAGGGGATCGACACGGTGCTCTTCGCGGCCTCCGTGCTCGCGTCGGACCTCGCCGCGGGGCTCGCCGCCCGGCTCGACGCCGGCCTGAACTGGGATCTCGTCGACGTCACCGAGCAGGACGGCTCGCTCGTCGGCAAGCGGCCCGCGCTCGAGGACACGGTCTACGCCGACGTCGGCTGGACGAGCGACGTCAAGCTCGCGCTGTTCCGGCCGGGCACCTTCGATCCGGCCGAGAGCGGGGGAGAGGCTGCCGTCGAGGACTTCAGCCCGACCTTCGAGGACTTCTCCACCCGGGCGTCGATGCTCGAGCAGGCGCACGAGGAGTCCGAGGGCCCCTCGATCGAGGACGCGGACGTGATCGTCGCGGCCGGCCGGGGGCTCGGCGGGCCGGAGAACTTCTCGCTCGTCGAGGATCTGGCCAAGGCGCTCGGCGGAGCGGTCGCGGCCACGCGCGCGGTCGTGGACGCCGGCTGGTACCCGTACGCGACCCAGGTCGGCCAGACCGGCAAGACGGTCTCGCCGAAGCTCTACGTCGCCTGCGGGATCTCGGGCGCGATCCAGCACAAGGTCGGCATGCAGGGCTCGGGCACCGTCGTCGCGATCAACAAGGACCCGAACGCGCCGATCTTCGAGTTCTGCGACCTCGGTGTCGTCGGCGACCTGAACGAGATCGTCCCCAAGCTCACCGAGCTCGTGAACCAGCGCAAGGGAATGACGCGTTCCGGCCTGCGCCGACCACCCGGCGCCGTTCAGCGCGGGCGAGTTCGTCGCGGAGCCGACCGATCCGGAGGACGAGCGGATCGATGTCGGCATCCTGATCGTCGGCGCCGGCCCTGCCGGTCTTGCCGCCGCGATCAGGCTCGGCCAGCTGATCGAGGAGCGGCCGGACCTGGCAGAGCGGCTCGGCGAAGTCCCGGTCGCAGTGCTCGAGAAGGGCAAGCAGCCCGGCTCCCACGAGCTCTCCGGGGCTGTCGTCAACCCGCGCGGCCTGCGCCGGCTCTTCCGAGACGAGAAGCGGATCGAGGACATGCCCTTCTACGGCGAGGTCGACGCGGAGGGCGTCTACTTCCTGCGCCAGACGTCGTCGATGCGAATCCCGACGCCGCCGACGATGAAGAACCACGGCAACTACGTCGCGTCGATCTCGCAGCTCACCCGCTGGCTCGCGGAGCAGGCCGAGGAGGCCGGCGTGACGATCCTCCCGGAAACCGTCGCCGAGAAGCTCCTCGTCAAGGACGGGCGCGTCGTCGGTGTCCGCACCGGCGACAAGGGACGGGGGCGCAACGGCGAGAAGCTCCCGAACTTCGAGCCGGGCTCGGACCTCCTCGCGCGCGTCACCATCCTCTGCGAAGGGACGCAGGGCCACCTGACCGGAGTCGCGATCGAGGAGTTCGGCCTCCAGGGCGACAGCCCGCAGGTGTGGGCGCTCGGCGTGAAGGAGGTGTGGAAGGTCGCGAAGCCACTCCGCCGCGTCGTGCACACGATGGGCTGGCCGCTTCGGTCGCGCGCGAAGTACCGGGAGTTCGGCGGCTCGTTCATCTACCCGATGGGCGACGAGATGCTCACGATCGGGATGGTCGTCGGGCTCGACTACCGCGACGCCGCGCTCTCCGTCCACGACCTGCTCCAGCAGCTGAAGACGAACCCGTTCGTGCGGAAGATGCTCAACGGGCGGCGAGCGCATCGCCTGGGGCGCCAAGACGATTCCCGAGGGCGGGTTCGTGGCGCTCCCGCGGAAGCTGCACGCGCCGGGGCTGCTCCTCTGCGGAGACGGGGCCGGAATGGTCAACGTGCCCGCGCTGAAGGGGATCCACTACGCGGTCGAGTCCGGGCGGCTCGCGGCCGAGGCGGCAGCCGACACGCTGCGGCCCGGCCGGACGCCGTGGACGCCCGGTGCGCTCGGGGCGTACGACGAGGCGGTTCGCGCGAGCTTCATCTGGTCGGACCTCAAGGAAGTTCGCAACATGCGGCAGGCGTTCGGCCGCGGCTTCTACTTCGGCGGTGCGCTCGCAGGCGCGATGACCGCGAGCAAGGGCCACTTCCCGCCGCGCGACCTTCCGACCGAGCCCGACGTGGAGCAGTCGGTCTTCAACACCGACCGGGGCCGCTCGTATCCCACGCCCGACGGCAAGCTCACGTTCGACAAGCTCTCGAGCGTCTACCTGTCCGGGAACCGGAGCCGCGACGACGCGCCGAACCACCTCCGCGTCCGGACGCAGGTCCCGTACGAGCTCGCGCTGATGTGGGAGCGCATGTGCCCGGCCCAGGTCTACGAGGCCGTCGACGGCCGCGTCGAGGTGACGCCGTCGAACTGCGTCCAGTGCGGCGCGATCACCGCCAAGGGCGGCCGGCTCACGCCCCCCGAGGGCGGCTCCGGCCCCGAGTACACGATCACGTAGGCGGTCTTCACACGGCCGTCCGGGCCGGTAGGTTCCGCGACCCATGGAATACGCGGGCTTCTGGCGGCGGCTCGTCGCGTACCTGATCGACTACCTCGTGTTCCTCGTCGGTGCGCTCGTGGCCGGGTTCGTGATCGGCTTGATCGCCGGCGCCACCGGGGCCGAAGAGATCGACGGCCCGTGGCTCGCATCTGTCTACGCCGCGGCGATCGCCGGCTACTACCTGTACTACGCGCTCATGGAGAGCTCGTCGCACCAGGCGACCGTCGGCAAGATCGCGCTCGGGATCAAGGTCACGGACCTGCGACGGAAACCCGATCACTGTTCTGGCAGGCCCTCGGGCGTTCCCTGGCCAAGATCATCTCCGCGATCACCCTCTTCATCGGCTACATCATGGCCGCGTTCACGAAGCGCAAGCAGGCGCTGCACGACAAGATCGCGAACACGCTGGTCGTGAAGCGGGCGTCGGCGCCCGCCGACCCAGCGGCCTAGCGCGCCATCAGTAGAGTCAAAGCGATGGGCGGGCTGTTCGGAGCGCTGCAGGAACGACGCTTTCGGCTGCTCTGGATCGGCCAGACGACCTCGACGCTCGGCGACGGGCTCGTCCCGGTGGCGCTCGCGTTCGCGGTCATCCAGACGCTCGACGGTTCGCCGACCGACCTCGGGATCGTCCTCGCAGCGCAGACGCTCCCGCTCGTGGCGTTCGTCCTGGCCGGCGGCGTCTGGGCCGACCGCCTCCCGCGCCAGATGGTCATGCTCGTCTCCGACGGCGTGCGCGGAGTGGTCCAGGCGGCGATCGCCGTCCTGCTCCTGTCGGGGCACGCGGAGCTGTGGCACCTCGTCGTCCTCGTCGCGATCTACGGGACCGCGCAGGCGTTCTTCCAGCCGGCGGCCACCGGGCTCGTGCCCTCGACGATCAGCACGGGGCGGCTCCAGCAGGCGAATGCGCTGCTCGGCCTCTCGCGCAGCCTCGCCTTCGTCGTCGGGCCTGCCGTGGCCGGTGTGGTCGCGGCGGTGGCGAACCCGGGAAGCGTCTTCGTCGTGGACGCGGCGACCTTCGCCGTCAGCGCGACCTCGCTCGCATTCCTGCGCCTGTCCCGCGCTCGCCGACAGGGAGAACGGCGAAGCTTCTTCGCCGACCTCAAGGGCGGCTGGCACGAGCTGATCTCGCACACGTGGCTCTGGGTGATCATCGCGTGGGCGGCGACCTTCCTCGGGATCGTGGTGGCGCCGTGGATGACGCTCGGCCCGGTCGTCGCGAAGCAGTCTCTCGGCGGCGCCGCGGCGTGGGGGCTGATCGCCGCGGGCTGGGGAGCGGGCACCGTCGCGGGAGGGCTGATCTCGCTGCGCTGGAAGCCTGCTCGCCCGATGCTCGTCTGCACGCTGCTGGTTCTGCTGATCGCCCCCGCGATCGCCCTGCTCGCCCTGCGCGCTCCCGCGCCGGTGATCGCGGCCGCCCAGGCGATGGGCGGCGTCGGCATGGGCATCTTCAGCGCCGTGTGGCAGACGACCCTCCAGCAGCACGTCCCGGAGGAGGCGCTCTCCCGCGTCAGCGCCTGGGACTGGATGGGCTCGTTCCTCTTCCTGCCGCTCGGTCTGATCGCCGCGGGGCCGGTCTCCGACCTGATCGGGATCTCCTCGACGCTCTGGATCTCGGTCGGCATGGGCGATCGTCTCCACGCTCGCGGTGCTGCTCGTGCCGAGCGTGCGCAACCTCCGCCGTCTGGACGACGCCGAACCTGAGCCCGAGAAGGCTCTGGCCGTTCTCTCGGGCGAGCCCGCGGAGGCGCTCCATGGCAGCTGAGCCCGGACGCGACGACGTCCTGGCCGCGCGCGAGGCCATCGCCGGGCGGCTCCATCGAACGCCGATGTTCTCGTCCGCGACGCTCTCCGAGCGGGTCGGCGCACCGGTCCACCTGAAGGCCGAGCTCTTCCAGCGCACCGGCTCCTTCAAGCCGCGCGGAGTCCTGACGAAGCTCGCCTCTCTGTCGACCGAGGAGAAGCGGCGCGGCGTGATCGGCATCTCCGCGGGCAACCACGCGCAGGCGCTCGCCTACTGCGCCGCGCTCGAGGACGTCGACGCGCTCCTCGTCATGTGGCAGGGCGCGAGCGAGCAGAAGATCCAGGCCACGCGCGCGTACGGCGCCGAGGTCGACCTCGAAGCCACCGGGCCGGCAGAGGCGTTCGAGCGCCTGAAGGCGCTGATGGACGAGACGGGCCGCCCGCTCGTGCACCCCTTCGACGACCCGATGACGATCGCCGGCCAGGGCACCGTCGGGCTGGAGATCGTCGAGGACCTCCCGGAGAGCTCGGTGATCGTCGTCCCGGTCGGCGGAGGCGGGCTGATCTCCGGCATCGCGCTCGCCGCCGAGGGCCGTCGAGTCGTGGCCGTCGAGCCCGAATTGTCCGACGCGCTGCACCGCGGGCTCGAAGCCGGCAAGTCGGTCCCCGTCCAGCCCAAGTCGATCGCCGACGGCCTCAGCGCGCCCTTCGCCGGAGAGCATCCCGTTCGGATCTGCGAGGCGTGCGGCGTCGAGAGCGTCCTCGTCACCGAGGACGAGATCGGCGACGGGATGCGCTTCCTCTACGGCCGCGCGAAGCTCGCCTGCGAGCCGGCGGCGGCGGTCGGAGTGGCGGCCCTCCTGGCCGGGAAAGTGGCCGTCGACCCCACTGAAACAGTGGCCGTCGTTGTCTCAGGAGGCAACGTAGCGGCCGAAATCGCCTCTGCTATCCTGGGTTCGAATGAAGGCCGGAATCCATCCTGAGTACGACCTCGCAACCGTGCGCTGCTCCTGCGGCAACGAGTTTCAGACGCGCTCGACGAAGTCCGAGCTGCATGTCGAGGTCTGCTCCGAGTGTCATCCGTTCTACACGGGCAAGCAGAAGCTCATGGACACGGGTGGCCGGGTGGAGCGCTTCCAGCGCCGGCTCGAGAAGGCCGGCGGCGCCCGCAAGGGCTAGACCTCGATGAGCAGCAATGCCGCGATCGGCGGCCAGGCGGTCCTCGAAGGCGTGATGATGCGCGGGCCGTCCAACTGGGCGCTCGCGGTCCGCAAGCCGAACGGGGAGATCGCCGAGGTCAACCGGCCGATCCACTCGGTGATGACGCGGCACTGGTTCTTCCGGCTCCCGATCGTCCGCGGCATCATCGCGCTCGGCGAGTCACTCGCGATCGGGTTCCGCGCGCTCGCCATCTCCGCGAACTACGCCGCGCAGGAAGAGGGCGAGGACGGCAACGAGGTCGAGACCGAGCTCTCCCGCGGCGCGCTCATCTTCGCGTTCGCGATCGCGATCGGCTTCGCGCTGATGCTCTTCAAGGTGACGCCGGCGCTGATCACGAGCTGGCTCCCGATCGACACCACCGGCTGGTTCGTGCTCGTCGAGGGCCTGATCCGCGTGTGCCTGTTCGTCGGCTACCTGCTGATCATCTCGCTGCTCCCCGACCTCCGGCGCGTCTTCGAGTACCACGCGGCCGAGCACAAGGTGATCAACGCGTACGAGGCCGGTGAGGAGCTCGTCCCCGAGCGCGTCCAGAAGTTCAGCCTGATCCACCCGCGCTGCGGGACGGCGTTCCTGCTGTGGGTGATGGTGATCGCGATCTTCGTCTTCGCGTTCCTCGGCCAGCCGCCGCTCCCGTGGCTGATCGCCAGCCGGATCCTGCTGCTGCCCCTGATCGCCGGGCTCGCCTACGAGCTGATCCGCTTCGCGGGCAAGCACACCGGGAACCGCGCGCTGATGACGCTGCTCGCGCCCGGCCTGTGGCTGCAGCGGCTGACGACACGCCAGCCTTCGCTCGACCAGCTCGAGGTCTCGATCCGCGCGCTCAAGGAGGTCCTGCACGTCGAGGGCCGCCTCACGCCGGAAGAGCGCCGCGTCGAAATCATGGCCTGAGGCCGGTTCCGCCCAGGGGCGGCGCTAACCTTGCCCCATGGCGATTCAGGAGCTCGTCGATGAGGTCGAGCGCTCCTACGGAGAGACCCAGGAGCGCATGTCCGACCCGGCCGTCTACAACGACCACCGCGAAGCGGCGGAGGTCGGCCGGCGCCTGAAGGAGCTCGAGGCGGCGCACAAGCTGGCCCAGCAGTGGCTCGAGGTCAACGACGACCTCGACGCGGCGCGCGGTGACGGGGACCTGCGGGAGCTCGTGCCCGAGCTCGAGGAGCGGATGGCCACGCTCGAGGAGGAGCTGAGGCTCGCGCTCGTCGAGTCCGACCCGGCCGACGCGAAGGACGTCCTCGTCGAGGTTCGGCAGGCGGCCGGAGGCGACGAGGCCGCGCTCTGGGCGGGTGACATCTACCGGATGCTGGCCCGCTACGCGGAGCGCCGCGGCTACAAGACGGAGATCCTCTCGTCGAGCCCGAACGACGGCGGCGGGTTCAAGGAGATCACCTTCGCCGTCAAGGGCGACGGCGCGTACTCGGTCTTCAAGTGGGAGGGCGGCACGCACCGTGTCCAGCGCGTCCCGCAGACCGAGTCCCAGGGCCGTATCCACACGTCCACGGCGACGGTCGCGGTCATGCCCGAGGCCGAAGAGGTCGAGGTCGAGATCGATCCGAACGAGCTCAAGATCGACGTCTACCGCTCCACCGGCCCCGGCGGCCAGAGCGTGAACACGACCGACTCGGCCGTCCGCATCACGCATCTTCCGACCGGGCTCGTCGTGGCCATGCAGGACGAGAAGTCGCAGCTCCAGAACAAGGCGAAGGCGATGCGCGTTCTCCGCGCGCGCCTCTACGAAGAGGAGCGAAAGCGCCAGCGCGCGGAGCAGGACGCGACCCGCCGGTCGCAGATCGGCTCTGGCGAGCGCGCCGAGAAGATCCGCACGTACAACTTCGCCGAGAGCCGGGTCACCGACCACCGGATCAAGCTGACGCAGCACCGGCTCGACCAGATCCTCGAGGGCGACCTCGACGAGTTCACCGAGGCACTGGTGGCCGAAGACCGCCGCCGCGCGCTCGAAGTGTGACCGTCCGCGACCTCCTGGTCGACGCGACCGGCGAGCTCGAGCGTGCCGGAGTGCCGTCCCCGCTCGTGGACGCGGAGTGGCTGCTGGCGCACGCGCTCGGGGTGTCGCGTTCGCAGCTGTACACGGACGGCGACGAGGCGCCGGCCGAGAAGGCGCGCCTCTTCCGGGAGCTCGTCGCGCGCCGGGCGAGGCGCGAGCCGCTCGCGTACGTCCTCGGCGAGTGGGGATTCCGCCGGCTCACGCTGCTGGTCGATCCCCGCGTCCTCATCCCGAGGCCCGAGACGGAGGTGCTCGTCGAACGCTGTCTCGAGCTGCTCGCGGATCGGGCCGAACCGACGGTGGTCGACATCGGAACCGGATCGGGAGCGATCGCGCTGGCAATCGCCGACGAACATCCCGGGGCCAAGGTGGCCGGAACGGACACGTCTAGCCGACGCATTGGCCGTTGCGGAGGAGAACGTCGCGGCGACCGGCTTGGGCGTCGAGCTCGTCGAGGGCGAGCTGTTCGCGGGGCTCGACGGCCCGTTCGACCTGGTCGTGTCGAACCCGCCGTACGTGGCGCCGGATGAGGTCGATGCGCTGCCACCAGAGGTCGGCGGGCACGAGCCGCGCGCGGCGCTGATCGAGTCCGGCGCGACCGATGCGATCGCCCGAGGGGCGCTGAGCCGTCTCGTTCCCGGAGGCTCTTTGGCGTTCGAGGTCGCGGACGGGAAGGCGCAGGTCGTCGCCGAGCTGCTGCGAGGGCTCGGCTACGAGGAGGTCACGATCGGGGAAGATCTCGCGGGACGTGAGCGAGTGGTCGACGGAAGAGCGCCTCGTTGAGGAGGCCGTCGCGGCGATCGGCGAGGGCCGGCCGGTCGTGCTGCCGACGGACACGGTCTACGGCCTCTGCTCGAGCCCGCTCGCGCCCGAGTCGCTCTCCCGGCTGAAGCAGCGCACGCCCGATCAGCCGATCGCGCTCCTCGCCTCGCAGGTCGAGATCCTGGTCGAGCTCGTGCCCGAGCTGCCCGAGGACGTGCTGCACAGCCTCCTGCCCGGACGGCTGACGCTGATCTTCCCGAACCCCGAGCAGCGCTTTCCGCTTCTCGCCGGATCCCGTCCGGACACGATCGGCGTGCGCGTCCCGGAGCTCCGCGGCGCCTCGCAGCGGATCGTCACGCGGGTCGGCGCGGTCGCCGCGACGAGCGCGAACCTCCACGGTGGCCCGGATCCCCGGCGGCTCGACGAGGTTCCCGAGGAGATCCAGAGCTGAGGCGCTCCTCGTCGACGGCGGTGAATTGCCCGGCGTCTCGTCGACGGTCGTCGACCTCACAGGCCCCGAGCCGCGCATCCTGCGGGAGGGCGCCGTCCCCGCGGCGGAAGTTCTCGGCCGACTGGCCTGATGCGTACCATGCCGGAGATGGCCGTCGCGCACGAGACGCTCGAGCAGCTGCGCACCGCCGGGCTCGCCGAGATCGATCCCGAGATCGCGGAGCTCCTCGGCAAGGAGCTCGAGCGCCAGCGGGGCCAGATCGAGCTGATCGCGTCCGAGAACTTCACGTGGCCGAGCGTCTTCGAAGCGGTCGGCTCGGTGCCGACGAACAAGTACGCCGAGGGCTACCCGGGCAAGCGCTACTACGGCGGCTGCGACGTCGTCGACGAGATCGAGCAGACCGCGATCGACCGCGCGAAATCGCTGTTCGGAGCCGAGCACGCGAATGTCCAGCCGCACGCGGGCGCCCAGACGAACATGGCCGTCTACATGGCCGCGCTGCAGCCGGGCGACACGATCCTCTCGCTCGAGCTCTCGCACGGCGGCCATCTGACGCACGGCCTGAAGGTCAACTTCTCGGGACGGCTGTACGCGATCGCCCACTACGGCGTGAGCCGCGAGACGAACATGGTCGACTACGACGACGTGCTCGACCTCGCTCGGGAGCACAAGCCGAAGCTGATCGTCTGCGGCGGCTCCGCCTACCCGCGGACCGTCGAGACCGACAAGTTCCGGGAGATCGCCGACGAGGTCGACGCGCTCCTCCTCTGCGACATGGCGCATTTCGCGGGTCTGGTCGCGGCGGGGCTGCACCCGAACCCGGTCGAGCACTGCGACTTCGTCACCTCGACGACGCACAAGACGCTCGCCGGCCCGCGCGCCGGGTTCATCCTCTGCCGTGAGGAGCACGCCAAGGCGGTGGACCGCGCGGTCTTCCCCGGAATGCAGGGCGGCCCGCTGATGCACACGATCGCGGCGAAGGCGGCCTGCTTCAAGATCGCGGGCACCGAGGCCTTCCGCGACTACCAGGTGCAGGTGCGCGCGAACGCCGACAAGCTCGCGGCGACGCTCCAGGAGCAAGGGCTGAACGTCCTCACCGGCGGCACCGACACGCATCTGCTCCAGCTCGACCTGCGGGGAACAGAGTGGACCGGCAAGTCCGCCGAGGAGCGGCTCGACGAGGTCAAGCTGACGGTGAACCGGAACACGGTTCCGTTCGACGAGCAGCCGCCGACGGTCGCCTCGGGCGTCCGCATCGGCACCCCGGCGGCGACGATGCGCGGCTTCGACGAGGACGATTTCCGCGAGGTCGGCGAGATCATCGGAGGCGCGCTCGGCGACGACGCGGACCTCGGCGCACTCGCCGCCCGCAGCGAGGCGCTCTGTGCGAAGCGGCCGCTCTACCCGGGGTTCCGCGGGTACACGACCTACGGCGTCGCTGGTTAATTCCAACGTGTCGACCGGTCAGTTCCGACGGACGCACAGGCTAAGCCTGAGCGTCCTGATGTCGGCATCGCAAGCGATGCCTCAGGCCGCGTGAAGGACGTCGTCCACGTCGACCACCCGCTGGTCCGGCACAAGCTCTCGTACCTCCGCGACCGGCGAACCTCGACGGGTGACTTCCGTCGGCTCGTCCGCGAGCTGACCGCGCTCCTCACGTACGAGGCGACGAAGGACCTGCCCACGGAGACGGTTCGCGTCGAGACGCCGCTCGAGTGGACCGAGGTGGAGCGCGTGTCCGGGAAGAAGCTCGCGGTCTGTCCCGTGCTGCGCGCGGGAGTGGGGATGCTCGACGGCTTCCTCGAGCTGGTCTCCGGCGCGCGGGTCGGGTTCGTCGGGCTCTTCCGCGACGAGGAGACGCTCGAGCCGGTCGAGTACTACGTGAAGCTGCCGAGCGACCTCGGGGTGCGCGACGCGATCGTGCTCGACCCGATGCTCGCGACCGGCAACTCGTCGGCTGCCGCGATCACCGCGGTCAAGAAGGAGGGCGCGCGCTCGGTCAGCCTCATCTGCCTCGTCGCCGCGCCCGAGGGGATCGAGCGGCTTCACCAAGAGCACCCTGACGTCGTCGTCTACACGGCCGCGATCGACCGCGAGCTCAACGACCGCGGCTACATCGTCCCCGGCCTCGGCGACGCGGGAGACCGGTTGTACGGGACGAAGTAGTCTCTTTCGAGGCTATGTGGCAGACGCTGCGTGACAACCCGGAGGTTCTCTGGGGCTTCCTGCTCGCGCTGGTCGTCGTCGTCATCCTGACGCCCGCGGTCGGGCGCTTCGCGCGGATTCTCGGGGTCGTCGACCAGCCCGGGGAGACGCGCCGCATCCACATACGGCCGATCCCGAGGCTCGGCGGCATCGCCCTCCTGCTCGGGATCTTCATCCCAGCGCTCGCGTTCCTGACCCTGGACGGCGTCTACCGCGGGATCCTGCTCGGCGCGGCTGTCGCGACCTTCGTCGGAGTCGTCGACGACTTCCGCGGCCTGCCGTGGTGGGGGAAGCTCGGCGGCCAGATCTCGGCGGCTGCGATCGCGGTCGGCTTCGGCGTCCACGTCGAGCGGTTCACGTTCCCCCTCCTCGGGATCCAGCAGCTTCCGGACTGGGTCGGAATCCCGCTCTCGATGCTCTGGATCGTCGCGATCATGAACATGGTCAACTTCCTCGACGGGATGGACGGGCTCGCCGCGGGGATCTGCGCGATCGCGGGCTCGACCTTCGCGATCATCGCGCTCTCGCTGGGAAAGCCCGAGGCGGCGATCCTGTCGGCGATCGTGGCCGGCGCGTGCTTCGGCTTCCTGCGCCACAACTTCTATCCGGCGCGGATCTTCATGGGCGACTCGGGGGCGATGCTGCTCGGGTTCGTGCTTGCGGCGGTGTCGATCCAGGGCCTCCTGAAGACGGCCGCGACGGTCGCCCTGTTCTTCCCGCTGGTCGTGCTCGCGATCCCGATCGTGGACACGTCGTTCGTCTTCGCCAAGCGGCTCAAGTACCGGCAGCCGCTGTACACGGCGGACCGCACGCACCTGCACCACCGGTTCGTGAACATCGGCTTCTCCCAGCGGCGGGCGGCGCTCTACATGTACGCGTGGTGCGCGATCCTCGCCGGCGCGGCGCTGTCGACGCGCTTCATCCCGTTCCGCGCGCACGGCGTCTGGCACCTCTGGCCGACCCTGGCCGTCGCGGGGATCGGGCTCGTCGCCCTGGCGACGTCGGTCTACATCGTCTACCTGCTGGAGATCGTCAAGCTCGCGAATCCTCGGATCCGCCGACGCGAGCAGCAGGCGCAGGCGGAGAGCCGCAAGTCGGCGTGAGCGAGCTGCTGCAAGCCGTCTATCGAGGAGACCAGGCCCGCGTCGACGAGCTCCTGGCCGGCGAGCCGGAGCTGGACGTCTTCGAGGCCGCCGCGGTCGGGCGCACGGATCGGCTGCGCGAGTTGCTCGACGCGGATCCCGGGCTCGCCAACGCCTGGGCGCAGGACGGCTTCCAGCCGCTGGGGCTCGCGAGCTTCTTCGGCCAGGTCGGGGCCGCCCGGCTGCTCGTCGAGCGGGGAGCCGACGTCAACTCGGCCTCCAGGAACGACTTCAAAGTGGCACCGCTCCACAGCGCGGTCGCGGAGAAGGACGCCGGCACGCGCTACGAGCTGGCGACGCTCCTCCTCGAGCACGGGGCGGACCCGAACGCTCGCCAGCAGGACGACTTCACGCCGCTGATGGCCGCCGACCAGCAGGGAGACGCGCGCCTGCGCGAGCTCCTGGTCGAGCACGGCGCTACGTCGTAGCGAGAAACGCTTCGAGGCGTTCCGTGAATCCAGGCGCCCGGGGGATCGAGTGACCCGCGCCCGGCAGGACAGCACGCTCCGCCGAGAGCCCCTCCTCCAGCGCGTCGCAGACGGCGTCGAACGCGGCGCTGTGCGCGCCCGAGACGACGAGCTTGGGGAACGGCGCGGTCGCGAGCCGCTCGACCGGGATCTCGGCCTCCCAGGGCGGGCGCTCGACCATCATCGCCCGCACCGAGGCCTCGACGTCGGGCGGTAACGGCGACGGCATGTCGTACGGGCCGAGCGCGCCGACGGCCTCCACGAACCTGCGCAGGAACGCCTCGGGCTCGAGGTCGGTCGGCCAGAGCGGCGCGATCTCCTCGACGAGCGCTCTGACCGCCGGATGTTCGGGCGCGACGCCGAACGCGGGCGGCTCCAGAACCGTCAGCGAACGGAGCTCCGCCGAAGGCGCGGCGATCAGCGAGACGACGCCGCCGTAGGAGTGCCCGACCAGGTGGTCGCCGGGCTCGAGGATCTCCAGTAGCTCCTTCGCCTGCTCGTCGAAATCGATGCGCTCGAGCGGGGGGTTCGGCGGGTAGCCGCTCCGCGTCGGCATCACGAGTGTCCAGCGCTCCGCCAGCGGCTGTTGCGCCGGCCAGCCTGAGCTCCCTCCCGAGCCGTGGACCAGCACGATCCGCGGACCGGAGCCCAGGATCTCCACGTGCACTCGGTCTAGACCGCTAGTTCGTGGGGAGCGGCGGAGTCCAGCGCGGCATCCAGTAGTCGACGCGCCAGACCTTCTTCTTGTTCTTGCCCACCGCGACTGGCGACAGGCCGAGCTGGAACGTCGTCGGGCGCAGCTTCTGCCTTCTCGGGCGCCGAGACGCCGACCTCTAGCAGGATCTCGTCCGTCGCCGCGTAGTCGAGGTAGTACGACGTCGTGTTGACGTCGGCGATCGGGTACGGGATCACCGGGAGCCCTTCCTTGCCGGGATGCGTCCAGCTCTTGAGCGTGTAGCCCCTGCGCATCGTCGGCCCGATCACCGACCATGACTTGTCGAGATGGCGGCGTTTGACGGCGGTGCTGAGGAAGGTCTTGATGGTCGAGCGCACCTCGGGGTCGAGCTGCTTGTACTTCGTGATCGCTACGCCCTGAGAATTGTGGAGCGGGGTGCTCTTCGCCGGGAGCGTCGGGTGGAAGCCCTTGTCCGGGTTCACCTGCGTCGTGTCGTTCCCCTTCACGAGCGTCATCAGGAGCACCGCCACGCCTACGAACAGGATGATGCCGCTCCCCCACATGAGGATGCGGTTAAAGCGGGCGGATGACAGGGCCGTTTGGAAGACGCTCATCGGCTTCGAAAGGTGTAGACGCGAGAGTAGCGGAATTGTTAGCGGTTGCCCTCCCCGGCGAGAGTGGCTCCTGCGGACAGGTCCGAGTGCCTGTCACTGTGACTGTCCCCGAGGGTGTACAAGGTGGGTCGGTTTTCCCTGAGCCATGCGGCTTTCCGCTGTTACAAGGTTTGTTATGCTCGCGGCGGATGGAGCCGTCGCGCCCGTCGCAGTTCCAGCCCGCCGGGGCGGGGGCTCTTCTCATCGGCACCACCGCCGGCGCGGTCGGGGTCGGTGCGCTGATCGGCTGGGGAGCCGGCTCGGCCGCGATCGGGGCCCTGATCGGAGCCGTCGTCGGGATTCCGGCCGGGATCTTCGTCGTCTACCGCCGCTACCGGGAGTACCTCGCTTGACCACCGCGATCACCAGTCCTCGACCAGCCCCGCACGTCCTGCTGCCGGTGCTCGCTGGAACGGCGGTCATCGCGCTCGCGCTTCCGATCTTCGTGGTCGCGGGCTGGCCCTTGAAAGGCTGGGTGATCGCCGCGACCCTCTGGGTGGCGAGCCAGCTCTTCGGCTACATCCTCGTCCGGATGCGCTCCGGCGGCGAGCTCGCCGCGTCCGGCGTCGCGGCCGTGGGGATGATGATCCGCGCGATCGTCGTGATGGGGGTCATCTTCGTCGTCGCGATCTCAGACCCCTGGGCCGGCCTGGCCGCCGCCCTCACGTACGCGCTCGCCTACACGATCGAGCTGATCCTCTCGCTCGTCGCCTACTACGGGAGCCCGCCGCTGTGAGACGGGCGTTCTTCCTCGTCGCGACCCTCGCGCTGCTCGCACCGTCGAGCGCCTTCGCGCGCGGCGAGTTCGACCCGACCAAAGAGTTCGAGCAGCACGAGTGGGTCCCGATCCACCTCGGCCCTCTCGACCTGTCGATCACGAAAGCCGTCGTCTACCTGATGATCGGCTCGGTTCTGACGATGGCGATCGGAATCGTCTTCATGCGCTGGCGGCTGAAGGTCGAGCCCGACACGCGCCAGACGCTCGGCGAGCAGATCTACGAGATCGCCGAGTCCCAGATCGCCGAGCAGGGGCTGCCGTCGAAGGCGCTCGGCCGCTGGTTCCCGTACGTCGCGTCGCTCTTCCTGTTCATCTTCGTGGTCAACCTGATCGGCTTCATCCCGCTGCCGCTGACCGGAGAGACCTGGCACGGGTTCCCGGTCTGGGGCATCTACGCGGCCACCTCGTCACTCTCGGTGACGCTCGCGCTGGCGGCGGTCACCTTCTTCTTCACGCACTTCGAAGGCATCCGCTGGAACGGCCCGGTGCGCTACTTCAAGAGCTGGATCCCGGACGCGCCGAAGCCGCTGCTCGCGCTGATCGTCCCGCTCGAGATCCTCGGCCAGATCATGCGCCTGATCTCGCTGAGCGTCCGACTCTTCGCCAACATGCTCGCGGGGCACATCCTGATCCTCACGTTCCTGGGGCTGATCTTCATCTACGAGTCACTGGCCCTCGTGCCCATGCTCATCCCGGCGACGCTCTTCTACCTCTTCGAGGTCGTTATCGTCGTCGGTATCCAGGCCTTCATCTTCGCGACCCTGTCAGCCATCTACATCGGCTCGGCGATCGAGCCCGAACACTAAGGAGGAGCAAGTGCTCGCAACGATCCTTGCAGCGACGTCGGGAGACGTCACGAAAGCCGGCAAGGCGATCGGAATCGCGCTCGGCGTCGGACTCGGCTCTGCAGGAGCCGGCGTCGGCATCGGCCTCATCTTCTCGTCCATGATCCAGTCCGTCGCCCGGCAGCCGGAGCTTCGCAGCGAGTTGACCGGCATCCAGTGGCTCGGCTTCGCGCTCACCGAGGCGGTCGTGTTCTACGGCCTGCTCGGCTCGATCCTCGCCTTCGTCCTCGTCTAGATGGCCCTGCTCGCCTCCAACCCGCTGATCCAGGTCACGCCTGGCCTGATGATCTGGACCATCGTCTGCTTCTTCATCACGTTCTACGTGCTGAAGAGGTTTGCGTTCGGCCGCATCCAGCAGGTGATCGACGAGCGGCGAAAGCGGATCCGGTCCGCGCTCGACGAGGCCGACCAGGCTCGGGCCGAGGCGCACAGGCTCGTCGAGGAGCACCGCGCGACGATGGCGCAGGCGCGCAGCCAGGCCGAGGAGATCCTCGCCGAGGCCCGCAAGGTCGCGGAGGCGCAGAAGCAGCGCCAGCGCGGCGAGCTGGAGGAGGACCGTCTGCGGCGGCTCGAGGAGACCACCCGCCAGATCGAGGCGGAGACGGCGCGCGGGCTCGAGCTCATCCGCTCCGAGGTCGCCGACCTGACCGTGATCGCGACGCAGAAGGTGACCGGCAAGGTCCTCGACGCGCAGGATCACAAGCGCCTGATCGACGAGGCGATCGGCGAGCTCGACTTCTCCGCACTGCAGCAAGGGAGCCCGAACTAACCGTGGCAGTCGTCGCCCGCACGTACGCGCGAGCGCTCTTCGAGGCAGCCAAGGGAGCGCGGCCGTATCGACGAGGTGCGCGAGGAGCTCGCCTCGTTCCTCGAGGCCGTGGAGGAGGTGCCCTGAGCTCCGGGCCGTGATCCTCAACCCCGAGCTCGACCCGCCCGAGAAGGCCGCGGCGCTCGAGGCCGTGCTCGCCGAGGCCGACGAGCTGCTTCGCAACTTCGTCCGCGTCGTCAGCGAGAAGGGCCGGGCCCCGATGCTCGACGAGATCGGGCGCGAGTACGAGCTGCTCGTGGCCGCGGAGGAGAAGATCCTCAGCGTCGAGCTGACCACCGCCTACGAGCTGTCCGACGACGAGGCTGCGGCGATCGTCAAGCAGATCGAGGACGCATCGGGCCGGCGCGTGGAGGCCGAGCGCACGGTCGACCCCGACCTGATCGGCGGCCTCGTCCTGAAAGCAGGGTCGCTCGAGGTCGACTCGAGTGTCCGTGGCCGCCTCGACCGCCTGCGCCGAGAGCTCGCGCACGCGTCTACCTAATACAAGGAGCGAAACTTGAAGATTCGGCCCGAAGAGATCACCGGCATCCTCCGCAAGCAGATCGAGCAATACGACGTCGAGACCGACCTGGCCGAGGTCGGCACCGTCCTTCAGGTAGGAGACGGGATCGCCCGCATCTACGGCCTCGAGTCGGCGGTCGCGCTCGAGATGCTCGACCTCGAGCACGGCGTCACGGGCCTCGCGTTCAACCTCGAGGAGGACAACGTCGGCGCGGCGCTCTTCGGCGACTGGGAGCGGATCAAGGAGGGGAGCTCCGCCAAGCGCACCGGGCAGGTGGCGAGCGTGCCCGTCGGCGACGCGCTCGTCGGCCGCATCGTCGATCCGCTCGGCAACCCGCTCGACGGCGGGCCGCCGATCGAGACGGAGGAGAGGCGGCCGCTCGAGTTCAAGGCGCCCGGCGTCGTCGACCGCCAGCCGGTGAAGGAGCCGCTCCAGACCGGCATCAAGGCGATCGACGCGATGACGAACGTCGGCCGCGGCCAGCGCGAGCTGATCATCGGCGACCGCTCGACCGGCAAGACCGCGATCCTCGTCGACACGATCCTCAACCAGCGCGGGCAGGACATGATCTGCATCTACGTCGCGATCGGCCAGAAGGCCTCCACGGTCGCCCAGGTCTACGAGCGCCTGAAGGAAGCCGGCGCGATGGACTACACGATCATCGTCACCGCCGGCGCCGCCGAGGCCGCTCCGATCAAGTGGATGGCTCCGTTCGCGGGGGCCGCGATGGGCGAGTTCTTCATGTTCAACGGCCGCCACGCGGTGTGCATGTACGACGACCTCACCAAGCACGCCGACGCGTACCGCCAGATGTCGCTCCTCCTGCGCCGTCCGCCCGGCCGCGAGGCGTTCCCCGGCGATGTCTTCTATCTCCACTCGCGGCTGCTCGAGCGTGCGAGCAAGCTCTCGGACGACCGCGGTGCCGGCTCGTTGACGGCGCTTCCGGTGATCGAGACCCAGGCCGGCGACATCGCCTCGTACATCCCGACGAACGTGATCTCGATCACGGACGGCCAGATCTTCCTCGAGGCCGATCTCTTCTTCTCGGGCGTGCGACCGGCGGTCAACGTCGGCCGCTCCGTCTCGCGCGTGGGCGCGAGCGCCCAGACGAAGGCGATGAAGAAGGTCGCGGGCCGCCTCCGGCTCGAGCTGTCCCAGTACCGCGAGCTCGAGGCCTTCGCCCAATTCGGCTCCGAGCTCGACGCCGCGACGCAGGCGACGCTCGCGCGCGGGGAGCGGATGGTCGCGACCCTCAACCAGCCGCAGTACCAGCCGTGGCCCATGGAGGAGCAGGTCGTGGCGATCTTCGCCGGCATCAACGGCTACCTGGACGACATCCCGGTGCCGGACATCGCGCGCTTCCAGGACGAGCTCCGGGAGTACCTGCGCACCGAGGGCTCGACCTACAAGGACATCGCCGATTCGGGCGACCTCTCCGACGAGCTCGCCGAGCGCCTCGGGCAGGCGATCGAGAAGTTCAAGCAGGGCTTCAACACCTCCGACGAGCCCGCCCTCGCCGGGGCCGCGAGCTAGGGACCCCCGTGGCGTCCGTCCAGGACATCAAGCGCCGCGTCCGCTCCGTCCAGAACACGCGGAAGATCACGCGCGCGATGGAGCTCGTCGCGGCCGCCAAGCTGCGGCGCGCCCAGACGCGGATCGAGGCGATGCGCCCCTACGCCGAGCGCATGCAGGAGCTGATGGTCGGTGTCGCGCGCGCGAGCTCGTCCGTGCGAGGGCTCCCACTGCTCCAGCGCCGCGACGTCGGGACGGCCGCGATCCTGCCGCTGACCGGCGACCGCGGCCTGGCCGGAGCGTTCAACGCCCAGATCCTGCGCGAGGCCTTCAGCCAGGAGCGGCGCCTGCGCGAGGAGGGCGTCGAGTCGCGCTGGCTCGTCGCCGGCAAGAAGGGAACCTCGACCCTGCGGTTCCGCCGCTACGAGGTGGCGCAGTCGTGGACGGGGTTCAGCGACAGCCCGCGCTACGCGGACGCGCAGGCGATCGCGCACCGCATCGCCGAGCTCTACTCCGAGCAGGAGGTCGACCGCGTCGTCGTCATCTACAACCAGTTCGAGTCGGCGCTCACCCAGCGGGTCGTGGCGCAGGAGGTCCTGCCGATCCCGGAGTCGGTGCTCGAGGGCGGAGACGACGAGTCGTCCCAGGCGCTTCTCGGCGACTTCATCTACGAGCCCGAGCCGGAGCAGATCCTGGAGCGGCTGCTGCCCGTCTACGTCGAGACCGAGCTCTACCGCGCGCTCCTCGAGTCGGCGGCCTCCGAGCAAGGGGCTCGCATGACCGCGATGCGGAACGCGTCGAAGAACGCCGGCGACCTGATCGAGAGCCTGACGCTCCAGATGAACCGCGCACGCCAGGCGGAAATCACCCAGGAGATCCTCGAGGTCGTGGCCGGCGCCGACGCGCTGACGGCCTAGTTCCGCAGCGCGCGGACGGCTCCACCAACTCTTCTCGCGCGCGTGCGTCTAATATTCTGACCCCGGATGGCGCAAAGCGATAAAGATCAGGTCGTCGTCTCCGGCGCTGCCGGTCTAGGCGCCGCGATCGCAACGGAGTCGGGCGGAGAGCTCGGCGAGAGTCAGGACGTCCGCGCGCGCGGCTACTGGGAGCTCGTCTGGATCCGATTCAGGCGCGACAAGGTCGCCATCGCGGCCGGGATCTCCATCATCGTGCTGATCCTGATCGCGTTCGTCGGTGCGCCGATCGCCGAGCACTACGTCGGGCACGGGCCGAACGACATCTTTGCTTCGTCGCCCGAGGTGGTCGAGGTTCCGAGCCTCTTGCCGGCCGGCGTGTGGACACATTTCCACAACGAGCAGACCGGCAAGACGGACCTCATGGTGCTCGGAGCGGCGAACCGCCTCGGCCAGGACGAGTTCCTGCGGCTCCTGTACGGAGCGCGGGTCTCGCTCGAGGTCGCGCTGCTGTCCACGATCGGAGTGATGATCATCGGGGTGATACTCGGGGCCACCGCGGGCTACTTCCGCGGGGCGACCGACACGGTCATCTCGCGGTTGACCGAGATCACGATGGCGTTCCCGCTCCTGCTGTTCGTGATCGCCCTCGCCGCGACGATCGGGCCGAGGTTGAACGCGATCACGTTCGGAGTCTTCCCCCACGGGGTGGTCACGCTCGTCCTCATCTTCTCGATCTTCGGGTGGTTCTACCCCGCGAGGATCATGCGGGCCCAGGTGCTCTCGATCCGGGAGAAGGAATACGTCGAAGCCGCCCGCATGATCGGGGCCAGCGACGCCCGGATCATCCGCTCGCACGTCCTGCCCCACCTGATCGCGCCGATCATCGTGTACTCGTCGCTGATCGTGGCGAGCTACGTGCTCCTCGAGGCCGGCCTGTCCTTCCTCGGCGTCGGCATCCCGCTGGAAGTGCCGAGCTGGGGCAACCTGCTCTCGAGCGCGCCCGAGTACTACACGACGCGGCCGCTGCTGATGGTCTGGCCGGGCCTCGCGGTGCTGATCACGACGCTCGGGTTCAACCTCCTGGGCGACGGCCTGCGCGATGCGTTCGACCCGCGCTCTGCGGCTCGCTGAACCGCGTAGCTTCACCAACTAACCAAATTCTCTTATCCGCGTCTTAAGCTCTGGACGGGGAGAGGCCCGTCCCGAGTTGGGGCAGCCCTGACTCGGAGTTCACGGAAAGGAGCAACATGCACAGACGGCTATGGCTCTCGGTTGCAATGCTTGTGACTGGGACAAGCCTTCTTGTCGCATCGAGCTTTGCGAGCGCGGCCGGTACGTCCGGCGCTCTCAAGAAGGGCGGGATCTGGAAAATCGGCACGACTGGGGCATCAACCCAGATCGACCCACAGATCGCGTATGTCACCACTGCGTGGTGGCTCGAGTATGCGACAGCAGCGAAGCTCTACAACTATCCGGACAAGTCGGGTCCTGCGGGCTCCAAGCTCGTCCCCGAGGTCGCTTCGAAGTTCGCCGTCACCAACGGCGGCAAGAAGTACACCTTCACGATCCGGAAGGGCTTCAAGTTCAGCGACGGCAAGCCGGTGACGGCGAACAGCTTCAAGTACGCCATCAACCGCGTCGCGAACCACGACCTGGCCTCGCCAGGCGGACAGTTCATCACCGACCCGAACGGCACGGACATCGTCGGGGCGAAGGCCGTCAATGACGGTCACGGCACGAACGTCAGCGGTGTCAAGGTCAAGGGCAACAAGCTCACGATCAACCTGACGCATGCCGACGGAACGTTCATGGCGAAGATCACCATGCCGTTCTTCCAGGCGACGTCGACGAAGCTTCCGCTCTCGAAGGAAGTCGTCAGCGTCAACGGCCCTGGCGACCTGCCTTCGGCCGGCCCGTACGTAGTTACACGCAACGACGTCAATCAGCTGACGTCCCTGCGCCAGAACCCGAACTGGAAGCCAGGCCCGGGCAAGAACCGGCCTCGCAACCTGACGGGTCTCGACCTGCAGTGGAACCTCAACGAGCAGACCGCCTTCAACCAGACGAAGGCCAACCAGCTCGACGAGGGCCCGCTTCCGGCCGCTGAGGTCCAGGGCGTCGCCGGCCAGTACGGCGTCAACAAGAGCCGCTTCTGGACGAAGCCGATCAACTGCACGGGTTACCTGCCGATGAACACGGCGAACAACCTGTTCAAGAGCAACCTGAAGCTCCGCCAGGCCGTCAACTACGTGGTCAACCGCGCGACGTACACGGCTCAGGTCGGCCCGTACGCGGGTCAGCCCTGGACGCACATCTTCAACCCGGGTGTGCCTGGCTGGCGGAACGCCACGATCTACAAGCGAAACGTGACCAAGGCGAAGCAGCTTGCCGCTGGTCACATGAAGGACGGGAAGATCACCGTTTACTTCCGTTCGTCCGGCACCATCAACCCCGCTCAGGCTCAGATCGTCAAGAACGACCTGAGGACGCTTGGATTCAGTGAGAACAACATCACGATGAAGGGCTTCTCGGGTGCGAACATCTATGACGCCATGGGCAAGCGCGGCAACGACGCCGACATGGGTGTCTCGATGGGTTGGTGCTCGGACTACCCGGATCCGTACGACTGGCTCAACATCCTGCTCTACGGACCGAGCATCCAGGACGAGAACAACGTCAACTACTCGTACTTCAACAACCCGACGTGGAACCAGCCGCATGGCGAACGCGGCCAAGCTGACCGGACCTAAGCGCCTCAAGGTCTACGGCCAGATGGACCTCGACATCATGCAGAAGGCTGCTCCAATGGCCATCGAGAGGACGTACAACAACCGCTACTTCTTCTCGAACCGCGTCGACACGAAGGGCCTTGTCTACCAGGGCATCTACCAGGACTGGAGCATTCCGGCCCTGGCCCTGAAGTAGGAGGGTCTGACCGAGTAGGACGCAACACACATGAGGCGCCGGTTTCGACCGGCGCCTCATGTCTTTATCGGACGCAACTCAGGTAGGATCCCGCGGCGGTAACTAGACCAGGAGGAGCGAGCGAATGTTTCGATATCTCGTCAGGCGAATTCTCTGGGCAATCCTCCTCTTCCTGATCATCACGTTCGTCACGTTCGTGATCTTCTTCATGGCGCCGAACGACCCCGCTCGCGCCCAGTGCGGCGGCGAGCAGGCGCGACGCGCGTGCCTCGTGCTCGTGACCGAGAAGCTCGGGCTCGACAAGCCGGTCACGACGCAGTACGCGGTCTTCATCAACAAGCTTCTGCCCATCACGCCCTACTACGACGACGCGTGGCACGTCGTCCCGCACTTCCAGCAGCCGACGCTGGGCACGCAGTACGCGACGGGTGCGAGCCTCGACGACACGATCAAGCAAGCTGCGCCCGTCACGGCGTCACTCGTGTTCGGCGGCGCGGTCCTCTGGATGATCATCGGGCTCTCGGTCGGGATCTTCTCCGCGCTGAGGCCGCGCTCGCTGGTCGACAGAGCCGCGATGGTGTTCGTCCTGGTCGGCGTGTCCGCGCACCCGGTCTGGATCGGGCTCATCTTCTCGTACTTCTTCGGGGTCAAATGGGGCATAACACCGATTGCGAACTACGCGAACTTCTTCGGCGCGCCGGCTGACTCGGGCCTGCCGGGAGGGCCGGCGCAGTGGGCCTACCACATGATCCTGCCCTGGCTGACGTTCGCGATCCTGTTCGCAGCGCTCTACGTCCGCATGATCCGCGCGAACGTCATGGAGACGCTCGGGGAGGACTACGTCCGCACCGCGAGGGCCAAGGGAGCTCCCGAGAAGCAAGTCCTCTTCTCGCACGTGCTTCGGAACGCCCTGCTGCCGGTCGTGACGATGCTCGGGATGGACATCGCCGTCGGTCTCGGCGGCGCGATCTTCACCGAGGGCGTCTACCAGTTACCAGGCCTCGGGCGGACGATCATCGTCTCGCTGCAGGCGGAGGATCTGGCGACGATCCAGGCCGTGGTCGTCTTTGCAACTATTTCGATCCTGGTCTTCAACCTGATCGTCGACCTCTTGTACGCCTGGGTCGACCCACGAATCCGACTAAGCTAAGCGACAACCCGTGGCACTTCTCGAAGTAAAGGACCTTCGTACGTCCTTCCGCACTGAGGACGGCATCCTCAAGGCGGTCGACGGCGTCACGTTCTCGATCGAGAAGGGACAGACCCTCGGCATCGTGGGCGAGTCGGGCAGCGGCAAGAGCGTGACCTGCCTGACGATCATGGGGCTGAACTCGAGAAAGAACACGATCTCGAGCGGCGAGGCTCTGTGGAAGGGCAAGAACCTGCTGACCGCGAAGCCGAGCGAGCTCCGTGGGATTCGCGGCGACGAGATGTCGATGATCTTCCAGGACCCGATGACGTCGCTGAACCCGGTGCACACGATCGGGAAGCAGCTCGTCGAAGCGGTGCAGCTGCATCGCGACGTGACGACGCGAGTCGCGAAGGCGCGCGCCCTCGAGCTGCTCAAGGCGGTCGGAATCCCCAAGGCGGAGGGGCGGATCGACGACTATCCGCACCAGTTCTCGGGCGGGATGCGTCAGCGCGTGATGATCGCGATGGCGCTGATCAACGACCCCGACCTCCTGATCGCAGACGAGCCGACCACGGCGCTCGACGTGACGACCCAGGCGCAGATCCTGGCCCTGATGAAACGGCTCCAGGAAGAGTTCGGGAGCGCGATCATCATGATCACGCACGACCTGGGAGTCGTTGCGGAGACCGCGGACGACGTCATCGTGATGTACGCGGCCGAGGTCGTCGAGCAGGCGAACGTCAACGACCTGTTCAACCGACCGCAGCACCCGTACACCTGGGGGTTGATGGGCTCGCTCCCGAGGCTCGAGGTCGACACCGAAAGGCTCGTCCAGATCCCGGGCCAGCCGCCCTCGCTGCTGCGGCCGCCGAAGGGGTGCCGATTCCATCCGCGCTGTCCGTACGTGATGAACGTCTGCCGCACGGAGAATCCCCCGCTCGTGCCGAGCGAGCGCGACGCGACGCACCTTCAGGCCTGCCACCTGGACCAGGAGACGAAGGATCGGGAGGGGAAGAAGCTGCTCGAGGTGACGATGGCGGGGACGAGCTAGGTGGCGACCACTCAGGAACAGCCGCAGGAACAGCCGCAGCAAATGGACGTGCGCGGCGACGAGCTGCTCGTCGTAGACGGCGTCAAGAAGTACTTCCCGATCACGCGCGGGATCATCTTCCAGAAGGCGGTCGCGCAGGTGCAGGCGGTCGACGGCGTCTCCTTCAGCCTCCGCAAGGGCGAGACGCTGGGCATCGTCGGCGAGTCCGGCTGCGGCAAATCGACACTCGCGCGCTGCATCGTGCGCCTGCTCGACACGACCGAGGGCCGGATCCTGTTCGACGGCCGCGACGTGACGAACCTCTCGCGCGTGGCGATGCGCCCGATCCGCCGCGAGATGACGATGATCTTCCAGGATCCGTACGCATCGCTGAACCCACGCAAGCGCGTCGGCTTCATCATCGGAGAGCCGCTCGAGGTGCACAAGCTCGGCACGCCGGCGGAGGTCAAGAAGCGTGTGCAGGAGCTGCTCGAGGTGGTCGGCCTGAACCCGGAGCACTACAACCGGTTCCCACACGAGTTCTCGGGCGGCCAGCGCCAGCGCATCGGCGTCGCACGCGCGCTCGCGGTCAACCCGAAGCTGATCGTCTGCGACGAGCCCGTGTCGGCGCTCGACGTGTCCGTGCAGGCCCAGATCCTCAACCTGCTCAAGGACCTGCAGGACGACTTCGGCCTGACCTACGTCTTCATCGCTCACGACCTGAACGTCGTTCGCCACATCTCCGACCGGGTCATGGTCATGTACCTCGGCCAGGTCTCGGAGGTGGCGTCGCGCGACCAGCTGTACCGCGAGCCGAAGCACCCGTACACGGGCGCGCTCCTGTCAGCGGTTCCGATCCCGAACCCCGAGCGCGGGCGCCTGCGCGAGTCGATCGTCCTCGAAGGCGACGTCCCGAGCCCGGTCAATCCTCCGAGTGCGTGCCGATTCCATCCCCGTTGCCCTCGCTTCGTCGAGGGGCACTGCGACGTCGAGGAACCACCGCTCTATCCCTTCGGCGAAGGCCACGTGGCGAAATGCCACTACCCGCTCGAGCGCTGGCCGATGACCGCCGCGGAGATGAGGCGCCGAACGACGGCCACGGCCCGCGAGGAGCCAGTCGAGGCCTGAGCAGCGCCGCGAGATGCTCGTCGCAGCACTCCGCCGGCTCGCGTTCATCACGGTTGTCGCCGTCGGCGTCACCGTCGCCGTTTCCCTGCTGATCGGGCTGCTGATCGGAAGCGGCGTCGAGCGCGCGCTGACGCTCGGGTTCTACTTCGTCGGCTCGTTCCTGCTCATCTCGGGATTCTTCGTGGGAAATCGTGGGCCCGTGCGAGTGAAGAACGAGGGAGCCGCGGCGGGCGACCTGTCGGGCGCCACGCCCGCGCCCATGATCCTGCCCATCCCGGGAACGACCAGCAGGAAACTGCGCTGGGCCTCGCTTCCCGAGCAGAACGAGGCGATCAACAACTCGGCGATCTTCATCGTGCTCGGCCTGGTGCTCGTCTTCATCGGCATCGGCTTCGACTCGCATCACTCCCTCTTTTGAGTGACTAACTTCGCGCCGGGTCCGCCGTCAGAGCTAGTGTGAGGAACATGCACGCAGCCTGTGACCGCGCCCGAGGATGGGCGACCGCCGACGTGGACGGAGAGCTGTCCTCGTTCGAGCGCGTGCTCCTGGGCGCTCACCTTGCGGAATGCCCGTCCTGCAGAGAGTTCCACAGCTCGGTCGGCGCGTTCACGGAGCTGCTGCGCACGGCACCGCCCGAAAGGCTCGAGCGCACGATCGACATCGGTCGCGTGCGCCGTCGCGTGCGGGTCTCGATGCGACTCGCCCCTGCCGTCGCCGCCATGGCCGTCACGGTCGTCGGCCTCGGCAGCGTCCTGGCCTCGTCGGATCTCAGGTCGCGCTCGGTGAGCGATGCCGCCAGCCGGATCGGAGCCTCTTCCGAGTTCGCAGGGGTCGACACGATGAACCTCGCCACGGCAGAGGCACGCGCGACGGAAACGCCTTCCGGCCCTGTTCGCACGCTCCAGTCCCGCAGCGCGCGCTCCCTGCGCGGCGGCCCGGTTATCCGGGACAGATAAGCCCGGCGTAACCTCTTCGGGATACGCTTGGAGCGATGTTTCCGTCGCTCGTCACCTCGCACGTCTGAAGCCTCGACCATGCCTCCCGTGTGGAGGCCCTCGAGCGAGACATGCACGAATCGAACCTCCTGGGAGACCGGGTCGGGCAGCGGTCGCGCTTCGATAGACTCCGGGCGCTGAGCGGACGGCTCTCGCGCCGGGCCCGCAGCGAACCGGACACACCTCTCCAGGAGACGCATGCCTGAGCAAACGGACGGTCAAAACGTCGGCAAGTTGATCGAGGTGAAGGGCGTCGTGATCGACGTGCTCTTCCCCGACGACCTGCCGGAGATCAACAGCGCGCTACGCATTTCCCTCGACGGCCGCGACCTGATCGCAGAGGTGCAGCAGCACCTCGGCGACGATCGCATCCGCGCGGTCGCGATGGACTCCACGGACGGCCTCGCCCGTGGCGTCGACGTCGTCGACCTCGGCGGCCCGATCACGGTCCCGGTCGGCGAGACCACGCTCGGGCGGCTCTGGAACGTGATCGGCGAGCCCGTCGACGAGAAGCCTGCTCCGGCCGACGGCGTCGAGCGCTGGCCGATCCACCGCGACCCGCCGAGCTTCCGCGAGCTGTCGGCGAAGATCGAGGTCTTCGAGACGGGGATCAAGGTCATCGACCTGATCGCCCCGTTCATCCGCGGCGGCAAGGTCGGCCTCTTCGGAGGCGCGGGCGTCGGCAAGACCGTGCTCATCCAGGAGCTGATTCACAACGTCGCGCGCGAGCACGGCGGCGTGTCCGTCTTCTCGGGCGTCGGCGAGCGCACGCGAGAGGGCAACGACCTCTGGCTCGAGATGCAGGAGTCGAACGTGCTCGACAAGGTCGCGCTCGTCTACGGCCAGATGAACGAGCCGCCGGGAGCGCGCCTGCGCGTCGGCCTCTCAGGGCTGACCATGGCGGAGTACTTCCGCGATCAGGGCCAGGACGTCCTGCTCTTCATCGACAACATCTTCCGCTTCGTCCAGGCCGGCTCGGAGGTTTCCGCGCTGCTCGGCCGCATGCCGAGCGCCGTCGGCTACCAGCCGACGCTGAGCACCGAGATGGGCCAGCTTCAGGAGCGGATCACGTCGACGCAGAAGGGCTCGGTCACGTCGATCCAGGCGATCTTCGTCCCGGCCGACGACTACACCGACCCCGCGCCGGCGAACGTGTTCGCGCATCTCGACTCGTCCGTCAACCTCGAGCGCTCGATCGTCGAGCAGGGCATCTACCCGGCCATGGACCCGCTCGCCTCGTTCTCGCGCGCGCTCCAGCCGGACATCGTCGGCGACGAGCACTACGAGACGACGACGCGCGTGCAGCTGGTGCTCCAGCGCTACAAGGACCTGCAGGACATCATCGCCATCCTCGGCATGGACGAGCTCACCGACGAGGACAAGCTGACCGTCACCCGGGCGCGGAAGATCCAGCGCTTCCTGTCGCAGCCGAACTTCGTGGCCGAGCAGTTCACGGGCACGCCCGGCGAGTACGTGCGGCTCGAGGACACGATCAAGGGCTTCCAGGAGATCCTCGAGGGCAAGCACGACGACCTGCCCGAGCAGGCCTTCTACATGGTCGGCACGATCGAGCAGGCCGTGGCGAAGGGCCGCGGCGAGCAGGGCGGCGAGGACGAGCCCGAGGCGGAGGAGCAGGCCGCCGAGCCGGAGCCTGAGCCCGAGCCCGTTTCCGCGTAATGGCCACGTTCGACGTCTCGCTCGTCACGCCCGACGGGCCCGTCTACGAGGGCGAGATCGAGATGCTGATCGTTCCCGGCGCGGACGGGGAGATCGGCGTGCTCGCCCGTCACGCGCCGCTGATCGCGATGCTGAACGCGGGCTCCACGCGAGTGCACGTGAAGCGCGAGACCGAGGTGCTCGAGTTCGCGACCGGGCCGGGCTTCTTCAAGGTCGAGCAGGATCGGGCGCTCGCGCTCGTCGACGACGCCGTTGATGCGCGGCAGGTCGACGACGCGCGGGCCAGGGAGCAGCTCGAGGCGGCGCAGGCCGAGCTGGAGGCGATCGACCGCGGCGAGTCCGAAGGCGACCGCTGGCAGATCGAGCAGCGGATCAAGCACGCCGAGAACCAGCTGGCGGTCGTCGGGCGAGGATAGGTCGGTACGGCTGTGGCCCCTCGCGCTGGAAAGGAGGGGGCGACCGAGTGCAACCTGAGCCAGCGTCGCACCCGACCTCTTCAGGCGGGGGCGTTTGTCGTGAAGGAGGCGAATTTGCAGGCTTTCATCCCAGGGCTCTATCCCCGCTCCGAGGCGCTCGTGCAGGCCACGCGCGACCTCGATCGCGGCCGCACGACCCAGGAGGCGGTCGACGAGCAGGTCGAGCGCGACCTGGCCGAGCTCGTCTCGGCCCAGCAGGAGGCCGGCCTCGATCTCCTCGCCGACGGGATGCTGCGCTGGCAGGACATCTTCAGGCCGTTCGTCGAGGCCGCAGAGGGGCTCGACACCGGCGCGCTGACCCGCTTCCTCGACACGAACACCTTCTATCGCGCGCCCGAGCGCATCGACGGCCACGCCGAGGCTCGCCGAGCCGCTCGGCGAGCGCTACATCGCCCCGCTTCCAGGCGCGCGGCTCGTAACGCTGCCTTCGCCGTTCGCGTTCGCGCACGGCACCGGCCTCACCCCGGTCGCGGTGGCCGAAGGCGTCCTGAAGCCGCAGCTCGACGCGCTCGAAGCCGAGCTCGTCGTGCTCGAGGAGCCGTTCCTCGCGCGCGACGACGAAGCCGACCTCGACGGGCCTCGGCAGACGCGCTCGAGCTGCTCGCCGGCGGGCCCGAAGCTCGCGCTCTGGCTGACGTTCGGCAACGCGGAGAGCGCATTCGAGCGCGGGCTCGCCGACCTGCCCGTCGACGCGATCGGAGTCGACTTCTACGCGACGAAGGTCGAGCGCGATCCCCGAGAGCTTCGGCAAGGTGCTCCTGGCAGGCGTGCTCGACGCTCGCAGCTCCGCGCCCGAGGAGCCGCGCGAGATCGCGGCCTTCGTCGGGCAGCTCGAGGCGCGCGGGATCGAGGACGTCGCGCTCGTTCCGAACGGGGATCTCCAGTACGTTTCGGAGGTAGTCGCGCGCGAGAAGGTGGCGCGCCTCGGCAAGGCGAAGACGGCGACGACGGAGGCGGCAGCGTGAGCTCGAACGGAGACATCAAGTTCCTGACACACGAGGTCGGCTCGCTGGCGAAGCCGCCCTGGCTCGTCAAGACCTCGGCCGGCAAGCCGCTCGAGGAGAGCGACATCGAGCACGCACGCGTCTGGGGCGAGAAGGTCGGCGTCGAGGACTACGAGCAGCTGATCGAGCTCCTCCAGGCCGACGAGCGCGACGCGGACGAGGTCGCCCGCTGGTCGAGCCGGTACTGCATGCGCCTCCAGGAGTCGGCGGGCGTCGACTGGATCTGGGACGGCGAGCAGCAGCGGAGCGAGATGTACGCCTGGGCGATCGCGCACTCGAAGGGCTTCGAGCCGCGCGGCACCGTGCGCTCGTTCGACAACAAGTACTACTCCAAGTCGGCCGCGGTCGGCCCCGTGTCGCTCGGCGAGCCGTACCACAACGACGAGTTCTCGTTCCTCGAGTCGGCCGCGCAGCACGACCTGAAGATCCCGATCACGGGCGCGTACACGCTCGCGGTCTGGTCGTACGACGAGCATCACCTGCCCAAGGAGGGCCGGCTCGGTGGAGGCCTGTCACGAAAGGACGAGGTCGAGGCGCGGCGCGAGCTCACGCTCGACATCGCGCGGAACATCATCCGCCCGAACCTCGAGGCGCTGATCGGGCTCGGCGCGACCTGGATCCAGATCGACGAGCCGGGCGCGTCGACCGAGGAGGACGAGCTCGACATCTTCGTCGAGAGCTTCAACGTCTCCGTCGAGGGGCTCGAGGGCTGCACGTTCTCGACGCACCTCTGCTTCTCGGACTACAACCTGTTCTTCCCGGCGATCGAGGGGATGAGCGGCTGCCGCCAGTACTGCGTCGGCTTCGCCAACTACGACTCGACCGAGCTGGGCACGTCCGGGGCGGACCGCCCCGGCTACGAGGTGATCTCCAAGTGGCGCGACCTGCCGTACGAGCCGATCCTCGGCCTCGGCGTCAACGACATCCACACGGACTTCATCGAGCCGCCGGAGCTCGTCCGCGACCGGATCCTGTACGCGGTCGACGTTTTCGGCGACCCGGCGCGGATCCACGTCTGCCCGGACTGCGGACTGCGCACCCGGAGCTGGGACGTCGCCTACGAGAAGCTCAGGAACATGGTCGAGGGGACGCGGCTCGCCGAGGAATCGCTCAACCGCGCACACGCCGGCGCGACCAGGTAGGGAAGCCGGCTCGCTGATCGAATTAGCCGCTTAGTCGGCTATCCTGACCCCTGCGGACGCCGGGATCGGCGTTCGCGTCTTTTTCTAGAACCATGCGGACCACTCTCAAGCGAGGAATCGGCCGAGCGACAGCCGGGAACGGCAACGGCCACGCCGTCTCTGCCACCCGGGGCGCTCTCGCCCGTCACGCGCTATCAGCAGCCCGAGAAGCGCCGCGGGGCGCTGCGCACGGTCGGGCTGATCCTCTTCATCCTCGTGGCGCTCGTGCTCCGCCGTCGTCGCCGGAGTCGCGGGAGGCGCGTACATCTACACGGACGAGAACGCGCACGCGTTCGCCCCGCGCAGCGTCCAGACGCAGAGGGCCGCCAAGAGCCTCAACATCCCGACGGCGGGCGCGCCGGCCAACGCGCTCGTCATCGGCTACGACCATCGCCCGGAGGACGGCACCGCACCGTCGCGCTCGGACACGGTCATGCTCCTGCGGGCGGACCCGGGCACGAACAGCGATCTCGATGCTCTCGTTCCCGCGCGACCTGATCGTCAACGGGCGCTGCCCCGACGGCCGCACGTACAGGGGGCGTATCAACGAGGCCTACTCCTACTGCGGGCCCGCAGGGACGCTCGAGACCGTGCGCTCGCTCACCGGCCTGCCGATCCACTACCTGATCACGGTCAACTTCCAGGGCTTCCGGGAGATCGTCAACAAGCTCGGCGGCGTCTGGATGGACGTCGACCGCCGCTACTACAACCCACACGGCGGCGTCTACGCGACGATCAACCTCTGGCCCGGGTACCAGAAGCTCGTCGGCTGGCAGGCGCTCGACTTCGTCCGCTACCGGCACACCGACTCCGACCTCTTCCGGCTCGCGCGCCAGCAGCTCTTCGTCAAGGGCGTCAAGCAGGCGGTCAACGCACGCTGGACGAACCCGAAGACCGTTCCGAAGCTCCTCGGGGTGATGCGGCACAACGTCGAGATCGGCCAGAAGAAGGGCGAGCTCTCCGGCAAGGACCTCGCCAGCTACGCGCTTCTTCGCCTACGGGCTCCCGTCAGGCAACTTCAACCAGGTCAAGATCGGCGGCCTCGTCGGCACGAACGAGCTGTCGACCGACCCGTCGAACATCTCGGCCGCGGTCCAGGAGTTCCTGCACCCGGACGTGGACGCCCCCGCAAAGGCGACTGCGACGGCGCTCGGGCGGAAGCTCAAGTCGAAGAACGGCCCGAGCCCGAAGAGCATCTCCGTCGTCGTCCTGAACGGGAACGGCAAGCCGGGCGCGGCCGCGAACACGAGCTACCTGCTCAGCCAGAAGGGCTACCGCGTGCTCGGCCCGCCGCAGGGCTTCCAGGCGAATGCGCCGAAGCGGGTCTTCCGGACGCAGATCTACTACAACGGCAAGGCGAAGGCGAAACGTGCGGCGGAGAAGGTCTCCGGGCTCTTCAACTCGTCCGACGTGAAGCCGCTGCCCAAGAGCCAGGCGCTTCAGATCCTCGCCAACAACGCGAAGGTGCTCGCCGTCGTCGGCCAGACGTTCACGGGCCAGCTCACGCCGACCCCGGTCGACCGCACGCCGCCGCGGCAGGCGCCGTACGTGCGTGACGGCAAGGCGGACATGCTCCCGGTCGTGCGCCAGGCGGCAGCGTGGAAGGTCGGCTTCCCGCTGCAGATCCCGACCGTGCTCGAACGGACGTCGACGCTCAGCACCGAGACCCCGTACCGGGTGTACAAGCTCGACGACGGGAAGACCGTTCGCTTCACGTTCGCAAAGAGCGGAAACGAGTACTGGGGCATCCAGGAGGCGAAGTGGGACGATGCGCCCGCGCTGGCCGACAAGAACCTCAGCGAGGTGATCAAGGGCCGGCAGTACGACCTCTACTTCAACGGGCCGCACCTGCACATGGTCGTCCTGCGGGCCGGCGGCGCGAGCTACTGGGTCGTGAACACGCTCCTCGACTCGATGTCGAACGAGACGATGCTCGCGATCGCCAAGGGCCTGAAGCCGCTCCACAAGTAGATTGCGCGCGTGACCGCGGAGAAGCCGCCCCTGGGCATCTTCGGGGCCGGCTGGGTCGGCCTCGTCACCGCCGCCTGTTTCGCGGAGCTTGGCCACGAGGTCGTCGTCAGGGACGTCGTCGCCAAGCGGATCGACGACCTCAACGGGGGGCGGCTGCCGTTCCACGAGCCCGGGCTCGCGGAGCTGATCGAACGCAACCGGGAGCGATTGACCTTCACGCTCGACGTCTCCGAGCTGAAGAGCGGCACGAACCTCTTCTTCGCCTGCGTCGACACGCCGCCCACGCCCTCGGGCGACGCGGATCTCAGCTACATCTGGTCGGTGATCGACGACCTCGGAGACCCCGGCGAGGGGACGCTCGTCATGAAGAGCACCGTGCCGGTGGGGACCGGCGAGAAGATTCGGGCGACGCTCGACCAGCGAGGGCTCGAGCGTGTCGCGTACGTCGCGAACCCCGAGTTCCTGTCCGAGGGGCGCGCGGTCGAGGACTTCTTGAGGCCCGATCGCATCGTCATCGGCTCGTTCGACGATGAGGCCGGCGACCGGGTCGCGGGTCTCTACGGCGGGTTCGACGCGCCCGTCGTGCGCACGAGCGTCGCATCGGCGGAGATGATCAAGCTCGCCGCCAACGCGTTCCTGGCGACGAGGATCAGCTTCATCAACGAGATCGCGAACGTCTCCGAGGTCGTCGGCGCGAACGTGGACGACGTGGCGTACGGCATGGGGCTCGACAAGAGGATCGGAACGACGTACCTGAACCCGGGGATCGGCTACGGCGGGAGCTGCTTTCCGAAGGACGTGTCCTTCCTGAAGCTGCTGGCAGGAAACAGCGGCTACCACTTCCAGCTCGTCAGCGCCGTGATCGAGGTGAACGACCTGCAGAAGCGGCGCGTCGTGACGAAGCTCCAGCAGCGACTCGGCAACCTGCGCGGCAAGAAGATCGCGCTGCTCGGCCTCGCGTTCAAGCCGAACACCGACGACATGCGCGAGGCCCCGTCGCTCGTGCTCGCCGCTCGGCTCCAGGCGGAAGGCGCCGAGGTTCGGGCCTGGGACCCGCTCGTCACCGGGCACCCGGCGCTCGACGGCGTTGCGGTCGCGCCGTCCTTGCTCGACGCGGTCCGGGATGCCGACGCGGCGGTGATCGTCACCGAGTGGGCCGAGCTCGCGCGATCTCGCGTCCGAAGAGGTGCGCGACTCGATGCGGACGCCGCTGATCGTCGACGGGCGGAACTTCCTCGATCCGGAGGCGGTGCGCGCCGCAGGGTTCGAATACGAAGGCATCGGCCGGGCCTGAAAGAATCGAGCGCGTGGAAGCTGTCCTGATCGCGGGCGGGAAGGCCGAGCGTCTCGGCGATGCGGCCGAGGGCCGTCCGAAGCCGCTCGTCCCGATCGCGGGGCGCCCTCTCGCCGCGTACCAGGTGGGACAGCTCGCCGCGGTCGGGGTGAACCGCGTGATCGTCAGCTGCGCCTCGGGACAGGAGGACGTCTTCGAAGCGGAGCTGTCCGGTGTCGGCCCGGAGATCGTGACCGTGCCGGAGACGGAGCCGATGGGGCGGGGTGGAGGCTTGCGCCTCGCGACCCAGGCGCGTCAGGAGACGCGGGCCGCTGTACGTCCTGAACGGCGACGAGCTGATCGACGTCGACCTCTCCGCGCTCCTCGCAGCCCACCAGGGCCACGGCGCCGCCGCGACGATCGTCGTCGCCCCGCTGCCGACCGCGTTCGGGGTCGTCGACGTCGAGGACGACGACCGCGTGGCCGGCTTCCAGGACTCGCCCGAGCTCCCGTTCTGGGCGCACGCGGGCGTGAACGTCTTCGACGACGAGGCGCTGGAGCGGCTGCCCGAGAGGGGCGACCACGAGTCGACGACGCTGCCTGCACTGGCCGCGGAGGGCAAGCTCTACGCGTATCGCCACTCCGGCCTCTGGCTGACGGTCAACACCCCTAAAGATCTCCGCGTCGCTGACGATCACCTACGAGCGAACCCCGACTGGCTGACGGAGGCGGCACGGACATGACCGATCACCTGACTTCTCCCAACTTCGGCGGGCTGTCCGAGTTCGCGACCGACCCGACGAAGGTCGACAAGCCGTGGGGCTACGAGCTGATCTGGGCGCTCACGGACGACTACTGCGGGAAGATCCTGTTCGTGAAGGCCGGCGAGTCGCTGAGCCTCCAGTTCCACCGCGTCAAGGACGAGGCGTGGCTGATCCACTCGGGCCGCGCGAAGATCGAGATGGGCAATCCCGGCGACAAGACCCCGAACGTCGAGGTCGTGGGCGCCGGAGCCGCGTTCCGCATGCGCCCGGGGACGATCCACCGGGTGACCGCGATCGAGGACACGACGATCATCGAGGTCTCGACCCCGCATCTCGAGGACGTCGTCCGCCTCGAGGACAACTACGGCCGCATCGAACCCTGACACAGATGTGTTAAGGTCTCGCCGTGCACGTCGGCGAAGCCGCGAAACGGACGGGCTGGTCGTCGAGGATGCTCCGCTACCTCGAGGCGACCGGGCTCGTCGTCCCTGGCCGGACGAAGTCGGGCTACCGCTCGTACGGCCTCCGAGAGCTGAACCAGCTCCGGTCGCTCACGGGATCTCCGGCGACGTTTCTCCGTGGAGATCGGCGACGTCGTCTTCGCCGCGCGCCTGCGGCGGGAGCCCGACCTGCGCGCCGCGCTCGACACCTGGCTCCACGGCAGCGGCGTCGACGCGCTGGACTGGGAGCAGCGCAAGCACGAACGGCTACTCGCCGCCTGAGACTTCAAACCGAAGGAGAGACCCCCTGATGGCAACGACCCGCAGACACGACGTCAAGGACATCGCGCTCGCCGAAGAAGGAATCCGGCGGATCGAGTGGGCAGACCGGAACATGCCGGTGCTGGCCGCGATCCGCGACCGCTTCGCCGCGGAGGAGCCGCTCGCCGGCTACCGGATCGCGGCCTGCCTGCACGTGACCACGGAGACGGCGAACCTCGCCCGCACGCTGAAGGCGGGAGGCGCCGACGTCGTGCTCTGCGCCTCGAACCCGCTCTCCACCCAGGACGACGTCGCGGCCGCGCTCGTCGACGAGTACGACGTCTCCGTCTTCGCGATCAAGGGCGAGGACAACGACACGTACTACCAGCACATCGAGGCCGCGGTCGACCACAAGCCGCAGATCACGATGGACGACGGCGCCGACGTGATCGGCGTCCTGCACGCGCATCGCCGCGAGCAGCTCGGCGACGTGGTCGGCGGCACCGAGGAGACGACGACCGGCGTCATCCGCCTGAAGGCGCTCGAGCGCGACGGGGCGCTCGGCTTCCCGATCATCGCGGTCAACGAGGCGAACACGAAGCACCTGTTCGACAACCGCTACGGGACGGGCCAGTCCACGATCGACGGGATCGTGCGAGCGACGAACAAGCTGCTCGCCGGGTCGAAGTTCGTCGTCGCCGGCTACGGCTGGTGCGGCCGCGGGCTCGCGACGCGGGCCAAGGGCATGGGCGCGCACGTGATCGTGACCGAGGTCGACGCGCTGAAGGCGCTCGAGGCGGTCATGGACGGGTTCGAGGTGCTGCCGATGGCGAAGGCGGCCGAGGTCGGCGACATCTTCGTGACCGCGACCGGCGACAAGGGCGTCATTCGCCGGGAGCACATGGAGGTCATGAAGGACGGAGCGATCCTCGCCAACACGGGGCACTTCAACGTCGAGATCGACATTCCGGCGCTGCGCGGGATGGCGTCGGAGAGTCGCGAGGCGCGGCAGTTCGTCGACGAGTTCGTGGTCGACGGCGGGCGGCGGATCTATCTGCTCGCGGACGGCCGGCTCGTCAACCTCGCCGCGGCGGAAGGCCATCCGGCCCAGGTCATGGACATGTCCTTCGCGAACCAGGCGCTCTCGGCCGAGTTCATCGTCGGGAACGCGACCTCGCTCGAGCGCAAGGTCTACGACGTGCCCGAGGAGATCGACACCGAGATCGCCAAGCTGAAGCTGGCCACGATGGGCATCGAGAAGGACGAGCTGACCCCGGAGCAGGAGAAGTACCTCGCCTCCTGGGACGAGGGCACCTGACGAGGGCCAGGCCCTTACAGGGACAGTCCCTCATGAGGGACTGTCCCTTGTTCCTAGCGGCACGAGGGACTGTCCCTCGATGAAGGCGCTGATCCTGGCGGCCGGATACGCCACGCGGCTCCGGCCGCTCACCGATGACGTCCCCAAGATGCTGCTTCCCGCTCGCGGAGCGGCCGATGCTCGACTACCTCGTCGACCGCCTGCGCGAGGTCGACGACATCGACGAGATCCACCTCGTCACGAACGCGCGCTTCGCCGGCGCGTTCCGGGACTGGGCCCCCGAGGACGTGACCGTCCACGACGACGGCACCACCTCGAACGAGGACCGGCTGGGGGCGATCGGCGACATCGCGTTCGCGATCGAGCGCGGGGGCCTCGAGGGCGAGGACCTGCTCATCGTCGCGGGCGACAACCTGATCGGCTACTCGCTCGCCGACTTCGTCGCCTTCTGGCGCGGGAAGGACGGAAGCGCGATCGCCGTCCGCGACCTCGGTGACCGCGAGCTGCTCAAGCAGTACGGCGTGGTCGAGCTCGACGACGACGACCGCGTGGTCGGGCTCGAGGAGAAGCCGGCCGAGCCGAAGAGCGACCTCGCGGCCACCGCGGCGTACCTGTATCGGGCCGAGCATCTCGCCCACCTGCCGCGCTACCTCGCGGAGGGGAACCCGCCGGACGCGCCGGGCAACTTCATGGTCTGGCTGCACACGCGCGAGCCGGTGTACGGCTACCGGGCCGAGGGCGAATGGCACGACATCGGCGATCTCCGGCAGCTGCTCGAGGCCGACAACATGCTGCGCCAGCGGGCCGGCCTTCCGGTCCGCACCGGAATATTCACTGAGCTAGCGCGGTTCCGTGCACAACCTCGGCCGCTAGCGTGGCCAGGTGCTGCTCGATCTCGTCTTCCCGCGCCGCTGCGTCGTCTGCGGCGGCGGCGGCGAGACGCTCTGCGCGACCTGCGACGGCGCGCTGAGGCGGCTCCAGGGGCCCGTCTGCGAGCGCTGCGGAGCGCCCACCGCGTGGCCGGTGGAGCGCTGCCGCGAGTGCAGCGGCCGGCGGATCGCGTTCGCGCACGCCCGCGCCGCAGTCGCGTACGACGAGGCGGCGAAGCGGCTCGTCGGAGCCTGGAAGGAGCGGGGCCAGCGCTCGCTCTCGCGGATCGCAGCCGAGATCGTCGACGGCGTCGTCGCGCGCCCGGACGCGTACACGCTCACGTTCGTCCCGGCCGACGACAACCGCTTCCTCGAGCGCGGACACAATCCGGCCGAGCGCCTGGCCTCCGAGCTCGGCCGCTGCTGGCAGCTTCCCGTCGTGACGCTCCTGCGGCGCAGGCCCGGAGTGGCGCGGCAGCGCGGCCTCACGCTCGCCGAGCGCCGGCGCAACGTCCGCGGCCTGTTTCAGGCGACGGCGCCCGCGCCCGAGGGCGGTCGTGCTCGTGGACGACGTCTACACGAGCGGCGCCACGGTCTCGGCGGCGGCCACCGCTCTGCGCAAGGCGGGCGCGCGCCGGGTCGAGGTGGTGACCTTCGCACGGGCGGTGAGATAGGTTTCAGTGCCCATGCAACTCCAGGTCAAGGGCCGGAACCTCGAAGTCAGCGAGCAGATCCGGCAGTACGCCGAGGAGAAGATGGGCAAGCTCGACCGGCTCGTGAGCGATCCGACCCGCGTCGAGCTCGAGCTCCTCGTCGAGCCGAACCCGTCCATCGCGGACAACCAGATCGCCGAGGCGACCGTCTGGACGAAAGGGCCCGTGCTGCGAGCGCGCGAGGCGACCGCGGACATGAAAGCGTCGATCGACCAGCTCGTGAACAAGCTCGAGCGCCAGGTCAAGCGGTACCGCGAGAAGCGGCGCGTCGCGCCCAGGCGCCACGCGCGGGACGGCGGCGAGCCGCCCGAGCTTGCTCCGCTGGAGCTTCCGGAAGAGGAGCGAGCCGTCGATCGTGAAGATGAAGCAGTTCTCGGTGTACCCGATGACCGCGGAGGAGGCCGTGCTCCAGCTCGAGCTCGTCGGCCACGACTTCTTCGTCTTCCGCAACGCGAAGACCGAGATCATCAACGTGGTCTACCGGCGCCGCGACGGCGACTACGGGCTGATCGAGCCCTCGTAGCAGCCTTGGGCTTCTTCCGGCGCGAGCGGCCGATACACGAGCAGCTGGCGGCCGAGGCCGGGCTCGACATCGACGGGATCGACGACGAGCTCGCCCTCGGAGCGAGTGAGGAACGGCCCGAGGCGAGCTCGCTGGTCAAGATGCTCCCCGGGCCGAGTGCTCTCAGCGAGCTCCTTGCGGTGCACGGGATCCCGCGGGACCGGGAGTGGGACGGCGTCGCGACCGCCCAGTGCGCCCGATCTCCCGGGCGACGAGCTCGAGTACGTGGCGCTCGAAGACGGCACGCTGATCGTCGACGACGACCTACCGGACGACGCTTTGAGCCCACTCGCGGACGCGCTCGGGGGACAGGTCCGCCCGCCGTACCACGGCTACGCGTTCCGCCAGGAGGAGGACGTGTGGACGGTCGCCGCCAAGAGGGTGCACATCGTCGAGGTCCCCGAGGACGTTCCGGGCGATGAGGTGGAGATGTCCGTCAACAACGGCTTGCGCGGGATCGTCGTCGACGGAGCCGAATCGAGGGTGGAGGTGCCGAGCCTGGAGACGTTCGCGTCCCAGCAGTTCGGCTCGTTCGTCGTGCACGCGAGCCGGCTCGACGAGACGCTCTGGGAGGTTACGGTGCTCCCGCTCTGAGCCGATACCCTAGGAACGATGTCCGGCGGTGATTTCGGTGGTTTCGAGCGCGTTCTCCGCGTCGGCGAGGGACGCCGTCTCAAGCGGCTCCGCAGTCAGGCGGAGTACATCGGCACGCTCGAGCCCGAGCTCGAGAAGCTCTCCGACGAGGAGCTGAAGGGCAAGACCGCCGAATACCGCCAGCGCGTCGCGAACGGCGAGACGCTCGAGGACATCCTGTTCGAGGCGTTCGCCACGGTTCGCGAAGCGTTCAAGCGCACGATGGGCGTCCGCCTCTTCGACGTCCAGATGATGGGCGGAATCGTCCTCCACGAGGGCGACATCGCCGAGATGAGGACGGGCGAAGGAAAGACGTTCGTCGCGACGATGCCGCTCTACCTGAACTCGCTGACCGGCCGGAACGTCCACCTGGTCACGGTCAACGACTACCTCGCCAGGCGAGACCCCGAATGGGTCAAGCCGGCGTACGACGCCCTGGGTGTCCGCGCCGGGTTCATCCGGAACCTGATGCCGTTCGCCGAGCGCACGGACGCCTACTCGGCGGACATCACCTACGGAACGAACGCCGAGTTCGGCTTCGACTACCTCCGCGACAACATGGCCGTCACGCTCGAGGGGACCGTCCAGCGCGGGCACGCCTTCGCGATCGTGGACGAGGTCGACTCGATCCTGATCGACGAGGCACGCACGCCGCTGATCATCTCCGGCGAGCCGGAGACCGCGGCGCAGGTCTACTACGACTTCGCGCGCGTCGTGAAGAGTCTCACGGGAGAGCCCAGCAAGCAGAAGAGCGAGGGCAAGGGCATCGACGAGACGGAGCGCTCGGGCGCCGACTACCTCTACGACGAGAAGTTCAAGACCGTGTCGCCGGCTCAGTCGACGATCGACAAGATCGAGCGCGCGCTGGGGATCGAGAACCTCTACGACGCCCGCAACATGCAGTACGTGAACCACCTGAACCAGGCGCTGAAAGCCCAGGCGCTCTTCCTCCGCGACCGCGACTACGTGATCCAGGAAGGCGAGGTGAAGATCGTCGACGAGTTCACCGGCCGGATCATGGAAGGCCGGCGCTGGTCCGAGGGGCTCCACCAGGCGGTCGAGGCCAAGGAGGGCGTTGCCATCCAGGAGGAGAACGTCACGCTCGCGACGATCACGCTGCAGAACTACTTCCGCCTCTACGAGAAGCTCGCCGGGATGACCGGTACCGCGAAGACCGAGGAGAAGGAGTTCGTCGAGATCTACAACCTGCACGTCGTCGAGATCCCGACCAACGTGGACGTCGCCCGTGACGACAAGAACGACTACATCTTCAAGACCAAAGAGGCGAAGTACAACGCCGTCCTCGACGACATCGAGGAGCGCCACGAGAAGGGCCAGCCGGTGCTCGTCGGGACGATCTCCGTCGAGGTCTCGGAGCACCTCTCGAAGATCCTGGAGCGGCGCGGCATCCCGCACAACGTCCTGAACGCGAAGCAGCACGAGCGCGAGGCCGAGATCATCAAGGACGCGGGCGAGCGCGGCGCGGTCACGATCGCGACGAACATGGCCGGCCGAGGCGTCGACATCAAGCTCTCCGACGACATCAAGGAGCTCGGCGGGCTGTACGTGCTCGGCACCGAGCGCCACGAGGCGCGGCGCATCGACAACCAGCTGCGCGGCCGCTCAGGCCGTCAGGGCGATCCTGGCGAGTCGCGGTTCTACCTGTCCGGCCACGACGATCTCGTGCGTCTGTTCGCCGGCGACCGGATCCACGGGATCATGGAGCGCTTCAAGGTGCCCGACGACCAGCCGATGGAGTCGGGGCTGCTCTCGAAGCAGGTCGAGAACGCGCAGAAGAAGGTCGAGGAGCAGAACTTCGTCTCGCGGAAGAACGTCCTCAAGTACGACGACGTCCTGAACACGCAGCGCGAGGTGATCTACGCGCAGCGGCGCCAGGTGCTCGAGGGAGCGGATCTGTCCGAAGAGATCCAGGCCTGGGCCGACGACCTGATCGAGCGGCTGGTCACCCTGCACACCGAGGGCGAGTACGCGGAGGACTGGGACCTCGACGGGCTCGTCCAGGCGTTCAACGGGCTGACGGACGCGGACGTCACGGTCGAGGAGCTGCGGGAGGATCTCGACGCTGTCACCCGCGAGGCGCTGATCGAGGACTTCCGCGAAGAGGCCCGCGAGCTGTATGACGAGAAGGAGAAGCTCTGGGGCGACGAGATCGCGCGCGAGGTCGAGCGGTACATCGTGCTCGAGGTGGTCGACACGCGTTGGCGCGAGCACCTCGAGAACATGGACTACCTGCGGGAGGGCGTCCATCTGCGGGCGTTCGCGCAGAAGGATCCGCTCGTCGAGTACCGCGGGGAGGGGCACTCGATGTTCGAGGAGCTGAGCGTGCTGATCCGCGAGGAGGTCCTGATGCTCCTCTTCCACGCGCAGATCGAGCCCCGCGAGGCCGAGGAGCTCATCCGGACGGACGACGTGGACGGCGGCGGCTTCGCCTACGAGCACGAGTCGCTGGCGGGCGCGGACGCGATCGCGGCTGCGGGCCTCGGCGGTGAGGCGGCGGCCGTGAGCACCGGGTTCGGCGGCGGCGGCGGCGGCGCGGTTGCGACGCAGCAGCGCGTGACCGCGGACCGGGACAAGATCGGCCGGAACGATCCCTGCTGGTGCGGGTCAGGGAAGAAGTTCAAGAAGTGTCACGGCGCGTAGCCGTCGTCCGGCCGACACCACCGCCTCCGACGAAGCCCGACACCGGCACGCACGAGACCGGCGGGCCGTCCTCGTCCTCACCGCGCTGAGCGCCGTCGCCTAGTAGCTAGAAGCAGGGCGGCCGCTTGGCCCGCGGGAGGTTGACCGGCCGGCGCCAGGACGGATCGAAAGCGCTGTGCGGGCCGCGAATGACCGCCGTCCTCCTGACCCGAGTCGCTCCGCACGACGGAAATCCATTGCCGGTCCTCGACGGATCGAACTTCCAGCGCGTAAAGGCGATCAGGCTCCCGTCGGGTGACCACTTCGGCCCCCACTCGCTCTCAGGAGTGGTGGTCAGGCGCCGCTCGCCGGTGCCGTCCGCGTTTGCGACGTACACGTCGGACTCGTCCGTAAGCGTTTGTCGAATGTACGCGAGCTTCGTTCCGTCGGGTGAGAGAGCGGGGGCGGTCGCCCCGGGCACGATCAGCTCTGCGGTCGGGCGGCCCGTCCGGACGAACCGACGCGATGCCGTCGTCGCCCGCGAAGACGATCCGGGTCCCGTCCGGGTCCAGGTCGGCGCGCTTGCCGCGGACCGCGACCGTGTACGGCGACCCGCCCTTTCGCGAGACGACGCTGATGATCGACCCGTGGTACGCGCTCGTGAAGGCGAGCCGGCGGCCGTCGGGCGACCAGGCCGGTTGCATGTTGAAGACGGACGTCCCCTTGCTCAGGTCCCGGATGATTCGCCCGCGGGCGGTTGCCAGGAAGATCTCGAAGACCGGCCTGTTCCTGATCCGCTTCTGTTCGCGGGCGGTCGTCAGGCGGGAGTACGCGAGGTATCGGCCCCCTGGTGACCAGGCAGGCTCGCGATACCAGCCCTTGCTCAGAACGCGAACAGCGTGAGCTCCGTCCGGATACGCGAGGCAGATGCGACCGTTCAGCGGCCCAGTGGGGTGGCCGAGCGATCGGTAGCTGATCGAGTACGTGAGCAAGGCGGGCGGAGCTGTCGACGAGGACGTGCCGGATAGGGCCGCAGCCGCGAGGGCACAGGCGCCGACGACGAGCAATCTCATCCCTCCGAGCATACGACTCGCCTATGAGGACTTCGTTATGGCAGCTGCCATCGCGACCGATGGACCGAACGGGTCATGTCCCGTGCCAGGCACCGGACGTGTTCGCAAAGGCCCCGCGGCCTCGTAACGGCGGCTTCAGCAAGCGGGTGGTGACGAAGCGTCCATGTCGGACTCGCCCATGTCCGGTGCCAGGCACCAGACATGTTGCTTATGTCCGACGGCGGATCGCGGCGGCGAAGGTGACGGCGCCGGACGCCTGCGCGGCTTCCGCGCGGACGGTCATCGGCCAGTCATCGGTGTCGACGACCAGGCGCTTGCGCATCGCACGCCGCAGCCGCTCGAAGATCTCTCGGTACTCCGGCTGCCGCTGCTCCTCACCCGTCCTGTCATGGCGGATTCGGTCGATCAACCCCAGGTCTGTGGTTTCGCGCCGCCCTTTCCAATCGGGGCCGAGCCGGACGGAGATCAGACCGCTAAAGCTCAGCTTGCCGAGGTCGCTCGACACGGAGATGTCGCTTGCGTTCAGGTCAGGTGAAAGGACGGCAGACTTGATCCAGTGGCGCGCATCTCGATCTTCCGTGAACGATCGCCGAATGTCGGCGATGTCCCATTCGTGCACGACCAACCTCGGTGGCTTCGGATCTTCGCGGAAGACGATGTACGGGGCGAATTCCGCCGGGAGCGTCTCCAGAAGCCACTCGGCGACCTCGTCGTCCGTCGCGTAGAACTGAAAGGAGTGACCGCGACCGACCCGATGCCAGCCTGGGAAGTCGCCGACCATGGCGCGATGATCTCAAGCAGCGGTCGCTAGCATCCCTGCATGGCAGACGCCGCCTCACTCGACGAACGCCTGGAGCAGATCGGGGCCCAGCTCGACTGGGTCCGTGATTACCTTTGACCCGGACCGGCTAGAGCAGCGCGCCGCCGAGCTCGAGGCCAAGATGGGCGAGCCCGGCTTCTGGAACGACCAGCAGGGAGCGGCGCAGATCTCGTCCGAGCACGCCCGCGTCCAGAGGCGCCTCGAGCGCTACGAGCGCCTCCGCCGGGAGTACGACGACGCGCAGGAGCTCCTCGCCATGGACGGCGACATGGCCGGCGAGATCGAGACGTCGCTGCGCCCCCTCGAGAGCGAGCTCGAACGCCTCCAGGAGGACGCGCTCTTCTCGGGCGAGTACGACGCGGGCGACGCGGTCGTCACCATCCAGTCCGACGCCGGCGGCACCGACGCGCAGGATTTCACCGAGATGCTCCTCCGCATGTACGAGCGCTGGGCGCAGAACCGCGGCTTCAAGACCGAAGTCCTCGAGGCGAGCCCGGGAGAGGAGGCGGGACTCAAGTCCGCGACCTTCACGGTCGAGGGCGAGAACGCGTACGGAATCCTCCGGGCCGAGCGCGGCAAGCACCGTCTCGTCCGCCTGTCCCCGTTCGACCAGGCCCATCGCCGCCACACGTCGTTCGCCCAGGTGATCCCGAGCCCGCTCCTGGCCGACGACGCCGCGATCGAGGTCGACGACGCCGACATCCGGGTCGACACGTACCGCGCGAGCGGCGCCGGCGGCCAGCACGTGAACAAGACCGACTCGGCCGTTCGCATCACGCACCTCCCGTCCGGGATCGTCGTCAGCGTCCAGAACGAGCGCTCCCAGTCCTCGAACAAGGCGACCGCGCTCAAGATCCTCCGCTCCCGCCTCGCCGAACAGGCCGTGGAGGAGCGCGAAGCCGAAATGGCCAAGGAGCGCGGCAGACGTGAACATGGGTTTCGGCGGAAATGCGATTCGCAGTTATGTCATTCACCCGTATCAACTCGTAAAGGACCACCGCACAGAGCACGAGGTCGGGAACGTGCAGGGAGTGCTCGACGGAGACCTCGACGGCTTCGTCCAGGCGTACCTTCTGGCAAGAGCCGCGGGGCGAACTGTTTAGGGATAGCAGGCGCTTTCGCTAGACTCCGGGGCTGTTCATGAAGCCGGGAGCGGTCCGCAAGCGCCGCACCTTTCGACCCCCGTGCAGGAAGACATCGTCCAGATAGAAGCGCCGGAAACCCCGGCGGTCGCGCCAGCGGAGCAGAACGGCCACGGCACGCCGCAGGCTGCGTCCGCGCGCTCGATGATCGTCTTCGAAGGCGTGACGAAGGTCTACGAGCCGAACGTGCACGCGCTTTCGGACGTGTCCTTCGTGATCGACAAGGGCGAGTTCGTCTTCGTCGTGGGCGCCTCGGGCTCCGGCAAGTCGACGATCATCCGCCTGCTGCTGAAGGAGCTCGAGCCGACCTCGGGCCGGATCATCGTCGCCGGCCGCGACCTCGGCCGCCTTCCGCGGCGCAAGGTCTCGCAGCTGCGCCGCAACGTCGCCTGTGTCTTCCAGGACTTCAAGCTGCTCCCGAACCGCACCGCGGCCGAGAACGTCGCCTACGCGCTCAAGGTGCAGGGCGAGAGCACCGACTCGATCCGGCGCAAGGTGCCAGAGGTGCTGAACCTCGTCGGCCTGGCGCACAAGATGAGCTCCCATCCCGACGAGCTCTCCGGCGGCGAGCAGCAGCGCGTCTCGATCGCGCGCGCGTTCGTCAACCACCCGCCGCTCCTCGTCTGCGACGAGCCCACCGGGAACCTCGACCCCGACACGTCCGTCGGGATCATGCAGCTCCTCTACCGGATCAACCGCTCGGGGACGACAGTGCTGATGGTCACCCACGACCGCGAGATGGTCGACAAGATGCGCCGCCGCGTGATCGCGCTCGAGGAAGGGCGACTCGCGCGCGACGAGCGCCGAGGGGGCTACGCCGAGTGAAGCTCCGCGTCGTCGTCGCCGAGGCCTGGCGCTCGCTGACCGCGAGCCTCTCCACGACGCTGGCCGCCGCGCTCACCGTTCTGATCGGCATGTTCCTCGTGGGCCTGCTGATCGGCCTCGGCACGTGGGCCCGCTCGTGGTCCGAGCACGCGAAGGGCCAGCTCGACGTCAACGTCTACCTCTGCACCCGCACCACCTGCGACCACGAGGTGACGGTCGCGGAGAAGAACGCCGTCCGGCTCAAGCTCCAGAACGATCCGCGGATCGGCCCCGGGAACGTCGAGTACATCTCCAAGCAGCAGGCGCTCGAGAAGATGAAGAAGAAGGCGCCGGACATGGTCGCGAACGTCCTCGCGAACCCGTTCCCGGACGCGTTCAAGGTGAAGCCGAAGCACGGGGAGGACGTGGTCGCGATCGCGAACAGCCTCGACCCTCCGCCCGCCGGCGTGGAGAAGGTGAACTTCGGCAAGAAGACGGCCACCCGGATCCTGCGCGTCGCGCACATCTTCGAAGTCCTGTCCGTGCTCGCGATCGTGATCCTGCTCGGCGCGGCGACGATCCTGATCGGGAACACGATCCGGCTCTCGATCTTCGCGCGCCGTCGTGAGATCGAAGTGATGAAGCTCGTCGGTGCCTCGAACTGGTTCGTCCGCGGCCCGTTCATGGTCGAGGGCTTGCTGACCGGGTTGCTCGGGGCCGCCGCGGCGGTCGTGCTCCTCTTCCTCGGGAAAGAGCTCGTGCTGCCGGCGACGATCGGCCGGCTCGACGCGGGCAAGGATGTGAACGCGATCGCGTTCGAGTACACGGCGTTCCTCGTCTTGATGCTCGGGCTCCTGCTCGGCGCGGCCGGCTCGTCGATCACGATGCGCCGTTTCCTCCGAGTCATCTCGCTTCCCTGGCCGGTCGCCGCTCCCGCCCGGCGAAGCCGGGCTCCGCGCCGACCTGGCGCCGCCGACGCCGCGATGCCCTCCGGGGCCGTGTTGCGCAACACTGTCCCCTCCGGCCTCACGCCGCCAGCGACGCCCCAGGAAACCGAGAGTCAACAGCCAGGGGCCGAGTGATCGTCGAGCTCACAAGCGCGGCAAGCTCGTCGTCGGCGAGCCGTACTTCGTGCCCGGGACACCGATCACGGTCGACCGCAAAGGGCTGGGCGACGCTCGGCCGGGCGACCTGGTCGACGTCACCGAGGGCCGCGGCCGCGCCCGCGTCCGCCGGGTGATCGGCTCGGCGAAGCGGATCGAAGACGTCCTCGAGGCGCTCATGGTCGACGAAGGCCTCCGCGAGGGCTTCGAGCCGCATGACGTGCCGGAGCCGAGCCTCGAGGGTCGAACCGATTTCCGCGAGCTGACGACGTTCACGATCGACCCCGACACGGCCAAGGACTTCGACGACGCGATCTCGGTCCGCCGCGAGGGCGACGGCGTGCGGGTCTGGGTGCACATCGCGGACGTGTCCTATTTCGTCCCGGCGGGCTCTCCGCTCGACCGCGGCGCCGAGCAGCGCGGGAACTCCGTGTACGTCCCCGGCCTCGTCGCGCCGATGCTTCCGCACGAGCTGGCCGACGAGGCGTGCTCACTCCGGCCGAACGAGGACCGGCTGACGTTGACCGTCGAGTTCGCGCCGGACGGGACGCCGAGCTTCCACCGCTCCGTGATCCGCAGCCGGGAGCGCTTTACGTACGGGCAGGTGCAGCGGATCCTCGAGGGCAAGGAGCAGCACGAGCTCGCCGACGACGTCCGGCTCGCAGACAGCGTGTCGGCCGAGCTGCGCCGCCGCCGCTTCGCCCGCGGCGCGCTTCGGGTCGAGCGCCCGGAGGCCAACTTCGCGTTCGACGGGCGCGGCGGGGTCGAGCGCGCCTGGCTCGAGGCCGAGCCGAGTGCCCATGCGCTGATCGAGGAGCTGATGATCGCCGCCAACGAGGCCGTGGCCGCCTTTACCGTGGGGCGCAAGGCGAAGTCGCTCTACCGGGTCCACGAGCAGCCCGAGCCGCAGTCGGTCGAGCTCCTGCTCTCGAAGCTCGCCGACCTCGAGGTTCCGACCCCGCCGGCGCCGAAGTCCGAGAGCATGAGCCCGTCGGACGCGGCGCGGGTCGCGGCCGAGGCGAGCGAACGCGTGGCGGAGTACGTCAAGAGCGCGGGGCGTGGGAGGGAGGCGTTCCCGGGGCTCGTTCTGCGCGCGCTCAAGCAGGCGCGCTACGACCCGCGCAACCTCGGCCACTCCGGGCCTCGCGAGCGTCGCGTACACGCACTTCACCTCGCCGATCCGGCGCTACCCGGACCTCGTCGTTCATCGCGCGCTCCTCCGCGAGCTCGGCCGCGGCGACGATCAGCCGCCGAAGGATCTGCAGGAGGTCGCCGAGCACACGTCCCAGACCGAGCGCGCCGCCTCCGACGTCGAATACCGGGCGGACGAGATCTGCGAGGCGTGGCTCCTCGAGAGCACGCTCTTCGAGCGCGGCTGGGAAGAGCCGTTCGCGGGCGAGGTGATCGGGCTGATCCCCTCGGGCCTCTTCGCCCGCTTCGGAGACGTCTTCGAGGGCTTCCTGCCCGCCCGCCGGCTGCACGGCGACTACTACGAGCTGAACGAGCTCGGAACCGCGCTCGTCGGGCGCAGGGGCGGCCGGCGCTACCGGCTCGGCGACGAGATCGACGTCAAGGTCGCCGACATCCGCAAGTCGGAAGGCAAGATCGAGCTGGCTACTACTACTTCAGAGAGCGAATCAGGACGCGGCGGAGCGCGAAGAGGCCGATCATCCCGGCCCCGACGAGGGCGGCGAGGGAGATGACGAGCCCGTACGGGAAGTCGTTCTTCGGAGGCGGCTTGTAGTCGAGGCTGCCCGCGATGAAGAACTTCTTGCCGTTCTCCGTCGCCGGCACCTTCCAGTCGAACACGTGGTGCCGCTTGCGCGGCTCGGCCTTGATCTGCGGAGGCGGGATCGGGTTCATGTAGTGGATCCGGTGGTCGTGCCAGGCCCAGACGTCGCCGCCCGCGAGCTTCTCCCACTTCGGATCGGCCTTTGCGCTCGCCGACTTCGGGACTTGCACGCGCGCATACCGATCCTGGTTCAGAAAGCTCGAAGGCGAGCGGACGTTGACGAAGATCCCGGCCGGGGCGAAGCGGAGGTACGGCTCGCCGCTGTAGCCCTTGATGACCACGGTCTTGCCGCTGCGATTGTCGAGCCAGACCTGGTCGTCGCCGTACAGGATCTTGAAGCGCAGGCCCGGCATGCGCGGCTCGACCTTCTTGATCGTCGAGCTGTACCCGAGCTTCGCGGTGCCGAAGTGGGCCTCGGCGCCGGGAGCAAGGACGGCCGCTCGCGAGGACGGCCAGGACGAGCGCACGCTTCACGCGCGGCGCCTCCCGAAGAAGACGGCGGCCGCGATCGCGGCGAGAGCCACGCCTGCGACGAGGACCCAGATCCAGGTATTGCTGCCACTGTCGTCGTCGCTCGGGTCGACGGTGTCGACGGTCGTCGTCGTGGTCGGAGGAGGCGGCGGAGGCGGAGGCCGGGTGCGGCCCGTGGCGGCTGTCAGTGTGACCCGGGGAGCCGGCGTGTCCGACGACTCCGCGCCGATCCAGTGCACGACCTTCCCGTCCGCGTACGTCACGAGCGACGGGAACACGAGCACCTGGCCGGGCGTGTTCGGGAACTGCGCGCTGAACTGGAAATTGCCCTCGGCGCCGTGCGGGATCCTGCCGCCCGACCACGAGACGAGGCGTCCGTTGACGGAATGCCTCCAGCCCTGAGCCGGGTGAGCGATGACGTCGGTGACGCCGACCGGCATCTGGACGGTGACCTTCACCGCGGGCACGTTCTCCTCGCCCTCGACGGACAGGGTGATGCGGGAGACGCTGTCGGCGGGCACCTTCTCCGGGCTCGGCTCGACGTGAGCCGACGCGGCAGGAACGACTGCGAGCCCGAGCAGCGCTAGAACGACGACTGTCTTTCGCATGTCAGCCCTCTCTGATGGGGATGGTGACGGTCTGGGTGTACGAGTTGAACGCGCCCTGGCGCACCTCGACGGTGGCCTGCCAGTCGCCCGGGGCCGGGAAGACGCCGGCCGAGGTCGTGTAGTGGCTGGGCACGATTCTCTGGAGCGGGATGCGGAGCGGTCCCAGCCCCTCGCTGGGGAGCGTCGCCGAAAGCTTGGCGTCGTCCACGCTGGCCGGGAAGCCGCTCTTCGGCTTGAAGAAGTACAGGTGGATCGTGTTCGGGCCGGTCTTGGCCGGCTCGACGATGTAGTTCAGCTCCAGCGGTCCGAGCGGGACGGTGTCGGTCGCGTACTTCGGCGCCGAGACCGACGCCTTCGCCGGGGGCTCCGTGACGAGCACGGCCGTGACGCCGATGATCACCGCCATGATCGCGAGCTCCGCGCCCGCGGTACGGAGAAAGCGGCGCTGCTCGACGGCCGAGCAGGCCTCCCTCTTCAGCTTCGGTACCGCGTAGCGGTTGTTGTAGGCGCCCAGCGCCGAGCAGCGGGAGGACGAGCGCGATCTTGGCCAGCAGGAGCTTGCCGTAGGTCGTGTCCCAGAGCCCGTGGAACGCCCTCACCTCCTCGTAGCCGCGCAGGCTGCCCGCCGCGATCAGCGCGATCACCGAGACGACGGCCAGGATCGAGAAGCGAGGCACGGCCCGCGCCGCGAGCGGCCAGCGGTCGGCCCCGGCGAGGATCAGGGCGAGCACCGTGAAGGCGAGGCCTCCGACCCAGCAGGACGCGGCCGACAGGTGCACGAGATCGGCGAGGAAGGCGATCGTCCCGCTCGTCCGCGCATGTCCGGCCGCGGCAACGGTCGGCAGGAGCAGCACGCCGAAGAGCGGGAACGCCTCGAGCTTCCGCGAGCGGCTCGCAAGCAGCGCGAGCGCCCCGACGACGACGGCGATCCCGATCTGCCAGAGGAACGCTTTCCCGAACCGCGTCTGGAGCACCGAGTCCACGGTCGACCAGCGGAACGCCTCGCTCAGGCCGAAGCCCGCCTGCGACAGCCCCCTGGAGCACGATGCAGAGCGCGCCGACGAAGACGAGCCCGAACGCCAGGCCGGCGAGGATCCGGTACAGGCGAGCGCGCAGCTCGGCAGCCGCCGTTCGAAGGACGACCATCAGAGCGACGGCGCCGCCGACGACGAGCAGGATCAGCGCGAAGTCGAGACCGCGCATGAACTTGAAGAGCGCGTCCACCGTGTCCGGGGTCTTCGCGTTGAAGACCTGCTTGCACGAGCCGCTTGCGCTCGCCTTCTCGACGTTGAAGACGAACGCGCCCGCGACCGGGTGCGCGTCCGCCGAGATCACGCGCCAGGTGACCGTGTACGTGCCCTGGGGAAGCTTGCGGTGGATCTCGACCGCGACCGAGCTCTTGCTCGGACGCAGGATCTTCCCCGAGTCGACCCGGCCCCCGCCGCAGCCGTAGACGCGGATCGAGCCGAACGCCGTCTCGACTGCTTCGTTGAACTGAAGCGAGACCGTGCGCGGGCTCGTCCGCACCACCGAGTTGTTGCTCGGCGTGGACTGCTGGAGGATCGCGTGCGCGTACGCGGACGGGACCGCAGCCAGGGCAGTCACGACGAGCGCTATGACGAGCCAACTTCTCTTCAAGGAGCTCCTTCGCTAGGACCGTGGACAGTCTCTAGCGAAGAGGCGGCGCGCGTTCCCCGTAGCCCCGCGCGAGGCCGGCCGGCCGCGGGAGCGGCGGCGACTCTGACGGGCTGGGGGACGAAAGCCTGGAAGACGAGGCGCGGGCGCTCGCTCAACGCACGACCGACGGCGCGCGCGGCGGAGTCGAGCGCCCAGGCGACGAGCAGCGCCGCCAGAGCGAACGGCAGCTGCAGGGCGAGCCCGAACAGGAACGCGGGCTGCAGCGGAAGCGTCCATGGGAGCCTGGCCGGTGTGGAGCAGCCGTTCGGTGACCTCCTGGACGAGGAACGCGATCGGCGGCAGGAGCACGATCAACGGCGATGTCGCCGCCCGGCGCGGCTCCCCGCGGAAGGCGGCCGCACCCTGGAGCATGAGCCCCGCGAGCAGGACGCCGAGGCTCACCGCGAGGGCCAGCGGCACGTAGGCGAAGTACGAGTGTCCGCTGTGCGCGAGCGCGTCGGCGCGCGCGTGCGGATCGGCGAACGCGAGTCGGTAGCCCAGCGCGTGCCCGGCGACGAGCCCTCCGAGCATCAGAGGCGCAGTAGAGAGCCACGTGAGTCGCTGCCTCATCTACTGGAATGGTGGCAGATGGAACGCGAGCCCCGAACCTACAATCGACGCATGGCCGGTGGAAAGCCGATCGCAGAGAACCGCAAGGCGCGGTTCGACTACCAGCTCCTCGAGCGCTTCGAGGCCGGTCTCGTGCTGACCGGAAGCGAGGTCAAGTCGCTGCGAGAGGGGCGCGTCAGCCTTGCTCAGGCCTACGCCGACGTGCGCGAAGGTGAGGCCTGGCTCGTGGGCGTTCACATCGACCCGTACGACCAGGCGGGCACCCAGAACCACGAGCCCGAGCGTGACCGCAAGCTGCTGCTGCACCGGCGAGAGCTCGACTCGCTGTACGGGAAGGTGCGCGAGAAGGGGCTGACGCTCGTGCCGGTTCGGCTCTACTTCAAGGAGGGCCGGGTCAAGGTCGAGCTCGCGCTCGCGAAGGGCAAGGAGCAGCGCGACAAGCGGCGCGACATCGCCAAGCGCGAAGCCGACCGGCAGATCGAGCGCGCGGTCAAGTCGCGGCGCTGAGCCGCTCGAGCGCGTCCGGAAGCTCGGACATGTGCTCGATTACCGCGTCGGCTCCTTCGAGGCTCGGCGCCGAAGCCGATCACGTGGATTCCCGCGGCGCGGGCTCCGGAGATGTCCGCCGGTGTGTCGCCGACGGCCACGGTCTGCTCGGCAGGCCAGTCGCCGGCTCGCTGACGCGCGATGCCGATCAGCTCGGCGCGGTCCTCGGCCTCGCACCCGAAGGCGCCCTGGCCTCGGGGGAAGAGGTGGTCGAGGCCGATGATCTCCATCCGGGCTCGAGCCACCGGCTCGGGGTTTCCCGTCAGGAGCGCGCGATGCTCGATTCTCGCGATCGCCTCTGCGGCTCCCTCCGCGGCGCGCCACTCGCTCGTGTCGGTGTGGGACAGCAGCTCGAGGTAGCGGGCCGAGGCTTCCCGGCACCAGTCCTCGATTCCCTGGTCGATCTCGTCGTCGGAAAGACCGTCGGCCCGAAGCAGCAGACGCGTGATTCGCGTGGCCGTCTGTCCCGGGTGATCGACGTACCTGATCGCGTCGTGGGCGAGCCGCCGGCCCCAGACCGTCTCGATCGCCTCCGTGGTCGCCCGCCCCATGAGCGGATCGCTCGTCATGAAGAGCGTCTTGTCGACGTCGAAGAGGACGAGCCACACGTGGCTACACTAAGGGCAACATACGGGGGCGATCAGGTTTCGACGTGGTCGATTCTCCGGTTGAGCTGCAAGCCGAGGTCCCCGGTCGGCCTCGTAAAACAACCGGGACAAAACGCAAGTGCGAAGAACAACGACGCACTCGCTCTCGCTGCTTAAACCACAGTGAGGCGCATCGCTCCGAGCTCGGCCCGTGGCTCGGGCAGCGGTGTCAGAAAACGGGCTCGGCGCCTAGGGAGAGCCAATCGCCCGAAGCGCGACACCAAAGGATGGCTAGCCCGGCGGTTGGTCGGCTGCCAACCTGCCGGCGGGCGAATTCCAACGGCAGCCTAAGCTTGTAGACGTTCAACCGGTGCGACGGCGGACGCGGGTTCGATT
>CAWBPX010000001.1:60000-295401 GCA_963790695.1 uncultured Actinomycetes bacterium | reverse complement strand
CGGCCGGGTCGAGGGTGGCACCGGCAGGCACCAGGCTGACCAGCCCGGCCGGTAGCCGCACCGGCCGCACGTCGCGGTAGCCGAGCATCGGGAGCACCTCCCGGTCGGCCAGCAGTACCGTCGGCCCAGGTCGGTGACCACGGAAACCGCGCCGCCGGTCGCGCCGGCGCCGCGGCGGCCTCGACCACCGCGCCGCGGCCCGGCTCCACCACCACGTGGTCGGCCAGCACCGCGCCGCCGGTCGGCGCGGTGCGGGGCACTGCCGTCAGGTCCCGCAGCGGTACGCCCCAGCGCACCTCACCAACCCCGCCGTCGTCGCCGATGCGGGTGCAGAGCGCCCCGCCGTCGCCGGTCGCGAGCCGGGGCGGGGTCGGTGGCGGAGCGTTCGGCCCGTCGGCGCGAGATCAGGAACCGTGGGCAGCGCGGCGAACCGGCCCAACGTCATCGGCACCGGCCCGACCTGCCCGGTGCGGGCCAGCAGCAGCCCCGCCTGCAACTCGGTGATGCCGGCCAGGCCGGCGTCGAGCGCCACCGCGTACTGCCGGCGCCCACCGGAGTTGCTCACCAGATAGACAGTGCCGATCGCGGCACCCGGCACCCGACGGGCGGACCGACCCAGCGCGGGCAGGTCGAGCGGGGCGAGGTCGGCGCCGGCGGGCAACGCGTTGAGCAGTGCCGGCGCCACCGCAACCGCCTGGGCCCGGGTGGTGGCGAGCGCAGCCAGCACCCGGCTCGGATCACGGACGAGGTAGCGGCGCTGATGCCAGACCAGGTGCAGCCCGCCGTCGGGGTGGCGCAGCAGCAGCGCGTCGTCGCCCAACGGCCGACCGCCGTCGGGTTCGGTGCCGATCAGCAGCGCGGAGCGGCCGTCTCGACGCCCGCGCCGGCCGGGACCATCGAGCAGACCGTCCACGCCGTGGCGGCCAGCCGGCCCGGAGCGGGCAGCGAGTCGGGTGCGTCGGCGATGCCCAACGGCAGCCCGCGCGGCACCCCGTCGATCGTGCGTCGGGACACCAGGACGGTCTTCGAGCGGTCCGCACCGACGATGAGCAGCGCCGAGGCGTAGTTGAGCACCGGGTGCAGCTTCTGCTCGCGGTAGACGAACCGCGCGCCGGACTCCTTCTCGACGATCACCGCACCCGGGTCGCGCCACCCCTTGCCGCCTCCGGCGAACAGGCCGTAGAGGGCGAAACCACCGAGCCCGATCGCCGCCACCAGGACGCTGGCCAGGCCGGCGCCGGCCAGCCGCCGAAACGGCGACTGCGCGGGATCGGTCTCCCGCATGACCAGGGCGGCGACAGCCCGCTGGACGCTTGAACTGGTAGGAGTGCAGTGGTCCTGCCGCGACGGCATGAGTCCCTCCGGTGGATCGACCGGGCACAGGATATGCGCTGCGTCGATTCTGCGGACCCTGCGTGGCCGCCCGTCGCGGGGCAACCGGTACCATCCGTGGACGAATCCGGCGGCGAGAGGACACCCTTGGGCGCGCGTTTCGAGGAGCTGGCCTGGCGGGAGACGCCGATCGGCGAGATCAGCCTGCGCCGCCGTCGCGACCCGTCGCTCGAGCGTCGACGTCTACGAGGTCAAGCTCGACGACGAGTTCCTGATGTCCAGCCTGTTCACGGTCGCGGAGATCGAGCTGGCCCGGCTCGGGCTGGCCGCGCTGACCGGCGACGACCTCGACGTCGTCGTGGGCGGGCTCGGGCTCGGCTACACCGCCTGCACCGCGCTGGAGGACCCCCGGGTGCGCTCGCTGCTCGTGGTCGAGGCGATCGAGGACGTGATCGACTGGCACCGGCGCGGGCTGCTGCCGTCGCGGCGCGCGCTGACCGCCGACCCGCGGTGCCGCTTCGTCGCAGGCGACTTCTTCGCGGCGGTGGCCGGCGGCACCGGGTTCGACCCGGAGGCGCCGGGCCGGCGCTTCCACGCCATCCTGCTCGACGTCGACCACTCGCCCGCCACGTGCTGCACCCCAGCCACGCCGCCTTCTACACGCCGGCCGGGCTGCGCCGCCTGGCCGCCCTGCTCCACCCGGACGGGCGTTTTCGCGCTCTGGTCGAACGACCCGCCGGACGACGACGTTCAAGCCGGCGCTCGCCGAGGTCTTCGCCGACGTCGCAGGCGCACGTCGTCCGCTTCGACAACCCGCTGCAGGCGGGAGTCGGCCAACACCGTCTACGTGGCGCGTACCGGCCCCTGATCGACTCCGGTGCGCCGCTCACGCATGGTGTCGGCCGGACGGGGAACGAGAAGCCGGAGCCGGCCGCACCAGGCGCGGCCGGTCACGGGAGGTCGACATGCGTGCACTGCTCTGGGTCATCGGCGTGGTCGCCGGCATCCTGATCCTGCTCGGGTTGTTCCTCGAAGCGGTCCGCTGGCTGATCATCATCGGCGTGATCGCACTGGTGATCGTGATCATCTGGGGCGTCGTCAAGGGACGGCAGGCCATGAGCCACCAGTCCCGCCGACGGTGACGGGCGGCGGGCCCGATCAGAACCAGTCCGGCCGCATGTCCAGCGTGGTCCGGTCCAGGCTCGTCCAGCAGGTCGAACTGCGGCCCGGTCCGGGGCAGCTCGTAGCGGAAGAAGTAGCGGGCGGCCTGCCGCTTGCCGTCGTGGAACGCGTCGCCGGCGCCCTCCGGCGGCAGCGCCAGCACCTGCTCGAGCCACATCCAGGCGACCACCACGTGGCCGACCGCCTCCAGGTAGGCGCGTGGCGTTGGCCAGCGCGAGCTCGGGATCGCCGTCGGCCCACAGCCGCCGGGTGGCCGCGGCGACCCGGTCGCACGCGGCGCGCCAGCGCTCGGCGAGCTCGGCCGCCTCGCCGCCGGCCTTCGCGGGCCCGCTCGACCGTGTCGCCGATCGTCGTCGGCCAGCAGCGCCAGGCCGGCGCCGCCGTCCATGACCACCTTGCGGCCGAGCAGGTCCAGCGCCTGGATGCCGTGGGTGCCCTCGTGGATCGGGTTGAGCCGGTTGTCGCGGTAGTGCTGCTCGACGGGGTAGTCGCGGGTGTAGCCGTAGCCGCCGAGCACCTGGATCGCCAGGCCGTTGGCCTCCAGGCACCACTGCGACGGCCAGCTCTTGGCGATCGGCGTCAGCACGTCGAGCAGCAGGCGCGCGCGCTCGCGGTCGGCCTCGGCCGGCGGCGGTCTGCTGCTCGTCGACCAGCCGGGCGCAGTACAGCTCCAGCGCCAGCGCGCCCTCGACGTAGCGACTTCTGCGCCAGCAGCATCCGGCGTACGTCGGCGTGCTCGATGATCGGCACCTGCGGCGGCGGCCGGGTCCTTGGCGCCGACCGGCCGGCCCTGCGGCCGCGTCCGCGCGTACGCCGAGCGACTTGAGGTAGCCGGTGTAGCCGAGCGCCGTCGCGCCGAGGCCGACGCCGATCCGCGCCTCGTTCATCATGTGGAACATGTACGCCAGGCCGCTGGTGCGGCTCGCCGACCAGGTAGCCGACCGCGCCGGCGCGGCCGCCCGGGCGTGTGCGCGCCCTCGCCGAAGTTGAGCAGCGTGTTGGCGGTGCCGCGGTAGCCCATCTTGTGGTTGAGCCCGGCCAGCGCGACGTCGTTGCGCTCGCCGAGCGAGCCGTCCGGGCCGACCAGCACCTTCGGCACGATGAACAGCGAGATGCCCTTGACCCCGGGCGGCGCCGCCGGGGATCTTGGCGAGCACCAGGTGGACGATGTTCTCGGCCAGCTCGTGGTCGCCGCCGGAGATCCACATCTTGTTGCCGATCAGCCGGTAGCGTGCCGTCCGTCCTGCGGCTCGGCGCGGGTGGCGATGTCGGCCAGCGAGCGAGCCGGCCTGCGGCTCGGACAGGCACATCGTGCCGAAGAAGCGGCCCGTCGAGCATCGGCCGCACGTAGCGTGTCGACCTGCTCCGGCGTGCCGTGCGCGAGCAGCAGGTTGGCGTTGCCGATGGTCAGCATCGGGTACGCCGCGTGCCGACGTTGGCGGCCTGGAACCAGGCGAAGCAGGCCGCCGCGACGGCGTGCGGCAGCTGCATGCCGCCGACCTCGTCGTCCAGCGCCGGCGGCGAGCAGGCCGGTCTCGGCGAAGGCGTCCAGCGCCGCGCGCGACCTCGCGGGATCAGCCGCACCCGCTCCCCGTCGAAGCGCGGGCTCCTCCAGGTCGGCGGCGCGGTTGTGCGGCGCGAACTGCTCGGTGGCGATCCGCTCGGCGAGGTCGAGCACGGCGTCGAAGGTCTCGCGCGAGTGCTCGGCGAAGCGCGGCCGCTCGGCGAGCTCGCACGTCCGAGCCACTCGTAGAGCAGGAAGTCGAGGTCGCGGCGGGAGAGCAGGGTGGACGGCACGGCACTCCTCAGCGGGCACGGGCGGTCGGGCCGGGGCGACGGCCCACGGTCGCCCTCGGCCCATCCTGGCCGATCGGCAGGGCGCGCACCACCGGGCGGGGTGGGGTTCGACGAGCGGAACTTGTCACACCGTACGGCTAGCGTCGTTGCCCGTGACCGCACCCGGAGACGTCCCGCCCGAGGTCCTCGACCGGCTGCGGCCGATCTGTCTCGGCCTGCCGGAGACCTACGAGGAGCCTGCCTGGGTAGGCACCCGCTGGCGGATTCGCAAGCGGACCATCGCCCACGTGCTCACCGTCGACCCCGATCGCCAGCCGGTGCACGCACGGGCTGCCGCACTCGACCAGCCCGCCTGCCTGCTGACCTTCCGGTCGCCACTCGACGAGATCGCCGGGCTCCTCGCCACGGGGCACCCCTTCTACAAACCGGACTGGAGTCCGAACGTGATGGGCATGGTCCTGGACGACAACACCGACTGGGCGGAGGTGGGCGAGCTGCTCACCGAGAGCTACTGCGTCATGGCCCCGAAGCGGCTCGCCGCCACCGTTCAGGGCGAAGGCCCGCCCCGGGTGGTCAGCCTCGGGGGACGAGGCACCAGCGCCGGGGCGGGCGGTTGAGACGGCTACCGGCGTTCAGCCCAGCCGACGAAGCGCGGGTTCAAGTCCGGCAGTACGGCGTCCGGGTTGAGCCTCTCCAGGTCGGCCGTCGCCTCCTCCTGAACCTTCGCCAGGTGCGCCAACAGGCCCGGACGATCGTCGCGGAACTCGCCTAGCAGGCGTAGCTTCGCGGCGGAGCAGGGCCAGAGGATGCCGCAGTTAGGGCAGCGCCACGACGGGCGCAACGGCTTGTGCTCCGGCTGGTCGCGCATCAGCCCACCCGCACGGGCGTACGGGTGACCGGGCGGCCGGCGGTCCGCCGGGAGGCCGAGGCCAGTGCCGGCGGGTCCCGCCAAACCAGGCCGCCGAACATGACGAACAGCGAACGCCTTGCGACAGCGTCCCCGCTCGCGCCCAGTTCGTAACCGTCGAGCCAGAGCCAACCGTCGTACGTCGGCCAGTCGAGTACCCGAATCACGCGCACGAAGATCGGGCGCATGAACTGCACACTCGCGGCGCGGGTCAGGTGCAGGACTTCGCCCGTCGCCACCTTCCGCACGGGCTTCAGTTCAGGCTTCGGTTTGAGTGGCTGGTCCGGCACGAATGCTCCCCTGATCGTCGCGTTGGGAAAGGGCCGCCCCTGTGAGTGCTCGCCCGGCAGGGGCGGCCCCGGTTACGAACGCGTCCGCCGGGTTCTGGTCCCTACCGGCCGCGCCGTCTACAAAGCACCTTGCCCACCGAAGCTGGACGGTTACACCACGTAGTTATACGTTCTATAGACGTCGAAGACGTCCGTTGGAAGGTGGCCATGAACCAGGTGCTACGAGCGGCATTGGCTGACACAGGTGAGACCGTCGAAAGTCTTGCCGAGCAGGTCGGCGTAGACCCGAAGACGGTGGCGCGCTGGGTCAACCCCGGCCGGGTCCCACACCCGCGCCACCGCGCAGCCGCAGCCGCTGCGCTCGGCCGCGAGGCTCAGGACATTTGGCCGGACGTCTTGAAGCGGCGTGAACCGGCGTGGCTACGCCCATGGGTGGAGACCGAGCTTCGGGCGTCTGCCCTGCGCGCCTTTCAGGTGGCGGTCATTCCCGGCTTGTTGCAAACCCCCGATTACGCCTCGGCGGTGCTAGCCAGTGGGGTGCTCGGCCCAGACGAGGTCGCGGACTACGTCGAGACCCGGCTGCGCAGGCAAACGGCGGTGCTCGACCGACGCAAGCCCCCGCTCTTCGTCGCGGTGATTGACGAATTCGCTCTTCGTCGTGGCGACCCTCAAATCATGAATCCGCAGCTAGACCACCTGGCAAAGATGGCCCAGCGGCCGAATGTGTTTGTTCACGTGTTGCCGCTGGACGCGGGCCTTCACGCCGGGCAAGCGGGGCCATTCGTCATCGCCACCACTGAAGACGGCGATGTCGCCTACCTCGATGATCAGGCTGCCGGACGGCTGACCAACGACACCGCCGCCCTTTGGGCCACCTGGGATACGCTGCGCTCGGTGGCTCTTCCACGCCGCCAAACCATCGACTACCTAGAGGCAAGATCATGGCTGACCTGACCGGCGCCCTCTGGCGCAAAAGCACCCGCAGTAGCTCCAACGGCGGCGACTGCGTCGAGGTTGCCGACAACCTTCCGGGCGTCGTCGCGGTGCGCGACTCAAAGGACCCGTCGGGCCCGGCGCTCACCTTCCCTCCGGCCGCGTGGATCGCGTTCGTCGGCCAGGTCGCCGAGCGGTCGTAGCCAACACCAGACACGCGAAAGCGTCCGCCCCCGAGACAGGGGGCGGGCGCTTTACGTTGTGCGGAACGACGCGCCAGCCACAGCGCTACGCGTGCCGAATCTGCACACTCTGTTTGACCATTCGGGTGAGTGAAAGGCTGTGGCCCGGTACGTCGAGGGACCTGTCGTAGCCCGGCCTTAGGCTCCCGGCCATGGCTGATTTCGTGTTTGGTGGCAGGGGCGTGGCTGGGGTCGTGGGCGTGGGACGAGGTGGTGCCGTCCCTGCGGGCGGGCGGGCACGGCACTCACCAGCTCACCCTCTCCGGCCTCGCCGACAAGCGGGGTGTGCCGGCCGGGCAGCAGACCCACGTGCAGGACATCGTCGACGAGATCGAGCGCCGCGACCTGCGCGACGTGGTGCTGGTGGGGCACAGTTACTCGGGCATTCCGGTGGGTCAGGCCGCCGAGCGGATCGGCGATCGGCTGACCCGGGTGGTCTTCGTCGACTCCGAGGTGCCGGTCGACGGTGGGTCGTTCGCCTCCGGCTGGTGGCAGGGCCAGGCGGCGTTCGAGGCGCAGCTCGCCGACAATGGCGGTGACTGGGCGCCGCTCGGCGCGGCCGACTTCGATGGTCAGGGTCTCACCGACGAACAGGTCGCCCGGCTGATCGAGGGTTCCACGCCGCATCCGGGCGCGACGCTGACCGAGCCGGCCGTGGTGAGCCGCCCGCTGGGTGAGCTGCCGGCGACGTACGTCAAGTGCCTGCTCGACGGGCCCGAGCCCAACGACACGGTGGCCAAGCTGCTGACCAGTGACCGGTGGCGACTGGTCACCATGGACACCGGTCACTGGCCGATGTTCTCCAGCCCACCGAGCTGGCCCGGATCCTGCTGGCGCAGACCACCTGACCTGTGTCGGCCTGCCCCGGGCCCAGGACACCGCGCCGCCGTCGTCGGTCAGGCCGCCGGTTCGTCGAGGGTTCTGATGTGGCGCACCGGTGAGGCGAGCAACCACAGCACGGCCAGCACCCCGCCGAGGCCGGCGATGGCCAGGGTGGGCCGCAGCCCGATGGTGGTGCCCAAGGTGCCGCCGACCAGCGCGCCGAGCGGTCGGATGCCGTAGTTGACGGCGCTGTAGGCACCGGCCCGGCGTCCGCAGCGCGTCGTCGGGTGTCACGGCGGTGAGCAGGGCGTTGAGGTTCACGTCCATCAGCATCACCCCGATGCTGGAGACGAGCTCGATGGCCGCCAGCATGGCCACCTTCGTCCAGGTCGGTCCGGAGACCAGCGCGGTCAGCGCCAGCGGCGCGGGGAAGAGCACCGCGCCGATCATGGCGGTGCGCCCCAGGCCGATGGCGCGCGAGATCCGCGGCGCGAGTGCCGCTCCCGCGAACCCGCCGAGCGCGCCGAACCCGAAGGCGATGCCGATCGCGCCGGCCGACAGGTCGAGTTCGCGGCTGGCGTAGAGCACCAGCAGCGCGCTGGCGATGAAGGTGAAGAAGTTGACAGTGCTGGTGCAGCCGAGGGCGGCCCGCAGCACCGGGTGCCGCAGCACCAGCGTGAGCCCTTCGCGGACCAGGCCGAGCGTGGACGTCCGACGCGGCGGGGGCGGCGTCTCGGTCACCGGGATGCGGCTGAGCAGCAGCGCGGAGCCGAGGAACGACACCGCGTCGACGACGATCGCGACCGGCGCGCTGAGCGCCTGGACCAGCCCACCGCCGACGGCCGGGCCGGCGATGAAGGACAGCGACCGGCTCATGCTCAGCTTGCTGGTCGCGTCGACGTACGCCGATCGCGGCACCAGGGCGACGAAGAACGCCTGACGCGCCATGGCGAACAGGACCGCTCCGAGGCCGGTGAGCAGTGCCACCAGGTAGAGCTGGGTGAGGGTGATCGCGTCGAACAGGTAGGCCATCGGCAGGCTGAGCAGCACCGCAGCGCGGATCAGGTCCGCGATGATCAGGAGTCGCCGCTTGTGGGTGCGCTGGTCGACCCACGCCCCGAGGAAGAGGCCCAGCAGGTTGGGCAGCCAGATCAACGCGGTGAGGACGCTGACCTGCACGGGTGTCGCGGTGAGCAGGGTGACGGCGATCAGCGGTAGGGCCAGTTCGCTGACCCGGTCGCCGAACTGGGAGATCGTCTCACTGATCCAGAAGGTGCGGAACCGCCGGTCGCGGTGCAGAGCCGGCGGGGGCACCGGAGGGCTCACGGTGGTGGTCATGGCGTGGCCGTGTCGTCGTCGCTGGGCTCGGGCAGGAGGTAGCGCAGCATCCGGACGATCCGCGCGCCGTCCGGGGCCGATTCCTCCTTGCGCCGCACGTACGGAGCGATCAGCTCTTCGATCGACTCCTCCAACTGCCGCAGCTCGTCGGCGGTGGCCACGAACCGGGTGTCGGCCATGCCGGCCAGCGCGCGCCACTCGGCGTCGAGTCGGGGCTCCTCCCGCAGCAGCCACTGCTGGGGCGCGTCGGCGTTGCGGGCGAACATCTCGCCACGCAACTGTTGGCTGGCGGACTGCCCTTCGACGCTGTCGGGCGCGCTGAAACGGAAGCCCCGGGCAGCGGCCTGCCACCAGCGTTCCCGCTTGCTGGTGGCGCCATCCCAGTCAGTGACCAGACCGAACGTCGCGAGGTGCCGCAGGTGCCAGCTGACCACCGACGGCGTGGCGCCGACGTGCGGCGAGAGCCCGGTCGCCGTCGCCGGGCCGTGCCGCTGCAGGTGTTCGAGGATGGCCAGCCGGACCGGGTGGGCCAGCGCCCGCAGCGCCTGCGGCTCGGTGATCTCGAAATCCCCGTACGGATTCTTGAGAGACATGTTTCGAGAGTAGTCTCTCAGGTTAGATCGGAGCAACCCCGGGCCGCCGCGGTGCCCCGCCGATCAGGCGATGCCCAGCCGCGCCAACGGCTCGACCAGCTCCCGCTCCTCGTAGCGAGGTGCGACAGCAGGGCGTCGGTCAGCAGGTCGACCGCGGCCCGCAGCTCGGCGAGGCCGTCCGGACGACCCGACGAACGCGACCAGGGCCCGGTCGACACCCTCCAGCACGTCGTGGATGACGTGGTGCTCCTGCTCCAGCCGGTCGACCACCGGGCCGAGCCGGGGGTCGCGCGCCGCGCAGCTGCGGGAAGAACGCCTGGTCCTCGATCGTGTGGTGGGTGGTGACGATGCGGCAGTACGACTCGCAGTAGACGCCGAGCGTCCAGTCGTTCTGCCGCATGGTCATCGTGTTGATGTGCGGACCGGGCGGCGCCGGCGTCGATCGCGCCGGCCGCCACCTGGTCGATCAGATCGCGCATCTGGTCCAGCTCGGCGCGCAGACCGTCGTGGATCGTCGACGAGGTGCTGCGCCGGTGGCCTGCTCCTGCGGGGTGTAGGTGCGCTCCGGGTCGGGCGCGGGCCCGCTCGGCCGGGTCGACTCGTCCCACACCCGCCGCTCGCTGCGCCGTACGCCGTCGTCCGGGGTCGGCACCACGGCGAAGGCGCCGCCGGTCGCGGTGGCGCGGCTCGTCCGGACCGGCGCCGCGACCGCCGTCGGCTCCGGCTCCGGCGTGCCGGCGTACGCCCCGGAGCCGCGCCCGGTCACGTTCGGCCGCGACCAGCTCGCGGACGGCGGGGGCCACCTCGCCGGCGAACCGGCGCAGGTCGTCGGGGTCGTCGCTGCCGAGGATGAAGGTGCCGACGCCGTCCGTCAGTGCCAGCTCGGCCAGCTCCTCGACCCACTGCTCGGCGGGCCCGTTCAGGAGGCCGCGCCCGACGGCCGAGAACTCGCCGGCGATGTTGAGCAGCCGGCGCACGTCCTGCGGGGACCGGCCGGCCTGCCTGCGGCGGCGTCGTCGATGATCGCGTTGCCCTTGGCCAGGTCACCGGGCCGGAGGTAGCCCAGCGTGGGCAGCCAGCCGTCGGCCAGCCGTCCGGTCAGCTGGAGCATCCGCGGCTTGTACGCGCCCAGCCAGATCGGCGACGTCGTGGGCCGGAGCGGGCCCGCGCTTGGCGCCCACCACCCGGTAGTACTCGCCGTCGACCCGCACTCCGCCGCGCGTCTCGGCGTCCCAGAGCTGCACGGATGACCTCGATCGCCTCCTCCAGCGCCTCGCACGCCCTGGCCGGGGGTCAGCCGCCGGCCGCCCATCGCCTCGATGGCGTCCCAGAACGCCCCCGCCCCGAGGCCGAGCTCGACCCGGCCGCCGCTGAGCAGGTCCAGGCTGGCGACGCTGCGGGCGAGCACGGCCGGCGGGCGCAGCGGCAGGTTCGTCACGTTCGCCGCCAGGTGCACCCGGCTCGGTGCGGGCCGCGACGAAGGTCAGCAGCGTCCAGGTGTCGAGGAACGCCGGCTGGTACGGGTGATCCTGGAAGGTGACCAGGTCCAGCCCGACCTGCTCGGCCAGGACGGCGACGCCGACCGTACGGTCCGGATTGCCAGCGCTGGGCGTGACGAAGGATGCCGAAGACCAGGTCGTGGCCGTAGTCGCTCATCTGCGAGCCTCCCGATTCGCCGACGCCTCGGGTGATGCGTCGTGACGATAACCTTATGCCACACAGAACATCTTCTGCCAGCAAGGTCTGTCCCGCTGCGGTATTGTCGGGGGATGACGGGTGCCACTCACCGGCCGGACCGGCCCGATCCGCTCGACGACGACCTGGGCTGGATGCTCGGGATCGTCTTCCGCGGCTACGTCCGGGCGGCCGAGCACACGCTCGCCGACTTCCCCGGTGGCCCTCGGGGCTACCAACTGCTCACCGCGGCGATCAACGGGCCGGCCCGAAACCAGGGCGCGATCGCCGAGGAGATCGGCATCGACCGCACCGTCCTCACGTACCTGATCGATGACCTGGAGCGACCCGGCTTCGTTGCCCGTCGCGCGGACCCGGCCGACCGGCGCAACCGGCTGATCGAGGTCACCGACGCCGGCCGCGCCACCTGGGAGCAGCGGCGATCGACGCTGCGGCAGGTCGAGTCGCACCTGCTGGGGGCGCTCACGCCGACCGAGTCGGCGACGCTGCGGTCACTGCTGCAAAAGGTCGCCTGCTCGGCCCAGGCAGCGGATCCGCTGCGCGACCTCTGCGAGGTGGTGACCCAGGTGCACGCCGAGTCGGCGGCGCCCGCTGCCCGCCGGACCGGTGCTGCGGCGGAGCGAAGCGGGCGAGCCGCCTCCCCCCGAGCCCGCCGCCGCAGCACCGACTGACCCGCGGAAACGGCCGACGGGCCGGCCCGGCACCACCCGACGTCATCCGTCGAGCGATGTCGGGCGGGCCCGCGGTGTCGCGGGGCGCCCGGTCAGCGCACGTGCACGAACACCGGGTTCGAGTAGAACCACAGGTCGTCCCACGGGCTCTCCAGCCCGTCGGCGAGCGGCTCGGCCTCGTCCGTGCTGGTGCCGCGCACCCGCGCGTAGGTGTCGGCCTCGACATTGCGCAGGGTGTGCCGGATGACGTAGCCCGTCGCCCTGCCGCGCCAGTCGCGCGGGCCGAACCGGGCGACGACCTTGGTGGTGGGGTTGGTGTCGGCGTCCAGGCTGGCGCTCGGGCCGGTGATCTGGCCGACGATCAGATCGACCCGCCGGACCTCGGGCCGGTCGCCGTTGCGCGTTCACGCCCTCCAGCGGACGGAACCTGATCTCGATCTCGACATCGGTGCGGTTGCGGCGGTTCACCGTGATGGTCTCGCCCACCTCGGCGGTCGCGGCCCTGGTAGCTCGGCCGTGACGTCGAGGCTGCGGATCAGGTCACCGGTGGTGACCCAGATCCGGCCGTTGCGCAGACCGTCCATGATGTCGCCGTAGTCCTGGCGGGCGTGCACGTAGGTCTTGCTGTACTCGCCCGGCCAGAAGTCGGAGCCGCCGCGGGTCCAGTGCACGTGCGAGTCCGAGGTCGCGGTGATCCACCAGCGCCGGCCCTCGCCGAGCAGTGAGTCCCACAGGCCGCCGACCCGGGCGGTCATCTGGTCGAAGCCGCCGTAGGTGGGGTGGTTGCCGTACCCGCCCCGCGCGCCGCCGTTGAGCGGGCCGGCCTGGTGACCGGGCGCGCCCTCGAAGCCGATGTAGACGTCCGGCGCGGCGTTGTTGCCGTTGCGGAACTCGCGCGGGGTGTCCTGGCCGTAGACGCCGAGACCGGTCGCCGAACGGGAGGCGTGGTGGGCGATCACCAGCGGCTTGTGCGGCATGCCCCGGGCGACCTTGAGGAACTCCACCATCTTGGCCTCGGTGTCGCGGCCCGGGTCGGCCGGGAACGCGTCGTAGCTTGGCGAACCGGCTCTCCAGCTCGAAGAGCTGCTTCGCCTCGTCCGTCGTGGCGCGGGATCATCAGCGTGTGGTGGTCCAGCGACGGGCGCGTCGAACTCCATGCCCCAGAACTGGAGCACCTCGGGGACCAGCTTGCGGGAGCGCAGCAGGTCGGGGTACGCCTGCTCGATGTTCACCTTCGAGTGGGTCGGTCCACCGTGGTCGGTGCACATCGCCCAGGTCAGACCGAAGTTCTTCGCCATGATGGCGTTGGTGACGATCGGGTAGACCGCGTCCGCGCCCTTGTGGAAACTTCGGCGGCGTCTTCGTGGTGTCGAACTCGCCGCTGTACTCGGAGTGGACGTGGTGGTCGCCCGCGCGCCACGCCCGGTTCTTGGAGTTGCCCGGTCGGGCTTGTCGTCGTCGCCCGGCCGGCGGTCCTCGTCGGCCCACGCCGCTCCGGCGCCGACCAGTGGGCTGGCCGCGGCCAGCGTCGCGCCGACGCCCGCGTACTTGACCAGCTTGCGCCGGGACAGCTGCGGGTGCTCGGTCTCTTCGGGATGCTTGTCTGTCACGTGAGAGCCTCTCCTCGATCAAGCGAATGCTCGTTCGATCAAGGAGCCTTGAAGAGCCGGGTGAACACCCGCCGTACGCAGCAGGTGCTCACGATGAACACCCTGCTCCGACCGGTAGGGCGTGCCGGCCGGGCAGCAGCGGACCGATCAGATCCGGGCCCGCGGCAGCCAGCCGAGGAAGCGGAGCCGGGCCCCAGGCAGCGGCAGCGTGGGCAGGTCCTCGGCGGCGGCGACGAGGCACGAGCCGAGATAGACCGCGAGGGAGGCACGCGCGCCACCGAACTCGGCGAGCAGTTGGCTCTGCTTGGTGGCGCAGGGCCACTCGCGGCCGCATCCGGTGCAGGTCCAGCTCGGCGGGTTGGGGAGGTGCTCCGGCAGCTTGGCGCGGCGGTACCGGCCGACGACGCTGTTGTCCGAGCGCACGTCGCGTCGTCGTGCCACGGGGCCCTCGTTGCGGTGGGCCACCGGACGGGCACCGGGCAGGTAGCGCCCGACGGTGCTGAGGAGCACGCCGACGCGGATCAGGGCATCCGGCCCGACGTGCTGGGTCAGCAACGCGGTCATCAGGTAGTGCCCCAGCAGGTCGAAGGCGTCACGGTGCAGACCCAGGTCACGGCAGAGGTCGACGAAGTCCGGCGTGGTCAGTGGCACCCGGTCGTCGAGTGCGCGGCGCAGCACCTCACGCAGCCCACCCCCGAGCCTCTCCAGCGCGTCCCCCTCACCCAGACCCAGGCTGTCCTCGTCCGCCACCCGGGCCAGCACCGTGCCGACGGCCAGCCGAACGATGCGGTCAGGATCGGTACTGTCCAACGCTTCCCCCTCCGATGGCCGGTTTCCCGGCAGTGACCCGGTCGCCCCCGGAACGAATCATGAACAAGATTTCGCTGTCCGCCATGCGGGTGGCTAGGACGGCAGACGTAGAACCATTCGGCGCGTTAGCCGGAAAACGAAGTCGAGCTGCCGACACACCGCACTGATTCACGGGACGTCAGGTCCCTGATTGTCGTATGGTGAGATTCCCATCTACGGATATTGCGACTCAGCGCCACTGAATGATCAGACCAGATCCGACACCCTCAACCGGTCGCTGCCGTCCCGCTCGCGACGTTCCGCCTCACCGCACCGCCGGCCACCGATGTGCCGGGTCACCGCCGAGCGCCCCGGCACGTCCCGACCCTGCCGTCGGCACCCGTTCCACCACCGGGCGGCACCTCCACCGGACGGAGACAGCGGATGACGTCATCGCCAGTGCAGATCCACCAGTTCGACAGCCGTGACCCGGCGGCCATCCAGGAATTCCTGTCCGTCACCTACGACCCGAAGCTGCGCATTCACAGCAGGAACGGATATCGGCTCACCCACCGCCGCATCTCCACCGGCCCCTTCGCCATCGCGACCACCAGCCAGACCGGGCACCTGGAAATCGACACCAACACGCTCGGCGGGCTGGTCATCGGTCGCACCCGCAGCGCCCGCGTCGATCGCTCCTGCTCCGGATCGGCCCACCGGTTCGGCCCCGGCGAGGTCTTCCTCGTCACCAGGCCGGAGGAGCCGTGCGCCGTCCGCTGGCACCCCGGCGAGGTGGAGCTCTGCGTACTGGACCTGTCGGTGCTGACGCAGGTGGCCACCACCGCGCCGGCCCGCCGGCCCGGTCGGATCGAGTTCACCGAGCTGGGTGCCGCCAGTACGGCCCTCGCCCGGCAGTGGCGCAGCACCACCAGCTTCGTCCGCGACGTCGTGTTGAACAGCCCGGACGCCGGGGCGCAATCGCTGGTGATCGGCAATGCCGCCCGGATGCTGGCCGCGGCGGCGCTGGCGGTCTTTCCCAACACGGCGTTCACCGAACCCACCGCCGCGGACCGGAACGACGCCACCACCGCCACGCTGCGACGGGCGATCGCGTTTCTGGAGGAGCACGCCGACCGGGACATCAGCGCGGCCGACATCGCCGGCGCGGCTGGCGTCTCCCTCCGGGCGGTGCAACTCGCCTTCCGCCGTCATCTCGGCACCACCCCCATGGCCTACCTGCGTCGGGTCCGGCTCGTCCGGGCACACCACGACCTGGTACGCGCCGACCCGCATCAGGAGACGGTCTCGGCGATCGCCAGTCGGTGGGGGTTCGCCAGCCACAGCAGGTTCACCGCGCGATACCACGCCAGCTTCGGTGTGCCGCCGCGCGAGACGCTGAACGCCTGAGACGCGGGCTCCGCCCCCGCCGACAAGGCGCGCGCAGGACGCCAACCGGCGCGGCGTCGACCGACGTTGTCGGGCCCTAACCCCGGTCGCGGTCGCGGCTGTCGCGCGCGCTCTGCACCTCGGGCACCGAGGCCTCCAGCAGATCGGCGAGGCCACGCAGTTGCTCGGCGACCCGGGCGCCGAGCGGGGTCAGCGAGTATTCGACGCGCGGTGGGATCGCGGTGAGCACCTCTCGGGTGAGCATCCCGTCGCGTTCGAGGGTCTGCAGGGTCTGGGAGAGCATCCGCTCGCTGACCCCGTCGATGCGGCGACGCAGCGCGTTGAACCGGTAGCGGCCCTCGCCGAGCGCCAACAGGGCCAGCGAGGCCCACTTCGAGGTGACGTCCTCGAACGCCGCACGGGAGGTGCACCCCCGGGCGAAGACATCGCTGACGAATTCCTGGGTAGGCCCCGCCGGGTCCTGGGCCGGCCTGTCGCTCACCTCACCAGCCTATCCCATGCCGCGCCCTGGTTAGTGCTGTAGATTCGTAAGTGCTTGCTGATCGGCCACTGACCTCCGGAGGTTCCCATGCCCACCTACGCCGTCACCGGCGCCACCGGCCGACTGGGCCGGCTGGTGATCGAGCAACTGCTCGACAGCGGCGTACCCGCCGTCGAGATCGCCGCCATCGTCCGCAGCCCGGAGAAGGCCGCCGACCTGGCCGCGCGCGGGGTCGAGATCCGCAAGGCCACCTACGACGACCCGTCGACGCTGCCTGGTGCCGTGGCCGGCGTACGCCGCCTGCTGCTCATCTCCGGCGACACTCCCGGTCAGCGCGTCGCGCAGCACACCGCGGTCATCGACGCCGCCAAGCTCGCCGGGGTCGAGCGTCTCGTCTACACCAGCATCCTGAAGGCCGACACCACAGCGAACCCGCTCGCCCCGGAGCACAAGGCCACCGAGGAGGTCCTCGCCGCGTCCGGTCTGGCCTACACCGTGCTGCGCAACAGCTGGTACACCGAGAACTACACCGACCAGCTGCCGCAGTATCTGGGGTCCGGCACGATCCTCGGCGCCACCGGCGGCAGCAAGATCTCCGCCGCGACCCGGGCCGACTACGCGGGGGCCGCCGTGGCGGCGCTGACCCGCGAGCAGGACGGCAACGCCGTCTACGAACTGGGCGGCACCGCGTTCACCTTCGACGAGCTGGCCGAGGCCGTCACCGAGGTGACCGGCACCACCGTCGTCCACCGGGACATGTCCGCCGCCGAGCTGGCCTCGGCCCTGCAGAACGTCGGGCTCGACGCGGGCACCGCCGGGTTCGTCGCCGCGCTCGACCACTCGATCGCCAACGGCGAGCTGGCGACCGACAGCGACGACCTCAGCCGGCTGCTCGGCCGCCCCAGCACCCCGCTGCGCGACGCCATCCGGGCCGCGCGGGCCTGACCGGGGCCATCACCGGAGCGGGCGGCAGGGCCAGGTCGCCGTCGCCCGCCGAGCCGGTGACCGTATCCTCGGCGGCATGGTCAGGCACTTCGGCGATCGGCTCTTCCGGCACGCGGGGCCGCGACGTCGGCATTCGGCGTCGTCCGCCTCGGACAGTCGGGAGTCGGCCCGGTGAGCGGCGACTTCGTCGTCCGCGCCGCCGTGCCGGAAGACGAACCCGAACAGGTCTTCGACGTGCTGGGGCAGCTCGCCCCCGACGACGCACGACCGGATGCCACCCGGCTGACCGCCGCCTGGCGTGACCTGCACGCGCAGGCTGGCCGCCGCCTCCTGCTGGCCGTCGCCGGGGAGACCGTCGTGGGCACCCTGGACACCCTCGTCGTCCCCAACCTCACGCACGGCGCGCGTCCGTACATGGTGGTGGAGAACGTGGTGGTCGCGCGCCGGCTGGCGCCGTCGTGGCGTCGCCCGGGCCCTCATGCTGGCGGCGCTGGACGACGCGACGGCGGCCGGTTGCTACAAGGTGCAGCTGGTGTCGAACGCGGCGCGTACCGACGCCCACCGCTTCTACGCCTCAGTCGGGTTCGCGCAGTCGGCTGTCGGTTACCGCAGGTACCTCGCCAGCACGACGTGACATGCGCCGGCTCGACCCTCCACGACGCCGCGGCGTCGATCGACCCGTCGCGCGACCACCCACCGTCATTGATCTTGGCTAGGCTGTGGACATGCCCGCACCCCACCGACACCGCCACACCGCCGGCGGCGGGCCTCCCCCCCCCTGATCGAGCCGGCCGACTGGTGAGTGACGCACCCGTGCCCGCCCCTCGGGGTGGGCCGTCCACACCACCACGGCACCGCTCAACTTGGATGACCGCTGCGACCGCCTCGCCCGGTCACGGCCCTTCGAGATCGCCATCGTGGTGGTCATCCTCGCCAACGGCATCGTGCTCGGCCTGGAGACGTACGACGACCTGAGCCCGGCGGGCACCGCGCTGCACGGGCTGGAGCTGCTCTTCCGGGCCATCTTCGTCGTCGAGATCGCCATCCGGCTGACGGCGTACGGCAAGCGCCCACAGGACTTCTTCCGGCACGGCTGGAACGTCTTCGACTTCGTGGTGATCGCGGCGATCTTCATCCCGGGCCTGCACGGCGACCCGGCGCTGCTGCGGGTCGTACGGGTCGCCCGCATGGTCCGCCTGGTGCGGTTCTCGCCGGGTCTGCGGACCATCGTCTCCGCGCTGTGGCGCAGCCTGCCGGGCGTCACCGGGTTCCTCGCCCTGGCCGTGGTCACGCTCTACGTGTACGGCATGGCCGGCTGGCTGATCTTCGGCAACCGGTATCCCGAGGAGTACGGCGACATCGGCCGATCGCTGCTGACGTTGTTCGTGCTGTTGTCGCTGGAGACGCTGCCCGACCTCATCGAGCAGGGCTTGGCGATCTCACCGTGGACGCTGCTCTACTACGTCAGCTATGTGGTCATCACCGTCAACCTGCTGCTCAACATCCTCATCGCGGTCATCGTGAACTCGATGGAGGAGGCCCGCCGCTTGGAGATGACCGAGCGGCTGGCTCCCGGCTACGACGAGGACGGCGACGGCGTACCGGACGAGGTGGACCGGATCGCGCTGACCCAACGGCTGGACGACCTGCGGGCGGTCATCACCGAACTGGAACGGGAGTTGCGCATCGACCGGGACGACGGGTCCGGTCGACCTCACCGGGACGACGCCCGCGCCAGACGGTAATCCGACGCTCGCGCTGCGTTCTCCCGTTCGGCTAGTGTCGACGGCGGTCCCATCGGCCCTTCTGAAGGGGTACCGGCATGACGGCCACTGTCGACAATGCCCAGACCACCACCGATTTCACCACCATGCTCGGCTCGGTGATCGACGACGTGATCCGCCCGCAGGCGCCAATCGTCGACCGGGACGGGGCCTTCCCCCGCCCGGGTGTCGACGCCCTCGCGGCAGCGGGCCTGCTCGGCCTGGCCTCCTCGACCGAGGTCGGTGGCGGCGGCCACGGCATGCGGACGGTCGCCGGGGTCATCGAGCGGCTGGCCGCCGAGTGCGGGTCCACCGCGATGGTGGTGCTCATGCACTACGCGGCGACCGCCGTCATCGAGGCGCACGGCCCGCGCGACGTCCGCGCGTCGACCAGCGCAGCGACGATCGCCTGAAGGAGCGCGAGTCGGAGCTCGACGAGCGCGAGGCGAAGATCGAAGCCGCCGAGCGCCAGACCGCCGAAGGGAAGCAGTCGTTCGAGCGCCGTCTGGTGCAGATGACCGAGCGCGAGCGCCGCGTCGAGCTTCGCAGCTCAACGCTCGAGGAGCGCGAAGCCGAGCTCGACGCCGTCAAGGCAAAGCTCGAGCGCCGCCTCGCCGATGTCACCGCCCGCGAAGAGCGTCTCGACAGTCGTCGGCGCGAGCTGGACGCCTACGTCGCCCGCGTGCAGGGCTCGCTCCGCCCGCCTCACTGACGCGACCGGCCTAGACGATATGCTCGGGTCGTGGCGACTCTGGGCGAAGTCATGTCGCGGGATGTGATCACGATCGAGCCGTTCGACACGATCGGGCACGCGGCCGAGAAGATGGTCGCCGAAGGCGTGAGCGCGATCGTCGTCTCGGACGGAGGCCGGCTCCTCGGAATCGTCACCGAGCGAGACCTGACGCGTGCGGTCGCCGGCCGTGTGCATTCGAGCGAGGCCCGCGTCCGCGAGTGGATGACCGCCGACCCGAAGGTCGTGTCCGCGTCGACCGACCCCGTCGAGGCGGTTCAGATCATGCTCGACGGCGGCTTCCGGCACCTGCCGGTCGTCGAGAACGAGCGCGCCGTGGGGATCGTGAGCATCCGCGACCTCGCGGAGTGGAGCATCCGCACCCAGCCCGAAGCCGCGCAGACCTAAGCGCTACGGGCTGTCGATCGTGGTCGTCGTGGGCGCGCCGCCCTCGCGGCCGCCGCGTTCGACGACGAGCCGGGGAGCGTGAAGGCCCGTCTCGCGGCTGGCGAGGTCGAGACCCTTCGAGGACGTCGTCGTGAGCGCGAGGTTGACCGAGTCGTCGCCGCCGCTCACCGTCGTCGGTCAGCGAGGTCACGTCGACCGCGTTCCACGCGTGCGCCTTGAGCGGCCCCGAGGCCATGTATCCCGGGGAGAACGTCGGCGCGTTGGCGAACGTGATCCTCCGCTCGCGCCAGGAGTCGTAGGCGAGCCGCACCTGGTAGCCCGCACGGGACTTCGTCCGGCTCCAGAGCAGGAGGTTCACGCGCTGGACGTCTCCGCGACTTCACGTTCACGTCGAAGCGCATGTAGGCCCGGGCGCGCGGCGCGGCGTCGACTTTCAGTTCCTGCGACGCGACCGAAGTTCGTCTGCGGATTCGCGCCGCTGACGTAGGCATCGGCCTTGGCGCGAACGGCACGGATCGGTGGCGGCCGATCGAAGCTCGCGCCCAGCAGCGTCTGGACCGCCAGGCCGGCGGCCGTCAAAGAGACGAGCAGAGCGCCCGCGAACGGACGCCGCCAGATTTTTCCACCGCGGGGGTCAGACCGGGAGATCGGAGTCCTCCTTCCGCTTAGTGGTACCCAAAAGGTACTGGAACCCTTACAGCGGAAGGAGGACGGGTCCTTCTAGGACTTGCCGGCGCTCGCCTTGCCGCCCTTGCGGCCGGCGGCTTTCTTCTGGGCAGTCGTGCCGCCCTGACTCGAGTTCGAGCGGCTCCCCGAGCTCGAGCCGGACTTCTTGCCGCCGCGGCTCGAGGCGCCAGGCGAGTTGGCGATCTTCGCCGCACGCTCCTTGGACATGCCCTTGTCCTTCAGGGCCTCGTACTGCTTCTCGTTCTTGACGTTCGCTCGCTTGTTCGGCATCGGCGCCTCCTTTCGATCCGGATGGTTCCCGCTTCGAAAGGAGAAAACGTGCTTACGCGCTGGCGCCGCGGGCTGCAACCGCCCGCTTCAGAACCTCGAGCGCCTCGTCCTTCTGACCGCTCTCCTCGAGCAAGCGAGCCAGCTTCGAGTAAACGTCCACGAGATAGCGGCCGGGGTGCGCCTGCAGGCGCTCGGCGGCGAGCTCGTACAGCTCGAGCGCCTGCTCGCGGTTGCCGAGCTGCTCGTACACCTCCGCTACGAGCGCATAGCCACGGCCTGCGTCGAGCGGGCTGGCATGCTCGAGGAGCCCGGCTGCCTGCATCGCCAGCGAAGCCGCCTGCTCCGCCTCGTCCACCTGGACGAGCGCGCGCGCCTCCTCGAGCACGAGCAGTGCGCGGTCGACCGGGCTTCCCTGGTCGCCGAGCAGCTCGAGGCCGCGATGCACCGATTCGAGCGCCTGCTCCGGATGCTTGCGGTCGACCTCGATGTGCGCGAGCAGCTGATGAGCCTTCGCCGTGTACTCGGTGTGCTCCGTCGCCTCCAGGATGTGCAGCGCGCGCTTGGCATAGAGAGCCGCCTGGTCCGGCTGCTCCTGGAGCGTGTACAGCCGCGACTGCGACCAGTAGAGGCGAGCTCTGAGGATCGGGTCTCGCGAATCCGGCGCCAGCTCGAGTGCCCGCGCGAGCAGCTTCTCGGCCTGGTCGAAGGCGAGCGCGTCGATGTGCGCGTTCGCGAGGAGAACCGCGAAGCGAGCGGACTCGACCTTGTCGCCGCGCTCTTCGGCGGCGGTCAGCGACTCGTTGAAGACCGAGATCGAGGCCTCGAGCTCGTCGACCATCGCGTACGCCCGGCCAAGCGTGTCCGCAGCCGCCGGCTGGTCGACGAGGCGGTCGCGTGACGTTGCGCGCGCCTCCTCGATGCGTCCGATCGCGGCCCGGGGGTCGCCGCGCCGGAACGCGACCTGCCCTAGCCCTGCCAAGGCGCGCGCTCGATCGTCGGGGGCCGTCGGCCTTCTCGAGCGCTGCCTCGTACAGCTCGGTGGCGGCGTCGACCTCGTCGAGCCGAAGCGCGAGCTCCGCCTGCACGAGGGTCGCAGCTTCGTCGCTTCGCTCGGTGCCGGTCGCCAGGTAGTCCTCACTCACCCCGAGTCGTCGTCCCATCTCCCGGAGCAGCTGCAGCGACGGAATCCGATCGCCCGCCTCGATCCTCGAGATATACGCCGGCGAGCAGCCCGGGAACGAGAGCTGGCGTTGGCTCAATCCAGCCCGATCGCGGGCTTCTCTAAGACGGCGACCCACTTCGCGTGGGTCGTCTACATGAGTTGACTTTCGTCGAGGCACGGTCTTCGAATCTATACTACGCCTCACCTCGGGCCCGGGGCCTATCCGTCGGCACGACGACAAGGGGAGGCTCCGTGAGGAAATTGTCGCTACTTGCAGGCATTCTCGGCCTGCTGCCGCTCTTCGGCGGTTACGGCCCAATCTGGCCATAAGAGTGGGGTCGGAGCAGGGGCGGCGGGCGTTCTCCTGCCGCCGCCCGACTCCGGTGAGCTACGGCAGGTCAGCGCGAGCGCTGTCGGCGGCCAGGTTAGACGGCGTCAGTCAGCCCCGGGATCGTCTTCGGGCCGGGGGTACTCCTTCTCTTCCGGGTCCGGCGCCGGCGACTCCGGGAGCTCTTCGCCCCGGTCGTCTTCCCGTGGCATCGCAGTATCCTCACGTTCCATGAAGGTCATTCTTCCCGACTCGTCGGAACTCGAACTTCCCGACGGCGCGACGGGCCTCGACGCGGCCGCCGCGATCGGGTCGAGACTGGCTCAGGATGCGGTCCTGATCCGGTCGAACGGCAATGTCCAGGACCTCCGCCTTCCGCTCCAGGACGGGCAGCCGATCCAGATCCTGACGACGCGTGACACGGACGACCCGGACGCGCTGTACGTGCTCCGCCACTCGGCCGCGCACCTCCTGGCCGAGGCCGTCCGGCACCTCTACCCGGGGACGAAGATCGCGATCGGCCCGCCGATCGAGAACGGCTTCTACTACGACTTCGAGTTCCCCGAGCCGATCGGCGAGGACGCGCTCGAGAAGATCGAGGCCGAGATCCAGCGAGAGCTGAAGGAGGGCCGTTCCTGGGAGCGCGAGGAGATCTCCGCGGAGAACGCGAAGAAGCTCTTCTCGGAGCAGGGCGAGGACTACAAGGTCGAGCTCGTCGACACGGCCGAGGGCGACATCTCGCTCTACACGCAGGGCGATTTCACCGACCTCTGCCGCGGGCCGCACCTGCAGAACTCGAAGCCGATCAAGGCGATCAAGCTCACGGGCCTCGCCGGCGCGTACTGGCGCGGCGACGAGCACAACACGCAGCTGACGCGGATCTACGGCACGGCGTTCTTCTCGCAGGCCGACCTGGACGCGTACATCGAGCGGCTCGAGGAGGCGAAGCGCCGCGACCACCGGCGCCTGGGAGTCGACCTCGATCTCTTCCATCTCTCCGACCACGCGCCCGGAATGCCGTTCTGGCATCCGAAGGGGACGGTCATCTGGGACGTCCTGGAAGCGTTGCGGCGACGGGAGAACGCGGAGCGCGGCTATGTCGAGGTGAGGACGCCGCTGCTCTACGACGTCGACACCTGGGTCACCTCGGGCCACTGGGAGAAGTTCAAGGACAACATGTTCCTCGTCCCGTACGGCGACGAGCGGACGCTCGGAATGAAGCCGATGAACTGCCCCGGCCACATGCTCCTCTTCGGCAATGCCCTGCGCAGCTACCGCGAGCTACCGCTGCGTTACGCCGAGGCTTCGGCGCTCCACCGCAACGAGCGGGCCGGAACGCTCCACGGCCTCCTTCGCGTCCAGCAGGTGACGCAGGACGACGCCCATATCTTCGTGACGCCCGAGCAGATCGAGGACGAGATCTTCGGCGCGCTCGACTTTGCGGCGCATCTCTACGGCCTCTTCGCGATGGAAGCCCGCTTCGAGCTCTCGACGAGACCCGAGAACAAGCTCGGGACGGACGAAGAATGGGACTTCACGGAAGGCGCCCTACGCTCGGCGCTCGAGCGGCGCGGCATCGAGTACACGATCAACGCGGGCGACGGAGCGTTCTACGGGCCGAAGATCGACCTGCACATGACGGACGTGCTCGGCCGCTCCTGGCAGATGGGGACGATCCAGCTCGACTCCCAGATGCCGGCCCGCTTCGGGCTCACCTACGTCGGCGAGGACAACGCCGAGCACACGCCGTACGTCATCCACCGCGCGCTCTTCGGGTCCCTCGAGCGCTTCATGGGCATCCTGATCGAGCACTACGGCGGCGCGTTCCCGGTCTGGCTCGCTCCGGTGCAGGTGCGGATCATCCCGGTGGGGCTCGACCACCGCGAGGCGGTGGCGGAGCTCGCCAAGCGGCTCGGAGAGTTCCGGGTCGAGGTCGACGACTCCGACGAGACGGTCGGCAAGCGGATCCGCAACGCGGAGGTCGCGAAGATCCCGTACGTCGTGGTGTGGGGCGACAAGGAGTCGGAGGACGCGATCGCCGTACGCACGCACGGCGGAGACCAGTCCACGAAGTCGCTGGACGAGCTCGTCGCGAAGCTGCGCGACGAAGCCGTCGTCTCCTAGCCTCTCGCGGCCAGGTAGCGGTCCTCGGCCGCATAGTCGAGCAGCGGCCCGAAGTACTCGTCGTCGAGGCCTTGGATTTCCCCGCCGCGGGCGGCGGAGACGAGCCAGTCGACCTCGTCCGCGACCGTCGCCGCATAGTCACCGGCCGGCGTGTAGCCGAGCGCCTCGGCCGCGGTCATGTCGAGCACGATCGGATGCGGCGCGTCCCAGGGATGCCTGCCCAGCGCCTGGTCGTCCTCGTCGCCGAGCAGCACCTCCTCCCAGTCGTGGTGCAGCTGACGGGCGATCGTGCGCGAGATCTCGAGCGCGCTGGGCGCGTCGGGGTCGGCGCTGTTCAGGATCCTGCGACCCGGTTTCGCGGCGACGACCTCGATCAGCGCGGCGATGTTCGCAGCGGCCGTCGGATGGTCGACGCCGGCGCCTCGACGTGCGAGAAAGACCGCGGGGCGCCGATCGAGCACGCGCTTGACGAAGACCCATTCGCGCGGCGTCTTTGCGCCGACGCCGTGGATCTTGGAGGGACGGAGGACCGTGACGGGCTCGCCGCTGTCGAGCAGGACGTTCTCCGCCGCGACCTTGTTCGCGCCGTAGCCCTCGCGCGAGTTGTAATCGCCGTCCCCGGGGCCATCGTCGGCTGCTCCTCGCCGATCGGCCCGTCGAAACGCGGTGCGGCCTCCGAGTTGGAGTGGCGCCCGAAGTCGTCGACGTAGACCGCCTTGCTCGAGATCATCACCGTGGAGACCGGCGCTGCGAACCAGCGGCAGGAGCTGCGTCGCGGCGGCGGCCGTGTAACAGATGCAGTCGACGAGCAGGTCGGCGCCGTCGCCGAGCGCGACCGAGCAGCTGCGCGGAATCGTCGCGGTCGGCCGCCACGAACTTCCCTCCGGCATCGACGATCTCCGCCGGCATGTGCGCGGGGTCGCGACCCGTCAAGTCGACCTGCCAACCGGCCGCGAGCAGCCGGCGGGCCGTCGCGCGTCCGATCTGGCCGGTCCCGCCGATGATCAGCGCTCGAGGCATCGCAGCGAACGTAGCGCAGGCTTCTCCGGTCGAGGGGAGTGGCTGCTAACCTCTGAAGCCTGCAAAGCAGGGGCGACACGTTCCTCACCTCCGGGGCCACGGGCCTGTCGGAGGTTCAACCGAGAAGGTTGGAAGGGATCAGGCCGCTGCCGTGCAGCGGTCTTGTCGTTTCGAAGAAGGAGGAAGCTGACAGCTTGGTGAAGCGCCTTTGAGGCCACGACGCCGCGTTGAGCCGAGTCGGCCGACGATTCCACACAGCCGGGTCAACGAGGACATCCGCGTCTCGCAGGTCCGTCTGGTCGACGAGAACGGCGGACAGCTCGGAGTGAAGCCGATCCAGGAAGCGCTCGACTACGCGCACGGGAAGGATCTCGACCTCGTCGAGGTCGCCGCGCAGGCGGACCCACCGGTCGCGCGGGTCATGGACTACGGCAAGTACCGCTACGAGCAGGAGCAGAAGGCCAAGGTCGCGCGCAAGCACCAGGTTTCGATCAACGTCAAGGAGATCAAGCTCAGGCCGAAGATCGGAGTCCACGACTACGAGACGAAGAAGGGCCACGTCGTCCGGTTCTTGAACCAGCGGGCGAAGGTCAAGGTCACGATCATGTTCCGGGGACGCGAGACGAGCCATCCGGAACGCGGACGAGACCTGTTGATGCGTCTCGCGGAGGACGTCAACGAGATCGGCGTCGTAGAGTCACCGCCGCTTCTCGACGGGCGGAACATGGTCATGCTGCTCGGCCCCACGAAGAACGCAGGAGTCGCCAAAGAAGATGCCAAAGCAGAAGAGACACAGCGGAGCGAAGAAGCGGTTCAAGCTGACGGGGTCGGGGAAGCTCCTGCGCCGCAAGGCGATGAAGGGCCACCTGCTCGGGAAGAAGTCCGCGAAGCGCAAGCGTAGTTTCGGCAAGGACCACGCCCTTCACGACAAAGACGTGCGTGAGGTGAAGCGGTTGCTCGGGGGTGATCACTAGTGGCCCGCGTGAAGCGGTCGGTCGCGTCGCGCAAGCGGCGGAAGAAGGTCCTCAACGCAGCGAAGGGCTTCGTCGGCACGCGTCACTCGCGCTACAAGGTTGCGAACGAGGCGGTCGAGCACGCGCTCGTCCACGCGTACCGTGACCGCAAGCGCCGCAAGCGCGACATGCGCCGGCTCTGGATCATGCGCATCAACGCGGCCGCTCGCGCCGAGGGGCTCTCGTACAACCAGTTCGTCTCGGGTTGCCGCAAGGCGGGGATCGAGCTCGACCGCAAGGTGCTGGCAAGCATCGCGGCCGACGACCCGGGCGCGTTCGGCAAGATCGCCGAGCAGGCGAAGTCGGCGCTTGGCTCCGACAGCTCGGACTAAGGACGTCTTCCTGGACCAGGCGGCCCAATGCGAGGGCCGCTCGGAGCTCTACGTCGAGCTTTTGCGGGCGTGGTCCGAAGACCCGGTGGCGGCCGAGCTCGTGGGGCCGGAGCCGGCGTGGGACGCGCCGCTGCGGCTGCTCAGCGGGCTGCACTACCTCGTGCTCGGCGGCGAAGCGGCCTGGGACGATCCGCTCGAGGAGCACGCCTCGTTCCTGCGGGAGTTCGTCGCGTCGCAGGGCGTGCAGACGAACGAAGTTCAGCGCTCCTGGGTGTTGCTGCCCCTGTTGCTGCGCGTGGCCGAGCGCACGGGCGCGGAGACGTTCGACCTGGTCGAGCTCGGGCCGAGCGCCGGGCTCAACCTCGTCTGGGATCGGTACGCGTACCGCTACGAGGCGGGGGAGTGGGGGCGAGAGGACGCGGTGCTCAGCTTCGAGGGCGAGGAGCGGAGGCCCGTCCCGGCGGAATTGCTCAGGCTCGAGCCTCGCGTCCGGGAACGAATCGGGATCGACCGTGCGCCGATCGACGTCACCGAGGAGGACGGCGCCCGGTTGCTGCGCTCGTTCGTCTGGGCGGGCCAGGACGACCGGATGCGGCGACTCGACCAGGCGATCGAGGCCGTTCGCCGCGATCCGCCCGAGCTCGTCGAGGGTGACTACGTGGCGGAGCTGCCCAAGGTGCTCGCGGCTCAGCCGTCGGACGCGCTGACGGTCGTCTTCCAGACCGCGTCGTTCGGCTACATCGGCGACGAGGGTCGCGCGCGCGTGCGCGAGGTGCTGGAGGAGGCGGGGGAGAGGCGGTCGCTCGCCTTCATCTCGACCGGCAAGCCGCGAGACGGAGGACGACTGGGGACTGCGCATCGTCTACTGGCCGGGCGGCGAGCGGGAGTTCGCCGGCCACGCGGACTTCCACGGCTCCTGGTTGAGGTGGGAGCTGTGATCACGTCAGCGTCGAATCCGAAGCTGCGGCTGATCCACCGGCTGCTCGAGTCGCGCCGCCAGCGCGACCGGGAGGGGCTGTTCGTCGTCGAGGGCGAGGATCTCGTGCAGGCGGCCGACGACGCGGGCGTCGATCCGGTCGAGGTCCTCCGCGCCGGCGAGGACGTCGAGCCCGAGCTGCTGGCGAAGATCTCGACGATGGGGCATCCGCCTCGCGTGATGGCGCTCTTCCGACGCGAGTCGCTGCCGCGCGGGCGTCGACCCGGTGTCGCTGTCGCTCTGGCGGGTCGGCGATCCGGGGAACCTCGGGACGATCCTGCGCGCGGCCGACGCGTTCGGCGCCTCGGTCGCGCTCTCGCCCGGCTGTGCGGATCCCACGGGCCCGAAGGCGCTGCGGGCTTCGGCGGGCGCGGTCTTCCGCGTTCCGCTGGCAGGGTTCGACGAGCCGTCCGGGAAGCGCGTCGCCCTCCTCTCTCATGGCGGCACGCCGTTGGCTCGGCTCGACACCGGCGTCCCGGTCACCTACGTGCTGGGCGCCGAGCGCGATGGGCTCCCGGACGATCTCGTCGCGGCCTGTGACGAGACGGCGACGATCCCGCTGGCCGAGGGCGCGGAGTCGCTGAACGTCGCAGTCGCGGCGGCGATCGCGTTGTACGAGCACCGGCGCGGCGGGTAGGCTCGAGGCATGGCCAAGATCGTCGGCGTTTGGACATCACCGGGGCGCAAGAGCGGCCGCTCGGACAGCCATGAGCGACGGCAGGCGACCCCCGGCGAAGGGCTCGAGGGATGCGCGCACGCGAATCCGCCGAAGCGCGAGGTGCTGTTCGTCTCGAAGGAGCACCTCGACTCGGTCGGGGTCGATCCGGGCGCGATCCGCGAGAACCTGACCGTCGACGGCGACGACGTGCAGCAGTGGCCGATCGGCCAGCGCGTTCGAGTCGGCGAAGCCGTCTTCGAGATCACGATGGTCTGCGATCCGTGCCAGCGGATGGACGACCTCCGCCAGGGGCTGCGGGCGGAGCTGGACGACAAGCGCGGGATGCTGGCGCGTGTCGTCGAGGGCGGCGAGGTGGCCGTCGGCGACGAGATCGAACTGCTCTAGTGGCCGAGTCCAAGCTGACGAAGACCGAGTGGGGGCTCCTGCCGACGGACAAGGGCTGGTTCGTCGTCAACGCGCGTGAGTCGTTCTGGCTCGAGCGCGAGGGCCGCGGCGCGCTCACGAGGTTCGAGGGCTTCGACCAGGCGACCGACTTCGACCAGCTGGGGATCAACCTCCAGGTGCTCGGCCCGGGCGAGCCGATGTCGATGTACCACTGGGAGGCCGACCAGGAGGACTTCCTCGTGCTCTCCGGTGAGGCGCTCGCAATCGTCGAGGGCGAGGAGCGCCCGATGAAGGCGTGGGACCTCCTGCACTGCCCGGCGAACACGAACCACGTGCTGATCGGCGCCGGCGAGGGCTGCGTCGTGCTCGCGGTCGGCGCTCGGGACAAGTCCGTCGACAACCCGGACTGGGGCGGCTATCCGGTCGACGAGACTGCCCTACGCCACAACGCGGGCGTCGAGAAGGAGACGAACGAGCCCGACGAGGCCTACGCACACTTCGAGGCCCCAAGCCGACCCAGTACCGCGACGGCTGGCTGCCCGGCTAGCTTCCTCGCGGTCGCGCCTCTTCCGCGAGCTTTCCTTGTGGTAGGCGATGCGCTCTTCGAGCGGCGCATGATGCGCTCGGTCTCTGCGCGCTCGGCGGCCCGTCTTCAGACGAGCTTCTTCTTCCTCTTCCTCCATCGTCTTCCTCCAGGAGTTCGAGGACTCTGCAACACCTCTCCGGATGTCGAACAGCACTTCCATGATAGAGACGACGTCGTCCCGGTCTAGCGGCGCTTCGGCACTTGGCACGCCCCGAGTTCAGTGCAGTTCCGCCGCGGCGCAAGATGGCCCGGTCAGACACGCTGGCGACGAAGATCATGTCCTCGCCGTCGCGGTACGGGCGGCGGTCGAACCAGCCGTAGCAGCCTCGACCTCGAAGCCGGTCTCCTCGAGCAGCCTCTGCCACTCGTCGTGGGAGGTCCAGGAGAGCGTCATCGTCGCCTCGCCCTGGGTCCGCGGACCGAGAGCACGAGCGTGCGCGTGTCCGTGTCCCAGTCCGCCCGCTCGAAGATCTCGGGCTCGCGCTCGAGCCAGCGGCCGTGCGTGTCCGCGATGTCGTCCTCCGTGGGCTCGAAGACGTCGAAGATCAGGCGTCCCGCCGGGCAGAAGAAGCTCGCGGGCGGCCTCGAGCGCCTCGACGCGCTCCGCATCGTCGGCCATGTGCAGGTAGGCCCGGAACGGGCAGATGACGAGCGAGACCCGCTCCTCGACGGGCGGGTGACGCAGATCGCCGAGCCGCAGGTCGAGCAGCTCCGAGACCGCGGCCTTCTCCGCCGCGCGAGCGCAGGTGGCGAGCATCTCTCGCGACGAATCCACTCCGATCACCCGGATCCCGGCCCAGGCGACCGGAATCGCGATCCGGCCCGTGCCGATCCCGAGCTCGACGACCGGCCCGCTCGACGCGCGCGCCTCCTTGACGTAGAAGCCCACGTCCTCCTTGACGCTCCGGCTCCACGGGTCGTAGAGCTCGGCGATCGTGTCGTACGGGCTCGGGCCTATCCGGGTTTGCGCGCCACCCACACGAACTCCCCGCTCGTCTCGTCGAAAGGCGTGCGCTCGAAGTCGCCGTAGAGCGCCTCGGTCTCGAGCCCCGAGACGTCGACCAGCCCTTCCCACTCGCTGCGCGTCGCCCACCAGAGCGAGACCTTGTCGCCGGACTCGAGGGTGATGTCGATCCGGTTGTCGGCCGGCGTGTGGTCGACGCGATGCTTGATCCCGGCGTGCTCGTCCCACTTCCCGTCGTTCTCCGCGGCGAACTTCGGGTTGAAGACGAATGCGTTCCACACGAAGCGTCCGCCCGGTCGCAGCGCGGCGGCGACCCGCTCGAAGACCCGGCGCTTGTCCTCCCACGTCGGCAGGTGGAGGAGCGCCCGGAAGGGGCAGTAGACGAGGGCCGCCGGCTCGTCGAGCTCGAACTCGCGCATGTCGCCTTCGTGGAGCTCGAGGTCGACCCCTGCATCGGCAGCGCCTTCGCGCGCCAGGGCGAGCATCGCCGGAGAGCGGTCGATCCCGACGATCGTCTTCCCGGTCTCCTTCGCCACCGGGATCGCCACACGGCCGTTTCCGACCGCGAGCTCGACCACGGGGCCGTCGGCTTCGCCGCACGAGCTCGAGGTAGAACGGGACGTCCTCGGTCATGTGCGAGGCCCAGTCGTCGTAGATGGCGGCGAAGGCCGCGTATTCGTCCATCACGCCATTCTCGTTGTATCGTGTGCGTCGTGGCCGCGACGCGCGCACGTTCTTTCTTTACCGGGCCTCGGCTCTCCGCCGGGGACCGGCGCTAGCGCGCGGCGGATCCTCAGCAAGGAGTCGAGGCCTTGTCTAGGGAAGCGCGATACAGTCGCGCGCGTGGACGCGGAGGGGCTCCAGCGCGATGCCCTGAGCGCGATCGGGGCCGCTTCGACCCCGGACGAGCTCGAGGAGCTGCGCGTCCGCTACCTCGGCCGCTCGAGCGACCTGAAGCTGGCGCTGCGCGAGGTTCGCGACCGCGAGACCGGCATGGCCCTGAACGCGGCGCGCGTGGCGATCGAGCAGGCCGTCAGCCACACGCCAGGAGCGAGCTCGAGCGCGCCGAGCTCCAGCGCTCCCTGGCGGAGGACGTCGTCGACGTCACCCTCCCGGGCGAGCAGCTTCCGCTCGGCCACCTCCATCCGATCACGCAGACCCGCCGCCAGATCGAGGACGCGTTCATCGGGCTCGGCTACGAGATCCGAGACGACCGCGAGGTCGAGACGACCGAGTACAACTTCGACAAGCTCGCCTTCCCCGAGTGGCATCCCGCGCGATCGCACCGCGCCACGTTCTTCTTCGACGAGCAGGCGCCTCCTGCGCACGGAGACGTCACCGTCCCAGATCCATGCGATGGAGGAGCGCCCGCCTCCGATCTACATGGTCTCGATCGGCCGCTGCTACCGGCGTGACGCGATCGACGCCACGCACTACCCGATCTTCCACCAGTTCGAGGGCCTCGCCGTCGACCGCGGGCTGACGCTCGCGGACCTCAAGGGGACGCTCCTGCACGTGATGCGCGCCCTCTACGGGCCCGACCGGCGCGTCCGCTTCCGCACGCACTACTTCCCGTTCACCGAGCCGTCGATCGAGCCGGACGTCTCCTGCGGGATCTGCGGCGGCGAGGGCTGCCGCACGTGCAAGCACTCCGGCTGGCTGGAGATGGGCGGCGCGGGCATGGTCGACCCGCGCGTCCTCGAGAACGTCGGCCTCGATCCGGAGGAGTGGTCGGGCTTCGCGTTCGGCTGCGGGATCGAGCGCGTCGCGCAGCTCAAGTACCACTTCGCGGACATCCGCGCGCTCTGGGACGGCGACCTTCGGGTGCTGAGGCAGTTTTGAGAGTCCCGGTCTCCTGGCTGCGGGACTACGTCCCGATGGACATGCCGCTCGAGGAGCTCGCGACCCGGCTCTCGATCTCGACGGCCGAGGTCGACGGCATCGAGCGCCGCGGCGTGCACGACGAGGACGGCAACCTCGGGCTGTTCCGCGTGGGCAAGGTCGTCGAGGCGGAGAAGCATCCGAACGCGGACCGGCTTCAGCTCTGCCGCGTCGACGTGGGGGAGAGCGAGCCGCGCCAGATCGTCTGCGGCGCCTGGAACTTCGGCGCCGGCGCGACCGTGGCCGTCGCGCTCCCGGGCGCCGTGCTTCCCAACGGGCTGAAGCTCGACAGCCGCAAGGTGCGCGGCGAGCTCTCCGACGGGATGATCCTCGCCGAGGACGAGGTCGACCTCGGCACCGACCACTCCGGGATCATGCTGCTGCCCGAGACCGAGCCGGGGACTCCGCTCGGAGACGTGCTTCCGCTCGCCGACGACGTCCTGCTCGTCGAGTCGACCGGCAATCGCGCAGACCTGCTCTCGATCTACGGGATCGCGCGTGAGATCGCGGCGCTGTACGACCTCGAGCTCGCGCCGCCGCCCGGCACCGACCCAGGCGCCGCAGGGAGACGAGCCGGTCGACATCACGATCGACGACCTCGAGGGCTGCCCGCGCTACGTCGGGCGCCTGTTCCGGAACGTCCAGGTCGGGCCAGTCGCCGGTCTGGCTCAAGTCGCGCCTGACCGCGGCCGGCATGCGGCCGATCTCGAACGTCGTCGACGTGACGAACTACGTGATGCTCGCGCTCGGGAACCCGCTCCACGCGTTCGACCTGAAGACGCTCGCGGGAGCGAAGATCGTCGTCCGCCGCGCGCAGCCGGGCGAGACGATCCGCACGCTGGACGGCGTCGACCGCAAGCTCGAGGAGAGCGACCTCGTGATCGCCGACGCGGAGCGCGCCGTCGCGCATCGCCGGGATCATGGGCGGCGAGGAGACCGAGATCGGCGAGCAGACCACCGACGTCCTGCTCGAAGCAGCGAACTTCGAGCCGACCGGCCTCTACCGCACCTCCGAACGCCTGCGCCTGCGCACCGAGGGCTCGAACCGCTGGGAGAAGGGCGTCGACCCGTACCTGGCCGAGCAGGCGGCGAAGCTCGCGACGGAGCTGATCGTCGAGACCGCGGGCGCGCAGTGGGTCGGGCACGTGGACGTCAAGGGCGATCTCCCCGAGCGGCCGGTCATCTCGTACCGACCCGAGCGCGCCGACGAGCTGATCGGGCTCGCGACTCCGGCCGACGACCAGAAGCGCTGGCTCGAGCGCCTCGAGTTCGAGACGCGCGACGGCGAGGTCGTCGCGCCGACCTTCCGCGCACGCGACGTGACGCGAGAGGTCGACGTCGTGGAGGAGGTGGCGCGCGAGCGGCTCGAAGAGGTGCCGTTCACGCTCCCGGCGCGGCGCGAGATGTTCGGCGCATTCACGCCGGCGCAGCGCCTCCGCAGGCGCGTGGAGGACGTGCTGAGCGGGCTCGGCCTCGCCGAGACGTACACGCCCTCGCTGCGCGCCCAGGATCCCGACCCGAACGCGCTGCGCCTTCCCGAGCCGATCTCGGTCGAGCTCTCGGTCCTCCGGACCGCGGCTCCTCCCGAGCCTCGTCGACGCGGCGCGCCGCAACCTCGAGCTCGGCGCCGAGGGGATCGCGCTCTTCGAGGTCGCCCGCGTCTACCTCCCGGCCGCCGACCTCCCGGACGAGCACGTCCGCGTCGCCGGCATCCTCGAAGGCGACTTCTCGCGGGCGAAGGGGATCGTCGAGACGCTGTACGCGGGGATCAAGGCAGAGCCCGAGTTCGAGCGGGCCGAGGATCCGCTCCTCCATCCCGGCAAGACGGCCCGCACTCGCTCGGGCGTTCTCGGCGAGCTGATCCCCGGTGTCCTGGAGGGCGCCTGGGGCGTGTTCGAGCTCGAGCTGGGATCGCTCCTCGAGGAGTCGCGAGACCCGTCCTACGAGGACGTGATCACGTACCCGCCGGTACGCCAGGACCTCGCGTTCGCGGTCGGCGACGACGTTCCCGCCGGCGACCTTGTCGCGGCGGCACGCGAGGCCGCCGGCCCAGAGCTGCGGGAGATGCGCGCGTTCGACGTCTACCGCGGAGACCAGGTCGGCGACGGCCGCAAGTCGATCGCGTTCTCCGTCGTCTTCCAGTCTCCGGAGCGCACGCTCTCCGACGAGGACGCGGCCAAGTTGCGCGAGAGGATCGTCGGCGCGCTCGCCGAGCGCTACGAAGCCGAGCTCAGAGCGTAGAAGGCGCCACGCGCTCCGCGAGCGCCTCGAGCACCTTGCGCTGGATGTCCGGCTGCTCCCTGAGCAGGCGCTTGAAGTTCCGCTCCGTGATCACGAGCGCGTGCACCGGCGAGGTCGCCTTGACCGTGGCCGTCCGCGGCGACTCATGGATGAGCGCGATCTCCCCGAAGAAGTCCGACGCCTCCAGCGTGTTCACCTTGCGCCCTTTCTTGATCACGTCCGCGGTCCCGTCGACGAGCACGAAGAACTCGCGTCCGGGCTTCCCCTCCTGGGTGAGCTCTTTCCCTTCCTTGAGGTCGATCTCGTCGGCGATCCCGCCGATCGCGTCGAGCTCGCGCTTGGAGCAGTTCGCGAACAGCGGCGTCCGCTTGAGCAGCTCCGTTTTCGCATCCTTTCGCAGACGCACGCGAGGAGTGTAAAGCGCGTGCGACGGGTAAGAGGGTCGTGGTAGAAAGGAGTGGACGTATGTTGCGACTGCTACTAGCAGGATCCGCTCTCGTCGCGCTCGCGCTTCCGGTCGCCGCAGGCAGCTCGATGATTCGGCCCACGCTGACCGCGAAGGTGACCGCGACCTCGGTCACGTTGACCCGCCAGGACGGGACTCGCGTGCGGACGCTGCAGCCGAACGCGTATCGCATCGTCGTTCGCGATCGCGACGACGGCTCAGAACTTCCATCTGGTCGGCCCTTCGCTGAACGTGCGGACGAAGATCGCGACGAAGACCACCGCGACGTGGCTCGTCAACCTGACGCCCGGCAACTACAGCTACCGTTCCGACAGGAACAAGCACCTACGCGGCTCATTCGTGGTCGCAGGGGCGCCGCCGGCTTAGGAAAAACCGATCCGCGCGCTCGCGCGTAAGAAAAACCGATCTGCGCACTCCGCGCGTATGAAAGAACCGAGAGAGGGTCTACATGTATCGAATGCTGCTCGCACTCACGCTGTCCATCGCCGCGATCTCGCTCCCGGCGGCGGCCACCAGTGCCCCGAACGTCACGCTGACCGGCGTCGTCGGGCCTGGCTTCAACATCTCGCTCAAGAATCCGGACGGCTCGAGTGTCAGCCACCTCGATCCCGGGACGTACGACATCTCGGTCACGGACAACGCTCCGATCGATCACAACTTCCACCTTCGCGGGCCGGGCGTCGACATGTCGACCCCGCTCGAGGGAACGGCCACGGTCACGTGGACGGTGACGTTCATGGACGGCACCTACACGTTCCTCTGTGACGCGCACCCGGCGCAGATGAAGGGCAGCTTCACCGTCGGCAACGTGCCGCCGCCACCGCCTCCGCCTCCGCCACCGGGCAAGCTGAGCGGCAAGGTCACCGCGAAGGCGATCTCGCTGAAGACGAGCGCGGGCGCCAAGGTCAAGACCCTGGTCGCCAAGAAGTACAAGCTCACGGTCTCGGACGCGTCGAACAAGCAGAACTTCCACCTCAAGGGACCGGGCCTGAACAAGAAGACCGGTGTCGCAGCGAAGACCAAGGCGACCTGGACGGTCACGCTCAAGCCCGGGAAGTACACCTACGGGTCGGACAAGAACCGCAAGCTGCGCGGCTCCTTCAAGGTCGTCGCGGCGAGCTAGCTAGCGTCGCGTCAGCGGCGGTCGACGAAGGAGAACCGCCCGACGCGGGCCTTTCTCCGACCTTCGCGCCCGCGTCGCGCGAGCAACCTCATCGTCGCGCCCACTCCGCCCGCCAGGAAGAACCCGACGCCGAGCGCCCCGGCCGTCGACGACCGGGAGCTTGGAGCGGACCTTCGCGCCGATGTCGGTCGCCTCGCCGATCTCGGCGCGGAGATGGTCGACGGACGCAGCCAGCTGATCGCGCTCCGTCTCGATCTCGCGGCGTACCTGCTCGGGCGTGCGGTTGTTCGTGTTAGTCGCCATCGGCCTTCAGTGCGTTCTGGGTCAGCTTGGCCTCGAGGATCGCCTGCTCGGGGACGGGCGGCGAGCCCTTCTTGATCCGATTGAGCCCGACTAGGCCGAGAACGGCTGCGATGACGAAGAGCCCGAGCGTGACGATCAGGATCGCGAGCCAGGTCGACATCGCAGTCGCGAGGCCGGCGGCGATCGTCGCGAACAGGAAGCCGAGGCCGTAGAGGCCGAATATGGCGGCGCCGAGCGCGAGGCCCGCCCCGAGCCCGAGGTTCGAGGCCTTCTTCTTGAGCTCGAGCGTGGCCAGCTCGAGCTCGAGCCTGAAGAGCGAGCTCGCGTGCTCGGCGACGTCCTTGGCGGTCGCGCCGAGCCCGTTCTGCTCAGTCGCGCCACGGGGTGTGCATGGCCCCTCCAGTCGATGATCTTGGCGATCAGGATCCCGGCTGCGAACGCTGCTCCGACGAACACGAAGGGGCTAGGGCCTTTCTTCTTCCCGCGCGGCTTCGGCCGGCTGCTGGCCTCCGGCGCGGGGGCGACGACGCCCTCGGCCGGCTTCTGGTTCTTCGGAGCGTCGCCTTTCGCCCGCGCCATGATCAGGCTCGGCTTCAGCTTGCGCAGGAACGCCGCGTCCTCGGCGAGCTCCGGCGCGATCTTCGCAACCAGGCCCCCTCCGGCGGCGGCCTTGTTCGCGAATTCCTGGAGCTGGTCGGCTGCCTTGTCGACGGCGTGGTCGGCCTTGTCGACGGCCGTGTCGGCCCTGGTCGTCGCGGCCGCGGCCATTACTTCCGTGTCGGCCTTCGTGGTCGTGGTCATTTCTTCGCCGGAGGCTCTTCGCCGGTGGCGACGCGCCACAGCCCCGAAGCCGCTTTCCGGGCCGCCATCGTCGCGACAGCCGCCAGGGAGGCGTAGAGACCGGTCCACATGAGCTTGCGCAGCATCGCTGCAAGCGTACCGCGAAGCCGCCGGGCGCGAAACCCGCGTCTGCAGCGCCGCATACTTATTCTTCGTCTATGCAGGACGAATCGCGGCCGTACGAGAAGGACGAGCGCCAGAAGCTGATCACGAGCATCGTCACCCGGCGGCGCGTCGGGACGCAGCACGAGCTGCTCGAGGCTCTGGAGCGCGCGGGCTGCCGGGTGACGCAGGCGACGATCTCGCGGGATATTCGCGAGCTCGGTCTCGACAAGACCCACGACGTGCTCGGCCGGCCACGCTACGTCGCGCCGCAGTCGGGGCGCAGCACCGATCCGCACGACGCGCTCGCGGGCGTTCTCTCCCAGTTCGGCCGGTCGGTCGAGGTCGCCCAGAACATCGTCGTTCTCCACTCCGAGCTCGGGTCGGCACCGGCCGTGGCGCGCGCCCTCGACCGCCTCGAGCACCCGCGGATCGTCGGGACGATCGCCGGCGACGACACCTGCGTCGCGATCGCGCGCGACAACCGTGACGCGGCGTCCCTGGCCGCAGAGCTCTCCGATCTAGTCGGCTAGAGCGGCCGAAGCGAAGCGAGGCCCTCTTCTGTGTCCACTCCCGTGCTCACCCGGAAGGGTGATCTTTTCGACGGGCCGGTTCCCGGATCCGTGACTCTCGCATAGAAAACGCGCTCGAAACGCTCTCGAAACAGATCAATTCTGCCCTTTTCTGATGCCTCAACATTAGGAAGGAAGACGCCGATAACGCCGTCAGGTTCTCTTGCCGCTTGCGTCTTGCCGGAGGGTGGTTGCGATGTTGCGTTTGCTGATTTGCGATGACGCGCAGGACGCGCGTGAAGCCGTGCGCTCCAGCCTGGCCGAGCAGTCCGAGATCGAGGTCGTGGCCGAAGCCGCGACCGGCGAGGAGGCGATCGCGCTCGCGGCGTCGCACGAGCCGAACGTCGTGCTGATGGACGTGAGAATGCCCGGCCTCGACGGCATCGCCGCGACGAAGCGCATCCGCGACCTGCTCCCCAAGACGCGCATCGTCGCCTACGCCGGCTCCGACGACGCAGACGACGTGATGGCGATGATGGAGGCGGGCGCGGACGCGTACTGCATGAAGGGCGCGCCGCTCTGGGAGCTCGAGCGCGCCATCGCCGGCGCCAGCGACCCGCTCGCCCGGCTCGCGCACGCGATTGCCCGGTCGGTGAGCGGCGGCGGGACGGCCGAGCTCGTCGCTCGGGAGCTCGCCGAGCTGACCGGCGCCTCGTTCGCCGCCACCTACCTCGCGACCGCGGACACGTCGCTCTCCCTCGCGGCGTTGTCCGGCCCCGGCGCCCCGGAGTCGCTCCACTCGGCTCCCGGAGTCGTGGCGCGGTCCTTCGAGGAGCTCACCCTCGCGCAGGCCGACACGCGCGAGCTCGGCGAGCTGTACCGGCTCGGAGCCGCCTGCGGAGAGGCGATCGCAGCGCCGCTCGTCGCCGACGGCCAGGCGCTCGGAGCCGTCCTCGTCGCGCTCCCGGCGAGCGTCGGGGCCGAGGGCGACCCGGAGCTCGTCTCGGCGGTCGCCGACCTCGCCTCCGTCGCGCTCGCCAGCGAGCGCCGGCTCGCGATGACCTACTTCGAGGCGCGGCGCGACGCGCTCACCGGCCTCGCGAACAAGCGCGCCTTCGACGAGCACCTGGCGAAGCTGCTCGACCCGACACGCGCGGGACCAGCCCGGTCTCGCTCGTCCTCTTCGATCTCGACGGCTTCAAGCAGGTCAACGACCAGCAGGGACATGTCGTCGGGGACGACGTCCTGCGCGAGGTGGGACGCGTCTTCATGCGAGTCGTCCGCGCCGAGGACGAGATCTTCCGCGTCGGCGGCGAGGAGTTCGCGCTCGTCGTGGAGGGCACCGCGCGCGAGGCGGGTCAGATCGCAGAGCGCATGCGCTTCGGCCTCACCCAGTCGCGGCGAGGGCATCGACTGCCGACTGCCTCGGCCGGGATCGCGTCCGTTCCCGAGCACGCGCGCGACCCGATCGAGCTCCAGCGCAAGGCGGACATCGCCCTCTACGCCGCGAAGCTCTCCGGCAAGAACCGCGTGCAGATCTACACCGGCGACCGCGAGGAGACGCGTCCGGTCCACCCGACTCCGCATCTGCGCTCGGTCGCGGATTCGAAGCGCGGCGAGCGCGGGCTCCGGCTGCTCGTCGTGGACGACGACCCTGCGCTGAGGATCCTGCTCCGGACGACGTTCGAGGTCGTCGACATCGAGGTCGAGGAAGCCGACTCCGCCGAGCTCGCCCGCGAGCGGATCCGGGCGCGCATGCCGGACGTGCTCGTGCTCGACGTCAGCATGCCCGGGACGGACGGGCTGACCTTCTGCCGCCAGCTGAAGGCCGATCCCGAGACGAAGCACATCGGCGTCGTCCTGCTCACCGGCTCCGAGGGCGGCACCGAGACCGCCGCGCAGGACTGCGGCGCGGACGCGTTCCTGCGCAAGCCGTTCAGCCCGCTCGAGCTCCTGAACCTCGTGGAGCGAATCGCCGGCGGCCTGTACGAGGGGCCGTTCCGCTCGTCGGCGGGCCCGCCCGAGGAGCAGCTGATCCTGTACGCGCAGGACCTCCGCCGCCTGCTCGAGGTCGAGCGCGGCCAGCGCGCGATCATCCAGCGCGCCTACCGCGAGACAGTGACGGCGCTCGCCGGCGCGCTCGAGACGAAGGACATCGGCACGGGCGCGCACTCCCAGCGGGTGCAGCGCTACGCGATGGAGCTCGCCACGGGGCTCGATCCCGCGCTGCTCGAGGACGAGAGCGTCGAGTACGGCTTCCTGCTCCACGACATCGGCAAGATCGGGATCCCGGACAGCATCCTCCAGAAGCGCGGCGAGCTCTCGCCCTCGGAGCGCCGTCTGCTTCAGACCCACACGATCCTCGGCGAGCAGCTCCTGAGCGGCGTCGCCCTGCTCCAGGGCCAGGGCCTGGAGATCGTGCGCCACCACCACGAGCGCTGGGACGGCGGCGGCTATCCGGACGGGCTCGCCGAGACGGACATCCCGCTTCCCGCGCGCGTGTTCGCGGTTGCGGACGCCCTCGACGCGATGACGAGCGACCGGCCCTACCGCGATGCGCGGAGCTGGGAGGAGGCCGAGGCGGAGATCCTCCGCGAGCGCGGGCACCAGTTCGACCCGCGCGTCGTCGAGGTCTTCCAGGCGCGCAGCCAGCGCCTGCGCCGGATCCACTATGAGCTCGCAACAGCCTGACCCGACCAGCGAGACCGTCCGGTGCCAGGCACCGGACACGGCCCGAAGCGTCTTGCCCGTTCGGTGCGGAGGGCGTACCGTCTTCGTCGTTGGCGGTCGAATCTGAGATCCAGAGCACCGGCGAGGACTTCTCTCGGGTCGAGCTCGCGCTCGCGCTGCGGAACCACGGCTTTCCGCTCGAGATGCTGCGCTACGACATCACGCCGCTCGGCCTGCACTACCTCCTGATCCACTTCGACATCCCGCACGTGGACGTCACGGGCTGGAAGCTCGACCTCGGCGGGCACGTCTCGCGGCCGATCTCGCTCTCGCTCGAAGAGCTGAAGGAGCGGCCGAGGACGAGCATCGCCGTGACGCTCGAGTGCGCGGGCAACGGCCGGTCTCGCTACTCGCCGCGCCCGCTCAGCCAGCCGTGGATCGAGGAGGCGATCGGCCACGCGGAGTGGACGGGCACGCCGCTCGCGCCGCTGCTCGAGGAAGCCGGGATCGAGGACGGCGCCGTCGAGGTGCTCTTCACGGGCCTCGACCGCGGCGTCCAGGGCGAGGTCGAGCACGCGTACGAGCGGAGCCTTCCGCTCGACGAGGCGCGCCGTCCCGAGATGCTCCTCGCCTACGAGGTCAACGGCCAGCCGCTGCCGCCGCAGCACGGCTTCCCGCTCCGCCTGATCGTCCCCGGCTGGTACGGGATGACCCACGTGAAGTGGCTCGACTCGATCACCGTCCTCACCGAGCCGTTCGAGGGCTACCAGCAGATGAAGCAGTACCGCACGAAGGCGACCGACGAGGAGGACGGCGAGCCGGTCACGCGCATGCTCCCGCGCTCGATGATGATCCCGCCCGGGATCCCCGACTTCCCCGACCGGAAGCGATTCCTCGAGGCCGGCCCCTGCGAGCTCGAAGGTCGCGCCTGGTCGGGCTGGGCCCCGATCACGCGGGTCGAGGTGAGCACCGACGGCGGCGACACATGGCAGGACGCCGCTCTCGACGACCCGGTCGGCGAGTACGGCTGGCAGCGCTGGGCGTACCGCTGGGACGACGCCACCCCGGGCGAGCACGAGCTCCTCTCCCGCGCGACCGACGGAGCCGGCAACACCCAGCCGGACGTGGTCGAGTGGAACACCGGCGGCTACGTGAACAACGCGCCGCAGCGCGTGGCCGTGACGGTGCGCTAAGGGGCCGCGGGCGGCTCGTACGGCTCGAGGCGCTCGACCGCGTCGGCCGTGAGCTCGAGCTGCACCCGGCCCTCGGTGATCGCGCCGACACGCTCCGCCGGGACGTACACCGGCTTGCCGACGAGCCCGGTCGCGACCGCGAGCCCGTCGAAGATGTCCGCGTTCTGGTCGCCGAGCACCTCGTCGACCGTGCCCACCTTCTCGCCGGCGGAGTCGACCACCTCCCAGCCCTGCTCGACGACGAGCCAGGAGGCCGGATCGCTCAGACGGATCGCCCCTCGACGTACCAGACCGGCCCCTGCGTGTAGACCGGCTTCGTGTCGGAGAGCACGCGCAGGATGCGGAGCTGGCCGCCGATCTGCTCCTGGTCGACGCGCTCGAGGCAGCGGCGGGTCATCGTCGGGCGACGCGCCGTAGCCGAACACGCGCGCGACTCGGAAGCGGAAGCCCGGAGTGCCGCCGTATCGGGCCGGGTTGACCGGCGCCATCAGCAGCGCGGCTCGCTCCAGCCAGTCCGACGAGACGAGCTCGACCTCGGCGTAGATGTCCGACCAGTCGGGCGGCAGCGCCGCGAGCTCTGCGTCCCAGGTGGCCGCAAGCGTCGCCCGCTTCAACTCGACTGCCGCGGGCTCTGTGGCCTCGCCCGCGCCGACGAGCTCCAGCGTGCCGCGGATCCGTCCCTGGTCGATCCGCGCCAGCAGCCGCTCGACGAGCGCAGGGGACGCGCCGGCCCCACGCCGCGTCACGTAGAAGCGCACCATGTTCCCGCGCTGCGCCGGGTTCAACGGCCCGAGATTCGCGGCCGCCTTGGCAGCGTCGTCGCCCTCGACCGTCAGCCGAAGCCGCGCGTCGGCCCAGTTCTCCGGCAGCCCGGCGAGGATCTCCTGCCACTGGTCGACGAGGCTCACGGGCCTGAGCATAAACTCAAAGCCGTAGTGGCCAAGGTCGAGAAGAAAGGCGCCGTCTCGGAGGAGCTCCTGCGCGAGTTCTTCCGCGAGATGCTCCTGATCAGGCGCTTCGAGGAGAAGGTCGAGGAGCGCTTCCGCGCGGGCGAGCTGCCCGGGTTCCTGCACGTCGCGATCGGGCAGGAGGCCTGCGCCGTGGGCGTCTGCCGCGCGCTCGAGGAGGGCGACGTGATCGCCTCCACGCACCGCGCGCACGGCCACACGCTCGCCAAGGGCACGCACCCGAACGAGCTGATGGCCGAGCTGTACGGGAAGCTCGAGGGCACCTCGCACGGCTACGGCGGGTCGATGCACCTCTACGACGTGGAGCGCGGGAACCTCGGCGCGAACGCGGTCGTGGGCGGCGGGCTCCCCGCGACGGTCGGAGCAGCGCTCGCCTTCAAGATGCGCGACGAGCCGCGCGTCGCGGTCGCCTTCTTCGGGGACGGCGCGACGAACATCGGGACGTTCCACGAGTCGCTGAACCTCGCGCAGCTCTGGGGCGTGCCCGCGGTCTTCGTGTGCGAGAACAACCACTGGGCCGAGTCGACGCCGGCGAAGCAGCAGCTCCCGATCGAAGACCTGACGGAGCGCGCAGCCGCGTACGGAATGGCCGCGAACCGTGTCGACGGCCAGGACGTCGAGGAGGTGTACGCCGGAGCGCTGGCGGCTCTCGACCACGCGCGCGAGGGCCGCGGTCCCGTCTTCCTGCTCCTCGAGACGTACCGGCTGACCGGCCACTACATCGGCGATCCGCAGGTCTACCGGCCGAAGGGCGAAGTGGAGGAGCTGCGCAAGACGCAGGATCCGATCACGCACCTGCGCGAGAAGCTCGGTCTCTCGGACGAGGAGTTCGAGGAGGCCGACCGCGAGGCGCACGAGCTCGTCGAGGCGTCCGTCGAGTTCGCGAAGGCGGGCACCGACCCGAAGCCCGAGGACGCGCTCAAGAACCTCTATGCCTGAGCTCAGCTACCGAGAAGCGGTCCGCGACGCGCTCTCGCAGGCGATGCGGAAGGACGACGAGGTCTTCATCATGGGCGAGGACATCGCCGAGATGGGCGGCTCGATGGGCGTCACGCAGGGCATGCTCGACGAGTTCGGCCCGGAGCGCGTGCGGAACACGCCGATCTCGGAGATGGCGCTCGTCGGCACTGCCATCGGCGCGGCGATGCAGGGGATGCGGCCCGTCGCGGAGGTCATGTACGAGGACTTCCTGACGCTCGCGACCGAGCAGATCGTCAACCAGGCGGCGAAGCACCGGTACATGTCCGGCGGCCAGCTGAAGGTGCCGCTCACGATCCGCACCCAGGGCGGCGCGGGCTGGTCTCCGGGCGCGCAGCACGCGCAGCAGCTCGAGGCCTGGTTCGTGCACATCCCGGGGCTCAAGGTGCGTGTTCCCGTCGACCGCGACCGACGTGCGCGGCCTGCTCTGGTCGGCGATCTACGACGACAACCCGGTCGTCTTCTTCGAGCACCGGACGCTGTACGGGCTCAAGGAGGACGTGCCCGAGGAGCTGGAGCCGATCCCGATCGGCAAGGCGCGCATTCACCGCGAGGGCGAGGACGTGACCGTGATCGCGACGGGCCGGCTCGTCCACGAGTCGCTGGCGGCCGCGGAGGAGGCCGAGAAGGAGGGCGTCTCCGTCGAGGTCGTCGACCCGCGCACGCTGCAGCCGCTCGACGAGGAGACGCTCGTCGACTCCGTGAAGAAGACGAACCGCGCGGTCGTCGCGCACGAGGCCGTGACGCGGATGGGCTTCGGCGCCGAGGTCGCGGCGGTCATCCAGCACCAGGCCTTCGACTGGCTCGACGCTCCGGTCGAGCGCGTGGGGGCGAAGTTCGTCCCGCTCCCGTTCGCGCCGGTGATGGAGGAGTTCGTCGTCCCGCACCAGGCCGAGGTCTACGAGGCGATCATGCGCACGGTAGGCGGAATGGCCACTGACATCAGCCTTCCGCGGCTCGGCCAGGGCATGGAAGCGGGCACGATCGTCCGCTGGCTGAAGTCCGAAGGGGACAAGGTCGAGAAGGGCGAGCCGCTGTACGAGCTCGACACGGACAAGGTCACCCAGGAGGTCGAGGCCGACGCGGGCGGCGTCCTGCTCAAGATCCTCGCCGGCGAGGGCGAGGAGATCGAGGTCGGCAAGCGGATCGCGGTCATCGGCGAGGAGGGCGAGGACGTCGCCGCGGAGGAGGAGGAGGCTGCGGTCGAGGTCGACGAGGACGAGCAGGAGGAAGGCTCGCCTGCGCCCGCGCGCGAGGAGGAGCGTGAGCGCGGCCGCGAGGCGGCCAAGGAGGACGCCGAGGAGAAGGAAACGGCCCGGGCGGACGGGCGGATCAAGGCATCGCCTCTGGCCCGCCGCGTCGCCCGCGAGCGCGGGATCGACCTCGCGAGCCTGATGGGCACTGGCCCCGAGGGGCGGATCGTCGCGGAGGACGTCGAGCGCGCCGCGGCGACGCCCGCGCATGCCACGGTCGGCGCAGCGCCGCTCGAGGCCGAGGTCGTCCCGCTCACCTCGCTCCGCAAGACGATCGCGCGCCGCCTGACCGAAGCCTGGCAGGCGCCCGCGTTCCAGATCTCGATGTCCGCGGACATGACCCGCGCGCAGGAGCTCCACGACCGGCTGCGCGACCAGGGCGTCAGCCTGACGGACATCCTCACGAAGCTCGCGGCAGTCGCGCTCCTGCGCCACCGCGAGGTCAACGCTCAGTTCGCCGACGACGAGCTCCGGATCTTCCCGAACGCTCACATCGGGCTGGCGGTCGCCACCGAGCGCGGCCTGATCGTCCCCGTGCAGCGCGAGGTCGAGCGCAAGTCGCTCGTGCAGATCGCGGCCGAGCGGAAGGAGATCGTCCAGCGCACGCGCGAGGGCAAGCTCTCCCAGGAGGATCTCGAAGGCGGCACGTTCACGATCTCGAACCTCGGGATGTACGGCGTCGAGATCTTCACGGCCGTGCTCAACCCGCCGCAGGCCGCGATCCTCGCGGTCGGGTCGATCGAGGAGAAGCCGGTCGTCCTGGGCGGCGAGCTCGTCCCGCGGCCGCTGATGGCGATGACGCTGACGTGCGACCACCGCGCGATCGACGGCGCCAAGGCCGCCGAGTTCCTGCGCGAGCTGAAGACGCTCCTCGAAGAGCCCGGTCTCGCGCTGTGACCAGCATCTGGTACCAGGTGCGCGACCTCGAAAAGGCGCGCTCCTTCTACAAGGACACGCTCGGCTTCACGGAGACGTATGCGGACGACGACTGGGCGAAGCTCGAGCGAGCCGGGATGCAGATCGCGCTCTCCGAGGGCGAGCCGCAGCCCGACGGGCCGGTTGCGAGCGTGGACGTCGAGGACATCAAGGCGGAGGCCGACCGCCTCCGCGGCGAGAGCGTCGACATCGGCACCGTGCTCGAGCTGCACGAGGAGGTGCGGGTCGTGGACGTCTTCGATCCGGACGGAAACCGCCTCCAGCTCGTCCAGCAGCTCCGCGAGGGATGATCCGCCCGGGGACGCCGCAGGACGCGCGTTTTCTCCGCGACATGCTGCGCCATGCCTACTACTGGCGCTCAGGGAACGAGGACGAGACCGGCCTGCACCCGATGCGCTACGTCGAGAACTGGGGCCGCCCCGGCGATGCCGCGGTGATCGCGCTCGACGACGGGTTCCCCGTCGGCGCGGCCTGGTACCGGCTCTTCAAGGAGGGCAGTTCCGGGCTACGGGTTCGTCGACGAGCAGACGCCCGAGCTCTCGATCGCGGTCGTTCCCAGCCGGCGCGGCCACGGGTTCGGCGGCGAGCTGATGGATGCGCTCCTGGCCCGGGCTCGCGCTGAGGGCTACGGGGCGATCTCGCTGAGCGTCGCATCGGACAGCCCCGCAGTGAAGCTCTATGAGCGGTACGGCTTCGCCAAGGTCGACGAGCGGGACGGGGCGACCACGATGCGCGCCGAGCTTGCCTAGATAGGATCGGTTTATGGACTGCGACGTAGCGGTTCTCGGCGGAGGGCCTGGCGGTTACACGGCCGCGATTCGCGCTGCACAACTCGGCGCGAAGGCCGTCTGCATCGAGAAGGAGCCGGAGCTCGGCGGGACGTGCCTGCGCGTCGGCTGCATCCCGACGAAGGCCTGGGTGCAGACCGCGTTCGCGATGAAGGAGGCCGAGGAGACGTTCGCGAAGCTCGGCGTCCAGGTCGGCGAGCCGCAGCTCGACTTCGCGACGGCGAACCAGTGGAAGCAGGGCGTCGTCAAGCAGATGACCGGCGGCGTCGCGAGCCTCTTCAAGGCGAACGGCGTCGAGTGGGTCAAGGGCGTCGGGCGGTTCAAGGACGCGAACACGATCGCGGTCGAGGGTGGGGAGGACGTCACCTTCAAGTAGCGCGATCGTCGCCACCGGGTCGTTCCCGCTGCGTCCGCCGATCGAGGGGCTGGATTCGTCGCGCTGCGTGGACTCGACGGGACTTCTGGCGCAGGACCAGGTGCCGCGCCGGCTCGTCGTGCTCGGCGGCGGGATCATCGGCTGCGAGTTCGCATCGATCTTCCGGCGTTTCGGCTCCGAGGTGACGATCATCGAGATGCTCCCGAAGCTGATCCCGGCCGAGGACGACGACGCGGCGAAGGAGCTCGCGAAGCAGTTCGGGCGGCGCGGGATCACGCTGCATCTCGAGAAGCAGTGCACGAAGGTCGAGGAGACCGGCGACGGGCTGCGCGTCCATTTCGGCGAGGGTGAGACCGTCGACGCGGACCTGATGCTCGTCGCGGTCGGGCGCGGGCCGCTCGTCGAGGGGCTCGGGCTCGAGGAGATCGGGGTCGAGCTCGATCGGCGCAAGGGGATCGCGGCGGACGAGCATCGGCGCACGACCGTCTCCCACATCTACGCGGTCGGCGACTGCGCGGGGTACTGGCAGCTCGCGCACACGGCGTTCCGCGAGGGCGAGGTCGCGGCCGAGAACGCGATGGGGCACGAGGCCGTCGTCGACAACCGAGGCGTGCCGCGGCCGATCTACACGGACCCCGAGATCGCGGGCGTGGGGCTGACCGAGGCCGAGGCGCGCGAGCAGTACGGCGACGACGTGGCGACCGGGATGTTCCCGTGGGTCGCGAACGCGCGGGCCGTGATGCAGAACGAGACCGTCGGCTGGGTGAAGTCGATCCACGAGACGCGGTACGGCGAGCTGCTCGGGATCGTGATGGTCGGGCCGCACGTGACCGACCTGATCGAGGCCGGGGTCGTGGCGCTGGACGCGGAGGCGACGGTGGAGACGGTCGCCGACGGGATGGCCGCGCATCCGACGCTGTCGGAGGCGGTCAAGGAAGCGGGCCTCGTGGCGCTGGGTCGCGCGATCCATCTGCCGCCGAAGCGGCGCGCCGCCGCGACGACCTAACGCGTCTCCTCGAACCGGCGACGGCCTATTCCAGGTACATCCCCACCCTTGGGAGGGGATGAGGTTCCACCCGCCACCCGCTTCGAGCGTATCGCGCAAACCGACACGCGCAGGTGTCAAAATCGCTCCAAATGGCTACACTTAGGAGCGAAGCGCATCTCTCACTGCGCATCGCCCGTTCTACAAGAGCCGTGACCCGAACAGACCGCAAGAAGAAGCCGCAGAGAGCATCTAGCCGACAGTGACCCCCGTCCTCGCGCAGCGACCTCGAGCTGCTGACCGCTCCTTCGAGCGGATGTACAAGAAGCACGTCCACGCGGTCTACCGCTACGCCCTCGCGGTCCTCCACAACGAGGCCGACGCCGAAGACGTCACGCAACAGACGTTCCTCAGCGCCTACCGCGCCTTCGAGCGCGGCGAGCGCCCGCACAAGCCGCACAACTGGCTGATCAAGATCGCGCACAACGTCTGCCGGCAGCGCTTCCGCGACTCCTCGCGCCGCCCCCAGGAAGTCGAGTTCGACGAGTCGCTGGCCGCCGCGGCCGCCGACGACCCCGACGTCCCGACCGCCACCGAGATCCGCCACGCGCTCGGCTTCCTCGCTTTCAACCAGCGCGCCGCACTCGTCATGCGCGAGCTCGAAGGACGCTCCTACGCGGAGATCGCCCAGATCCTCGACACCTCGGTCGGCGCCGTCGAGACCCTGATCTTCCGCGCTCGCCGCGCCCTTCGCGAGCAGCTCGAAGGCGGCCTCACGTGCCAGGAGGCCAAGGTGACGTTGTCTCGCCTCGAGGAGCACAAGCTCCCGAGCGCCGAGCGAGGCGCCCTCCGCGCCCACCTCCGCGAGTGCAAGGACTGCGCAACGCTCGAGCGCCGCCAGCGCGCCCAGAGCGCCGCCCTCAGGCACCTCGGCGGCGTCCCGCTTCCTGCCTCCCTCGCCGGCTCGTTCTTCGGCGGAGGAACCGCGGGCGGGATCGCGATCGGAGGCGGCCTCGGCCTCGGCGCGAAGATGGCGTCGGTCGTCGCCGCGGGCCTCGTCGTCGCCGGTGTCGGGCACGAGGCGGTCAAGGCGGTCGCAGCGAAGGACAAGAAGCCGACGCGCAGCCCGGCGGTCGAGCAGAAGCGGACATCGTCCTCTCAGGTATCCCGGGAGGACGCGACAAGCCGCCAAGACCGCTCGCAGCGCAACCGGGGACCGCCGGCACGCGAAACGCGGCGCCTCCGCCCGGAACCTCCGCTCCGCCGCGCATGCCAACGCGCGGAAGCTGGGCGGCGGGGCGGCCAGGGCTCAGGCTCCGCCTCCGGCGGCGACGGCAACGCGTCGGGCTCGGGCTCCGGTTCGGGCTCGGGACAGGGCTCGGGCTCGGGTTCGGGATCGGGCGGCGGGCTGCCGGTGCGCTTCCACCGCCGCCGGTCCACGTAGAGCTTCCCCCCGTGCCGCCGATCCCCGTCCCGCCGCTGCCGCCGCTCCCGCCGCTCCGCCGCCTGCTCCCGCCGCCGCCTCCGCTCCCGCCGCTGCCGCCTCCGCCGCTTCCTCCACCGCCGCCGCTGCCCCCGCCGCCGCCGCTGCCGTAGCACTGCGCCGCAAGAAACGGCGCTGCGCGGCATCCATGTAAGCGATGACGCCGCGGCCGCGCACGGACCGGGCGTTCGAGCGCCTGTACCGCTCCCACGTCCGAGCCGTCTATCGCTTCGCCCTCGCCGTTCTTCCGACGCCCGAGGACGCGGAGGACGTCACCCAGACGACGTTTCTCGACGCGTACCGATTCCAGGACGAGGGAACGAGCGACAACGACGTCCGCCGCGCCCTCGGCGGAGAGATCGAACGCGCCCTCACCTGCCAGAGGACCGAACGAGCGATCTCGCGCAACCTCGACGGCCTGCTCTCCCGACGCGAGCGCCGAGCCCTCCGCGTCCACGTCCGCGAGTGCGACGACTGCGAGCGCCTCGACCGCAGCCAGCGCGCACAGCGAGTCGCGCTGCGCGCTCTCGCCGACGTGTCGCTGCCGCACTCGCTTTCGTCGTTCTTCGCCCAGGACACCCCGGAGAACGGTCCGCTGAGCAGGGCGTAGGTTTTCGCGCCGGCGGGCGTCTTCTGGGTGTGGGCGACCCGAGCCCGGCCACCTCTCGGCTCGGGTCAACCCCTCTCTCCATAGGACGCCGCTCGGGGGGGCGGCGTCCTACTTTTTGTGTAGACGGCTGACGGGGCGGGTACGCTCGGGTCATGAGCGTCATCAACAGGCGAAACGCCCTCCTCGGCTGGGCCGTGTGGACGGTCAGCAAGATGGCTGCGAAGCGGAAGGCGAAGTCGGCGGCGTCGAGCGACGACCGGCTGCCGAAGAAGAGCGCGATGGCTGCCGGCGTCGCCGCGCTGGGCGGAGCCGTGTGGTTCTGGCGCCGGCGGGCGAGCTCCGACGAAGACTGACCTTCGCTCTTTGCGACAAGTTCGTCGCGACCTGATTTCGCGACTTCGCAAAATGCGAAGAATTTCGTCGCCGAGGGTCTTGCGCGAGAGCACTCGGCCCCGTAGGTTGCCGATTGCGCCGAGCACGGAGCGCAAGTAGATCGAAACTGAACCGAAGGACTGTAGGCGCAAGCCCAAAGTCAGACGGTTGAGTGGACGAAAGCGCAACCGGCTCGGCGAATTTTTATGGTCCAATTTCGCCCGCTAGCTGCGGGCGAAATTGCGAAGCGCGAGAGCGCGAGCCGATGACCTAGGGGTCGGTCTTCAGCTCAGGCGGCGAGCTGAAGCGCAGCAAGAGCGCGCCGACCAGGAGCAAGAGCCCCTCGACGATCGTGATCGTCAGCCGGTTCAGCACCGTCACTCCCAGCGCGACGCCCTTCGTCGTCACCGCCAGCAGCAAGCCGTACATCGACGCCTCGCGGACGCCGAGCCCTGACGGCGTGATCAGCGAGAGAAACGCCACGATCGCCGAGACCGCGGCCACGCCGCCGAGGTACGGGATGTCCGCGAGCGACGGAGAGCCGCCGAGCGAGCGAAGCAGGAAGAAGAGCGCCGTGCCTCCGACGAGCCACGTGAAGCAGTAGTACCCGAGCAGCCCGACCATCGTCGAATAGGGGAGGGGCGGGAGGTCGCCTCCGCCGAACGGCCGCAGCAAGCGTCGGATACCGGGCGTGAAGACCTTCGGGTGGAGCCCCACGGCCGCGATCAACCCGAGCAGAAGCAGCGGCAGAACCGGCGCCGAGCTGAACCCGACCGTCGTGAGGCTGACCATGAACACGATCACCCCCGAGAGCGCCGATAGCCCGGCCTCCATCAGCATCGAGCCGAGGACGAGGGGCGTCTCATGGATGCCGTAGCGGCGAAGAGCGGCGATCCGCGCCGCGGGGATCCAGACCGTCCCGGGCACGTACTTCGCGAGGATCGACGCCATCTCCGCCTGGAGCGCCACGAGGTACGGGATCTCGAGCCCCCACGCGGCGAGCATGCGCTGCCAGGCGACCGTGAACAGCAGGTAGTACGCGGCGAGGATCGAGCTGGAGATGACGACATCGCCGACGTCGGCCTCGCGCAGGAGCGGCTTCGCCTCGTGCCAGGCGTCGCGGAAGGCCCAGTAGAAGAAGACGAGGACGATCGTGAGCGCGGTCAGCTGCAGCGCGACGAGCACCGGGCGGTGGCTGTGGAGCCAGTCGATTGCCCTGCGCAGCCGTTCCACGCGTGAAGTGTCACCTTTTCGGCGCAGTTCGACTCCCGTCCGCTTTGATTGACGTGTGATCGTCTCCCTGCACGTGGCGACCGGAGCCGCCGGCGGCGCGCTGACCGGTTCGCGTCCGGCGGCGGTCGCGCTCGGGCTCGCGATGCACGCCCTCGGCGACCGGGTTCCGCACCACGACATCGCCTCCTACCACTTCGAAGTTCGAAGCGGCTTCGCGTGCCTGATCGCGATCGCGGCGCGATACGGCCCGCTCAGCCCGGTCACGCTCGGCGCGCTCGCCTCGTCCGCGCCGGACATCGAGCACGCGATCCGCCTCCCGCAGCCGGGCGGGCGCAAGCTCTTCCCGAGCCACCGGATCCCGGGCTGGCACCACGAGGGCGGCCTCCCCGCCTGGGCTCAGCTCCTGGCGGCCGGCGCGATCGTCGGCTACCTGCTCGCTACAGCCGAATGACCGCGAACAGGTTGCGCTCGCACGGGCGGCCCGACGGATCGAACGCCGCATGCGTCCCGAGATGCTCCACGCGCGATCCGGGCATGGTCGTCGCGAGATAGGTCGAGAGCCACGAAGCCGGATCGGGCGCCATCTCCGGGAGCCGGTACTCGGGCGTCATCTCGTTCTCGCCCGTGTCGAAGAACAGCACCTTCCGCGTTCCGGCCCAGATGGTCTCCAGCATCTCGGTCGCGCGTTCCAGTCCGTTGTGGCGCACGAAGTGGTGCCAGACGGACAGGCAGACCGTGCAGTCGGAGCCGGGGACGGCGACGACGTTCTCCGGGGTCAGCGCGAGCGCGAGCACGCCCACGTTTTCGAGCCCGCTGCGCCGCACCGCGAGCATCGCCGTTCGGGAAGCCCCCGGATCGCCCTCGAGCGCGATCGTCGGGATCCCCGCCTCGCCGAGCATGATCGAGAAGTAGCCCTCGCACGCGCCGATGTCGACCGCGCTCTCGACCGCCTGCTCGCGGACGATCGGGAGCATCGCGTCCCAGCGCGATTCCGAGCCCTCGCCGCGTGTCGCGGAGCGGAGCGGGAGGTACGGGACCGGCTGGTAGACGCCGTGCGGGAAGGTGTCGATGCGGAAGCGGATGCGGTCGAGCACGTCGTCCACGCCTCGCCTCGTCACGACCCGCTTCGCGATTCGCTTGGCCGCAGGCCAGCGGTGCGCGCGGGCATCGGGCTGCGCCACCGGCTCCGAACGCGCGCGCTCCGGTGCCCGCTCGTACGCCTTCGCGAGCACGACGCCCGCGAGGAGCCCGCCCAGCATCACCGCGATCGGGTCCTCGTCGACCAGCGGAACCCAGAGCAGCGAGACCGCGATCACCCCCAGCGGGAAGGACGAGCGCGGAGAAGCGCTTGATCACGAGCCCCGCGAGCAGCGAGGGGGCGAGGAAAACCAGGACGAGCAGCTTCGGCTCCTCGTGCTCCTGGACGAGGACCGCGCTCAGGCTTGCGAGGTAGACCAGCGCAGCGCCGGCCGGAATCAGCCAAGAGGACGGGTGCGGCGCGCGAAGGACTATGGATCGAGGATAGACGGAGATTGCGCCAAGACACACACAGAAGGAGCGGGCCGGCCGCGGTCTCTGCGATTCTCGGCGCGTGTCGCGAGGCCTCGTCGTCTTCCTCGTTCTCTTCGTCCTCGCGTTGGCCGCGTTTGCCTGGGTCACGCGCGGGAGCTCGAAGCAGAACGCCGTCGTCGCCAGGGTGATCGACGGCGACACGATCGAGCTCGTCGGCGGCCAGCGCGTGCGGCTCGTCCAGATCGACACGCCCGAGAAGCACGTCGAGTGCTACGGCGACCAGGCGAGCGCGCTCACGCGGCGGCTGATCCCGGCCGGCACGCACGTCCGGATCGAACAGGACTCGAAGCTCGACCAGGTCGACCGCTTCCGACGCAAGCTCGCCTACGTCTGGAAGGGCGACGAGGACGTGAACGTGACGCTCGTCCGTGACGGCGCCGCGGGCGTGTGGTTCTTCGGCGGCCGTCGCGGCCGCTATGCCCCCGAGTTTCTAGACGCAGCCGAGGAGGCCCGCGCCGACCACAAGGGGCTCTGGGCGCGTGCCCGCTCGCGCGCTTCGACCCGAACGCGTCGATGTCGAGCGGCCCGGCTAGCTGACGGGCCTCGAGGGCATAGGCTCCGCGGCGTGGAGCTCGTCGAGGTCGTCGTCTACACGCAGGACATGGCCCGGGCGACCGCGTTCTACCGGGACACGCTCGGGCTCGAGCCCGACTTCGAGAGCCCGCACTGGACGACCTTCCGCACCGGCGCCTGCACGCTCGCGCTCCACGCGGGCTCCGAGGCGCCCGACCCGACCTTCCTCGTCGATGATCTCGACGCCGCGCGCGACAGCCTCGAAGCCGCGGGCGTCGACGTGACCGAGATCCGCGAGCCGGTCGCGGGCGTCAGGGTGTTCGATGCGCGGGATCCGGACGGGAATCGCTTCTCGATCGAGTCCAGAGCAGCACGCTGACCGCGATCAGCCACAGCGGGAACGCGTAGACGAGCGCGATCCAGGCGATCGGCACGATCAGGAGCCAGACCGCGAGCGCGATGCTCGCCCACGCGAGCCACGCGGGGAACGCGCCGGTCGAGAGCGAGGTCAGCCCCAGGGCCAGCAGGAACACCGCGCCCGAGAGCCCGGCCGCCCAGTAGAAGCCCGCGTTGAGCCCGAGGTAGACCTGCGCCGCGTCGGGCGACAGGCCCACGTTGTTGATCGCCCCCGCCGCGTGCGTCGCAGGCGTCAGGAGCAGGCAGATCGCCATCGCGATCCCCGCCGCGTACGCGATCGAGCTCAGCGCGCCGCTGCCCTCCCTCGGCCGGCCCGAGCTGCGTGCGGATGAGCCCGAGGAACCAGAGGAAGAAGAGCGTCCCGAGCCCGAAGAGGAGCGTGCCCAGGAGGACCGTGCCGGTGTGAACCTGGAAGAACGCGAGGGCCCGGGCGGGGGAGGCGTCCGAGGGCGGCTGGTGAGCCTTGCCCTGCAGGACGGCGACACCGGCGACCCAGAGGATCACGGCGGCGATGCCGTCGAGGGGCGCGAGGCGTTCCTCGAGGCGGTTCATGGTGCGATTCTCCTACTCCGGAGCATGCGGCTTGCAACCAATGCCGCCGCGAAGCCGCATCCGCCCGCGGTCACGACGGCCGTGCGCGCGCCGAAACCGGCGACGAGCAGGCCGCCGACGAGCATCGCCGCGCTGTACGCCGCGTGCGCCGCGCCGTCCTGGGCGGCGAAGACGCGGCTGCGGCGCGCGTCGTCGGTCCGCGCCTGGACGAGCGTCGTGTCGGCCACGTCCCCGAGCCCGCGGCCGGCCCCGGCGACCGCCATGCCGGCGAGCGCCACGGCGAGCACGGGCGCCAGTCCGGCGAGCAGGAGCCCCGCGCCCGAGACCGCGAACGTGACCGTGACGATCAGCGGCGCACGGCTCGCGCTCAGCATCCGCGCCGCGATCGCCGCTCCGACGAGCCCGCCGCCGCCGAGCAGCGCCTCGAGCGCTCCGTAGCCCTCGGTGCCGCCTCCTAGGTGGATCGAGAGCGGGTAGTTGGCGACGTTCACCATCCCCATCCCGAGCAGCGAGACCATCGACGCAGCGATCAGCACGCGCAGGACGGGCTCCTGGACGATCAGGCGCACGCCGGCCCATACGCCAGGCTCCGACTCGGTCCCGCCGCCGAGCCCGAACGGCCGCCGAATCGAGACGACGAGCGCGGCCGAGACGAGGAAGCTCACCGCGTCGACCGCCAGCAGTTGCGGCGCCGACGCACCGGCACCGAGCAGCAGCCCGCCGAGGAGCGGCCCGAGCAGGTACGAGGCCGAGCTCGTCCCCGCGACGAGCGCGTTCGCGCGCGGGAGCGACTCCGGCGGCACGAGGTTCGGCATGGCCGAGGCCGACGACGGCTCGAACGGGCTCTCCACGACCGCGAGCAGCCCGAAGAGCAGGGTGAGCGCGAGCGCCGAGTCGATCGTCAGCGCCATCGCCGCGGCGACCACGCGCGGCAGCGAGATCCGAGCCGACCATCACGCGCCGCCGCTCGAACCGGTCTCCGATCCAGCCCGCGGCCGGTGCGCCGACGACCGAGCCGACGACGCCCGCGAAGAGCGCCGCCGAGACCCAGAGCGCCGACCCGGTCTCGGTGTAGATCGCCGAGATCAGCGCGATGTAGGCCGCCGAGCCGGCGGTGAGCGAGGCCAGCCGGCTGAGCGCGAGCCGGCGCGCAGAGCTCATCGAGGCCGCACGTACCGGCGGAGCGCGAGCACGAGCGGCACGCCGACGAGCACCGTCGCCGCGTACTTGACGACGATCTGCCCCTTGATGAAGTCGAGCGAGCCGAAGGCGACGAGCAGGAAGACGACGGAGTCGAGCGGCACGCTGATCGCGTTCGTCGCGACGACGCGCCAGGCGTCGTGGATGCGGTCGCGGAGGTAGGCGCCGAACGAGTTGTCGACCGTCTCCGAGACCGCGAAGGCGAGCAGGGACGCGGCGACGATCCGCCAGGTGCCGGCGAGGCGGTCGAAGAGCGGGTCCTCGGGCGACATGACGTTGAGGATCGCGAGGTAGGCGGCGAGGATGGCCGAGGCGACCCAGCCGCAGGCGACCATCATCTGCGCGTTCAGGAAGCCGTCGCGGCGGCTCTCGGCGCGTGCGGTGCGCGATCTCGATCATCGAGAGCGCGATCCCGATCAGGAACGTCCCGCCGGGCGCTTGCAGGCCCGTGAGCGGGACGTCGACGATCTTGTTCGTCCCGACCTGCGCCATGACGACCACGCCGACGTAGAGCCCGGTCAGGACGGCCAGGCGCACGCGGCTAGGTCGGTGGCCGTGATCGTGATCCCGCCGCGCGACTTCTGGCGGAGAGTCACGCGCACCTTGTCCGCGGGCAGCTGGAGCGCCGCGGCCGCGTCGTCGCGGATCTTGACCGCGAGCGCCTCGGCGAAGTGCCCCTCGTCGCGGAAGGAGTTGAGGTAGAGCTTGAGCGACTTCGACTCGATGCAGAGCTCGCCGGGCCAGTACTCGAGGGTCGCGACGTACATGTCGGGCTGCCCGGTGACCGGGCAGATGGCGATCAGCTCGTCGGAGGTCATGTCGACGTGCGCCACGCCCGGGTTGGGAAAGGTCTCGATCCCGGCGAACGCCTCGTTACCGGGTTTGCCGAGCGCAACGAAATCCGTTTCGCGAGCCGAGCCTTCCATGGCGTAACTGTACGGCCTAGCCCGAATGGGCCATTGCGCCGTCCGTGTCACTGACGTGTCTTAGATGGACATGACCCCATGCGCCGCTATCTCGCAATCCTCCTCCTCGGCCTCGCAGTGGTCCCGTTCGCCTGGACCGGGCTCGCGCCGGCGAAATCGACGGCGCCGCAGTCGCGGCAGGTCGGTTGCGGGATCGAGCGCTGGTCCGTGAAGACGCTCGCCGATCCCGCGGGGCGCCTGCTGAGTCTTCAGCCGAGAGCGGCGACGGTTCGCGGGCTGCGTCGCAAAGCAGGCGCCGGCGTATCTGAGCCTGAGGCGGATCCACGGCGTCGAGCACACGACCTATCGCGTGCAGGCGTCACTCGTCGAGATGAAGCTCGAGGACGACAGCGACATCCACCTCGTGATCGCGGATCCTCGGAGCGGCGGCCAGACCATGATCGCCGAGTTTCCTGCCGCCACCTGCACTGGCCATGCCACGCTGAAGGCGAGGACGAAGATGCGACGAGCCAGGAGCGCCTTCGTCGCAGCGTGCGGTTCGCCGACGCGCTCGTTCAAGAGACTGAGCGGCACGGCGACGATCACGGGCGGTGGCCTTCTTCGACCAGATCCACGGCCAGACCGGCGTCGCGCCGAACGGCATCGAGCTGCATCCGGTCGTCGGCTTCAGCGGGGCGACGTGCCACGGGCCGCCCGCTCCGCCACCGCCGCCGCCCGCAGGCCCTCCGCCGCCGAGCGGCAGCTGCGCGGCTTCGTATCCGGACTTCTGCATCAAGCCTCCGCCGCCCGACCTCGACTGCGCGGACATCCCGGGCACCAACTTCCGCGTGCGCTGGGACGTCCCGGATCCCGATCCGCACCACGTCGACGGTGACCGCGACGGCGTCGGCTGCGAGAGCTGACCGCTAGGCGATCGCGCGGGCGATCCGCTCGAGCCCGGTCTCGAGCACCTCGTCCGTGACCGCGAGCGAGAGCCGAGCCCAGCCCGCGCCGCGCGGCCCGAACCCCTCGCCGGGCGCAACCGCGACGCGGTGCTCGAGCAGCCGCTCGGGCGTGAGCCCGTCGGGCAGCTCCCACCAGAGGTAGAACGAGCCCTCGGCGGTGACGTGGGGGAGAACCTCGCGCACGCGGTCGCGCCGGCGCTGGTAGGTCGCGACGCGCTCGGCGACCGAGTCCTGCGGCCCGGTCAGCGCCGCGATCCCCGCGTGCTGCACGGGCGTGAAGATCCCGACGCGCATGTGGTCGGCGAGCAGGTCGAGCCGCGAGACGATCTCCGCGTTGCCGACGACGAACCCGAGCCGCCAGCCGGCCATCCCGTAGGTCTTCGACATCGAGAACATCTCGACGCCGACCTCCTTCGCGCCCGGCTCGGCGAGGAAGCTCTGCGGGCGGCGCCCGTCGAAGACGATGTCCCCGTAGGCGAAGTCGTGGACGATCGCAGCGCCCGTCTCCTGCGCGTAAGCGACTGCGCCCGCGAACGTTCCCTCGGGCACGCAGACGGCGCAGGGGTTCGAGGGAAAGTTGAGGAAGGCGGCGGCGACATCGTCCCGCGGCGCGGCGGAGAAGTCGGGTGCCCAGCCGGCCTCCCGGTCGAGTGGCACGTAACCGGTGCGAGCCGCCGCGAGCGCAGGCCCGGACGGGTAATCGGGGTAGTACGGATCGGGGAGGACGATCGTCGACCCGCGCTCAGCGAGTACGAGCGCGAGCTCGCAGATCGCCGTCTTCGTCCCCGGCATGATCGTCACCTCGGTGTCCGGATCGAGCTCGACGCCGTAGAGCTCGGAGTAGCGAGCCGCAATCGCCTCGCGCAACGCCGGCAGTCCGCGAAACGGCGGGTACCCGTGAGCCGCCTGCTGGTTCGCAGCCTCCGAGAGCGCGTCGATCACGTGCTGCGGCGGCCCGACCTCAGGATTTCCGCGCCCAAGATCGACGAGCGGCTCCCCGTCGAGCGCCGCGTGCCGCGAGACCTCGGCGAGCAGCGCCGTGAAGTACTGCTGCGGGAGTCGTTCGACTCGGTCAGGCTCGGGGCGCACCAGACGATCGTATGCCCCTAGACCTACTTGGCGGATCATCCCATACTGTCTCGATGACGACGATTGCGGCGCGGCGAGCGGGGCCGGTCTTCGGCCGGTGAGCACAGGAAGCTCTTCGCACCCTAAGCCCCGGCTCCGCGGCCTCTCACACGCCGTGGCCTTCGTGGTCGCTGTGCCGCTCGGGCTCGCGCTGATCCTCGAGGCGGAAACCGCGCGCGGACGGCTCTCGGCGATCGTGTTCGCGGCCACGGTCGTCGCGATGTTCGGGGCCAGCGCGCTCTACCACTCTCCGAACTGGTCCGAAGCGCCCAAGCGCTGGCTCCGCCGCGTCGACCACGCTGGGATCTACGGGCTCATCGCCGGCACCTACACCGCCTTCGGCCTGCTCGCCCTCAACGGAGCCTGGCGCTGGGTCGTCCTGAGCATCGTCTGGGCCGGCGCGCTCGCGGCGATCGTCTTCAAGTTCGCCTGGCTCGACGCTCCCATGTGGATCTCCGCCGTGATCGGGGTCGCGCTCGGATGGGTCGGCGTCGTCGTCGCCCCGCAGCTGCTGGGCGAGATCGGCGTCACCGCATCGCTGCTCGTGCTCGCCGGCGGGCTCCTCTACACGCTCGGCGCGCTCGTCTACGCGTTTCGCCGGCCCGATCCGCGCCCCGCGGTCTTCGGGTTCCACGAGGTCTTCCACGTGCTCGTGATCGCGGCCGTCGCCTGCCAGTACGCGGCCGTCGCTTTCTTCCTACTCCCCGAGCACTAGTGGACGCGCATCACCTCGGCGGCGACGAGCGCGCCGACGATTGCGCCCACGATCAGGCCGACCGCTCTCGCATCGCCTAGATCGACCGCTCGCAGCAGGCCCCACGACACGAGATAGCTCCACCCCGCGAGCGCGGCGCCATAGACGAGGCCCAGGCCGGTGAGGCGCGTCGCCGGGAAGATCCCGATCAGCCGCATGCTCGCCGGCGGGTGGTCGCTGTACAGGCCGCCCTCGAACCCGAGCCGCCGCTCGAGCTGCTCGGCCCGCTTCGCCGCCGCGGCGTAGATCTGCGAGTTCCGCAGCTCGTAGACCAGGATCCCGAGCGTCGCGGTCATCCCGAGCAGCCCGATCGCCAGCAGCTCGACCGCCGGGCGCGGCTTGCCGAAGAGCCCGACCGACGCGGCCGCGATCGTCGGGACGAACGCGATCAGCTTGAACCGGATGTCCGTCAGCATGCGCAGCAGCTGCGTCGTCTGGTCGTAATCCAGCCGCAGACGGTCGTCGCCGTCCGGAGTCACGCGGCAAGTATGGCGAAGCGCCCGGCCGATTCACGCAACCCGCCGGCGCTGCCGATGGACAGGAGATGCTCCAGGAAACGTCCAGGCAGCCGGGGCAGTGGGTTCGCGCCCAGGCTCGCGTGCACGAGCGGCGCGTCTGGATGCTGCTCGCGCTCGTGTTCGCGTTCGGCGCCCTCGTCGTCAGGGTCTACGCCGACGAGCGGCGCACCTGGCTCGCCCTCATCGGCGTCGCCTTCTTCTGCTTCCTCCGGCACATCACGCGCGGGTTGATCGACGTCGCCAAGCACTGGGATCGCGGGGCCTCGTCCGAGGAGGCGGTCGGCGACGCGCTCGACGCGCTGGTCGCCGAGGGGTTCACGGTCAACCACGACCTCCGGCAGGAGTTCGAGGGCAACGTCGACCACCTCGTGACCGGCCGCACCGGGGTCTTCATGATCGAGACGAAGCACCGCGGCTACAAGCCGGCCGACCTGTCGAAGGCGAAGCGCCAGGCCAAGAAGCTCAACGACGAGCTCGGCGAGTGGGTCACGCCCGTGATCTGCCTCGACCGCCGCCGCGCCCGCGAGCCGTACCGCGACCACGGCGTCTGGATCGTCAGCCGCGAGCGGCTCGCCGGCTGGATCCGCGAGCAGCACTAGCGACCTCCCTATGATCGCCCGATGGGCGAGCAACCGACCGGCTGGCGAGTCGTCGTCATCGCGGTCGTCCTGCCGATCGCCGAGCCGGTGATCGCCACCCTCCGGGAGATGGGGCACGACGTCGTCGCCTGGGTGCTCCCCCGGCGCCCGCATGTGCAAGGACCAGCCGCCGCCGCCCTGGGGCGAGACCACCGACAAGACGGCGCCGCAGGGCGTCAACGTCATCTTCGCGCGCGACAAGGCCGACCTGGCGCCGCTCCTCCGCGGCCTCGAGCCCGACGTCGTCCTCACCTGGGGCTTCCCCTGGAAGCTCCCGCAGGACGCGCTCGACGTCCCGCGCTACGGCTCGGTCAACCAGCACCCCGCGCCGCTCCCGCGCCACCGCGGGCCGATCCCGATGTCCTGGGCGCTCCGCGAGGGCGACACCGAGTTCTTCGTCACCTGGCACCGCATGGACGCGGAGCTCGACACCGGGCCGATCCTCGCCCAGACGAGCGTGCCCGATCCTCGACGAGGAGACGACGATCTTCGAGATGGGTCCGCGACTGCTCCAGGCCTCGATCGACCTGCTCCCGCGCGTTTTCGAGCGGCTCGCGGCCGGCGATCCGGGCGAGCCGCAGGCCGACCGAGGGCGCGTCCTGGGCCGGGATGTTCGAGGAGGACTACGCGACGATCGACTGGTCGCAGACGGCGCGCGAGATCCACAACCAGGTTCGCGCGTGGAACATCGCGTTCCAGACGGAGCCGGTCGACGGGCCGTTCGCGGAGCTCGACGGCAAGCGCGTGAAGGTCAAGCGCACGAGCCTCACCGACCCGGGCGACGGCTCGCCCGCGCACGAGACCGGCGACGGCCAGATCTGGATCCTCGAGACCGAGGAGCCGGCGAGCTAGGGACGGTGTCCGGCGGCGCTCCAGGCAGCCGCGAACGCGCTCCGCGAGTCGATCTGAGCCGACAAACAAGAAAGGCCCGCAAGCGGGCCCTCTCGTTCGTGCACGTCTTCGCTGTTTAGACGGAGACGAGCTCCTTCTCGACCGCCCTCTTGACGATCACCTCGCCGTCGGTGACCTTCGGCGCATTCGGGAGCACCGTCTCGAGCTTCTCCTCGCGCACCCAGTTGGCTGCGATGCGGGTCGACTCTTCGGCCTGCGTCGATCGTGTCGAAGAACCCGATCGAGCTCATCGCGCCGTCCTTCGTCTCCATGAGGTAGTAGCCACGGAAACCGTCGGCCTTGCTCAGGCGGGGAAGGAGGCTCTCGCCGACCTTCTTCGTCAGCTCGTCGCTGCGAGCCTGGTCGACGCCCTCGTACTTGCGAATCGTGACATGCATATGTGTTGCTCCTAACGTTTTTCCTACAGTGCGGAGAGCCCGGTGGAGCCCTCCTGCACATCGGACCCTAACATACTTCTTGACAACGTGTAATTACGTGTCTACGTTTTTCTACGTTGTCTCCGTTCTCGGTCACCCTGGAGCACGTTCCCGACCGCGAGCTCGGGCCGCTGCTCACGCATCTTGGCGGAAGCGGGCTTCGAGAATCCGCTCATCAAGCCCGCGCGCACGCGTGCCGGCACGCGCAAGGCGGCCCGCGGGCGAACGGCCGATCTCCCGGAGGACTGGGCCGTCGTCCGCGAGAGAACGGGGGAGTCGTACCAGTGGCCCGAGGAGCGTGATCGCTACTCGCCCTATCGCGTCTTCATGGGCACGACGCGCTCCGAGGGTGTCGTGCACATCGGGCTCGGCGAGACCGTTCGCAAGAAGAAGTGGGGGCGCGACCGGAAATACGTCGTTGCCTTCCTCAGCAGTGGCGGGCCGCAGAAGCCGCTGGCCGAGTTCCTCGCCGCGGACGACTACGCGAAGTCACGTGAGCTCGTCGCGGTCATCCGCGGCAGCGACGGCGGACGGCGCATGTACGGCCCGGGGGACGTCCTTCCGGAGATCTACGCAGAGCACTTCCGGACGGAGATGTACGACGACCGGGTCGATTATCCGGGCGTCTGGAAGAGGGTCGTCGCGGTCGCTCGCGAGGACGACCACGCGACGATGCTCAACCACGCCCTGATCCAGGGGCGGCGGCGCGGCTCGGTATAGCCGCTCTGGCGCAGGGTCGGGGAGTGCGAGTGCGGGCGCCAGCAGGCGCCCGTGGATGCGTTCAAGCCCGTGAAGAGCCTCGTCGAGCCGCGGCCCGGCCCGAGTCTAGGGACTAGGGAAAGCGCGGTTCAGTCTGGCGCAGGTCGGACGGGCCGCCGTTGCGGCAGCCGCTCGGCACGCGGTACTGCGGAGTTGGAACCCGAATCCGCGGCGTTCGTCGCCAATTGCTCGCGCATCATCGCCCGCGCGCGGCTCTCGCTCAGGCCGAGGTTCTGCCCGATCTGGACCCCGCTCTGGAACCCGTAGCAGTTGGCGAGACCCTCGTTCGCCTCGCCCCGTAGGTGCCATGACTCGTGCGCGAGCACCGCGATCGCGCGCGCCGTCCGCGGGAACGACTGCACGCGGTGCTTGATCGCGAGCTGGTAGAGCGTGTCGCAGATCTCGGGCGTCAGGAACGCCTGGTCGCCGCCGACCTCGGCCAGCCCGTCCGCGTCCTGGACGAAGCCGACGAACTCGCCCTTGTCGTCGCATGTGACCGACACGGGATGGCGCGCGATCTTGCTCGCCTCGTCCGACAGGATCGCCTCGGTCTGCGCCTGGCGCTTCGCCGAGACCGCGTCCCAGCCCCGTGGGCGTGACGCTGCGTAGAGGAGCACCGCGATCACCGCGAGCACGCCGACCGCCTCGACGACGTGGATCCAGCGGAACCCCGGATCGACGACGACGGGAGGCGTGGGCTCGCTGGGATCCCAGTAGTCCCAGCTCCCGAGATCGGACAGATCCCGCTGCTGCGGCCCGCGGTCCGGCGCGCCTCCGCGACCGTCGTCTCGCGCCGCGCCTGCAGCCAGCCGCCGATGAAGAAGTCCGCCTCGAGCGCGAGCGCGGCCAGGAACAGCAGCCAGACCGGGAACCACGAGCGGACGTCGTACGGCAGGAGGAAGAACGCGACCACGAGCACGAGCACCGCAATCCGCGCGGCCCGGAAGTACCGCGCTCGCTTCACGTTCATCTGCCGACGCTAGCTGTTCGAAACCGCGATCAGGCCGGCGATCCCGCCCGCGTACAGGACGAGCACGGCGATCGAGTCCAGGCCCATCCGGGCGACGACCCGGTTCGGCCGCGTCACGAGCCCCCACAGGTAGACGACCGTCAGCACGATCCCGAGCGCGGTCAGGTAGATGTCCGTCGCCTGCGCCTGGGGCAGCACGGCCGAGCCGGAGAGGATCCCCGCGACCAGGAACAGCACCGGCAGGAACGCGTTGCCGCCGAAGATGTCCGAGACCGCGAGCTGGTAGTCGCCGAGCCGCACCGCCGCGATCCCGGTCGAGACCTCGGGGAGGGCAGTGGCCGCGGCCAGGATCGTCGCGCCGAAGACGACGCCGGTCATCCCGATGTGGCCCGCGATCTCCTCGCCGCTCTGCTCGAGGACGATGCCCGCGCCGAGCGTCACGCCCGCGGCAGCGCCGAAGATCGAGCCCGCGCGCGCGAGGCTCTTCTCCTTCATCGCCGTGCCCTTCGAATGGCCCATCGGCTTCTCCTGGCTCCCCGGGGCGGAACCGGTCGTGTCGTGCCAGGGCAGGCCCTTGCGTGCGTTGTTCACGAGCCAGAGCCCGGCGACCCAGAACGCCGCGATCACCAGGGCCGCGGGCTCGATGCGCGCGAACAGCGCGTCCCCGGGGAGCTGCGCGCCCATCACCGAGATCGCGAGCACGAGGATCACGAGCAGCCCTTCGAGCCCGAGGATGAGCGAGGCCGCGCGCGTCGTGAGCGCAGCCTCCTTGCCGATCGCGATGTCGAGGACGACGAGGACGACGGTCTGGATCGCGATCCCGCCGAGGATGTTCCCGATCGCGATCCCGAGGCTGTGCGAGAGGGCCGCGGACGCCGTGATCGCGATCTCCGGGCAGGTTCGTCGCGATCGCCAGCAGGATCGCTCCGCCGAGCGCCTCGCCGATCCCCAGCCGCACGTCGAGCGTGTCGGTCGAGCGCGAGAGGTAGATCCCCGCGACCCAGACCGCGCCGGCCGCAACGGCGAAGATCAGGACGAGCGGGGCGAGGCCCAGGCCCGAGAACACGCACCCTTTCTACCGGGGCCGTCGGCCGGGAGGCTTAGGATTGGAGCCATGACCAAGGGCCAAGACAAGCCGAAGAAGCTGGGGAAGACGCCCGCGCAGAAGTCGCTCAAGGAGAAGCGCAAGGAGAAGAAGGCCAAGAAGGCCTCCGGCTCCAGCAGCTTCTAGAAGCGTCCGGAGCCTGGCCGGAAAACCTCTCGTTCCTCCCGACCCGCCGCTCACGGACGGGGAGATCGTGCTTCGCCTGCGCCGCGCCGAGGACGTGCCCCTGATCGCGGCGGCCTCGCACGATCCCGACACGCAGCGCTGGCTCGAGGACGAGCCGATGACTCCCGAGCGGGAAGCCGGGAGCCTGGCGCGGGCAGAGGAGCAGTGGCGCTCCGGCGCCGGGGCGCCCTTCGTGATCGCGGATGCGGCCGACGACCGTCCGCTCGGGCTCCTCAACCTCCAGCTCGGGGACGCTGCGACGCTCGCGGTCTCCGTGTTTCCGGAAGCGCGTGGGCGCGGACTGGCGCCGAAGGCGCTGCGGCTCGGCGCGACCTGGGGACTACGTGAGCTCGGCCTGGAGCGCGTCGTCGCGGAAGCCGACCCCGGCAACACGGCCTCGATCCGCGCGATCGAGAAAGCCGGTTTCCGGCGCGAGGGCATCCGCGACGACAAGGAGACGTTCGTCCTGCTGCTGCAGGACCTCGACTCCGAGCTAGCGCGCGCCGGCTACCACTTGGAGCGGCGGCCTCTGCGGCTCGTGTAGACGAGCTTCGAGCGCGCCGACTCGAGCCCGCTCTTCTCGTACTGCTCGCCGTGGCCGTTCCTCCGCGCCGCGCGGCTCGTGTCGGCCTGCTGTTCCGGGAGCACGAGCGTGATCGCCGTGCCGCTTCGGCCCGCGCGGCCCGTGCGGCCGGTCCGGTGCACGTACCCCTTGTGATCCTCCGGCGGGTCGAAGTTGATCACGTGCGTGATGTCGTCGAGGTCGAGCCCGCGGGCGGCGACGTCGGTTGCGACGAGGACCGCGGTCTTGCCGGACTCGAACTGCCGGAGCGCCCGCTGCCTCGCGTTCTGGGACATGTCCCCGTGCATCGCGGCGGCCTTCACCCCGTGGCGGGCGAGCTTCGTGACGAGCCGCTCGGCGCCGCGCTTCGTGCGGACGAAGATGAGGGTCGAGTACGACCCGCGCAGGTGCTCGACGAGCGTCTCGACCTTCGTGTCGGTCGTGACCGCTACGAAGTGATGGTCGATCTCGCCGGGGTCGTCGGGCAGCGCGTCGCCTTCGATCCGGGACGGGCTGTTCGTGTACGCGCGCGCGAGCTCGCCGACCTCGCCGTCGAGCGTGGCCGAGAAGAACATCGTCTGGCGGTTGCGTGGGCAGGCGGCGGACGAGCTTGTCGACCTGCGGCTTGAAGCCCATGTCGAGCATCCGGTCGGCCTCGTCGAGGACGAGGATGCGGACGCGGCCGAGGTCGACGAGCCGGCGCTGGACGAGATCCTCGAGCCGGCCGGGCGTCGCGACGAGCACGTGGGCCCGCTTCGCGCGCTTGGCCTGCGCGTTCAGAGGCATGCCTCCGTACACGGCGGCCACGGTCAGGCCCTTGGCCTTCGCGAGAGGCTCGATCTCCGCGGTCACCTGGACCGCGAGCTCGCGCGTCGGAACGAGGACGAGCGCCGACGGAAAACCGCCGTCACGCGCGATCCGCTCCGCGATCGGCGCGGCGAACGCGAGCGTCTTGCCCGAGCCGGTCGGCGACCGCGCGAGGACGTCGAGCCCCGCGAGCGCGTCGGGGAGCACAAGCTCCTGGATTCGGAAGGGCGATTCGATCTTGCGAGCTGCGAGCGCGTCGACAACAGGGCGCGACACGCCGAGCTCGCGGAAGGACTTGGACATAGTGTTCGACTCCTTTACGGGTTCGAGACTTGCAAGCTCGAAACACCCGAAGGAGGAACGAGTAGCGAATCTCACCGGGCGGCGCGATTGCCGACCCGTGCTCACACAGTAGCAGTCGGCCCTGATTTGCAGGCGGAATCGGCGGGAGGCCTTGAGTCGCCAGCTAAGATGTGTCTGTTCCTGCGAATCCGGCGGCGCTTTCCTGGCTTCCGATTTCGCCCAATTTCAGGAAAGCGAGGCATCGCCCTATGGCGTCGAAGTCGAAGCGGCAACAGACGATGGCGAAGCGCAACCGCGAGCAAGCCCTCAGGGAGAAGAAGGAGATCCGGTTGCAGAAGAAGTACGCGGCGGCGCATGAACGGCAGGCGAAGGCCGAGGCAGAGCAGCCCGAGCTTCGCCCGCATCAGGGACCGTCTTAATGCGCGGCAAGATGGCCTGGTTCAACGAGGAGAAGGGCCACGGCTACATCACGACCGAGGGCGGCGAGCGGATCTACGTCTCGGAGGACGGCTTCGCCGAGGGAAACGCTCCGAAGGGACGCTGCGCAGGGCTCCCCGTCGAGTTCGAACTCACGTCGAACGGCGACGACGGGCCCCAGGCCGTGCGAAGCGTTCTCATCGAAGACGACCAGCCTCCGCGAGCCCGGCGGCGCTACCGAGCCGGTCACTAGCGTCCAGGGTCGCGCCTGCTGGCATCCTGAGCGGGTGAGCGACGGGCTCGCCATACGCCTGCGCGGGGCGGTCAAGCGCTACGGGGAGATCACCGCGGTCGACCATCTCGACCTCGACGTGCCCGCGGGCACGTGCGTCGGCCTGCTCGGCCCGAACGGCGCGGGCAAGTCGACGACGATGCGCATGCTCACCGCGCAGTCGATCGCGGACGAGGGCGAGCTCGAGGTGCTCGGCTTCCGCGTCCCGGAGGAGTCGAAGCAGGCGCGCGCCCACTGCGGCGTCGTGCCGCAGCTGGACAACCTCGACACGACGCTCACGGTCGAGCAGAACCTGCTCGTCTTCTCGCACCTGTACCGGATCGGGCGCCACGACCGGCAGGAGGCGATCGAGCGCTCGCTCGAGCTGGCGAAGCTCGGAGACCGTCGCGACACCCGCGTCGACAAGCTCTCCGGCGGGATGCGCCGGCGCCTGCTGATCGCCCGCGCGCTCGTCCACCGGCCGCAGGTCGTGCTGATGGACGAGCCGACCGTCGGGCTCGACCCGCAGGTTCGTCAGCAGCTGTGGGCGCTCATCGACAAGCTGCGCTCGGAGGGGACGACGATCCTCATGTCGACGCACTACATCGAGGAGGCGCAGCGGCTCGCCGACACTGTCCTGATCATGTCCCACGGCCAGGGAGTCGCCCGCGGGAAGCCGTCCGACCTCGTGGTGGAGCACGCGGGCCGCGAGGTGCTGGAGGTCTACGGGCCGCCGACGCGGCTCGCGGAGGTCGAGTCCGAGGCGGGCGCGGCCGGGCTCAGACGCGGCGGACCGGGACGAGCGTCTCCATTCTCGGTCTCGACGGGCGCAACGGCTTCGGGGGCTTCGACGGCGACCGCAGGGCGGCGAACCTCGAGGACGTCTTCGTCCTGCTCACTGGCGAGGAGATCGGCTGATGGCGACGGCGGCCCGGACGCCGAGGATCGGCCGTCTCGAGCGACCGGCGATGACGGGCGTCCTCGTCCGCGAGGTCGTCAACTTCTCGTCGTTACTGGCGCGCGGCGACGTTCTCGTCGACGGTCGAGCCGACGATCTACCTGCTCGCGTTCGGGTTCGGCTTCGGCTCGCTCGTGAGCACGATCAACGGCTTCACGTACGTGCAGTTCGTCGGGACCGGGACGGTCGCGACGGCCGTGCTCTTCTCGTCCGCGTTCGCGGCGATGTTCGGGACGTTCGTCAAGTACCAGTTCCAGCGCACGTACGACGCGATCCTCGCCGCGCCGGTCGACACGGAGGAGCTCGTCACGGCCGAGTCGCTCTGGATCGCGACGCGCGCCGGGCGTCTACGGCTGCGTGCCGATGATCGTCGCGATCTTCTTCGGGCTCGACCCGACCTGGGGGATGCTGACGGTGCCGTTCATCGGCTGGCTGACGGGCCTCGGCTGGGCCAACTTCGGGATCATGGTCGCCGGCTTCGCGAAGTCGATCGAGAACTTCAACTACATCGTGAGCGCCGTGCTGACGCCGCTCTTCCTGCTGGCCGGCATCGTTCTTCCCGCTCACCGGCCTCCCCGAGTGGGTCCAGGCGCTGGCCAAGCTGAACCCGCTCTACCAGATGCGTCGAGCTGGTGCGCGCGGCGGTGCTGTACGGGCTTCGAGTGGAACGATCTGCTCCGCGTCGGAATGCTCGTCGTCTTCGCGCTGTTCATGTGGCGGCTTGCGATCCACGCGATGACGAGGAAGCTGATCGATTGAGCGAGTTCCGGCTCGAGCCGTGGGGCGAGGGCGATCTCCCGCTGCTCGAGCGGATCATGGGCGACCCCGCGATGACCGAGCACCTCGGCGGGCCCGAGAGCGCGGAGAAGATCGCGGAGCGGCAGAAGCGCTACGAGAAGCTGCCGTCCACGGGCACGGGCGTCATGTTCAAGATCGTCGACGCGGCCACGGGCGAGGGCGTCGGCTCGGTGGGGTACTGGGAGCGCGACCTGGGCGACACGATGGCCTACGAGACGGGCTGGTCGGTGCTGCCCGAGCATCAGGGCCGCGGGATCGCGACGATCGCGACCGCCCAGGTGATCGAGCGCGTGCGGGCGGAGGAGAAGCACAGCCACCTGTGGGCGTACCCCTCGGTCGAGAACCACGCGTCGAACGCGATCTGCCGCAAGCTCGGCTTCGAGCTCGTCGAGACCGAGGAGTTCGAGTACCCGCGCGGGAGCGGGAACATCATGCGCTGCAACAACTGGCGCCTCGAGCTCTTCTGTACAACCGGGGAGTAGGCTCTTCGCGAACATGGAGCGAGGAGCTGCTGGAGGGCGGCGCTCGCCGAGCATGCGGCGGCTCAGGAGCGCCCCTACTACGACGAGGGCACCGATCAGGCTGCGGCCGAGGAGTACTACGGCGACGTCGAGCCGTCGTTCGACGCGCTCTCGAAGCTCCTCGAGTCCACGCACCGCGACCAGCCGCGCTACAGCCCCGCGGTCGAGCTCTACCCGTGGGTCGACCTCCAGCCCGACGGCAAGATCCGCAGCCTGTACACGGAGGAGGTGTACGAGCCCGAGCGCTGATCGAGGAAGCGGCGCGGACGCACGAGCGCCGCGGAGCGGCTCCGCGCCGAGAACAAGGACGAGGCCGCAGGTCGAGGAGATCGCGCCGTACAACTGCGAGCACACCGTCTGCCAGTCCTGGTTCACGCACGCCGAGCCGATGCGCGGCGACCTGCACCACCTCTTCGCCTGCGAGCGCAAGTGCAACAGCTTCCGCGGCAACACGCCGTACACCGACTTCCCGGACTATCTCGAGGTCGTGCGCGAGGCGTGCGGGAAGTCGGAGGCGAGCGGCTTCGAGCCGTGGCGCGGCAAGGGCCCGGCGGCGCGCGCGACGCTCTACTTCACGCTTCGCTACCCCGAAGCTCGGCGTCTACTCGGACGAAACGCTTGCGCTGATCCTCGCCTGGCACGAAGCCGAGCCGGTGAGCGAGTACGAGCGGCACCGCAACGCGGCCATCTTCGAGCGGCAGGGGAACCGGAACCCGCTGATCGACCACCCGGATTGGGCCTCGAAAATCGCCTTTTCCAGCGGAATCTAAGCCCGCGTAAAAACAAGGAGTTTCCTATACTCCCGCGGCGGCCGTATCTGGCCGCGGCAAAAAAGGGGAGGAGAAACATGAACGCACGACGTTTGCGGCTCGCGCTTGCCGCCGTCGCGATCGGTCTCGTGGCCGTCGGAGCGGTGCTTTCCGCTTCGAACAGCCAGTCCAGTCGCGCCTCGGCGAGGCCGTCCGCGACGAGCGAGGGCGACATGCCTGCGGCACTCGCCAGTCACCTGGCGAAACTCAGCCAGTCGATTCCCGGCAACGGAGGCGAGCCTGCGGGCGAGTCGTCCGGGCCCGGAACCTCGACGGCTGCGCTGGAGGAATTCGCCCAGCTCGCATATCCGAAGAAAGACGTCCCGCTGTCGAGCCTGCAGGCGGCTCGCGCTGCCTTCCAGACGGCACGGGCACGGGCTCTGCACGGCGCTAGCGGGTGGAAACCATCCTGCGTGGCAGCAGGTGGGCCCGGAAACGGCGCTGTACCAGTTCACGCCGTACCGGGACGCGCACTCGTACGTGCCGCAGGAGTACGCGGCGGCCGGTCGCACGACCGATCTGGTCATCGACCCGAACTGCAACATGACTCCGGCCCACGGGCGCCACGGCGCGAAGTGCCGGATGTGGATCACGCCGGCGGGCGGTGGCGTCTGGCGCACGAACAACGCGCTGGCGCCGAACCCGCACTGGCAGTACCTGGCGGGAAGCTTCGGGATCAACGCGGCCGGAACGATCACGATCGACCCGAACGACCCGAGCTCGAACACGCTCTGGGTCGGGACGGGTGAGGGCAACACGTGCGGCAGCGGCTGCGTCGCAGGCGTCGGCCTCTACAAGTCGACGGACGGCGGCGACCACTGGTCGGGCCCGTACGGCACTTCCGCGTTCAACGCGCGCGGTGTCGGGACGATCAGGGTCAAGCCGGGCGATCCGAACACGATCTATGCCGGCTCCGCCTTCGCGGTCCGCGGACACTCGTCCGTCTGCTGCTACGGCGGCATCTGCCAGTACCGCGCGCTGATCCCGGGCGCCCCGCAGTGGGGCCTCTACCGCTCGACGAACGGCGGCGCCACGTGGACGATGATCCACAACGGCTCCACGAGCCCGATCGGACTGCGGCACGGACATCGCCGCGATCGCGAACAACACGACGCCGTGCTCACCGCGCGGCGTGCGTGACATCGAGATCGACCCGAGCGATCCGAACACGCTCTACGCGGCTTCGTACGCGCGTGGCGTGTGGCGCTCGAACGACAGCGGGGACACGTGGACGCAGATCAAGCCGTCGCTGAACGCGACCATCGGCACCACGCGGCCCGACATCGCGGTCACGCGGCTGCCGAACGGCAACACGAGGATGTACGTCGGCGAGGGTCACACCAGCGCCGTCGAGTACAGCCGGCTCTACCGCAGCGACGACGTCGCCACGGGCGCGCCGGTCTTCACCCAGCTGACGAGCGACGATCCGTCGACTCCGGCCTGGCACACGTTCAACTTCTGCACCGGCCAGTGCTGGTACGACAACTTCGTCTACACGCCGCCGGGCCACCCGGATGTCGTCTACCTCGGCGGCTCGTACCAGTACGACGAGGACGGCGCCAACGGGCCGTACGTCGCGAACCACCGCGCCGTGCTGCTCTCGACGAACGCAGGACGAGTCCTTCACGGACATGACGATGGACGCGACGGACGTCGACCATCCGAACGGAATGCATCCCGACCAGCACCGCCTCGTGACGAACCCGCGGAACCCTGGCCAGTTCTTCGAGGCCTCGGACGGCGGGATCATCCGGTCGAGCGGCCAGTTCGCGGACCGCTCCAGCGGACTGCGACTCGCGTGGGCTCGACGAGCCGTACCTGAGCCGCTGCCACGAGCTGCTGTCCGCGATTCCGACCAGGCTCGAGAGCATGAACCGAGGTCTCGGAACGCTCCAGTTCCAGAGCCTCTCGGTGAGCCCGTTCGACAACCGTGAGCTGCAGGGCGGGACGCAGGACAACGGAACGTGGGAGAACTACGGAAGCACCCATACGTGGCTCCAGACCTTCTGGGGCGACGGCGGCCAGTCGGGCTTCGACGCGGCCAACCCGCACTTCCGCTTCCACACGTTCTTCGACGCGTCGCCGGACGTGAACTTCTCCGACGGCGCGGTGACGGACTGGAACTGGATCGCCGACCCGATCTACGGCCAGGGCGGCAACCAGTTCTACGTCGCGATCATCTCCGACCCGGTCGTCCCTCGGACGATGTACGCCGGGCGCCGGGACCGCGACGTCCGGCGGCAACACCGTCGTCCGGACGAAGACGCACGGCATGGGCACGATGACGCTGGCCGAGCTCAGGCAGCACTGCAACGAGCTCACCGGCGACTTCGCGGTTCCGTGCGGTGACTGGGTCGAGCTCGGCCCGACGCCTCTGACGGCCGCGGGCTGGGGCGACCGCGCAGGCGGTGCGATGGCCGCGGTCGAGCGTGCGACAACGGACACGTCGACGCTCTGGGCCGCGACCACGAACGGCCGCGTGTTCATCACGGACAACGCGGACGCGGATCCGGCGGGCGACGTCACGTTCGTCCGGCTGGACTCGCTGGCCACGAACGATCCAGACCGGTACGTGACCGGGATCTTCATCGACCCGGACAACGAGAACCACGCCTGGATCTCGTACAGCGGGTTCAACGCCGCGACGCCGGCGACTCCGGGTCACATCTTCTCGGTGACCTACAACCCGGGCAACGGCACGGCCACCTGGACGAGCCTCGACGGCTCGCTGGGCGACCTGCCGCTGACCGACGTCGTGCAGGACGACCCCTCGGGCGACCTGTACGTCTCGTCGGACTTCGGCGTGCTCAAGCGCTCCGGAAACGGGCCGTGGACTGCAGCGGCTCCGGGGATGCCGAACGTCGAGGTCGCGGGGCTGACCTACGTGCCCGGCGAAGGAAACGGGCACCACGCGGATCGGATCGTCTACGCCGCTTCGCACGGGCTCGGAGCCTGGAAGCTCCAGCTCAAGCACAACCGCTAGCCATTGGTCTAGGGGGTCGCCCACGGGCGGCCCCCTAGGCGCATACTGGGGACGTGAAGCGGATCGTCGCTTTCGGGGTCCTTCTCTTCGTGTTGCTGCCTGCGGCTGTGAGCGCGGCGCCCAGGCCTGCGACCGTGCGCGTGGCGACGATGAAGCCCTTCGTCGTGAACGGGACGCACTTCAAGCGCGGCGAGACGGTGCGCGTCGTTACGCAGCTCAAGGGCGAGCACGTGCGGATCGTGAAGGCGTCGAGGAAGGGCGCGTTCGCCGCCCGCTTCCTCAGCCTCAAGGTCACGTTCTGCTCGGGGTACTACGTGCGGGCACTCGGCAGCAAGGGCAGCCGCGCCTACGTCCGGCGCATCTCGGACTGCCCCGGCGGCTGAGCTTCGGCGCCGAGCCCGACCCGTCCTGACCGGCTCCTAGAATGGGCCGTCCGTTGGCAGCCGAGTTCGTTCATCTGCACGTCCACTCCGAGTACTCGATCCTCGACGGGGCGTGCCGCATCCCCGCGTTGGCGGCGCGTGCCGCCGAGCTCGAGATGCCCGCGGTCGGGCTCACCGACCACGGCTCGCTCGCCGGCGCGGTTCAGCTCTACCAGCACGCGGCCAAGGTCGGCGTCAAGCCTCTGATCGGCTGCGAGGTCTACGTCTGCGACGACGCCTCCAAGCAGGAGAAGGGCTACGCGCACCTGACGCTCCTCGCCGAGTCGAACGAGGGCTACGGCAACCTGATCAAGCTCGCCTCGGCCGGCTACCTGCAGGGCTACTACTACAAGCCGCGGGTCGACTGGTCGCTGCTCGAGACTCACGCGAAGGGGCTGATCGCGCTCTCCGGGTGCCTATCGGGACGTGTCTCGAAGGCGCTCGAGGAGTCACGCGAGGCCGACGCGGCTTCCGACCTCGACCGGCTCGTCCAGGTCTTCGGGCGCGACTCGACCTACGTCGAGATCCAGAACGCGGGGCTCTCCGAGCAGGCGCGGATCAACCCGCAGCTGGCGAAGCTCGCCGAGGGCACCGGCCTGCCGCTCGTCGCGACCGGCGACGTGCACTACCTGCTCCACGAAGACGCGCGCGCACACGAGGCGCTCCTCTGCATCCAGTCGGGCGACTCGCTGAAGAACCCGTCGCACTGGAAGTTCGACACCGACCAGTTCTACTTCAAGACGCCGGCCGAGATGGCGCAGGATTTCGCCGAGTACCCGGCCGCTCTGGCGCGGACGCTCGAGATCGCCGAGCGCTGCCACGTGGAGATCGAGCTGGGGACGATCCGGCTCCCGAAGTACCCGGTGCCGGAGGGGCGCGACGCGTTCGACTTCCTCGTCGAGCTCTGCGAAAAAGGCCTGCAAAAGCGGTACGAGCGGGTGACGCCCGAGATCCAGGACCGGCTCAAGTTCGAGCTGAAGACGATCCGCGAGATGGGCTTCCCGGACTACTTCCTGATCGTCTGGGACTTCGTCAACTTCGCGAAGCGAAACGGGATCTCGGTGGGGCCGGGCCGCGGCTCGACCGCGGGCTCGCTCGCCGCCTACGCGCTCGAGATCACCGACGTCGACCCGCTGCGCTACGACCTCCTGTTCGAGCGCATGCTCAACCCGGGGCGCAAGTCGATGCCCGACATCGACATCGACTTCTCGGTCGCCGGCCGGGACCGGGTCATCAACTACGTCGCCGAGAAGTACGGGCGCGACCGCGTGGCGCAGATCATCACCTTCGGGACGATGATGGCCCGCGCCGCGGTGCGCGACGCCGGCCGCGTGCTCGAGGTTCCCGTACGGGACGGTCGACAGGATCGCGAAGCTCATCCCCGAGGGCGTCAAGGTCTATCTCGACGACTGCCTGAAGCCGGGCACCGAGCTCAAGGCGGCCTACGACGGCGATCCGCAGGTGCGCGAGATCGTCGACCTCGCGAAGCCGCTCGAGGGCCTCGTCCGCCAGGACTCGATCCACGCCGCGGGCGTCGTCATCTCCGACCGGCCGCTGACCGACGTCGTGCCGCTCCAGCGCAAGGGAGAGGGCGAGGAGACGGTCACGCAGTTCGGGATGTGGGACGTCGAGGCGCTCGGCCTGCTGAAGATGGACTTCCTCGGGCTTCGCAACCTCGATGTGATCGACAAGGCCGTCGGGCTGATCGGCGGTGGGCTCGACATCGGCAAGCTCCCGCTCGACGACCGCAAGACGTACGAGATGCTCGCGCGCGGCGACGCGATCGGCGTCTTCCAGTTCGAGTCGTCGGGCATGCGCGAGGCGCTGCGCTCGGTGCGGCCGACGGAGTTCGAGGACCTGATCGCCCTCGTCGCGCTCTACCGGCCGGGCCCGATGGGCTACATCCCGGCCTACGCGAAGCGCAAGAACGGGCAGGAGGCGGTCTCGTTCATCGACCCGCGGCTCGAGGCGATCACCGGGGTCACGCACGGGATCTGCATCTACCAGGAGCAGTACCTGGAGATCGCGAAGCAGATCGCGGGGTTCACGCCGGCCGAGGCGGACGACCTGCGCAAGGCGATCGGCAAGAAGATCCACGAGCTGATGGCGTCCCTCAAGGAGAAGTTCCTCGAGGGCTGCGCGCAGACCGGGACGACGCCCGCCGTCGCGAACCAGCTCTGGAAGGACATGGAGTCCTCGCAGGACTACTCGTTCAACAAGTCGCACGCGGCCGGCTATGCGCTGATCGCGTACCGGACGGCCTGGCTGCGCGCGAACCACCCGCGCGAGTACATGGCCGCGCTGATCTCGTCCGTGATGAACACGAAGGACCGCGTCCCGTTCTACGTCAGCGCGTGCCACGAGCTCGGGATCGAGGTCGAGCCGCCGGACGTGAACGAGTCGGAGTGCGACTTCGCGGTCGTCGAGGGCAAGATCCGGTTCGGGCTGAACGCGGTCAAGAACGTCGGCGACTCGGCGGCGAGGAGGATCGTCGAGGCGCGGAAGTCGGGGCCGTTCGCGTCGTTGTGGGACTTCACGGAGCGGGTCGACCCGCAGGTCGTGAACAAGCGCGCGCTCGAGGCTCTCGTCAAGTGCGGCGCCTTCGACTCGACCGGTGCGTCGCGGAAGGGGATGTTCGACGCGCTCGAGCAGGCTCTGGGGTCGGGGGCGGCGCGGCAGGAGGCGCTGCTGTTCGGCCAGGAGTCGATGTTCGAGGTCGAGCACCCGCCGATCACGGGCCAGGAGTACGAGAAGAACGATCTGCTTCGGCTCGAGAAGGAGACCCTCGGCGTCTACGTCTCCGAGCACCCGCTGCAGTCGATCCGCGACCAGCTGCGGCGCAAGACGGACGCGCCGCTGGCGGAGATCGAGCGGCGGCGCGACGGCGAGGTCGTCACCGTCGGCGGGATCGTCGGCGCGATCAAGCAGCTGACGACGAAGAAGGGCGAGCCGATGGTCTTCATGCGGCTCGACGACCTGACCGGCTCGACCGAGGTCGTCGTCTTCAACTCGGTCTACGGCGCGTCGCGCGACCTGCTCGAGGTGGACGAGGTGCTCGTGATCAAGGGCCGCGTCGACCACAAGCAGGAGGGCGAGACGAAGCTGATCGCGATCGAGGTGACGCCGTTCGAGGCGACGCCCGAGCGTCGGCAGGTCGTCCTGAAGGTGGACGCATCGCGCGCTCCTGCCGGGCTCGTGCGCGACCTCGCCTCGGTCGTCAAGGAGTTTCCGGGCGAGATTCCTGTGTTCGTCGCGATCTCGACCTCGCAGGGCGAGACGACCCTCGCCCTCGGGCCGGACTACCGGGTCAAGCCGGAGCCGGACTTCTTCGCCGAGGTCAAGTCGCTGCTCGGCGAGGCCGCAGTCGCCTGATGTGACTTCGGGCGCGGTCGTGACTACGATCGCGTCATGGCCTCACGGGGTCGCGACCACGAGGATCACTTCGAGCTCGCCCTCGGCGCGCGGCTGTTCATCTACTCGTTCGGCTTCATGCTCGGCGCCATCGCGCTGCTCGCGATCGCCTTCATGCTGCTCGTCTGGTCGCTCGAATAGCCGTGTCCGGTGCCTGGCACCGGACGTGTCCCGTTGGGTAGGTTGAGCTCGGCGCGACGGACGAGGCTGTTAGCCCGTGAGGCCTTCGTGGCCAAGCCGGGGTGGGAAGCGAGCGGTCGCGCCATCATTGCCCGAGAAGCCATGTCCGGTGCCTGGCACCGGACGTGGGGTGAGCCCCGTCGTGGTTGCTATCTCGGCCTTGCAAGACGAGACTCGAGCGTGTGGAGCGAGCAATTGCTGCGCTCGTCGGGCTCCGGGAGGTTCTGCGCAACGAGAACCTGCGGCGAGTCGAGCTTGCCTGGGGAGCGGCGATCGCGGCCGAGTGGGCGCACTTCGTCGCGTTCGGAATCTTCGCCTACGACCAGGGCGGTGCGGTCGGCGTCGGGATCGCAGGCGTCGTGCGGATGCTGCCCGCCGCGATCGCGGCGCCGTTCGCAGCGTCGCTCGGCGACCGCTTTCGCCGCGAGCGGTTCCTGCTTGCGAATGCGCTCGTCGGCTGCGCCGCGCTAGTCGCCTCGACGGTCGCCTTCCTCGCCGGAAGCGTTGTCCTGGTCTTTGCGTTCGCCGCCGTCGTCGGGCTGGCCTGCACGCTCTTCCGGCCGGCGCTGCAGGCACTGCTGCCCTCGCTCGCCCGAACGCCGGAAGAGCTGATCGCCTCCAACGGCGCAACCTCGACGCTGGAAGGCCTCGGCACACTGGTCGGACCGCTCGTCGCCGGCGTGCTCGTGTCGCTCATGGACGTGGGGCTCGCATTTGCGGTCGGAGCCTTGGCGTTCCTCGTCGCGGCCGCGCTCCTGGCGCGGGTGACGGTCGAAGGGCGCATCCGCGTGACAGCGGCGGCTGGTGAGAGCACCGTTCGATTGCTGCTCGGTGGCTTTCGCGCGGTCGCCCGCAGGCCGAAGCCTCGACTCGTCATCGGGCTCGTGCTCGCGCAGACCTTCGTCCGCGGCTGCCTGAACGTCCTGATCGTCGTGGCGGCCTTCCGCGTGCTCGACGCAGGAGCCGGGGCAGTCGGCTACATGACCGCGGCGATCGGCGTCGGCGGTCTCATCGGAGCGGTCGGCGCGGTCACCCTCGAGCCGCGGCGACTCGCGAAGACGTTCGGCTTCGCACTCGTTTTCTGGGGGATCCCGCTCGTCCTCCTCGCTCCGTGGCCGGTGCTCGCCGTGGCGCTCCCAGTCGCTCGCTGTCGTGGGCGCGGCGAACAGCGTCGAGGACGTCGCCATGTTCACGCTCATCCAGCGGATCGTCCCCGACGAGCTCCTGACCCGTGTGCTCGGCGTGCTCTGGGGGCTGGCGATGGGTGGCGTGGCGCTCGGATCGCTCGCCGCGCCGGCGCTCGTGTCGCTGATCGGGCCGCGACCGGCGTTCGTCGCCATCGGCGCGATTCTCCCGCTGCTGGCGCTCGTCACATGGCGTCGGCTGATCGAGATCGACCGTTCGACTGCGGCACCGGCGACCGAGCTCGCGCTGATCGCCGGAGAACCGATGTTCGCGCCGCTGCCGCTCGCCGCGAAGGAGCACATGGCGGCATCGCTCGTTCCGGTTTCCGTTGCCGCCGGGGAGATCCTGATCACCGCCGGAGACCCGGGGGACCGCTTCTACATCGTCGATGAAGGCGAGTTCGAGATCTCCGCCGAAGGTCTTCATGCGCGGGCGCGCGAGGGAGACCACTTCGGCGAGATCGCGCTGCTCCGGGACATCGCGCGGACGGCGACCGTGACGGCGGTTGTCGACTCCAAGGTCTGGGCGCTGGAGCGTGACGACTTCCTCGCGGCCGTCACGGGCCATCCGGGTGTACGCGCCGCAGGCGAGGCGCTCGTCGAAGAGCGGCTCGCGTCACCCGCTCTTTCGTAGCGTGGATAATCCAGGCGTGGCCGAGTGGCGCATAGCAGGGACGTACCTCGAGTTCTGCAACTGCGACCCCGGCTGCGGCTGCAACTTCCGCGGCTTGCCGACCTCGCCCGAGGGCAACTGCCAGGCGGTGATCAGCCACGTGATCGAGGAGGGCAGTCGCGACGGGCGTCGACCTCGCGGGAGCAAAGGTCTCGTGGGCGCTCTGGTGGCCGGGCCCGATCCACGAAAAGGGCGGTCGCGGGCACGCCTACGTCGACGCGAACGACGAGCAGTACGAAGCGCTAGAGCGGATCTGGCGCGGGGAGGAGGGCTACGGGCTCTTCGAGATCTTCAACTCGACCCTCGACGAGCCGAGCACGGTCGAGCGCGCGACGCTCGACATCACGGTCGACGGCAGGCGCTCGAGCGTGAAGATCGACGGCGTCAGCGAGAACCAGATGACCCCCCTCACGAACCCGGTCACGGGCGACGAGAACGACGTGCGGATCGTCAAGACGACGGGCTTCATCTGGCTCGACGGGGAGATCGCGGAGAGCGAGAAGTTCCAGATCGAGCTCCCGGAGATGAGCTGGGACCTCGCGAACCGGCACTGCGTCTTCTCGCAGTTCGACTACACGAACGCGTAGACGCGCGTCCCGCTAGCTGCGGGCCCCGGCACCGATCTCGATCGCGACGTCGAGGGACTGCACCGAGACGATCCGGCCGTCGACCCGCTTGGCGGCGTCCTGCCGCAAGCCCGAGGCCTGGCGCTCGCTCTCGTCCAGGGCCGAGCGGTTCTGCCACAGGGTCATCGACATGATCGCCCCGTCCTCGTGGTCCACGAAGACGTAGCCACCCTCGAGGCCCGGCGTCCCCTCGAGCTGGGCCACCGCGTCGTGGAACGCATCGATCGCTTCCTGCGTCCGGTCAGGATTGACCTCGTAGCGTGCGACTCTGGCGAACACAGAGGGAACCCTAATGGCAACGCCGGTGTATAGCCACGAAAGATCGTGGTGAGCCGACCACACGACGAGAGCGCGCTCGTGGAGCGTGCTCGCCGCGGGGACGAAAACGCCTATGAGGAGCTCGTGCGTGCACATCAGGGGATCGCGTTCCGCACGGCCTACCTCCTCGCCGGCAACGCGGCCGACGCGGAAGAGGCCGCCCAGGACGGCTTCGTCAAGGCGTACCGGGCGCTCGGGCGCTTTCGGGCGGGGTCGCCCTTTCGGCCCTGGCTGCTTCAGATCGTCGCCAACGAGGCGCGAAATCGCCGGCGCTCGTCCGGCCGCCGCGCTGCCCTGGCGTTGCGCGCGGCCGCGGAAGAGACCTCGGGGGGCGCGGCTCCGTCCCCCGAGGGCGCTCTGCTCGCGGGCGAGGAGCGGGAGCGCCTGCTGGCGGCGGTCAACGGGTTGCGCGAGGAGGAGCGGCTCGTGATCGCGTGCCGGTTCTTCCTGGGGCTGTCCGAAGAGGAGACTGCCGCGGCGCTCGACGTTCGTCCCGGCACGGTCAAGTCGCGCACCTCGCGGGCGCTCGACCACCTGAGGGAGGCGTATGCCTGAGCTCGAGACCGCACTGCGGCAGCTCGGCACGGAGCTCGAGCTCCCGCCCACGCCGGACCTCGCCTCGGCGATCCGCGGGAGGCTCGAGCGGCCGCGAGCCTGGCGGAGGCCCGTCCTGATCGCGCTCGCTGTGCTCGTGGTCGCAGTCGGAGCCGCGCTGGCGGTGCCCTCGGCGCGGACGGCGATCCTCGACTGGCTCGGCCTGCGCAACGTGAGCGTCGTGCGCGTCGACGAGCTTCCGCCCGCGCGCCCGCTCGGGCGGCTCGACCTGGGTCGCGAGGTCACGCTCGCGGAGGCGAAGCGCCGAGCCGACTGGCTCCGGGTCCCGTCGCGGAAGCCCGACCACGTGTACGTCAGCGACCTGGTTCCGGGCGGGCGGCTGACGCTCCTCTGGGGAACGCCGTCGAAGGTGCGGCTGCTACTGACCGAGACGAGCGGCCGGGCGTACATCGAGAAGACCGTTCAGGGCGAGTCGGAGGTCGAGCCGGTCGACATCGGCGACGGGGGCGCATGGTTCCAGGGTCAACACATCGTGATGTTCCAGGACCGCGCCGGCATGCCCCACGAGAGCACGGGGCGCCTGGCGGCGAGCACGCTCGCCTGGCAGCTCGGAGACGTCACGCTCCGCCTCGAGGGCAACATCTCCAAGGACGAAGCGCTGCGATTTGCCCGGGACATCCAGTAGCCGCTCGTAAAACTTTTGTGAATCATCGAAATCACCCCCTATAGGGAGACCCGATCTCGTCGTCTGACCGAACAATGAAGGCAAGCGTCGAGAAAGGACAGCGTGGCGGCACCTGACATCACACTGGTCGATTCGACTGAGATCGAGCGCATCGAGCGCTGGCGAGCGGAAGAGCTCGAGCGTGCTGGGTATGAGCTACGCGCGGCCGATCGGCTGGCTGCGAGGCACGACGTCGACCTGCACACGGCGATCGAGCTGCTCGAGCGTGGCTGCCCTTCAGATCTCGCGCTTCGAATCCTCCTCTAACTGACCCCGCTCGCGGGCACGGACTAGGGCGAGTTCGCACCGCGCCGCGGTGCTCACTTTTCGGCGCGCTCGAAGGAGCACGCCGAAAACGGCAGAATCACGGCCGGTAGTGGTCGCCTCGATCCCATCGCCGCACACCGGCACGATCGACGTCGGTCCGTTCGTGATCCACATGTACGGGCTGACGCTGCTGCTCGCGATCGCGGCGTGCGTCGCGCTGACGGGCGTGCGGTACGTCCGGCGCGGGGGCGACTGGGACTTCGTTCTGCGCGTCGCGGTCTGGGGCGTCGCCGGCGGAATCGTCGGGGCGCGGCTCTACCACGACATCACCAGCTGGAACGAGGTGCCCGACCCGAAGTGGAAGGGCGTCTTCGAGGTCTGGAAGGGCGGCCTCGGCGTGTGGGGCGGGATCTTCCTCGGCTGCGTCGTGGGTGCGATCGTCACGAAGCGCGCGGGCCGGAGCGTCACGCAGCTGATGGACGCCGCGGCGCCGGGGCTCCTGCTGGCGCAGGGCATCGGGCGGATCGGCAACTGGTTCAACCAGGAGCTGTACGGCAAGCCGACCGACCAGCCGTGGGGCCTGAAGATCGACCTCGAGCATCGCGTCACGGGCTACGAGACGCACGCGACCTTCCATCCGACCTTCCTCTACGAGCTGATCTACGACCTGGGAATGGTTGGGGTGCTGCTCCTGATCGACTGGCGCTTCCGGATCCGCGCGCCCGGGCTCTTTGCGCTCTACGTCGTCGTTCTACACGTTCGGGCGCTTCTTCGAGGAGCTGCTGCGGATCGATCCCGCGCACGAGTTCGCCGGGCTTCGTTTGAACGCGTGGGTGTCGGTCGTCCTCTTCGTGCTCTCGACGGCGTTCTTCATCTGGTGGCAGTTCTTCGACGGGCAGTTCAAATGGCGCCGGAAGACCGAGCCGGAGCCGGCTGACCGGGGGCCGAAGATGGCGATCCCCAAGGGGCGTTAGCGCGTCCGACCGGGGAACTAGGTTGTGGCTGTGATGCCGTCCGCGAGCTCGACCTCGACCTCGACGCGTTCGAGGGCCCGTTCGACCTGCTCCTGACCCTGGTGCTGCGGGAGGAGCTGCCCCTGGCCGAGGTGGACGTGGCCGGGATCGTGCTCGCCTTCGTCGAGCGGCTGGCCGAGCGCGAGGAGCTCGACCTGGACGCGTGCGGCGAGTTCCTCGTCCTGGTCGCGGCGCTGCTGGAGCTGAAGGCGCGCGCGCTCTTCGCGGGCGAGGGCGACTACGAGGATCTCGAGCCCTCCGAGGCGGCCGAGGAGCTGGCTCGGCGCCTGGAGGAGTACCGGCGGATCAAGGGCGCCGCCGAGTGGCTCGGCGACCGGCTGGCGGCGGAGCGCGACCGCTTCTTCCGGCTCGGGCCTGCGCCGCTGGCTCCGAAGGGGGAGCGGCGCCTCGCCGAGCAGGATCCGCAGGCGCTCGTCGTCTTGCTGCACGCTCTGGCGGCCGAGCCGCCGGAGGTCTCTCTGGCCCATCTCGAGCTCCGCTTCCCGCCGGTGTCGCGGTTCCTGGAGCAGTTCCGGGCGCTGCTCGGTCGCCGAAGCCGGTTCGACTTCGACCAGGAGGTCGTCGGGCTGTCGCGGGTCGAGCAGGCCGTCGCGTTCCTCGCGCTGCTGGAGTTGCGCCGTGCCGGCGAGATCTCGCTGGAGCAGGCGGCGCCGTTCGCGCCGATCCGTGTGTCCCGTTCCGCTCGTGCGCAGGAGGAGGTGGCTCAGTGGAGCGCCCGCTCCGCCTGATCGAAGCCAACCCGCTGGACTCGCTCGCGCGCACGCTCGAGGCGCTGCTCGTCGTGGCGTCCCAGCCCCTGGGCGTGGCCGAGCTGGCCGAGGCCGCCGCCGACGACCCGGAGCGGGTCGAGACCGCGCTCGGGTTGCTGGGCGAGCGCTATCGCGAAGGCCGCAGCGGCATCGTGCTGGAGCAGGTGGCCGGCGGCTGGGCCTTTCGCGCGTCGCGTGAGGCCGCCGAGGCGTGCGGACGGCTCTTCGAGCGGCCGGTCGAGCGGAATCTCTCGCAGGCGTCCCTGGAGACGCTCGCCGTGGTCGCCTACCTCGGGCCCTGCTCGCGCCCGGAGATCGCGCGCTGGCGCGGCGTGGCGGTCGACTCGGTCGTCGCGGGCCTCGTCGAGCGCGGCCTGATCGCCGAGGCCGGCCGCGGCGACCTGGGTGCGGTTCGCTATCGGGTCACGCCGCTCTTCGAGCGGGTCTTCGGCCTGGAGAGCCTCGCGGCGCTCCCGCGGCTGGAGGACTTCGGCGGCGATGCGGAAGAGCTGCGCGGCCGTCTCGAGTCGCTGGCCGAGCGACGCCCCGCCTAGCACGCCGGAGATCCGACGTGAGATGATTGGAAGGGAACCCTCCCTCCCCGTCCCGACGGGACGAACGGAAGGAGGCGCGATCATGGATCGACGAGCGTGGCTTGCGGGTCAGCGCGCGCGCATCGAAGAGCACTACGACCGGCAGTCATCGAGCTACGACGATGACGACGTTCCGATCACTCCTGTCCATCGACGCTTCATCGAGGCGGTGATCGACTCGTGTCCCCTCGGGGGCACGATTCTCGACGCGCCGTGCGGTACTGGCCGCTGTTTCGAGCTCGTGCTGGGCGCCGGACGAAACGTCGTCGGGATCGACCAGTCAACCGGGATGCTGGCTCAGGCCCGAGACAAGTATCCGAAGGTCGTGCTCAGAAGGCTCCGGCTGGAGGAGCTCGACTTCGATCACGAGTTCCACGCTGCGATGTGTGTCGACGCAATGGAGTACGTGCCGCCCGAAGCCTGGCCGGTCGTCCTCGGCAACCTGCATAGGGCCATCCGCCCCGGCGGTCTCGTCTACCTGACCGTCGAACAAATCGACCAGGAAGAGGTTGCTGACGTGTTCGCGGAGGCGAGGGCCGCAGGTGCGCCGGTCGAGTACGGCGAGAACCTCCGCCGTGGGGGCGGGTATCACTTCTATCCGGCCCCCGAGCGCGTCCTTGGGTGGATCGAAACGGAGGGCCTCGAGGTCGTCCGGCGCGATGTCGCGTCGCGCCCGCAACTACGGCTACCTCCACCTTCTGCTGCGGGAGCGGATGTGACGGGGTGAAACTTCCGCGTATGCGGCTGAACGCCTACCTCGCGCGCACCGGGATCGCCTCCCGGCGAGGCGCCGACGAGCTGATCAAGCGCGGACGCATCCGCGTCAACGGCGTGACGGCCGAGCTGAACACGTTCGTCGAGGAGGGCGACGTGGTCGACCTCGACGGCAAGCTGCTCGTGCCGCAGCGCGTCGCGTACGTCCTGCTCCACAAGCCCGCCGCCGTCGTCACGACCGCGAGCGACCCGCACGGCCGGCCGACCGTCGTCGATCTCGTCGAGCACGAGTCCCGCGTCGTCCCCGTCGGGCGCCTCGACGCCGACACGACCGGGGTCCTCCTGCTCACGAACGACGGCGACCTCGCGCACCGGCTCGCGCACCCGCGCTACGAGGTGGAGAAGGTCTACGAGGCCGAGGTCGAGGGCGAGCCCTCGGACGAAGCGCTCGCCCGGCTCGAGCAGGGCGTCGAGCTCGACGACGGTCCGACCGCCCCCGCGAAAGCGCGCCGCCTCGGCCCGTCACGCGTCGAGCTCTCGATCCACGAGGGCCGCAAGCACCAGGTGAAGCGCATGCTCGAGGCCGTCGGCCACCCGGTCACGCGCCTGCACCGCAGCCGCTACGCGGGGCTCACCACCGAGGGCCTCGAGCCAGGGCAGTGGCGCGAGCTCACCGACGACGAGGTCGCGCCCTCGTCGAGCTCACTCGTAGAAGGTGAGCACGGCCAGCACGATGTAGAGCGCGACCAGCGCCCAGCCCTCGAACGCGACCGCCTCCCCGTCGCCGGTGATCTGCCAGACAGCGATCGCCATCAACGCGAGCGCCCCGATGTAGACGGGCGCGAGCACGAACGTCAGCCGATGCTCGAAGAAGAGCGAGACCAGGACGAGCACCGGGAACAGGAACGCGGCGATCTGCGCGACCGAGTTCTTGACCACCGAGATCGCGAGATCGGCGTGCCCCCTGGCGGCCAGCGTGATCCCGACCACGTTCTCGACCGCATTCCCGGCGATCCCGACGATCACGATTCCGGTGAACGCCTTCGAGATCCCGAGCGACTTCGACGGCGGGGTCGAGTGCGTCGACGAACCAATCCGAGACGAACGCGGCCGCCACGCCCGCGACAGCGAGGATGACGAGTGCGATCCCGAACGAGAACGGCGCATGACTCGCCTCTGAACAGCGGGCTCCTCGTCGCTCCTGCAGGTAGCCCCACAGCCAGAAGCCGTAGACGACGAGGAGGCAGACGGCGCCGACCGCGGAGATCGCAACCGCATGCTCGCTCGCCCGGTCGCCGACCGTGTTCGAGAGCCCGAGCAGGACGATGATGAAGGTCGCGAGCAGGAGCAGGGTCGCCGTGTCGTTCGGCAGCCGCGCTGCGGAAGCGCATGACTCCGTCGTCTCGCGCGACATCGAGCCGGCGACGATCGCCAGCCCGAGCACGAGCAGCGCGTTCGCGAACAGCGAGCCGAGGATCGACGTCTGGGCGACGACGACCTCGCCGGCCGCCAGGCGCGAAGAGGACGACGAAGAGCTCGGGCAGGTTCCCGAGCGTCGACTGCAGAACGCCGGTGAGCGCGGGGCCGAACCGGGCGCCCACCGCCTCGGTCGCGAGACCGATCACCCATGCCAGGCCGGCGAGGCCAGCGGCAGCGACGAGGAACACGGCCACCGGCGTCGGCGTCCGCGTAGTGGAGGAATCCAGCGACGCCGCAGAACGCGAAGATTGCGGCGAGAGCGGCGGTCCGGCGTTACGGCGCGGACAAAGCCCATTCGCTCGTACATCGTCTCGAGAGTGGGCGCACTCGCTTCGCGCGCCTTGTCCGCGCCGACGGCCAGCATTCGCCGCAGCTCGCCCTCGTCCGCGCGCAACTCGTTGTAGCGCTCCTGGATCGGCGCGAGCAGCTCGACGACCGCCTCGGCGACGCCACCCTTCAACGCCCCGTAACCCTCGCCGTCGAACTGCGACTCGACCTCGGAGATCGACTTGCCCGTGGTGACGGCCATGATCTCGATCAGGTTCGAGACGCCCGGCTTCCCCTCCGGGTCGTGTCGCACCTCGGTTTCCGAGTCCGTGACCGCGGTCTTGAACTTCTTCCGCACCTCGTCGGGCGGGTCGTTCATCCGCACGACGCCGGCCGGGGCGCCGCGCGTCGTCGACATCAGCCGCTCCGGCTCCTGGAGGTTCTTGATCCGCGCGCCCTCTTCCGGATAGACGCCTTCGGGCACCTTGAACGTCTCGCCGAAGCGCCCGTTGAAGCGCTCCGCGATGTTGCGCGACAGCTCGAGGTGCTGCCGCTGGTCGTCGCCGATCGGGACGACGTCGGCCTGGTAGAGCAGGATGTCGCCGGCCATCAGCACCGGGTAGTTGAAGAGCCCGGCGGAGACGAAGTCCTGCTCGGCGGCGCGGTCCTTGAACTGGGTCATGCGCCGGAGCTCGCCCCAGCTCGTGACCGCGCTCAGCAGCCAGGCGGCCTCGGCGTGCGCCTGCACGTGGCTCTGGACGAAGACGGTCGAGCGGTTCGGGTCGAGCCCGGTCGCGAACAGCCAGGCCGCGACGGAGAGCGTCGCCTCGTGCAGCACGTCCGGCTCGAACGGCGTCGTGATCGAGTGCAGGTCGACCACGCAGAAGAACGCGTCGCCCTGCTCCTGGGTCGCGACGTACTGGCGGAAGCCGCCGCTGTAGTTGCCCAGGGTCTTGTCGCCCGAGGACCGGATCCCGGAGAAGATGCGCATCAGTCGATTATGGCCGGTGACCGCGGCGTCGATACGCGGCGCGCAGGCCGAGCACGTAGAACCGGAGCGCGTCGGGCCCGTCCTCGGCGACCTCGATCGCGCGCGAGCCGACGACGACGCCGTCCGCGAGCTCCGCGGCCGCCTGCGCCTGCGCGGGCGTGGAGATGCCGAAGCCGGCGTAGAGCGGGACGTCGGTGAGCAGTCTGGCCCGGGAGACGAGGCCCGCGAGGTCAGGGGAGAGGTTGTCGCGGGCCCCGGTCGTCCCGGTTCGAGTGACGAGGTAGAGCCAGCCGTCCGTCTGGTGGCCGGCCAGCTGCAGCCGCTCGTCCGTGGAAGTCGGTGCAATCAGTTGGACGCGCCTGAGCTCGGGCCGTTGGTCGACGGGGAGGTCGGCCACGATCAGGCTCGTCGCGCCGGCGGCCTCGGCGTCGGCGGCGAAGCGCTCGTAGCCGTAGGCCTCGAGGAGCGCGGCGTAGGTCATCGGCACGAGCGGGACGTCGACGCGTTCCCGCGTCTGGGCGAGGCACTCGAGACAGGCCTCCGTTCGCATGCCGTTCGCCAGCGCCTGCTCCGCCGCCTGGCGGATCACCGGGCCGTCGGCGAGCGGGTCGGAGAACGGGAAGCCGATCTCGATCAGGTCGGCGCCGCCCTCGACCGCGGCCTCGGCCAGCTCGGGCGTGTCCGGCCCCGCCATGAGATAGACGACGAGCACGCTCACAGCCCGATCACCTCCGCGAGATCCTTGTCGCCTCGTCCCGACAGGCAGACGAGCACGAGCTCCTCGTCCAGCTCCCCCGCGCGCGCCAGTGCATGCGCCGGCTCGAGCGCGGGGAGGATGCCTTCCGTCCGCGCGAGCCTGCGGAACGCCTCGAGCGCCTCGGCGTCGGTCGCGCTCACGTACTCGGCACGGCCGGAATCGCGGAGGAACGCGTGCTCCGGCCCGACGCCCGGATAGTCGAGCCCCGCCGAGATCGAGTGCGCGTCGAGCACCTGCCCGTCCTCGTCCGCCAGGAGCGACGAGCGCGCGCCGTGCAGGACGCCGATGCGCCCGGAGCCGAGGCTCGCCGCACCGGCGGCCTCGACGCCGAGCAACCTGACCTCGGAGTCGTCGACGAACCCGGCGAAGAGCCCGATTGCGTTCGATCCGCCTCCGACGCAGGCGACCGCGACTTCGGGGAGACGCCCCTCCGCCGCGAGCATCTGTTCCCGCGCCTCGCGCCCGATCACCGCCTGGAGCTCGTGGACGATCTCCGGATAGGGGTGCGGGCCGACGCACGAGCCGAGCAGGTAGTGCGTGGTCTCGACGTTCGTCAGCCAGTCGCGGATCGCCTCGCTCGTCGCCTCGCGGAGCGTCTTCGTCCCCAGCTCGACCGGGACGACCTCCGCGCCGAGGAGCCTCATGCGGTCGAGATTCGGCTGCTGGCGGCGCATGTCTTCGGCGCCCATGTAGACGACGCACTCGAGGCCGAGCCGCGCGCACACCGTCGCCGACGCGACCCCGTGCTGGCCGGCGCCCGTCTCCGCGACGATGCGCGGCTTGCCGAGGCGCTTCGCGATCAGCGCCTGGCCGAGCGCGTTGTTCAGCTTGTGCGCTCCCGTGTGGAGCAGGTCTTCGCGCTTCAGGTAGATGCGCTTGCCCGGCGCGAACCGCTCGGCGAGCGTGAGCGGCGTGGGGCGGCCGCCGTAGTCGCGGAGCAGCGCCTCGAGCTCTTGCCGGAACTCGGCGTCGTCCCGGAGCTCGTTCCAGGCCGCGGTCAGCTCGTCCAGGGCCGGGATCAGCGTCTCCGGCACGTAGCGGCCGCCGTACTGCCCGTAGAGGCCGACGCTCACGAGCGCACCGCCTCGACGAACGCGCGGATGCGCGCCGGATCCTTGATTCCTGGCTCGACCTCGAGCTGCGAGCTCGCGTCGACCGCCCACGGCCTCACGGCCGCGATCGCGTCGCGGACGTTCTCGGGCGCCAGCTTGCCGGCGAGGACGACGCGTCCTTCGTGGCCGGCCGCGCGGGCGTGATGATCCGGGTCGGGCTCCTGCCAGGGGAGGTCGAGCACGCGCGCGACCTGCTGGTCTCCGCGGAGCAGCACGGCGTCGCGGCCGCGGTGTCCGTTCTCGCGCTCGTAGAGCTGGACGAGATCGGAGCCGGCGTCGGCGCGCTCGCCGACGAAGACCGCGACCGAGAGCATCGTCGGGGGGACGGGGAGGACGGCGTCGGCTCTGCGCGGGCTTTCCCGCGCGAGGATGAAGCCGGCGAAATCGGCGCCGGCCTCGGCCGCTGCCGCGACGTCCTCCTCGCGCGTGAGCCCGCAGATCTTCACGAGTGGCCGGGCGAGCAGCTCGCGCAGCTTGGCTCCGGGATCGGGCGCGCGCATGAGCGTCGATCCCACGAGCACGGCGGCGGCGCCGGCAAGCTCGGCGGCCGCCGCCTGCGCGCGGGACTCGATCCCGCTCTCCGCGATCACGACCCGGTCTCGCGGCGCGCGAGCCACGAGCTCCAGCTGCGCCTGCCGGTCGATCTGGAACGTCCCGAGATCGCGCGCGTTGATCCCGATCGGATCGGCGCCGAGCTGGATCGCCCGGTCGAGCTCCGCTCCGTCGTGCGCCTCGACGAGCGCATCGAGCCCGAGCTCCCGGGCGGCGGTCATCAGCGCCGCCGCGCGGTCGTCGTCGAGGTCACGGAGGAGCAAGAGGACCGCGTCGGCGCCGTCGCGCCGGAGCTCGGCGAGCTGGCCTGCCTCGCGGAAGAACCCTTTGGCGAGGAGCGGGAGCGAGGTCGCGGCGCGGGCCGCGCGCAAGTCTGCAGGCGAGCCGGCGAAGCGCTCGTCGACGAGGACGGAGATCGCCGCCGCGCCGGAGCGCTCGAAGTCGCGGGCGAGCGTCGCGGGCTCCGCGTCGGGCCTCAGGTCGCCGGCCGACGGCGAGCGGCGCTTGATCTCGGCGATCGCCGCGAGCCCCGGCCCCGCGAGCGCGTCCCGGAACCTCATGCCGCGACCTCCGCGCTCTTCGAGAAGGCGATCAGCGCCTCGAGCCGCTCGCCGGCCGCGCCGGAGTCGACCGCCTCGCGCGCGAGTCCGACGCCCTCCGCGAGGTCCTTCGCCAGGCCGCCCGCCGCGATCGCACCGGCCGCGTTCGAGCAGCACCGCGTCGCGCTTCCCGCCTGGAGCGCCCGCAAAGATCTCCCGGATCGTCTCGGCGTTCTCCGTCAGGCTCGCCGCCTCGGAGATCCTCCGGCGCGCAGCGGTCGATCCCCAGCTCGAGCGGGTCGATCTCGCGCCTCCGTACTGTGCCGTCCACGACCTCGCAGACGAGGTTCGGCCCCGCGGGCGAGAGCTCGTCGACTCCCGCCGCCCCGTGCACGACGAATGCGCGCTCCGCTCCGAGCCGCGCCAGCACCTCGGCGATCGTGGGCACGAGCTCCGGCGCGTAGACGCCGACGACCTGCGCGCGGGCGCCCGCCGGGTTCGTCAGCGGCCCGAGCACGTTGAAGACCGTCCGTGTCGGCGAGCTCCCGGCGAATCGGAGCCGCGTGGCGCATGGCCGGGTGGTGCGTCGGGGCGAACAGGAAGCCGAACCCGAGCTCGTCGATCGAGCGCGCGATCAGCTCCGGCGCGAGCTCGAGATTGAACCCGAGCGCCTCGAGCACGTCGGCCGAGCCGGACGAGGACGAGACCGCCCGGTTGCCGTGCTTCGCCACGCCTGCGCCGGCGGCGGCCGCCACGAGCGCGGCAGCCGTCGAGATGTTGAACGTCCTGGCGCCGTCGCCGCCGGTCCCGGCCGTGTCGACGAGGTCGCTCCGCTCCGGCTCGACGACGAGCACGTGCTCCCGCATCGCCTCGGCGCAGCCCGCGATCTCGTCCGCGGTCTCGCCTTTCAGGCGGAGCGCGACGAGGAAGCCGCCGATCTGCCCCGGCGTCGCCTCCCCGCCCATGATCGAGCGCATCACCTCGCGCGCGTCCTCCTGCGACAGGTCGCGGCCTTCCAGAAGCTCGGCGATGGCCTTCTGGATCACGCCGCCTCCAGGAAGTTCCTGATCAGGTCCGGGCCGAGGGGCGTCAGGACGGACTCGGGGTGGAACTGCACCCCGTCGACGGGAAGCTCGCGGTGCCGGACCGCCATGACCTCTCCGTCCGGGGCCGTCGCGGCCACGTCCAGCTCTTCGGGGATCGTCGTTGCGGCCAGCGAGTGGTAGCGGCCCGCCTCGAACTCGACCGGGAGGCCGCGGAAGAGCCCGAGCCCGTCGTTGCGAACCATCGTCGCCTTGCCGTGCACGAGCTGGCGGGCCGTGCCCGACCTCGCCGCCGAAGGCCTCGACGATCGCCTGGTGGCCGAGGCAGACACCGAGCGTCGGCGTGCGTGGGGTCAAGCGGCGCAGGATCGCGAGCGTCTCGCCGGCGCCCGGGGGGCGACCCGGGCCCGGAGAGACGACGAGGTGGGAGGGGCGGAGGCGATCGGCCTCGTCGGCGTCGATCTCGTCGTTACGGCGGACGACGACCTCGGCGCCGAGCTCGCCGAACATGTGCGCGAGGTTGTACGTGAAGCTGTCGTAGTTGTCGATCAGGAGGATCACAGGCGCGCCTCCGCGAGCTCGATCGCACGCTCGAGCGCAGCGAGCTTCTTCAGGCACTCGTCGTGCTCGAGCGCCGGCACCGAGTCGGCGACGATCCCCGCACCCGCCTGCAGGTGCGCGACTCCGTCCTTGAGGACGAGCGTCCTGATCGCGATGCACGTATCGAGCGCGCCGCCGGGCAGCGAGTAGCCGACCGCGCCGGCGTAGGCGCCGCGCCGATGTCCCTCGAGCTCCGAGATGATCTGCATCGCCCGAACCTTCGGCGCGCCCGAGACCGTGCCGGCCGGGAAGCAGGCACGCAGCAGGTCGAAGGCGCTCACGTCCGGCTGCAAGTCGCCGACGACCTCCGAGACGAGGTGTGTGACGTGGGAGAAGCGCTCCGCCTCGAGGAAGCGCTCCACGTGCACCGTGCCCGGCCGGCAAACGCGGGAAAGGTCGTTCCGCCCGAGGTCGACGAGCATCACGTGCTCCGCGCGATCCTTCTCCGAGGCGAGGAGCTTCTCCACGTCGCCCGGGCTGCGGGGCACCGTGCCGGCGATCGGGTTCACGCTCGCGCGTCCCTGCTCGACCTTGACGAGCGTCTCCGGCGAGGAGCCGACGAGCGAGAGCCCGTCGAGCTCGAGCAGGAAGAGGTACGGCGACGGATTGACGCGGCGCAGGGACCGGTAGAGGTCGACCGCCGACGCCCGGGTCGCCCGCTCCGCACGCTGGGAGAGAACGATCTGGAACGCGTCGCCCTCGCGGATGTACTGCTTCGCGCGCTCGACTCCGCGCACGTACTCGAACCGGCCCGGGAAGCGACGCGTTCGTCCGCTGTGCCCGTTGCGCCCGGCTTCGAGGCGGCTCAGCGGCCCGTCCAACCGCTCCGCGACCTCGACCGGGTCGCCCCGGAGCACCTCCGCCATGCCCAGGACGTGGTCGAACTTGACGAGCGTGTCGGCAACGACGAACTGGCTCTCGGGAAGATCCGGCCCGAGGTCCGGGAGCGGAACGGTCGGCTCGAGCCGGGCCACGTGGTCGTAGCCGAGGAAGCCGACGACCGGCACGTCGAGCGCCTCCGCCTCCTCGAACCCGACGATCTGCGTCCCGTGCCCGACGAACGAGTGGCGTCCGAGGCGTCCGTGCTCGACGGACTCGAGCAGGAACGACGCTCCCTCCTCGGGGCGCAGCCTGAGGTACGCCCCTAGCGGAGTGACGAGGTCGGTGGGTATGACGGTGGTTGCGTTCATTCCGGAAAAACAAAAAGACCCCCGGTTGGGAGTCTTCGAGCGGTGCGGGCTTGTCGGCCTAGATCAGTTCAGGCGACGCTCCCGCCCCGCTCGTGGCGCCAGGTCCAGGCCCAGAGAACAGTCGGGAGAGTCATCGGTTTCCAGGGTAGGGGCGATGCCGCGCCGCGTCAAGAGACCTCGCGCTTCGTGAGGTCGAAGATCTGCTCGTAGAACGCGCGCAGGCCCTCGGCGGTGAGCGGGCCGCGGTTCGCACGCGTCAAATCTCGGAGGATCCACTCCTCGCGCTCCGGGTCGACGAAGTCGATGCCGCGGGACTCCTTGTAGGCCTTCAGCTTGGCGACCAGGCGCAGGCGCGCGTTGAGCGCTTCGACGAGTGCGCGGTCGTTGTCCGAGATCTGGTCGCGGAACTGCTGGATGACCGGGTCTTCGTTTGCTGCCATGAGCGAATCTAGACTAGCCCGATGGCCACGAACGGGTCTCCAGAGCTGCTGATCGTCATGGGGCCGGGGGCGACCCCGGACCAGACGGATCACGTCGTCGCGCGCCTCGAGGAGGCGGGGGTCGACGCGCGGGTCTCCCGCGGCCGCGAGGCGACCGTGATCGGAGCGATCGGCGACCGGGAGCTGCTCGCCACGCTGCCCGTCGAGGGCTACCCCGGCGTCGAGCAGGTCGTGCCGATCGTGAAGCCGTACCGGCTCGTCGCGCGCGAGCTGGCGGCCGACCCGACCGTGATCGAGGTCGACGGGCGCCGGGTGGGAGACACCTATTTCGGCCTGATCGCCGGCCCGTGCAGCGTCGAGACGCGCGAGCAGACGCTCGAGACGGCCAGGGTCGTCGCGGCCGCGGGCGCGACGATGCTCCGCGGCGGAGCGTTCAAGCCGCGCACCTCTCCGTACACGTTCCAGGGCCTCGGGATCGAGGCGCTCGAGCTGTTGAAGGAGGCGAAGGCCGAGACGGGGCTCCCGATCGTGACCGAGCTGATGGACCCGCGGCACGTGGAAGAGGTGGTCGATGCCGCGGACGTGATCCAGATCGGCGCGCGGAACAGCCAGAACTTCCTGCTCCTCTCGGAGGTGGGCCGCGCCGAGAAGCCCGTTCTCCTGAAGCGCGGCCTCTCGACCTCGGTCGAAGAGCTGCTCATGGCCGCGGAGTACGTCGCCAAGGAGGGCAACGACCGGATCATCCTCTGCGAGCGCGGGATGAAGACGTTCGAGACCTCGACGCGCTTCACGCTCGACCTTGGCGCGGTCGCGGTGCTGAAGAAGGAGACGCACCTGCCGGTGATCGTGGACCCATCGCACGCGGCTGGGCGGCGAGACCTCGTGCTGCCCCTGGCACGGGCGGCAGTCGCGGTGGGCGCGGACGGGATCATCGTCGAGACGCATCCGCAGCCCGAGCAGGCGCTCTCGGACGCGGCGCAGCAGATCCCGACGAGCGACTTCCCCGCGTTCGTCGCCGAGGTGGCTGCTGTGGTCGCCCTGATGGGCAAAGAGATCGGGTGAGGGTCGCACTCGTCGGCACCGGGCTGATCGGTGCCTCGGTCGGGCTGGCTGCGAAGAAGGCGGGAGCCGAGGTGGTGGGATTCGATCCCGATGCCGAGGCGCTGCGCGGCGCGGCCGAGAAGGGCGCGATCGACGAGCCGGCAGGCTCGCGCGAGGACGCGGTGCGCGGCGCCGACCTCGCGGTCGTCGCGGCTCCCGTCGCGCACCTCGCGCGCGAGGTTGCCGCGGTGCTGGCGGCGAGCGGAGAGGAGTGCACGGTCACGGACGTCGGCTCGACGAAGGCGGCGGTCTGCCGGGAGGCGCAGAGCTCGGCCCGCTTCGTCGGCGGCCATCCGGTCTGCGGCTCCGAGGCCCGCGGGCCCGAGCACGCGAGCGGCGAGCTCTTCCAGGGCGCGACCTGGTTCCTGACGCCGCTACCCGAAACCGACGCGAACCGCTACCGGCTCGTCCACACCTTCGTCTCGGGCCTCGGCGCGACTCCCGTCGCGGTCGATCCCGAGGCGCACGACCGGATCGTCGCGCTGACGAGCCACCTCCCGCATGCGCTCGCGAACCTGCTCGTCAACCAGGCGGGCGCGACCCGAGTGGAGGGGCACGACCCGCTCCTGTCCGCGGGCGGCTCTCTTCGAGACATGACCCGAGTAGCCGGAGCGAACCCGCGGATCTGGGTCGACATCTTCCTCGACAACGCGGAGCCGCTGCGGGCGTCGCTCGGCGAGCACCGCCGCCGGATCGAGAAGCTCGAGGAAGCGCTCGCCGCCGGGGACGCCGGCTTCGTCGCGCGCTGGATCGGCGAGGCGTCGGGCAACCGGCGGCGCATGCTCGAGGTCGCGTACGACGACCCGGGAGCGCTGCACCGCCTCCGCGTCCACGTGCCCGACCGGGCCGGCGTGCTCGCCGCGATCACGCAGGGGCTCGGAGCCGAGCGGATCAACATCGAGGACTTCGAGCTCCAGCACCTGTCGCCGGAACGCGGCGGCGTGCTTCTCGTCCTGATCAGCGGCGAGCGCGAGGCGAACCGCGCGGCCGAGCTCCTCGAGCAGCAGGGCTACGGCGTCGTCGTCTCGCCGGTCCTGGACGAATGACGCTGACGATCGAGCCTGCGTCGTCGATCGACGGCGCGATCGCCGTGCCCGGGCGTGAAGGGGATCTCCCAGCGCGCGGTGCTGCTGGGCGCGATCGCGGACGGCGAGAGCCGGATCGAGGGGTTCGGGCGCGCGGCGGACACGGAGACGGCGATCTCGGTCGTGCGGCAGCTGGGCGCGGAGGTTGACGAGGACGGGCCGGAGACGGTGCGCGTTCGCGGCGTCGGCCTGCGCGGGCTTCGCGCCCCGGACGAGCCGCTCGACTTCGGCAACGCCGGAACCGTGCTGCGGCTCGCGTCCGGGATCCTCGCCGGGCAGGAGGGCCGCTTCGAGCTGGTCGGCGACGAGTCGCTCTCCGCCCGGCCGCAGGAGCGGATCGCCGAGCCGCTTCGTCAGATGGGCGCGCGGGTCGAGACGACCGAGGGTCACGCTCCGGTCGTGATCGAGGGCGGTGCGCTCTCCGCGATCCGCTACGAGCTGCCCGTCGCGAGCGCGCAGGTCAAGTCGGCCGTGCTGCTCGCGGGGCTCCTCGCCGAGGGCGGGGCGACCCGTGTCGTGGAGCCGAACCCGTCCCGCGACCACACGGAGCGCCTGCTCCGCGAGCTCGGCATCGGGGTTCAGCGGCGAGGCAACGAGATCTCGGTGGCGCCGGTCGAGCGGCTGCCTCCGCTCGCGCTCCAGATCGCGGGCGACTTCTCGTCGGCCGCGCCGTTCGTCGTCGCGGCGACGCTCCTCAGCGGCTCGGAGCTCCTCGTCCAGGGCGTGAACGTGAACCCGCTTCGCACCGGGCTCCTCGACGTGCTCGGACGGATGGGCTCGAACATCGCGATCTTCAACCGGCGCTCCGTCGGCGGGGAGCCGGTCGCCGACCTCGAGGTGCGCTCCGCCGAGCTCACCGCGACCCGGATCGGCGCGGAGGAAGTGCCGCGGTTGATCGACGAGCTCCCGCTCGTGGCGCTCGCGGCCGGCATGGCTCGCGGCGAGACCGTCGTCACCGGCGCGGGCGAGCTCCGCGTCAAGGAAACGGACCGGATCGAAACAGTGACAACTTCGCTCAAAGGCCTTGGCGTGCGCATCACGGCGGGCGATGATGGCTTCAGGGTGAGAGGGGTCCCTACCCGCCCTAAGGGTGGGGGTGTGGACTCGTTCGGCGATCATCGGCTCGCGATGCTCGGCGCTGTGGCCGGGCTCGTCTCCCGCGAAGGCGTGCGCCTGGAGGGCACCGAGGCAGTGGCGATAAGCTTCCCCGGATTCTTCGACCTTCTCGACTCGGTCACACAGAGATGATCGTCGCCATCGACGGGCCAGCAGGGGCAGGAAAGAGCACGGTCGCCAGCCGCCTCGCTGAACGCCTCCGCTTCCGCTACCTCGACACCGGGGCGATGTACCGCGCGCTGACCTGGCTCGCGATGCAGGAGGGCATCGACCTCTCGAGCGGCGACAAGCTCGGAGCGCTCGCGCGCGAGCACCGCGTCGACCTCGACGAGTCGGGGCGCGTCTCCATCGCCGGCACGGACGTCACCTCGGCGATCCGCCAGTCGCGGATCGACCGCATGGTGCCCGTCGTCGCGCGGCACCCCGAGGTGCGCGGCGTGATGCGTGAGCGCCAACGCGAGCTGGCCGAGCTCGGCAACGCCGTCATCGAGGGCCGCGACATCGGCACGGTCGTCTGCCCGAACGCCGACGTGAAGGTCTACCTCGTCGCCGACCGCGGCGTCCGGGAGGAACGGCGCCAGGCCGAGCGTCCCGACATCGGCGCCGACGCGCTCGCCACCGACCTCCGCGCCCGCGACGAGAGCGATCGCGCCCGCATGCAGCCGGCCGAGGACGCCGAGGTGATCGACACGAGCGAGCTCGACGTCGAGGACGTCGTCGACCGCATCGAGGCGCTCGTCCGCTCGCGTCTCCCCGCATGAACAACGTCGACGCCGTCTGGGCGGTCGGCCGGGTGACGATCGGCTCGCTCACGAAGCTCTCCGCCCCGCTGCGCAACTACGGCGCCGAGCGCATTCCGCTCGAGGGCGGCGTCGTGCTCGCCATGAACCACTTCTCGTGGCTCGATCCTCCGGCGTTCGGCACGTGCTGTCCGCGCACGATCCACTTCCTGGCCAAGAGCGAGATCCATAGCCACTTCGGGCTCGGCCAGCTCATCCGAGCGTTCGGTGCCCGGTCCGTGCGGCGCGGCGAATCCGATCGCGAGGCGGTGCGCGCGATGCGGGAGATCGTCCGTGACGGCAACGCGCTCGGGCTCTTCGTCGAGGGCACGCGTCAGAAGAGCCCAGTCCCCGGCGAAGCAATGCCCGGCGCCGGGATGGTCGCGCTCCAGGAGAACGTTCCGGTCGTGCCTGCGGCGATCTACGGCAGTTACGAGTGGCGACTCTGGAACCACCATCCCGTCTCGATCGTCTGGGGCGAGCCGATGACGTTCGAAGGCATCGCCCGCTCCGGGCGCGGCTACCGAGAGGCTTCCCTCCTCATCCAGGAGGAGATCCACCGCCTCTGGCGCTGGCTGGGTCAGCATCACGAGCAGGGTCGGCCAGAAAACCCCACGCTCCCGTGAGCACCGACGAGCTTCTCGGGACGGTCGCCGTGGTCGGCTTTCCGAACGTGGGCAAGTCGACGCTCGTCAACCGCCTGACGGGATCCCGACAGACGGTCGTGCACGAGACCCCGGGCGTCACGCGCGACCGCAAGGAGGTCGTCTGCGAGTGGGCCGGCCGGCACTTCCTGCTCGTGGACACCGGAGGCGTGGACGTGGCCGACCCGTCGCCGCTGACGAAGCAGGTCGCCGAGCAGGCGCGCCGCGCGATCGCCGAGGCCGACCTCGTCCTGTTCGTCGTCGACACGAGGACGGGCATCACGCCCGGCGACGAGGAGCTGGCGGCCATCCTGCGCCGCTCGCGGAAGCCGATCTTCCTGATCGCGAACAAGATCGACGAGCCGGGCACCGAGGCGGAGGCGTTCGAGTTCCACCGTCTCGGCCTCGGCGACCCGATCCCGATCTCCTCCGTTCACGGGCACGGCACCGGCGACCTCCTGGACGCGATCATCGCGCGACTGCCCGGCGGCGGCCCCGAGCAGGCCGGGGAGGAGGCGATCCGCGTCGCGATCCTCGGCCGCCCGAACGTCGGCAAGTCGAGCCTGCTCAACGCCCTGATCGGAGAAGAGCGCGTGATCGTCTCCGAGCAGCCCGGCACGACGCGCGACTCGATCGACACGGTTCTGAAGCGCGGCGAGCGAACCTTCGTGCTCGTCGACACGGCGGGCATTCGGCGCAAGCGCAAGCTGCGTCAGGGGATCGAGTACTACTCGGAGCTCCGAGCGCTGCAGGCAGCCGAGCGGGCCGACGTCGCGCTCGTCCTCGTGGACTCGAGCGAGGGGGTCGTCGAGCAGGACAAGTCGATCGCGGACCTCGCCCGCAAGACGATGACCTCCACCCTCGTCGTCGTGTCCAAGTGGGACATCGCGCAGGTCGGGATCGAGGACGTCCGCGAGCGCCTCGAGCCGAGCCTGCGCCAGCGCCCGCCGATCGTCGCCGCCTCTGCCAAGACGAAGCGAGGAGTGGGGAAGATTCTCGACCGGGTGGAGGAGCTCTACGCCAAGTACACCTCGCGGATCGCGACCGGCGATCTGAACCGGTTCCTGGGCGAGCTCCGGGAGGTCCGCCAGCCGCCGTCGCGAAACGGAAAGCGCCTGAACCTGCTCTACGGCACCCAGACGACCGTGCGCCCGCCCCGCTTCCGGTTCTTCGTCAACGACCCGGGCCTGATCACGCGCGACTACGGCTACTGGGTCGAGAACCAGCTCCGGGAGCGGTTCGAGCTCGAGGGCATACCCGTGGCGATCGACTTCGTCAGGCGCGCGTGAGGGTCGTCGTCGTCGGGGCGGGGGCGTGGGGCACCGCCTTCGCGCGGGTCTTGCTCGAGCACGGGCACGACGTGACGCTCGCCGCGCGCGACCCGGACCAGGCACGCGCGATCGAGGAGACGAAGCGGAATCCCAGGTACCTGCGCCGACGTGGAGCTGGCCGGCGTCCGCGGCTCCTCGCTCGAGGAGGCGCCCTTCGACGATGCCGAGCTCGTCGTGATCGCGGTCCCGAGCCGGGCGTTCGGCGAGGTCGTCGCCGCGCTTCCCCCGGACGGCCCCGTGCTGAGCCTCACGAAGGGGCTGGACCCGCTCAGCGGCAAGCGGCTCTCGACGCTCCTCGAAGACCGGCCCGTCGCGGCCCTGTCGGGACCGAACTTCGCGGAGGAGATCGGCCATGGCCTGCCCGCGGCCGCGGTCATCGCCAGCGAGGACGCCGAGCTCGCCGAGCGGCTCCAGCACGAGCTGAACTCGCTCATCTTCCGCGTCTACGTGCACCAGGATCTCGTCGGGCTGGAGATCGCAGCGGCCTCGAAGAACGTGATCGCGCTCGCGGCGGGCGGGGTGGACGGGCTCGAGCTCGGCGACAACGCGAAGACGGCCATCGTCACGCGCGGCCTGGCGGAGATGGCGCGGCTCGGAGAAGCGTGCGGCGGCCGGAACGAGACCTTTGCGGGCCTGGCCGGGATGGGCGATCTGATCGCGACCAGCTGGTCGCACCTGGGGAGGAACCGCCGCGCCGGCGAGCTGATCGCACGAGGCTCTTCGCCGGATGAAGCCGCGGCCGAGATCGGCACGGTCGAGGGCCTGACGACTGCGCCGGTCCTTCGCGACCTGTCCCGTCGGGTCGGCGTGGAGATGCCGATCACGAACTCCGTCTGCGACATCCTCGAGGGCAAGAGCCTCGACGACCTGATCGCGGGGCTCATGGGAAGACGTCCCACAGCCGAATAAACTGTTCCATGGTGCGTCTGACCCGAATTGCGGCGGTCGTCGCGCTGACGTTCACCCTCGTCGGCTGCGGCGCGAAGAACGAGGCTTCCTCGTCGGTTCCCGACGGGGCCGACTTCGCCCCGGCCAGCTCCGTCGTCTACGTGTCGGGGATCACCGACCCGAGCTCGGATCAGTGGCAGAAAGCCGATGAGCTCCTCAGCCACTTCCCGGGCCGCGTGAAACTGCTCGCCGACTTCAAGAAGGACCTGGCCAAGGACGGGCTGACCTGGGAAGGCGATCTGAAGCCGGCGCTCGGGGACGACCTCAACCTCGTTCTCCTGTCCTACAAGGACGCCGACCACAACTACGTCTTCTTCACGAAGCCGAAGGACGAGGCCAAGTTCAACAAGGTCCTCGAGTCGGGATCGGGCGACGACGCCCAGGTGCACCGCAAGATCGACGGCTGGACGGTCTTCGCCGACAACGAGAAGTCGCTGGACAACTTCGCCGCGGCGCACGCGAACGGCAATGCGCTGTCCGACGACGGCGCGTTCAAGGACGCGATGGAGGGCATGCCCGACGACGCGGCCGTCCGCGGCTACCTCCCCGGCAAGCCGATCTCCGACCAGATCGAGGCAGAGGCTGCGAAGAGCCCCGACACCCAGGAGTTCAAGAACTTCTCCGACAGCTTCGGGGATCTCCGCTACGTCGCCTTCTCCAGCGCGGCCGAGGACGACGGCGTCTCCGTCCAGGCTGCATACGAGACGTCGAAGGAGATGGACGCCCCGAGCTACGACGCCGAGCTCGACTCCACGCTTCCCGCCGGGGCGCTCCTGTATCTGTCGTTCGGCGACATCGAGCAGAACTTCGACCGGGTCCTGAAGAGCGCGGACGAGCAGTCGCCCGAGTTCCGCAACCACCTCGAGCAGCTCCAGCAGGCGCTCGGCTTCGACCTGAAGGACGACGTCCTTCCCCTCTTCTCCCAGGAAGGCGCGCTCGGGGTGTACGGCGGAGGCCAGTCGGTGCCGGAGATCGTGCTCGCCCTGCGCGTCGACGAGGAGGACAAGGCCACCCGGCTGATCAACCGCCTGGCTGCGATCGCCGGGCTCGCAGGTGTCGACGTACGGCCGCTTTCGGTGCACGGCGCACAGGGGAAGGTCTTCGCCTACCCGGAGGACGACCTCACGATCTACGCAGTGGTGGGCGACGGCAAGGTGCTCGTGTCGACCAGCCGCGCGCGCCTCGAGGACGCGCTCGGCGACGGCAAGAAGCTCTCGGACGACGCCGTCTACCAGGATGCGCTCGACGCGTCGTCTGCGCCGGACGAGACCTCGGGCTTCGTCTACGTGAACCTGAAGCTGGCGCTGCCGTTGCTCTTCGGCTCGGGACGCCATGTCGGAGAGCGACTCGCCCGAGGCGATCCCGCCCGACGTGCGCGCGAACACGAAGCCGCTCCAGTCCGCGATCCTGTACACGAAGCAGGACGGCAAGCGGACCACGATCTCCGGCTTCCTGACGATCAAGTAGCTTTTCGCGCGGCAATGGCTGCGCGCGAATTCCTCTTCACGTCCGAGTCCGTCACCGAGGGACATCCGGACAAGATCGCCGACCAGGTCTCCGACTCGGTGCTCGACGCAGTCCTCCGGGACGACGTCGTCCGGCCGGGTCGCGTGCGAGACGCTGATCACGACCGGCCTCGTCGTCGTGGCGGGCGAGATCTCGACGGAGACCTACGTCGACGTCGCCCGCATCGTCCGCGAGCGGATCTGCGACATCGGCTACACGCACTCGGAGTGGGGCTTCGACGCGACCACATGCGGTGTGGTGGTGGCGATCGACGAGCAGTCGCCGGACATCGCGCAGGGCGTCGACTCCTCGTACGAGGTGCAGCACGACCCGGGGGACGACGACCCGCTGGACAAGCTCGGCGCGGGCGACCAGGGGATGATGTTCGGGTACGCGACGAACGAGACGACGGAGCTGATGCCCCTTCCGATCATGCTCGCGCACAAGATCTGCAAGCGGCTGGCCGAGGTGCGCAAGGCGGGCGACCTGCCCTACCTGCGCCCGGACGGGAAGGCCCAGGTCACGGTCCGCTACGAGGTCGACGACGACGGCGTGCAGAGGCCGGTCGAGATCGAGCGCATCCTCGTCTCCACGCAGCACTCGGACGGGATCAGCTCGGAGGACCTGATCAAGCCGGACATCATCGAGCGCGTCCTGCGGCCGATCCTCCCGGGCGACCTGTACGACGCGAGGCGCCTCCAGGAGCGCGACTTCGTCTACGTGAACCCGACCGGGAAGTTCGTGCTCGGCGGGCCGATGGGCGACACGGGGCTCACCGGCCGGAAGATCATCGTCGACACCTACGGCGGCGCGGCCAGGCACGGCGGCGGCGCCTTCTCGGGGAAGGATCCGACGAAGGTCGACCGCTCGGCGGCCTATGCGGCCCGGTATGTGGCGAAGAACCTCGTGGCCGCGGGCCTCGCGGATCGCTGCGAGGTGAACGTCGCCTACGCCATCGGCGTCGCGCGGCCGGTCTCGATCGCGGTTCGCACGTTCAACACGGAGAAGATCGACGTCGGTCGGATCGAGGAGCTCGTGAAGGAGCACTTCGACCTCCGTCCGGGCGCGATCATCCGGGACCTCGACCTCCAGCGGCCGATCTACTCGAAGACGGCCGCGTACGGCCACTTCGGGCGTGACGACCACGACTTCACGTGGGAGCGCACGGACAAGGCCGACGCGCTCCGCGCCGCCGCAGGCCTCGCCGCCACGGCGACCGTTTAGCTCGGGTTAAGCGCAGCCTTTCTCCAGATCCGGCGCAGGGCACGTGCCGTATCTCCTTCGTGCACGAGCCGCGAGACCCCCTCGGAGGCTCGGCACCACTCTCAAGGAGGGCACCATGCGCAATGCGAAGCTGATCGTGCCGGCGCTCGTCGTCCTGGGCGCAGCGCTCCTCATCGGCGTCTTCACGGCCGTCTCGATGGGCGGCAACCACGACAAGCGCGTCGTCAAGACCGCGAAGGTCGGCGGGCGAACGATCCTCGTCAACCGGCACGGGATGACGCTCTACCACCTGAGCGTCGAGCGGAAAGGGCACTTCATCTGCACCACCGGCGCGTGCCTGGCCGAGTGGCACCCGCTCGTCGTCGCGCGAGGCGTGACTCCTACCGGCGTGAAGTCGCTGAGCCTCGTCAAGCGCCCCGACGGTCGGCGGCAGGTCGCCTACAAGGGCGGGCCGCTGTACACGTTCGACGAGGACAAGAAGCCCGGCGACATGAACGGCGACGGCTTCAAGGACGTCGGCACCTGGCACGTGATCGCGGTCGCCGGCAAGAGCCAGAGCACCCCGACGAGCTCCGGCGGCTACGGGAGCTACAGCGGGGGGTACTAGGACAACTTCACGAAGAGGCCGGCGGCGGCCTTTTCACCGATCGCCTGATCCTCCCCGTCACGGCGAACGGTGAACTGGCCCGCCGCCGGCTGTGCGTCCCGGAGCTCGATCTTCGTCCCCGGGACGAAGCCCTCGTCGTAGAACCAGTGCAGGAGGTCGCCGTCGTGCTCGGCGAGCCGGACGATCGTCGCCTTGGCAGGCGCCTCCAGCGCGGCGAGCGGCGCCAGTTCCGCGTTCTCGGCCTGCTCGAACGCGGGATCCACCGGCCAGCCGTGCGGGCAGCGGTCCGGGTTCCCGAGCTTCTCTTCCATCCGCTCGACCATGTCGTCGGAGAACGTCTCGCCGATGTCGTCCGCGTAGACGTGCGCCTCGGCCGCCGTGTAGCCCATGAAGTCCGTCAGCAGACGCTCGACGATCCGATGCTTGCGGACGACCTTCTCGGCGCGCTTGCGTCCCGCCGGCGTGAGGAGCGCCTCCTTGTGCTCGCCCCGGCGGATCAGGCCCTCCTTCTCCAGCCGCTTCAGCATCTCCCCGGCGGATGCGCGCGAGACGCCGAGCATCTCGGCCACGCGTGACGCGAGGGTGGGCGAGGAGGAGCCGGTCGCCTGCGGGCTGTACTCGCCGATCGGGAAGGCGAGGAAGTAGATCGTCTCCAGGTACTCGTCGATCGAGTGACGCTCGGCCATTCGGATTCGAATATAGTGCGCGCCGCTTGTAAGGTTCGCCTTACAACTCGGAGAAGGAGACCCAGACCGCCTCATGTCCACAACGCAGATCCTCGTCCTCGGCGCACTCGCCGGCTTCACGATCTTCCTCGGTCTTCCGATCGGGCGGATCCGGAGCGCGAGCCCCGCGCTGAAGGCCGGGCTGAGCGCGATGGCGACGGGGATCCTGCTCTTCCTGCTCTGGGACGTGCTCGTCCACGGCATCGAGCCGGTGGAGGAGGCGCTCGACGAAGGCCACGGACGACGGCGGGTCCTGGGTCGACTTCGTCCAGCTCGCGGTGACCTTCGCGGCCGGCGCGACCGTCGGCCTGATGAGCCTCGTCTACTACGACCGGTGGTTCGGCCGGCAGCGCAGCAAGGCGATGCTCGGCCCCGGTGCTGCGTCCGCTGCCGAGTTCGACCGCTCGTGGGTGGCCGGCCTGTCGCCGGCGGCGTGGCTCGCGCTGCTGATCGCGACGGGCATCGGGCTGCACAACTTCTCCGAGGGCCTCGCGATCGGGCAGTCCGCGGCCCAGGATCAGGTCACGCTCGCGCTCGTCCTGATCATCGGCTTCGGCCTGCACAACGCGACCGAGGGCTTCGGCATCGTCGCCCCGATGTCGGGCGACGAGGTGAGGCCGTCGTGGAAGTTCCTCGCGCTGCTGGGCGTGATCGGCGGCGGGCCGACCTTCATCGGGACGCTCCTCGGCCAGACCTGGGTGAACGAGACGGTGTCGGTCGCGTTCCTCGCACTCGCGGCCGGGTCGATCCTCTACGTCGTGATCCAGCTGATGAACGTGAACCAGAAGCTCGGGTACAAGACGCTCGTCGCCTGGATGCTCCTCGCGGGCCTGTTCCTCGGGTTCGCGACGGACTTCATCATCGAAGCCGCCGGAGTCTGACCGCTTCCCTGACCGGCGACCCGCTCCGCCCGGCGAGTGCAGCCTGCCGCCCCTAGCCTGCGGCGTGACGCACTACGCCTCGGTCTACCCGCTCGTGACGACGCGTGCGCTCGCGCGTCCGTTCACGTACGAGGTGCCCGAGGACGTCGTGCGCGGAGACGTCGTCTCGGTCCGGCTCGGCGGCGCTCGCCAGCGCGGAGTCGTGATCGAGCTCGAGGACTCGCCTCCGGACGGGGTCGCGGCCGTGCCGATCGAGCGGGTCGTGGAGTCGCTGCCGGCGCCGCTCGTCGAGCTGGCTCTCTGGCTCGCGGACTACTACGGCTCGACGCCTGGTCGGGCGCTCGCGCTCGTCGCGCCGCCGAAGCGGGAGCGGCGCAAGGAGCTTCCGCAGCCGGCCGAGCGCGACTCCCTGCCGGGCGAAGCGGAGCCGGGCGCGCTCACGGAGACCCAGGAGCGTGCGCTGGAGCGCCTGCGGGGCGCCTTCGACGAAGGAGGCCACTTCCTGCTCTACGGCGCCACCGGGAGCGGGAAGACCGAGGTCTACCTCCAGGCGGCCGGCGAGGCGCTGCGCGCGCGGGCTGGGCGTGATCGTCCTCGTCCCCGAGATCGCGCTCGCGCCGCAGACCGTGGGGCGCTTTCGCGCGCGGTTCGGCGACCGCGTGGCCGTCCTGCACTCGTCGCTGACCGACGCGGAGCGCCGCGACGAGCGCGAGCGGATCGCCTCCGGCGAGGCGCCGATCGTGGTCGGAGCGCGCTCCGCGATCTTCGCGCCGCTGCCCCGGCTCGGCCTGATCTGCGTCGACGAGGAGCACGACGCGGCCTACAAGCAGGAGTCCGACCCGCGCTACGACGCGCGGACGGTCGCGGCCAAGCGGGCCTCGCTCGAGGGAGCGGTCGCGGTCTACGGCAGCGCGACGCCTCGGCCCGGAGAGCTGGGAGGCGCTGGAACGACTCGACCTCGGCGAGCGGATCGGCGTGGCTCGCCCGGCCGTGCGCGTCGTCGACCTGCGCGGCGAGGCCGGCTATCCGCTCTCGGCGCCGCTCCTCGCGGAGCTGGGGAAGATCGCCGAGCAGGGCGGCAAGGCGATCCTGCTGCTCAACCGCCGCGGAATCGCCCCGGCGCTGCACTGCCGGGCCTGCGGCGAGACGCAGCGCTGCCCGAGCTGCGACGTCTCGCTCGTGCTGCACCGCGACGAGGCGCTCCACTGCCATCACTGCGGCTACTCGGAGCCCGCGTCGGAGACCTGTCCGGCCTGCGGGTCGGTCGAGCTAGCGAGGATCGGCGCGGGCACCCAGCGCCTGGAGCGCGAGCTCGAAGCGCACGTCCCCGAGCTCGAGCGCTTCCGGCTCGATGCCGACTCGGTCGAGAAGCGCGGCGAGCTGCTCGAGACGCTTCGTCGCTTCGCGGCCGCCGACCGCGCGGTGCTCGTCGGCACCCAGATGGTCGCCAAGGGCCACCATTTCGCGGATGTGTCCCTTGCGGCCGTGATCGACGCGGACAGCGGGCTCGGGATGCCCGACTTCCGCGCCGAGGAGCGCACGTTCCAGCTCGTCACGCAGCTCGCCGGCCGCAGCGGGCGTGACGCGCCCGGCAAGGTGCTCGTCCAGACGTTCCAGCCCGAGTCGCGCGCGGTCGCGCTCGCCGTTCGGCAGGACGTCGAGGGGTTCCTCGGCGGTGAGCTGCAGCGGCGCCGCGACCTCGGGTACCCGCCGTACCGCCACCTCGTCCGCATCCTCGTCTCGGGGCCGGAGCGCGACGATGCGATGCGCGCGCTGACCGAGCTCGCCGACGGTCTGGCGGAGGCGCCGGGCGAGCTGCTCGGCCCGGCGGCGCTCTTCCGCCTGCGCGGGAAGCACCGTGCGCAGCTGATCGTGAAGACCGACCGACCCCGCGAGGTCGCGTCGCGGGCAGCCCGCCTGCTCGGCTCCGCCTCGAAGGCGATGCGCGCAGCTGATCTGTCGGCGGTGGTCGACGTGGACCCGCAAAGCGTCTGACTAAACTCGAAATCGTGTCCGAAGAGGGCCAGGTCAAGACCGACGAGCTCGACGCGCAGGCCGAAGCCAGGCGCCGGCTCGCGCTGGCCCAGATTCGCCAGTACCCGGACCCCGTGCTGCGGCTCGAGGCCCAGCAGGTGCAGGACTTCGACGACGATCTCAAGCAGCTCGTCGAGCGCATGGCGCGCTTGATGCAGGACGCGCGGGGCGTGGGGCTGGCCGCCAACCAGGTCGGCGTGCTCCGCCGCGTCTTCGTGATCCAGCCCGAGGACGAACCGGAGCCGCGCGCGCTCGTCAACCCCTCGATCGTCGAGCGCTCCGAGGAGAGCGGCGAGGACGACGAGGGCTGTCTCTCGATGCAGGGCGTCGTCGTCTCGGTCGAGCGCCCGGTGCGCATCCGGCTCGAGGCGAGCGACGAGGAGGGCAAACCGGTCACGCTCGAGCTCGAGGGCCTTCCGGCGCGGGTCGCCCAGCACGAGCTCGACCATCTCGACGGCGTCCTCATCCTCGACCGCACCTCGCCGGAAGACCGTCGCGAGGCGATGGCCGTCCTGCGGCAATCTGCCGCGTTGTGAAGCTCGCGGTCGCGGCGACGGCGCCGCTCGGCGCGGACGTCCTCGAACGCCTCGCCGACAAGCACGAGATCGAGTTCCTGCTCACGCAGGCCGGACCGCCCGCGCGGCCGCGGCCGGAAGGTCGGCGCGCCTCCGGCCAAGGAGACCGCCGAGCGGCTCGGCATCCCGGTCCGGCAGGACGAGAAGCTGGACGAGTCGTTCTCGGTCGAGGTCGACACGGTCGTCGTCGTGGCCTACGGCGCGCTCATCCCGGCGAGCCTGCTCGACCGCGCGCTCTGGCTGAACGTGCACCCCTCGCCGCTTCCTCGCTGGCGAGGCGCCGCGCCCATCGAGCGCGCGATCATGGCCGGCGACGACGAGAGCGCCGTCTCGGTGATCAGGCTCGTCGAGGCGCTCGACGCCGGCCCGATCGGCGCGCAGCGCAGCCTCTCGATCGCCGGCGACACGACGGCGGGCGACGTCTATGCGGAGACGGCTCGCCTCGCGCCCGAGCTGATCGACGAGGCTCTCGCCAACGACTCGTTCTCACCCCAGGTCGGCGAGCCGACCTACGCAGAGAAGATCGGCCCCGCAGATCGTGAGCTCGACTGGTCGCGCCCTCCGAAGGAGCTCCACGACCGGATCCGCGCGCTCAGTCCGCACATCGGCGCCCGGGGCGAGCTCCACGGCCGCAACGTGACCGTCTGGCGCTCGCGACTCGACGGCGACCAGCTCCACCTGCTCGAAGTGCAGCCGGAGGGCGGCACCCGCATGTCGTACGGAGCCTGGCTCCGCGGCTTACGCTCCCGACCATGAGCTGGAAGGACTGGGTGCGCGGAGTCGAGATCGAGCCGTCGCTCTACGCGGCGGACTTCTCGCGGCTCGGCGAGCAGATCGAGATCGTCATGGACGCGGGCGCGAAGATCTTCCAGTTCGACGCGGGCGACGGGCACTTCATCGAGCCGATCACGATCGGGCCGATCGTCCTCCAGTCGATCTCTCCGCTCGTCCACGAGCGCGGCGGCGTCCTCGACTGCCACCTGATGATCGAGACGCCCTGGAAGCACTTCGAGGCGATCGCCAAGGCGGGCGGGGACAGCGTCACGGTGCACTACGAGGCCTGCGACGACCTTCCCGGCGTGATCGCGCAGGCGCGTGAGCTCGGGCTCGGAGCCGGCGTGGCGTTCAACCCGGAGACGGAGCCGGAGGCCGTGGCGGAGGCGGCGGGCGAGCTCGTCGACCTCGTGCTCTGCATGAGCATCCACCCGGGCTACTCGGGGCAGCCGTTCATGCAGGAGTCGATCCCTCGGGTCCGCCGGCTGCGCGAGCTCCTGCCCGACGAGGTCTTCATCCAGGTCGACGGTGGCGTCGGGCCAGGACAACGTTCGCGATCTCCGCGAAGCGGGCGCGACCCTGCTCGTCGCGGGGACGAGCGTCTTCGGCCAGGAGGACATCCCGGCCGCGTACCGCGGCCTCGCCGCGCCCTGATGCTCGAGCGGGCGCTCGAGCTCGCGGAGCGCGGGCGGGGGACGACGCATCCGAACCCGGTCGTCGGGGCGGTCGTCGAGCGCGACGGCGAGGTGGTGGGGGAGGGCTGGCACGAGCGCAAGGGCGGCCCGCATGCGGAAGTGGTCGCGCTCGAAGCGGCCGGCGAGGCGGCGCGCGGCGCCACGCTGTACGTGACGCTCGAGCCCTGCGACCACCACGGCACGACGCCGCCGTGCGTGGACGCGATCCTCGCCGCCGGGATCTCGAACGTCGTCGTCGGCGCGAAGGATCCGCTCCGCGACGGAAACGAGCGGCTTCGCGAGGCCGGTGTCGATGTGCAGCTCACCAACGACTGGCAGGCCCGCGTGCAGAACGAGGCGTGGCTGACGTGGGCGCGGCTGCGTCGTCCCTTCGTCACGTACAAGGTGGCGATGACGCTCGACGCGCGGGTGACCGTGCCGGGCGAGCGCTGGGTCTCGGGGGAGGAGAGCAGGAGGCTGGTCCACGAGCTGCGGGCCGCCTCGGACGCGGTAGCCGTGGGCATGGGCACGGTCCGGGCGGACGATCCGCGCCTCGATGCTCGCGGCGTCGACGCGCAGCGCCAGCCGCGGCGACTCGCGTTCGGCCGCGGCCCGCTGCCCGAGGGCTCGGAGCTCGAGCTCCTGAGCGGGCCGCTCGAGGACGAGCTGCGGAGCCTGGCCGAAGACGGCGTGCAGTCGCTCCTGCTCGAAGGCGGCCCGACGCTCGGCGCCGCGTTCCTCGCCGGCGGCCTCGTGGACAAGATCCTCCTGTTCGTCGCGCCGAAGGTTTCCGGAAAGGGCCCGGCCTTCGCGGGGCCTGCGCTCGAGCTGACGCATTTGAGCGCCCGACGCGTCGGTGAGGATGTGCTTCTGAGCGCCTATGTCCGCGAGCCGTGAGCCGAGCGCTCGCAGCGCTGGTGCTCCACGCCTGATCTAGCCTTTCGACGATGTTCACGGGAATCGTCCGCGAGCGGGGGCGCATCGCCTCCCTGGAGGAGGGCCCGGACGGCGTGCGGCTCGAGATCAGCGCCCCGGAAACCGCCTCGCAGCTCGGAATCGGCGACTCCGTCTCGGTCAGCGGCGCCTGCCTGACCGCGACCGCGGTCTCGAACGGGAGCTTCTCGGTGACCGCGGTCGCCGAGACGCTCAGCCGGACGACGCTGGGCCGGCTCTCCGCAGACGACGACGTGAACCTCGAGACCGCGGCGCGCGTCGGCGATCCGCTCGGCGGGCACTTCGTCCAGGGCCACGTGGACGGGCTCGGCCGCGTCGCGTCGGTCGGCGAGGACGGCCGCGTCTGGATCGAAGCCGGGCCCGAGATCCTCCGCTACTGCGTCGAGAAAGGGTCGATCGCGGTCGACGGAGTCTCGCTCACGATTGCCGGCCTCCGCGACGGCGCCTTCGAGGTGGCGCTGATCCCGCACACGCTCGAAGTGACCACGCTCGGCGCGCTCGAGCCGGGCGACGAGGTCAATCTCGAGGTCGACGTGCTCGCCAAGTACGTCGAAAAGCTCACGCACCGGGATACGATTTCGAGCGCATGACCCAGACCGCCCACGAGACGACCACCTTCGCCGCGATCGAGGAGGCCATCGAGGACATCCGCCAGGGCAAGTTCGTCGTCGTCGTGGACGCGGCCGACCGCGAGAACGAGGGCGACCTGACGATCGCCGCGCAGTTCGCGACGCCGGAGGCGATCAACTTCATGGCGATGCACGCGCGCGGGCTGATCTGCCTGCCGCTCACCGAGGAGCGCTGCGACGAGCTCGGCCTGCGTCAGATGGCCGACCACAACGAGGCGCCGCTCCAGACGGCGTTCACGGTCTCGATCGAGGCGCGCGACGGCGTCTCGACCGGGATCTCCGCCCAGGACCGCTCGCGGACGATCCAGGTTGCGATCGACCCGACGAAAGGGCCGGGCGACCTCGTCCAGCCGGGGCACATCTTCCCGCTGCGCGCACGGGCGGGCGGCGTCCTGCGCCGCGCGGGCCAGACGGAAGCCGCGGTCGACCTCGCCCGGCTCGCGGGCCTCAACCCGGCCGGCGTCGTCTGCGAGGTGATGCGCGAGGACGGGACGATGGCGCGTGTCCCCGACCTCGTCGAGTTCTGCGAGCGCCACGAGATCAAGCTGGTCACGGTCGCCGACCTGATCGAGTACCGGCGGCGCACGGAGAAGCTCGTCGAGCGCACGACGTCCGTCCATCTCCCGACCGCCTACGGCGACTTCCAGGCGATCGCGTTCCGCGAGAAGCTGACGGGCAAGCACCACATCGCGCTCGTGCGCGGCGACGTCGAGGGCGCCGAGAACGTCCTCGTCCGCGTCCACTCGGAGTGTCTGACCGGCGACGTCTTCCACTCGCTGCGCTGCGACTGCGGCGAGCAGCTCGAGCAGGCGCTCGAGCGGCTGGCGGAGGAAGATGAAGGCGTGCTGCTCTACATGACCCAGGAGGGCCGCGGGATCGGCCTGCTGAACAAGCTCAAGGCGTACGAGCTGCAGGAGGCGGGCCTGGACACGGTCGAGGCGAACCTCCGGCTCGGTCTCCCGGCTGACGCGCGCGAGTACGGGATCGGCAACCAGATCCTCGCCGACCTCGGCCTGACGACGATCCGGATCCTCACGAACAACCCGAAGAAGCTGACCGGCATCGAGGGCTTCGGGCTCACCGTCGTCGAGCAGGTTCCGATCGAGACGGCGCCGAGGGCGGAGAACCGGCGCTACCTCGAGACGAAGCGCGACAAGCTGGGGCACCGGCTGCACCACCAGGACCTGCGCTTCGAGAGAGACGAATGAGCGACCGGATCGACGAGATCGAGTCTCGCCTGCGCGACATGACGCCGCCGCCGCCCTCGCCACAGGACGGAGACGGCAAGGCGCCGGAGCCGGCGCTGCGTTCGCCCGAGACGGAGGTCGATCGCAAGCCCGAGGCCGTGCCGGAGCTCCACCAGGAACCGGCACGGGCGCCGCAGCACGCAGCCGGCGACCTCCAAGTGCCCGACGGGTACACGGTCCTGACGGGCGGCGTCGATGGGCGCCGCGCGGTTGCCGTCGTCGTGAGCAAGTTCAACGGCGAGATCACGAACCGCATGCTGGAGAGCGCGCTCGCCGAGCTCGACGAGGTCGGAGTCCCGCGAGAGGCCGTCCTGGTCATGCCCGTTCCCGGGGCGTTCGAGCTCCCGCTGGCCGCGATGGCGCTCGCGAAGACGCGGCGCTATGCCTGCATCGTCGCGCTCGGCTGCGTGATCCGCGGCGAGACCGCGCACTTCGAGTACGTGGCGAGCGAAGCAGCGAGCGGGCTCCAGGTGGCGGCCATCGAGACGGGTGTTCCGGTCTCCTTCGGCGTGCTCACCGTCGACACCCGCGAGCAGGCGGAGGAGCGGATCGACCGCGCCGCCGACGCGGTGCGGACGGCGCTGGAGATGGCCGACGTGTTCTCGCAGTTGCGGGCGCAGGCAGCCGGCCCCCTGCGCTAGCTACGCGCTACGCGCCAATTGAACATCGCGTGCCCCGCAAGCGCGGGCGCTCTCGCTACGATGAGGCCTCATGGCGAAGATGTGCGCAGTCTGCGGAAAGAAGCCGTCCTTCGGGCACAGCCGGAGCCACTCGATGGTGGCCACGAAGCGGCGCTTCGAGCCGAACCTCCAGCGCGTCCGCGTCCTCCTGGACGGGCGGGCGACCCGCGCGTACGTCTGCACGCGCTGCCTGAAGGCCGGCAAGGTTCAAAAGGCGCTCTAAGCGCTATCGCTCTAAGCGCTATATAACCCGCGCATGAACGAGCTCGAGCTCGTGCGTGCGGCGGAAGGCGCGCTCGAACGCAGCCGCGCGCGCATCGACGATCTCAACGTCTATCCGGTCCCCGACGGCGACACCGGCACGAACATGCTGCTCACCGTGCGCGCCGTCCGCGAGTCGCTCGAGGCGGGCAACGACGACATCGTGCGCGCCGCGCTGCTCGGAGCGCGGGGGAACTCGGGCGTGATCCTGTCGCAGATCATCCGGGGCGCCGTGGAGGGCTACGAGGCCGACCGTTCGATTGCGACGGCGCTCCGACGAGCATCGGACACCGCCTACGCCGCGGTGCGCGAGCCGGTCGAGGGGACGATCCTCACGGTCGTCCGCGAGTTGGCCGACGAGGCCGAGCGCCGCCGGGACGATGCCCCCTCGGAGCTGCTCTCCGCACTCGTCGCCCACGGAGACGAGGCTGTCGCACGGACGCAGAACCAGCTCGAGCAACTGCGGACAGCGGGCGTCGTCGACGCGGGAGCCGCGGGCCTCGTCGAGATCGTGCGCGGAATCGCCGCACGCCTCGCGGGTGAGCCGCTCCCCGAGCCCGCAGCGGCGTCGCAGCTGTCGCCGGACGCCGTGCACCTGGCGGCTTCGCGCTACCGCTACTGCACGAGCTTCGTCGTCGAGGGCCAGGGGCTCGAACGAGGGGATCTGGAGCGCGACCTCGCGCCCCTCGGGGATTCGCTGCTCGTGGTCGGCGACGAGTCTGCGCTGAAGGCCCACGTCCACACGAACGATCCCGGGGCCGCGCTCCGGGCAGGCACCGCCGTCGGCACGATCGAGCGCGTCGAGATCTCGAACATGCAGCTGCAGACGGCTCAGCGCGAGGAGCGGCTCTCGCATCACGGAGCCGACGATCGGCGGACGGCCGTCGTGGCGGTCGTAGCCGGCGAGGGCAACCGCAGGCTCTTCGAGAGCATGGGCGCGACCGGCATCGTCGACGGCGGCGAGACGATGAACCCGTCCACCGAGGAGCTCCTGGACGCGATCGCAGGCTCCGGCGCCGCGGAAGCGGTCGTGCTGACGAACAACGACAACGTCGTGCTGGGCGCCCGCCAGGCGGCTCGCCTCGCCGAGATTCCGGTTCACGTCATTCCGACGAGCTCGCTCCAGGCCGGCCTGGGCGCGATGCTCGCGTACGACCCCACCGTGGACGCGGAGGCGAACGCCTCGGCGATGGAGGAGCTCGCAGGCGGGATCGCGACCGGTGCCGTCACGGTCGCCTCACGCGCGCTCAGCGTCGACGGCCTGAACGTGGAGCGCGGTTCCTACCTCGGGCTGGCCGACGGGGAACCGGTCGCCGGCGGGACGAGCTTCGACAGCCGTCGCGGCTCCGTCGTGGAAACGCTTCTCGGCGAGCCCCGCGACGTCCTCACCTTCATCACCGGCGCGGACGAGCCCGAGCTCGGCCCGCTCCTCGCGCAGGTCGCGGAGCGCCACCCGGAGCTGGAGCTCGAGGTGCACCCGGGCGGCCAGCCGCACTATCCGCTGCTGTTATCCGCGGAATAAGACGATTAAGGTGGGCCGGTGTCCGCCGCCCCCGTTCGCGTTGCCCTCGTCGAGGACAACGCCGTCTTCCGCGAGGCGCTCGAGCTCCTGCTGGGTCTGCGGCCGGACCTCGACGTCGTCGGCGCGGCCGAGGACGGGACGCAGGTCGTCGAGATGTGCAGGCGGCTCGACCCGGACGTCGTGATCATGGACTACCGTCTGCCGGCGCTCGACGGTGTCCAGGCGACGCGGGCGCTCCGCGAAGCGTGCCCGGAAGTCGCCGTCGTCTGCCTGACCGCCTCGGCGAACCTCCGCGAAATCGACGCGCTCTATGCCGCCGGCGCCGTGGCGTGCCTGACGAAGGACGAGCACCTCGACAAGATCGTCGCCGCGATCCTCAGCGCCGCCGGGCGGGGCGAATGAAGCTCACGACCGAGAACGCAGGGATCGTCCTCGACTCGACCGCGGACTTCCCGGACGCGGCCGACAGGTTCCCGAACTGGCGCGTCGTGCCCCTCTACGTCCGCTTCGGCGGGGACAGCTACCGCGACTACGTCGACATCGGGCCCGCCGAGTTCTACGAGCGCCTGCGCGGCGCCGAGGAGCTGCCGACGACCTCGCAGCCCACTCCCGAGGACTTCGCCGCCGCCTACGAGGAGCTGGCCGGCCTCGAGCGCGTCTTCGTCCTGACCGTCTCGGCCAAGCTCTCGGGGACGTACGCGAGCGCCCAGCAGGCGGCCGAGGAGACCGGCGGACGGGTGCGCGTCGTCGACACCGCGACCGCCTCCGCCGCGATCGCGATGCTCGGGATGGCGATCCAGCGCCGGCTCGACCAGGGAACGACCGACGAGGAGGTCGACGAGCTCGATCAGCCGGTTCAAGCGCGAGACCGGCCTCGTCTTCACGCTCGACACGCTCGAGTACCTCGCGAAGGGCGGTCGGATCGGTCGTGCTGCAGGCTGGGCGGGCCAGCTCCTGAACATCAAGCCGATCCTCACGCTCGCCGACGGAGAGGTGCTCCCGCTGAAGCGCGTCCGCGGCAACCGCAAGGCGATCCAGGAGTTCGCGAACGCATTTCGCGACGGCACCGTTGACGGTGAAGGGCTACGGGTCGGGATCGCACACGCGGAGGCGCCGGACCGTATGGCCGCGCTCGAGAAGCTCGTCCACGATGTCAGGCCGCAGGCCGAGATCGAGGTCGCGACGACGCTGGGTCCGGTCGTCGGGACGCACGCGGGCCCCGGAACCGTGGGCCTTTTCTGGCTCCAGGACTAACCCAGGTTTAACGCCCGCCTAATCAAGCCTCTGGGCAATGGTGACTAGTATCGGCGCAGAAAACCGAACGTTCTCGGGCTGAGTACCTAACCAACTGAAGCCCAGTTCTCAAAGGAGGAAGATGTCTCGAATCGCACTATTCGCAGCCGGGCTCCTGGCGACGCTCGCGCTGGCGGCGCCGCTCGGCGCGGCCACGAGCGTGACGAAGCTGACCGGCACCGTCGGCCCGGGGTTCACCATCACCTTGAAGAAGGGCACCGCCAAGGTGAAGACGCTGAAGCCGGGCAGCTACAAGATCACGGTCAACGACAAGTCCAACATCCACGACTTCCACCTGACCGGGCCCGGGGTCAACAAGATGATCACGACGATCTCGTTCAAGGGCACGAAGACGGTCACGGTGAAGCTGAAGAAGGGCAAGTACACCTACCGGTGTGACCCGCACCCGACCATGGTCGGGCACTTCACCGTCAAGTAGATTCGTTACCGCTCGATCCAGGGGGCGCGCAAACCGCCCCCTGGGTCGCGAGCACCGAGCCCGAACGCCGGATCGGGCTTCTCTTCATCGTTCAACAGCCGCTCCACGTACTCCGCCAGGGCAGGGCCGTGCTTGAACCCGTGCCCCGAGCCGCCGCCCAGCAGCCAGACCCCATCGTGCTCCGGATGCGGCGCGACCAGGAAGTTCGTGTCCTCGGTCAGCGAGTACGGGCACGAGCGCGTCCCGACGAGCGGCGCGCCCGCCAGGGCCGGGAAGCGCAGCGCGAGGTAGTTCGCGGGCCTCGGCCTCCTTCTCCTGTGAAGCCACGCGCTCGCCCGAGTCGGGGTCGAAGGCCGGGCCTTCACGGTCGGGGCTCGCCTTGAAGCCGCGCCCGTCGAGGTCGCCGACGCCGTACACCCCGCCGTCGAAGTCCACCCAGGCGGGGACGTCCGGCGCCTGCCAGCCGGTGGGCGCTCCGAAGAAGTAGACGTCCTGGCGCGTGACGCGCAGACTGACGAGCTCCGGGAAGAGCCCGGCCAGCCAAGCGCCTCCGGCCCAGACGACGTGATCGGCCTCGAGCCGTTCGTCGCCCACCCGGACGGCGTCGCCATCCGGCGCGGCGGTGCCGGTGACGAAGCGGGCGCCGCGCTCGATCGCGAGCTCGGAGATCGCACGCGTCGCATCCCGCGCCCTCAGGACGCCTGCCTCGGGCTCGCAGAGGATCGAGGCGAGGCCCGTCCCGTCGAAGCTCGGGAAGAGCCGAGTGCCCTCGGCCGGCTCGAGCCGCTCGGTCGCGATGCCCTGCCCGTTCAGGACCCGCTCGCTCTCGTCGCCCCAGCCGTGCTCGCCGCTGAAGAACCAGGCCACTCCCGTAGGGACGAAGAGCTGCTCACCCGTCTCTCGCTCGAGCTCGCGCCAGAGGTCGAGCGCGCGGCGCGAGGAGCGCGTGTACCACTCGTTCCCGCCGTGCGAGAAGCGGATCAGGCGCGACTCGCCGCCCGAGGCCGCGCGGACATGGCCGGGCGGGTACTGCTCGACGAGCGTGACCTCCCAGCCGCTCGAAACGAGCCGGAGCGCGAGCGACCCGCCGAAGACGCCGGCGCCGACGACGACCGCGCTAGGCAATCTGGATCGGAGTCGCGGAGCCGTCGTCGAGTCGCCACGCCGCGAGCTCGCGGGTGTCCGTGCGGAGGATCAGCCAGGGCCGTGACGCCCAGAGGCCCGCCCGCTCCAGGTCGGCGCGCGAGGGCCTCGGCGGCGAGCTCGGATGCGAGTGGAAGACCGCCAGCTCGTAGCCCTCGTCCTCGAGGAACCACACCTCGGGATCGACCTCGAGCCGGAACCGGTACGGCGACGCGTCGGCGTTTCGCCCGCGCTCGTAGCCGACCGCGCGGTCGCCCTCGGAGCAGGACGAGGCCACAGGCTTCGTTCGGCGCCTCCTCGAGCGCATGCCGCTCGAGCTCGCGGCGCACCTCAGTGGGTACCAGCACAGAACTCGACGTAGTCGACGTATTCGGTGATCGTGGGCGCGTCGCCGCACACGGGGCAGTCCGGGTCGCGCCGGACCGCGACCTCGTCGAAGGAGCCGGCGAGCGCGTCGTAGAGGAGCAGCCGCCCGATCAGCGGTTCGCCGATTCCGAGGACGACCTTCAGCGCCTCCGCGCCCTGGATCGAGCCGATCACGCCCGGCAGGACTCCGAGCACGCCGCCCTCCGCGCAGCTGGGCGCCAGCTCCGGCGGAGGCGGCTGCGGGAACAGGCAGCGGTAGCAGGGGCCTGCGCCCGGCGCAAAGACGGTCGCCTGCCCCTCGAAGCGGAAGATCGAGCCGTGCACGACCGGGATGCCGTGCCAGACCGACGCGTCGTTCAGCAGATAGCGGGTCGGGAAGTTGTCGGCCCCGTCGACGATCACTTCCCAGTCCTCGTCGAGGATGCGGTCGACGTTTTCCGCGCTCAGCCGCTCCTGGTAGGCGACGACCTCGACGTCCGGGTTCAGCTCGCGCACGCGCCGCTCCGCCGAGGCCACCTTCGGCTCGCCGAGCGCCGCGGTCGAGTGGAGCACCTGCCGCTGGAGGTTCGACTCGTCGACGACGTCGTCGTCCACGATGCCGAGGCGCCCGACCCCTGCGGCCGCCAGGTAGAGCGCGGCGGGCGAGCCCAGACCGCCCGCGCCGATGACGAGCACCTTCGACGGCGAGCAGCCGCTGCTGACCGGCGACGCCGATCTCGGGGATCAGCACGTGCCGGCTGTACCGGACCCGCTGCGCCTCGTCCAACTCGCCCGGCACGTCGACGGGGAGCCCTTCCTCGGCCCAGCCCTTGATGCCGCCCGCCAGCGAGACGACGTCCTCGAAGCCCGCGTCGCTCAATGCCCGAGCCAGTCGGAGCGAACGGTTGCCGTGGGCGCAGTAGAGGACGAGCGACCGGTTCCGATAGGGATCGAGCCTCGTTCCGAGGTCGCTCATCGGGACGTGCTCGGAGGGCACGATCCGGCCCGCTTCGAGCTCCCAGTCCTCGCGGATGTCGACGAGCAGCGGCGGGTCGGTCCCCTGGAGGCGCTCGTGGGCCCGCGCTGGGCCGATCTCGAGGGCAAGCTCGCGGTCACCGGGCATGCCCCAAGGATAATCGGGGCGGTATGAGCCCCCGAGCGCGCATCCTCGTGATCGTCGGCGCGGCGACCGCGCTGGCCGCCGGAGCGACCGTGGCGCTCGCGGTGATCACTGCGAACGACGAGGGAGGCGGCGAGAAGAAGGCCACGCCTCTGCAGGGCGTTCCGCCGCTCGTCTTCGACCTCGGCGTGCGAGTCGACCCCGAGGCGCGGGCGCTCAGGCGCGGCGAGCGGCTCTACTCGCAGAAGAAGCGCGCCCAGGCGGGACGGATCTTCGCGCGCTACGACTCGCCGGCCGCCAAGGTCGGCGCCGCCTTCGCCTCCTGGCCCGACGACAGCCTGGCCGACGTGGAGCGCCTCGCCCGTGAGCGTCCCGACGACTCGCTCGTGCTGCTCCACCTCGGGTACGCGAAGCTCTGGGCGGGGGACGCCGCCGGAGCGAGCGAGGCCTGGCTGAAGGCTTCCGAGGCGCAGCCGGACTCGCCCTCGGCGCAACGGGCCAACGACGCGCTCCACCCGAACTTCCCGCCCGGCCAGCCGCTCTTCGTGCCCAGCTTCCCGTCTCCGTCCGCGATCGACCGGCTCTCGCCGCCGCAGCAGTTCGCGTATCTCCGCCGGCAGGCCGCGGGACGCGACGCGCGCGCAAAGCTCCTGTACGGGCTCGCCCTCCAGCGCCTCGGCCACCCGATCTCCGCGCGCCGCCAGTACGAGGCCGCCGCCAAGCTCGACCCGAGCGACCCGGAGACCGCAGGTCGCGGCCGCCGTCGCGCGCTTCGACAAGCGGCGCCCAGCCGCGGCGTTCTCCCGTCTCGGCCCGCTGACGAAACGCTTTCCGCACGCCGCCACGGTCCGGTTCCATCTCGGGCTCCTTCTCCTCTGGCTGAGCCGTTCCCAGCCGGGCTCGTGCGCGGAGGCCAAGCGCCAGCTGCGCCAGGCTCGCGCGGAAGAGCCGAATTCGCCGCTCAGCAGGGAAGCTCGACGCCTTCTGCGCAGTCTTGAGGGCGTACGAGGCTGTTAACAAAGATAGGACTTATGGACCGAAAGATGAGTCGTTCGGCCTATAGACGTAGGCTTACCCTGATTGAAAGACTTGCCCGCGCTGGAAAAGACGTTGACTTTTCGAGCGTCGGGTCTACCGTGAGAAAGCGGGAGGGGGAACCGAGTTGAGCGGAGGGGAGCAAGGCACGACGCGCGCACCGGGGGGTGTTCTCGACCTCGACGAAGCCTGGGAGCTTCTGCAAGCGGGGCGCCAAGCAGGAAAGCTGACGGCCGAGGAGATCACGCTCACGCTGGACGAGCTGTCTCTGGACACGGCCCAGATCGACGAGTTCTACGGCCATCTCGAGGAGTTGCACATCGAGGTCGTCCAGGAAGAGGTCGAGGAGGAGAAGATCGAGGTCGACACGCCGGACGTCTCGACCGACGCGCTGCAGCTGTTTCTGAAGGACATCGGCAAGGTCGACCTGTTGACCGCGCCGCAGGAGGTCGAGCTCGCGAAGAGGATCGAGCGCGGCGACCACGGCGCGAAGCAGGCCATGGTCGAGGCGAACCTCCGTCTCGTGGTCTCGATCGCGAAGCGCTACCGCAACCAGGGGCTGCCGTTCCTGGATCTGATCCAGGAGGGCACGATCGGCCTCGTCCGCGCCGCCGAGAAGTTCGACTACCGCAAGGGCTTCAAGTTCTCGACGTACGCGACGTGGTGGATCCGCCAGGCCGTGGCCAGGGCGCTCGCGGACAAGTCGCGGACGATCCGCATGCCCGTCCACGTGGTCGAGAAGCTGAACAAGATCGTCCGCTCCGAGCGGAAGCTGCGCGGCGAGCTCGGCCGCGAGCCGACCTCAGCGGAGATCGGCAAGGAGCTGGACCTGACCGTCGACGAGGTCGAGCAGATCCGGCGCAGCTCTCAGCTGCCGGTCTCGCTCGAGAAGCCCGTCGGCGACGACGAGGAGTCGGAGTTCGGGCACTTCCTGACGGACGAGACGGCGCCGCTCCCGGAGGAGTCCGCCGAGCAGGCTCTGCGTCGCGACACCCTGAAGCAGATCCTGTGCTCGCTCTCGCCCAGGGAGCAGCGGATCCTGGAGATGCGCTACGGGCTCGACGGGGAGCAGCCGCGGACGCTCGACGAGGTCGGCCGCGCGTTCAACGTCACCCGCGAGCGGATCAGGCAGATCGAGAACCAGTGCCTGAAGAAGCTCCGGGCGCTGGCCGATTGTCAGAAGCTTCGCGAAGTAGCCTGAGTTAGTCTCCGCCGCCTATGGCGGAGCCGCAGAAGGAATGGATGGAGGAGCTCTTCGAGCTCCTCCGCATCCCAAGTGTCAGCGCCGATCCGGCGCGGTCCGCCGAGGTCGAGCGCGCCGCCGAGTGGGTGCGCGACTTCATCCGCGCGGCAGGCGGCGAGGCGGAAGTCGTCCAGACCGAGAAGCATCCGCTCGTGATCGGAGAGATCCGGGCCTCGGAGAACGCCGATCAGGCACCGACGGTCATCGCCTACGGGCACTTCGACGTCCAGCCGGAGGCGCCGCTCGACCTCTGGGAGAGCCCGCCGTTCGAGCCGACCGTGCGCGACGGGTGGATCTACGCCCGCGGCGTGGCCGACGACAAGGGCCAGCTCTATCTGCAGCTGAAGGCCGCAGCGCTGCTCGCCGCGGAAGGCGCGCTGCCCGTCAACGTTCGGTTCACGTGCGACGGGGAGGAGGAGTCCGGCGGACACTCGATCGTCGACTTCCTCGAGGCCGACGAGCGCGGCGGCGACGCCTGCATCATCTTCGACGGGCACATGCCCGCGCCCGGCCAGCCCGCGTTCTGCGTCGCGACGCGCGGCATCTGCTACTTCCACGTCCGCGTCAAGACCGGCGAGCGCGACCTGCACTCGGGGCTCTTCGGCGGTGCGGCGCTGAACGCCTCGCACGTCTTGATGCAGGTGCTGGAGGCGGTTCTCCCGCGCGACGGAGCCGTTCCCGAGACGTTGCGCGCCGGGATGATCCGGCCGAGCGAGGAGGAGATCGCGAGCTGGGGCGAGCTCGAGAGCGGCGAGGAAGTGCTCGCCGCCCAGGGCGCGCGGCCGTCCGATGCGAAGGCGGCCGAGGAGCTCTACCTGCGAACCGTCGTCGAGCCGGCGGTGGACGTCCACGGGCTGCTGAGCGGGTCGCCCCAGCTCCAGAAGACCGTGATCGCGGTCGAGGCGGAGGCCAACGTGTCGATTCGGATCGTCCCCGGGCAGGACGACAAGGCGATCGCCGCCGAGATGGAGCGGCTGATGCGGGAGGCGGCTCCAGAGGGAGCCGAGGTGGAGATCGAGACGCTGGCCACGGCTCCAGCGGCGCTCGTGAAGCCGGACGACCCCGTGATTCGGCTCGGACAAGACGCGTTCGAGCGAGCCGTCGGCGCGCGGCCGCTCCTGATCCGAGTGGGCGGCTCGCTACCGGTGATGGCCGCGCTGGAGCAGAAGGGGATCCCGACGATCCTCACCGGCTTCGACCTGCCGGACGGGAACATCCACTCCCCGAACGAGCGCTTCCGGCGTCGAGTACGTCGCCCTCGGCGTCGAGGCCGCGAAGGAGCTCTTCCGCTCGCCGCGCCGAGCCCTGCGGTACGCTAGTCCCAGGGGGGCGGGTTGTGCGTCCAGCGGCCGCCGACCATGTCGCGACGACCTCGCACCTCGGGTAGCTCTTCCGGCTCGATCGCGAGCGGGTCGCGGTCGAGGACGACGAGGTCGGCGAGGTAGCCGGGCAGGAGCTTCCCGCGGCGGCCGCTCGTCGCGGGCGAGCCAGGCCGGCGTGAGGATCGTCGCCTCGATCGCCTGCTCGACCGTGACCGCCTGCTCGGGATGCCACGGCTCGCGGTCGTCGAGCGTGCGCAGGACGCCCGCGCGGATCCCGGCGAGCGGGTCGAGCTCCTCGATCGGCGCGTCGGAGCCGTTCGCGACCACCGCGCCGGACTCGAGCAGCGAGCGATACGCATACGCGCGGTCGGTCATCCCGGCCCAGTTGCGCTCGGCGATGTCGCGGTCGGAGGGCGCATGGCTGAACTGGACGCTGGCGGCGACTCCGATCTCCGCGAAGCGGGGGATGTCCTCCTCGGCCAGGAGCTGCGCGTGCTCGATCCGCGGCCGCAGGCCCTGAGCCGACCACTCGTCGCGTGTCTCCTCGAACGCGTCCAGCGCGTCGCGGTTGGCCAGGTCGCCGATCGCGTGCACCGCCACCGGCCAGCCGGCGCGCGCTCCGGCGCGCACGATCTCGGCCAGCTCCTCGCGGCTCGTGATCTGGACGCCCGAGCCGTCGAGGAGGCGCGCCGTCTTCGAGCCGAGCGTGCCGTCCATGAAGACCTTCAGGTAGCCGATCCGGAGCAGGTCGTCGCCGAGGCCCGACCGGAGGCCGATCTCCTCGAGGCGGCCGACGTGGTCGTAGGGCAGCGATTGCCAGACGCGCAGCGTGAGCCCGCCGTCCTCGGCGATCCGCTGCCAGAAGCGCGGCGCGCCCAGCCAGCCGTCCTTGTCGTGCACGGACGTGACGCCGCGGGACGCCGCGATCCTGAGGCCTTCGCGCATCGCGTCGACGAACTCGTCGTCCGTCCCGAGCAGATAGCGGTCGCGGAACTGCCAGGCGGACTCCTCGCGCAGGATCCCGGTCGGCTCGCCCTGCGTCGTCGAGCTCGACGACGCCGCCCTCGACCTGGAGCTCGCCGTCGGCCTGGGCGAGCGCGGCCGAGTTGAGCCAGAGCGAGTGGTAGTCGCGGGCCATGAGCGCAGTCGGCCTGTCGCCGGTCACCGCGTCGAGCTCCTGACGGGTCGGATCGACGGCCGGAGACCAGTCGCCGCTCCTCCAGCCGCGGCCGCGCAGCCAGCCGCCGGGCTCGACCGAGTCAGCGGCTTCGGACACGCGCGCAAGAGCCTCGTCCAGGGAAGCCGTGTCCTCCAGGCGGACCTCGCGCTGCGCCAGCGACCAGCTCGGAAAGTGGACGTGCGCGTCGCTGAAACCGGGGAGCACGCAGCGTCCGCCCAGGTTCACGCGGTCGGGAGTGGCGAGCGCCGTCTCGTGCGTCCCCACGCCGCCCGCAACCCGGTCGCCGGCGATCGCGAGCGCGCGAGCGACCGGCATCGTCGGCTCGAGCGTCCGGATCGTCCCGTTCTCGAGGATCACAACAGCAAGAATGTCAGCAGTGATCGACCACGTGACCCTCAACGTCGCCGACATCGATGGGGCGAAGGCCTTCTACGAGGCCGCGCTCGAGCCCGTCGGGTACGAGCTGGCGATGGACTTCGTCGGCGGCGCCGGCTTCGCGGCCGACGGCAAGCCCGACTTCTTCCTCGCCGAGCGGGGCGAGCCGAGCAGCCCGGTGCACATCGCGTTCAAGGCCGCCGACCGCAAGACCGTCGACGCCTTCCACGAGGCCGCGCTCGCCGCGGGCGGTCGCGACAACGGCCCGCCGGGCATCCGGCGCGTCTACCACGAGTACTACTACGGGGCGTACGTCCTCGATCTGGAAGGCAACAACGTGGAAGCCGTCACGCACGACCCCGAGTGATCGACCACGTCACCCTGCGGGTCTCGGACTTCCACGCCTCGAAGGCGTTCTACGAAACCGTGCTCGCACCCCTCGGCTACGCGGAGCCGTGGTCGGACGAGGAGCAGCGTGCGGCCGACTGGGGCGATCTCTCGATCTCGCAGGACGACCAGCCGCTGAGCGAGAACGTCCACATCGCGTTCGCGGCGCGCAACCGAGCGGAGGTCGAAGAGTTCCACCGAGTCGCGCTCGAGGCCGGATATCGCGACAACGGGCCTCCGGGCGAGCGCCGCTACCACAAGGGCTACTACGCCTCGTTCGTTCTCGATCCGGACGGCAACAACGTCGAAGCCGTGTTCCACGATCGGTGAGCAGGCCGCTCGGGCACGCTCAATAAACTCCGCTCGATGGGCTACGACCCCCTGACCGACGAGCAGCGCGAGATCCGCGACCTCGTCCGCACGCTCGCCCGCGAGCGCGTCGCGCCCCGCGCGGCCGAGATCGACAAGAAGGGCGAGTTCCCGTGGGACATGGTCGAGCTCTTCCGCGAGCACGAGCTCTTCGGCCTGCCCTTCGAGGAGCAGTACGGCGGCACCGGGACGGGCGCGCTGATGGTGCTCGTCGCGGTCGAGGAGCTGTCGAAGGTCTGCGCCACGACGGGCCTGATCATGGCCGTGCAGGAGCTGGGCTCGCTCGGGATCAAGCTCGCGGGAACGGACGAGCAGAAGGAGCGCTTCCTCCCGCGGCTGGCGAGCGGCGAGTGGCTCGCGGCCTACGCGCTGACCGAGCCGGGGTCGGGCTCGGACTCGGCGGCGATGCGCACGGAAGCGCGCCTCGACGGCGACGAGTACGTGATCAACGGCGGCAAGCGGTTCATCACGAACGCCGGCGTCGCGGGGCTCTACGTCGTCTTCGCGAAGACCGATCCCGAGGCGGGGCATTCCGGAATCTCGGCGTTCGTCGTCGAGGCCGAGACGCCGGGGTTCGAGGTCGGGCGGATCGAGCCGAAGATGGGCATCAAGGGCTCGACCACCGGCGAGATCTTCTTCAACGACATGCGCATCCCGGCCGACAACCTGCTCGGCGAGGAGGGAGACGGCTTCAAGATCGCGATGCGCATCCTCGACCGCTCGCGGCCCGGGATCGCCGCGCAGGGGCTCGGGCTCGCACAGGGCGCGACCGACTACGCGCTCGAGTACGCGAAGACGCGCGAGACGATGGGCAAGCCGATCGCCCAGCACCAGCTGATCTCCGGGATGCTCGCCGACATGGAGACGAAGTGCGAGGCGGCGAGAGGGCTGCTCTACAAGATCGGGATGATGATCGACGAGGGCGCGCCGGACGACGATCTGACCAAGACGTCCGCGATGGCCAAGCTGTACTGCACGGACGTGGCCATGGAGGTCACGACGGACGCGGTGCAGGTCCTCGGCGGCTACGGCTACATGCAGGAGTACCCGGTCGAGCGGATGATGCGCGACGCCAAGATCACGCAGATCTACGAGGGCACGAACCAGATCCAGCGCCTCGTGATCGCCCGCGAGATGCTGAAGGAAAATCGGGCCTTCCTCCTGGCCGGAGTTGGCTAGGCGCGAGGCACCGCCGCCGCCGCGCCTGCCTGAGCTCAGGCTCAGCTTCGGCAACGTTGCCGAGACGTACCATCGCGTGCGTCCACCGTATTCCGGGGTCCTGCTGGACCGGGCGCAGGAGGCGCTCGGGCTCGAAGCCTCGGCGAGGGTTCTGGACCTCGCAGCCGGCACCGGGCGGTTGACGCGCGAGCTCGCAGGGCGCTTCGCCGACGTCGTCGCGGTCGAGCCCGACGAGCGCATGCGCGCGCTGCACGGCACGGCGCTCGACGGCACTGCGGAGGCGATCCCACTCGGAGGCGAGAGCGTCGATGCGGTCTTCGTCGGTGAGGCGTTCCACTGGTTCGACACCGCGGCCGCGATCGGTGAGGTCGCGCGCGTGCTGCGTCCGCGCGGCGGGCTGGCGATCGTCTGGACGTACTGGTGGGAGACCGAGCCCTCGCTTCCCGAGCGCGCGCTGGAGCTGCTCAGCGAGCCGTACGAGCGCTTCGCGCCGCAGCGCAACCCAGCCTGGGAGGATCGGTTCGACGATTCGCCGTTCGAGCCGTTGCGCAAGCGAGCGGCTCGAGGAGGCGATGGTGGTCGAGCCGGACGAGCTGCTCGAGCTCTACTCGACGACGAGCTCCCTGGCGGCGATTCCACGCGAGGAGCGCGAAGCGATCTTCGCGGCGGTGCGGCCGCTGCTCGCTGGGCCTTACCGGCTGCCGCTCAAGCACGAGCTCACCTGGACGCGCCTTGCCTGAGCTCGACCTTCAGGTCGGCCGGCGGCACGTGCGCCTGACGAGCCCGGACAAGGTCCTCTTCCCGGGCGAGCGCGTCACGAAGAAGGACCTCGCCGAGTACTACGCGGAGGTCGGGCCGGCGATCGTCCCGCACCTGAAGGACCGTCCGTTCACGCTCAAGCGCTACCCGTACGGCATCAAGGGTCAGGCGTACTTCCACAAGCAGGCGCCGAAGGGCAAGCCGGACTGGCTCCCGACCCGGCAGTTCCGGACGTGGCCGCGCGAAAGCAAAGGCGAGTCGCGGCTCGTCGACTTCACGCTCGTCAACGAGACGGCTGCGCTCGTCTGGATGGTGCAGATGAACTGCATCGACATGAACGCCTGGTACTCGCGTGTCGACAAGCCGGAGCGGCCGGACTACGTCGTCTTCGACCTCGATCCGCCCGAGTCCCGAAACGGGTTCGCACAGGCGATCCGCGTGGCGCACCTGGTGCACGAAGCGCTCGAAAAGCTCGAGCTGCGTTCGTACGTGAAGACGAGCGGCGCCGACGGGATCCACGTCCTCGTGCCGATCGCGCGCCGCTACTCGTATCCCGAGACGTACGAGCTCGCCGAGCTCGTGTCGCGCCGCCTCGAGGCGGAGAACCCTGGCCTCGTGACGACCGAGTGGCTGAAGAAGAAGCGGCGCGGCGTCCTCGTCGACCATCGCCAGAACGGACACGGGAAGACGATCGCGTCCGCCTACTCGGTTCGCCCGAAGCCCGGCGCGCCCGTGTCGACGCCGCTCGACTGGGAGGAGCTCGGCGAGAAGGTGCGGCCGCGCGACTTCGGCAGGCGCGAGGCGCTGGCGCGGATCGAGAAGCACGGCGACCTGTTCGAGCCCGTGCTCCGCGGAGGGCAGGCCCTGGGGCCGGCGCTACGCTCGCTGCGCGCGTGAGGCGCGCGGTCGTGATCGGCTCGGGGCCGAACGGGCTCGCAGCCGCAATCACCATGGCGCGCGCCGGCTGGGAGGTCACCGTCCACGAGGCTGCGGACACCGTCGGAGGGGGCGTCAGGTCGGATGAGCTGACGCTGCCGGGGTTCGTGCACGACGTCTGCTCCGCGATCCACCCGCTGGGCCGCGACTCGCCGTTCTTCCGCGACCTCGAGCTTCCCATCGACTGGGTTCAGCCCGAGGCCCCGGCCGCGCACCCGCTCGACGACGGGACGGCCGCCGTCACCGAGCGCTCGCTCCTGGCCACGGCCGAAGGGCTCGGCGAGGACCGCGACGCCTATCTCCGCCTCTTCAGTCGCGTCGTCTCGCGCTGGAGCGACTTCGAGCCCGTCGTCCTCGGCCCGTTCCTGCCGCGGCCGAACCGGCTCCTGCACGCGGTCGACCTCTCCGTCACTCGGGCCGGGCTCTCGAGCGCGGCCGGCCTCGCAAAGCGCTTCCGGTCCGACCGGGCCCGCGCGCTCCTCGCCGGCCACGCGGCGCACTCGATGCTGCCGCTCGAGACGCGGCCGAGCGGGGGCATCGGCCTGTTCCTGATCGCGACGGCGCACGTCTTCGGCTGGGGCTTCCCTCGCGGAGGGGCGCAGCGGCTCGCCGACGCGCTGGCCGATCGTCTCCGGGAGCTGGGCGGGGAGATCCGCACCGGAAGCGCGGTCGACGAGCTGCCTCGCGCGGACGCCGTCCTGGCCGACGTCGTCCCGCGAGAGCTCCTGCGCATCGCCGGCGACAAGCTGCCCGCTCACTACGCGCACGCGCTTCGCCGCTACCGGCACGGCCCCGGCGTCTTCAAGCTCGACTGGGCGCTCGACGGGCCCGATCCCCTGGACGGCGTCCGACTGCAGACGCGCCGCGACCGTGCACCTCGGCGGCACGTTCGAGGAGATCGCCGAGTCGGAGCGCTCGCCCGGGCGGCGAGCGCCCCTTCGTCCTCCTCACCCAGCCCTCGCTCTTCGACGACACCCGCGCGCCGTCCGGCAAGCACACGGCCTGGGCGTACTGCCACGTGCCTCTGGGCTCGACCGAGGACATGACCGAGCGGATCGAGGCGCAGGTCGAGCGCTTCGCTCCCGGTTTCCGGGACCTGATCCTCGCGCGGCACGCGAGCGGGCCGGCCGACCTCGAGCGGCGCAACCGGAACATCGTCGGCGGCGACATCAACGGCGGGACGATGGACCTCCGCCAGCTCTTCTTCCGCCCGGTGCGCAAGCTCGTCCCGTACCGAACGCCGCTGGACGGCCTCTACATCTGCTCCTCGTCCACGCCCGCCGGGCGGGGGCGTCCACGGCATGTGCGGGTACTCAGCCGCGCTCACGGCCCTGAAGGACGCGGGGTAGCCTCACGCCGATGAGCACGACCGCAGCACTCGACGTCTCCGCCGTACGCGCCCGGTTCACCGCCCTCCAGCGGCCGCTCGCCTTCTTCGACGGGCCGGGCGGCACGCAGTGCCCGGACGAGGTCATCGACGCGATCTCCGCGTATCTCCGCGAGTCGAACGCGAACGTCGGCGGCTCCTTCGAGACCTCCCGGCGCACGGTCGAGCTGATCGAGCACGCTCGGGAGCGTGCGGCCGACTTCCTCCGCTGCAGCGCCGAGGAGGTCGCGTTCGGGCCGAGCATGACCGGCGCTCAACTTCCTGCTCACGCGGGCGTTCGCCCGCACGCTGAGCGCCGGCGACGAGGTGCTCGTGACGAAGCTCGACCACGACGCGAACGTCGCGCCGTGGCTCGAGCTCGAGCACGACCTCGGGATCGTCGTCCGCTTCGTGGAGGTGACGGACGAGCTCGCGCTCGACTACGACGACCTCGAGCGGCAGCTCTCCGACAAGACGCGGGTCGTGGCCTTCCCGGTCGCGGCCAACTCGGTCGGAACGGCACCTGACGTGCGGCGCGTCGTCGACCTGGCCCACTCGGCGGGTGCCCTCGCCTGGGCAGACGCCGTCCACTACGGCCCGCACGGCCCGATCGACGCGGCCGGCTGGGACGTCGACGTGCTCATCTGCTCGCCGTACAAGTTCTTCGGCCCGCACCTCGGGCTCGCGTTCGGCAAGCGCGACCTGCTCGAGAGCTGGCGCCCGTACAAGGTGCGGCCGGCGCTGAACGACCCGGTCGGCCACCGCTTCGAGCTCGGGACGCTCCCGCACGAGGCGCTCGCGGGCTTCGTCGCCGCCGTCGACTACATCGACTCGCTCGGCTGGGACGCGATGACGCGTCACGAGCACGAGCTGGGAGAGCGCTTCCTCGCCGGGCTCCCCGAGGGCGTCCGCCTACATGGGCTGCCGACGATGACCGGCCGCGTGCCGACGTTCTGCTTCGACATCCCGGGCCTCACGCCGCAGGAAACCGCGGAGCGGCTCGCCGAGCGCGACATCGCCGTCTGGTGGGGCAACTACTACGCGCTCGAGACGATGAAGCGCCTCGGCGTCGACGTGGAGCAGGGCGCGGTGCGCGCGGGCATCGTCCACTACAACACGGCCGAGGAGGTCGACCGGTTGCTGGCGGCCCTGCGCGATCTCACCGACTGAACGTCCCTCTGCTAGAAGCCAGAACGCATGGGCGAAATGCGAGACCGGATGCTGCGCGGCGAGCTGTACATGGGCGGGGATCCGCGAGAACGAGGCCGAGTTCGCGCGGGTGCAGGAGCTCCTCGCGCGCTTCAACCGCTCGCCGCCTGCCGCTCGGGACGAGCGCGACGGGCTGCTCCGTCAGATGTTGCGGCACGTCGGCGAGGAGGTCGTCGTGCGGCCCCCCTTCTACTGCGAGTACGGCGCCATCAGCATCGGCGACCGCTCGTTCGTCAACGTCGACGCGGTGATGCTCGATGTGGCGCCGATCGCCATCGGCGCGGCGTGCCAAATCGCTCCGAGGGTCCAGCTGCTGACCGCGACCCATCCAGTCGATCCGGAGCCCCGGCGTGTTGGCTGGGAGTACGGCGAGCCGATCACACTCGCCGACAACGTGTGGCTGGGCGGCGGCGTGATCGTGTGCCCGGGCGTGACGATCGGTCAGGACACCGTCGTCGGAGCCGGTGCCGTGGTTACCCACGACCTGCCGGCGGGCGTCGTCGCGGCCGGCGTCCCGGCTCGGGTTCTGCGCGAGATCGGCGACGGGGATCGTGTCGAGGTCCCTCGTCGCGCGACCTGAACCGAGTCTGGTCGGCGGGCGTGTGCCAGTCTTCGCGAGTGGTTCGCAGCGGCGGCCGCGCCAGGGCTGCCCGCCCGCGAATCTGTACCGGACGCAGGATCGTTCGTGTGGGCGGCTAGGCGCCGATCATCTCGTGCACGCGGAACTCCTTGATGTCTGGCGGACCCTGCGGGTCGATTCCCGCCGCCGCCATTCCTTCCGCGATCCGTGGAGCGAAGGAATCGAAGTCAGCGCGTGACTCCCAGAAGTCGATGATTCCCCACCCGCCGTCGATCGGCCCCGAAGCGTGGAAGAGCAGCCCCTTCGGCGGCGTCCGATCGGGGTTGGCCCGGTCATGTACGTCGTCGAACTGCTCCTGGCTGATTCCAGCCAGCTTGATGCGAATGCCGACAGCCACTGCGAACCCACTTTCAATCGAAAGCAAGACCCCTCACGGCGAGTCTCGCACTTCGCGAGCTGCCACGCGTTACCGTGGGCCAGCCTGCGGGAATGTCCCTAGAGGCTCTTCGCACGCGCATAAGGTGTCGACGTGACGCTGGATGATGTGCAGTCGCTGCTGGACGCGCCCTCTCCGGCTGTCCTCACCACCTACCGGAAGGACAGCAGCGCACTGACCACACCGGTCTGGTTCCGTTTCCACGAGGACGCGTTCGAAGTCGTACTCGCCGAGGGCGATGTCAAGCGAGAGCATCTCGCACGGACTCCGAGTTGTCTGCTGGTCGTTTTTGAGCGGTACCGCCCTTCCGCGGCGTTGAGGTGAAAGGCAAGCCGGAGTCGGTGGACGGCGACGTGACGAGCCCGCGGGAGGCAATCGCAAGTCGGTATCTCGGAGTAGAGCGCGGTCGTCGGTTTGCCGCGACTCGGCGATCTTCCCGCGGCACCCTGCTTCGCCTCGCCGTGCGAGACCCGCGGATCTGGGATCTCGCGGCGGCGCTTCCTGACTGAAGGTGTCGCCCCAGTCGCCTGCGCCAGTGTTCCGGAGTGACGCCTGAAGAAGTGGAGGCTGGATCTCACCGAGGCCGATGAGTTCTCCGTGGACTGTCAGTCTCTACCGCGTACGGATTTGTAGGCATTTAGAACGTTCTCGCCCTGCAGGAAACGACTCCCGGAGGCCGCATGAAGCTCTTGCTCACGTCCGCTGGCATCAAGAACCCGAGCATCCACGACGCGCTCGTCGACCTGCTGGGCAAGCCCATCGCCGAGTCCAATGCTCTTTGCATACCGACCGCGGCGTACGGGAGCTCCTACAGCACTCCGGCCGGCCCGTGGCGGTTCATCAGCGGACGGTCCGACCAGCCGATGACCGAGCTCGGTTGGAAATCGCTCGGCGTGCTCGAGCTAACGGCGCTTCCCAGCGTGGGTTCAGACCGCTGGGTCCAATGGGTCCGCGAGACCGACGCCCTGTTGGTGAACGGCGGCGACGCGCTGTATCTGTGCCACTGGATGCAGGAATCCGGTCTCGCGGATCTCCTGCCGTCGCTGCGCGACAGCGTCTGGGTGGGGTTCAGCGCCGGGAGCATGGTGCTGACCCCCCGGATCGGCGAGGACTTCGTCGGCTGGAAGTCGCCCAGCGGCAGTGACGAAACGCTGGGCGTCGTCGACTTCTCGATCTTCCCGCACGTGGATCACCCGGATCTGCCGGAGAACACCATGGCCGAGGCAGAACGATGGGCTTCCGGCTTGTCGAATCCGGCATACGCAATCGACGACGACACCGCCATAAAAGTGGTCGACGACACCGTCGAAGTCATCTCCCAGGGGCACTGGAAGCTGTTCGCCCCCAGCCCGGTAGCAAGCGAATCCGGCTAGGAGACGAGTCGCGCTCGCCTGGGCGAGCGTCCTTCTCGCCCGGAGGCCCCCGTTATCGGCTCTGCACGACTTCGAAGTCTGAGCCCTTCACGCGCCCCAGCGTGTGCAGCTGGTCGTTCGACCACCGCCGGTCCGGCGCGCCGGTGATGTACCAGCTCGAGCCGTTGTCGGCGACGATCATCCCGTAGCGCTTGAGCGCGACGAGCACGATCCGCGCCTGGCGCGGATAGCCGCTGACGTCGAAGCTCGCCTTCAGGCGCAGCCGCAGGCCCATCGGCGGCAGGCTCGCGTCGTTCGAGTCGCTCGCGTAGTGCCGCGCGGGATACACGTATGCGCGCCGCGTCCGCTGGACGGTGAAGCGCAGCGCATGGTCGATCACGCCGCGCTTGACCTCGTCGTAGCGCGCGAGGCCGGGGAAGATGGGGAGGCCCGCGGCATCCGCCGACGTCCAGCCCGCGGGGCGCAGCTTGTTCGAGCGCAGGCTCCAGATCGCGCCGGAGCCGGCCTTCCAGCCGCGACCCTTCGGGTACAGCGCGTAGAGCTCGTAGAGGCGGCACGACGAGCGGTCGACGATGATCGCGTGCCGGTCACCGGACGAGGAGCGGCCGCCCTCGATCTTGACGGTGCGCGGGATCGGGTACGGCCCGCGGTCGGACTCGTCCGCGTACTCGAAGGAGACGCGTGTCTTGCGCTGCTTCTTGCCGACGACCGTGATCGGGATCCCGATCGGCGCGCCTTCCCAGAGCCCCGAGCCGAAGTCCGCGTGCACGCTTCCGTTCGCGCCGATCGAGCGGACGATCTCGTCGGAGTTGCCGGCCACGGGCAGCGAGTCGACGCGCTGGTTCCAGGGATTCGACTTCGGAAAGACGGGACAGCGCGGAGCCGACGGCATCTTGAGCGCGCTCGCGGTCGAGCCTCCGAGCAGGAGCAGGCCGGTGCACAGGACGAGCAGCGCGCGTCTCATGGGTCGGTTATCGACACGAGCAGGCGTTCGACCAAAGGATCGGGCTTCCCCCAAAGGAGTGGACGCTCGTCGAGCGGGACCCAGCGGCACGGCATCGCCATGCCCGCGTCCATTCCCGTCCCGGTGACGTGGTGCGTCCACTCGTCGAGCGTCTCGGCGACCGGCACCGCGTGAAACGCGTGGCTCTCGTGAGGCCAGCGCCCGACTAGGCGCTCGAACTCGTCGCCGTCGGCGAGCTTCGACACGACCTCGACCTGCACGCCGGTCTCCTCCTCGACCTCGCGGACGACGCCCTCCTCGAGCGTCTCGTCGTGGTCGACGCGGCCCGCCGGGAGCTGCGTCACTCCCGCGTGCTCGAAGACCAGCAGCTCGCGGCCGCGCGTGACGTAGCCGACGACTCGCTTGCGCACGAGCGCAGGGATGAAGTCGCCGCGCAGGCCCCAGACCTCGGCGTCGGCTCGAACCGGGATCCAGCGGCAGAGGACGGGCCCGTCCTCGCGGATGTGCTCCCAGGACTCCGGCAGCAGCTTCGTCGGCTTGAGCTGGACGTAGTGGCCGACCGGATCGTCGCCGACGCCGACGACGCGGACGAACTCCGCCTCGATCCCGGTCTCCTCCATGACTTCTCGGATCGCCGTCTCCTCGACCGTCTCGCCCTCCTCGATCCCGCCGCCCGGGACGACCGCGCTGAACTCGGGCGCGTCCGGGAAATCGAAGACGAGCAGCTCGTCGAGCCCCGTCTCGGGATGCTCGCGGGTGACGTACGCGGTGACGGGCGGACGCGGTCTCAGGACTGCTGGGCGCGCATCTTCGCTTTGTGCGCCCGCTTCTTCTCCTGGTAGGCGTCGAGCGCCTCGCGGGAGTCGACGTCGCCGAGCGTCGGATGCGACGGCGTCAGCCCCTCGGCCGCCTTGACGCCGAAGCGCTTCCAGAGCACGGCCGACAGCGCCTTGATCTTCATCTCGCCGAACCCGGGCAGCGCGGCGATCCGCTTGCGGAGATCGTCCGAGTCGGACGCCTCGCGCCAGAGCCGCGATGCGTCGCCGCCGTACTCGTCCTCGACGAGGGCGGCCAGCTCCTGCACGCGCGTCGCCATCGCGCCGGGGAAGCGATGTACCGCCGGCTTCTCGCGGAAGGCGGCCTCGACCTCGGCCGGGTCGCGGTGCGCGATCTCCAGCGTCCCGAGCCGCTGCTTGATCTTGAGCGGCCCCAAGAACGCCGTCGGCACGGTCACCTGCTGGTCGAGCGCGAACCCGATCAGCAGCGCGAGCGGATCGGTCGCGAGGAGCTCGTTCGCCTCGTCGCTGTCCGTGTAGTAGAGCCGGTCGGGTGCTGCCACGGCCATGCCGTAAAGCCTACTCCTCGAGTGCGGCCACGACGGCGTCGACATCCGCGCGCCAGACGTCTTCGGGAACCGGCGGGAGGATGTCGTCCCAGATCGCGGCGAAGCTCCCGATCAGCTGCGGGATCCGGGCGGGGCGGGCCATGAACCACCAGTGGAGGTGCTCGCTGCCGTCGCCCCAGCGGCAGACGTGGACGCGGCCGAATTCGCCGATCGAGCGGATCGCCCGCTCGATCCGCGCGAGCATGACGCCGTGCTCGGCGGCGAGGTCGTCCGGGCAGGTCTGCCGGAGCCGAGAAGTGCTCGCGCGGCTCGAGGATCAGGACGAGCGGCAGCCCGGTCGGGCCGACGGGGTACAGCCGCCAGCGTCTCGTTCGTCCAGACGTACTCGTCGTCGGGCGCCTGGCAGCGCGCGGCAGTCGACTCCGCCTTCGCCGTGCCGGGGCTCCTCGCGCTCGACCGGCGGCCGAAGCGCGCGAGGCGTCATCTCGCCGTCGAACGGAAACGAGTCCCACTCCTCGACCGGCGGCATGCGGAGCGAGTCCTTGACGCGCTCGTAGAGCTCTTCGGGAGTCTCGGGCATCGGTCCGCGATGCTAACGCCATGGAGTGGCCCGAGGAGTTCTACGAGCTGCGACGCGGCGAGGGCTGCCCGATGTGCGAGCAGGGACGGCCGGACGAGACCGACTACGGCGTGCGGATCCTCGCCGGCGAGGTCGCCGACGCGTACCTGCAGAAGGACGGCAGGCAGCGCGGGTACACGATCGTGATCTGGCGCGGGCGCCACGTCGCCGAGCCGACCGAGCTCGAGCCGGACGAGGCCGCGGCCTACTGGCGCGAGCTCCTGCAGGTCGGCCGTGCGCTCGAGGAGCACTTCGAGCCCGTGAAGATGAACTACGAGACGCTCGGCAATTCGCTGCCGCACCTGCACACGCACGTCATGCCGCGCTACGCCGACGACCCGAAGCCGGGCTGGCCGTTTCCGCATCCCGAGGAGCCCCCGCCTCCGCATCCCGGAGGACGAGTTTCGGCGCGACGTGCGGCCCTTCGCCGGCTGCTCGGCTCCGGCTAGTCTGAAGCTCGTGAGCGCGCTCGACGTCTTCAGTCCGAAGACGCGAGCCTGGTTCGAAGGCGCGTTCGCAGGCGCCGACCCCCGCTCAGGAGCAGGGCTGGCCCGCGATCGCGAGCGGCAGGCACACGCTGATCCAGGCTCCGACCGGCTCGGGGAAGACCCTCGCCGCCTTCCTGTACGGGATCGACAGGCTGACCGCCTCACCCGGCGAGGGGCTGCGCCTCCTCTACGTCTCGCCGCTGAAGGCGCTCAACTACGACGTGGAGCGGAACCTGCGCGGCCCGCTGGCCGGGCTCGGCTCCGAGCTGCGCGTCGCGGTCCGCACGGGCGACACGCCGCAGCGCGACCGCGCCGCGATGCTCCGCGAGCACCCGGACATCCTGATCACGACCCCGGAGTCGTTCTACCTCCTGCTCACCTCGCGCGGGCGCGAGATGCTGAAGTCGGTCGAGACGCTGATCCTCGACGAGGTGCACGCCGTCGCCGGCACGAAGCGCGGAGCACACATGGCCCTTTCCGTCGAACGCCTGGACCGCCTGACGGAGAAGCCCGTCCAGCGCGTCGGGCTCTCGGCGACGCAGCGGCCGATGGAGGAGATCGGACGCTTCGTCTCGGGCGGCCGGCCGATCGAGCTCGTCGATGCCGGCCGCGCGAAGGAGCTCGACCTGAAGGTCGTCGTGCCGCTCGAGGACATGCGGGAGCCCGGCGAGTCCGGCTCGATCTGGCCCTCGATCTACCCGGAGATCCTCGAGCTCGTCCGGCAGCACCGCTCGACGATCGTCTTCGTCAACAACCGCCGGCTCGCGGAGCGCCTCGCGCTGCGCCTGAACGATCTGGCGAACGAGGACGTCGAGGACGGCGAGCGCCGTGAGATCGCCCGAGCGCATCACGGGTCCCTGGCGCGAGAGCAGCGCCTCGAGATCGAGGAGCTCCTGAAGAAGGGCGAGATCCCGTGCCTCGTCGCCACGTCGTCGCTCGAGCTCGGCATCGACATGGGCGCCGTCGACCTCGTCGTGCAGGTCGAGTCGCCGAAGTCGGTCGCGCGCGGCCTGCAGCGGGTCGGGCGCGCCGGCCACGAGCTCGGAGCCGTCTCGCGCGGGCGCATCTTCCCCAAGTACCGCGCCGACCTGCTCGAGTCCGCGGTCGTCGTCGAGCGCATGAAGGCGGGCGCGATCGAGGAGACGGTCATCCCGCGCAACCCGCTCGACGTGCTCGCGCAGCAGATCGTCGCCATCACCGCCGACGAGGAGATCTCGGTCGACGAGCTGCACGACCTCGTTCGCGGCGCCTACAACTTCGCCGACCTCTCCCGCGTCCAGCTCGAGAACGTGCTCGACATGCTCGCGGGGCGCTACCCGTCCGACGAGTTCGCCGAGCTGCGGCCGAGAATCGTCTGGGACCGCACGGCGGGGGTGATCCGCGGCCGCGGAGGCGTGCGCCAGCTCGCCGTCCAGAACGCGGGGACGATTCCCGACCGCGGTCTCTACGGCGTGCACCTGGTCGACGGCGGCGGCCGGGTCGGAGAGCTCGACGAGGAGATGGTCTACGAGGCCCGAGCGGGCCAGACGTTCCTGCTCGGAGCATCCACCTGGCGGATCGAGGAGATCACGCGCGACCGCGTGCTCGTCTCCCCGGCGCCCGGGGTGCCCGGAATGATCCCCTTCTGGAAGGGCGAAGGCCCCGGGCGTCCGTACGAGCTCGGCGAGCAGATCGGCCGGGCCTCGCGCGAGCTCGTCGCGCTGCCCGAGCAGAAGGCGCTCGAACGCCTGACGAGCGAGCACTCGCTCGACGAGCAGGCCGCGCGGAACCTGCTCACGTTCCTCGGAGACCAGCAGAACGCGACCGGAGCGGTGCCGTCGGATCGCACGGTCGTCGTCGAGCGCTTCCGTGACGAGATCGGCGACTGGCGCATGTGCGTCCTGACGCCCTTCGGCGCGCGCGTGCACGCGCCGTGGTCGATGGCGATCGGGGTCAAGCTCCGCGACGCGCTGGGCATCGAGGCGCAGTCGCTCTGGTCGGACGACGGGATCGCGATCCACCTGCCCGACGCAGACGCGCCGCCGCCCACCGAGGAGCTGCTGATCGACCCGACCGAGATCGAGGACCTCGTGATGAGCGAGCTCGCCTCGACCGCGCTCTTCGGCTCTCGCTTCCGCGAGAACGCGGGGCGGGCGCTCCTGATCCCGCGGCGCAGGCCGGGGGAGAGGACGCCGCTCTGGCAGCAGCGCCTCAAGGCGCAGGGCCTGCTCCAGGTCGCGCGCAAGTACGGCTCGTTCCCGGTCATCCTCGAGACGTACCGCGAGTGCCTGCAGGACGTCTTCGACCTGCCCGCGCTCAAGCGGCTGCTCAACGGGCTCAAGACGAGGCAGCTCGACCTGGTCGACGTCGAGACCGCATCGGCCTCTCCGTACTCGACCTCGCTCCTCTTCGACTACGTCGCGAACTACATGTACGAGGACGACACGCCGCGGGCCGAACGGCGCGCACAGGTGCTGTCGCTCGACCGCGACCTGCTGAAGGAGCTGCTCGGCCAGGAGGAGTTGCGCGACCTGCTCGACCCGGGCGCGCTCGAGGAGGTCGAGGAGCAGCTTCGAGGCGCGCCCCGGAACGCCGGATCAGCTGCACGACGTGCTCCGGCTCCGAGGCGACCTGCGGCCGGGTCAGTTCGACCCAGCGCTCGCGCAGCCGCTCCTCGACGAGCGGCGGGCGATCACGGTGCGGGTCGGCGGCGAGGAGCGTCTGATCGCGGCCGAGGACGCGGGCCGCTACCGCGACGCTCTCGGCGCGATGCCTCCGGGCGGGCTGCCCGAGACGTTCCTCGAAGGCGGGTCGGATTCGCTGGAGAGCCTGGTCGCGCGCTTCGCGAAGGGCCGCGGGCCGTTCACGACCGCCCAGGCGAACGATCATTTCGGCATCGACGTCGAGCCGGTGCTGCGCGCTCTGGAGCGCGAGGAGCGGCTCGTTCGCGGAGAGCTTCGCCCGGGCGGCACGGAGCGCGAGTGGTGCGACCCGGACGTCCTGCGGCGACTGCGCCGCGCCTCGCTCGCAGCCTTGCGCAAGGAGGTCGAGCCGGCCGAGCGGGCTGCGCTCGGGAGGTTCCTGCCCAGCTGGCAGGGGATCGACAGGCGCTCGAGCCTGCGGGAGGCGCTCGTCCCGCTGCAGGCGCTCGCGCTGCCGGTTTCCCTGTGGGAGAGCGAGGTTCTGCCGCGGCGCGTTCCCAACTACCAGCCCGCCTGGCTCGACCAGCTCTGCGCGACCGGCGAGCTCGTCTGGGTCGGGCGCCGGTCTCGACCGGGTCGCGGTCTACTTCCGAGACGACGCGCCGGTGCTCGGTCGCCTGGTCGCCGCCGATCCGCCCGAGGGCGAGGTGCCCGACCGGATCCGCGCGGTGCTCGGACAGGGAGCCGAGTTCTGGTTCGACCTGCTCGCCGCGGCCGAGCTCGAGGCGGAGCAGGCGCTGCCCGCACTCTGGGATCTCGTGTGGTCGGGCGAGGTGACGAACGACGCCTGGACGCCGCTCCGCGCCGGCCGCCGGTACGGAGTCCCGCGACCGGAGCGTCGGCCGCGCCGCTTCTCGCGACGACGGTCGTCCGGCATCACTGCAACGCAGGGCCGCTGGTCGCTCGCCGACCGGCTCTTCCGCGGGGACCCGGATCGCCGCGCTCTCGCCGAGCTCCTGCTCGAGCGGCAGGGCATCGTCACGCGCGACGGCGTCCGCGCCGAAGGCATCGTCGGCGGCTACAGCGCCGTGTACGGCGAGCTGAAGGCGCTCGAGACGCTCGGCTCTGGCCCGACGGGGCTACTTCGTCGAAGGCCTCGGCGGAGCGCAGTTCGCTCTCGGCGGCGCAGTGGAGCGGCTGCGCGAGCTCCGCCCGAAGGAGGGCGAGGAGCCCGACGCACTCGTGCTGGCCGCCGCCGATCCAGCCCAGCCCTACGGCGCCGCCCTGCCGTGGCCCAAGCTCGCAGGAGGCCGCGCGGCCAGGGTCGCCGGCGCCCGGGTCGTCCTCCTCGGCGGCGAGCCGGCGCTCTTCGTCGAGCGCGGAGGCCGCTCGATCGTCTCGCTCCGCGAGCCCGACGAGGAGTGGCTCAGGCCCGCGCTGGCGGCGCTCGTCGAGCACGTGAAGACGACAGGCGGCAAGCGCTTGGCGGTGGAGCGGTTCGACGGCGAGCCGGTCGGGGAGACGGATCTGATGCCGCTCCTGCTCGAGGCCGGCTTCCTAGCGGGGCCTCGCCGGGCCGTCCTGCGCCCCTAACCCGAGGACGAGCCCGAACACGGCGTGCCGGACCGTGGCCTGTCCAAACGCCTTGACGCTGAAGAGCTTCGCGACCCCCGCCTCGCCCCGGGCTGGGTGGAAGCGGTCGACGAGCGCGCCCGTCGAGAAGAGGGCCAGGTGCTCGATCAGCGCCAGTCGCAGCGCAAGCCGGCGCCTGTCTCCTCCTCGGCGCTCTGCGATCTCGTAGAGCACGAGCCCGAACAGCGCGCCGTTCGCCGCATGGATCGCGAGCCCGAGCGGTAGCCAGCCCCGCCCGCGCGTGAACGCCTTGCCGAGGAGGGCGACGTCCGAGTAGTCGTGCCGGAAGACCCGCCGGTCGAGCGGCTCGAGCGCGGCCCAGACGAGCGTGCCAACGACCCCGGCCGCCCATGGCTCTCAATCGAGGATGCATACGCTTTCAACTGTATGCCCGAAGGCGACTCCCTCCACCGCGCGGCCCGGCGCCTCGAAGTCCTCGTCGGGGAGAAGCTCGCGGTCGAGACGCCGCACCCGCGCGCCCGGGTGACACGCGTCGCCGAGCGCCTCGACGGTCGGCGACTGCTGAAGGTCGAAGCGGTCGGCAAGAACCTGCTCCTGCGCTTCGAGGACGGCCTCGTGCTCCGCAGCCACCTGCGCATGAAGGGCCGCTGGCAGGTCTTCGAGCGCAACGGAAAGAGCACGCGCCACGGGACGCCGTGGCTCGTCCTGCGCGGAGAGAAGATGGAAGCGGTCCTCTGGCACGGGCCCGTGCTCGAGCTGGACGAGGGCCCGGTTCGCAGCCTCGGCCCGGACATCCTCGCCGACCCGCCCGACTACGACGCGATGCTCACGCGGATTCGCGGCGCCGACCAGCGGCTCACGATCGGCGAGGCGCTCCTCGATCAGCGGCTCGTCGCCGGGATCGGGAACCTCTGGCGGGCGGAAGCCCTCTGGCGCGCCGAGGTCTCTCCCTGGCAAACCCTGGGAGACGTCTCCGACGAGCAGCTGCGCTCGACTCTGACCGAGGCCTCGCAGCTGATGCGCCGCTCGCTCGACTCCGGGCTCAGGCAGCGCGCCGTCTACCGCCAGGCGGGCCGTCCCTGCCCACGCTGCGGCACCCCGATCACCTCGCGCGGCCAGGGCGACGCGAATCGCATCGCGTACTGGTGCCCGACCTGCCAGGCAGGAGAGACGACCGCGTCCGTGTAACTGGACGAGGTGCGAGCACCGCACCTCCACTCGGCCCTGCGCGGCTTCTGTCTCGGCGCCTTCGCGCTCTTCAGCCGCGATGTCGAAGCAGGGCGCCGAGATCCCGTTCGTCTTCGAGGAGCACGACGCGCGCGGACCGGCCGACGCTCTACGAGTACCGGCCGCTCGTCCGGAACTTCGTCGAGGCGCGCGGAGGACGGCTGCTCGCCCGCGGAGACACCGCGATCGCGCTGGATGCCCTCGGTCGCGAGCCCGCCGCGGCGATCTTCGCCCGCGCCCACGTCGGAGCCCACGCGGACCACGCGCTCTTCCGCACGGTTCTGCTCCCGCTCGTCGCGGACGTGGCCGAGGCCTGCGGCGGATTCGACTGGGACGACGACGCCTTCGACAGGGCCTACGCGCTCCTCGAGCACTCGCTGTTCGGCGAGAAGCGCGCCTATGCCGCGATCGCCCCTCTGGTCGGCGTCGAGGCGGGCGGGACCGTCCCGCTCGGAGACGGCCTTCGCGTCCGGCACGCGGCCGACGGAGAGCTCATCGCCCACTGGCCCGACGCGGCCAAGCTCGTTCCGGACAGCTTCGGCCGTGAGACCGACCGCATGTGCGTGCTCGAGCTCGAGCGCACGATGCCGCCCGAAGGAGGCGACCCACCGGACGCTCCGGGTGAGATCGCCGACGCGATCACGGCTCTCCGCCTCGCGACCTCCGGCCCGATCGCGGCGGGGCCTGTGCTCTTCGAACGGCTCGACTGGCGCCCGTTCGGAGTGCGGCCGGTGTTGCCCATCGCCGCGACGCAGCCGCCGGGCGAGCCGACCCGCCTGGACGTTTTCCGCGGGGAGACCGCACGCGTGCTGATCACCAAGCTGGGCGCCGCCGACGTCGACCGCGAGCTCGGCGACGCGCTCGACCGCTGGGAGCTCGCGCTCTTCCAGGACGGGTCGTTCCGCTCGGAGCAGCTCGGTGCCTCGCTGGACGCGCTGCTGGGCGTGGGGGACGGGTCGTGGGCCGCATCGCTTCGCGCGGCGGTGCTCCTCGGGCGAGACCGGTCGCGAACGGCGCGAGGCGCTCGACGTGCTCCGGGGCCTGCGAGACGGCTCGGCCGGCCCGCAGTCGGTGGACATCGTCCGCCGAGCCCTGGTCGAGACGCTGATGCGGGGCGCGCGCCGGACGCTGATCGCCGAGCTGGACGAGTCGCTTCTGGGCGTGCGGCCGAAGCCGTCGAGTCGCGTTGCGCAAGCGCTTGCGAGCTGATTCGGACTTGACACATTCGTGCAGTGGAGCGCCGGTAGCGTGAAGCGGCGGTGGAGAAGGAACGGGCGATCCTGGAGCGTCTGGAGCGGATCGACGGCCTGCGCCGTGAGGACGCGCCGGCCCGGATCTTGCTCGACGAAGTGCGCGCGCTCCTCTCCGATGCGGAGGACTGGGTGCGCGAAGACGACGTGCCCGACCGGGCGGCGAGGGCAGTCGAACGCACCCGCGAGGCGCTCGAAAGCGCCTTCGCGACCCCTCGTCCCTGAAAACTCCCGCAAATACGGGCGAATCCTGTTCGCGGCCGAAGTTTTGCTGCACAATGGATGTGTGCAGGACTGCACGAAGACCGGTCGAACTGGGGACACGTAATGGGGCTGACTCGCCTTCTTTCGCGACCGCATACACGGGATCAGGAATCCACCGAGCAAGCCGAGGTAGAGACCCAGACGCCCCAGCCTGACGAGCCGCCGCCCCAGGCGACCGTCATCTCGTTCGCCAACCAGAAGGGCGGCGTCGCCAAGACGACCTCGACCCTGAATCTCGCCGCCGCGCTGGCCGAGCAGGGCAACCGGCTTCTGTGCGTGGACATGGACCCGCAGGGCAACCTGACCATGAGCCAGGGCCTGAACCCGGACGCGATCGAGCGTTCGATGTTCGACGTGCTCGTCCATCGGCTCCCGATCCAGAACGTGATCGAGCACAAGGAGATCGACCTGGCCGTGTCCTCGATCGACCTCGCCGGCGCCGAGCTCGCGCTGTCCAGCATGATCGGCCGCGAGCGCGCCCTCGAGAAGGGGCTGAGCCCGGTCAAGGAGAACTACGACTACGTGTTGATCGACACGCCGCCGTCGCTCGGCCTGCTGACGATCAACGCGCTCGTCGCATCCGACCATGTGATCGTGCCCGTCCAGTGCGAGTACCTCTCGCTGCGCGGCCTCGTCCAGCTCGAGAACACGCTCGCGATGATCCGGGAGAACCTGAACCCGAACGTCGCGATCATGGGCATCCTGCCCACGATGTTCGACCGCCGGACCCTGCACGCGCGCGAGGCGGTGGAGATCCTGGAGGAGAACTTCGGCGACCTCGTCTTCAAGACGCGGATCAGGAAGACGATCCGCTACGCCGAGGCGCCCGTGAAGGGCACGTCCGTCCTCAAGTACGACCCGACCGGCAACGCCGCGAAGGCATACCGCGACCTGGCGAAGGAGGTTCTCGATGGCGCGAAAGCGCGCCAGCATGCGTGAGGGCCCGCTCGCGGAGCTCTTCCGGGCGACCGAGGCCGCGCAGCAGCAGCAGGGGAAACCGGAGACCGAGCCGGAGCCCGAGCCTCAGCCTGAGGTGAAAGCCCCGCCGGTCGAGCCGCTCGAGGAGACCGTCGAGCACGCTCCGCCCTTCGAGCCGATCGTCGAGGCCGTTCCGGAATCCGAACCGACCGGAACCGGAGCCGCCGCCTGCGCCCAAGCCGGAACTTCGTCCCGTCCAGGAGCTGCCGCGGATCCAGGCGCTTCCCGAGCCCGCGCCGCGCCTGCACCGCGCGCCGCGCTCGGAGCCGGGCGCCTACGCGGCGTCCATCCGCGTCGTCGGCGTCGGCGGCGCCGGACTGAACGCGGTCAACCGGATGATCGACGCGGGCCTCTCCGACGTCGAGTTCGTCGCCGTCAACACCGACATCCAGCAGCTCACGCTCTCGGACGCAGCGATCAAGATCCACATCGGCCGCGAGCTGACGCAGGGCCTCGGCTCCGGCGCCTCGGCCGACCTCGGCCGCCGCGCCGCCGAGGAGTCGTACGACCAGCTCAAGCGCGCGCTCCGCGGCTCGGACATGGTCTTCGTGACCGCAGGTGAGGGAGGCGGCACCGGCTCCGGCGCCGCCCCGGTGGTCGCTCGCATCGCGCGGGAGATAGGCGCTCTCACCGTCGGGATCGTCACGACGCCGTTCAAGTTCGAGGGCACGAAGCGGCAGGCGCAGGCGGCCGACGGAATCGAGTCGCTCCGCGAGAACTGCGACACCGTGATCGTGATCCCGAACGACCGGCTGCTCGAGGTGCTCGACGAGAAGACGACGATGCTCGACGCGTTCCGCATCGCCGACGACGTCCTCCGTCAGGGCGTCCAGGGCATCTGCGACCTGATCACGATGCCCGGCCTGATCAACCTCGACTTCGCGGACGTGAAGACGATCATGAAGGACGCGGGCTCGGCCCTGATGGGAATCGGGTTCGCGACGGGCGACGACCGGGCGGTCCGTGCAGCCGAGTCGGCTCTCAGCTCGCCTCTGATCGACACGGAGCTCGTCGGTGCGCGCGGGATCCTGCTCTCGATCGCCGGCGGGGACGACCTCTCGCTGTTCGAGGTCAACGAAGCGGCCGAGGTCGTGCGCCGCGCCGCCCGAGACGACACGAACATCATCTTCGGCGCGACGATCGACGAGCGGCTGACCGGTCAGGTCTGGATCACGGTCGTCGCCACCGGCCTCGCCGGCGTCGTCGGCCCCAAGAGCTCCAACCGGATCCGCCGCGAGACCGACCCGCTCGAGCCGCCGTCGTTCCTTACGGATTGAGGGGGATGCCGCACGCGTTCTGCGTGCCGGCTCCGACCATCGTCGCGAGCGCCCGACCGGCCTTCACCTTGAACTGAAGCGTGATCCGCCCGCGCCGCGGCGAGTCGACGCGCAGCATGCCGTCGTCTCCCTTCGAGACGCACGCCTCGCCGCCGACCGCGCTCCAGTAGGGCGAGTAGCGAACCGCGATGCGGTAGTGCCCCGGTGAGTTGACGTCGAACACCATCTTCGCCTGGTCGAACTCGACCACTTCGGCGGCGCCCTGCCCGGTGGCGATCGGATGCGCGTGGGGCACCTCGAAGATGGTCATGTGCAGTGTCCGGTGCACCGGGATCAGGCCCGAGTGGCCCGAGCGGATGAGGATCGCCTCGTGCTTCGCGCTGTAGTCCGTCGGGGCATCGGTGAGCACGACGTAGCGCACGCCGAGGCTTCGCAGCCAGCCGAGGTACCCGGCTCTCGTCAGCGGCTTGTCGTACAGCACCTCGTTCTGCGGGAAGTCGTCCTGCCGGAACCAGCCGCGCGTCAGCGGGATTCCCGCCCTGGGCAGGTAGACCGCCGACCAGTGGCCGGAGGTGTCGACCACCTCGACGCGGTACGAGGCCGTCAGGTGCTTCGTCAGATACGTCGCGGCCGGCTGCCAGAACTCCGAGGTGGAGGCGGCATGCTCCCGAGTGGCGCGCGTATAGCTCCAGGCGTGCGGCGCGATGTTCCACGTACCGGCGAGAACGAGCACGACCGCCGCGACGGGCAGCGGCTTCCAGCTGCGCAGTGAGAGGACGAGCACGGCGATCGGCAGGGCGACCAGTCGAACGCGCGCGATGTTCTCCCCGAGGGGCGTCGCGAACGCGTAGGTGACGAGGCTGACGGCCGCATACGCGACGAAGAACCAGCGGATCGCGCGCGCATGCTCGACCCGCCACGTCAGCGCGGCCCCGAGCACGCAGAAGGTCATGATGCAGACGAGCTCGAAGTTCGAGAACGGGTAGCGCCCTCCGTCGGAGAACGCACGCATGAGGAGGAACTGGCAGCCGCCGACGGCGAGGACGATCGCCGCGGGCACGACGAGCCGCTTGGCGCGCTCGAGCATCCCCAGCCCGATCCCGGCGAGGAAGATGGCGAGCAGCAGGAACGCGAGCGGGCTGGCGGCGACCGTCAGCACGGCCAGTACGCCGAAGTGCCAGCGCTTCCCGGCCTGGAGGGCCCAGAGCGCGAGCAGCCCGAGCGCGAACCCGAGCGCGAACGGGAACGCCGCCGAGATCACGAGCCCGGCCCAGACGACCGCGAACGTCCGGCTCGACCAGCGCGCGACCGGCCCGTACTGCCTGCCGACCACGACTGCGAACGCGAGCGCCGCGATCCCGATCGAGAGAATGGCCAGCGCCCTGATCCCGAACACGGCCGCCAGCGGGTAGTAGAGGACGCTGTACGTGACGAAGCTGTAGCGCCCGCCGTACCAGAAGTTGTTCCAGAGCTGGAACCCGTCGTGGAGGAAGACCGTCCGCTGGTAGACGTGGGCAGCCAGGTCGTTCCCGGGGGGGCCCAACCAGATGAGCAATGCTGCGAGCGAGGCGGCCGAGCCGGCTGCGAGCACTGCTTCGCGCAGAAGGAAGTGCGCGCGCTGCACGTCGCGACAAGACTAGCGGGCTTCCAGGAGGGCGTCGCTCTAGTCTTGGGCCATGAGAGGCGCGATCGCAGCAGGGCACAGGCTGACCGCCGAGGCGGGCGCGGAGATCCTCGAGGAGGGCGGAAACGCCGTCGACGCCTGCCTCGCCGCGGCCTTCGCGTCCTGGGTCTCGGAAAGCACGCTGACCGGCCCCGCGGCCGGTGGATTTCTCCTCGTTCACCGTGCGCGCGACCGGAGCGATCGGCTGCTCGACTGCTTCGTCGCACTGCCCGGAAAGGGGTCGGGCAAGCCGCCGGAGCCGCACATGGAGTCGATCGACGTCGACTTCGACGCATCGATGTCGCAGGTCGTCTATCTGATCGGAGAAGGCTCGTGCGCGGTTCCCGGCGTCGTCGCCGGATTGGAGGCGGCCCACGAGCGCTACGGGTCGCTCCCCTGGAGCCGGCTGTTCGGCCCGGCGGTCGCGCTCGCCCGCGAGGGCGTGGAGCTCACGCCGCAACAGGCGTACCTGCACGCGATCCTCGACCTCATCCTCCGCCGCTCGTCCGCGGGCCGGGCGATCTACGGCGAGCACGAGCGGATGCGAGCGGGCGAGCGCGTGGTCATGCACGACCTCGCCCGAACGCTCGAGCTCCTGGCGGCGGGCGGCGCGCGCGAGTTCTACGAGGGCGAGCTGGGACGCGAGCTCGTGCGCTACCTGGGCGACAACGGCGGCCTGATCACGCAGGACGACCTGGCCGAGTACCGGGTCATCTGGCGGCGACCGATCCGCGTCTCGTATGCGGGGCGCGAGTTCGTCTCGAACCCGCCTCCGTCCTCGGGAGGCGTCCTCGTCGGGTACGGGCTCTCGCTCCTCGACCGTCTCGGGGCGGACGGCCGGCCCGGGAGCGCGGAGGCGATCGAGCCGCTCGTCGAGGTGATGCGCGAGCAGTCGCGTGCCCGCGAGGGAAGCTTCGTGGGCGATCTCTACCGCGGCGGGCTGGCCCGGAAGCTCTACGCGGAGCCGAACCTGCGTCGCCGCCCTGCGGCGGATCGAAGAGCGCGAAGGCGTGTCGCGCGAGCCCGCGGGCGCACCCGGCACGACGCATATCTCCGTCGTCGACGAGCGAGGCAACGCAGCGTCGCTCACCGCGTCCACGGGTGCGGGGTCCGGGGTCATCGTCCCCGGTACCGGGATCCACATGAACAACATGCTCGGCGAGTACGACCTGAACCCGCCCGGCCGCCGGTTGCAGCCGGGGACGCGCCTGACGAGCATGATGGCGCCGTCGCTGGTGCTCGAGAACGGAACGCCCGCGGCTCGTCGTCGGCAGCGCGGGCTCGATCCGGCTGCGCGGTGCGATCCTCCAGATCGTCGTGAACGTCGCGCGCCACGGCCTGTCCGTCGAGGAGGCGCTCGAGGCGCCGAGAGTCCACTTCGAAGACGGCCGCGTCCACTGCGAAGGCGGGTCACGACCCGGCCGAGCTCGACCGGCTCGAGGAGCGCGGCTACGAGCTGATCCGCTGGCGCAGCCGGAATCTCTACTTCGGCGGCGCGTCCGCGGTCGAGCGGCTGGAGGACGGGAGCCTGGCGGCGGCCGGCGACCCGCGCCGCGGCGGGCACGGCATCGTGGTTTCCGATTGAGCGACTGGCTCCTCGTCCGGCCGGCCGTCCCCGGTGACGCGGACGCGCTCGTGGCGCTCGGGCGGGACGTCGCAGGCGAGCCCGAGCTCTGGCTGACCTATGACCGGAGGCGCGGCGACGAGCGGCGCAACGTCCGCGGCGTCCAGCGCGACCCGAACGTGGCCGTCTTCGTGGCCGACACTCCCGAGGGCATCGTCGGGCGCCTTTCCATCGCGCGCGACCGCACGCTGTACAGCCACCACGTCGCCGAGCTCGGCCTGATGGTCGCCGCCGGAGCGCGCAGGCGAGGGCGTCGGCTCGGCACTCATGAAGGAGGCGATCAAGTGGGCGCGGGGCGTCGGCGTGGTCAAGCTCGAGCTGACGGTCTTCCCGCACAACGAGCCGGCGATCGCGCTCTACCGCAAGCTCGGCTTCCGCGAGGAGGGGCTGATCGGGCGCCGCTACCTCATCGGCGGTCGCTACATCGACGCGATCTTGATGGGCTTGGACCTGGATAAAGTCGAGCCGTGAGCTTCGCGGAGATCGCCGAGTCGTTCTTCAAGCCGGCCGTTCGAGACCTGGTGCCCTATGAGCCCGGGAAGCCGGTGGAGGAGGTGCAGCGGGAGCTCGGGCTCGAGCGCGTGGTCAAGCTCGCGTCCAACGAGGGGCCGTTCGGGCCGTTCCCGGAGGCGCGTGAGGCGCTGGCGCGCGGAGTCGAGGAGCTCAATCGCTACCCGGACGGAGGCTCGTGGCGACTTGCGGACGGCGCTCGCCGAGCTGCACGACGTCCGCTTCGAGGAGATCGCCCCCGGCGCGGGCTCGGACGGCGTCGTCGACTACCTGTCGCAGCTCGCGCTGGATCCCGGGCGACGAGATCGTCTGCGGGTGGCCGTCGTTCCCGAGCTACGTGATCGACGCCTTGAAGATCGGCGCGGTCCCGAAGCGCGTGCCGCTGCGCGACCACCGCTACGACCTCGACGCGATGCTCGGCGAGATCGGGCCGAGGACGAAGCTCGTCTACGTCTGCCATCCGAACAACCCGACCGGGACGATGAGCTCGCGGGCCGAGCTCGATGCGTTTCTCGACGCCGTGCCCGACCACGTCCTGACCGTGCTCGACCAGGCGTACGCGGAGTACATCGACGACCCGGACTACGTGGACGGAGTCGAGTACCTGAAGGCCGGGCGCAAGGTCGTCGTGCTGCGGACGTTCTCGAAGATCTACGGGCTCGCGGGGCTGCGCGTCGGGTACGCGGTCGGGCCGGAGGCGGTCGTGACCGCGATCGCCAAGGTGCGGCGCGCGTTCGACGTGAACTCGTTCGCGCAGATCGCCGCGCTGGCGAGCCTCGACGCTCCGGAGGAGCTGGCCCGCCGACGCCAGGTCAACGCGGAGGGCCTCGTCCAGCTCGAGCGGATCATGCGCGAGCACGACCTCGACCCGCCGAAGTCGGTGGCCAACTTCCTGTTCGCCGAGGTCGGCGACGACTCGCGGCCGCTCTTCGAGCAGCTGCTGCGCGAAGGCGTGATCGTGCGCCCGGCGGGAGGCTTCGGCGCGCCGGGAGCGATCCGCGTGACCGTCGGCACGCCCGAGGAGAACGAGCTCTTCGGCGAGGCGCTCGGCCGGGTGCTCAGCGCCGCAGCGCGGCCTTAGCTCGATCGGCCAGGGCGAGGCCGCCGTACGCGAGGCGGGCGAAGCGGAGTTGCGCCCGGGACATCTCGGGCGGGATGTCTTCCCGGAGCAGGCGCGCCGCCGCGGCTGACGCGAGCTCGTACCGGCCGTGCCAGAGCGCGACCTGGAGGCACGCGGCGATCGTCTCCGCCGGCTTGCGCTGCGTGTCGTCGTGCGCCGCGCGCTCGAGGATCTCGGCCCAGCTGTGCTTGCCGTTCTGGGACAGGGCCGCGCGATAGGCATCGGAGAGCGTGGTCAGGCCGCTCCGGTAGGCGACCCCGACGCGGCTGACGTTCGGCAGGTCGCGCAGCTCTTCGTCGAGTCGGCGTGCGAGCTCGCGCGGCGGCGCCGGGCTCGAGTAGACGACCGGCGTCAGGAAGCTCGGGTCGTCCGCGCCGACGAGGCGCTCCGGCTCGCGCGCGGCGATCGCCGCCAGCGGCGTGTGCGGATACACGCGCGCGCCTGCCGAGTAGACGACCTCGATCGACTCCGGGCAGCGAGCGGACGAAGGCGATCGTCTCCGCGATCGTCTCCTCGGTCTCGCCGGGCAGCCCGAAGATCAGCCCGAGGTCGGCGGACACGCCCTTCTCGCCGAGCAGCGCGACGAGCGCGTCCAGGTGCCTGCGCCGGAACGGCTTCTGCGCGGTCTCGAGCAGCGGATCGGCCGCGCTGTCGACCGTGATCGACACGTGACCGTTCGTCTCGCGAACGAGGTCTGCGAACTCGGGCGAGAACGGAGTCGGATTGAAGTACGCGCGCCAGGTGATGTGACGCTCGAGCCCTCGGTCGCGAAGCCCCTCGAGCACGGAGATCGGGTGCCGCTCGTCCGGGAGGTTGAACTCGTCGTCGGCGAAGAAGATCGGGACGCGGCCGACGCCTCGCTCGCGCGCCTGCCGCCACCGTCCGCTCGAGCTCCTCGAGCACGACCTCGAGGTCGCCGTTCGCGTGCTGCCGCCCGAGATTCGCCGCCGTGCAGTACACGCACTGCATCGCGCAGCCGATGCGCGTCCGCACCGGGAACGAGTTCGCCGGTGCGTAGAGCGGCTCGCGGCGCGTGGGCCCGGCGAACCCGAGGTGGTACGCCTCGATCCCGTCAGCCTCTCCCTTCCGGACCAGTCCAGGCGTCTGACCCCGGGGCACGTCCGAAACGAGCGCGGCGATTGCGGCCTCGCCCGCACCGACCACGCCGTACTCGAGGTCGAGGTACTCCAGGCACTCCTGGGGGCATGCCGAGAAGCCCGCGCCGCCGGCCACGAACGTCGCCTCCGGCGCGACCTCCGCCGAGCGCCTCGCGCAGCTCACGCACTTCCGGGAGCAGGAAGCTGACGTCGATCGGCTCCTCGCCCTCGAGCCTGTCGACCACGATGCAGTCGTCGATGATCCTGATCCCGAGCCCGATCAGGTCCGGCTCGAAACGCTCGGCCGCCTCGCGCGCGGTTCCGATCGGATCCTCGGACACGAGATAGGGATCGAGGAGCTCGACCTCGGCGCCCGCGTCCTCGGCCGCCGTCCGCACTCGCTCGAGCCCGTACGCGGGCACGGGCGTGACCCGCTGGAACGGGTTGGCGTGGATCAGGAGGACGCGGCTTCGGCGCCCGGCTGCGGGGGACCGGGCTGGAGCGGACATGGCCGGTTGAGTGTAACTCTGGGCTGACATTTCTCCCGCACGCTCCCGCTTCGCCTTCCCGAGCCTCTAACCTCCGCGACGACCGTGCTCGGCGTGTTTTCCGGAGTCATGCACCGCGTGTTCGGGAGGCAGGAGGACCTGCTGCGCCGGGTGCGTCCGCTCCGCCTGCTTTTCCTGGCCGCGTTCGGCTCGGGCTTCGGCACGTGGCTCGCGTTCGTCGCGCTGAACCTCGACGTCTGGGGGCGAACCCACTCCGGAAAGTGGATCGCGGCGCTCCTCCTGGCCGATTTCGTCCCCGCGATCGCGATCGGCCTGCTCGCCGGGCCGCTCGTCGACCGGCTCTCGCGCCGGCGCGTCATGGTCGCGGCCGACCTCGTTCGCTTCGCGGTCTTCCTGATCCTTCCGTTCGCCGGTAGCGCGACGCAGATCGTCGTGTTGGCGGGCGTCGCCGGTTTCGCGACCGGGTTCTTCCGGCCGGCCGTCTACGCGAGCCTTCCGAACCTCGTCGAGGACTCCGAGCTGCCGCGTGCGCAGGGGATGCTCCAGGCCGCCGACGCACTGACGACCGTGATCGGGCCGCTCGCCGGCGGCATCCTCGTGGCCGCGACGAGCCCGGACTGGGCGTACGTGGTCAACGCGATCACGTTCCTCTGGTCGGCGTCCCTCATCCTGCGCATCCCGGCCCGGCTGCTCCAGGCCGCGCAGGCCGTGACCGAGGGGCACCTGCAGGACATCGCGGCCGGCCTGAAGATGATCGTCCGCTCGCGCGCGCTCCTGACCGTGCTCATCGCCTGGAACGTCGCCATGGTCGGGAACGCGGGCGTGAACGTCGGCGAGGTCGTGCTGGCCAAGGTCTCGTTCGACGCGGGCGACTTCGGGTACGGCCTGCTGCTCGCGAGCGCGGGCCTGGGTCTCGTCGTGGGGAGCCTGAGCGTGGGTGCCTGGATCGAGCACCGCGAGCTCGCGTCCGTGTACGGCGCCGGGTTCGGGCTACTGGCCCTCGGTGTCGGAGCGGCTGCGCTGTCGCCGAACGTCTGGATGGCGGCGGCCTGCGTCATCGTCTCCGGCGTGGGGAACGGGATCGCGGTCGTCTGCAACGCGCTCTTCGTGCAGCGCGGCGCGCCCGACGCGATGCGCGGACGCGTCTTCACCGTGCTGATGAGCTCCAACTATCTGATTCTCGGCCTCGGCATGGTCGCCGCCGGCCCGCTGCTCGACGAGTTCGGCGCGCGCTGGGTCTGGGGCGTCTCCGCGGGCCTGGTCGCGACGGCCGGGATCGTCGGCTACGGGATGGCGCGCGGGATCAGGAACGTCCGAGTCGTCGAGACCGAGCGTGATCGCCGGGGTGGTCTAGCTGGCGGCGCGGCGGGAATGGACCGGCGAGACGCTCGCCGCGGGGGTGCGCGAGGGCGACCGGCGCGCGCTCGCCCGGGCGATCACGCTCGTCGAGAACGGCGACCCGCTGGCGTACGAGCTCGTCCGCGAGGTCTACCCGGAGACGGGCTCCGCCTACGTCGTCGGCGTCACCGGGCCGCCCGGGGTCGGCAAGTCGAGCCTGATCGCCGCGCTCGTGCGCCAGATCCGCGCCCAGGACAAGAGCGTCGGCGTGATCTCCATCGACCCGTCGAGCCCGTTCACGCAGGGCGCCCTGCTCGGCGATCGCATCCGGCTCACCGAGCACTTCCTCGACCCCGAGGTCTTCATCCGCTCGATGGGCACGCGCGGGCACCTCGGCGGGCTGGCCGAGGCAACGCTCCAGGCCCTGCTCGTCCTGGACGCGGCCGGAAAGGACATCGTCTTCGTCGAGACCGTCGGAACGGGCCAGAGCGAGGTCGAGGTGATCGGGATCGCCGACACCGTGCTGCTCGTCCTGATGCCCGGCTCCGGCGACTCGATCCAGGCGCTGAAGGCGGGGATCATGGAGATCCCCGACGTGATCGCCGTCAACAAGAAGGATCACCCTGCGGCCAAGACGATGCTGAACGAGGTGCGCTCGATCCTGACGCTCGACAAGGAGCGCGCCTGGAAGCCGCCGATCGTCCTCACCGAGGCCGTCACGGACGAGGGCGTCGCCGATCTGTGGGCCAAGGTCGAGGGGCATCGCGCGTTCCTGGACGACGAAGGGCTCCTCGCCGAGCGCCGCCGCAAGAACCTCGCCCGCGAGGTGTTCGCCGTCGCCTCGGCCCGCGCCAAGACCCATCTCGAGCGTGCCGTGGAGCACGATCCGGAGCTGCGGCGCCTCCTGGACGCGGTCCAGCAGCGAGAATTGGACCCGCTCACTGCTGTGAGAGAGATCATGGACAAGGTTTTCAAGCTTGGCGACGGAGACAGCACCCACACTCGCTGACGTCGAGGCGGCCCGCACGCGGATCGCCGGCAAGGGCGTGCGCACGACGCCGCTCTACTCGACCGAGACCTTCGGCCGCATGATCGGCCGCCCGGTGCACCTGAAGGCGGAGACGCTCCAGCGCACCGGCTCGTTCAAGATCCGCGGCGCGACGAACAAGCTCGAATCGCTGACCGACGAAGAGCGCAAGGCGGGCGTCGTCGCAGCCAGCGCGGGCAACCACGGACAGGCGGTCGCCTGGGCCGCACGCGAGGCGGGCGTCGAGGCGACGATCTTCATGCCGGCCGAGACGCCGATGGCCAAGGTCGAGCCCACGCGCAACTACGGCGCGCGCGCCGAGCTGACCGGCGCGACCTTCGAGGACGCCATGGCGGCGGCGCAGGCCTACGTCGAGGAGTGCGGCGCGACGTTCGTCCACCCGTTCGAGGACCCGGACGTGATCGCGGGGCAGGGCACGATCGGCCTCGAGCTCGCCGAGCAGCTGCCCGAGCTGGAGACGGTCGTGATCCCGGTCGGCGGCGGCGGGCTCTCTTCGGGGATCGGGCTCGCGCTCCGGGCGCTGAAGCCGGACGTGAGGATCGTCGGAGTGCAGGCGGCCGCGTGCGCTCCGCTGGCCGGAAACACCGAGCTCGGCTACACGATCGCCGAGGGCATCGCGGTCAAGCACCCGGGCGAGCTGACGTCGCGCCTGCTGGCCGACCTGCTCGAGTCGGTCGTCACGGTCACCGACGAGGAGATCAGCCAGGCGATCGTCCTCCTGATGGAGCGGGCGAAGCTCGTCGTCGAAGGCGCGGGGGCCGCAGCGATGGCCGCGCTGCTCGCCGGACGCGTCCCCGGAGACGGCCCGGCGGTCGCACTCCTCTCCGGCGGCAACATCGACCCGACCCTGCTCATCCAGGTCATGCGCCACGGACTGACCACCGCCGGCCGCTACCTCGTCGTCCGCACGCGCGTCCCCGACCGGCCGGGCGAGCTGCTCAAGCTGCTCTCGCTGTTCGCCGACGAGCACGCCAACGTCGTCTCGATCGAGCACCACCGAGAGGGGATGGACACGCCCGTCACCGAGTCCGAGGTCGAGGCCACGCTCCTCACGCGCGACCGGGAGCATTGCGCCGCGATCCTCGACGCCATGCAGCAGGTCGGGTATCCGGTCGACCCGATGCACTGAGATGAGCTGCCCGCAGTGCGGTCAGGAGAACCCGGAGGGCGCTCGCTTCTGTTTCAGCTGCGGGACCGAGCTCGGGGCGGAGGCGGCGCGCGAGGAGCGGAAGGTCGTGTCCGTCCTCTTCGCGGATCTCGTCGGGTTCACGTCGCGGGCCGAGCAGATGGATCCCGAGGACGTGCGCGCGATCCTCGAGCCCTATCACGCGCGTCTGCGCACGGAGCTCGAGCGGCGCGGCGGGACGGTCGAGAAGTTCATCGGCGACGCGGTGATGGCGCTGTTCGGCGCGCCGACGGCGCACGAGGACGATCCGGAGCGGGCGGTTCGGGCGGCGCTTGCGATCCGTGACTGGATCCGCGAGGAGGGCGAGCTTCAGGTTCGCGTCGCGGTGACGACCGGCGAGGCGCTCGTCGCGCTCGGCGCTCGTCCGACGGAGGGCGAGGGCATGGCTTCGGGCGACGTCGTGAACACGGCGGCCCGTCTTCAGTCCGCGGCCCCGGTGAACGGGGTCCTGGTCGACGAGACGACGTATCGGGCGACGCAGCAGCCGATCTCGTACGAGCCGCGTGAGGCGGTCGCGGCGAAGGGCAAGTCGGAGCCGATCCGCGTCTGGGAGGCGATCGAGGCCCGCTCGCGCTTCGGCGTCGACGTCGCGGTCGCAGCGGAGCGCCGCTCGTCGGACGCGAGCGGGAGGTGAACCTCCTCCGAGACTCGCTCCAGCGGGCGCGCGCAAGAGCAATCGTCCGCAGCTCGTCACGCTCGTCGGAGTTCCGGGCATCGGCAAGAGCCGCCTCGTCGCCGAGCTGTTCGAGGTGCTCGAAGGCGAGCCCGAGCTCATCTACTGGCGACAGGGCCGCTGCCTGCCCTACGGGGAGGGCGTCACGTTCTGGGCGCTCACCGAGATGGTCAAGGCGCACGCGGGCATCCTCGAGACGGACTCGACGGCTCGAGGCGGAGGAGAAGCTCTCCGCGGTCGTGACCGAGGCGCTCGACGGGTCGACCGACCGCGCATGGGTCGAAGCACACCTGCGGCCGCTGGTCGGGCTCGCGGAGGACAGCCAGGCCGGCGGCGATCGTCGAGCCGAGGCCTTTGCCGCCTGGCGCAGGTTCTTCGAGGCCATGGCGGAACGGAGCCCGCTCGTGCTCGTGTTCGAGGATCTGCATTGGGCCGACGACAGCCTGCTCGACTTCATCGACCACCTCGTCGACTGGGCGACCGGCGTCCCGCTGCTCGTCGTATGCACGGCGCGGCCCGAGCTCCTCGCCCGCCGGGTCGGGCTGGGGCGGCGGGAAGCCGAACGCGGCAACGATCTCGCTCTCGCCGCTCTCGGACGACGACACCGCGCGGCTCGTGCACGCGCTCCTCGAGCGCGCCGTTCTCGCCGCCGAGGTGCAGATCGGCGCTCATCGCCCGGGCGGGCGGCAACCCTCTCTACGCGGAGGAGTTCGCGCGGATGGTCGAGGACCTGGGGCCTGACTCTCAGGCGGAGCTGACGCTTCCGGAGTCCGTGCAGGGGATCATCGCGGCGCGACTGGACGCGCTTCCGCTCGACGAGAAGCTGCTGCTCCAGGACGCGTCCGTGGTCGGGAAGGTGTTCTGGCTTGGAGCGCTGGAGCGCATCGGAGGCCGTCGACCGCGCCGCCGCGGAGCTCCTCCTGCACGCCCTCGAGCGCAAGGAGTTCGTGCGGCGTGAACGCCAGTCGTCGGTGCGGCGACGAGACCCAGTACGTCTTCAGCCACCTGCTGGTCCGTGACGTCGCGTACTCGCAGATCCCGCGTGCGGAACGCTCCAGGAAGCACCAGGCGGCGGCGGAGTGGATCGAGTCGCTCGGGCGCCCGGAGGACCACGCCGAGATGCTCGCTCACCATTACCTGACGGCGCTCGAGCTCGATCGGGCAGCGGGCGCCGAGACCGAAGGGCTGACCCGTCGGGCGCGCCTCCGCCTCCGCGAAGCCGGCGATCGCGCGTATTCGCTGGCGGCCTATCCGGCTGCGAAGCGCTTCTACAAGGCCGCCCTGGAGCTCTGGCCGAGCGACGATCCGGAACTGGCCGAGGTCTTGTTCCGCCATGCGCGGTCGCAGCACCTGATCGAGCCGCTGGATTCCCTCGACCTCATCGTCGAGGCGCGTGACGCGCTTCTCGCCGCGGGCGAAAGAGCCGCCGCGGCCGAAGCAGAGGTTCTTGCGTGCGAGATCTTCTGGCTTCGCGGGCAACGGGACACTGCATTCGAGAAGCTCCACGCCGCCGAAGCGCTTGCCGAAGGCGCGCCGACCTCGTACTCCACGGCCTATGTCGCCGCGAACCTCTCCCGCTTCGCGACGCTTGCCGGTGAGAGCGACGAGGCAATCCGACAGGCGCGCAAGGCGCTGGAGATGGCGGAGGAGATCGGAAATGACGCCTTACGCTCGCATGCACTCAACAACATCGGCATCGCGCGGCTCACACTCGGCGACTTCGGCGGCCTGGACGACCTGGAGGAGTGCGTCCGCATCGCTGTGGAGGCCAATTCTCCGGAGAGCGTGCGCGCCTATGGCAACCTCGGCTCCGTCCTCCTGGATCTCGGACAGATCGCCCGTAGCCTCGCAACCACGAAGGAGGGCCTGAAGCTTGCGCAGCGCTTCGGCTTGGGCGATTGGCTGGGCTGGCTCGAGTCCGAGCTCATCTGGGAGATGTACTACGAGGGCCGCTGGGACGAGGCGCTCACCGTTCTCGACCGATATGTCGCGGATTTCGTCGAGACCCAGTTCTGGATGGAGACCCCGTGCAGGTGGCTTCGGGCTCGGATCCGCCTGAGTCGCGACGACCTTCGCGGCGCCGAGGAGGATGCCGCCCGGGCGCTCGAGCGAGCCAGGCTGGCGAAGGACCCGCAGGTTCTCTGGCCTGCGCTTGCGATCGGTGCGCGCGTCTTCGCCGCCACGGACGTCCAACACGCCGACAGCCTGGCGGGCGAGTTCTTGTCGCGCTGGGAGAGCCAGGGTCTGAGCGTCACGGGCGGGAGCAGCGAGTGGACGACGGACCTCCCGCCGGCGCTTGCGGCACTCGGTCGAGAAGAGGAGTTTCTCGATTTCGTCGCCCGGATCGGGAGGACGACACCTTGGCTCAACGCCGCGAAGTTGGTCGCCCAGAGGGACTACGCCGATGCTGCCGCGGCCTACTCCGAGATCGGCGACCTGCCGTCGGAGGCGATGATGCGCCTTCGGGCCGCGGGCCAACTCGTCGAGCAGGGGAGGCGGGCCGAAGCCGACGCCGAGCTGCGCCGGGCGCTGCCATTCTGGCGCGCTGCGGGTGCCACCCGATACGTGCTGGAGGGTGAGTCTCTGCTGGCGGCGTCAGCCTGAGTCGAGGCGTTTCGCGAAGTGGTACGCCTCGATGGCGAGCCCGGCGTTGAAATAGAGGCGGTGCGCGTCGATGCGTTCGGGCCGGACCGCCGAGTCGAGATGGAGCCGCTCACACCCGAGGCGCGTGGCTTCTTCGTCCAGCCAGTCGAGGATCAGCCGCGCGTAGCCCCGTCGGCGGGCCTCGGGCAGCGTCGACAGGTCGTCGACGTAGAGGTACCGGCCCCGGGAGAGCATGTGCTGGACCCGAAAGCCGGCGACCGCGAGCGCGTGCGCCGTCCCGTCCTCGAAGACGCCGACGAGGCGGTACCCCTCGGGCGCGCAGCAGCTCGTCGACGTCCTCGACGAGAGCCGCCTCGCTCGCGTAGTGAGGCCGCAGCGCCTGCAGCGCGGGAAAGGCGAGCGCCGTGTCCGGCGCGGACGATCTCGCGGAGCTCAGCTGCCACAGCGGCGGAACTGCACCATGTTGCCGCCGCGCTCGGCCCACTCCGGGATCCCGCCGCCGAGCACCGGGCGCACCTTCATCCCCGCCGAGGCGATCACGCTGGCCGCGATCGAGGCGCGCGAGCCGGATGAGCAGATCGTGACGATCGGGCGGTCGTCGGGCAGGTCCTCGAGGAACGCGCGGACGATCCGGTACGGCATGTGCCGCGTCCCGTCGATGTAGCCCTCGTCGCGCTCGTTCTTCTCGCGGACGTCGAGGATCTCGACCGGCCCGTTCGCGAGCGAGGCTTCTCGAGCTCGTCGATCTCGATCGGCTCGATCTTCTCCGTCGCGTCGGCGTGGGGGAGGTAGCCGCGGAGGTTGAACAGGCCGACGGAACGGAGCCCCTGCGCCGCCGTCTCCGCGTCCTCGGCGGACTCGGCGTAGATCGCGACGGGCTCGTCCGCGGTGAGGACGAACGCGGCCTTGGTGGCGAACGAGGAGCTCGTGAGCGAGACGTTGAACGCGCCGTGGACGTGGCCGGAGACGAAGTCGCGCGGACGGCGCACGTCGAGCACCGAGCCGCCATCGGGCGAGTCGACCGTCCCGAGCGGCTCCTGCGCGCCGACGAACGGCCCGCGGTTGAGCTCGACGATGTTGTCCATGTTGGGCGGGCGCGGCGTCGACGAGTTGGTGCGCTCCAGGACGAACTCGTCCTGGTCGACGTTGAGCGCGTGATTGAAGCGGCGCTCGAACCCGATCGTGGACGAGGCTTTCGAGCTCATGCCCGCGCCGCAGAGCGAGCCTGCCACGTGCCCGGGGAAGAGCTCGACGCCGTCGGGGAGCTCGAGCAGCTTCTGCAGGCTGCCGTAGAGCCCGGCGGCGCCCTCGGCCGCCTCGCTGGCCAGGTCCGGCCGGGCCGCGTCGCCGATCAGCAGCGAGTCGCCGGTGATCACGAGCCAGGGCTCCTCGCCGCGCGAGCCGTCGATCACCGTGAAGCAACAGTGCTCCGGCCGGTGCCCGGGCGTATGGACGACGCGGATCTTCACGTCGCCGAGCGAGATCTCCTGCCCGTCCTCGAGCGGCTCGTGCGGGTACTCCGGCTCGGCGGCCGGGTGGACGTGGACGGACGTGCCGTGCTCGAGCGCGAAGCGCCCGTGCCCGGAGACGTGGTCGGCGTGCGTGTGCGTCTCGAGGACGCGCGTGATGCGCACGTGGCGCTTCTCGGCCTCCGCGAGGTAGGGCTCGATCGCGTACGCGGGATCGACGACCACGGCCTCACCCGAGGACTCGTCGCCGATCAGGTAGGACGCGCAGCCGAGATCGTCGTCGACGAACTGCCGAAACTGCACGAGGAGAGATCCTAATTCAGCCCGACGATGACGCGGTACCAGGACATGTCCGGTGCCAGGCACCTGCCATGTCCGAAGGGACTAGGTCGAAGGCCGAGATGGCCGGCGATCACCATGCGCTGAAGGCCTCCCCTCGCCGATTTTCACGTGTCCGGTGCCAGGCACCTGCCAGGTCCGAAGGGGCTAGGTCAGCCCGCGGAGAGTGGAAAATGAAGTCCAGCCTCAGAGGCCGAGGTGTCGCGCAATGACCATGCGCTGGACTTCGTTGGTGCCCTCGCCGATCTCGAGGATCTTCTGGTCGCGGTACAGCCGCGCGATCGCCGACTCCTCCATGAACCCGTAGCCGCCGTGGATCTGGAGCGCCTGGTTCACGACCCGGTGTGACAGCTCGCCCGTGTAGAGCTTCGCCATCGCGGCTTCCTTGGCGAAGTCCCGGCCCTCGTCCTTGAGCCACGCCGCCTTGTAGACGAGCGCGCGCCCGGCCTCGATCTCGACGGCCATGTCCGCGAGCTGGAACTGGATCGCCTGAAAGCTCGCGATCGGCTTGCCGAACTGCTCGCGCTCCTTCGCGTACCTGTAGGCGAGGTCGTACGCGCCCTGGGCGAGGCCGACGCCCATCGCCGCGACCGAGATCCGGCCGCCGTCGAGGATCTCCAGGAACTGGCGGAACCCCTCGCCCCGCGGCCCGAGCAGATTCCCCTCGGGCACGCGCGCGTCCTTGAACGAGAGCTCACGCGTGTCGGATGCGCGCCAGCCGAGCTTCTCCATCGGCGCCGAGACGTCGTAGCCGGGCGCCCCGTTGGGGACGATCAGGTTCGAGATCTCGCCGTCACCGGTGATCGCGGTGATCGTCACGCACGCGGTGATGTCCGTGCCCGCGTTCGTGATGAAGATCTTCGAGCCGTTGATCACCCACTCGCCGCCGGAGAGCTCCGCCCGCGTGCGCGAGGCCGCGGCGTCGGAGCCCGGCGCCGGGCTCGGTCAGCCCGAACGCCGCGAGCTTCTTCCCGCTCGCGAGGTCGGGCAGCCACTCGCGCTTCTGCTCCTCGGAGCCGAACAGGTAGATCGGCATCGTCCCGAGCGACGTGTGCGCCGCGACCGTGATCGCGACGGACGAGTCGATCCGCGTCAGCTCCTCGATCGCGATCGCGTACGAAAGCGTGTCGCTCCCGCCGCCGCCGTACTCCTCGGGGATCGGCATCCCCATCAACCCGAGGCTCTGCCAGCTCGGAGACGAGCTCGTACGGGAAGCGGTGCTCGCGGTCGAGCTCCTCCGCGACGGGCGCGACCTTCTGCTCGGCGAAGTCCCGGACCGTGCTTCGGACGAGCTCTTGCTCTTCGGTCAGGTCGAAGTTCACGCGCTCAGTCTGGTCGCCAGCTCGGCGATCAGGCGGACGCCGTAGCCGGTGCCGCCCTTCTGCGAGAGATAGTCGTTGCGGCCCCACGTGAAGAACGCGGTGCCGGCGACGTCCACGTGCGCCCACGGGCCCTCGCCGACGAACTCCTGGAGGAACGACGCCGCGTAGGTCGGCTGCGCCTGCCCGCGCACGGACGAGTTCTTCATGTCGGCGAACGCGGAGTCGATCAGCCCGCGGTAGCGCCGGTGCATCGGCCACGGCCAGGCGTGGTCGCCGCTCTCCTCGCCGGCGGCGACGATCTGGTCGCGCCACTCGTCGTCGTTGCCCATGACGCCCGCGTAGAGGTCGCCGAACGCGCGGTTCATCGCGCCCGTGAGCGTGGCGAAGTCGACGAGGTGCGTCGCGCCCAGCTCGCGTGCGTAGTGGAGGGCATCGGCGAGGACGAGGCGCCCCTCCGCATCGGTGTTCGTGATCTCGATCGTCTTGCCGTTCATCGCGGTCAGGACGTCGCCGGGACGGAAGGCGCCGCCGCCGACGGCGTTCTCGCTCGCGGCGACGACGGCCAGCGTGCGCAGCGGCAGGCCGAGCTCCGCGATCACTCCGATGCCCTCGATCACGGCCCCGCCTCCGGACATGTCGCCCTTCATGTCCTCCATGTAGAGCGCCGGCTTGATCGAGATGCCGCCGGTGTCGAACGTGATCGCCTTGCCGACGAGCCCGAGCAGCACGTCGCCCTTCGGGGAGGGCGGGTCGTAGCGGAGGACGATCATGCGCGCCGGGTTGTGGCTTCCCTGCGCCACGCCCGCGAAGGCGCCCATGCCGAGCTTCGTGAACTCCTCGGGGCCGAGCGCCTCGGCGGTCAGGTGCTCGTGGCGCGCGGCCAGCTCGCTCGCATGCTCGGCGAGGCGCTCGGGTGTGAGCTCGTTCGCGCCGGTGTTCGCGAGATCGCGCGCCCGGTTGGCTGCGTCCGCGATCGTCGCCGCGCGGGCCGTCTGCTCGACGAGATCCTCTTCTCCGCCCACGAGCACGAGTCGCTCGAACGGCGGCTCGTCCTTCGCCTCGCTCTTCCAGCGCCCCGGGTCGTAGGAGCCGAGCAGAACGCCGTCCACGACAGCGCGCGCCTGCTCCGCGTGCGGGAGCGAGTCGTCGAGGATCCAGGCAAGCGTTCCGCCGACGCGCTCTGCCGCGTCTGCGACCGCGGCCGCCGCGGTGCGGACTGTGTCCGCATCGAGCTCGTCCGCGGCTCCCAGGCCGACGAGGACGATCCGGCGCGCCGGCCCGTCGGGATAGAGGACGGCTGTCTTCGCGGCCCGCTCGGCGAGGCTCTCCTCCTCGGCGACGCGTGTCACTCCGTCGAGTGAACGGGCGCCTTCCGGAATGCCGCCCGGTCCGACCGGCACAGCGATGACATCGGCCTCCGGTGCACCGTCCGTAGCGGGGTGAACTTCAACCTTCACAGGGGCCGCGATGGTAACCGACAGGATTTCTACGGTGAGTCACGAAAGGTTTACACAACTTTCGACCAGTCTTTACCTTTCGATGACGACGCCGATACAGACTGTGGCCATGACCTCCCTGCGGCCCATCCGCTTCAAGCGCCACGCGCGCGCACACGGTCGAATCCCTGACGGAGCTCCTCAGCTCGCTCACCCTCGAGCGCCAGGCTCTGCGTTCCTCCGAGGCCGGGTCGGTCGACCTGGAGCGGAACCGCATGGCCATCGCCAAGGCGCAGTGGGAGCTCTCGTACGCGCTCATCGAGCGCTACGTCCCGGGACCGGCCGCGGCTCAGAGCGCGGCGTAGCCATTCCGTTTCGGTAACCTCGCGCGGCGATGGAGCCACGCGAATTCTTCGAGACCCTCGAGTCGCGCGTCGACGCGTCCCAGACTGCGGGCGTGAACAAGTCGTATGTCTTCGACATCGACGGGTGCCGGCGTCTGGAAGGTCGACGTGACCGATGCAGGCGCGAAGGTGACGGAAGGCGCGACCGACGGTGACGTGACGATCCGCGCCTCCGAAGACACCTTCCGCAAGATCGTCAACAAGGAGCAGAGCCCGACGACCGCGTACATGACGGGCAAGCTCAAGATCGACGGCGACATGAGCGCCGCGCTCAAGCTCCAGAAGCTCTTCTGAGCTTCGCGCTAACAGTTTTCCGCGGCCTAACGATCTCCTTACGCTCTGCTCGTTAGGGTCAGACTTCGTGAGGATCGCGCCGTTCGTCCTCTCTGAGTACGGCTCTCGCCCTCGATCGTCGGGACCGCATCGGTGTTGCCGGAGCGGGCGACCTGAGTCGGTTAGCCTCGCAGATCGTTTCCGCCCGAGTCGACGGAAGCGGCACCGAAGAACCTGACCCGATGGCGTTTCGACGACGACTGGCCCGCCGTCTCGCCGGACGGGCGGAAGATCGCCTTCGTCGCGGACGACTCTCCGACGCACGGTCTCTGGATGATGAATGCCGACGGCAGCGGGCAGAGGAAGCTCGCCGACGGTCCCTGGAACATGACGAGCTCGCTCCGAGTCTGGTCGCCGGACGGCAAGCGTCATCGCCTTCGTCGCGATGACTGCCTGCGAGCCCTACTTCTGCTCCGATCTCGCGCTCTGGGTCGTGCGACCGGACGGGAGCGGGTTACGGAGGGTCGCCCAGAATGTGAGACAGCCATGGCGGCCCTCTGTGGTCGCCGGACGGGACGCGCCTGCTCGTTCGGGCAGATCCTGAATCCGTACGGTGAGAGTCGAACACGCTCGTCGTGCTCCGGACCTGGCAGACGGGGCGACTGGACGCTGGGCGGCGGCGGGCGACCCTTGTCGACGTTCGAGGACTGGTCGTGGTCTCCTGACGGCCGGCGGATCGCGTACATGGCATCGGACGGCGATACGACGGACGCGTACGTCGAGGGCGCTCGAGGTCGAGGCAAACGACTCCTCGCGCATTTCGTCTATGGCGTGCAGTGGTCGCCGGCGGGCGGTGAGATCGCCGTCATCAAACGCTTCGGGAAGAAAACGGTCCGGCTTGCAACCGTCCCCGTACGCGGGGGCCTGCCACATAAGATCGCCAGCGCCGACTACTTCGCCTGGGATCGACGCGGTCGTCGACTTGCGTCTTTTCCGACGGCCTGCATCCGAGTCTCTGTGTCGCGCGCGACGGTCGCCACCTCCGGATCGGCTCGGCGTCGACCCGGCTCGCCCGAGTCACTCCGAGCTGCCCGCCGGCCCCGCTCTCGGGCCCTGGTCTTGGTTCCGCGGACGGTCGACGGTTCGTCTACCCCACGACGGTCTCCGCTAGCTACTCCTCGAGCTCGACGAGGACGGCGCCGCCCGCGACCCGGTCGCCTTCCTCGACGTTCACCGCCCTGACGGTCGCGGCGTAGGGGGAGACGACGGGCGTCTCCATCTTCATCGCCTCGAGGACGAGGAGGGTCTGGCGATGCTCGACCTTGTCGCCGGCGGCGGCGAGCACCTTGATCACCGTGCCGGGCATCGGAGCGGTCGAGCGCGCTCTGCTCGACCCCGGACTGGCCGCCGCGGGTGTGCGCCAGCGTCGTCCAGGTCGGGCGGCGTGTGCGGCGCCGGCGCCGGGAGGTTCATCCGCCACGCGCCGTCCCAGGGGCCGCTCGGCAACCGCACGGGCGGAGCGGAGAGCGGCGGGTAGTCGGAGAGGAACGCCGTCGTCGTCCGGCCCGCGCGGAGGGCGGGATGCGCGACGAGCCAGCGCAGGAACGGGAGGTTCGTCGTCAGCCCTTCGACGGCGGTCTCCGCGAGCGCGTCCTGCAGCCTGAAGAGCGCCTCGTCGCGGGTCGGGCCGTGGGCGATCAGCTTGGCGATCATCGGGTCGTAGGCGACGCCGACCTCGTCGCCCTCGTCGACGCCCGCGTCCACGCGGATCCCGGTGGGAAGCCGCAGCCGCTCGATCCGGCCCGCCTGCGGGAGGAACGTGCGCGGATCCTCGGCGTAGAGCCGCACCTCGATCGGCGTGCCCCTCCGTTCTCGTCGCGGTCTCCTGCAAGGTCTCGCCGGCGGCGACGCGGAGCTGCTCGCGGACGATGTCGACCCCGGTGACGAGCTCGGTCACGGGATGCTCGACCTGGATCCGGCCGTTCAGCTCGAGCAGGTAGAAGTCGCGGCCGTCGAGCATGAACTCGACCGTGCCCGCGCTTCGATAGCCGAGCGCCCGCCCGAAGGCGACCGCGGCGTCGCTCATCCGCGCGCGCAGGTCGGGGTCGAGCGCGGGGGAGGGCGACTCTTCGAGCACCTTCTGGTGGCGCCGCTGGACCGAGCACTCGCGCTCGCCGAGGGAGAGGACCGTCCCCTGCCCGTCGGCCAGGAGCTGGATCTCGACGTGACGCGGACGCTCGACGTAGCGCTCGCAGTAGACGCGGTCGTCGCCGAATGCGGCCTTGGCCTCGCGCTGCGCGGCGTCCATCGCGTCCCCGAGCTCGGCCGGGTCGCGGACGACGCGCATCCCGCGGCCGCCGCCTCCCGCAGCGGCCTTGACGACGAGCGGGAAGCCGATGTCGTCCGGCTCGCCGGCAGGCAGCGTCGGAACGCCCGCCTCGACCGCGATCCGCTTCGCCTCGAGCTTGTCGCCGCCCGAGCGGAGGGCCTCGGGCGTCGGTCCGACGAAACGAAGGCCCGCCGCCTCGACGGCCTCGGCGAAATCCGGGTTCTCCGCCAGGAAGCCGTAGCCGGGATGGATCGCGTCCGCTCCCGCCTTCTTGGCCGCGCGGACGTGCTCCTCGGAGTCGAGATAGCTCGCGACCTCGACGGTCTCGTCGGCGTGGCGGGTGTGGAAGGAGCCGAGATCGTCCGGCGCAGCGACCGCGACGGTGCCGATTCCGGCCTCGCGGCACGCGCGGAAGACGCGCGCGGCGATCTCGCCCCGGTTCGCTACGAGGAGCTTCTGAATCTCCATAGCACCGCAAACGTAATCAGGGACGCGCCCGAGAGCAGCAGGTAGGGCACCGCGTCCGACGTCAACTCGGCGAGGCCGCCGCCTCCGACCGCCCCGATTGCCTGCCCCGGAGCCCAGGCGATGTTGATCAGCGCGAACGCGTACGCGTACTCGAGGCCGCGCGCCTCGGCCTCGTCCGAGAGCAGGGCCATGGCCGGCGTCCAGAAGCTGCCGAAGCTCATGCTCGCCGCGACCACGAGCACTGCGAGGACGGCCGCGCGTCCGGGCCACGGCAGGCCTGCGGTCGCGATGGCCGACGCGAGCGCGAGCACGGTCATCGGCCCGATTCGCCCGACCCGGTCGGTGATGCGGCCGACGATCGGGTTCGCGGTCGCCTCGAGCGCCGCCGTGCAGAGCCAGAGGACGCCGATCGCGACGGCCGAGAACCCGAGCTCGTCGAGCCGCAGCGGCGCCAGGACGCTCAACGTCCCGAAGAAGAGCGCGGGCAGGACGACGAACCAGACGCCGAGCTGGATCCGGCGGCTCCGCAGCGCTCGAATGAAGAGCCCGACCGGCTGGGGCTTCTCCGGCGGCGGCTCGGGGGTGAAGAACGCCCAGACGGCCAGCCCCACCGCGACCAGGGCCGCCGCGCCGAACGCGACGCCGCGACCGACGACCGATGCCACTCCGCCGAGCACCGGCCCGAAGAGCGCGCCGACGATCGCCGCCGCCATCGCCGTCCCGATCGTCTGGCCGCGCCGTGCCGCGGGTGTCGAGCCGACCAGCCAGGTCAGGCCGGCCGTCCAGGCGAAGGCGCTGCCGAAGCCCTGCGCGAAGCGGGCCAGATCGAGCACGACGATCGAGTTCGCCGTCGCGAAGATCATCGTGTTGACGGCGATCAGCAGCGCACCGGCGATCGTCGTCCGGCGCCCGCCGAACCTGGCCGTGGCGAGACCGCCGGGGATGCCGCCGACGAGCGCGCCGAGCGGATACGCGCCTGCGAGGACTCCCGCGCCCGCTTTCGAGAGGTCGTACTTGTCGGCGTAGTCGGGCAGGAGCGGCGTCAGCGCCGCGAAGAACATCGTGTCGACGAAGACGATCCCGCCGACGAGGAACAGCAGACGGCGCACGCCGTCAGTCGGTCCAGCCGGGCTTTCGCCGTTCCAGGAAGGCGCGGAGCCCGTCCTGGCCCTCGTCGCTCGTCCGCATCCTCGCCGCGAGCTCGGCGAGGGCGCGACCGTCGCCCGGATCTGGCCGCACCAGGCGCTTTGCCTCCCGCACGGCCGCGGGGCCCGCGGAGAGCAGCTCCGCGACCACGTGCTCGGCGCTGGGCGCGATCTCGCTGACGAGCCCGATCCGAAGCGCGACCTCGGAGCCGAACCGCTCGCCGGTGAGCACGTAACGGCGCGCTGCTCCCGATCCGATCTTCGCGAGCACGAACGGCGAGATGACTGCCGGGATGATCCCGAGCTTCACCTCGGAGAACCCGAACGTCGCGTCTTCCGCCGCGATCGCAATGTCAGCGCAGGCCGCGAGGCCGCAGCCGCCGCCGAGGCAGTAGCCCTGGATCCAGGCGACGACGGGCGCGGGGCAGCCGTCGATCGTCGCGAGCATCTCGTACAGGCGGAGCGCGTCCTCGACGTTCTCCTCGTACGAGAGGTCGATCGACGAGCGCTGCCACTCGATGTCGGCGCCGGCGCAGAAGCTCTCGCCTTCGCCCGTCAGGACGACCGCGCGGGCGTCGCCGACATCGGAGAACGCCTCGGTCAGCTCGCGGATCAGCTCGGCGTCGAAGGCGTTTCGCCGCTCGGGCTTCGCGATCGTGACTTTGAGGACGTGTCCGTCCCGCTCGATGCGCAGCGCGCCCATGCGCGTGAGCTTAGAGTCGGAGCATGCTGAAAGGAGCGCTCGCCGCCGCGGTCACGCCGCTTCGGGACGGGGGAGAGGCGCTGGACGAGGACGCCTTCGCTCCGTACGTCGGGTACCTGGCCAGCGGCGGGCTCGACGGGATCCTCGCGCTGGGGACGACCGGCGAGGGAATCCTGCTGCGGGAGGACGAGCGCAGGCGGGCGGCCGAGCTCTTCGTCGCGGCCGCGCCGGACGGGTTCGACGTCGCGGTGCACTGCGGCGCGCAGACCACCGTCCGAGACGGCCGCGCTCTCGGAGCATGCGGCCGAGATCGGCGCGGCCGCGGTCGCGGTCATCGGGCCGCCGTACTACGCGCTCGACGAACGCGCGCTGACGCTGCACTTCGCCGCCGCCGCAGAAGCCTGTGCGCCGCTGCCGTTCTACCTCTACGAGTTTCGGGCTCGGGCGGGGTACTCGATCCCGCCCGACGTGATCCGGGAGGTTCGCGAGCTGGCCCCGAACCTCGCCGGCCTCAAGGTCTCGAACCAGCCGTTCGAGGACGTGGAGCCGTACATCGTCGACGGCCTCGACGTCTTCGTCGGCGCGGAGTCGCTCGTCGTGCGCGGCCTGGAGCGGGGGGCGGCCGGGGCCGTGTCCGGGCTCGCTTCGGTGTTCCCGGAAGCTGTGGCGAAGCTCGTCCGCGAGCGTGCGGGCGACGTGAGCAAGCTGCGGGAGGCGCTCGAGCGGTTCCCGTTCCAGGCCGCGGCGAAGTTCTGCCTCGGCCGGCTCGGCGTCCCGGTTCGCGAGGACGTTCGGCGACCGCTTCGCACGCTCTTGCCCGACGAGCAGGAGGCGCTCGGCGCGTGGCTCGAATCGTCATAGCCGGCGCGGGGGCGATCGGCGCCAACATCGCGTACCAGCTCGCGCTGCGAGGAGCCGACGACGTCGTCCTCGCCGATCGCGGCCGGGTCGCATCGGGCGCCACGGGCAAGGCGATGGGCGGCGTTCGCCAGCAGTTCTCGACCGCGGCCGAGGTGCGCCTGGCGCGTGAGTCGATCGGCTTCTTCCGTGAGCTGGGGCCGTCGTTCTTCCAGCCGGTCGGCTACCTGTTCCTGGCCACGACCGAGGACGGGCTTGCGACGCTCGAGGAGCGGGCGGAGCTCCAGCGCGGGCTCGGGGTGCCCGTGGAGCGGGTCGACGCTTCGCGTGTCGCCGGGCTGCGGGTCGACGACGTGGTCGGTGCCGTCTGCTGCTGGGAGGACGGGGTCGCGGACCCGGAGGCGGTCACCCGGGAGCTCGTTCGCCGCGCGGGAGTCGAGCTGCGCGAGGGAGTCGACGCCCGCGAGCTCGACCGCGACGTGCTCGTGATCGCCGCCGGGGCGACTTCCGCGGAGCTCTGGCCGGAGCTTCCCGTGCGGCCGCTCTGCCGTCAGCTGGTCGAGGTCGGCCCGGTCGAGGGCCTGCCGGACGACCTGCCGATGGTGCTCGAGGCGGAGACCGGGTTCCACTTCCGTCGCGCGGGCGACGCGCTTCGGCTCGCGATGTCCGAGCCGACCGCGCGCTGGACGGACCGCGAGGAGGTGGACGAGGCGCTCGTCGAGGACTGGCGCGCTCGGGTCGGCCACCGATACCCGGCGGCGGCAGGTGCGCCGGTCGCGCGGGCCTGGGCCGGGCTCTACGACATGACGCCGGACGCGCACCCGATCATCGGCTGGGTCGGCGACGGCGTGTACGCGGCCTGTGGCTTCTCCGGGCATGGGTTCATGCAGTCGCCCGCGGTCGGGAGAGCCGTCGCCGAGGAGCTGCTCGGCGGCGAGTCGTCCTTCGACCTGAGCCCGTACCGCCTCGAGCGCTTCGAGGAAGGCGCGGTCTTTCCTGAGGAGCTGGTGCTCTAGTCCTCGAAGGCCAGCCCGCGCCGAGACAGCTCGTCGACCACGAACTGCCCCTCGATCGTCGCCTCGACGTCGAACTCCTCGCCGATGTCCGGCTCCTTGCCGATCAGCTCGCGCGCGCGGCTCGGAAGCTCTTGCTGGGCCGCCTCCGCCGACTCCCAGAGGTAGACGGCGCCCCAGCGATCCGTGGCTCGTCCGAGAACCAGGCCTTGAAGCGGAGCCCCGGCACGTCCTCGAACGCGTCCACCGACTCGTCGCGCAGGTAGCGGCGAAGCTCCTCGATCGTCGTCTTCGAGTCCGCGAGGTTCCAGATGACGAGGCGGACCAGCACTAGGGCCGAGGAAGCTTCGCGATGAGCGCCTTGATGGCGCGCAGCACGTCTGCCTCGTCGTGCCCGAAGTCGTCCAGGTACGAGTGGAGCGCCTGGTGAACCATGCGTAGCTCTTCGTCGGTCAGCTCGATGGTGTGCATGGAGCGAGCCTAACCCCACGAGGGCGGCTCGTACGCGCCTTCGCGCGGCGCGCCGATCGCGACCCACTGCAGGCCCTCGTCCCCCGCGACGGGCTGCCGCGTGACTTCGGGGTCGACGCGCACGGCCATGCCCTCGCCGACCTCGACCGCCTCGCCGTCGAGGTGCAGCAGGCCCGAGCCGCGTACGTAGACGTAGACCTCCTCCTGGTTCGTCTGCGTCTCGTTGTGCTCGAGGCCCTCGGCGCCGGGCGGGAGGTCGAAGTAGTTGACGCCGAACGCCGTCACTCCGAGCGCCCTGCGCACCTTCTTGACCACTCCATCCAGCTCGTCCCAACGGGCCAGGTCGTACTTCGCCATGTCCCCTCCTGCGGGTTTTCTCCAGCCTAACGGCGGGCTAGGGTGGCACCGCGTTGGCCGTCCGAGCACTTGTCGCCTGCGGAGCGCTTCTGCTGCTCCCGTCGGCCTGCGGGGAGAGCGGCGGCGCGGCGGCGCCGGAACCCACGCAGACCGCGCCGACGACGACGGTCGCAACCACCACGGCGGCTCCTCGCGGCGGCCGAGCGCTTCGGGTACATCCGGAGCGTCTCCACTGCCGGCCCAGCCGTCACGCTGGCTTTCGACGAGGCCGCGTTCCTCACCGGGAAGAAGGCGCAGGAAGCGGCAGAGGAGGACGGCGCGGTCGAGCCGGGCGAGCCGGTTCCGAACGACTACTACATCCGGAACGCCGGACAAGGCGACGAAGACCTATCCGCTCGCGAACGACGCCCGGATCACGGCGAAGCGCTGCCCGCTGTGCAGGCATGGGAAGCCGGGCGAGCTCGGCCCGTTCCTCGCGTCGTTCATGGAGGGCCGGCAGACGTATGCCGCGCCCTACCGGGGCAAGTACGGCCTCTACTGGCTGACGATCGAGGACGGCCGGGTCGTCGCGATCGACGAGCAGTACGTGCCGTAACGCCGGCTACATCCGGAAGATGCCGAACTTCGTCTCCGGGATCGGCGCGTTCAGCGCCGCCGAGATCCCGAGCGCGAGCACGCGCCGCGTGTCGAGCGGGTCGATGATCCCGTCGTCCCACAGGCGCGCCGTCGAGTAGTACGGATTCCCCTCGTGCTCGTACTTGGCGCGAATCTCGTCGGGGTCCGCGTCGCCGACCATCGTCAGCACGGTCGCCGCCTGCTCGCCGCCCATCACCGAGATCCGTGCGTTCGGCCACATCCACAGCTGCCGCGGCGAGTACGCGCGCCCGGCCATCCCGTAGTTCCCGGCCCCGAACGAGCCGCCGATCACGACCGTGAACTTCGGCACCTCGGCGCAGGCGACCGCCATCACGAGCTTCGCCCCGTCCCGTGCGATCCCGCCCGCCTCGTACTCGGTCCCGACCATGAAGCCCGTGATGTTCTGCAGGAAGACGAGCGGCACCTTCCGCTCGCAGGCGAGCTCGATGAAGTGCGCGCCCTTCTGCGCGGACTCCGCGAACAGGACGCCGTTGTTCGCGAGGATCCCGACCGGATAGCCCTCGATCCGCGCGAACCCGCAGACGAGCGTCTCGCCGTAGAGCTCCTTGAACTCGTGGAAGCGCGAGCCGTCGACGATCCGCGCGATCACCTCGCGAGCGTCGAACGACTGCCGGTAGTCCTCCGGGATCAGCCCGTACAGCTCGGACGGGTCGACGACGGGCTCCTCGGCCGGAACGAGATCCCAGGGCGCGTCCTTCGGAGCTCGGTGCAGGTTGCGGACGACCGAGCGGACGATCGCCAGCGCATGCTCGTCGCTCGTCGCGTAGTGGTCGGCCACGCCCGACTGCCGCGTGTGGACGTCCGCGCCTCCGAGCTCCTCGGCGGTCACGTCCTGGCCCGTCGCCGCCTTCACGAGCGGCGGCCCGCCGATGAAGATCGTGCCCGTGCCCTTGACGATGATCGTCTCGTCGCTCATCGCCGGCACGTAGGCGCCGCCGGCCGTGCACGAGCCCATGACCGAGGCGATCTGCGGGATGCCTTTCGCGGACATCCGCGCCTGGTTGAAGAAGATCCGGCCGAAGTGCTCGCGGTCGGGGAAGACCTCGTCCTGGAGCGGCAGGAACGCGCCGCCCGAATCGACGAGGTAGATGCAGGGCAGCTCGTTCTGCTCGGCAACCTCCTGGGCGCGCAGGTGCTTCTTGACCGTGAGCGGGAAGTAGGTGCCGCCCTTGACCGTCGCGTCGTTGGCGACGATCACGCACTCCTGGCCCTCGACGACGCCGATCCCGGTGACGATTCCGGCTGACGGCGCCTGGCCGTCGTACACGTCCCAGGCGGCCAAGGCGCCGAGCTCGAGGAAGGCGCTTCCCGGGTCGAGCAGGCGGTCGACCCGCTCACGGGCCGTCAGCTTCCCGCGCCCGCGGTGGCGCTCGATGGCCTTGTCGCCGCCGCCTCGCGCGACCTGCGCGCGTGCGCTCGCGTAGCTCTGCGACGAGCGCCTCCATCTGCCCGCGCCGCTCCGCGAAGACCTCCGACTCGCGCTCGATCTGCGAGGTGAGGACGCTCATGGCGCTGAGCGTACCGGCCGGCCCCGCTGTCGCTCTTCCTGGCAATTCGGATAGCTGACAAATCGGCGTCGCATCGCCCACAGTGAGGAAAAGGGGGGACCATGCGGATCCAGGTGCACCCAGAGGCACAGGAGGAGCTCCTCGAGTTCCTGCGGCGCGCAGATTGTGAGGCCCGCGCTGATGGCGACGAGGCCGTGATCGTCGAGGTCCCGGACGCGCTCGGCGAGGAGCAGGCGCGCCTGGAGGTCGACCTGTACGTCAAGGCCTGGCAGGCGAGCCGGCCCGACGTCGAAGCGCACCTGCTCTAAGCGAGGGTTGTGCCGAGGCGGCCGAGTGCCGATAGACGGCACATGCGCCGCATCGCCCTCGCACTCGCCGTCTGTCGCCCTGCTCGCACCATCGTCGACGTCCGCGGCCGTCCGTCCGCAGCAGGGGATGGCGGGGTGTCGCTCGGCATGAGCAAGGCGCAGGTGCGGGCGAAGCTCGGGCGGCCGATCGGCTCCGGGGGCGGCCGCTTCTACTACGCGCGCGTCTGGGTCGGCTTCCGTCTCGGCCGCGTGGTCGAGGTCACGACGACGCACACGAACGATCGGACCCGGTCCGGCGTGGGGGTCGATTCGACCGAGGCTGCGGTCAAGCGGGCCTATCCGTCCGTCGTCTGCGCGCCCGCGGGCGGTTTCCGCCGGTGCCGGCTCGGCAGCGGGAAGCCCGGTACGCGTGCGACCGACTTCCTGATCGGCCACGGGCGGGTCCTGCAGCTCACGGTGCAGCTCCTCCCGGGCTAGTCCTGATCGCAGTCCTGCAGTAGGCTGCCGAGCTAGGGGGATGCTCCGCAGGCGACACGTCTATCTCGCCCTGGCCGTCGCGTTGACGACCGTTCTCGTCGTGCTCCCGGCGAGTGCCAGCGCGCGCCATGGGTCAGCGGCTGCCCTGTCTGGGCGACCCGAACTTCGTGGGCCACGCGGGCGACGACGGCGGATTCTTCCGGTACCCGACGGGGCGCGGGGCCGAGCACATCAACGCGGGGACGTTCGTGCTCGCGATCGACGACACGTCGACGGTTCAGAACTTTCACCTGAGTGACGTGACCTGGGGCGGCTCGCACCTCAACCGTCAGACCACTGCGGCCGGAACGAGCGAGGAGTGCTGGACCGTCACCTTCGAGGTGGGCGACTACCAGTGGCAGTCCGACGCGGACCCAGAACAGATCCGCGGCATCGTCACCGTCCACCCGCCGATCCCGCCGCCACCGCCGCCTCCCGTGCCGCCGCCTCCTCCGCCCAGCCCCGCCGGGCCGCCGCCGCCTCCTGCGCCACCCCCGCCCTCAGGGCAGCCGGACCTGATCTTCACCGTCGGCCCCGACGCCCACATCGCGACCTTCTACGCCGACGGCCGCAAGCTGACGAACCTCCCTCCGGGCACGTACAACGTGCAGGTCCACGACCTCTCCGCGAACCACGACCTTCATCTCACGGGGCCGGGGATCGACGAGAAGACATCGGTCGAGGACATCGAGCACCCGGTCTGGCGCCTCACGTTCCGCGTCGGCACGTACCGCCTGAAGTGCGACGTGCACCCGACGATCAAGACGAGCTTCACGGTCTCGACCACGGCGCCTCCGGTGCCGCACTGCAAGGTGCCGAAGCTGATCGGAAGAGGCCTGACTCCCGCGCGGCGGGCGATCAGAGCGGCGCACTGCTCCGTCGGCCGCGTCCGCTACGCACGCTCGACAGCGCACGCGGGGCCGAGTCGTGAGCCAGAGCCCCCGGGCCGGCAGGACGCTCGCCGTCGGCACCAAGGTCAATCTCGTCGTCAGCCGCGGCAGACGCTGACTCGAAACAAGACCCGCGACCCCCGGCTACTTGCCGCAGCACGGGGATCGCGGGTTGACCCCCCAGCGTTGCTAACTCGCCGCTGGGGACGCAGTCCCAACCGTTGGCCTCGGGAGGGGAGTCTCCGTTGGGGCACCAACCGGTCCGGGATGCGTCGCTGTTGCACCCCAGCTGGGGTGCGATTTGATCAGGCCGTCGAAGGTCATCTGGACGGCCGGAGCTGGGCCGGGCGTGAGCCCGATCAGGTTCTGGGCGAAGAGCTCGGTCGCTCCCGTGCGCGTGCTGACGTAGACGACCGCCGTCCCGTCAGGGGAGAAGGCCGGCTGGAAGTCCCTCGCCGGGTTGTTCGTGACTGCCGTGACCGTCTTCGTCGTGAGATTGAAGATGTAGACGTCTTCGTTCCCTGCACGGTCGCTCGAGAACGCGATCGAGAGCCCGTTGGGTGCGTAGACCGGCGACAGGTCGCCGCGGCCGGCCAGGGTCCGTGTCAGGCGCCCGGCCCGCAACGTAGCCGACCTCGACCCGGAAGAGCTCAGCCGAGTTGGTGTCCGAGATCCCGTTGCCGGTCCTCGAAAAGACGACGTCCTTGCCGTTCGGAGCCCAGGACGGGTCGTGGTTCTGCACAGGCGCCTCCGTCTTCGTCAGACGGTGCGGCAGCGACAGCTGGGTCGCCGCCGTCGAGGCGTCGATCCAGTAGAGGTCGTAGTTCCCGTCGAAGTTGCTCGAGAAGGCGATGCGCGTTCCGTCCGCCGACCAGCTCGGGTCGGTGTTGATCGCCCTGCGGAGCTGCAGCGGCGTGACGTTCACGAGCCCGGTGCCGTCGGGGTTCACGACCATGATGCTCGCGCCGCTGGGCGCTGGCCCGGACGAACGCGATCTTCGAGCCGTTCGGCGCGAAGACGGGGCTTCCGTCCTTGTGCGTGTCGGCGCTGTGGGTGATGTTGACCGACGCGAGCCCACCGGGCGGCTGCACGTAGATGTCGGACATTCCGTCCCTGGGGTCGATGGCGGCGAACACCAGGTTGCCCCCGACGGTCACGCTCGGTCCGGCTGCGCCGGCCCCGGCGACCAGGATGGTGGCGAGGGCGGCGAACCCCACGAGGATTGCAATTACCCCCCGCATATTCATTTTGACTCCTCCTCCGATAATTCGTTTGTCTCTCACTGGGGCGGAACGGTCGCAGGGGTCGGGTCCGGCCCGCCAGGGGACATGGGTCCTAGGACCGATCGACCCCCGGGACAACCCGTTCGGGGGATTCGTTCGGGGCGCGCCGCGGATTAGACTCGACCGCGTTGGATGTCGTACCTGCGGACGATCTCGGTCACGGGACAGGTTGTCGGCGCCCAGGTCCAGTGGTCGCTCGCCTTTCTCGCGGCTCTCGTGACACTCCTGACTCTGGCGATCCTCGCCAGCGTCGCTCGTAAGCCTCGGCACGAGCCGGAGCAGCGCGCGGTTCCCGCGCCCGAACCGACACCGAACGCCGGCACGCGCAGGTAGCGGGACGCCGCGAGGCCCGCGAGGCTCTGGCCCTCGTCGGCGACGCGCTCGCCGCGACGCACAATCCCCGGGCGCTGATGCCGGTGATCCTGAACGTCATCACCGAGGCGACCGCGGCGAAGGGCGGACGGCTCCTGCAGGAAGGCCAGGAGGTCGGCTGGGTCGGAGAGCTGGACGGCGCGGCCGGGGTCGAGTTCGACCTCTCGGCCGGCGACTCGGCGAGCGCGACGAAGCTCGTGCTCTACCCGCCGGACGGCGGCTTCGAGGACGAGACGATGAAGCTCGCGGAATGGCTTTCGTCGCAGGCCGCGATCGCGCTCGAGAACGCGCGGCTCCACGACGTCGTCCAGTGGCAGGCGATCACGGACGAGCTCACCGGGCTCGTGAACAGGCGCCGCTTCCTCGATGCGCTCCGCTCGGAGATCGGGCGGGGCCAGCGGCTCGGCGGGCGGCTCTCCGTCGTGCTCGCGGATCTCGACGACTTCAAGCTCGTGAACGACCGGTTCGGGCATCACGCGGGAGACGAAGTGCTGCTCGCCTTCGCGAATCTCCTGCGTGCGCACGGCCGCGACATGGACGTGGCCGCCCGGCTCGGGGGCGAGGAGTTCGCGATCCTGCTCCCGGAGACCGGCATCGAGGGCGCGAGTGCCGGCGCAGAGCGTCTCCGCCGCTCGCTCGCCCAGCTCGGGCTGCGGCTCGGCGACAACGGCCAGGAGGTGCACGTGACCGCGAGCTTCGGGGTGGCGGAGCTCTCGAACGGCCAGTCGCTGGACGGGTTGCTGCGCCTGGCCGACACCGCGTTGTACCGCGCGAAGGACAAGGGGAAGAACCGGGTCGAGGCCGCGGCCGCCGGATTCCGCGTAACTGCGCCGTCTGACGCTCGGGTCACACTGATCGTGTGCTGAACTCGCAGGCCCTGCGGCTGTCTGCGCTCGTCGCTGCGGCGATGTCTGCCGGATACCTGTGGCGCGCTGCCCTCGACGGCGAGGCGCCGCAAAGGGTGCTCGCGGGCGTGCCGTCCGAGCTTCGCGCCGAGCTCGGACAAACGCCGTTCAGTTCCCTGTCACTCATACGGCCGGGCTCGGCGCAAGCTGCAGCGCCTGCGGGAGGGACCGACCGGTGCTTCCTCGCAGACGTCCTCGGCTCCGAGCGCGGCGTTCGTAAGGCTCGTCTCGTTCGCGCCTCCTGCCATCCGGCACCCGCGCCGCGGACCTGGCTCGGCGAGCCGCTCCCAGGGGCACGGCAGCGGGAAGGGCAAGGGGAAGAGCCCACGACCGAAGCCACCGCCTGGGCCGCCGGCGCCGAAGCCTCCGCCGCCGCCTGGGCCTCCGGCGAACCCGCCACCACCACCTGCTCCGCCTCCGCCTCCGCCCGTGCAGCCGCCGGCACCTCCCGCTCCTCCGGCGCCCCCTCCTCCGCCGCCCTTCCACAAGGAGATCCGTCCCGGGAAGGGCAAGGGCGACAAAAACCACGTGCACACGGGCTCAGGCTGGGGCCGCAGCAAGAAGCACCCGGCCGGGCGGAGACCGCAAAGGGGACGAGGGGCGGGGGCAAGGCGGGAAGAAGCAGGAAGAGCAGGGCAGCGACGACGGCCAGAGCCGGGACCAAGGGAACAATCAGGGGAACGGCGGCGATCACGGCAACGGCCACGGTGGGGGCAACGGAAACGGGAACGACCATGGCAACGGCGGTGGCCATGGTCACGACCACTGATCTCGCGACCGGGCGCAGAGTTCAGCCAAACCTGGCTCGGGGCCGTTTCCCGTCGTTACTGCGCGCCGTCGCGCTCGAGCAACTCGACCAGGCCGCCGATTTCCTGACCGTCCTGCGCGGCGTGGCGCAGCATGGGCGACTCCCGGTTGATGACGTAGCGGTTTCGCCGACCCTCGCGTGTCCGCTCGACGAAGCCGGCCTCGATCAAATCGGCCACGATCCTCTGCGCCGATCCGACGGTGATGCCGACAGAGTCGGCGATGTCGCGGAGGCGCACGTCAGGGTCGCGAGCGATGCACAACAGCACCTGGGTGTGATTCGTGACGAACTGCCACCCGCGGACGGATCCCTCGCTTGACAACGTTTCCTCCGAGTCGTATCTTATCGATCGCTTACGTTTTAACGACAGTCTTTTCTTACGCGTATCGCTTCGTACGTTAGCAAAGGATCGGATGAGAGAGGAATTGTCAGCAGCGCAGCGCCGTTTTCGAACGAGAAGGCGATTCGGCCGCCGCTGAGAGTGCGCTTCGAGAAGGAGGGCCATGCGGCCGCCTGCGCGCGTCAACTCCATGGAGTCTCCGGTGTTCACGTGCAGGCTGACGGCGGGTCCTGGGAGGTCGGCATCGAAGGCGAGAACACCGAACAGTTCGTGGTGCGTCTGCTGGACGCTGTCCGGCAGGCGCTCGCCGGCGAAACAACGCGTTCGCGCTGGTTACCCTCGACGGACGCGAGTACCGCCTGTACGGCGAGTAGGACCTAACTCGACCCCGCCTCGGTCGCCGCCCGGGTATTGCTCGTGTGTGACGTTCCGAGCTGGCCTCGCTTGCTCACCGATCCGCTCCCGAGCTGGCGTCGCGTTCTCCTGTCGGGCCGCCATGCCAGTCCACACACAGCACTGTTGCGTCATCACGGAGCTCGCCACCACACGCTTTCACCACGGCCTGAATCAGCGCCCGCACTGCCTCGCGTGGATGAAGATGGCGCGTCTCCGTGAGGATCTCCGGCGCGTTCATATCGGCAGCGTTGCGCTCGAGGATTCCGTCGGTCAGGAATACGAGCCGGTCTCCGGCTTGCAGATCCAGTTCCTGGACGTGGTATTCGGCATCGACCGCGATACCGAACGGGAAGCCAGGAGCCAAATCCACATCCTCGGCATGGCCGTCACGGATCAGGATCGGCAAGGGATGGCCGGCGTTCACGATCCTTGCGATACCGGAGGCATGATCGATCCGTACGACCTGCCCGGTCACGAAGTCGCCATCATCTGAAAACCCGCAGAGCGCCTCATTGGCCAGCCGGGTCTGTTCCGCCAGGCCGACGTGGCGACGGCGAGCGTTTCGTAATGCCCCCACCAGGACTGTTGCCAACACGGCCGCGTTCAGCGTGTGGCCCATCGCGTCCGTCATCGAAAGGTGCAGCGTGTCTCGCTCGACGCTGAAGTCGAACGTGTCTCCGCCGACGCCGACGTCGCCTGCCGGTTCCAGCCATCCGGCCAGCGTGAACTGGCCTCCCTCGCAGGTGTACGAGCCGGGAAGCAATCGGTGCTGGAGCTCTGCCTCCAACGAAAGAGGTACCGAACGCTGGCCCCAGTCGAAAAGGTCGGTGAAGCGGCGGTTGGCGATGACGATGTACGCAAGCGCGTGCGCGCCCGCCGATACGGTCGCCAGCGTCTGCTGGTCAGGCTCGTCATCGAATCCCAGCGCCAACACGCCGACTGCCTCGCCGCGGCTCGTCACGGGAGCGAAGACCCGGTATCCACCAAAGTCCGGGACGATCTGAATCTCCTGCTCGGTGAGCGCACGACCATGCGGTGTTCCTGCCACCGCGACTGACTGGCCGCGTTCGCGGTTGACGTCCTCATCGTCAGCGCTAGCGCGCTGCACGTGGCTCAACCGGATCAGTGCCTGGCCGCCGTAGTCCGCAATCAGGAAGCTGACGTCGCGCGCGCCGAGGGCATCGGTCAAGGCGGCGGCGACGACCTCCACCGCATCGATCGGAGGAGCCGCTTCCACCGAGGCAAGCAGCGTCTTCACATCCAGCGGGGCGAGCACTCCCAAACGGCTGCTCTTTCGCGCGGTCATTGATCGACCATAGCTGGCAGGATGCGGCCGACAACCCGTCGCAGGGTCGAGCGACCCCGGCTAGCAGGGGGTTCTCTACAGGGGCGGCAGGACTCGAACCTGCAACCCCCGGTTTTGGAGACCGGTGCTCTGCCAGTTGAGCTACGCCCCTGGGTTGCGCTCCGATTGTAGTCGCGGTCTTTCCGGCCAGTAGAGTCGCGCCGGTGGCCGCCCCGTCTCAGCGTCGCGTCCTCGGCGTGCTCTTTCTCTTCCTCGCGATCTTCTTCATCGGGATCGCGGTGACCGCCGTGATCGGCGGGCGGATCGGCGATCGTGATCGCTCTCGCCGCCGGTGTTCTCGGTCTGTGGATCGGGAGCTTCGGCCTCCGTGCGCTCCTGGTGCGACGTGGCCAGTGAGGATTCGACGGCCGAGGGCCGTATTCTCTAGCCCGTGGCGCAGACCGACGAAACCGCCGGCCTCTGGCAGGAGTTCCGCAAGTCTCGCGACCAGGCGATCCGCGACCGGCTGATCCTCACGTACGCGCCGCTCGTGAAGTACGTCGCCGGGCGCCTCGGCAGCGGGCTGCCCGCGCACTTGGACGAGGGCGATCTCGTCTCGTACGGCCTGCTCGGCCTGATCGGGGCGATCGAGCGCTACGACCCGGATCGCGACGTCAAGTTCGAGACGTACGCGATCGCGCGGATCAAGGGCGCGATCATCGACGAGCTGCGGGCGCTCGACTGGGTGCCTCGCTCGGTGCGCGCGCGGGCCCGTCACATCGAGCGTGCGATCGCCGAGCTCGAGGCGAAGCTCCATCGCGCGCCGACGGACGAGGAGATCGCGCAGAAGCTCGGGATCGAGACGGAGGAGCTCGAGGAGAGCCTGACCGAGATTTCGCGCTCGTCGATCGCCGCGCTCGACGAGCTCTGGACGATCTCGTCCTCGGGCGGAGACCAGGTGGCGCTGATCGACACGATCGAGGACACGCACGGGCCCGAGCCGCAGGCCGCACTCGCGCAGACCGAGCTGAAGGAGGCGCTCGGCGAGGCGATCGCCCGGCTCCCGGAGCGGGAGAAGCTCGTGGTCACGCTCTACTACTACGAGGAGCTGACGCTTCGCGAGATCGGCGAAGTGCTCGGCGTGACCGAGTCGCGCGTCTCGCAGCTGCACACGAAGGCGATCCTGCGGATGAAGGCCCGCCTGGCCGGGGCGCCGTCGCGCGACGGCGGCGACTGAGCCTCTCTTAAGGCACAGCCCACCTCCTCCCTCTGTCAATCCTATTCGGGAAGGGCGCGCGTGTCCGTAACGCGTCGGTGACGAATGCGTGACACCGTCCGGGCGGAGCTAAGATCGCGCCAAAACCAGCCGAGGAGGAGCCTTCGCATGCCCGCAGTCGAGCCCGGAAAGATCCGCAACGTCGCCGTCGTCGGTCACCGCGGCACAGGCAAGACCTCGCTGGTCGAGGCGATGCTCTTCCAGGCCGGCGCGACGAACCGGCTCGGCGTCGTCGAACAGGGGACGACCGTCTCGGACTGGGACGAGGACGAGCAGCACCGCCAGATGTCCATCGCGGACACGCTCTGCCACCTCGAGTGGCACGAGCGGAAGATCAACCTCATCGACACGCCCGGCGAGCCGAGCTTCCAGGGCGATGCGATCGCCGCGCTCCACGTCGTCGAAGGCGCGCTCGTCACGGTCAGCGGCGTCATGGGCGTCGAGGTGCAGACGACGCGCAACTGGAACCGGGCGGAAGAGCTCGGCCTCGCGCGCGTGATCTTCGTGAACATGCTCGACCGCGAGCGGGCGGACTTCTTCCGCGTCCACGAGCAGCTCCGGTCGCACTTCGGGACTCAGGCCGTTGCGGTGCACCTGCCGATCGGAGTCGAGCACGAGCTCTCGGGCGTCGTCGACGTCCTGCACATGACGGCCTACACGAGCCCGGAGGGAGAGCGCGAAGCGAAGCCCGGAGAGATCCCGGCCGACATGTCGGAGCAGGTCGAGCAGTACCGGACGCAGCTCCTCGACTCGGTCGTCGAGACCGACGAGGCGCTGATGGAGCGCTACCTCGACGGGCAGGAGCTGAGCCCCGAGGAGGTCGCCTCCGCGCTCAAGAGCGCCGTGACCCGCGGCGAGCTGTTCCCGGTCATGTGCGGCGTCGCGACGAAGAACCTCGGCACCACCGCGGTGCTCGACCTTCTGGTCGAAGGCGTGCCCTCCCCCGCGAAGAAGGGCTCGCGGATCGAGGTCGAGGGAGCCTCCGACGCGGCGTTCGTCTTCAAGACGGTCGCCGATCCGTTCGCCGGGCGCATCAACGTCTTCCGCGTCCTGAAGGGCGACGTCTCCTCCGACGCAACGCTCCACAACGTGCGCACGCACGGCAAGGAGCGGGTCGGCGCGCTGCTCACGCTGCAGGGCAAGGAGCACGAGTCCGCCGACGTGTTCGGCGAGGGCGATCTCGGAGCGGTCGCCAAGCTCAAGGACGTGATGACCGGCGACCTCCTGCTCGACTCCGACCAGCAGGTCGAGCTTCCGAGCCTGGATTTCCCCGAGCCCGTGATGAGCTTCGCGATCACCCCGAAGGCGAAGGGCGACGAGGAGAAGGTCGCGACGTCGCTCCGGCGCCTCAGCGAGGAGGACCCGACGCTCCAGCTCCGCCGCGACCCGCAGACCGGCGAGCAGCTCGTGTCGGGGATGACCCAGATGCACGTCGAGGTCGCGGTCGACCGGCTCAAGCGCCGCTTCGGCGTCGAGGTCGACCTCAATCCGCCGCGCGTCCCGTACCTGGAGACGATCCGCAAGGAGTCGCGCGGCCACGGTCGCTACAAGAAGCAGACGGGCGGCCGGGGCCAGTTCGGCGACGCGCACATCGTGCTCGAGCCGATCGAAGGCCGCACCGGCTACGAGTTCGTCGACAAGATCGTCGGCGGCGTCATCCCGCAGAGCTTCCGGCCGGCGGTCGACAAGGGCATCCAGGAGGCGATGGTGCAGGGAGAGCTAGCCGGCGCTCCGGTGCAGGGCGTGCGCGTCCTGCTCGTGGACGGCTCGTACCACACGGTCGACTCCTCGGAGATGGCGTTCAAGGTCGCGGGCTCGATGGCCTTCAAGCAGGCCTACGAGCAGGCCGACCCGGTGCTGCTCGAGCCGATCATGGAGGTCGACGTGACCGCCCCCGACGACACCGTCGGCTCGGTCAACGGCGACCTCAACTCGCGCCGCGGACGACTGCAGGGCATGGAGCCGAGCGGCGGCATGACGCGGATCAAGGCAGAGGTGCCGATGGCCGAGATGCTCACCTACGGCCAGGCCCTGACGTCGATGACCGGCGGGCGCGGCGACTACCACATGCAGTTCCTGCGCTATGACGAGGTTCCGAGCCACGTCGCGCAGAAGCTGATCGAGGAGTCGAAGAAGGAAAAGGAAGAGGCCAAGGTCTAGGCGTTAGGCGGAGGCGGGACGGGCCCACCTCCGCACTAAACCTTCGGGGCCGCGCGGCCTACGCCGTCGGCGGCTCCGACTCCTTGAGCCGCTTGATGAGGTCCGCGACGTCTGCGAGCTCCTGCTCCAGGTCGCGCTGATACTCCTCCAGCCGCTCGAGGACGCGCTCGGGCTCGTAGAAGCGATTGCCCACGCCGCGTCGATGGAAGCGTCGGTTTCGGTGATGCATGTTCACCCCCTTTCGTCTTCGTAGCGCTTTCTGAACTGCTCGATCTGGCGCTCGATCTTCGTGAATGCCTCGACCCACTGGCCGAGCACGCGCCGGCCGGACTGCGTGATGACGTAGATCCGCTTCGCCGGCCCGGGGGCGGTGTCGTCCCACGTCGAGTCGACGAGGCCGTCGCGCTCGAGCGAGCGCAGGATCCGGTAGAGGTTGCCCATGTCGATGCGCTCGGCCGGCATCAGTTCCTGCAGCTGCTCGAGGAGCTCGTAGCCGTGGCCCGGGCTGTCTCGAAGAACGAGCAGGACGGCCGGCTCGACGAAGCGCTCCACCCGCGCCTGCACGTGCCAGCGTCCGGGCCCGAGCCGCCTGCGTCCACGGGCGCCGCGCGGGAGCTCCATGCGCCCTCTCACGAGGCTCCCAGCAAGTTACAGTGTAAAACACACATAGTTCGAGCCTAGCATGCAGGCCGGCTCTGACAGGTGGGCTATAGTCGGCGCCAATGCGGGCCGTGAGGACAGCTGCCGTGCAGACGTGCGCGATCTGCGAGCGAACCCTGCTCACGGGGGAGCGGACGATGCGCTTCGCCCCCGAGGGCGAGGACTTCCTCGATGTCTGCCCGCTCTGCCAGGAGATCGCCGCAGAGCAGGGCTGGCTCAAGGAGGGCAGCCCGACGACGCCGACCTTCGAGGAGGAGCCGCGCCGCAAGCGCTTCAGCCTCGGCGCCTTCCTCGACCCGCGCCGAGCCACTCCCGAGGAGTCGCTCGCCCCCGAGCCGATCCTCCGGCGGCTCTCCGTCCACGAGCGCGCGATGGTCGAGGCGGCAGAGCTCTTCAACGCGAGCGCCTACCGCAGGACCGTCGGCGGCATCGGCAAGAGCCTCGGCAAGCCCGACGCGAGCGTCGTCCCACTGTCGGGCGTGAACGCCGAGGTCGTGGTCACCGTGGCGTGGGACATCTCGTGGTACCAGTACCGCGTCCTCCCCGAGTCGGCGCAGCCGGTCCGCCTCGCCGAGCGCGGGCACGAGGTCGAGGAGCTCGAGCCGTCGTTCCGGACCTGGAACGCGCGCGTCGACCCGGACGGACGAGTGGTCCCGGAAATCGCCCGGCTCTAACCGACCTACACTTAGCGCGTGATCTACTGCGTCATCCCGCGCGAGCTCGAGGACGAGCTCTTCGAAAAGATGGTCGAGTACTACAAGGACAACCCGAACGTGACGGTCATCGTCGACCGGCGCACGGGCCCCGACAGGCGTTCGACGCGCGAGACGGGCGGAAAGCGCGAGACGCGGGACCGCCGCCGGCCCCGGATCCCAGGCACGTTCCTCGAGGCCGAGGCCGACGAATAGAATCGACGCCGTGGCCACCCTCGGCGCCAAGACATTCCAGAACTACATCGCGGGCGAGTGGGTCGACGCCGCTTCCGGCGAGACCTTCGAGAGCACGAGCCCTGCGAACGGCGACTCGATCGGGACGTTCCCGAAGTCGTCGCCCGAGGACGTCGAGCGCGCAGTCGCCGCGGCCAAGGAGGCCTATGAGGACTGGCGCCTCGTTCCCGCGCCGAAACGCGGCGAGCTCCTGTTCCGGTTCGCTCACCTGCTGACCGAGCAGAAGGAAGACCTCGCGCAGCTCATGGCACGCGAGATGGGCAAGGTGCTGCCCGAAGCGCGCGGCGACGTCCAGGAAGCGATCGACATGGCCTACTACATGGGCGGCGAAGGCCGTCGCCTGTTCGGCCAGACGACGCCGTCGGAGCTTCGCGACAAGTTCAACATGAGCGTCCGCCAGCCGATCGGAGTCGTCGGCGTCATCACGCCGTGGAACTTCCCGATCGCGATCCCGAGCTGGAAGATCCTGCCCGCGCTCGTCTGCGGCAACACCGTCGTCTTCAAGCCGGCGACCGACACCCCGACGCTCGGCGAGCGCTTCACCGAGCTTCTCGTGGAAGCCGGCGTGCCCGCGGGCGTGGTCAACATCGTCCACGGCGGCGGGGGAGAGGTCGGGAACGCGCTCGTGGAGCACCCGGACGTGCCCGTCATCTCGCTGACCGGCTCGCGCGAGACGGGAGTCGCCGTCACGAGGACCGGCGCCGACCGGCTCAAGCACATCCATCTCGAGCTCGGCGGCAAGAACGGGATCATCGTCCTCGACGACGCCGACCTCGAGCTCGCGGTCGAGGGCATCACCTGGTCCGCCTTCGGCACCTCCGGCCAGCGCTGCACCGCCGCCAGCCGCGTGATCGCGCACGAGGGCGTCTACGACGAGCTCGTCTCCAGGATCGCCTCGGCGGCCGAGAAGATGCGCCTCGGCTACGGCTGGGAGGAGGACACGGACGTCGGTCCGGTCATCAACAAGGCCGCGCTCGAGAAGATCGACTCGTACACCCAGATCGGAAAGGACGAGGGCGCGACGCTTCTGACGGGCGGGGAGATCGCGTCCGGCGACGGCCTCGACAAGGGCTTCTACTACCGGCCGACCGTGTTCGGAGACGTCGATCCCCAGATGCGGATCGCCCAGGAGGAGATCTTCGGGCCGACCGTGTCCGTGATCAAGGTCGGCGACGTCGACGAGGCGATCCGGGTCTCGAACGGGATCAAGTACGGCCTGTCGTCCTCGATCTTCACGCGTGACGTGAACAAGGCGTTCCGTGCGATGCGCGACCTGAAAGCCGGGATCACCTACATCAACGCCGGCACGATCGGCGCCGAGGTGCATCTCCCGTTCGGCGGGGTCAAGGACACCGGCAACGGCCACCGCGAAGCCGGCCAGGCCGCGCTCGACTTCTTCACCGAGTGGAAGTCGATCTACGTCGACTACTCGGGGAAGCTGCAGAAGGCCCAGATCGACACCGCCGAGTAGCGTGCTCCGCCTCTACAGGATCCCGTTCTCGACCAACGTCGAGCGGGTGGCCCTCGCGCTCGGGCACAAGGGGCTCGAAGCGGAGTGGGTCGACGTGGAGCCTGGCGACCGGAGCGAGGTCGAGCGCGTCAGCGGCCAGCCGCTCGTGCCGGTGCTGGTCGAGGGTGACGACGTCGTCGTCGACTCGACGGAGATCCTGCGGTTCCTCGAGGCACGCAACCCGCAACCAGCGTTATGGCCGGCGGACGAGGCGCGCCGGGCCGAGCTCGACGTCTTTCTCGAGTGGTTCAACCGGGTCTGGAAAGGCCGCCGAACGAGATCGAGGCCGAGCGGGCGAAGGCCGAGCCGGACCGGAGCGCATCGCCCGGCTCGAGGCCGAGCTCGCGGCTCCCGAGACCTCTTCGAGCGAATGCTCTCGGGCCGGGATTACCTGTTCGGCGATTTCTCGGCGGCCGACTGCGCGGCGTTCCCGTTCCTGAAGTACGGGCTCATCTACGACGAGACGGACGACGAGGAGTTCCACCTGATCCTGCGCGAGCAGCTCGAGCTCGCGGCCGCTATCCGCGGCTCGAGGCGTGGATCCGTCGCGTGGACTCGCATCCGCGGGGATGAAGATCGCCGTCGTCGGCACGAGCGGCTCCGGCAAGACCACGGTCGCGCGAGCTCTGGCAGAGCATCACGGCGTGCCTCACGTGGAGCTGGACGCGCTCCACTGGGGGCCGAACTGGGCGCCGTGCCCGACGGAGGAGTTTCGCGTCCGCGTGCAGGAGGCCCTGTCTCAGGAGGCTGGGTGACCGACGGGAGCTACTACGGCAAGCTCGGCGACACCGTTCTCGAGCAGGCCGACTTCGTCCTCTGGCTGGACCTGCCGTTCCGCACGGTCGCGCGCCGGGTCTGGACGCGGACTCTCCGCCGCATCCGCAACCGCGAAGAGCTCTGGGCGGCAACCGCGAGACGTGGCGCGACGCGTTCTTCGGCCGCGATCGCTCTTCGTCTGGGTCGTGACGACGCACCGATCCCGCAGGCGCCGCTACCTCGAGCGACTCGATCGCTACGAGTTCGTCCACCTCCGTTCGCCGCGCGAGGTCGAGGCCTGGCTTGCGGCTGCGACGAGCGCCTAGGCAGGCTCCCAGAGCTCGAAGCGATTGCCCTCCGGGTCGGTCGCCCAGCCGAAGCGGCCGAACTCGAGCTCCTCGGTGGCGTCGACGACGTCCACGCCGGCTGCACGCAGTTGCTCGAGCATCCCGTCGAGGTCGTCGACCCGGTAATTGACCATTCCCTGCTGGCCCGAGGGGCCGAAGTACTCCGTGACGTCGGGCAGGATCGCCCAGACGGTGTGGCCGCCCTCGAAGAGCGCGCTCCCGTGCTCCTCCGGCTCGATCCCGAGGTGCTTCACGTACCACTCGCGCAGCGCATCCGGATCGCGCGCGCGGAAGAACACCCCGCCGATCCCCACGACGCGCGCCACGCCTACTCCATCGCTGCGGCCGGCGCGCTCTGGGACGTCTTCGCCTCCCAGTACCGGTTGAGCGATCCCTGCACCTTCGCGTACCAGACGAAGATCGGGATGATCAGGATCCCGAACGGGAACAGCCACAGGCCCGTCCAGCCGCTCACCGGCGACTCCTTCCCGTCCTTGCGGTACATGTTCCCGATCTCGGACGGAATCACGAACCCGCTGACGGGCGAGATGAGGATCCAAATGACGAGCCCGAGCACCCCGCCCAGGCCGTCGCCAGTGTGCTGCTTCATCTCCTCCTGTGTCTTGTAGACCCAGTACAGGCTGTAGATGCCCAGGGTGATGATGGACAGGATGATCACGAAGGCGACTCCGCGCGGTTGTCCGGGCGGGCCGCTGTTTCCGGTTGCGGGCGTGCTCACGAGTTGCCTCCTCTCGTTGGTCCGGGCGACTGAAGCACACCGGGGGTTCGGTAGCAACTGGCCGCCCCGCTCCGCTTAGCATTGGCGAGATGGAGATCGAGGCCGCTGCCCGCCGTTGGGCCGAGACCTGGGCGCGTGCCTGGCCGGCGAAGGACCTGGAGGCGATTGTCGCGCTGTACACCGATTCGGCGCTGTACAGGTCCCACCCGTTCCGTGAGGCGCGCGAAGGACGTGAGGGCGTTCGCGCGTACCTCCGGGAGAACTTCGGCGTCGAGGAGCAGGTCGAGTGCTGGTTCGGCGAGCCGACCGTGTCAGGCGAGCGGGCCGCAGTCGAGTGGTGGGGAACGTGGATCGAGGAGGGTGAACGCCTGACCCTCGCAGGTGTGACGGTGCTTCGCTTCGGTGAGGACGGGCTGGTCGACGAGCACCGCGACTACTGGAATCAGGACGGCGAGCGTCGGCGCCCGTATCCCGGCTGGTGAACCGCAAGCTCGTCGTCTTCGTTCCGGCCGAGTCGCTCGACGCGGTCCGCGACGCGGTCTTTGCGGCCGGCGCGGGGCGGATCGGCGACTACGAGCGCTGCTCCTGGTACACCGAAGGCACCGGCACCTTCCTCGGCGGCGAGGCCGACCGACCCGGCGATCGGCGAGCGCGGGAGGGAGGAGCGTGTGCCGGAGCTGCGGCTCGAGACGGTGTACCCGGCCGAGCGCGAAGACGACGTCGTGCAGGCGCTCCGCGACGCGCATCCCTACGAAGAGCCAGCCTTCGACCTCTACCAGCTGCTGTGAAGGCTCGGCTCTCGACAGATGGGGGCGCGCGGGGAAATCCCGGGCCTGCCGCGTACGGCTACGTGCTCGAGACCGAGGACGGGACGGTGCTCGCGGCGCACGGCGAGGCGATCGGGGTGGCGACGAACAACGTCGCCGAGTACCGCGCTCTGGTCGAGGGCCTGCGGAAGGCGGTCGAGGTCGGCGTCGGCGAGCTCGAGGTCGTCTCCGACTCGGAGCTCCTCGTCCACCAGATGCGCGGCGAGTGGAAGATCAAGAACGAGGCGTTGCGGATGCTCTGGGAGGAGGCGCAGGACCTCGCCGCGGGCATCGGCAAGGTGCGGTACACGGCTGTCCGCCGCGAGCACAACGAGCTCGCGGATCGCCTTGTCAACGAGGCGCTCGACGCCGCTGGCTGACGTGCGGCGGTTCTCCGTCGAAGAGCGTCGCTCACGGCTCGCGCGGCGGCACTTCCTCGCTTCTCCGGCGCGTGATCCGGTCGAGCTGGCGGGCGGGCTCGTCGGGCTCCACGCGACCGATCCCGTGACCGTCTACCTGTCGGCGTGGGCGCGCGGGAAGGACTTCTCCGTCGCCCAGCTCGAGCACGCGCTCTACGAGGAGCGGAGCCTGCTGCGGATGATCGGGATGCGACGCACGCTGTTCGTCCTCCCGCTCGACCTCGCCGCGGTCGTCAACGCGGCGTGCACGGAATCGATCGCCGAAGCGCAGCGGCGGCGCTACGCCAAGCTGATCGAAGAGGGCGGCATCACGTCGAACGGCCTGGCGTGGCTCGAAGACGCAGCCGAAGCGACGGTGCGGGCGCTCGAGTCGCGCGGGCAGGCATTCGCGAGCGAGCTCTCGGCCGAGGTGCCGCAGCTTCGCGAGAAGCTCTCCTTCGGCGAGGGCAAGAAGTGGGCCGGCACGATCGGGATGACGACCTGGGTGCTGTTCCTCCTCGCCGCGGAGGGACGGATCGTGCGAGGTCGGCCGCGCGGAACGTGGTCGAGCAGCCAGTGGAGCTGGATCCCGGCGGGAGCGTGGTCGTCGGAACCGCTGCCGGAGCTCGAGCCGCAGGCGGCGCGGGCCGACCTCGCGTCACGCTGGCTGGCCGCTTACGGGCCTGCGACGGTCACCGACCTCAAGTGGTGGACCGGGTGGACGCTCGCGCAGACCCGCAAGGCGCTTGCCGAGATCGGTGTCGCGGAGGTCGACCTCGACGGCGCGCCCGGGATCGCCCTTCCCGACGATCTCGAGAGCGAGCCGGCCCCCGAGCCGTGGGCCGCGCTGCTGCCGGCGCTCGATCCGACCGTGATGGGCTGGAAGGAGCGTGAGTGGTACCTCGGCGCGCACGGGCCGGCGCTGTTCGATCGGAACGGCAACGCAGGCCCAACGGTTTGGTGGAACGGCCGGATCGTCGGCGGCTGGGCCCGCCGCAAGGACGGCGAGATCGTCTTCCGTCTGCTCGAGGACGTCGGCTCGGATGCGGTCCGGGCGATCGAGGTCAGAGGCCGAGCGGCTGGAGCGCTGGCTCGACGGGGCGAAGGTGCTCCCCCGATTCGCCACGCCGCTCGCCAAGGAGCTGGCGGAGGGAGCGAGGCGCTTGCCTCCAGCAGCGGCGTAGCGACGCGCGGGTGAGCCTGACCGTCGGCCGTTAGAGGCGTTGTTAGTCGCGGCTATACTCGAACCGCTACGCGGATGTAGCTCAGTTGGCTAGAGCGTCTGCTTGCCATGCAGAAGGTCGTGGGTTCGAGTCCCATCATCCGCTTCGCCGAGAAGCCCCGCTCAGGCGGGGTTTTCTGTTGGCGGTCGGAGCGAAAAAGCACGCGAAGACCTGTGACGTCGAGACGCACAATCGGATCCGCGCAACCTTGACGCTAGTGCGCCTTCCTAAGGATCACCCGGACCGCGACTTCTTCACTTTCACCCTGTAGCCACTGAGCGGATTTTCCCCGTACAACTTGGAGGCTCCAGTGTTTGCCGTTCTGCTCTGACCGACTCGCCCAAGCTTTCTTCGATTTGTCACGAGATCGGCGAGATCGGTCCGGGGGCCATGTTTCGAAGCCTGGCGGGAGAGCGTCGGCCATCGCTCGCCTCCTTGGTCGGGGTCTCGCCAAGCCTGAACCCGGCCCGGGCATCGAAGGGGTCGTCCGCGTCGATGCCTTCGGTCTCTGTCGTTCAGGCGTTCATCCTCAGGCAGCCAAGGACGAACGAGGGCCGCCCTTCCCCAGACGGCCCTCGCATTCACCTCTGAACTGGCGACGGTCAGTACACGGTGACCCCGTAGGCGTTGGCAGCCTCGCGGACCGGCTGGAAAAGGTGGTGCCACCGGACGTGCAGTTTCCGCTGCCTCCGGACGTCAGTCCAAGCGCCCTCGTCCCGTCATAGAGGGGGCCACCGGAGTCGCCAGGCTCCGCACACACGGTGGTTTGGATCAAGCCACTCACGGTCCCGTGGGACGACCGCTGTAACGGACCGAGACGTTCAGCGCGGTGACCCTGCCTGTGTGCGTACCGGTGGTCGAACCCGTCGCGCGGACCGATCTCGCCGACGAAGGCGTCCGCGACGGTGAATCCACCTGGGTGGGTGCAGCGAGGCGTTGGCGTAGCGGACGAGCGCGTAGTCATTACCCGGGAAGCTGTAGTCGACGGTCGGGCCGATCAGTGTGCTCTGGGCCGGGTTGGCGTACCAGGTGTTGACGAGCTTGCCGCAGTGACCGGCGGTGAGGAAGTAGTAGGTGCTTCCGCTGACCACGTTGAAGCCGAGCGAGCAGCGGTACTGGCCGCCGTAGATCGCATCCCCGGCCGACAGCAGCGGCCGGAATGCACCGCGGACGTGCTTGATCCGGATGGCTCCGGCGTTGGCGCCGGCGCTCCGCTTGATGGTGGCCACCTCCGCGGCCGAGACCGTGCGTGTCAGCGGTCACCACCACTCGGCCAGAGGCGCCGTCCACGTACCACGCGATGCCTCCGACCCCTGACTGCTCGACCGCGTCCCGAGCGGCGGAAAGCTGGCCCTTGCCGACATGGCTTGTAGCCGCGGGGGCGGCGCCGGACAGGATCAACATCCAGGCCGCCGCAAGAGCGACGGCGACGGCGAGCAACTGGGCAGGTCTCGTCACTCGACGACGCGCTGGAGCGGTGTTCATAACCACGGGTTCTCCTCTCCCTAGTGACAGTGGCTTCCTGAAGGGGCTCCGAACCACGAGAAGCGCGCGCGCTGGTTTGAACCAGACGGCGCCGACGTCCGACCTCCCGCGCTTGGCTCGGGCTCCACAACCGTCCGCAGCAACGATGTCTTGCCTCCGTCATCCCAAGTCCGCGATCCCCTTTCGTTGCTGGACGGGTGTCACTACGAACCGTCCGAAATTGTCAACCCAGGTGGCCCGTGATAACTCGGCCGAGGGATTCGCGCCCCGTCCCCCCGGAAGGGGGATGAACAAACGCCGGTTTGGCCGCTTCCTTAGCTCAATGCTCGATGTTTGGCAGTCGAGCGGAACTGCGGACAAAGGAGTGCGGCGTGAACACGAGAATCATGCGGGCCCTGGTCGCCGGTGCGTGTTGATCGCACTCGCGGCGGTTGCGGCAGCGCCCGGCATGGCTGCCGGTGACCCGGATGAGCAACTCGTCGATGTGTCCCATCAGGTCGCGGACATCCAGAAGAAGATGGACGACCTCCGTGCCCATGGCCGGTGGGCCAGGAGCGGCGAGCTTCTCGCGGGAGCCGACTGTGGGTACGGCGACGCGGCACAGTCTTCGCTCCCTGGGCGCGACAGCGCGATGTACGCGCTCGCGCCCGCAGGGGGACTTCGCGCCGAGCGACGATTGGACGCTGGACAAGGAGGCGACCGTGGTCGTCGGCGCTGATCCGTTCAGCGGCGCGCTGCAATCCCTCCAGCTCGAGAAAGGCGCCGAGGCGGCCTCGCCGGCGATGTGCGTCGAACCTCGACAACCCGACCATCCGCTTCTTTGCGCGCGACGTCGGCGGCAACGGCAAGTCCAACCTCAAGGTCGACGTGCTGTACGAGGACTTCGACGGGCACGTGAAGCACTTGACGGTCGCGAAGCTGCGGCTCGGCACCGAGTGGCAGCCCTCGGTGATCGTGCCGATGTACATGAACTTGCTGGCGCTCGCGTCGCCGGACGGCGTAACGGCCGTTGCCTTCAAGCTTCAAGGCGGAGGGGCTCCAAAAGGACGAGACGCTCTCGATCTCGAGTCTCTACGTCGACCCCTTCAGCAGCCGATAGGTGGAGCAGAGCGAATCCTGAGACACGGGGGCGGGAGCAGTACCCGCCCCCGACACACACGTCATGAGTGCCTGAATCCGCCGCCATCGACCTCCAGACCGAGCTCGTCGCCGCCTCGCGGGAGCGCGTCGCCGCTCGGCTCTCCTCGCCCGAGCGGCTGACGCACGGTGTCACCGCGGCCGTTTTCTGGCGATCGCCGTGCTGCTGGCCGCCCATGCGCCTCCGGTGAACGCGCCCCAGTGGCTGCTTCTCCCGGCTTTCGTGGCGGCGATTGCGGTCGGCTCTCGCATCGAGCTCGAGGTCGGGAGCGGCTTCACGTCTCCCGTCGAGCTGGTCGTGATCCCGATGCTCTTCGCCCTGCCGGCCGGACTGTTCCCCTGGCCGTCGCGGCCGGCCTCGTCTGCGGCCAGCTTCCGAGTTACATCCGAGGTCGCGTGCCCCTGCAGCGGATCATCGTGTCGATCGGCAATGCGTCGTACACGATCGCGCCGTCGATCGTCTTCATGGTCGGCTTCGATCCGAACGCCGGCGTCGGCGACTGGGCGGCACTGACGGCCGCGGCAGTCTGCGCCCAGTTCGTCGGCGACGGCCTGATCTCGATGCTGCGCGAGTACCTCGCGGTCGGGGTCGATCCGCGCGCGTTGCTCGGGCCGCTCGCCTGGATCTTCTTCGTCGACGCCTCGCTCGCGCCCGTGGGATTTGCGGCGGGCGTGGCCGGCTCGTTGTGGACACCGGCCTACCTCCTGCCGCTTCCCCTTCTGCTGCTGGCGCGGTTCTTCGCGAAGGAACGGGCCGACCGTCTCAGCCATGCGCTCGAGCTCTCGGCCGCCTACCGCGGGACGGCTTCCTGCTGGGAGACTTCGTCGAGGCGGACGACGCCTACACCGGCGAGCACAGCCGTGACGTCGTCGAGCTCACCGCTGCCGTCGCAGACCACCTCGCCCTCGATGCCCGCGCACTGCACCTCGCAGAGCTCACGGCGCTCCTCCACGACGTGGGCAAGATCAAGATTCCGAAGACCATCATCAACAAGAAAGGCCCGCTGACCGACGAGGAGCGGGCCGTCGTGAACCTGCACACGATCGAAGGCGAGCGGCTTCTGTCGCGCGTCGGGGCTTGCTGACGGAGGTCGGCCGGATCGTCCGCTCGTGCCACGAGCGCTATGACGGACACGGCTATCCGGACGGCCTCGCCGGGGCGGAGATTCCGATCGTCGCGCGCATCGTCTGCTGCTGCGATGCATTCAACGCGATGGTGACGACGCGGCCGTACCGGGCGGCAATGTCGATTGCGGACGCTCGTGCGGAACTCGTCGGCAAATCGAGGAACACAGTTCGACCCAGAAGTCGTCGACGCGATTCTGGCGCTGACGGCCGAAGGCGGCTTCCGTCTGCAGGGGTCTCGGAGCTTCCGGGCTACAGCCTGAGAAAGCCGGCTCCGGCCTTCGCCAGCCAGGCGCCGACCGCAGCGGCTACCGCTTCCGGATCGGCCTTGAGGCCATGATCTCCCGGCACGGTCACCACTTCGCGCGATGGCCCAGGCGGCGGAACTCCGAACGGGTCGCGCTCGCCCTGGACGACGAGCACCGGCACCTTGACCGCCTCGAGCTCGGGCAGGCGGTTCTGCGGGTTCTTGCGACCGGGGGGCTCGAGGGGGAACGCGAGACACAGGACGGCGACCGCGCCCGTCTCCTCGACCGTCCGCAAGGCGACGCGGCCGCCCATGGATCTCCCGCCGACGATCACCGGCAGGTCCTCGAGCACCTCGGCGCGCAGGCTCTCGACGATCGCGATCCATGCAGTGTCGAGGTGAGAGGCCGGTGGCGGTGAGCGCCGACCGGCGACCCTGTAGGGCTGCTCGACCAGCACCACGGTGAAACGCTCCGAGAGGGCGGCGCTGGATGCTGCGACGAGGTCCGGCGCCTCGCACGCCGCCTCCCGCACCGTGGCCGAGGACGAGTGCGCCCCTCGAATCCGCCGAGGTGTGTACGTGGGCGCGTGCGGGGCCGTGCGGCGTGTCGATCTCGATCACTGACATCGAGACGATCATCGCACCGCGTCGCCTCCTGACAGCGCCAGGAGCCGTGCTTGTAAAGCGCCTAGCAACGGTTGTAACGTGAACCCTGCCCACCTGCGGTGGACCGATTTTTACGGGCGTCCCACCAAGAAGGAGGTTTCCTATGAAGACGCTCGCTGTGGGCGGACTGCTCTTGGTCCTGCTCATCCCATCAGCGTTCGCCGGCGCCCAGAGCAGCAGCAAGGGAAAGGTCCTCTGCGTCGAGCTTCGAGGCGACGCGGACACGATCCGCGACGTCAAGTACCGCGCCACGAGCAAGTGCAAAGCCGGTGAGCAAAAGGTCGCGCTTCCGCGTGGCTTGAGAGGCCCGCGTGGTCGGCAGGGGCCCGCCGGGCCCGCCGGGAGCAGCCGGAGCCACCGGGAGCCGCCGGGGCCGCAGGAGCAGCAGGGGCACCGGGGCACTCCCGCGCCAGGCGCCTGACTACGCCATTGTGACCGTGTTCGTGGACCTGCGGCCGCGGTCCGACTTCGTGGGCGCACGACTCGGTCGCGACTCGGTCGACGGTCTGGAGCGACGACGCGCTGGAGCTTCCGGTTCACCTGCTCGCCGCCCAGGCGGACGTGCACAGATCTACGTCGGGGCTGCGGTGATCTCGACCAACGGGAGTATGCAACGGTCCACCCGAGGCTCATCGATCCACGGCGACTGCGTAACTCGTTCCGACTCGGCTGCGAGCACGCGGACGGCTGACAACAACGTCGGGACTCGACCGATCACCCGCGTGCTTCGACGTGCAGACGCCGTGACGCGATGCAAACGCCTCTCCAGGCATGGGGATCGGAAGTTCACTCGATCGCGTTCTCCTGCCAGCGGTAGCGCCGAGTGACGGAGATCTGGGTGACCGATCTCGCGTCTGGAGTTCGTCTAGCGACTACGTCGCGTAGCGGAAACCTTCGGCGTGATCAGGCGTCATCCGCCCTAAAGACACGACGACCGAAGTCAGGCGAGCGCCGTCCCGGAAGGGCGGCGCTTCGTCATTCCGGGGCCTGCTCCGGGGCGTATCCGGCGCTGCTAGGAGAACAGGTTGCGCTCTGCGGGCATGACGAGGTCGCGGGCACTGCCGTCGCCGGCGACGTCGAGGCCGCGGACGATCGCGACCGGGGTTCGGTCGAGCTTGCCCATGACGAGCTGGGCCGCGCCGGCGATCTCGTCGGCGATCGCGATCACGGTCGACTTCAGCTCGTAGCCGTTCGGGTCGCGCTCGCCCTTCAGGTCGCGAAGCACCTCGATCCCGGCGGCGCCGATCGCGACGTCCGTCGTTCCCTGCCGCCACGGGCGGCCGAAGGAGTCGGTGACGATCACACCGACTTCCCGGCCGGTGAGCTCGCCGAGCCGTTCGCGCAGGCGCGACGCGGAGGCGTCGGGATCGACCGGGAGGAGGACGAGAGTCCCTGGCTCGGGCGCGTTCGAGGCGTCGACTCCGGCCGAGGCGCAGATGAACCCATGCCTGGTCTCGGCGATCACGAGCGAGCCGCGCGTGCGGACGACGCGCTTCGCCTCGCTGAGGATCACGTCCATCTTCGTCGCTCTCGTCGAGTCGCGCGATGCGGCCCTCGATCTTCGAGATCGCCTTCTGAGCGACGACGACGACGTCGCCGTCCTCGAGGTCGGCGCGCTCTCGGATCATGTGGGCCAGATCGTCGCCCTCCCGTAGCTCGGGGAGGCCGCGGACGGGCCGGATCGTCAGCTCGCTCACAGGCCCTCGACGCGAAGGCCCGCGTGTCCGCGGTAGCGGCGGTTGAGGTTCACGATCACCGCAGTCATGCCTTCGAGCGCCCTGGCGCTCGCGAGCGGCCCCGCGTCGAGGGCGCGCCCGGTGACCAGCGTGCCCGCAAGCTCGAGCGCGGCCGCCTTGGCCGCGTCGTCGTCGCCGCAGACGAGCGCGTCGCCCTCGGCCTTCCCGGCCGCGAGCGACCTGGCTGCAAGGGAGTGGAGGCCCGCCACGACGGGGCCGCGAAGGAGATCCTGCATCTGCTCGGCGAGCGACAGCGCGTCGTCGCTGGGCAGCGCGGCGCCGTTCTCGATTCGCAGCGGGCTGGCGACGCTCAGAACCGGCGTCTCGCCGAGCTCCTCCGCCAGCTCGGCCGTCGTCTCGAGCGCGGCCAAGGCGTCCACGGCCAGCACGACGAGCTCGGCGTCCTGCACGGCTTCGGAGTTCACGACGCCGTGGGCTGCGCCGACCTCGGACGCCGTCGCCTCGGCGCGCTCGGGATCGCGCGACCCGATCGTCACCTCGATTCCCGCCTCCGCGAGGCGCCGCGCAAGGGCGGAGCCGAAGGGCCCCGTGCCGCCGACAATCGCGACGTTCATGCGACGACCGCTCCGAGCGCGGCTTCGGCGAGCCGCCTGCGGGCGTCCGGATCGGACATCAGCGTCCGTGTCACGATCGGCCTCACGTCGCCGAGGCCGTCGAGGTCGTCCGCGTCCGCCTCGTCGACCACGAGCGCGTCGATCAGTCCGGAATAGGTGCTCGCCACGTGCGCAGGCGACGTTCCGCCGGCCAGTCGGCGCAGCATCCGGTCGGCCGGGCCTCTGACCGCGTGACCTCCGATCAGCGGGCTGACGGCCACGGCGGGCACGCGGCGTCCGGCCAGCGCTTCGCGGATCTCGGGCACCGCGAGGATGGGGCCGATCGAGACGTACGGGTTGCTCGGCGCCACGAGGACGAGCTCCGCTTCGTCGAGCGCCTCGAGCACTCCCGGCGCCGCCTCGGCTTCGCCCTCGAAACGAACGGCGTCGACCTCGTCGCGATGCCCCCGAGCCACGAACCACTCCTGGAACGGGAACTCACCGGCCGGAGTCTCGAGCCACGTGCGCAGTTGATCGTCCGTCGCGGGCAACAGGCGCGCCTCGATCCCGAGCGCCTCGGCGAGCCGCAGCGTGACCGCCGAGAGCGGCTCGCCGCTTCGCAGCGCCTGGGTGCGCACGAGGTGCAGGCCGAGGTCGAGGTCGCCGAGCTGGAACCAGTCTTCGCCTCCGAGAGCGCGCACCGTCTCCAGCGCGCGCCAGGTCTCGTCTGCGCGCCCCCAGCCGCGCTCCTCGTCGTTCAGCCCTGCGAGCGCGTACAGGATCGAGTCGAGGTCGGGCGAGACGTGCAGCCCGAGCACCTCGACGTCGTCGCCGACGTTGCCGATCACGGTGACCTCACGCGGCTCGATGACATCGACCAGTCCCTGGACGAATCGCGCTCCACCGACTCCGCCGGAGAGGACGGCGACCCTCACGCGTGCACCAGGTCGGCCGGCGTGTCGACGTCGTCCCGCAGGCCCGGCCGGTCGACGTCCGCGGAATGCTCGACGAGCGCGCGGAAGCGAGCGGCGCTGCCCGGCCCGTAGAGCGGCGCGAAGAGGCTCGTGTCCGAGAGGCCGAGCGCGTTCGTCGTGCCGTCGCCGGCCGGGGCGATCGCGAGCCCGCGCTCGGGTATCGCATCGTCGAGCGCGCGCAGGTCGTCGGCCGTCAACGTGGGGAGGTCCGAGTTGACGACGAGCACCGGCCCGGGGCCGATCTCCCGCAGCGCGGCCCCGACCGCGGCTCCCTGTCCGCCGCCCGGGATCGGGAATCCACGTCGCGCCCTCGACCGGCTCCGGCGAGACGACCCATGTCTCGCCAACGCTCGTCGCCACGGCAAGCACGTCTCCGAGCATCGCAGCCGAGAGCTCCGCGCGCCTCGCTCCGAGGCGCGTCTTCCCGCGTGAGCCCGCGTACGGAACGACGATGCGGATCACTGTCGCAGCGGCCGCACCGCGATCGTCACACGGCTCACGGCGCACAGCTTGCCGTCGTCGTCCGTCAGCTCGACGTCCCAGACCCAGGTCGTCCGCCCGCGGTGCACCCGACGCGCGACGGCGTGGATCGTGCCCTCGCGGATCGAGCGCAGGAACGTGGAGTTGTTCGACATCCCGAGCCCGATATTGCCCTCCGGCAGGACGCCCACGTTCGTCCCCACCGACGCGAGCGCCTCGGCGATGGAGGCGTGGACTCCGCCGTGCACGAGGCCGACCGGCTGGAGCACGTGCTCGCGCACCGGAACGTGCCCGCGAACGACCTCGTCCGTGGCCTCGTCGATCTCCAGCCCGTAGTGCCGATCGAAGGGTGAAGGCATCACTTCCCGCATCGCCTCGCAAAGTGTGAAGCTTTCGGCGGAAGTGAACATCGGTGTCGGACTCCCCACGACGGTGCCGGGCGCAACGGGCGAGCTCCTGCTGGAGTGGGCGCGCCGCGCCGACGCCGGCCCGTTCTCGTCGATCGGCGTGCTCGACCGCGTCGTCTACGACAGCTACGAGCCGTTCGCCGCGCTCGCCGGAGCAGCGGGCGTCACCTCGCGCGTGCGGCTGGCGACGATGATCGCGATCGGGCCGCTGCGCTCCACGGCCATGCTCGCGAAGCAGGCGGCATCGGTGCACGGGCTGTCCGGCGGGCGCCTGACGCTCGGGCTTGCGGTGGGCGCGCGGACGGAGGACTTCGACGCGGCGGGCGTCGAGCACAAGGGGCGCGGGAAGCGGCTCGGCGAGCAGCTGGCCTACATCCGGGGCGACGTGGACGCCGATCGCGTCGGGCCCTCGCGCGAGGGGATCGAGATCCTCGTCGGCGGTCTCAGCGGCCCGGCCTACTCGCGGATGGCGCGCTACGCGGACGGCTACGCGCACAACGGCGGGCCGCCTCGGGCGTTCGCCAACGCCGCGGGGCGCGCGCTCGCCGCCTGGAGCGATCTGGGCCGACCGGGCAAGCCGAAGCTCTGGGGGCAGGGCTACTTCGCGTTCCGGGACACGGCGCAGGGAGACGCGTACCTCCGGGACTACTACGCGTTCACGGGGCCGTTCGCCGAGAAGATCGCGGCCGGCAACCTGACGAGCGCCCGGGCCGTGAAGGACTACGTGCGCGGCTACGAGGAGGCCGGCTGCGACGAGCTCGTCCTCTTCCCGACGGTCGCCGACATCGACGAGCTCGATCGGCTGCAGGAGGCGCTCGCGTGAACGTCGCGATCGTGGGCGGCGGGCCGGCCGGGCTCTACCTCGCGATTCTCCTGCGCAAGCTCGACCGCGCGCGCCGACGTCCGCGTCCTCGAGCGGAACGCGCCCGACGCGACCTTCGGCTTCGGCGTCGTCTTCAGCGAGGAGACGCTCGGGGCGCTGCGCGACGCGGATCCCGAGACGCACCTCGAGATCACGGACACGTTCGCGCGCTGGGATCGAATCGACATCCGCTACCAGGGGCGCGAGCTCGTCTCGCGCGGCCACTCGTTCTCGGCGATCGCGCGCAAGCGGCTGCTCGAGATCCTGCAGGCCCGCTGCCGCGAGCTGGGGGTCGTGCTCGAGTTCGGCGTCGAGGTGGACGAGCTTCCGGACGCCGATCTCGTCGTCGGCGCGGACGGCTCGAACAGCTTCGTCCGGGGGCTCCGCGACTTCGGCACGAAGATCCGGGCCGAGGGCTCGAAGTACGTCTGGTTCGGGACCGACCACGTCTTCGACGCGTTCACGTTCGCCTTCCGCGAGACGGAGCACGGCCTCTTCAACGCGCACGCGTATCCGTACGACGAGCGGATGTCGACGTTCATCGTCGAGTGCCCGGAGCCCGTCTGGCGCGCGGCGGGGCTCGACGAGCTGGACGAGCAGGAGAGCCTCGCCTTCTGCGAGCAGCTGTTCGCGAACGAGCTGCGCGGGCGGGAGCTGTTCTCGAACCGCTCGCTCTGGCTCGACTTTCCCGAAGATCACGAACCGGACGTGGCACGTCGACAACGTCGTGATCCTCGGCGACGCGGCGCACACGGCGCACTTCTCGATCGGCTCGGGGACGAAGCTCGCGATGGAGGACTCGATCTCGCTGGCGGCCGCGCTGGCCAGGCGGCGCTGGGACCTGGAGGCAGCGTTCGTCGACTACGAGCTCGAGCGCGAGCCGTTCGTCGAGCGCACGCAGGACGCCGCGAGCGAGAGCGCCGCGTACTTCGGGCGGATCGCGAGCTACTCGCACCTCGAGCCGATCCAGTTCGCCTTCAACCTGATCACGCGGGCGGGGCGCATCACGCACGCGACGCTCGGTGTGCGGGACCCGCAGTTCACGCGCGCGCTCGACGGCTGGCTGGGCGGGCGGGCCGTTTCGCCGCCTCCTGCGTTCTCGCCGTTCGAGCTGCGCGGGGTGCGCTTCGAGAACCGCTTCGAGCTCGTCGAGAGCACGGTCGCGGTGAGCCCGGAGGGTCGCGTGTCGGCGGAGGAAGCCGCCGTTCCCGAGGGCAAGCTCCTTCTTCGCCTGAGCCATGCCGGCCGACGTGGCGCGACGCAGCCGCGGAGCCGTGGGATCGACCTGCCGCTCGCGTGACGGGTGGCCCGTCGTGGCCCCGACGAGGAGGCCCTATGGGCCGTTCGGCGCGGTTCCCGGCGAGCCGGACGAGGACGGCGTCCTCGAGGCGTTCGTCGCCGCCGCGAGCAGCGCGCGCGCCGAGGTGCTGGAGATCGACATGGCCCACGGGTACCTGCTGGGCAGCTACCTGTCTCCCCTGACGAACGACGAGGACGACCGGCTCCGCTTCCCCGTCAGCGTGCTCGAGGCGGTGCGTGCGGTGTGGGGCGGCCCCCTCTCGGTGCGCTTCTCGGTCACGGACTGGCACCCGCGCGGGAACACCGTCGACGACGGGATCGAGATCGCGCGCGCGCTCGCCGAGCACGGCTGCGACCTGATCCACGTCGAGGCCGGCCAGACGATCCACGACGACCGCCCGCAATACAGGCGCGGCTACCTGACCGCGCTCAGCGACCGCGTGCGCAACGGTGCGCGCGTGCCGACGCTCGTCGGCGGCTACCTGACGACGCTCGACGAGGCGAACACGATCGTCGGCGCCGGCCGCGCCGACCTCGTCCTGCTCGACCTCCCGGACACCCGGATCGAGCGCACTCTCGAGTCGACCAGACGCCGTGCGACTTGGGGAGGTTCGGGCGTGAACTACGGCTACCTGGCCTACCCGGACATCCCGGAGGGCGCCGTGCACGTGCTTCCCCTGGGCGCGGTCGAGCCACACGGCCCGCACGCGCCGCTCGTCACGGACACGCTGATCTCGATCGGCGTGTGCCACCGCGCGGCGAAGCGCCTCGAGGGGGAGATCCCGGTCCTCGTCCTGCCGCCCGTGCACTACGGCGTCACGCGCTACGCGGGCGGCTTTCCGGGCACGGTCTCGATCAGCGAGGACACGCTCCGCTCGCTCGTGAGCGAGATCTCCGAGTCCGTCGGGACGCTCGTCCTCGTGAACAACCACTTCGAGCCCGAGCAGGTGGAGACGCTGCGCTCGACGGGCCTGCCGCTCCTCGATCTGACTCGGCGTGCGAGCGCCGAGCGGCTGACGGAGGAGTTCCGCTCGGGCTCCTGCCACGCGGGGCGCTACGAGACGTCGCTCGTGCTCGCCGACCGGCCCGAGCTCGTCCACGCCGACCGGATGCGGGCGCTCGAGGAGCGGCACGTGGACATGCCCGCCGCGATTCGCGAGGGCCGGACCGACTTCGGCGCGATGGGCATGGACGAGGCGTACTGCGGCGCACCGGCCGAGGCTTCTCCCGAGGAGGGCCGCGCGACGTTCGAGACGCTGACCGACATGCTCGTCGAGCTGATCCGTGAGGTCGCCGCGTGATCACGCACTCCGACCTTCCCGACGAGCTGAACCTCGCGACCTGGTTCGTCGACCGCAACGTCGAGGAGGGCCGCGGCGACCGCACGGCGCTGATCGGCCCTAAAGGCAAGACGTCTTACGGCGAGCTGGCGCTCCTCGTGAATCGCTGCGGCAACCTGCTCCTCGAGCTCGGCGTCCGCGCTCAGGATCGTGTCCTCCTCGTCCTCGGCGACTCCGTGGAATTCGTCGCGCTCTGGTACGGCGCGCAGAAGATCGGAGCCGTCACCGCCGAGGCGTACACGTTCCTCCAGCCGAAGGACTACGCCTACTACCTCGAGTACACCGACGCGAAGGTAGTGGTGGCCGACGAGGCCACGGAGGCTGCGATTCGGGAGGTCGCCGGTGCCCGGCAGGTCCTCGTCGTGGACGAGGAGTTCGACGCGCGCCTCCAGGACGTGTCGGACGAGCTGGAGCCCGCGCCGACGACGAAGGACGACATCGCGCTCTGGAAGTTCACGACCGGGAGCACCGGCCAGCCGAAGGGCGCCGTCCATCCCGTGCACAGCCCGGTGCTGAGCAACGACTGGTACGCGCAGGGCGTGCTCGGGATGCGCGAGGACGACGTCGTGCTGCCGGTGCCGAAGCTCTTCTTCGGCTACGCGCGCGACCTGACCGCGCTCTACCCGTTCGGCGTGGGCGCCGCCGGGATCGTCTTCCCGGAGCGCTCGACCCCAGAGCGGATCTTCGAGCTGATCGCCGAGCACCGGCCGACGATCCTCGTCAACGTGCCGACGATGATGGCCCAGATGATCGACTCCGTCAGACATGGCCGGTGCCAGGCACCCGACATGTCCTGTTTGCGCATGTGCACGTCGGCCGGCGAGGCGCTCCCGCGGGAGCTGCACGACCGCTGGCTGGACACGTTCGGCGTCGAGGTGCTGGACGGGATCGGGTCGTCCGAGCTGTACCACATCTACATCTCGAACCGGCCCGGCCGCAGCTCGTCCCGGGTCGACCGGAGAGCTCGTGCCCGGCTACGAGGCGGAGGTCGACGAGACCGGTGAGCTGCTCGTCACCGGCGACACGGCCGCGCTCCTCTACTGGGACGACCCCGAGAAGACGGAGCGCACGTTCGACGGCGACACCGTCCGCACGGGCGACCTCTTCGAGCGAGACGACGACGGCTTCTTCTGGTACCGGGGCCGAGCCGACGACCTGATCAAGGTCGGCGGGATCTGGGTCGCCCCGGCCGAGATCGAGCACTGCCTCGTCGGCCATCCGGACGTCGTCGAGTGCGCGGTCGTCGGCGCCGCGCAGAACGGGCTGACCGTGCCGCGCGCGTACGTCGTCGCACGCCAACCGCTGGAGGAGAGCGCGCTCCAGGACTTCGTCCGCGAGCGGCTGTCGCCGCACAAGTACCCGCGCGAGGTCGTGTTCGTGGACGAGCTGCCGAAGACCCCGTCGGGCAAGCTCGATCGGAAGGCGCTCGCCGCATGAGCCGCCTCGTCGTCGTCACGGGCGGGGCGAAGGGGATCGGGAAGGCGGTCGCCCAACGCTTTGCCGGCGAGGACGTGCGCGCGCCCGGCCATGACGAGCTCGACGTCACCGACGAGGCGGCAGTCGAGCGCGTTTTTCGACGGGCTCCACGTGGACGTGCTCGTCAACAACGCCGGAATCGCGTCCGGAGCGCCGCTGGCCCGAACGACGCTCGACGAGTGGCGCGCCCACCTCGACGTCAACGCCACGGGCGCCTTCCTCTGCACCCGGGCAGTCCTGGGCGGCATGATCGAGCGCGGAGATGGCCGGATCGTCACCGTTGCCTCTGTCGCCGGGCTCTACGGCGCGCGCTACACCGCCGCCTACACCGCGTCCAAGCACGCGGCGGTCGGCCTGATGCGCGCGACCGCGGCCGAGGTTGCGGGAACGGGTGTGACTTCCAACGCCGTCTGCCCGGCCTATGTGGACACGGCCATGACCGACCGCACGGTCGAGACCATCGTCGCGAAGACCGAGCGCACGGCGGAGCAGGCCCGAGCCGAGCTGGAGACGATGACCCCGCTCGGGCGGCTGCTCGATCCGGACGAGGTCGCGGCGGCGGTCGTCTTCCTCGCCTCGCCGGAAGCCGCGGCGATCAACGGGCAGACGATCGTCCTCGACGGCGGAGGCCTCCAGACGTGAGCCCCTTCCGCGGCTCTGCCGCCTTCACCGAGAGCTGGCAGAACTTCGACTTCGCGCTCGACGACGGCGTCGCGACGGTCACCTTCTCGCGCCCGGACAAGCTGAACGCGCTCACCTTCGACGTCTACGCCGACCTGCGCGACCTCCTGGGCGAGCTGCCCCACCGCGGCGACGCGCGCGTGCTCGTCCTCACGGGCGAAGGCCGCGGCTTCTGCTCGGGCGGCGACGTCGAGGAGATCATCGGCGAGCTCCAGAAGATGAGCGCGGGCGAGCTCCTCGACTTCACCCGGATGAGCGGCGCGGTCGTGAAGGCGATGCGGGACTGTCCGCTGCCGATCGTGGCGGCCGTGAACGGCGTCGCGGCCGGCGCGGGCTCGGTGCTCGCGCTCGCGTCCGACCTCCGCCTCATGGCGCAGTCGGCGAAGCTCTCCTTCCTGTTCACGCGCGTCGGCCTGGCCGGAGCGGACATGGGCGCCGCGTATCTCCTCCCGCGTCTCGTCGGGCTCGGCCGCGCGACCGAGCTGCTCGTGCTCGGCGAGGAGGTCAGCGCGGACCGCGCGCTCGAGCTCGGCCTCGCGACGCGGGTCGTCGACGCGGATTCGCTGCCGAGCGCCGCGAGCGACCTCGCGCGCAAGCTCGCCGACGGGCCCGCGCTCGCCTACGCGACGACGAAGATCCTGCTCACGCGCGAGACCGACATGAGCCTCCACGACGCGATCGAGATGGAGGCGCTCGCCCAGGCGCTGCTGATGAAGAGCGAGGACTTCGCCGAGTTCTACTCCGCCTGGTCGGAAGGAAGGGACCCCGCGTGGCGCGGCCGGTGATCGTCAACCCGCCCGAGCTGCCCGAGCCCGTCGGCTTCGCGCATGCGGTGGTCGCGGGCGGGGGCGTGTACCTCGGCGGCCAGACCGGCGAGGGCGACTCGCTCGTCACGCAGTTCGACTCGGCCGCCGCGAAGCTCGTGACGGCGCTGCGCGCGGCCGGGGGAGAGCCTGAGCAGCTGGTCTCGCTCGTCGTCTACACGACCGTGATCGAGGAGTACCGAGCCGTCGACGCGCGAGCTGGGCGAGGTCTGGCGCCGGCACTTCGGCAAGCGCTATCCGGCGATGGCGCTGATCGGCGTCTCGGCGCTCTTCGAGCCGGACGCACTGGTCGAGCTGATGGGCATCGCCGTTCTCGATGGCTGACGTCCTCGAACGCGCGCGCCGCCTCGGGCACGAGGTGTTCGCGCCCATCGCCGCCAAAGGCAAGCCGGGACGCCTGAATCGTCCTCTCGTCCGCGCGCTCGGCGACGAGGGCCTGCTGGAGCTCGTCTTCGCAGGCTCCGCGGTCGAGCTCTGCGAGCTTCGCGAGGGACTGGCGCATGGATCGACCGAGGCGGAGACCGCGCTCGCCCTCCAGGGCCTCGGCGGCTATCCGATCCTCAGTCGCGGCACGCCGGCGATTCGCGACGAGTGGATCCCACGGCTCTCGCGCGGCGAGATCGTCGCCGCCTTCGCGCTGAGCGAGCCGGACGCGGGCTCGGACGCGGCCAATCTCGCCCTGCAGGCGAAGCGGGACCGCGACGGCTTCCGGCTGACGGGCACGAAGATCTGGATCTCGAACGCGCCCGAGGCCGACGTCTACAGCGTCTTCGCCCGAACCTCCGACCGCGGCGCCAAGGGCATCACCGCCTTCGCCGTGCCCCGCGACAGCGACGGGCTCTCGGGCGAGCACCTCGACCTGCTTGCCCCGCATCCGATCGGGCGGCTCGACTTCGACGGCGTGCGGGTCGAGGCCGACCAGGTGCTCGGCGACATCGACGAGGGGTTCGGCGTCGCGATGGACACGCTCGACCTGTTCCGGCCGAGCGTCGGCGCGTTCGCGGTCGGGATGGCGCAGGCGGCCCTCGACGCGGCGGTCGAGCACACGCAGGAGCGCGAGGCGTTCGGCAGGCCGCTGGCGGGGTTCCAGGCGGTCTCGCACCAGCTCGCCGAGGTCGCGACCGAGATCGCGGCCGCGCGCCTCCTCGTCCGGGAGGCGGCCACCAAGTACGACGCGGGCATTCGGCCGGTGCGCAAGGACTCGGCGATGGCGAAGCTCTTCGCCACCGAGACCGCGCAGCGAGCCGTCGACGTCGCGATCCAGGTGCACGGCGCCCGCGCGCTCCAGGCGGGCCACCTGCTCGAGCACCTCTATCGTGAAGTCCGCGCGCCGCGGATCTACGAAGGCGCGTCCGAGGTGCAGCGGGAAATCATCGCGCGCGAGCTGTTCAAGGAGGCCGGGTGAGCCAGGACAAGTCCCTGACGTACACGTCGTACCTCGCCCTGGAGGAGATCCTCGGCGCCCAGCGCCCGAACTCGGAGGAGCACGACGAGATCCTCTTCATCGTCGTCCACCAGGTGTACGAGCTCTGGTTCAAGCAGCTGATCCACGAGCTCCGCTACCTGCAGCGCATGCTCGAGTCCGGCAAGGACGCGCGCGCGTTCGCGACCTTCAAGCGCGTCCTCACGATCCTCAAGCTCGTCGTCCAGCAGCTCGACGTGATCGAGACGATGACGCCGGTCCAGTTCCTCACCTTCCGCGAGCGGCTGGAGTCGTCCTCGGGGTTCCAGTCCGGCCAGTTCCGCGAGCTCGAGGCGATCCTCGGCCGGCGCGACCCGGGCGTTCTGACCGCGTACCACGAGCAGAGCCCGGACTACGAGAGGGTGAAGGCGGCGCTGGAGCGGCCGTCCGTCTACGACTCGTTCCTGCGCTACCTGGCCGACAAGGGCTACGACGTGCCCGCGGAGGCGCTCGAGCGGGACGTCACGCAGCCGGTGCAGGAGTCGAAGGGCGTGCAGGCCGCGCTCCTCCAGGCCTACCGCGACGACGGCGGGCCCGCGCAGGTCGCCGAGCGGCTCGTCGACTTCGACGAGGGCTTCATGGAGTGGCGCTACCACCACGTGAAGATGGTCGAGCGGACGATCGGCACGCGGCAGGGCACGGGGGGCTACGGCGCCGAGTACCTGCGCTCGACGCTGCACAAGCCGTTCTTCCCCGACCTCTGGGCCGTCCGCAGCGAGCTTTGAACCCGCTCGCGGAGCACTACTCGGCCTTCCGAGTCTCCGAGCGGCTGTTCCTGACCGGCCATTCGCACCAGGCGTGGCCCGACGTCGGGCGCGAGGGGCAGCTCGAGGCGTGGCAGGACGCGGCCGAGCACGCGGACCTCAAGTGGGAGCGGGCATTCGCCAAGGCCGAGCGGCTGCGCGAGGGGGTGAGGCGGCTGCTCGGCGACCCGGGCGCTCCCGTGGCGCTCGCTGCGAACACGCACGAGCTCGTCCTGCGCTTCCTGTCCGCGCTCCCGCTGCGGGAGCGCCCGAAGCTCGTGTCGACCGACGGCGAGTTCCACACGCTGCGGCGCCAGCTCGGGAGGCTGGGGGAGGAGGGGCTCGAGGTCGTGCGGCTACCCGCCCGGCCGGTGGACACGCTCGCGGAGCGCCTCGCCGCGGAGGCGCCGGGCGCGAGCGCGGTGCTCGTCTCGGCCGTGCTCTTCGAGGACGCGCGCATCGTTCCCGGGCTCGCCGAGCTGGCCGAGGCATGTGCGGAGGCTGGCGCCGAGCTGCTCGTCGACGCCTATCACGCGCTCGGCTCCATCCCGTTCACCGTGGCCGGGCTCGAGCGGGCCTGGATCGTCGGCGGCGGCTACAAGTACCTCCAGCTCGGAGAGGGCAACTGCTTCCTGCGGCTCCCGCCCCAGGCGGACGAGCTGCGCCCCGCGATCACCGGCTGGTACGCGGAGTTCGACGAGCTCCACGCCGCGCACGAGCCGGGAGCGACGCAGTACCCCCGCGGGAGCATGCGCTTCGCCGGCTCGACCTACGACCCGACGAGCCACTACCGCGCGGCGCGCGTGCTCGACTTCTTCGACGAGCAGGGTCTGACCCCGGAGCGCCTCCGTGCGAGCTACCTCCATCAGACGGGGCTCCTCACCGAGCGCTTCGACCAGCTCGGCCTCGACGACGTGACGCGCGACCGCGAGGCGCCGCTGAGCGCCTTCGGCGGCTTCGTGGCTCTCGAGTCGGAGCGGGCCGAGGAGCTCAGCAGCCACCTCCTCGATCTCGGAGTCGTCACCGACAGCCGGGGACGCTATCTGCGGCTCGGGCCCGCGCCGTACCACTCGGACGAGCAGCTCGAGGCCGCTGTCGAGGCGCTAGGGCGCGTTGCCCGCTAGCACCGGAGCCGCGTGTGCAGGCTCGCGGACGAGACGGGGAGCGCGGCCGGGGAGCCCCAGGACGACGAGGCTCGTCAGCGCCACGCCTGCGAGCTGCGTGCTCGTCAGCGTCGCGTCGAATGCGAAGTAGCCGACCGCGATCGCGACCACCGGAAAGGTGAGCTCGGCGAGCGACGCGACGGACGCAGTCGTCCGTTTCAGCCCCCAGTAGTAGAGGAGCAGCGCGACGAGGCCGGTGACGATCGCGAGCAGCGCGATGAAGAGCTCGTCGTGCAGTGACGCGCGCAGCGGCGCGCCCAGGACGAGGACGGCGGCCAGGGCCGCGGGCAGCCCGAACGCGAAGCGGACGGCGGTCACCTGCTCGAAAGGCAGCTCGAGCGCGAGAAAGCGGCCGAGCACGGTTCCGAGCGCCCAGAGCGCCGCCGCGCCGAGCGCGTAGAAGACCGGCGCCAGTCCGTGGAGCGAGACGTCGAACGGGCTCGGAAACGCCATCAGCCAGGCCCCGGCGACGCCGCCGGCGAGAAAGACGCCGAACCGGCCGCGAGGGCGCTCGCCGAGCAGCGCCGCCGCCAGCGACACCGCGATCAGCGGCTGCACCTTCTGCAGGACGACCGGCGTCACGGGATCGCCGTCGACGAACGCCTGGGTGAAGAGGATCGTGGCGAGCGCCGAGGACCCGGCGCCGATCACGATCCCGGCGGCGACGAAGCGCGGGCCGGCGCGCCAGAGGGCGGGCAGCGCCGCGAAGACGACCGGGAGCAGGACGGCCACGAGGACGACGTGCTCGCCGAAGACGATCGTCGCCGGCTCGGTCGAGAGGGCGAGCGGACGGCGGATGAGCGCGTCCATGCCCCACAGCCCGGCGGCGACTGCAACCGCGGCGACTCCGATGCTCGCTTTGCTCGGCATGTCTCCATTCTGCAAACCAGCGGCCACGTCGCGCGTCTGAGCTCACATGAAGCGCTTTGCGGGCGCCGTCCTGCTCTCTGCGCTGTTCGCCTGCTCCGCGTCCGCGGCCGAGCCCGTCCACGTGTCCCTGAGCGGGAAGCGGCCCGCTCCGGTGGCGGGACGGGCATGGACGGTGCGCCTCGCCGTCCGCCCGGCCTCGTACGCAGGAGCGATCCAGGTGACCGCCTCGGGGGCGCGCCGGGTCCGCGTTCGGGCCTCCGGCCGCCGCGGCTCGTACCGCGCGCGGCTCGTCTTCCCAACGGCGGGGCCGTGGCGACTCACTGCGCGCGCCGGGGGGACGACGTTCCGGCTCGGATCCGTGCGTGTGCGACGTGCGCCCGCAAAGCCGCTCGTGTTCACCGAGCCGACCTCGATCGACCTTCAGCCGGACGGCAACCTGCTGCTCGTCGAGAACAACCCGGGGCGGGTGCTTCGCGTCACGCCGACGACCGGGCGCGTGCGCGTGATCGTCCCGACGCTCTCCCGTCCCTATGCGATCGTCCGCGCGCCGTCCGGGAACGTCTTCATCTCGATCGGGAACCAGCTCCAGCGGCTCAATGGGACCGGAGCGCCGACGACCGTTGCCGAAGTCGCCCAGGGTGTCGAGATCGGGCCGATCGCCGCCGCGCCGAACGGGGACCTCTACTACTCGACGGCGACGCAGGTCTTCCGGCTCCCCGGCGGCTCGGGGACGCCGATCCACATCGCGGGGACCGGGGCGGAGGGCGGAGGCGGCGACGGCGGCCCCGCGCTCGCCGCGCAGTTCTCGTCGCCGCACGGGCTGGCGGTCGCAGCCGACGGGGCCCTGCTCGTCTCCGACCGGGGCAACAACCGCGTGCGCCGAATCGATCCGACGACCGGCGTCATCACCGCCTTCTCGCAGGTCGGAGAGCCCTACGGGATCGACGTCACGCCCGACGGGACGGTGTACGTGGTCGAGGGCACGACGGACCGGGTCGTACGCCTCGCACCGTCGGGCGCTCGGCTCGGCTACCTCGGGCCCGGGCTTCTCCACTGCCTACGACGTGGAGGCGAGCCCGGAAGGCGTCGCCTACCTGCTGCAGGCGGGACCGTCCGGACGGATCCGCCGGATCGCCCCCGACGGATCCGTGACGACCGTCTCGCGCCGCTAACCCAGGGCCGACTCGATCCTGGCGATGGCCTCCTGCTCCTCGGCGCTCACGGCCTGGCCGCTTTCCTCCTTGTGCGCCTCCGCGACGCGCCGCGCCACCTCCCGGACGAAGTTTCCGTAGCCCTCGACATCCCCCGGCGCTTTCTGCCGCAGCAGCGCGACCGCCTGCCTCAGGCGCTCGAGGCCCTGCTCGTTGGCCTCCTCGGGCGAGTGGTAGCGCGGCGTGTCGGGCTTGTCGGCGACGAGCGCATCGAGCAACTCGCTCTCACCATGCTGCTTGCGCGCCTCCGCGAACGTCTTGGCGAGCGCCCACGTCTCGCGGAAGCTGCCGCCCTTCGAAGACACGAGGACGATCATCCCCGCCGTCGGCGGCCCTTCGCGCACGAGATTCCATTCCTCTTCCGTGAAGTCGGCCTTACCCGTCATTCGGTTCTCCTTTCGAGATCTCTGGACCAGCTCTTGGCCCACCACTCGGCGTGGGGCATGCCCGAGGACAGGCTCATCTGCAAGAACGCGTCGACGTCGAATGGGGTTCTGCGCAAGTCCATGCTCAGCCGCCCGTCCTCGCCCTCGATGATGCCCCATTCGGCCCAGGGCGAGATGCGGATCGGACGCGGCCACCACTCGCGGAACGGCAGCCCCACGCTCCCCGGGTTGATGATCACGGTCTCCAGGTAGCGGCGGATCATCTGCACGTGCGTGTGGCCGCCGACGAGCACGCGCTGCTGGACGTTGTCCAGCATCGGGCGGAGCTCCTCATCGGGAGTCGTGGCGAAGATCCAGTCGTCGTAGGACTTCGGCGAGCCGTGGAAGAAGAGCACCGGCGTCGACCCGAGATCCAGCTCGAGCCGCGTCTCGAAGCTCGCCCATGAACTCGCGGTCCGCGTCGGAGAGGTACGAACGCCACCACTCGCCGATCTCCACGAGGCGCTCGCCGATCTTGTCCTTCGACTCCGGCATCTCGCCCGAGGAACGCCGCGTCCCAATTGCCCATCACCACGCGGCAGCCGAGCTCCTTCACCCGCGCCAGCGTCTCCGCCGGCTGCGGGCCGACTGCGACGTCGCCCAGGCAGACGATCTCGTCGACTCCTGCGCGCTCGAGGTCGGCCGCGACCGCGTCGAGCGCATGGAGGTTTCCGTGGATGTCCGAGATCAGCCCGACGCGCACTGCGTCGCATTCTTGCCTACAGCTCCGACGCGATCGTCTCCAAGTCGCGCACGAACGCTCGGAACTCGGCTTCCCGGTCGTCCGCGCGGAGGATCGAGGAGGGGTGAACGGTGGCGATCACGACGGGAGCGAGGGCGGACTCGACCCGCTCGCCACGCTGCTGCGTGACCCGGAACTTCCGGCCCAGGAGCGCCTGCGCCGCGGTGGCGCCCAGGCACACGAGGACGCGGGGCTTCACGACTGCGAGCTCGGCCTCGAGCCACGGGAAGCAGGCGGCGATCTCGGACCAGTTCGGCTTCTGGTGGATCCGCCGCTTGCCCTGGCCCTTCCACTTGAAGTGCTTGACCACGTTGGTGACGTACGTGAGCGACCGGTCGATGCCGGCTTCCTCGAGCGCCTTGTCGAAGAGCTTGCCGGCGGGGCCGACGAACGGCTTTCCCACCCTGTCCTCCTGGTCGCCGGGCTGCTCCCCGACGAACATCACCTGGGAGCGGGGCGAGCCTTCCCCGAAGACCGTCTGCGTTCCGGTCTTCCAGAGCGGGCACGCCTTGCAGCCGGCCGCGGACTCCCGCAGCTTCTTCAGCGTCGGGCGCGGCGGTACGAGCGGCGCCGCGGTCTCGTCGAGCAGGCTCTGCTGAGCCATTGCGCTTTTCGGGTACCCCGGAGGCGCCGATACCATTCGGCTCCCCGGCGCCGTGGCCGAGTGGTTAGGCAGAGGCCTGCAAAGCCTCGCACACCAGTTCGATTCTGGTCGGCGCCTTCTTGGCCACCGTACTGAGCCGAACGAGTTACTAAGCTCGGCTGCTCCGGATGCTTGTGCTCCTCTCCCTGAGCCTCGCGGTCATCTCCGGCTGCGTAGCGCTCGGCGCCGGGCGTCCCGGTGACGTACTGGGGCTCGTGCGCGGCGCGTTAGGGGCGCAGGCGCTCCTCGCGCTCGGAGGGAGCGTGTATCTCGCGCTCTACGTCGCGGGCGAGGACGACTATCGGTCCGATGGGACGACGCGGTGGAACGCGTACGACGCCAAGGGCTCTGACCCTGACCGCTATCGCACTGGGCCTGGCGGTGACCGTGCTCGCCCTCGCTCTGGTCGCCTGGCCGCGCAAGCGGTTCTTGCCGGCGCTCGGGCTGGCCGGAATCGTGGCAGCCGCGCTGATCTTCGTCGCCTTCTTCGCCAACACCCTGAACTAGTCCGCTTGCAGCTGCCTTTGCCAGGCCTCCGCGTGCGCGCGTCCCTCGGGCGTCTCGAGGAAGTGCTCGAGCGGGACGTGGACGAACGCGAGGCGAGCCTCTGCGAGAAGCTCGTCCCCATCCCAGAGCTCGCCGCGCACGAAGATGCGCCGGCCACGCTCCTCCTCGACCGACGCTCGCACCGAGAGCTGCCTGTTGATCGGCACCGGCCGCCGGTAGCGGAGGAACATGCGCCCGGTCACGGTCGGGAAGCGGTACCAGGTGGCCGCGAGCCCGCAGGCCTCGTCGATCAGCGCGGCGACCATCCCGCCGTGCGCGAGCCCAGGCCCGCCCTGGTGGCGCTCGTCGAACGCAAATGTCGTCTCGTACCGCTCGGCGCCCTCGGCCTCGGGCTGCGGAAGATGGAAGCCGATCGGGTTGTCCCCGCACCCGAAGCACGCGGGATCGTGGTGCGGCGGGATCTTCAGCGCATGCCGCCCCGCTCGAAGTGCGCCTTGAAGAAGTTCTCCGAGCCGGACGTGGCCATCGCGGACGAGGCGGAGATCTCCAGCGCCAGGGTCGCCGCAGCCACGATCTGGGCGAAGCGGTACACCTTCCCCGGCCCCGCGCAGTCCATCAGCCCGAGCCAGGCGCGCGCGTAGGGGAGGGTCGTGCCGCCGCCGACGGTGCCGACCTCGAGGCCCGGCAGCCGGATCGCGGCGTTCAGCCCGCCCTCGACGCGCTTCCCGGTGCCGTGGGCCATCGAGCTCGTGCCGACCATGCCCAGGTCCTGGCCCGTCGCATTGAAGATCGCCGCGATCGCGGTTGCGGGCGTGAAGGCGACCGACTGCATCCCGGAGGCGATCGCGCCGTGCGTCCCCGCCCACGAGAGCTCGAGCAGGTCGTCGATCGTCGTCCGCAGCACGCGCCGCACCGCCTCGTCGGTCAGCGTCACCTCGGCGACGACCGTCTTCCCGTGCCCGCCCTGCTCGAAGTACCGGTGCGAGACCTTCTTGTCGCCGCCCATGTTCGCCTCGAGGATCGCGCGCTCCGGCTTGCGGGGCGCGTGCTCCATCACGTAGCCCATGTTCAGCGCGTAGGCGTTGCGGGTCATCATGTTCGGCCCGCACGCGTCGCCGGTCGTGAACGCCCACATGACGTGGCAGATCGGCCCGGCCACGTACGTCTCGACCTCGCGGAGCTTCGCGTACCGAGAGATCCAGTCCTCGTCGCGGCCGGCGAGCCACTCGCGCATCCTGGGGAGCTCCGCCTCGATCCAGCGGCCGAGCGCCGCAGCCTCCTCGGCGGATTGCGTGACGAACGCGGACGCACGCGTGATCCGGTCGCGCAGGACCTCCGTCCGGAACCCTCCCGACTCGGTCGCCGCGCGCGCACCGCGGTAGAGCGAGTCGGACAGCGACCCTTCCGTGTGCGCCAGCGGGACGTAGACCTCGTCCGTCGTCCGCCCGCGCTCGACGAGCTCCCCGTCGGGCTCGGTCAGCTCGTACTCGCCGAGCGAGATCGTCAGCGGCCCGATCACGGCCGTCGGCGTCACGGACACGCCGGTGAGCGCCTCCTGCGCCGAGGCCCACGGCTCGAGGTCGAATCCGAAGACCTCGGTGTCCACTCGCCCGTCGAGCGCCGCCTGCCGCGCGGAGATCGACGCAGGGTCGTTCTTCCGCGGCCATTTCCTGAGCTCCATGAAGGGGGACGATAATCTCCGCGCATGGCTACCGAGCAAGTCGTCGAGCCGGTCGCGGGCGAGCGCGACGCCTACGCGGGCGTCCTGCGCTTCTACGACCTCGCCAAGAAGCAGGAGTGGCAGGTGCGCGACCTTCCCTGGAACGACCTGCCGCCGATTCCCGAGGGGAAGAGCTCCGCCTCCCCGCAGCGCCGCGCGCGGCGTAGCGACATGTGGCGCTCCGTCCTCACACAGCAGCTCCAGGCCGACATGCTCGCCTGCGAGATGGCCTCGCAGCTCCTGAACGTCGCGCCCGACCCCGAGGCGAAGCTCTACTACTCGACGATGGTGCAGGACGAGTCGCGCCACACCGAGGCGTGGCTCAAGCTGATCAACGAGGTCGGCGGCATCGCCGAGCGCGACCCGTACCTCGACGAGCTGGCGCACATGACGCTCGAGGCGGACACGCTCGAGGAGAAGGTCTTCCAGATGCAGGTCTTCTACGAGCGCCTGATCATCTCGCGCTTCCGGCTGATCGCACGTGCCTCGCGCGGGACGGTGCTCGAGGAGCTCTGCAACCGGCTCGCGACCGACGACGGCATCCACCACGGCGCGGGGATGGCCTACGAGCGCGTCCTGCTCCAGGACGCGGGCAAGAAGATGCAGCAGACGCTCGTGGACGCGGCGAACCGGCTGCTCCCGATCTTCGTCCAGCACGCGCTGTGGCGGCCCAAGGCGCGCGCGGTGATCGGGCGTCTCATGTACGAACGCGACGTGCAGCGCCTACACGAGGACCTCGAGGAAGGGGTCAAGCTCGCCCAGTCGCTCGGCCTCGACGTCAGCGACGTGGAACTGCCCAAGCTCTAGGTGCCGGCCCAACTCATGGACGGCAAGGCGCTCGCCGAGCGGATCCGCGGCGAGATCGCCGAGGAGGTGCGCGAGCTCGGGGAGATCGGCCTCGCGACGGTGCTCGTCGGCGACGATCCGGCTTCGGACATCTACATCCGGCTCAAGCACAAGGCTGCCGGCGAGGTCGGGATCAACGCCAGGGACATCCGCCTCGCGTCGCAGACGAGCGAGCAGGAGCTCCTGGAGCAGGTGGCCCAGCTGAACGCCGACGACTCGATCGACGGTCTCCTCGTCCAGCTCCCGCTTCCCGACCACATCGACGAGGCGCGGGTGATCCGCGCGATCGATCCGGCGAAGGACGTCGACGGCCTGCATCCGCTCAACTTCGGCCAGCTCGTGCTGGGCCGGCCCGCGCACGTCGGCGCGACGCCTGTCGGGGTCATGCGCCTGCTCGAGGAGTACGACGTTCCGATCGAGGGCGCTCGCGCGGTCGTCGTCGGGCGGAGCGACATCGTCGGGAAGCCGGCGGCGCTGCTCCTCCTGCACGCGAACGCGACGGTCACGGTCTGCCATTCGCGGACGAAGGACCTGGGAGCGGTGACGCGCGAGGCGGACGTGCTCGTGGTCGCGGTGGGGCAGGCGAACGTGATCGGGCCCGACGACGTGAAGGAGGGAGCGGCCGTGATCGACGTGGGCATGAACCGCGGCGACGAGGGGCGTTGTGGGCGACGTCGACCCCGCGGCGGCCGAGCGCGCGGGGCTGATCACGCCGGTCCCGGGAGGGGTCGGGCCGATGACGATCGCGATGCTTCTGGCGAGCGCCGTGAGGGCCGCAAAATACCGGCGCGGACTTGTTGCGTTCCCGGGGGTCTGACGTTACGCTTCCGCCGCTTTGAACCGGTAGTAGAAGGAGGAAGGGTTGGCTGAAGGCACCGTCAAGTGGTTCTCGAACGAGAAGGGCTACGGCTTCATCGAGGCTGAGGGGGGAGACGACGTTTTCGTCCACCACAGCGCTATCCAGATGGACGGCTATCGCTCTCTGACCGAGGGGCAGCGCGTCCAGTTCGAAGTCGTGCAGGGCGACAAGGGCCTTCAGGCCTCGAACGTCACCGCCGCTTAGGTACTTCCGGACTCGAGACAATGCGGGCCTCGGAAGGGGCCCGCTTCTTTTTGGGAGGATCCGAGCCGTGGCGATTTCAGCGAGACGAAGTGCTCCACGTCGCGCGCCTGGCGCGGCTCGCGCTGAGCGACGAGGAGGTCGAGCGCCTCGGTGCGCAGCTGAACGCGATCCTCGAGGCGGTCGGCAAGGTCTCCGAGCTCGACCTCGAGGACGTCGAGCCGACCGCGCACCCGCTCGACCTCGTCAACGTGTGGGCGGAGGACGAGCCGCGCGACTCGCTGTCCAACGACGAAGCTCTGGCGAACGCCCCGGACCGTGAGGCCGGCTTCTTCCGGGTGCCGCCCGCATGATCGACACGCTGCGCCTCACCGCCGAGGACGCGGCCTGACTCATCGCAGAACGTCCGGTGCCTGGCGACCGGCCTGCTCGAGCTGATCGCACGCTCCGGATGAGCGCGAAGCAGGTCAACGACCTGCTCGAGAAGGGCGAGGCCTCCTCGGACGAGATCTTCTCCGCCTACCGCGCCGCGATCGACGAGCGCGACGGCGAGCTCAACTGCTTCCTCCACGTGTGCGACGAGGCGCCCGGCGAGGGCATCCCGATCGCGCTCAAGGACGTGGTCAGCACGAAGGGAATCCCCACGACCGCGGGCTCGAAGATGCTCGAGGGCTACCTCCCGGTCTTCGACTCGACCGTCGCCGAGCGCTGCAAGGCCCGCGGCCTGCGCACGATCGGCAAGACGAACATGGACGAGTTCGCCATGGGCTCGTCGACCGAGAACTCCGCGTACGGGCCGACGAGGAACCCGTGGGATCCGGACCGGGTGCCCGGAGGCTCCTCGGGCGGCTCGGCCGCAGCGGTCGCGGCCGGTCTCGCCCCGTGGGCGCTCGGCTCCGACACGGGCGGCTCGATCAAGCAGCCGGCCGCGCTCTGCGGCGTGGTCGGGCTGCGGCCCACGTACGGGACCGTCTCCCGCTCCGGCATCGTCGCCTTCGCCTCGAGCCTCGACCAGATCGGCCCGATCACGAAGACCGTCGCCGACTGCGCGTTCCTGTACTCGGTGATCGCCGGCCGCGACCCGGACGACTCGACCACGGTCGAGCTCCCCGCGCCCGTCGAGATCCCCGAGGCCGAAGACCTCAAGGGCCTCAGGATCGGGGTCCCCAAGGAGCTGAACGAGGCCGAGGGCATCGAGCCCGGGGTCAGCGAGTCCGTCAACGCCGCGATCGAGCTCTGCCGCGAGCTGGGCGCCGAGGTGGGGGAGACGACCCTCCCGCGCTCGGTCGAGTTCGGCCTGCCCTGCTACTACCTGATCGCCCCCTCGGAGGCCTCGTCGAACCTGGCCCGCTACGACGGCGTCCGCTACGGCCTCCGCGTGGCCGACGGCGACGTCCGCGAGATGTACATGCGCACGCGCGACGCGGGCTTCGGCGACGAGCCGAAGCGCCGGATCATGCTCGGCACCTACGCGCTCTCCGCGGGCTACTACGACGCGTACTACGGCCAGGCGCAGAAGGTGCGGACGATCATCCGCGACGAGTTCCGCGCCGCGCTCGAGCAGTTCGACCTGCTCGTCAGCCCGACCTCGCCGACGGTGGCCTTCCCGCTCGGCGCGAAGACCGACAACCCGCTGGCGATGTACCTGAGCGACGTGCTCGCGATCCCGCCGAACATGGCCGGCCTCCCCGGCCTCTCCATCCCGTGCGGCCTGTCCGAGGGCCTCCCGGTGGGCCTCCAGCTGATCGGCCCGCAGTTCTCCGAGAACCTGCTCTTCCGCGCCGGCCACGCGCTCGAGCACGCGCTCGCGTTCGACTACGTCCCGCCGAGGCTCGCGTGAGCTGGGAACCGGTCATCGGGCTCGAGATCCACGTGCACCTGAAGACGCGCACGAAGATGTTCTGCCGCTGCGCGCTCGAGTACTTCGCGCCCGAGAACTCGCACACGTGCCCGGTCTGCCTCGCGCATCCGGGAACGCTTCCCGTGCCGAACCGCCGGGCGATCGAGATGACGATCCTCCTCGGCCACGCGCTCGGCTGCGACATCGCCGACCACGCCGTCTTCCACCGCAAGCACTACTTCTATCCCGACCTGCCCAAGGGCTACCAGGTCTCCCAGTACGACGAGCCGCTCTGCGTGGACGGCGCGTTCTCGCTGCCGACCGCGGACGGAGAGGTGCCGATCACGATCGTCCGCGCGCACCTCGAGGAGGACGCCGCCAAGAACGTGCACATGGGCGGAGCCGAGGGGCGAATCGCCGGCGCCGACCGAACGCTCGTCGACTTCAATCGCGCCGGCACGCCGCTCGTCGAGATCGTCACCGGCCCGGACCTCCACTCGTCCGAGCACGCGAAGCGCTTCCTCCAGCTCCTGCGCCAGACCGTCGTCGAGCTCGGCATCTCGGACGCCGAAATGGAGAAGGGCTCGCTCCGCTTCGACGTCAACGTCTCGGTGCGCCCGAAGGCTCCGACGAGCTCCGCACGCGCACCGAGCTCAAGAACATGAACTCCTTCAACTTCGCCGCCAAGGGCATCGAGCGCGAGATCCTGCGCCAGATCCAGATCTACGAGTCGGGCGGCGAGGTCGTGCAGGAGACGATGCACTTCGATCCCGGCAACGAGTCGGCGCCGCCGCTCCGCTCGAAGGAGGAGGCGCAGGACTACCGGTATCTCCCGGAGCCGGACCTCGTCCCGCTCGAGCCTCCGCGCGACCTCGTCGAGCGCCTGCGGGGGGAGCTGCCCGAGCTGCCGAGCGTGCGGATGGGGCGGCTCGTGGACGAGGTCGGCTTCGACCTGGCCGAGGGGCTCGTCGTCAGCGGCCGCGACCATTTGTTCGGGCAGGTCTCCGGCGACCGGACGGCCGTCGCGAACGTCCTCATGAACCAGTTCGCGGCCAGCGGCGTCGACCCGGGCTCGGTCGACGCGGAGGAGCTGGCGAAGCTGATCGAGGCGCGCGACAGCATCCCGCGCCACGCGTTCACGGACGCCCTCGCCGCAAGCGGCGACCCCGGCTTCTCGGCCGACGCCTATCTCGGAGACGGGCAGATCACGGACACCTCCGAGCTCGAGCAGCTCGTCGACCAGGTGCTCGCGGCGAACCCGCAGCAGGTCGAGGACTTCCGAGGCGGCAAGCAGGGCCTCCTCGGCTTCTTCGTCGGCCAGGTCATGAAGGAGACGGAAGGCCGGGCGAGCCCGAAGCTCGTCAACGACCTCCTGCGCGAGAAGCTCGGCGCCTGACCGTCAGTCGTGGACGATGACCTGCGTCCCCAGGGGGAGCAGTCCGAGCAGGTACTTCATGTCGCCGGTAGCCGCGCGCAGGCAGCCGTTCGAAACCGCCTGGCCGATCCCCGTCCCGGCATGGATGGCGAGCCGGTTTCCGCCGGACCAGCCCGGTGTGTCGCTGCGTTTGACGGCCCGACAGCGCGAGGACGCAGCAGCCGTAGTAGTCGGGCCAGAAGTCACGCAGCTTGTCGGTGATCGCGAATCGTCCCCGCGGCGTCGGCGTCGAAGGCGCGCCGATCGCGACGCTGATCCGCCGCAGACGGATTCCGAGCCGCCAGACGGTGACCTTCCGCGCGGAGCGGTTCACCTCGAGCGAGAACGGTATGTGCGTGATCGAGACCTGGCCGCGCCTGACGAAGCCGCGGACGCGATTCCCGAGCTGCTCCGAGATCACCCCCAGCCAGTCCCCGGACTCGCCTACGACGGCAAGCTTCGTCGCGGACCCGAACGTCGAGCGGGAGCCGACCTGCGCGACGATCCGGGCGGAGCCCGGGGAGGCATGGAGGAGGAGAGGCCCGCGCGGCGTGGCAACGTCGCTACCGGTCGCGTAGAGGCGCGAAGCAGTACTCCCGCGAGCCTGCTGAGGCTGCACGGCAAAGGCTGCCAGCACCGTGGCCGCTACAGCGCAAGCAGCCACCGAAGTGCTGCTGCGACGCATCGTGGCGGTTCTGGGGTCGACAAGAGTATAGCCCTGTCGACGGCTGGAAAGAGAAGAAAGCTACTCGTCGCTCTTGGCCGGCTTCGCGCGGGTCGAACGCCGGCGCGCGGGCGCAGACGCGGCTCCGGACTTGGCCTCCGGGACGCCGCGCTTCTCGCGAGCCTTCTTCTTGCGCTGCCGGTCTTTGCGCCAGCGCCTGATCGGACGTGAGCCTCGGCCCATGCCGAGAGACTAGATCAGCCCGCAGGAACGCGCCGTGTTGGGCCACGGGTAGAAGCCGCGGCCGCTCCGGTGTGCGCGCTCGGCGACCCACATCTGCTCGAGGGGCGTCCAGTTGTTCGCCGTGCCCTTCGAGCGAAGCAGGTGCGGTCCGTACAGCCGCTGGAAGCCGATGTCCATCTGCAGCCCGCCGTAGTACCCGTTGCCGGTCGCGCTGTTCCAGGCGCCCTCGTAGCGGTGGATGCAGAGCCACCCGCTCTTGTGCGGGACGTGCACGGCCCTGGCGCGCGCACGCTTGGCGCGGTGCTTCCAGAGGTTTCGCACCCAGAGCTTGAACTTGCGGCTCGGGTCCCGCTCCGCGGCGCGATTCGTCCTGGTCTTCTTCACGCCCATCACCGACTGCCAGTGCCAGGTGGCCCGACGGTAGTGACGGATCTGCTTGACGAGGCCCGCGTCGGTGGGAGCGAGCACGGTCGACCTTCCTCTCGCGAGCCTCCGCAGGCCGCGTCGCGGTCAGGGCGGCGAGCCCCAGGAGAATGAAAGCGAGCACAGGCAAAAGCCGCAGGTTTTTTCGGAGCAAGAGACCCCCTCGTTGACGGGCCCGCGTGCTCGCCGGACGGAATGCCACAGTGTCCGGGGAGCGCCCTCGGCGGGGCCCGCAGTCGATGTCAAACGGGTAAGACCCGGGAAGCTAGCGGGAGTTAGCGCCGACTGCGGGCGGAGGCTGTAAAACCTCCGTAAAGAAGAAGTGCTGCAATTGCAACGAAAACCGCCGTTTTCGCCGCACCCAAGCCGGATAGAGCGGTGCCCAGGGCGGCAACACCAACCCCTGCCAGGATCAGTCGCGTTGCCCAGTGGCCGGCGCCTGATCGTGACGATTGCGACAGCTGCGACGGCCAACGTCCCCGCGATGTTCGCCACGATCGCCACGAGCCTGGCGGGGATGAGATCGAGGTGGTCCTGCGCGGCGGGGATGCTGTCGCCGAACGCTCCGTGCACGGGCATCGAGATCGCGATTCCGACAGCCAGCCCGACGTAGACGAGCGCGGGCGCGGCGACTCGCCGCCAGCCGTACAGGAGTAGTGAGCCGACCCCGAGGAGCGGCGCCGTGAGCAGCCCGCCGAAGAGGTAGTAGACGCGGAACGAGCGCGAGTCCCAGCCCGCGGCCGCGCCCCAGGTGAGCGCCGCCGAGGCGACCGCATAGGCGAAGAGCGCGGCCGTCCACGCGGCCAGCTCCGGTCGCCCCGTCGCGCGCCTGCGGCGCGCGAGCAGAGCCGTCAGCCGCAGGGCAAGAAGCGCGGCCGCGAACGCAACGAGAGCCTCCACGTGGAACAGCCTAAGACTGAGCTAGGCTCACGTGGCTTGGCCGAGAAGCGTTATCTGATGACGCCCGGGCCGACTCCGGTCCCGCCGGAAGTGCTCGCGGCGATGGCGCAGCCGATCGTCCATCACCGCAGCCCCGACTTCAGGCCCGTCTATCGCGAGTGCCTCGACCGCCTCAAGGAGGTCTACCGCACGCAGACCGAGGTCCTGCTCTACACGGCGTCGGGGACTGCCGGGCTCGAGTCGGTCGTCGCCAACCTCACGTCCCCGGGCGAGCGCGTCGTCGTCGTCTCGGCCGGGTACTTCGGCGAGCGCTGGGCCGACATCGCCCGCGCCTACGGCTGCGAGGTCGACCACGTCCGCTACGAGTGGGGCGAGACGCCGTCGCCCGACGATCTCGCGGCGCGCCTGTCCGAGACGGGCGGGGCCACTGCCGTGCTCGTGACGCAGTCCGAGACGTCGACGGGCGTCGTGGCCGACGTGCGTGCGTTCGCTGCGCGCTGCCAAGGAGGCGGGCGCGCTGATCGCGGTCGACGCGATCTCGAGCCTCGGCGCCGTTCCCTGCGAGACCGACGGGTGGGAGCTGGATGCCGTGGTCTCCGGCTCGCAGAAGGCGCTGATGGCGCCGCCCGGCCTGTGCATGGTGTCGGTTTCGGACGAGGCCTGGAAGGTCCGCGAGCGTGCCGCGGCGTCGCGCTTCTACCTCGACTGGGAGCGCACCCGGGTGGCGCAGGAGACGCTCGACGCCGCATTTACGCCGGCGGTCTCGATCGTCATCGGCCTGAACGTCGCGCTCGGCCTGATCCTCGAGCAGGGCCTCGAGGCCGCCTTCGAGCGCCATGTCCGCCTCGGCCGCGCCTGCCGTGAGGGCGTGAAGGCGATGGGCCTCGAGCTCTTCTCGCCGGACGACGACAGCTCGGCGGTCGTGACCGCGGTCCGCGTCCCGGAGCCGGTCGACGGCAACCAGTTCCTGCTCGACCTGCGCGACCGCATGGGCATCACGCTCGCCCCGGGCCAGGGCCCGCTCAAGGGCAAGGCCTTCCGGATCGGCCACATCGGCTGGTTCGACGTCTTCGACATCACGACGGCTCTGGCCGGGATCGAGCTCGCGCTCGCCGAGGCAGGCGCCGACATCGAGCGCGGAGTCGCCGTCACGCGCGCGCTCGAGACGTACGAGCACCAGCCCGCGTGAGAGTCCTCGTCCGCGAGCCGATCGCCGACGCGGGGATCGAGCTCCTCAGGGAGCGGTTCGACGTGGACGTGGACGCGAACGGCGACCTCGCCGGGAAGATCGGCGACTACGACGCGATCGTCATCCGCTCGGCGACGAAGCTCGACGCGGGCCTGATCGCGCGGGCCGATCGGCTGAAGGTGATCGGGCGCGCCGGCGTGGGGGTCGACAACGTCGACGTCGAGGCCGCCACGCGCCGCGGCATCGTCGTCGCCAACGCGCCCGAGTCGACGGTCATCTCGGCCGCGGAGCACACCGTCGGGCTCCTGCTCGCGCTCTCCAGGAACATCCCGCAGGCGCACGCGGCGCTCAAGGAGGGCCGCTGGGAGCGCTCTCGCTACGGGGGCCTCGAGCTGGCCGGCAAGACGCTCGGCGTGCTCGGGTTCGGACGCATCGGCCAGCAGGTGGCCAGGCGCGCGAACGGGCTCGAGATGCGCGTCGTCGCGTACGACCCGTTCGTCGCGAAGGAGCGCTACCGCGAGCTCGGGGTCGAGCGAGTCGAGACGCAGGACGAGGTCCTCGCCAAGGCGGACTTCGTGACTCTCCACCTTCCGCTCACCGCCGAGACGCGCGGCTCGATCGACGCGTCCGCGTTCGCGAAGATGCGCGACGGGGTGCGGATCGTCAACGCCGCCCGAGGCGAGCTGCTCGACGAGGACGCGCTCGTCGACGCGCTTCGCTCCGGCAAGGTCGCCGCCGCCGCGCTCGACGTCTTCTCCGCCGAGCCGTACTCCGGGCCGCTCCTCGAGCTGGACAACGTCGTCGTCACCCCGCATCTGGCCGCCTCGACCGAGGAAGCCCAGGACCGAGCGGGGATGATCGTCGCCGAGCAGGTCGCTGCAGCGCTCGAAGGCGCGCTCGTCACGAACGCGGTCAACATCCCGTCGATCGGCGCGGAGGACCTCGAGGTGCTGGGGCCGTTCATCCCGCTCGCGGCGAGCCTCGGGCGTCTGGCGATGGAGCTCGCCGGCGGGCGCGCAGAGCGCATCGAGCTCGCCTACTACGGGGCGCTGTCCGGGTACGACACGCGCCTGCTCACGGTCGCGGCGCTGAACGGAGCGTTCCAGGGCCGAGCCGACCAGCCGGTCAACTACGTGAACGCGCCGGTGATCGCGGCCGAGCGCGGGGTGGAGGTCGTGGAGGAGCGCCGCCGCGCCTCGCGCGACTTCACGAACCTCGTTCGCGTCGCGGTGCGCACGAACGGCGACGAGCTGCGTGTCGCGGGCACGACGATCGGCCGCGACAACCGGCGCTGGCTCGTGAGCGCGCTCGGCTTCGAGGTCGAGATGGAGCTGTCGCCGCTGATGGCGCTCTTCCGCTACGACGACGTGCCGGGCGTGATCGGACGCATCGGGACCCTGATCGGCGAGGCCGGCGTGAACATCGCGAACATGGCCGTCTCGCGGACGAACCGCGGCGGCAAGGCGCTGATGGCCGTCTCGCTCGACACGGCGGCGCCGCCCGAGCTCGTGGAGTCGCTCCGGGCCGGCGGGCTCGATGACGTCTACTTCATCGAGCTGGGCGCGGATTGAGGCGCCGGGCGACCTCTCCTACTGCGCGGAGCTTCTCGACGATCCTGTAGCCCGGACGGGACGCGATCACGCGCTCGTGCTCGGGGACCTCGTGCCCCGGGGCGACGAAGAAGTGCGCGCCGTCCGAACGCGTCGCTTCGTACTCGTCGACGGGAGCGTCGATCTGCTGGCCGCACTCCGGGTCCGCGCACTCGCAGACGAGCGCCAGCTCGTCGATGCCGAACTGCTCCGCGGACTCGGCGATCCGCTCGTTGACGTCGCGGAAGCGCGACTCGGTCTTCGCAGTCTTCAGCTCTTCGGTTCGCACGGGGGGCTCCATCCGATAACGAAGCAAGTGGCTCCGAAGGTTTCGCCTACGCTGATCCCGTGGCTACGCAGTGGCCGGAGCCGGTCGAGCGGGTGTCGAGCTTCCTGCGCCGGATGGGCGTCGAGGCGCGGATCGAGGAGTTCGAGGCGGGCACGCCGACCGCGGTCGACGCGGCGCGCGCGGTCGGCTGCAAGCTCGGCCAGATCGTGAAGTCGCTCGTCTTCGACTGCGGCGGGCGCTGGGTGGTCGTGCTCGTGCCGGGAGACAGGCGCGCCGACTCGCCCAAGATCGCTCGGGCAGCCGGTGCGGCCAAGGCCAAGATCGCCTCGCCGGAGCAGGTGGAGAAGGCGACGGGCTTCGTCGCGGGAGCCGTCGCGCCGTTTCCGCTGCCCGCGGTCGACCGCGTCCTCGTCGACCGGAACCTCCTCTCACACAAGCGAGTGTGGATCGGAGCCGGCTCTCCCCGCCACATGGCCGTGATCGCTCCGGGCGACCTCGTGCGCCTGGCGAAAGCACAAGCCGTGGACGTTGTCGAGGCCGCCACGTAACCTTTGACCACTTATTGCGTAGGGCTCAAGGAGGCGAGAGTGCGCGAGACCGAGAAGATCTGGATGAACGGCGAGCTCGTCGACTGGGCCGATGCGACGGTTCACGTCGGCACGCACGGGCTTCACTACGGCACGGGTGTGTTCGAAGGGATCCGCTGCTACGAGACGGACAAGGGCGCGGCCGTGTTCAGGCTGACCGACCATCTCGCGCGGCTCCACAACTCGGCGAAGCTGCTCTACCTCGACCTGCCGTACTCGGTCGAGGAGCTCCACGCCGCGTGCATGGAGCTGATCGGCGCGAACGGCCTCCCCGAGTGCTACCTGCGCCCGATCGCCTTCTCGGGCTACGGCGAGCTCGGCGTCTCGACGGGGAGCAACCCGGTCGACGTCGTGATCATGAGCTGGCCCTGGGGCGCCTACCTCGGCGAGGAGGGCCTGAAGAACGGGATTCGCGTCAAGGTCTCCTCCTGGCAGCGTGTCGGGCCGAACACGATCCCGCACGCGTCCAAGGCGACCGGGATCTACCTGAACTCGATGCTCGCCGTGTCCGAGGCGAACCGCGCCGGCTACGACGAGGCGATCCTGCTCACGGCCGACGGGTTCATCGCCGACGGCTCGGGCGAGAACGTGTTCATCGTCAAGGACGGGACGATCGCGACGCCGCCGCTCGCGACCTCGATCCTGCCGGGGATCACCCGCGACTCGCTGATCCAGATCGCGCAGGACCTCGGCTACACGGTCGAGGAGAAGAACCTGATCCGCTCCGACCTCTCGACCGCGGACGAGATCTTCATGACCGGGACCGCCGCCGAGGTGACGCCGATCCGTGAGGTCGACGACCACCTCGTCGGGCCGCCGGGGCCGGTGACCACGGCGCTGCAGACCGCGTACCTCGACACCTGCCGCGGCAAGAGCGAGCGCTGGGCGCAGTGGCTCGAATACGCGAAGGTCGGGAACGCGGCGCCCGCGGAGGCGTGAAGACCGAGACGCGCGTCCCGCTCTCGCGCCCGTACCTGGACGAGCGCGACGAAGAAGCGGTTCTCGAGGTTCTCCGCTCCGGCCGCCTGTCGCTCGGGCCGGCGATCGAGCGGTTCGAGGAGCTGTGCGCCGAGCGCGTCGGCGCGCCGTACGCGGCCGCTGTCTCGAGCGGGACGGCGGGGCTCCACATGCTCTGCCACATCGCCGGCGTGCAGCCCGGCGACGAGGTGATCACGTCCCCGGTCTCGTTCGTCGCGACGGCGAACTGCTTCATCATCGAAGGAGGCGTGCCGGTCTTCGCGGACGTCGACCCGCAGACGCTCAATCTCGATCCCGCGGCCGTCGAGGCGGCGATCACCGAGCGCACGAAGGGGATCGTCGTCGTCGACATGTTCGGCTACCCGTGCGAGCTCGACGAGCTGCGCGAGATCGCCGAGCGGCACGGGCTGTGGCTGATCGACGACTCGTGCGAGGCGCTGGGCGCGGAGTACAAGGGCGCGCCGATCGGCTCCCACGGGCCCTCTGGCGCGTTCGGCTTCTATCCGAACAAGCAGCTCACGACCGGTGAGGGCGGGATGGTCACGACGCACTCCGAGGAGGAGTGGGACCTCCTGAAGAGCCTCAGGAACCAGGGCCGCTCGTACGACTCGCGCTGGTTCCACCACCCGCGGGTCGGGTTCAACTATCGGCTCACGGACCTCCAGGCCGCGCTCGGGATCTCACAGCTGGAGAAGCTCGACCGGATGCTCGAGATGCGCAGTGAGGCAGCCGCGCGGTACACCGAGTTGCTCGCGGACCTGGACGGCGTGGAGACACCGCATCCGGACGACGCGGAGCACAAGCGCTCCTGGTTCGTCTACGTCCTCAAGCTCGACGAGGGGCTCGACCGCGAGCGCGTCATGGAGAGCCTCGGGGCGCAGGGCATCGAGGCGGGGCACTACGTTCCGGCCGTCCATCTCCAGCCGTACATGCGCGAGCAATACGGCTTCTCGGAAGGCACGTGCCCGGTCGCCGAGGACGCCTGCTCGCGGAGCATGGCGCTTCCGTTCTTCCCGCAGATCGAGGCGGCCGACCAGGAGCTCGTCGTCGAGGCGCTGCGGGACGCGATCTCCGCGTAGGCGATAATCGCGTCATGGCTGATGCGGGCCGGATGATCTTCCTCGGGTTCGGCAAATACGCGCGGGCGGACAAGATCTACGCGGTCGAGCCGATCGTCGGCAACGAGCGTGGGGGAGGACACCGGACACGCGTCTGGATCGAGGGCGTTCCCGATCCGATCATTGCGGGCCGCACCGAGCGGACGATCCTCCACGACATGGGGCAGGACGCCGCGATGGGCGCGCCGATCCTCGACGAGGCGCTGAAGCTCGCCGAGCGGATCGTGGACGACGCAGACAAAGGGCGCGTCGACCTGAACGACCTCTCTCGCCGAGCCCGCCGCCTGCTCGAGAAGACGTCGCGCCCGACGAGGGCGAAAAGCTTTCTAGCCGTGGGAATCGATCCCGGCGAGTCGACCGGTCAGTTCCGACGGTTGCGCGAGCAAAGCCCGCGCATCCTGATGTCGGCACCGCAAGCGGTGCCTTAGGCCTTGTCCGACCCGTTTGGCCCGCCGGCCGACGACCCAGCCGGCGAATTCGAACGCCCGGGCCGCTTCGCGTTCCTGCGCGGGGTCACGATCGACCTGACGCCGCTCCGGCGCTCCCGCGACTTCCGTCGCCTCTGGTTCGGGAACGCGATCTCGCTCCTCGGGAGCATGCTGACGACGGTCGCGATCCCGTACCAGATGTACCAGCTCACCGGATCGACGCTCGCCGTCGGCCTGCTGGGAATCGCCGCGCTCGTCCCGCTGCTGACGATCTCGTTCCTGGGCGGCGCGATCGCCGACGCCGTCGATCGCCGCCTGCTCCTGATCCTGTCCGATCTCGGCCTCGCGGCGGTCTCCGGCGTGCTCGTCTTCAACGCCGCCCTCGCCGATCCGCGGGTCTGGGCCCTCTATGCCACCGAGGCGGTCGGCACCGCGCTCTACGCGATCCAGAGGCCGGCGATGGACGCGCTCGTCCCACGCCTCGTCGGCGACGACCAGATCGCCCCGGCGGCCGCCGTGCAGGGGATCTACTCGTCCTTCGGCCATGTCGGCGGGCCGGCGATCGGCGGCATCCTGATCGCCTCCGTCGGCCTGACCGCCACGTACGCGATCGACGTCGTCACCTTCTCCGCCTCGCTCGTCGCCGCGGCGCTGCTGCCGAAGATGCCGCCGCTCGGGCACGTTGCCCGCCCGGGGCTGCGGGCGATCGCCGAGGGCTTCCGACTCGTGCGCCGCAAGCCCGAGCTGAAGGGCATCTTCGTCGTCGACTCGATCGCCATGGTGTTCGGAATGCCGAGCGCGCTCTTCCCGGCGATCGGCGAGCACTTCGGCGGCGGTGCGGAGACCGTCGGCTTCCTCTACGCAGCGCCGTACGCGGGCGCGCTCGTCGCCACGCTCCTCTCCGGCTGGGTGACACGCGCGCGCAGGCAGGGGCTGGGCGTGTGCATCGCGGCCTCCGCCTGGGGGGCGGCCATCGTCGGTTTCGGCTTCTCGCCGACCCTCTGGCTGGCGCTCCTCTTCCTCGCGATCGCCGGCGCCGCGGACGACTGGAGCGCGATCCTCCGCTCGACGATCCTGCTCACGGTGACGCCCGACTCGCTACGCGGACGATTGTCCGGGATCGAGCTGGCGCAAGTCGCGAGCGCGCCCACGCTCGGCAACGTCGAAGCCGGCGCCCTCGCCGCGCTGACGAGCCTCCGCTTCTCGATCGTCTCGGGCGGGATCTTCTGTATCGCCGGCTGCTGGCTCTTCATCGCCGCCGCGCCCGCGCTGCTCCGCTACGACTCGCGGAAGGCGACGACGTGAAGCTCCGCCGCTCGTTCTTCGCGCGGAGCGTCCACGACGTGGCGCCGGAGCTCGTCGGGGCGACGCTGCTCGTCGACGCGCGTGGGCGGGAGGATCGTCGAGGTCGAGGCGTACCACCACGAGGATCCCGCGGCGCACAGCTTCGGCGGGCGGACGGCGCGGAATGCGTCCATGTTCGGCCCGCCCGGGCACGCATACGTCTACCGCTCGTACGGCATCCACTGGTGCCTGAACTTCGTCTGCGAGGAAGGCAGCGCCGTCCTGATCCGGGCGCTCGAGCCGACGCACGGCCTGGAGCGAGATGGCCGCACGCCGCGGCACCGACGAGCCCAGGCTGCTCGCCTCGGGCCCGGGCCGGCTCACCCAGGCGCTCGGCATCACGCGCGAGCATGACGGCCTCGCGCTCGACCGACCGCCCTTCGAGCTCTACGCAGCCGGGGAGACGGAGATCGAAGTCGGCCCCAGGGTCGGGATCACCAAGGCGGCCGAGCTGCCGTGGCGCTACGCGGAGGCCGGTTCGCGCTTCGTCAGCCGGCCGATCAGGCCCGCACCGCGAGCCTGACGTGCATCCCGGGCGCAGCGGCCACGCCGGCGCGAGGCAGCTGGAAGATCACGCGCCCGGACGGCCCCTTCTGCGTCTGCTCGACTTCCACCTGGAGCCCGCGGCGCTCGCACTTCCGCTTCGCCCGGTCGAGCGGGAGCCCGATCACGCTGGGCACGACTCCGTGAGTCGCCTTGGCGACGATCAACGTCACGTGGTCATAGGACGAGAGACGGCCCTTGCGAGGCTTCTGCCCGAGCACGACGTTCACCTTGTCGCCGGGCTTGGCGGTTCGGTACTGGATCGACGGCGTCAGCGGCTGCCCGTTGAGCCGGGCGCTCGCCGCCGACAGAGGCTCGCCGACGACGTCCGGAACGTCGACCTCGTTGGGCTTGCAGTTCGCGGTGCGGCTGGGCGCCTGCCCGGCGAAGAAGAGCACGTTGCGCGGCGTATGGCAGTTGCCGTTGTCGATCTGCAGCGACCCGTCCCGGAGGACGACCTCCTCGGGGGATCCATACGGGATGTACGTCGACGGGAACGACTCCGGGTCGTCGTGGAGGTACGGCAGCGCCTTCTCCATGAAGGTGTGCCAGATCTCAGCCGGGAACGTTCCGCCGGCGACGGGATCGCCGTGGTACTCGGTCATCATCGGCCGCAGCTCGCGCGGGTACCCGACCCAGACCGCCACGACCAGCTGCGGCACGTAGCCGACGAACCAGGCGTCGCCGTAGTTCTCGGTCGTCCCGGTCTTGCCGGCGACGGGCCGGTCGGCGAGCGCGGCGCGCCGTCCCGTCCCCTCGGTCACGACCCGCTGCAGGATCGAGTTCAGGATCGCCGTCTTCGTCGGGCTGGAGGACGCGGCGCGGGACGACCTCGTTCTTCCGCTTCCCGATCTGCGTGATCGCGCGCGGCACGTTGCCGAGCACGGAGCCGTCGATCCGGTTGCCCCCGTTGGCGAACGTCGCGTACGCACGCGCCATCTCCAGCGGGTTCGCGGCCTCGGCCCCGAGCCCGATCGCGAAGTAGCTGTTCAGCTTGCTCCGGATGCCCGCGTTTCGCGCCATGCGCGCGACGTTCTGCGGGCCCACGATCGACGTCAGCTGCGCGTACACCGAGTTGTCCGAGTGGACCGTCGCCGTCTGCAGGTCGATCGAGCCGAGGTACTCGCCCTCGTAGTTGTTCACCTCCCAGAGCTTGTCCCCGAGCGGGATCACGACCGGCTGCGAGTCGAAACGCGTCGCGGGCGAGATCCCCTCGTCGAGCGCGGTCGCGAGCACGAACGGCTTGAAGGCGGAGCCCGGCTGGCGCTCACCCTGGACGGCCAGGTTGAACTGCGACTCGCGGTAGTTCGACCCACCGACCATCGCCATCACCTTTCCGGTCTTCGGCTCGATCGCGACGAGCGCCGCCTGCGGGCCCTTCGGGTCGGCCAGCACCTTGCCGATCGCCTTGCGCGCCATCTTCTGGAGACCCACGTCGAGCGTCGTGTGGATGCGGAGGCCGCCGCCGAAGACCGCCCCGGGGCCGTATTCCGGATCCGAGATCAGCTGCTGCTTGACGTAGTTGACGAAGTACTGGCCCTGCGTCTCGCCGCGTCCCGGGCAGGCGGACCTTCTCGGGCGCCGGCATCGCCGCGCTGCGGGCGGCGTGGTACTGGTCCGGCGCGATCAGCCCCTGCTGGAGCATCTGGTCGAGGACGACGCGGCGCCGATCCTTCGCGGCCTTCGGGTTCGTGACCGGGTCGAAGAGCGACGGATCCCGCGGGATCCCGGCCAGCAGCGCCGCCTCGGGAAGCGTCAGCTTGCTCGCCGGCTTCTGGAAGTACGTCAGCGCGGCCTGCCCGATCCCGTACGCGCCGTTGCCGAAGTAGATGGTGTTCAGGTAGGCGGTGAGGATCCAGTCCTTGTCGTTGCGGTGCCGCTGCTCGAGCTGCCAGGCGAGCGCCGCCTCCTTCAGCTTGCGCGCGATCGAGCGGTTGTCGGCGACGTAGGCGTTCTTGATGAACTGCTGCGTGATCGTCGAGCCGCCCTGCACGACGGACTTGTGCTCCACATCCGCCAGAAGAGCGCGCCCGATCGCATGGAGGTCGACGCCCTTGTGCTCGTAGAAGCGCTTGTCCTCGATCGAGACGATCGCCTGTTTCATGATCGGGGCGATCTGATCCGAGTTGAGGATGACGCGGCTCTCCTTGCCTCGGAGCACCGCGAGCAGCTGGCCGTTGCGGTCGTAGATGTAGCCGTCGTGCGCGATCTTCTGCTGGTGCGCCGGGTCGTACTGCGGCAGCTGGCTCGCGATCGCCGTCACGAGGCCGAACATGAACGAGGCCGTCGAGAGCAGGCCCAGCACCAGCACCAGTGCCAGGAGACGGAGCTTGCGTATTCGGCGCCCGTTCGTCTTACGCGCCGGCTCGGTATTGCTGCTGCCGCGAAAGCGCAAGAGGTGGAGTCTAGACTCGCCGCATGAGTCTCGCGGAGCTCACCCGGAACGCCGTCCACGTCGATCCGCAGGGCGCACTCGAGAAGAAGCTCGCTCTCGGCCGACCGCTGCGCGTGAAGCTCGGGATCGACGTCACCTCCCCCGACGTCCACATCGGCCGGGCGATCCCGCTCCAGCGGATGCGCGCCTTTCAGGACGCAGGACACATCGGCGTTCTGATCATCGGCGACTACACGACCCGGATCGGGGATCCGTCCGGGCGCTCCGCCGAGCGCCCGATCCTCTCCGACGAAGAGATCGACACGAACGCGAGGACGTATGTCGAGCAGGCGATGATCATCCTCGACGCCGACCAGACCGAGGTGCGCTACAACGGCGAGTGGCTCTCGAAGCTGACCTACGCTGACATCGTGCGCCTGGCCCGGACGACGACCGTCGCCCGGATCCTCGAGCGCGACGATTTCGCCAACCGCTACGCGGCGCAAGAGCCGATCTCGATCTCGGAGCTTCTGTACCCGCTGATGCAGGCCTACGACTCGGTGGCGATCGAGGCCGACGTCGAGCTCGGCGGGACCGACCAGTACTACAACCTGCTCGCCG
>CAWBPX010000001.1:0-55000 GCA_963790695.1 uncultured Actinomycetes bacterium | reverse complement strand
GGTAGTTTGACTGGGGCGGTCGCCTCCTAAAATGTAACGGAGGCGCGCAAAGGTTCCCTCAGCACGGTTGGAAATCGTGCGCAGAGTGTAAAGGCACAAGGGAGCTTGACTGCGAGACTGACAAGTCGAGCAGGTGCGAAAGCAGGCCTTAGTGACCCGACTGTAGAGAGTGGAATTGCAGTCGCTCAACGGATAAAAGGTACGCCGGGGATAACAGGCTTATCCTTCCCAAGAGTCCACATCGACGGAAGGGTTTGGCACCTCGATGTCGGCTCGTCGCATCCTGGGGCTGGAGTAGGTCCCAAGGGTTGGGCTGTTCGCCCATTAAAGCGGTACGCGAGCTGGGTTCAGAACGTCGTGAGACAGTTCGGTCCCTATCCACCATGGGCGCTGGAAGCTTGAGAGGAGTCGTCTCTAGTACGAGAGGACCGAGACGAACAGACCGCTGGTGTATCAGTCGTCGTGCCAACGGCGCTGCTGATTAGCTACGTCTGGATGGGATAACCGCTGAAAGCATCTAAGCGGGAAGCCCACCTCGAGATGAGGCTTCCCATCCTCTAGAAGGAGTAAGGGCCGTGGGAGACCACCACGTTGATAGGCGGGACGTGCAAGCGGAGCAATCTGTTCAGCGGACCCGTACTAATTGCCCGAGGTCTTGATTTTGAACACGTGTAGCTGCTATGGAGTTTTGAGGGTGCGCTCGAGAGGCGCAAAGCCCTTGACAATTTCGGCGGTCATAGCGGCGGGGGTACACCTCTTCCCATTCCGAACAGAGAAGTTAAGCCCGCCAGCGCCGATGGTACTCGGAGGGCAACCTCCCGGGAGAGTAGGTCGCCGCCGAATTACTTTCACAAGGGCCGTCCGAGAGGGCGGCTCTTCGTGTTTCTAGAATGGCTCGATGGAGATTCGAGCCGACGGAATCGTTCTGCGCCCTTGGCGCGATGATGACCTCGAGGCGCTGACGGCCGCGTGCCAGGACGCTGAGATCGCGCGCTGGCTTCCCATGGTTCCGTCGCCGTACTCCGAAGATGACGGCCGGCGGTATCTCGAGCAGGCCCGGCTGAACTGGGAGCTCGGCGACGCCTACAACTTCGCGGTCGTCGACGAGTCGGGTCGTCTCCTCGGCTCGATCGCGATCCGCATCCTTCGCTTCAGCGTCGGGCACATCGGCTACTGGATGAGCGCAGAGGCTCGTGGTCGCGGGATCGCGACGCAGGCTCTCAAGACCATCTGCCGGTGGGCCGTGGACGAGCTCCGCCTTGGTCGCCTGGAGCTCGCGACCGACCCGGACAACCACGCGTCGCAGCGGGTTGCGGAGAAGGCCGGGTTTCAGCGGGAGGGAATCATGCGCTCGGCTCTCGAGTATCGAGACGGATCGCGTCGCGACTCGGTCTTCTTCTCGCTCTTGCCGGAAGAACTAGGCGGCGCGTAGCCGGTCGCGCCACTCCGGATCGAGCTCGCGCAGCCGCCGAACGCGCTCGGCCAGCGGCGGATGCGTCACGAACATCGCCGCGAGCCCCTCTTCGGCGAACGGGTTCACGGTGTACAGCGGCTCGGTTGCCGGGCTCGCGCGGAACTCGACGAACGAGCCGGCCGCCTCGAGCCTGAGCAGCCCATCGGCCAGGCCGTGCGGCGACTCGCAGATCTGCGCCGCGGCGCGATCGGCGGCGAACTCGCGGTTCGGCGAGAGCAGCAGGTGGGTGAACGACGCCGCGACGGGCGCGAGGACGAACAGGAACGCGCGCTGGAACCAGCCGGCGAGCCGCGTCACCTCGATCAGGAAGCCGGCGATCACGGACACCGTGGTCTGGACGAGCACGTCGCGGTTCGCGATGTGGACGAGCTCGTGGGCGAGGATCCCGTCCAGCTCGGCCGGAGACGCAGCCGAGAGCAGCCCCGCGCTCACCGTCAGCGACGAGCCGCGGGGGCCGCGGCCCGCTGCAAACGCGCGCGGGTGCCCGTCGCTGAGGAAATAGAGCTTCGGCCGCGCAACCCCGGCGCGGGCCGCGAGCCGCTCGACGGTCGACTGCAGAAGCGGCGCCTCGGCCGCGACGAGCTCACGCGCTCCGACCATTCCCGGCGCCACGCGGTCGAGCGTCCAGTAGAGCCCGGCCGCGGCGAGCAGAACGCAGAAGACAGCGAGCGACGCGGCCCGGTAGCCGCTGACCCACCAGAAGAGCGCCCCCACCGCTGCGCCGCTACCGAGCAGCAGGAGCCAGGCCTTCGCCAGGTTCCTCGCCGAGGGCAGGAACCCCATGGAGCTAGCTGTCGCGCTCGTCCTCGGTGAGCCCGCGCGGCGGCCAGTCCGGCTCCGGCGCGTCGCACCGGCTCGTGCAGTGCAGCGAGGCGATGTTCTGGAGCGGGATCAGGATGTGGCCGTTGAGCTCGATGTGGGCGACCTCGTCCACGGCGCAGTAGGCGGTCAGCACGCCCTCGTGGTAGTCGCCGCCGAACATCGCGACCTCGACCTGCTCGCCCTTGTACTTGCTCGTGTAGTCCTCCACGGGTCGGAGCGTAGCCGACTGCATCGACCCCAACCAGTCGGTCTGCGACCGCGTGGCAGCGACGATCCGGTCTACGCGTCGAAGATTGCGCGTCGGATCTCGTGCCGCCGCTCGATCTCCACGCGCAGTCCGGTTCCGAACCCCGTCCGCTCGTCGAGCTCGAGCCCCGCCTGGTGGGCCAGCGCGCGGTCGAGCTGCGGCCGGCAGATCCGACCGAGCCCGACGAGGATCTCGCCGATCGGCTCGTGGGTCTCGATCTGCTCCCTGAGGGCGCGGTAGACCTCAGCTTCGTCGACCGCGCGCTCCTCGACGAGGACCGTGCCCAGCAGTTGTCGCTCGGTGCCCGTGTCGTTCATGTTCCCCCCTCGTCGAACGGCTTCTGTCCTCGCTCCCCGCGAGGCCGCGCCGCTTTTCCAGCATGGCGACCCGGGGCGCGCTGTGGAATCCCTCGATCAAGGGAACTCGGTCTGGCCCACTGGGGAGAGGGCCGCTCTACCAGGCGCAACGGCGCGCCGATCCCGGTGCCGGCGCTCGATGGCAGCGCGGAGCCCGGAACCGAAACCAGCCTCCTCGTCGAGCCTTACGCCCGATTGCGTCGCGACTGCCCGATCGAGCTCGGGTCCGACAGACGACGCCGAGGTCGATGAGGATCTCTCCGAGCCTCTTTCCGCTCAGAACCTGGGTCTCGAGAGCCTCGTCGAGCTCCGGAGCCGCTACCGCACCCTGCTCGACGAGCACCGACCCGAGCAAGGGCTGTACACCGCAGTTGTCTTGCATGTCCTTCTCCCCCCGTGATGCTGAAAAACCGCGGATCGACGAGCGATCCGGGCGGCGATCTCAACATGTCGGAAATCGAGGGAGAAGGGAATCCCTCGATCAAGCGAATCATCCGGCCGGCGTCGGGGGCCGAGACGCGGCCGCACGGCGCTCGGCCTGGTCGCGGGCGATCAGCGCATCGATCTCGTTTGCGGGGCAGAGCTCCGTCAGGGACGCCGGCCGCGAAACAGACCGCCGACAGCCGTGCGTTCGGCTCGACGGGGCGCATGCGCCGATACGTGTGGACGTCGAGCCCGAGCGCGGCCGCGTGCAAGGCGCGGATCGGGCCTCCGTGCGAGACGACGAGTGCCCGCCTCCCCTCGTGAGCCCGCGCGATGCCGAGCACGGCTCCGACCACTCGTTCGGTCATCTCCTCGTAGGTCTCGCCGTCGTCCCAGCCCGGGAAGCCCTCCCGCCAGCGCGCGACTCCCTCCGGGAAGCGCTCCTCCGCCTCGGCGCGGGTCAGCCCCGACCACGAGCCGACGTCCACCTCGCGCAGCTCCGGAAGCTCGGTCACCTCGAGCCCCTGCGCCCGCGCGACCTCGGCGGCCGTGTCGGCCGCACGCTGCAGGTCGCTCGAGTACACCGCGTCGAGCTCGACGCTGCCTCAAACGCTCCGCGAGCGCCCGCGCCTGCCGGCGACCCTTCTCGGTCAACGGGCGGTCGGCGTGCCCCTGCCAGCGGCGAGCGACGTTCCAGTCGCTCTCCCCGTGCCGCGCGAGCAGGATGATCGTCACGCCGCTGTACGCTAGCCGCCCTTGGATCTCGGCCTCCGCGATCGCGTGTGCGTCGTCACCGGCTCGACCGGCGGGATCGGGCGCGCGACGGCGCAGATGCTGGCCGAGGAGGGCGCGAAGGTCGTCACGAGCGGCCGCGGCGAGGCGCCCGGCGTGGGGGAGAAGCTGCACGTCAAAGCGGATCTGGCGGACCCCGAGGCGCCCGGCGAGCTGATCGCGAAGGCGAGCGAGCTGGGTGCGGTCGACTGCCTCGTGAACAACGTGGGCAGCGCCTACCAGGTCGACTTCGACCAGGTGACCGACGACCAGTGGGACGAGATGTGGCAGCTGAACGTCATGAGCTACGTCCGGGCGATCCGGGCGGTGCTCCCGGCGATGCGCGAGCGCGGAGGCTCGATCGTCAACGTCTCCTCCACGGCCGGCAAGCGGCCGTCGACCTCGATGCCGAACTACACGGTCACGAAGGCGGCGGTGCTCTCGCTGTCCCGGCTCGTCGCCGACCTGTACGCCAAGGACGGCATCCGCTGCAACGCAGTCGCTCCGGGGCCGACCGCGACCGACGCGTGGCTCGGCCGGGGAGGGCTCGCCGACCAGCAGGCAGAGCGCACCGGGAAGACGCGCGACGAGGTGCTCGAGGCCGTCGGAAAGGGCCGACCGCTGGGCCGACTCGCCGAGGCCGACGAGATCGCCGCGGTGATCGTCTTCCTCTGCTCCGATCGCGCCTCGTACGTGACCGGCTCGGCCTGGAGCGCCGACGGCGGCACTGTCCCGATCATCCTCTAACGTGGGCGTGAGAATGCCCGAGGTGAAAGGGAGAGTCGCGGACGCCTTCGAGGCTCGTATTCGCGAGCAGGAAGAGGCCTGGCTCTCACCACATGCGGTGCGCTCGTACGACACGCGCGGACGCGAGCGCGAGGAGGGCGAGTGCCGTCTGCGCACGCCGTTCCAGCACGACCGCGACCGGATCCTCCATTCCAAGCCGTTTCGCCGCCTGAAGGGCAAGACGCAGGTCTTCATCGACCCTGCCGGCGACCACTTCCGGACGCGGATGACCCACACGCTGGAGACGACCGGGATCGCCCGCGGCGTCGCCCGCGCGCTGCGGCTGAACGAGGACCTCACCGAGGCGATCGGGCTCGGCCACGACATGGGCCACACGCCCTTCGGCCACGCGGGCGAGGAGGCCCTCGACAAGTGCCTGAGCGAGCGGTTCGGCACCGGCTTCCGGCACAACCAGCAGTCGCTGCGCATCGCCGAGGAGCTGAACCTGACCTTCGAGGTGCGCGACGGGATCCTCAAGCACACCGGCGAGGTCGAGCCCGCGACGCACGAGGGCAAGATCGTCCGCATCGTCGACCGCGTCGCGTACATCAACCACGACATCGACGACGCCATCCGGCACGGGATCCTCGAAGCCGGGGATCTGCCGCGGGACGAGGTCGAGCTGCTCGGGCCGACCGGGTCGAAGCGCATCGACCGGCTCGTCCACGACCTCGTCGAGTCCTCCGAGGCCGCCGGCGACATCGTCCAGGGCGAGGAGATCGGCGGCGCGATGCTCTCGCTGCGCGGGTTCATGTTCGAGCGCGTGTACCTCGGCCCGCACACCCGGAGCGAGCACGTGCGCGCGCGCGAGGCCGTGCGGCGGATCTTCGACCACCTGGCCGAGCGGGGCGACTCGCCGGCCGAGATCGTGGACTATCTCTCCGGCATGACCGATCGCTTCGCGCTCGAGTACGCGGCCACCGTCTAGTGGCCCGGATCAAGGACACGTCCGTCGAGGCCGTCAAGTCGGCCGCGAACATCGTCGACCTCGTCGAGGCCCGCACGCGGCTGCGCAAGGTCGGCGGGCGCTACACCGGGCTCTGCCCGTTCCACGACGAGAAGACGCCCTCGTTCTCCGTCTCGCCGGACCGGGGTACGTACCACTGCTTCGGGTGCGGCGTCGGCGGGGACGCGATCTCGTTCGTGCGCGAGCTGGAAGGGCTCGATTTCGTCGGCGCGATCGAATGGCTCGCCGACCGGTTCAACGTCGAGCTCGAGTACGAGGACGCGTCGCCCGAGGCGGATGCCCAGCGGCGCCGCCGCGACCGGCTGTACGCGCTCCTCGACCAGGCCGCCACGTTCTACGAGCGGGTGCTCTGGGCCGAGTCGGGCAAGGCCGGTTCAGGGCTATCTGGCCGAGCGCGGGCTCGGCGAGGAGGTCTCGCGCGAGTTCAGGCTCGGGCTCTCGCCGGCGGGCGCGACGCTCGCGAGGAAGGCGGGCGAGAAAGGCTTCAGCCGGGAGGAGCTCGCCGCAGCCGGGCTCGTCACGCGGCGCGGCAGCGACTACTTCCAGCGCCGGCTGATGTTCCCGCTCGACCGATGCGCGCGGGCGGGTCATCGGGTTCCAGGCGCGCAAGCTGCGCGAGGACGATCCGCTCCGCGGCAAGTACGTGAACTCGCCCGAGAGCGAGCTGTTCCACAAGTCGCACGTCCTGTACGGGCTCCACCTCGCCCGCGGCGCGATCACGAAGGAAGACCGCGCGCTCGTCGTGGAGGGCAACACGGACGTGATCGCGCTCCGCCAGGCCGGGCGTGCTGCCGGTCGTCGCGTCGATGGGCACCGCGCTGACCGAGCCCCAGCTGCGTGAGCTCAAGCGGCTGACGCAGCGGCTCTTCCTCTGCTTCGACTCGGACGCGGCCGGGGAGGAGGCGACGCTGCGCGGGATGGAGCTCGCGCTCACACTGGGCTTCAACGTTCACATCGTCGGCCTCCCGCATGGCAAGGATCCCGCCGATGATCCCGGCGGCTTCGAAGATCGACTCGGTGAGGCGAAGCCGTACGCGGTTCACCGCGTACAGCTGGAGTGGGACCGCAAGCGTGACAAGCAACACGCCTATCTGCGGGTGCAGGACTTCCTCGACGGGATCCCCGACTCGCCCGAGCGCCACGAGGCGTGGCGACTCGCGAACGACCTGTTCGGTCTCACGATCCAACTTCGGAGAGCAGGCAGCGCCGCCACCGGCGCGGCGGCTTCGCCGAGGCTGATCGACGCCGGGGAGAGGCTCGAGCGAGAGGCGCTGGCGGGTTGCGTCGCGCATTCCGAGCTGGTGCCGGTGCTCGCCGAGATGAGCCCCGACCACTTCGACAACGAGCTGCACCGCAGGCTGCGCGCGAATCTGGTCGACGGAGGCGAGGCGGAGGCCGACCTCGTGCCGCTGATCGCGGAGCTCGACGCGCGGGCCGCGGCCGACGCGATCGACGAGGCGACCGGCAAGGAGCTGCTGCTCCGGCTGCGCGAGCGGATGCTCCGCCGCGAGCTCGCCGATGCGGATCCCGAGCGCACGAAGGAGCTCCAGGAGCAGCTCGAGAAGGTGCGCGCGGCGGTCGGGGAGCTCGTCTAGAGGACGCGGCTACAATTCGCGACCGCTGAGCCCGTTCCCCGGTAGCTCAATTGGCAGAGCATCCGGCTGTTAACCGGAGGGTTGTTGGTTCGAGTCCAACCCGGGGAGTTAGAAAGCCCCCGCAAAGCGAGGGCTTTCGTTGTTCCAGAGGAGACGCAGAAGAACTTGGGATCCAAGTTTGGGATCCGGCCGGATTCGCAAGGCAGGGGTGCCCATGCGTTACGAAGGGGCGCCGAGAAAGGGCTTCTTGCGGCCCCACGTGCAGAGAAAGACGCCGATCCCTGCCGTACCGACGACCAGAAAGGCAACGCGACGACGACGGCGCTGCCGTTGCCGCTCGTCGATCTGCCAGAGCAGGGTGTCGGCTAGGAACGCGAACAGCTCGAGGAGCGTGACGCCGGGGTCGCTGTCGTTGAAATCAGTCCACTCGGGCGAATAGACCGGAATCCGCTTGAGGATTTCGCCCAGCAGCGTCTCATAGTTGCGGCTCGTCGATGACTGGCGCGGCCATGCCCATCGCGCGACTATGACGGTAAGCGGCGCAGCCAGGACGATTTGACACGTCCGGGTCATAGCCGTCGGATGGGAGCGCCAATGGGAGTCGGGCGACACTCCGGGAGATGGCTGACCTCATCCTCATTGCTGTGTCCCTCGCCCTGGCCGCGTATTACGTGATCAGGCTCCTCAAGTTCATCCCTGCGGCGCAGCAGTCGAAGAGACGCGACGGAGGGCCGAAGTGAGGGCCGTCATCGCCGCATGACTCAGTCGCGTCGGACGGCAGCCCGATTCAGTCAAGCACCGCTGACTGCTGGCCTAGGGCCCGCGCCTCCAGTGCTAGGCCGCTGGGCCTAGCGGCGTACCCCCCCTCCAGCCTGAACTAGGGCCGATTCGGCCCATTGCCCCGGACCCAGGGCGCTGAGAGTCTTCATTGGTCTACTGCGGAAGAGGGGTGGCGGCGAGGTGTCTTCGGCGCTTTCGCGTTTAGCGAAGCGATTTCATGGACGCCGAACGCTGCCCGCGTTTCTCGTCCTGGCCTTCGCGTTGCTCGGACCGGTGGTCTTCGCGAGCGCGTCCACGGCGCGGCCGAACAACGGCGCGACGATCCTCCAGACGGCTGCCGGCCCGCAGGACGACGCGAACCCGCGTCTTTCGATCGACGATGCCAGCGTCGCGGAGGGGAGCTCGGGAACGACCACGATGACGTTCACCGTCACGCGATCCGGCTCCTCCCACGGGACGAGCAGCGTGCACTACGAGACGGCGGGCGTGACGGCGACCTCGGGCGTGGACTTCGCGCCTGCATCCGGGATGCTGAGCTTTCCGACGGGCGTCTCGAGCCGGACGCTTGACCGTCGATGTCACCGGCGACCGCACCGACGAGCTCGACGAGCTCCTCGTCGTCAACCTGTCCAATCCAACCGGCGGCCACATCCTCGACGGGCAGGGCGAGGGAACGATCACGGATGACGACAGCTCGCCGGTAGCCGCGCCCCAGAGCTCGACGACGGACGAGGACACGGAGCTACCGCTCATCCTGGCCGCGACGGACGCTGACGGCGACGCCCTCACCTACTCGCTGGTGACGGCGCCCGAGCACGGCACGCTGACCGGAGCGGGCGCGAGCTTCACGTATGCACCGTCGGCGAACTTCAACGGCACCGACTCCTTCACGTTTCAAGCGAGCGACGGCGTGAACAACTCCAATCTCGCCACGGTCACGCTCACCGTCGACGCGGTGAACGACCCGCCGGTGGCAGCCGCGAACTCGGCGATCCTCGCCGAGGACAGCTTCGCGCTGGTGCCGCTTCCCGCGACGGACGTCGACGGGGACCCGCTCTCGTACTCGATCGTCGACGAGCCGGCTCACGGCTCTCTGTCCGGGTCGGGCGCGAGCCGCACGTACACGCCGGACTCCAACTACAACGGCTCGGATTCCTTCACGTTCGTCGCCAATGACGGAACCGCGGGCTCGAATATCGCCATGGTCTCGCTGGCCGTCGTCCCGGTCAACGACGCGCCTGTGGCGGTGCCGGATGCGACCTCGGTGGACGAGGACGGCGCGATCTCCGTCGACGTGCTCGCCAACGACTTCGACGTGGACGGGGACACGCTGACCGTCACCTCGGTGGGCGCGCCCGCGCACGGGACGGCTGTCCTCGAGGCGGACGGGACCGTCCAATACACGCCACAGGCGAACTACAACGGCGGCTGACAGCTTCACGTACTCGATCTCCGACGGGAACGGCGGAACGGACTCCGCCTCGGCCGCGATCGCCGTCACGCCGGTCAACGACGCTCCGGTCGCGGCGGACAGCTCGGCGCAGGTGGCGCAGAACACTCCCGAGGACATCCCGCTCGAGGCGACCGACCTCGACGGGGACACACTCACGTACGCGGTCGTCGCCCAGCCCGCTCACGGAACGCTTTCCGGCTCGGGCTCGAGCCGAACGTACACGCCCGATCACAACTACCAGGGCGCCGACTCCTTCACGTTCCTCGCGAATGACGGCACCGTGAACTCGAATGTGGCCACGGTCAGCATCACGGTCACGGGCCACGACCCGGCAACGGTCAGCGTCGGCGACGCCTCGACCCAGGAAGGGAACGCGGGCGAGCAGGACGCCGTCTTCACCGCGTCGATCTCCGAGCCGCAGACGGGCGTAGTCGTGATCGACGCGACGAGCAACGACGGCACCGCGCACGAGCCGGGCGACTACGGGGCGATGACCACGCGGCTGACGTTCGACCCGGGCCAGACGAGCAAGACCTTCGTCGTGAAGGTTCACGGCGACACGATCGACGAGCAGGACGAGGACTACTTCGTGAACCTGACGGTCGTCTCGGGCGGCGTCGTCCTCGGCGATGGGCAGGGCGTGGGCACGATCGTCGACGACGACGCGCTCGCCGCGCTCACGATCGGAGATGTGAGCGTGACGGAGGGGAACTCGGGCACCACGACGGCGACGCTCGTGGTGAGCCTGTCCGGCGCGACGGAGAAGACCGTCGCGGTCGACTACGACACGGCCGACGGGACGGCCCAGGCGCCGTCGGACTACTCGGCAGCCAGTGGCACGCTCACTTTCGCGCCGGGCCAGACGACGAAGAACGTCAGCGTCTCCGTGAACGGCGACGCCGAGGTGGAGACCGACGAGACGTTCCTCGCGGAGCTCACCGGCGCGGTCAACGCGACGATCGAGCACGGCGTGGGAGTGGGGACGATCCTGAACGACGACTCCTCCGGCCCGCCACCAGCGCCTCCTCCTCCGCCACCGCCACCGCCGCCACCGCCGCCGCCGCCCCCTCCGCCGCCACCGCTCCCACCACCGCCTCCGCCGCCGCCGCCTCCGCCGCCACCCGGGCCGCCGCAGCCGCGGAGCGTCCTCGGCCACCGCTGCACGATCATCGGCACTCCCCACCGGGACGTGCTTCGCGGGACGAGCCACCGCGACGTGATCTGCGGCCTCGGCGGAAACGACACATTGCGCGGCGTGGGGGGGAACGACGTGCTGATCGGCGGGCCTGGTAGCGACCGTCTCGTCGGCGGGCCCGGCGCGGACGCGCTGCTCGGGCAGAACGGCGCCGACCTCATGCTCGGGCGCAAGGGCTCCGATCGAGTGGTCGGCGGCCCGGGAGCCGATCGGATGAACGGAGGAAACGGTGACGACCGGATGAACGGCGGCGCCGGATCCGACTATCTGAACGGCGGCCCCGGCATCGACCTGCTGCTGGGCGGCAAGGGCAACGACTTCCTCGTGGGCCAGGACGGGCCCGACCACGTCCACGGCGGCGCGGGCACGGACCTCTGCCGGCTGAAGGTGGTGGGAATTTGCCTCTAGGCCGTCTGCGTCCGAGCCTGCTCGCGCTCGTTGCGATCGCGGTGGCCCTGGTCGCTGCGTCCACGTCCTCCGGGAGCCCTGCGCGGCCGGAACAGGCTGTACTCCGATCGTGCGAACGCTCGAGAACGGCGACCCCGCGGTGATGAACGGTGCGATTCGTGTGACGGTCGACGGCCTGGGCGCGTTCGGCCGAGGCGGCATCGGGGCCGGCGACGCGATCTTCAATCCGCCCGGGAGCTTCACGCCGCTCGGGACGACCTACACGTCGAACCTCTACCTCAGCGCGGCCGGCAGGATGCTCGTGGACGACTGCGTGTCCGGCCAGGTCGAGCTCGTCTCGGAGAACCCGCTCACGACGCGGCTGACGCTCGGCTCCCTGCGCATCGACCTGACGCAGCAGGTCGACCCTGTGAGCCTCGGCGGCTCGACGCTGCGGCAGGCGTACACGCTCACGAACACCGGCGGCGCTGCGATCGAGGCGCGCCTCGTGCGGCACCTCGACGGAGACCTCCGCTTCGACGGGAGCACCGACGACGGAGCCGCAGCCTCAGGAGCCGACGGCAGCACGCTCTCGGAGTTCGACTCGGTCGGCACCTCCATCCCGCGCGTGCTGCTCCGGATCAGCGGTGCGCTCGCCGGGGACGGGTCGCCGGACGAGTGGACGATCCAGCCTTTCAATTACCGACCGGTGATCGAGGGCGCCCAGGGAATCCCGCCGGGCGACAACGGACACGTCTTCAACGATCCAGACGGAAACCTCGTTGTGGACAGCCCGTTCGACGTGACGCTCAGCCAGCAGTGGAACGCGACGATCGCCCCGAGCGCGAGTGTGACGCTCGTGAGCTCGACCCGGTTCGACGCCGAAGACCGGGCCCCGACCGCTGCGGCAGACAACGCGTCGACCGGGCGCGGCCGGCCCGTCGACATAGACGTGCTCGCGAACGACAGCGACGCGGACGGCGACGCGCTCTCGGTGGAGAGCGTGACGCAGCCGCCGCACGGGACAGCCTCCGTCGAGGCGGACGGCGCGATCCGCTACACGCCCGCAGCCGGGTTCCAGGGGCCCGACGGCTTCAGCTACACGGTGAGCGACGGGCGCGGCGCCACAGCGAGCGCCGGAGTCAGCGTCGACGTCGGGACGTTCGCCGTCTCCGTGGCGACAACCGGGAACGGCAGGGTCGTCAGCACACCGGCCGGCATCGACTGCGGCGCGAAGTGCAGCGCGGACTTCGACATCGGGACGACCGTGACGCTCGTCGCGCACCCGGACGCCGGCTGGACGCTCGGCGCCTGGGGCGGAGCATGCAGCGGAACCGGCGCGTGCACGGTCGCCATGAACGAAGCGAAGTCCGTGACCGCCGACTTCCTGCCGCCGCCGCCGACGCCCGGCCAGTCCGCGAACCTCGCGCTCAGCGACGGCACGGTGCAGTACAAGGTCCCGGGCGCCGCTGAAGCCGTCACGCTCGAGGGCGCCACGCAGATCCCGATCGGAAGCCAGGTCGACACGACCGACGGCGCTGCGGACGTGACGGTGGCACGCGGCGCGACGCTCGACACGAGCGAGTTCTACTCCGGTCAGTTCACCGTCCTCCAACCCGGGCCGAGGTCGCTCGGCGTGCTGCGCCTCGACGGCGGCAGCTTCCTCGACTGCGTCCCGTCGGTCCGGGCGCTCGCCGCGAAGAAGCCGGCGCGCAAGCTGTGGGGCAAGGGCAAAGGTCATTTCCGGACGCGAGGGCGCTTCTCGTCGGCGACCGTGCGCGGTACGAAGTGGCTGACCGAGGACCTTTGCGACGCGACGAGGATCACGGTCGTCGAGGGCACGGTCGTCGTCCACGACTTCGTTCGCGACGTCGACGTGAGCGTGCCCGCGGGGCACTCGTACAAGGCCGAGGCCCTCCCGCGTGGCGTTCGCAACGCCGGTTGCACCGTTGTCGGCACGAACCAGCGCGACTTCCTCCGCGGAACGTCCGGCCGCGACGTGATCTGCGGGCTCGGCGGCGACGACGTCCTCTCCGGCTTCGCGGGCAATGACCGGCTGATCGGAGGCCCGGGCAACGACCGCCTCCTGGCAGGCCCCGGCGAGGACCTGCTGCTCGGCAACGCGGGCAAGGACTTCCTGAACGGGAGCTCGGGGCACGACGTGCTGGAGGGCGGTCCCGGCAACGACTTCATGGCCGCGCACGACGGCGGCCGCGGCAACGATCGCCTCATGGGCGGCCTCGGGCGCGACCTCTGTTACACGGACTGGGTCAAGGTCTGTCCGTAACCAGGCTTTCGGGTCGGAAAACCGTCGGTACAATCGATTCGTGGGCTGGATCTGGATCGCCCTGCTCGCCAGCGCCGTCGCCGTGCTCGTCGCGGCGGAGTGGCCCCGCCTGAGCGGCAGGTTCGGATGGCAAGGGCGCCGCGTGCGCGCCCGGAAGCGCCAGAAGGCGCAATTCACGCTGCTACGCGGTGAGGACGACGATTCGGACGAGTTCGCCGCCAGCGTCGAGCGCGATCTCGCTCAGCTCCCGACCACGAACGAGCGCGACCGCGACCTGAACTAGCGCACGACGAAGGCCGCTTGCAGCCGCGCGGTGTTCGGCAGGATCCGGCGCACGTTCTCCATGTTCTTCGTCTCCTGGTAGTCCGAGACGATGAGCGTGAGCCGATGCCGCCTGTGCGCGAGCCCCTTCAGCGATGCGGTGACCAGGTTCTTCGCCGCGTCGTAGTGGGCGGGCCGCCTGCGCCCGTCGATGAAGAGTCGGACGAACTGCGGGTCGATCCCGGCGCCGCCGTCGGTCGCCCGGACGCGCAGGCTGCCGCCCCGGGCCGAAAGCAGCTTCAGACGCGGAGGCGTGGTGTCGCCGATCCAGAACCGGAACGTGAACGCTCCGCCACCGCTTGGAGCTGCGCTGTCGAAGACGACGTCGTACGCGCCTGCTCCCGGAAGCGCGGCGCCAGCGACCCGGCTCGCCGTGCCGAACGCGGGCAGGTACGGATTCGCGTTGTAGGGGAGACCGATGTCGCCGGTCAGCTGGTTCTCGTCCGCGTTCCGGACGACGCGCGGCTCGACCGACGACGCCCCGCCGGTGACTGCGACCCCGAAGTTCGCGACCGGCCTGCTCAGGGCGACGTGGAAGACCTGTTCCGGGCCCACGCAATGAGCGCTCGACCCCGAGCAGGCGCGCGTCCTCCGGGTACCGGTACGAGTCGACGAGGGAAGGCTTCCCGCGAGTGTCGCCGTGATACGTGCCCGTTCGCGTGAGCGGCGTCGCCGGCTCTGTCGGGAGTGCCGGCGCGGCAACGCGGAACCAGAACGGGATGCGCCTCGTGGTCGAGCCCCGGCTGAGCACGACGAAGCCGGTGTGCGTCGCCTGCGGGGCGCCCGGCGAAGCGGTCGCGGTGACGACGAGCTGGCCGGGGACGCTCGTCGTCGGCAGCACGCTGACGGACACGCCGCTGGCGGCCTGCTGCAAAGTGACGCTCACGTCCCACGGCCCGGCTCCACCGCCCGCGTCGGTCAGCGCAACCTGGCGCACGGCCGAGCCGCCCGGAGCGACGAAACCGAACGAAAGGCCCGTCGGCGACGCGAAGAGGAGTGGATTGTCCGCGCGCTCCAGGTCGATCGTGCCGCCGCCTTCCCGTGTCGTCTCGACCTCTCCGCCGACCCCGCCCAGCACCGGCTTCCCGGTCTGCACGAGCGCGGACTTGATCTGGTCGACCGTCCAGCCGCGATGCCGCTGGCGCAGCAGAGCCACGGCGCCGGACACGTGCGGCGTCGGCCATGCTCGTCCCGCTGAAGGAGGCCCACAGGCCCTCGCGGCGTGGCACTGAGGACAGCACGTCGACGCCCGGCGCGGTCACGTCGGGCTTCATCCGGAGCGAGATGGGCGTTGGCCCGCCGGAGGAGAACGAGGCGATGAACGGACCGCTCTCGCTCTCCGCGGCCGCCGTGATCGCACGGGCTGAGCTGCCGGGCGATGAGACCGAGCCTGCGCCCAGCTCCTCGTAGTCGTTCCCGGCCGCGACGACGGACACGACACCTGCGGCGGCGGCCCCGTCCAGGGCGCGGGCGACGATGTCCCGGCTCGGGTCGATCTCCGCCTCGCCCAGCGACAGGTTGATGACGTCCATCCCGTCGCGGACGGCAGCCTCGATCCCGGCCACGATCTCGGGCGAGTTCCCGTTCAGGCCGAACCCGTCGTCGGGCACGGACAGCACCTTGTAGTTGCCGATGTACGCCCTCGGCGCCACCCCCGACACTCGCGTTCGGGCCGCCTTGGTGCGGTAGTTGCCGGCGGCGATGCCGGCCACATGGGTCGCATGCTCGGAGTTCAGTGGGTCGAACGGGCGGCCCGCGAACTTCCACTTCGGCGAGCGGGGGGCGAACGCGCGCGCAACGATCACCTTGCGCGTCGTGAAGCGCTTCTGCCCCTTGGGAAAGCCGCGCGGCATCTTGTAGCCCTTCGGGTTGAAGTACGGGTGCGTCTGGTTGACGCCGTCGTCGATGATCCCGATCTTCACGCCCTGCCCCGCTGTCTTCAGCGTGGGCCCCCAGACCGCCGGCGCGCCGATGAAGCCGGGCGTGGACGAGCGCAGCGAGCGGTAGGTCACGCTCGGATAGACACCGGTCACTCCGGGCATGTCCTGCACGCGGTCGAGGTCGCTGGAGGGAACCTTCACGGCGAGGCCGTCGAGGACGTACGAGTAGCGATGCTGGATCTCAGCCTGGGGCACCGTGGCCGCGAGCTCCGACTCCACGGAGCCCTGGACCGCGGCCAGCGTCCGGACGTGCCCGCCGCGCGCCACTGGAGGCGCATCGAGCGTGACCACGACCTCCACGAGCCCTCCGCGCGCCGGCGCGGATGTTCCCGCCCCGGCGGCCGGCAGGAGAAGGAGCGCCAGCATGGAGAGCAGGGCGATGCGCTTCAGGTTCGACATGGTAGAGAGGAAGACGACCGCGGCTAGAATTAGTCAGCCAGGCGGATGTGGCGGAATTGGTAGACGCGCACGGTTCAGGTCCGTGTGGGGGAGACCCCGTGGAGGTTCAAGTCCTCTCATCCGCACCTAAGCGTGCCAGTGGGTTTTGAGGGCGAAGTTAAGGCGCGAAGTCCGCGCCTCTATGCAGAACCGCCCATCAGCTGACTCGAAGCGAGGTAGACCACAACCATCAAGACGACCAGCGCCAGGATCAGCCAGAACAATCGCTTGCTCCAGTTCGTCTCAGTCAACGACTGTCACCGGCCTCAGGCGAAGCGACCACGGTTTTGAGTATCCCACCTCGCGCGACGGGTTGAGCTCACGGTGTCGTCCCGCATACGGAGGCTTTGCGCGAGTTGGCGGGCGAGGCGTTCGGAGGCGATCGGCGGAACTGTGAACGCGACCAACAGCGCCTGGGGCTCAAGGCCGCCTCGCTATCTGCCTGAAATCGCTTCCTTCTACGGATAGCAGGGACATAAACTCCGGCTTCCAGGAGGGGACTTGCAATGAGAGCTCGGTTGGCCGTGCTCATCGGACTCACCATTCTGGTTGCCGGAGCGGCAGCGGCTCTCGCTTGCGGAGTGGCCGCAACCGCGCTGGGGGCTTCCGGGAGCGCACTAGGCAGCGACAGCCGACATTTAGTGCCGCCACCCACCAACACGCTGCTGATGGGCGAGCCTGTAACGAGTCCCGCGTCTGCTCCTCTGGGACCACCGCCTGCGCCTCCGCCTCCACCTCCGCCGCCCACGGAGTGCCCGACGGGTTCAGTGGAAGTCTCGATCGGCGACTTCTTCTTCAACCCACAGTTCAGTTCCTTGCCTGAGGGAGGGACCGTCTGCTGGCGGAACGACGGTCAGGTCGCCCACACGGTTACCTCGGACGAGGGCATCTTCCTTTCGGGGCCGATCGCCCCGGGCACGGTCTACCTCCTCACCTTCAGCCTCCACAATTGGACCTACTACTACCACTGCGACTTCCATCCGGCGATGACGGGAGCGCTCATCGTCGGGAACCAACCTCCGCCTCCGCCGCCTCCGCCCACGATCAGCCCTGAGTTCGCGGTCTCGGACACGCCGTCGGCTCAGCAGCTCGAGCCGAGAGTCGCGTTCGACGGGACGAACTACCTGGCAACCTGGCAAGAAGGGAGCGAAGCGTTGCTCGGTGGGCGCGTCGACCAATTCGGGGACCACCTGGACGGCCCGGGGAACTCGATCGCCTCGGGAACCTCGCAGCAGCTCGCGTTCGACGGGACGAATTATTTCGTCGTCTGGATGAAGTTCAACAACGATTGGACGATCAGGGGGGCACGAGTTAGCACGGAGGGCGCCCTACTCGATCCGAACGGGATCTTTCTCACGGGCGGACCTTGGTGGCTCGTGACCGTAAACCCAGATGTCGCCTTCAACGGCACGAGTTATCTCGTCGTCTCCCACCAGCACGATGACATCAACAATTACTGGATCACCGGCCTGCTCGTAAGCCCTTCCGGTGTCCGTGGGCAGTCGGCCTACATCTACCTCGGCTTGAACGCTCGGCCACGCGTGTCGGCCGGCAACACGACGTCATTGGTCGTTTGGGATGGAGCCGACGGGATTTCCGCCCGCCTGGTCGGCGACGACGGCACGCCGCTAGGTAGCTCGTTGATGCTCGCGGATGGCGGGGACACTCCGGAGGTCGCCTTCGACGGGACGAACTACCTGGTCACTTGGTCGGACGGCGGGAACATCCTCGGCAGACGCGTCGCGGAGGACGGCACGGTGCTCGACCCCACGACGATCCCGGTTTCCACAGCTTCGGGCAGCCAGATAACGCCTGATGCAGCTTTCGACGGCACGAACTTCGTCGTCACGTGGCAGGACACTCGCTCCGGTGACACGGATATCTACGGCGCTCGCGTCGACCCCGACGGCAACGTGCTCGACAGCGACGGGTTCCCGATCGCCTCGAGTGTGTCTGACGAGTCGACTCCAGCAACAACGGCAGGCTCGATCGGACGCGTGGCCGTTTCGTACGAGCGGGCGACTCAGGCTTTTCTCCGGTTCGTCGACGACGGAGTGCTGCCACCGCCACCGCCACCGCCGCCTCCACCACCGCCGCCTCCACCACCGCCGCCGCCGCCACCACCACCACCACCACCACCGCTGCCACCGCCACCGCCTCCCGTTCCTCCAGCCCCGCCTCCACCGCCTCCGCCACCTCCAGCACCTCCTCCGGTCCGTTGCAGAGTTCCGAGAGTGGTCGGGCTACGACTCGCCGGCGCGAAAGTGAGGATCCGACACCGGCACTGTTCGGTCGGTGCGGTGCAGCGGCGTTACTCCAAGCGAGTCGGCCGTGTCATCGGTCAGCGCCCGCGTCCGGGCGCGATCAAGCTGCGCGGCTATCCGATCAGGTTGTTCGTCGGTCGACGCTAGCGTGCCCTAGCACCGAGTCGTCGTTATCCCGTCGCCCGAACCTCGACCACCGGGCTTAGGCTGATCACATGGAGAAGATCAGCGAGCACGTGTACTGGCTGCCTCCGATGCCGCCCGACCGTCCGTCGCTCTGCGCCGTCGAAGGGGAGCGCGCCACGATTTGGCTGGACGCCGGCTCCTCGGCGGCGCACACGCGCGAATTCCTCGACGCGCTCGCCGCGCGAGGCGTGGCCGAGCCGACCCACGTCGTCCTTACCCACTCTCACTGGGATCACGTCTTCGGCGCGGACGAGCTCGGAGCACACGTCGTGGCGCACGAGTTGACGGCCGCCTACCTGCACGACCTCGCGGCGACCGACTGGAGCGACGAGGCGCTAGACCGCCGTGTCGCGGCAGGAGAGAACTCCCAGCAGCACGCCGACAACGTCAAGCAGGAGCTGCCATCGCCCCGCGACGTTCGCATCAGGCTCGCCGAGATCGTGTTCCGCGAAGGGCTCGACTTCGAGCTCGGCGGCGTTCGGATGCAGGTTCGCCATGTCGGCGGCGACCACGCGGACGACTCCACCGTCGTCTACGTCGAGCCGGACGGCGTGCTCTTCCTGGGCGATTGTCTGTACGAGGCGCCCACGGGTGGTTACACCGTCGAGCGCGTGACTCCGCTGCTGGCAACGGTGCGCTCGTTCGCCGCCACGCACTTCGTCGAGGGCCACAACGAGACCGTTCTCTCGCGGGCCGAGCTCGAAGAAATGATCGCCGAGGAGACCGCGACAGCGGAACGATGAAGCGCCAGGAGCAGCGTCAGCCGGCACAAGAGGCGGCTCAGCGACCGTTCTCGTGCCTCCACGTGTCCCAGAGCTCTGGATGGTTGGCCAGGGTCTCGGGGTCGCCGCAGCAGTTCCACGTGTAGGTGAAGAAGCCCTCGACGCCGCCTCCTTTCCAGCGGTCGATGAGCTTTTGCAGCTCCCCGGGCGTCGGGACGCGGTAATAGTCGTCCCCGAAGGACTGGGGCGCCGCCCAGACGTGCCGCACCCCGGCAATCCGCGCGCTGTTCAGGGCGGCGTCGATCTTCGACAGCACACAGCCTTGGGGATGGGAGCAGGGATAGGTCGAGAGAATCATCACGTCGGTCGTGTTGGCGAGCGCGATGACGTCTTCCGGTCGGTCCTCGGCGATCGCCGTGAGTGAGGCCGGGTCGATGCTGCGGACGAGCTGACTGCGTGCACGAATCTGCTGAACGACGTCGGGGCAGTCCGTATGCGGCTCGTCCGCGATGTAGTACATGACGCTGGCCGGATGGTCCTTGACGAGGTTCACGCGCTGTGCGACGACGGCGTCCGACCACCCGAAGGTGCAGCGTGCTGCGGTCGTAGCCGCCCAGGTAGACCATGGCGGTGAGCCCGTAGGGGCGAATCTGTTCGAGCGCGTCCTTCGTCGGGTTGACGATGACCGTCTTGAAGCCGAGCTCGGCGATGCGCGCGTAGTCGGCTCCCGTCGTCGTGTAGATGCCGCGTCCGAAGGCGATCGGGTTGCCGGAGCTGGGATCGGCTCGAGGCTGGGAGGTCGAGCCCGAGAAGCCGACCGTCAGCGTGACGGCTGCAATGAGGAGCAGCCGGATGCGCATTGCGGAACGAGCCTACTGCAGACGCCCCGCGGCAGGATTCGGCAGCGGCCGATGCTCAGGACGGGAAGCGCTGCGAGCACCTGCTCCGGATGGCCGTCCGGCTTCACGTTGTGCATCACCTTGGCGACGTTTCCGTCCGAGTCGATCACGAACGTCGATCGCTTGACGCCCCAGTAGGTCTTACCGCCGAACTTCTTCTCGCCCCAGACGCCGTATTGCTCGGCCACCTCGTGCTCCGGGTCGGCGAGCAGCGGAAACGGGATCGAGAACTTGTTCTTGAACTTCACGTGGGAGGCCTCGTCGTCCGGGCTGACGCCGAGCACGACCGCGCCGCGCTTCTCGAAGTCCGAGTACGAGTCGCGGAATCCGCAGGCCTCGACCGTGCAACCGGGCGTGTCGTCCTTGGGATAGAAGTAGAGGACGACCGGCTGCCCGCGGTAATCCGACAGCTTGACGCGCTCGCCAGTGTCCGTCGTCAGCTCGAAATCAGGTGCCGGCTTGCCCTCTTCGATCATCTGTGCTCCCCCGTAGAGTTGTCTTTCGATGCTAACGGCCCATCACACGGTGGCATTCCTCGTCCTGGGCGTCACGCTCCTGTCGGCGATCTGGGGCGGGGTGGCCTACTTCCGGCGCCGCAACGCGAGCCCGATCCTGGCGCACCTGTTGACGCTCGCCCAGACGGTGCTCGTCGCCCAGGTCGGCCTGGGTCTCCTGCTCCTCTCCGACGACCACAGGGCCGCGCACGAGCTCCACTACGCGTACGGGACGTTCGCGCTGCTGGCGGTGCTCAGCCCCTGGTTCTACGCGCCGAAGGAGCCGCGCAAGCGCCTCGCCTGGTTCTCCGGAGCGACCCTGATCGCGGCCGCGCTCGCGGTGCGCGCCTACACGACCGCCTGATGTTCTCGAACATGAACCCGACGCTCCGAGGCTTCCTGATCATCGCGGCGATCGCGGCCGTGATCATCCTGCTCAACCTCTACGTCGCGCTCGCCTCGCTGTTCCTGCTCGCGCAGATCGCGTTCTTCATCGCGATCGCGTTCTTCGTCTATCTCCTGTGGCGCGACCGAAGGAGCGACATCGAGACCTGGCCCGCGCGAGCGAAGTTCGCGTTCTACGGCGGCGCCCTGCTGATCGTCGCCGCGATCGCCTTCTTCATCGTCGACCGTCCGGCCGGCTTCATGGCGATCGCGTTCCTGTTCACGCTCGTGCTCGCCGGGTTCGCCATGTGGCGCACCTGGCGCGATCAGCACACCTACAGCTAGGCCTCGACTCGGGACTGAGCGCCGTCCAGCGCGTCGAGAGCCGCGCGGATCGGGACGTGCTGGCCGACGAAGATCGGCGTGTCGCGCTCCGTGTAGCGGCTCGCCTCGCTCTCGCGCAGCGTGCGCATCAGGTGCATGAAGTCGGACGGCTCGTCGCACTCGAAGGCGGTCATGAACTCCTGGTCGTCGATCCCGAACGAGTACGTCGTGTGGTTGACGATCGTCCGGAACTCGTGGCCGACGCGCATGTGCTCGTCCATCGCGCGCTGACGGTCCTCCTGCGAAAGCGTGTACCACGACCGCAGCTTCGTGAACGGATAGACGACGAGGTAGGGCGACCCCTTCGGCACGACCTTCCTCGGCTTTCGCGCTCGCGTGTACTCGGAGGCCTTCGTCGTCGCGAGGTAGGAGTACGGCGTCTCGAGCCAGCCGGCGAGCGGCGTGCCGTTCAGCGCCGCGCCGAGCTCGCCGAGGTCCTCGTAGCGCTCGGTGATCTTCCAGAGGAAGAAGTCGCTGTCCGGACGAACGCCCGTGACCGTGTAGGCGCGGAGCGACGCCATGCGCCCTGCCCAGTCCTCGATCGCCTCTGTGAAGGCGTCCTTGCCGGCGACGCGCTCCTCGACGGGCAGGCGGCGCCAGGCCGGGTCGACCCGGAAGAACTGGTACGCGACGTACTGGCCCTCCACGACCTGAATCTTACGAACAGTCCCCGAGCTTCCCGTCGCGTGCCTTCTTCGCCGCCTTCGAGATCGGGTCGAGGCTCGATTTCGATTTCGTGTCCGTGTAGTACGGGCCGGACTGCCAGCGGTTGAGGTCGGCCTCGTCGAACAGGTGGAAGATGTAGAACGCGATCACGTTCGGCTGGCAGGCGGCGAGCTTGAACGCCTGCTCGTAGTAGTCGGCCTGCGTCGCCTCGGGCACCGCGTCCTTGCCGAGCGGCGACTGCAGGTTCGTGTACGGGCCCTGAGCGCTCGGCGGGATGATCGACTGGACGCCGAACTCCGTGTACGCGATCGGGAGCTTCGAGCCCTGCTGGCCCGTGCCGTCGAAGGCCCCGCCGAGCAGTGAGACGAGCTTGTCGTAGTCGCCGATCCCGAGAGACGTGCCGGTGTGCGGCTGTCCCGGGCGGGATCGACGAGCGGGTCTGGTACGGGTGCAGCGCGAAGACGTCCATGATCGGCTTCGTGCGGCCGCTCTGACGATAGGCGGTGCCCAGGTCCTTGATGAACTGCGTCGGCGAATGCGTCGGGCGCGAGGAGTCCGCGTCGTCGAACCCCCGGGGCGCGAGGTTTCCGCCGTAGACCTTGAGCTTCGGAGAGACGGCCTTGAGCGCGTCGTACGTCTTTGCGAGGAGCGCTTCGTACGCCGTGGCGGCGATGTCGTTCCCGCTCTCGTCGAACTGGTCGAGCCAGAAGCCGTTCAGGTTGGGCTCGTTCCAGACGGCGAAGGCGTCGACGGACGGCAGCGACCGCGCGAGGCTCGCCATGTACTGCGCGTAGTTGTCCTGCTCCTCGTCGGTCGTCGGTGCGAAGCTCGGCTTCGCGGCGTACGCGGTGATCAGCAGCTGGATGCCGGCCTTCTGCGTCGCGTCGGCGACCCCGCGCAGGAGCGCCAGCTCGCCGGGGTCGGGCTTGGTCTGGCCCGGCGACCAGGCGGTCGTGATGTCGAGCCCGTCGAAGTTGGCCTTCTCCGCGAACGCGACCTGCTCTTCGGCGAGCGTCTGGTCGGAGTACTTCACGCCGTCCTCGAGCGCCCCGATCGTGAGCGTCTTGCCGTGATCGTCGGTCGAGCGCAGGAACAGCGCCCAGCCTCCCGCGGCGAGCGCGAGCACGATTCCGGCGGCCAGCAGCAGCTTCAGCAAGGGCACTACCCTAGTTTCCATGGCCAGGCGGGTCTCGAAACTCGAGGACAAGCTGAAGGCGCTCCCGGCCAAGCCGGGCGTCTACCTGTTCCGCGATTCCCGCGGCGAGGTCCTCTACGTCGGGAAGGCGAAGTCGCTGCGACCCCGCGTGCGGAGCTACTTCCAGGCGGGCGGAGACACGCGCACCGCGATCGCCCAGCTGCCCGACCGGGTCGCCGACCTCGAGGTGATCGTCACCGACACCGAGGTCGAGGCGCTCCACCTCGAGCAGAACCTCGTCAAACGCCACCGGCCGCCGTTCAACGTTCGGCTGCGCGACGACAAGTCGTTCCCGTACATCGCCGTCACCGTGGAGGACGAGTACCCGCGGGTCATGTTCACGCGGGAGCGGCACCGGCGCGGAGTCGTCTACTTCGGCCCGTACGCGAACGCGAAGAAGGTGCGCGAGACGCTGGACGTCCTGAACCGCGTCTTCCCGTACCGGCCGTGCGAGGGCCCGCAACCCGGGCGGCACTCGGGGATTCCTTGCCTCGACTACCACATCGAGCGCTGCCTGGCGCCGTGCGTCGGCTACGTCACGAACGAGGACTACCGGCGCGTGATCGACAGCGTGATCGAGTTCCTCTCCGGCGAGACGCGGCCGATTCTGCGCGAGCTCGAGGCGAAGATGAAGGAGGCGGCCGACGACGAGCGCTTCGAGGAGGCGGCGCGCTACCGGAACCGCCTGTTCGCGGTGCGCCACCTCGCCGAGCGCCAGGCGGCCGACAAGCGCGCCGTAGGGACGATCGACGTGCTCGGGATCGCCGCCGAGGGCGACCGCGCCGCGGTGCAGGTCTTCCCGCTCCGCGACGGCAAGCTGATCGACCGCTACAGCTTCCATCTCGAGAACGTCGAGGGTCAGGACGTCGCGACGATGCTGGAGGCGTTCATCCTCGAGTACTACGGGTCGGCGCCGAGCGTCCCGCCGCAGATCGTCGTCCCGCGAGCCGTGGGGGAGACCGACGCGCTCGCGGAGTTCCTGACCGAGCGGCGCGGGTCGCGGGTCGAGGTGCGCGCCCCGGAGCGCGGCGAGAAGCGGCGGCTGCAGGAGCTGGCGACGCAGAACGCGCGGGTCGCTCTGGCCTCCGAGGCGGCTGCGACCGAGCAGAAGCGGCTGCGGCGCGTCGAGGCGCTCGAGGAGCTGCGTGAGGCGCTGAACCTCGAGGCGCTGCCGCTGCGGATCGAGTGCTACGACATCTCCAACATCCAGGAGGAATCGGCGGTCGGCTCGATGGTCGTCTTCCAGGACGCGGTCGCGAAGAAGGCGCACTACCGGAAGTTCGCGATCAAGGGCGGTGAGGGGCAGGACGACTTCGCCGCGCTCGCCGAGGTGGTGACCCGCAGGTTCGCCCGGATGCGCGACGTGGCCGACGAGGAGTACGACGAGTCGTTCTCGGCTACACCGAACCTGGTGCTCGTGGACGGAGGCAAGGGGCAGCTCTCGGCGGTGCTGGCGGCGATGCAGGCGTTCGACCTGCCGCGCGTCGCGGTCATCTCGCTCGCGAAGCGCGCGGAGGAGGTGTTCGTGCCGGACCGGCCCGACCCGATCGCGCTCGACCGCCACTCGGCCGGCCTCCAGCTCCTGCAGCGGATCCGCGACGAGGCGCACCGCTTCGCGCTCGGGTTCCACCGGCAGCGGCGCGACTCGAAAGCCAGGGAGTCGATCTTCGACACGCTCCAGGGCGTGGGGCCGGCGCGGCGCCGCGCGCTGCTGCGGCACTTCGGCTCGGCTGAGCGGTTCCTGGCCGCGAGCCAGGAGGAGCTCGAGGGCGTGGCCGGGATCCCGCAGAAGACGGCTCGCTCGATCTACGCGCAGCTGCACAAGGCGGGGCGCGCCTGAGCACCGAGCGCGGAGGGCCGGCGGTCCTTCGGCTGCTGCGGCACAGGAACTTCGGGCCGTACTTCGTCGGGAACGCGTGCTCGGCGAGCGGCGCGTGGTTCCAGAACCTCGCCTCGGCCGTCCTCATCTACGACCTGACGCACTCGACGCTCTTGCTCGGCGTGCTCCAGTTCGCGCAGTTCGGGCCGATCCTGCTCCTGGCTCCCTGGACCGGAGCGGCCGCCGACCGCTTCGACCGGCGGCGCCTGCTGCTCGCCACCCAGGCCGCCCAGACGGCGCTGACCGCCGCGCTCGCGGCGCTCGCCTTCGGCGGCCTGGCCACCGAGCAGGTCGTGCTCGGCTTCTCCTTCGTCCTCGGGAATCCTGACCGCGCTCGCGCTCCCCGCGCAGCAGGCGCTGCTCGCCTCGCTCGTCGACCGCGACGACCTGCCCTCGGCGGTCGCGCTGAACTCGATGACCTACAACGTCGCCCGCGCGGTCGGCCCGAGCCTCGCCGCGCTCGTCATCGGCGCGTTCGGCGTCTCCATCGCCTTCGCGATCAACTCGGTCTCGTACCTCGTCCTGGCGGCCGCGGTGCTGATCGTGCGGCCACGCCCGCAGGAGCGAGCGGAGTCGTCCCGCCTGCGCGAGAGCATCCAGCTGATCCGGCGCGAGCCGAGGCTGGCCGCCTACCTGCTGATCGTGGCCGTCGTCGGGTTCGCGTCGGACCCGGTGAACGCGCTCGCCCCGGCGTTCGCCCACGAGTTCGGGTTCTCCGCGACCGTCGGCGGCTTCCTCCTGGGCGTGTTCGGGGCGGGCGCCGTCACCGCGGCCTTCATCGTCGCCGGCCGCACCGCGGGCTCGCGGCGGCGCATGGCCGCCACGCTCGGCCTGCTGGGGGCGGGATGATCCTCTTCTCGCTGACCCCGTGGCTGCCGCTCGCGCTCGTCTTCCTGTTCGCGGCCGGCTTCGGCTACCTCGCGTCGAACACGTCCGCGACCAGCCGCCTGCAGCTCGAGGTGAGCGAGACCCAGCGCGGGCGGATCATGGCGCTGTGGGGGATCGCCTTCCTCGGCGTCCGCCCCTTCGCCAGCCTGATCGACGGCGCGATCGCCTCGGCCGCGGGCGTGCGCGTCGCCGGCGTCGTGCTCGCGCTCCCGGCCCTCGCCGTCGCGGCTGGCGATCGCCCTGCGCAGCGGCCCGCAGCGAACCGCTGCCCGGGCTACCTAGTCGATTCCTGAGTCGCGTGCGCGCGCCAGTCGGTGCTGCGGAACCAGATCAGCAGCGTTCCGAACCCGAGCGCGAGGTTGACGAGGATGAGCGTGATCCGCATGCCGACGCTGAACGCGAGGAGCGCAGCCCTCGAGGCCTGGTCGCGCAGCAGGTAGAGCAGGAACGCCTGCTCGGTGCCGATCCCGGACGGGCTGATCGGCAGGAGCGAAGCGAGCCCGGCCGAGACCTGGACCAGCAGAGCGTTGTGGATGGTCGCCGGCAAGCCCGAACGCGCGCAGGAAGAAGAGGATCGCCGATCGAGCCGGCAGCACCCAATCCGGCGCCTGCCAGAGCGCGACGCGCCGCAGGTACGCGCGCCAGTCGCTGGAGGATCGCGAAGCCCTGGGCGAGGCGCTTCCTGAAGTCCCCGATCTGCTCGGCGAACCAGAGCAGCGCGACGACAGCGACGCGAGCACGACCCCGACCACCTTCAGAAACGTCGTCGGGATTGTGGAACGCCCAGCCGAAGTCGAAGGACGGGCCGAGGACGTCGGGCAGTTGCCCGGTGACCGCCGCCCAACGCCACGAGGCAGCTCGCCATCACGAAGTCGAAGGGCTGAGCAGGACGAGCGTCGAGGCGATCGTCGCGTACGTGCTGCCGTCGACGCGGCGCTTGGCGAGCACGACCCGGACGGCGTCGCCTCCTCGAGCGGGGATGATCGCGTTCACGCCGGCCCCGGCGAAGATCGCTCCGAGAATCGAGCGGCGCGGCTACGCGTGAACGGGGATACGACGCCTGGATGATGTTTCGCCACGCGCGGCTGACGCACAGAGGCGCAGCACGTGGAAGCAGACACCGAGAGCGAGCGCTCCCCAGCCGAGATCGCCGAGGTGATCCCGGAAGACGTCCGTCGCATTCCAGATCGCGTCGAACAAGCAGTTACGGCACTGCCACCGAGGCGGCGTACGTCGCCTGGCGGAGTCGGCCGCGGAGCTTGGACTGGGCCAGGGTGAAGACCGCAACTGCGCGGCCGCCGGCGAACGACGTCGAGATGTAGTCGCCGACCATCGCGCCGTTGCTCTGGGCGATCCGCGTGAAGGGCATGCGCTCGGGGGAGAGGAGCTGCTCGCGCGACCACGTGGCGCCCGCGTTCGAGGACGAGACGATCCGGACGTCGAGCTTGCGGGAGGACTCCGTGTAGTAGGCGACCGCGATCCGGCCCGGTCGGATCGGATCGGCCGCCAGCCCGTCGATCACGTGGTTGCCGGCGCTGAGCGGGATCTTCGTCGGCGGTGTCCAGGCGAGCCCGTCGGTGGACGTGGAGAGGAGCAGGTCGTTCCCCGTGCAGCGCGCGCGCCGGCCGCAGTCGGGCCAGGCCATGTACGCGATGCCGCCGGCGCCGACCTCCACGCTCGGGAACGGCCCGGAGCGGAGAAAGTTCGAAGAGAAGAAGCGCGAGGGTGCAATCCGGCTCTCGGTGGAGAACGTGCCGCCGCCGTCGGTCGAGCGGACGACGTAGAGCCCGTCGTCGAAGAGCGGGACGCTGAGGACGCCGTTCGGAAGCGAGACGGGCTGCGGCGCAGGAGCCGCCGGGCCTTCGATGCCGCGCCGGCCGGCGTTGTCCGCGGAACCGACCGGGGCAGACCAGGTCCTGCCGCCGTCGGACGACGTCTGGGTGGCGAGCCGCAGCTGCTCGATGTCGCTGTAGCTGAGGTAGCACCGGCCGCGGAACGGGCTCGCGGAGCCGTTGTCGCAGGCGATCCACTCCTTGTCGAAGAGGATCCCGGTCTGCCCGTTCGGCTTGCGCCCCGCGACGTAGGGGTCGCTCCAGTGCAGTCCGTCCGGCGATGCGCTGACGAGCGAGCGCCGACTCGTTGTCGGAGAAGCCGAGCGAGGCGATCAGCCAGACGCCGTGGAGCGCGTCGTACGCGACCGACGGGTCGCTGGCGCGCGAGAACTGTCCGCGCGGGCGGGAGGCCGCGGTGAGTGCCGGCAGGATGCCGCTCTTCCAGGTGCGGCCCGCATCCCGGGAGACGGCGAAGCCGATGCTCTGCGCGCCCCCGGTTTCGAACCGAGCGACCTGGAACGCCGCGACGACGGTCGAGCCCCACGAGAAGCTGTCGGGCTCGGCCTCGCTCGCGTGCATCGCGCCTCCGCCCGCGAACGGGTCGATCGAGATCCGGCGGCTGACGACCTCGCAGTCGCCGCTCAGGCGGTCGGTCGAGTCGGCGGCGACGAGATCAGCGCCGGGCCCGCACGAGACGCGGTCGGCCCCGCCGCCGGCAACGTCGATCCGGTCGTTCCCGCCCTTGGCGCTGACCCGGTCCGCACGCGCGGTGCCGAGGATCAGGTCGGCGTGCCGCGTTCCCGTGATTCGCGCCGCGCCTGCGGCTCCGACCAGGACGAGCGCGACTCCGGCCGCCGCGAGGAAGGCCCTCACCGAGTGGGGCCGCTGCCGTCCCCGTCGGGCGCCATGAACGGATAGCGGTAATCCGTCGGCGGGACGAACGTCTCCTTGATCGTCCGCGGGCTCACCCAGCGGATCAGGTTCCACATCGACCCCGCCTTGTCGTTCGTCCCCGAGGCGCGTCCACCGCCGAACGGCTGCTGGCCGACGACGGCGCCCGTGGGCTTGTCGTTCACGTAGAAGTTGCCGGCGGCGTAGCGCAACACGTCCTCGGCCTCGAGCAGCGCGCGCCGGTCGTCGGCGAAGACTGCGCCGGTCAGGCCGTACGGAGCGCTGCGGTCGACGAGCGCGAGCGTGTCGCTCCACTCGCCCTCGGGATAGACGTACGCGGTGACGACCGGGCCGAAGAGCTCGTCGCGGAGCAGCCGGAAGTCCGGGTCGCGCGTCTCGATCACCGTCGGCTCGACGAAGAAGCCCTCCTCGTCGTCGACGCCGCCGCCGACCACGACCTCGGTCTGCTCGTGCGCGCGGGCCTCGTCGATCGCCTCCTTCTGCGTCTGCAGCGACTTCCCGTCGATGACGGCGCCCATGAAGTTCTCGAAGTCGGCGACGTCGCCCATCTTGATCTGGGCCACCTGGTCGGCGAGGCGCTCGCGCAGCTCCGGCCACAGGTTCGCGGGCGCGTACACGCGCGAGGCGGCCGAGCACTTCTGGCCCTGGTACTCGAAGGAGCCGCGGACGATGGCCGTGGCGACCGCGTCCACGTCCGCCGAAGGATGCGCGACGATGAAGTCCTTGCCGCCGGTCTCGCCGACGATCCGCGGGTAGTTGCGGTACGTGCCCGACGCGATGTTCTCGCCGACGGTCTTCCAGATCGAGTTGAAGACTCCGGTCGAGCCGGTGAAGTGGACGCCCGCGAGGTGCTCGCTCGCCAGCGCCGGGTCGCCGATCGACGCGCCCGGGCCGTAGACGAGGTTGATCACGCCCGGCGGGAGGCCGGCTTCCTCGAGCAGCTTCATCAGGAAGTGGGCCGAGTAGGACGCGGTGCCGGCCGGCTTCCAGAGGACCGTGTTGCCCATCAGCGCGGCGCTCGCGGGGAGGTTCGCGCCGATCGCGGTGAAGTTGAAGGGCGAGACGGCGAAGACGAACCCCTCGAGCGGCCGGTACTCCATCCGGTTCCACACGCCCTGGCTCGAGACCGGCTGCTGCTCGTAGATCCGCGTCATGAACTCGACGTTGAAGCGGTAGAAGTCGATCACCTCGCAGGCGGCGTCGATCTCGGCCTGGTGCGCGGTCTTCGACTGGCCGAGCATCGTCGCGGCGTTCAGGGTCGAGCGCCACGGGCCCGCGAGGAGCTCGGCGGCGCGGAGGAAGATGGCTGCGCGCTCCTCCCAGGGCAGCCGCGACCAGTCCTCCCAGGCCTCGGCGGCTGCTTCGATGGCGCGCTCGACCTCGGCGGCGCCGCCCTGGTGCGCGTCCGCGAGGACGTGGTCCTTCTTGTGCGGCATGACGACCTCGGCGGTCTTGCCGGTCGTGACCTCCTCGCCGCCGATCACGAGCGGGAGCTCGATGCGCTCGCCCTGCATCTGGTCGAGCCGGCGGCGGAGCTCGGCGCGTTCCGGCGAGCCGGGCGCGTGCTCCCGGACGGGCTCGTTGGTCGGAGTCGGAGGTCGGAAGATTCCCGGGCGCGCTCACCGTTGGATTCTACGATTCCGGCGATGGGTGCCACGCACGTCAGCTACGAGGCTGCGGGTTGGGGCGTGGGAGAGGTCTGGCTCGAGGGCGGTCGGCTCCTCCACCACGAGCTCCCGCGGGCCTCGGTCGCTCGCCGGGGGCGCGGCAACGAGCTCTCGGCACGGTTCGTCCGCTACTTCGGAGGGGCGGCCGACGATTTTCTCGACGTGGAGCTCGAGCTGGACGGCGCGACCGAGTTCGAGCGCTCCCTGACCGCGGCGCTACGGCGGGTGGGGCGCGGCGAGGTCGTCACGTATCGCGAGCTGGCTGCGCTCGCCGGGAGGCCGAACGCCCAGCGTGCTGCGGGAACGTTCTGCGCGCGCGAACCGGTTCGCGCTCGTCGTGCCGTGCCATCGGGTCGTGTCGGCGAACGGGCTCGGCTCGTACGGCTCGCTCGGCGTCGAGTACAAGCGGCGGCTGCTGGAGCTCGAAGGTGTCGCTCTCTGAGGATCTCCGCAACGAGCTCGCCGGGATCGCGCCCGAGCGGGACTGCGACCGGCTGGCCGAGCTCTCGGGGCTCGCGCACACGGCCGGGAGCCTGCACCTGCGCGGGCGCGGGGAGATCGGGTTGCACCTCGACCTCGCGAGCCCGGCTGCGGCGCGGCGGGCGTTCAGCCTGCTGCGCGAGCTGGGGGTGACCTCCGAGATCCGGACGTACCAGCGGCGCGCGTTCGGGCAGGAGACGCGCTACCAGCTCCACGTCGAGGGGGTCGGCCGTGCGATGGAGGTCTTGCGCGAGGCAGGCATCGGATCGGCGGCGCTCGACCGGCCGCCGAAACGGGTCGTTGCGCGAGCGTGCTGCCGGAGCGCATACCTCCGCGGAGCGCTGCTCGGCGGCGGGACGCTGTCCGGGCCGAGGTCGCCGCATCTGGAGGTGCGGACCGCGAGCCTGGAGGGGGCGGAGTTCGTCGCCGAGGTCGCGGGGCGTGTCGGCGTGGAGCTGCACGTCCTCGACAAGGGAAGGCACGCGGTCGCGTACGCCAAGGGCGCAGGGCCGATCGCGGACACGCTGGCGGCAGCGGGTGCCGGTGCCGCGGTGCTCGTGCTGGAGGAGCACGTCGTGATGGGCGAGACCCGAGCGCGGGCGAACCGGCTGGCCAACGCGGATCATGCGAACCTCGTTCGGATGAGCCGCGCAGCGCAGACGCAGATTCGCGCGATCAAGGAGCTCGAGCTCGACGAGCTTCCGGAGGCACTCGGCGAGATGGCCCGGTTGCGGCTTCGCCACCCGTCGCTCTCGCTGCGTGAGCTGGCTCTCCGCTGTCGTCCTCCGACGACGAAATCCGCCGCGCAGAGGCGCCTTGCGAGCCTTGTCCGGTTGGCCGAGTTGTCGCGTTCGTAAGGAGTGCGCAATACTCCGCGTGCGGCGGGTCTGTGCTCGTCCGGCGATGGATTCAGACCCCGTCCGTCGCCAAGGTCCGGAGCGCGGTTCAACGGGAGGGGGAGGTCGTCCTCGGAGCTTCCCCTCCGGCCCGCCGCTTTTATTTCCTCGGGATTGCGAGAGCCTGCTTGGGCGGTTCGCGATCTCTTGGCCGTCCGCCTCTCGGGGCAGGAAAGCGGCGGGCCGGTCGGGCTTAAGACGCGCACGCGGGCAGAGCCCGCATGCGCTGAATGTCGTCGCCGTAAGCGGCGACGACGCGGCCCGCCGCTTTTACTCCTCGGGATGGCCGAGAGACCTGCTTGGGCGGTCTGGACATGTCCAGGGTCTGACGCCGGACTTGTCCTTCGCGGACGCGGCCCCCGACGGAGCGATGCGGGTTCGAAAGCGATCAGACGCGTCCGACTTGATCGTGTCCGGTGTCAGACGCCGGACATGTCTTGGTGACTGTCACTGTGACAGTCACTCGGACGTGGCTGTTCTTGGCTAGCGGGCTCGGAAGACGACGAACGGGCGGCTCGTCTTGCGCGTCGTACGCTGCGTGTTCGCGTCGGCTCGGAAGCGGATCGAGTAGACGTACCTTCCCGGGGCCAGGCGGCGGTTCGGGAAGCGAACCACGCGCGCGACGTTCGCCTCGATGAGCCCGTCCTCCGAGAGCTTTCGCGCGCCCCGCCTACCGTGACGCAGCGGTAGATGCCCGCCTCGAAGGACGCGTTCTCGCCCGCAGAAGCGACGAAGCTCCACGATCGGACGCGGCTCGGCAGCCGCCGCGCGCGGGAAAACCTCGCGGACGCGCCGTCGACCGCCGTCGAGTGGTGCCAGGTGCGCATCTTCCCGGCGCACCTGCCGGCGGTCGTTGCGAGCACTTCCTGGACGGCGCGGAAGGAGGCGCGCGGCGTGCCGTCGGCCCGCATCAGGCCGGCCTGCCACCGGGACAGATTCGGCTCGTCCCGCAGCCCGAAGAAGAGAAGCGTCGTGACGCTCGGATCACAGGCCGCGTAGCGAACGAGCGAGGCGTAGATCGCCGCCTGCTGGCTCTCGGTCGTCGGCTTCACCGTTTCGGCGCCGAAGTACGAGCCTAGGACGGCCCCTGGCACCGCAACCTGCCAGCCCACCTCGTCCAGGCGCAACCGAAGTCCGTCCTCGAAGGTCGGCTGCGCGGTGCCGTGGAATGCATCCCAGACGGCCTGTTTGATCCGGCCCAGGTTCGTGACCCCGGCGTTCGGCCACAGGAAGCCTTCCGTCAGCGAGTCCGTGTCCCTGCGCGGATACGGGTGGTAGGCGAGCTCGTCCATCAACGGTCGCGTCCGGCCGCTCGCCCGGTACGCCGCACCGACCCCTTCGAGAAACACCACCGGTGACGTGGAGACGTTCCCGGACGCGCCCGGATGCGTCGTTCCCGCGCGAGGAGAGCCCGAGCCCGATGACATTGATCCCCGGATCGACCTCCTTGAGAGCGTCGTAGCTGTCCGCGAGCAGAGCCTCGTACGCAGCCCCGGACACGTTCCTGGCGGATGCGTCGTACTGCGGCTGCCAGAAGAAGGGCTGATTCGGCTCGTTGCCGACGATGACGTCCCGGACCGTGGGAAACGTCTTTGCGAGCTTCTGGATGAAGGCGGTGAACTGTCCGGATGCGACCGCCGCCGAGGTGAATGCGCCCGCGTTCGTGCCCTGCACCGACAGGGCGACGTTCACGCCGCGAACGGCCGCGACGGGGAGCAGCGCGCGGATCTGGGCCTCGTGCTCGATCCTGGATGGCCGTGCGGGATCCCACCGCACGGGCATGCGCAGCTCCCGCAGGCCGACGTCGTTCATGATCGCGAGATAGGACGCTCCACCGTCGGCGCTCCCGAGCATCGTGTTGTCTGCGAGCCCGACGTCGATCGCTCCTCGGGCGGGTTGGGCTAGAGCAAAGCAGGCGCAGACGAGCGCCAGGAAGGCCGCAGGCTTCATTTGCGCCTTCAGCGTAGGGAGGTTGTTGCCGCTCGCCTACGCCCCGAATGGGGGGTTAGACTCGCGCCATGGCGACCAACGTGGGCATCAACGGCTTCGGCCGCATCGGGCGCAACTTCTACCGCGCCTTCCTCGAGAAGAACCCCGGCTTCGACGTCGTTGCCGTCAACGACCTCGCCTCGCCGGACATCCTCGCGCACATGCTCAAGTACGACTCGACCCTCGGCGTCCTCGACGGCGACATCGAGCATTCGCAGGACTCGATCTCGGTCGACGGCAAGTCCGTCAAGGTGCTCTCGGAGCGCGAGCCGACGGCGCTCCCCTGGAAGGACATGGGCGTCGACGTGGTCGTCGAGTCGACGGGCCTCTTCACCGACCGCGAGGGCGCCTCGCAGCACCTGACGGCCGGCGCGGACAAGGTCGTGATCTCGGCGCCTGCGAGCGACCCCGACATCACGATCGTGCTGGGCGTCAACGACGAGAAGTACGACGCCGACCAGCACCACATCATCTCGAACGCGTCCTGCACCACGAACTGCGTCGCGCCGATGGCGAAGATCCTCCTCGACTCGTTCGGCCTCGACGCGGGCTTCATGACGACGATCCACGCGTACACGACCGAGCAGCAGCTCCTGGACCAGATCCATCTCACGCGGAAGGGCAAGGCCGACCTGCGCCGTATGCGCGCCGCGCCGCAGAGCATCATCCCGGCCTCGACCGGGGCGGCGAAGGCGATCGGCGAAGTGATCCCCGAGCTCAAGGGCAAGGTCGACGGGATGGCCATGCGCGTGCCGGTGCCCGTCGGCAGCGTCACCGACCTCGTCAGCCTGCTCGGCACGCGCGGCGAGCGCCGAGGCCGTGAACGACGCGTACCGCACGGCCGCGGAGAGCGACCACTGGGAGGGGCTCCTCCAGTACACCGAGGATCCGATCGTCTCGTCCGACATCGTCGGCAACTCACACTCCTGCATCATCGACGGCCTCTCGACGATGGCGCAGGGGAACCAGGTGAAGGTGATCGGCTGGTACGACAACGAGTGGGGCTACAGCTGCCGGCTCGTTGACCTGATCGACCGCCTGCTTTGAGGCGACCCCGCTCCGTTCGCGACGCCGACGTCGCCGGCAAGCGCGTGCTCGTCCGCGCGGACCTGAACGTGCCGCTCGAGGACGGGCGCGTCGCCGACGACACGCGGATCCGGGCGTCGCTGCCGACGCTCCAGCTGCTGCTCGAACGTGGCGCGGCGGAGATCGTCGTCTGCTCGCACCTCGGCCGTCCCAAGGGCGAGGACCCCGCGTTCTCGATGAAGCCCGTCGAGGAGCGGCTGCGCGACCTGCTGCCCGACGAGCGGATCCGCGTCCTCGAGAACACGCGCTTCAACCCGGGCGAGACGAAGAACGATCCCGAGTTCGCCCGGGAGCTCGCCGACGACCTCGACCTGTTCGTCGACGACGCCTTCGGCTCGGCGCACCGCGCGCATGCGTCCACGGTCGGGGTCGCGGAGCTCCTGCCCGCGTACGCCGGCCTCCTGCTCGAGCGGGAGCTCGAGGAGCTGGGCAAGCTGCTCGGCGAGGTCGAGCGTCCCTTCGTCCTCATCTCCGGCGGCGCCAAGGTCGACGACAAGCTCGGCGTCCTCGAGAACCTGGGCGGCAAGGCGGACCAGGTGCTGATCGGCGGCAAGATGGCCGAGCAGATCCGCGACGAGAACCCGCTCACGTTCGAGGTCGAGCTCCCCACCGACGTCGTCGCCGCGTCCGAGTTCGCAGAAGACGCCGAGTCGAAGGTCGTCCCCTACGACGAGCTGCCGGACGGCTGGCTGGGGCTCGACATCGGCCCCGAGACGCGCGAGTCGTTCGCCGCTGCGATCGCCGACGCGAAGACCGTCTTCTGGAACGGGCCGATGGGCGTTTTCGAGTGGCCGCGCTTCGCCGAGGGCACGCGTGCGGTCGCGGAGGCTGTCGCGAAGTCGTTTGCGTTCACCGTCGTCGGCGGCGCGGACTCGGTGCGCGCCCTGACCGAGATGGGGCTCGTGAAAGAGGTCGACTGGGCCTCGACCGGCGGTGGCGCTTCCCTCGAGCTCCTGGAAGGGAAAGAATTGCCGGGAGTGGCAGCGATCCCGGAGGCGTAACGTGCTGATTGCGGGCAACTGGAAGATGTACAAGGGCCCGGCCGAGACGGCCGAGTTCTGCGTCGAGCTGAAGCGCCGCGAAGAGGACTTCGAGGGGATCGACGTCGCGGTCTGCCCGCCGTTCACCTCGCTGGCCGTGGCCGTTCAGATCCTGGCCGGGACGGACATCGCGGTCGCTGCGCAGAACGTCCACTGGGAGGACGAGGGCGCGTTCACCGGCGAGGTGTCGGCGCCGATGCTCCGTGAGCTCGGCGTCTACGGCGCGATCGTCGGCCACTCGGAGCGCCGCCAGCTCTTCGGCGAGACGGACGAGGACGTCGCCAAGCGGGCGCGCGCTGCGCTCGACGCCGGCCTGTCCGTGATCGCCTGCGTCGGCGAGACCGAGGCCGAGCGCGAGGCCGGCGAGACCGAGGACGTCCTGCGCCGGCAGGTCTCGGCGCTCGAGGCCGAGGACAACCTCGTCGTCGCCTACGAGCCGGTCTGGGCGATCGGCACCGGCAAGACGGCCACGCCCGAGATGGCCCAGGACGCGCACGCGTTCATCAAGAGCCTGCTCGACGTGCCGTGCCGGTGCTCTACGGCGGCTCGGTCAAGCCCGACAACGCGGCCGAGCTGCTCGGCCGGCCGGACGTCGACGGCGCCCTGGTCGGCGGCGCCTCGCTCGACGTGGAATCGTTCGCAGCGATTTGCCTCGCAGCTACCCGCTCGTAGCTCTGGTCATCCTGGACGGGTGGGGCCTCGCGCCGCCCGGTCCCGGGAACGCGGTCGAGCAGGCGGACACGCCGGTCTTCGACCGCCTCTGGGCCGAGTACCCGCACACGACGATCGAGGCCTCGGGCGAGGCGGTCGGCCTCCCGCCGGGCCAGATGGGCAACTCCGAGGTCGGCCATCTGACGATCGGCTCCGGCCGCATCCTCTTCCAGGACCTGATGCGGGTGAACAAGTCGATCGAGGACGGCTCGTTCTTCGAAGACCCCGTCCTGAAGGCCGCCTTCGAGCGCGGTGAGAACGTCCACCTGCTGGGGCTCGTCTCGCACGGCGGGGTCCATTCGCACATCGACCACCTGCAGGCGCTCCTGCGCTTCGCGCCCGAGAAGACCTGGATCCACGCGTTCACCGACGGCCGCGACGTCTCGCCGCACTCGGCCGTCCACGACCTCGCCGAGCTCCCGACAGGAGCGCATCGCCACCGTCGTCGGCCGCTACTACGCGATGGACCGCGACCAGCGCTGGGACCGAACGGACAAGGCCCTCGAGGCCATCGTCCACGGCAAAGGCGTCCAGGGGTCAGACCCCGTGGCAAGAAGTGCAACGCAGCTACGACGCGGGTGTGACGGACGAGTTCATCGAGCCCATCGTCTTTCCGGACAGGCCGAGGCTCACCCACGAGCGACACGGCGATCTTCTTCAACTTCCGCCCCGACCGGGGGAGGCAGTTGACGGAACGGCTGCTGGCCTCACAGTTCGATCTAGTGACGATGACGCGCTACCGGCAAGACTTTTCCTGTCCCGTCGTCTTCGCGGAGCAGGACGTCCACGAGACGATGGCCGAGGTCTGCGCCGAGCACGGCATCCGCCAGCTCCACGTCGCCGAGACCGAGAAGTACGCCCATGTCACGTACTTCTTCAACGGCGGCCGCGAGGACGAGTGGAAAGGCGAGACGCGGATCCTCGTCGCCTCACCACGCGATGTCCCGAGCTACGACCACAAGCCCGAGATGTCGGCCGCGCAGGTCGCCGCGGAGTTCGACCGGGCGCTCGCCGACGACGGCTACGGCTTCGCGGTCGTGAACCTCGCCAACCCGGACATGGTCGGCCACACCGGTTCGATCCCGGCGACCGTGAAAGCGGTGCGAGGCGGCCGACGAGGCCCTGGGAACGATCCTCGCCGCGGTCGAGCGGGAAGGAGGAGTCGCGCTCGTCACAGCGGATCACGGGAACGCGGAGGAGATGCTCGACGCCGAGGGAAATCCGCAAACCGCACACACCTCGAATCCCGTACCACTGGTAGTAACCGACCCAGATGTGTCATTGCGGACAGGGGGGCAGTTGAGCGATCTTGTACCCACGATGATTTCCCTGCTAGGCCTTGCAAAACCTTTACAGATGTCTGGCCAAAATCTGGTGGAGACGACCCCCTAAGCGGGCTATACTCCCGCACCTTCCCTGCATGCCCCTAACCCAGCCCGACCATGGCGTACTGCGGAAAGCCCAGCGTGGAGACGAGCGGGCTTTCACCCTGATCGTGCGTGCCTATGAGACGCCGGTCTACAACTACGTCCTGCGCCTCGTCGGTGACCGGACTCTCGCCGAGGATCTGACCCAGGAGGTCTTCCTCCGCGTCTTCCAGGGGCTCCCGAAGTTCTCGCTCCGCTCGAAGTTCACGACCTGGCTCTTCCAGGTGACGAAGAACCGCGTGCTCGACGAGCTGCGCGCGAGCGAGCGCCGGCCGCGGCTGTCGGTCGCGCTCGAGGACGTCCCGCCGCTCGAGGTCGTCGATGCGCCGTTCGAGCGCGTCGAGGCGATGGACGCCGTGTGGCGCTCGGTCGCCGGCCTCACGCCCGACCTGAAGATGGCGCTGCTTCTGCGCGACATCGTCGGCCTCTCCTACACGGAGATCGCCGACTCGCTGGAGATCACGCTCGCCACGGTCAAGTGGCGCATCTACAAGGCGCGCGAGGAAGTCCAGCTCGGGCTCGCCCGCGAGGGCATCACGTTCGGCGAGGAAGAGCCCGCAGTGGCCGCCGCGCCGGTCGTTCCGGTCGCGTCCTAAGCGCCGTGCTCTAAGCGTTCCGCGAGGGCCTGCGGGAGGTCCCGCTCGGCCATCTCGGCCTGCGTGTGGGAGACGTCGTACTCGACTCGGTGGAAGCGCGCCGCGCGCGAGTCGAAGTCGAGCTCGAGCCAGGCCGCGCGCCAGTCCCCGTCACGCGGCTGGCCGACCGATCCCGGGTTGAGCAGCCAGCGCGCCCGATCGAGGTCGGCCTCGGTTCCCTCGGGCGCGACGGAGCCGTCGAGCGCGCCCTCGGCGAGGGAGATCGAGAGCGCGATGTGGCTGTGGCCGACGAGCACGACCGGGGCCACGGTGACCTCGAGCGCCGCGAGCGCCGTGTCCGGGCTGATCACGTACTCCCAGACCGGATCGCGCGGGCTCGCGTGGTAGAGCTCGGCGCCCTCGACCTTCGCCTCGGGCTCGAGGCTCTCGAGATAGGCGCGGGTCTCGTCGAGCAGGACGGTTCGCGTCCAGCGCGCCACCGCCGCCGCGTCGGGCGTGAACTCGTCGAGATCGAGGCGTTCGAGCACGCCCAGATCGTGGTTCCCGACGAGGCAGATGCGCGCACGCTCGCGGACGATCTCGACCACCTCGTTCGGCCTCGGCCCGTAGCCCACGAGGTCGCCCAGGCACCAGAGCTCGTCCGGCGGGTCGGCGTCGATCGCCGCGAGGGCGGCCTCGAGCGCGTGTAGGTTCGCGTGGATGTCGGAGAGGACGGCGACTCGCAAATGGCCTGCCTGGGGGGTCGCAACGATAACCGCGGCGGCCGTCGTCGTCTGGCTCGTCGCGGCGTACTTCCTCTTCCGGACGACCGTGCCCGGGAGCATCCATCTCCCGAGCCTCGACCAGCACGACTACTTCAACGACTCGCTGCTCGCCGAGACGGAGCGGTACGAGCGCTTCGTCCGCATCGATCTCGTGCTCTCCCTGGTGGCGACGATCGTCGCGCTGCTCGTGCTGATGAGAAAGGCGCCCGGGATCGCCCGCAACACGGGTCTCGGCCCGATCGGAGCGGGCCTGATCGTCGCGATGATCACCCTCGTCACGCTCTGGGCGGTCGGCCTGCCGTTCTCGATCGCGATGCGCTGGTGGGACGACCGGCACGGCCTGACCGAAGGGTCGTGGTTCGGCTGGCTGATCGAGCCGTGGGCGCAGCTGGCGGGCGCCGTTGCGTTCGTGATGCTCCAGGTGACCGTGATCATGGCGTTCGCGCGGCGCTATCCCCGCAACTGGTGGCTGCCCGTGACGCCGATCTTCCTGGCGCTGGCGACCGTCTTCGTCGCGATCGGCCCGTACCTGCTCGCCGGGGGGATCCACCGGCCGGCGACCGCTCAGCTCCGTCAGGACGTGCAGACGCTCGAGCGCGCCGAGGGCATCGACACGCCCGTCGACGTCGAGAAGGTGAGCAACTTCACGAAGGAGGCGAACGCGTTCTCGGTGGGCCTCGGCCCGACGGAACGGGTCGTGGTCTGGGACACGCTCCTGGACGGGCGCTTCACCAACGGCGAGGTGCGCGTCGTCCTGGCGCACGAGTTCGGCCACGTCGCCCACAGGCACCTCTGGAAGGGCATGGGCTGGACGATCCTCTTCGGCTTTCCGCTCGCCTTCCTGCTGGCGCGGATCACGGCGCGGCGCGGCGGCCTCGGCGACCCCGGCTTACTGCCCTACGGCGTCCTCGTCCTGCTCCTGCTGAACGTGGCGATCACGCCGCTGACGAACGTCGCGTCACGCCGCTACGAGGGCGAGGCGGACTGGGCGGCGCTGCAGGCGGACAAGGATCCCTCGTCGCAGACGAAGCTCTTTCAGCAGTTCGCGGACACGAGCCTGCAGCAGCCGAACCCGCCGACCTGGTCGTACCTGTTCTCTCGACACGCATCCGACCCTCATGCAGCGGATCGCGATGGCGGAGGCCTGGAAGAAGCGCCAAGCGCCGCCGCACGGCTAACCCGACCTCTTAACAGGGACTGTCCCTCATAGGGACTGTCCCTCGGGTTACGAGTCGCCGCCGTCGGTCGTCTCCGGGAGGTTGCGGATGTTCTCCCGGCTCGACCACTTGGAATACGCGTCGTTCATCGCGTCCAGCAGCTCGTGCATGAAGCGCGTGGACAGGTTCACGCGGGCCACGACCACTCCCGGGCACGTCGCCGTCCTCGACCTCGTGGTCGATTCGCGCGAAGGTCAGCGTGAACTCGTAGTCCGAGAAGCTGATGTTGGCGAAGTTCGAGTAGACGCCGGCCATCACGTCCGGGTCGATGTGGATGTTCAGCTGGCGCTCGCGGGGTTCCTCGTCCACGCTCCTACGATATACCCGTGGACGACGTCTTCTCGACGCGCCGTATCGTCTTCGCCGCCACGGGCGCGGTCGCGGTCATCCTCGCCGGGACGGTCGCCTTCCACCACTACAGCCACGAGACCTGGCTGCAGTCGCTCTACCGCTCGGTCGTCACGAGCTCGCTGACCGGGCTCGACACCGTCCCGCAGAACGACTCGACGCGCGTGATCTCGATCCTTCTCGTGCTCGCCGGACTGACTATCTTTGCGTTCATTGCGACGATCCTCGTGGAGGGGATCGCGCGTGGCGTCTTCACGGGCGCGCTGGCCGAGCGAAGGAGGAAGCGGGCGATCGACCGTCTCGAGGATCACTACATCATCTGCGGCTACGGGCGCGTCGGGCGGCGCGTGGCCAACGAGTTCCGCGACGCCGGCGTGCCGTACGTCGTGCTCGACTTCAACGAGAGCGCGATCGAGAACGCACGCGAGGACGGGGCGCTCTTCGTCGAGGGCAACGGGACGGACGACGAGGATCTCGAGGCGACCGGGCTGTCGAAGGCGAAGGGGCTCGTCGCGTCGTCCGACTCGGACGTGGACAACCTGTACATCACGCTTTCGGCCAGAACGGCGCGGCCCGACCTGTTCATCGTCGCGCGCGCCTCCGACGAGGACGTGGCCGAGAAGCTGCGCCGCGCAGGGGCGGACCGGGTCGTGCAGCCGTACTCGGCCGCCGGCAAGGAGATGGCCGCCCTCGTGCTCAAGCCGCAGGTGTCCGCGTTCCTCGAGACCGTCACCGGGACCGGCGGCGGCGACCTCCAGTACGAGGAGATCGTCGTCACCGAGCAGAGCGGCCAGGCGGGCCGGTCGATCCGCGACCTCCGCATCCGGCACGAGACGGGGGCCGTGATCGTCGCCCTGCGCAAGGAGGACGGGACCTTCGACTCGACTCCCGACCCGGACGCGGTTCTCGACAGCGGCGACGTGATGATCGCCGCCGGCAGCGCCGACGAGCTGCGCAAGCTCGAGGAGCTCTTCGCACCTCGCGGGGCCCTTGCCGGCTAAGGCGCTCGAGCGGCTCGCCTCGGAGCTCGGAGCGCCGCTCGAGCGGCCCGCCAGCCCGGAGCACGGCGACTTCGCGACGAACGCCGCGCTCCAGCTCGCGCCGCAGCGGAAGCGGCCGCCGCGGGAGATCGCCGAGGAGATCGCCGCGCAGGCGACGGCGCTGGACGCTGTCGAGCGGGCCGAGATCGCAGGCCCCGGCTTCGTGAACCTCTGGCTCTCGCCCGCGTGGTACCTCGACGCGCTGCGGGAGATCCTCGAGGCGGGAGAGACCTACGGAGGCGGCTTCGCGGAGCCGGCCGAGCGGGTGCAGGTCGAGATGGTGTCCGCGAACCCGACCGGGCCGATCACGGTCGCATCGGCTCGAAACGGGGCCTACGGCGACTCGGTCGCGCGCGTCCTCGCCCACGCGGGACACACGGTCGAGCGCGAGTACTACTACAACGACGCGGGCGCGCAGATGGATCGCTTCCGCGCCTCGGTCGAGGCGATCCGGCGCGGCGAGGAGCCGCCAGAGGACGGCTATCGGGGGGAGTACGTCGCGGAGCTGGCGAAGGTCGAGGCCGACCCGGTGCCGCGGATGCTCGAGCAGATCGAGGCGTCCCTCGAGCGGTTCCGGATCCACTTCGACTCGTGGGCGCTGCAGAGCGAGCTCGCCGAGCGGCTGCCCGAGCTCATGCCCCGCTTGGACACCTACGAGAAGGACGGGGCGGTCTGGGCCCGGTCCTCGGAGTACGGCGACGACGACGACCGGGTGATCATCCGCTCGGCCGAGCAGGGCGGGACGCCGACGTATCGAGCCGCCGACATCGTCTACCTCGTGGACAAGCTCGAGCGAGGCTTCGACCGGGCGATCTACGTCCTCGGCGCCGACCATCACGGCACACGCGGGTGGTACGCGGCCGTTGCGCGAATGCTCGGCTACGACCCGGAGCGCGTCGAGGTCCTCCTCTACCAGCTCGTCCATCTCATTCAGAGCGGTCAGCAGACGAAGATGTCGAAGCGCCGCGGCGACGTCGTCTTCCTCGACGACTTCGAGGACGAGATCGGTGTCGACGCGGCCCGCTGGTACCTCGTCAACCGCGGGCCCGACCAGGCGATCGACATCGACGTCGACCTCGCGGCCGAGAAGACGCAGAAGAACCCGGTCTACTACGTCCAGTACGCGCACGCGCGGATCGCGGGCATCCTCCGCAACGCGCCGAGCGCCCCGAGCGCGTTCGAAGCGCCCGCCCAGCTCGCCGCCGAGGAGAAGGAGCTCATCAAGCGCCTCGTCGAGTTCCCGGGCGTCGTCGAGGAAGCCGTCGAGCGACGCGGCCCGCACGCGCTCCCGAACTATGCGATCCGCGTCGCGGACGACTTCCATCGCTTCTACCACGAGCACCGCGTGCTCGAGAGCGAGGCGCAGGACTTCCGGCTCGCGCTCGTCCGTGCCACGCAGGCCGTGATCGCGCTCAGCCTCGGGCTCGTCGGCGTCGAGGCTCCCGAACGCATGTGAGACCGCTGGAGTCGCTCCTCTTCCGGGCCGCCGCGGGCGCGGTCGCCCTGCATTTCCTGGACGAGGCGCTGCTCGACCCCGCGGCCGGGACGGGGGTCACGGATCATCTGTCGGTCCTCGTGCTCGCGGCGGCTGTCGTGGCCGTCGCAGCGGTCTACCCGCGTCTCCCCGCAGTCGTGCGTGCGCTGCTCGGATTCGTCTTCGTCCCACTCGCCGGGGCGGGCGCCGCCATGCACGTCATGGACGCGCGCTGGAACGGCGCTGGAGGAGCCGATTTCACGGGCTTTCTCCTCATCCCGGCCACCGCCGCGTTCGTCGCGGCGGCGGTGCTCGCTGTGCTTTCGCGGCCGCGGGCTCGATCGTGGCCGCGGAGAATCGGACGCTGGGCGCTGACGGCGGTCGTCGTCGTCCTCATGACCGCATTCCTCAGCCTCCCGATCGCGATCGGCGTCGCACAGGCCAGAAAGCCGGGCCAGACGATTCCGGAGGCCGCGTTTTCGACGGCACACGAGCAGGTGACGCTGCACACGCGAGACGGCCTCGACCTCGCCGGGTGGTACGTCCCGTCGAAGAATCGAGCCGCGATCGTGGTCGTGCACGGGGGAGGCGGCGACCGGCGCGGCGCGCGAAGGCACGCGGCGATGCTGGCGCGACACGGGTACGGCGTCCTCCTCTACGACGCGCGCGGCCGCGGTGAGAGCGAGGGGAGCCCCAACGCCCAGGGCTGGACGTGGCAGGCTGACGTCGACGCTGCCCTCGACTTCCTCTCGAAGCGGAAGGACGTCGATCCCGCCCGGATCGGAGGGCTCGGCCTGTCGACGGGGGCCGACGTCCTGCTCGAGACGGCGGCAAAGAATCCACGTCTCCAGGCAGTCGTCCTCGACGGCTCCACCGCTCGCTCGCTCGGGGACGTCCGACACCTGAAGCTCTCCGACGAGATCTCAGGGATTCCCTACTGGGCGGTCGCGTACGGGACGATCGCGATGCTCGACCAGAGCCTTCCTGACGAGCCGCTCGTCGATCTGGCCCGCAAGATCCCTCCCAAGCCGGCGCTCTTCATCGCATCGAACGAGCTCGGCGAGCCCGTGCTGGACCGGAAATACGCGACCGCCTACGGTGATCAGAGCGCGCTCTGGCGGGTCGACGCGGATCACACTCGTGGGCTTGCCGAGCATCCGCAGGCCTACGAGCGGCGAGTGATCGCGTTCTTCAATGACGCGCTCTAGGATGGTCGTGTGACCGAGGGCGTCGAAAGCCCCGTTTCGACCGTTCCGGCGAGCGCCCCGGACCGCAACCTCGCGCTCGAGCTCGTCCGCGTCACCGAGTCGGCGGCGATGGCTGCGGGCAGGTGGATCGGGCGCGGCGACAAGATCTCTGCCGACCAAGCCGCTGTCGACGGCATGCGCCTGATGCTCGACACGACCTCCATGTCCGGCGTCGTCGTGATCGGCGAAGGGGAGAAGGACGAGGCGCCGATGCTCTACAACGGGGAGGAGGTCGGCTCGGGCTCCGGTCCCGAGGTCGACGTCGCGGTCGACCCGCTCGAGGGCACGAACCTGACCGCGAAGGGACAGCCGAACGCGATTGCGACGATCGCCTGCGCCGAGCGCGGGACGATGTTCTTCCCGGGCGCGGCCGTCTACATGGACAAGATCGCCTGCGGGCCCGAGGCGACCGATGTGATCGATATCGAGGCGCCGCCGGAAGAGAACGTCAAGCGCGTTGCGAAGGCGAAGGGTGTGAAGCCGAGCGACGTAACGGTCGTCGTCCTCGAGCGCGATCGTCACGCCGACCTGATCGCGGCGCTGCGAGCGGTCGAGGCGAAGCTGCTTCTGATCTCGGACGGGGACGTCGCGCCCTCGATTGCGGCTGCCCGGCCCGAGAGCGGGGTGGATCTCCTGATGGGGATCGGCGGCACACCGGAGGGTGTTCTCTCCGCTTCGGCCTTGAAGTGCGTCGGTGGCGCGCTCCAGGGCAAGCTCTGGCCGCGCGACGACGAGGAGCGGCAGACAGCTGATCGACGCTGGCTACGACCTCGACCGCGTGCTGACGACGGACGACCTTGTCGGCGGCGACGACGTCTTCTTCGCCGCGACGGGAGTGACGACAGGCGCGCTCCTGCGAGGAGTGCGCTACACGCCCGACGGCGCAATCACTGAGTCGATCATCATGCGTTCACGCTCCGGAACGGTGCGCCGCATCGAAGCGCACCACGCGTTCGGCAAGCTGGAAGCGCTATCCGGCGGCCGCTACGGCGCTCGTTAACCGAAGGTGACAAGCAGGCGGTCGATCTCCGCGCCGCGCAGGCGCAGGATCATCGAGCCCGCGCGCGAGGCTGGCTCGGCTCGCCACGCGTAGTCCGCGACGACGAAGTCCTCGCCCGACTCGCGTGTTCGCAGGATCACGATCTCGTCGTCCGGCGGCTGCTCTGCATACGCCTGCGCGATCGCTGGCTTGCCGCGAAACGGGCCGACCGCCACACCCTCGAAGGCCAGCTCGGCGTCCTCGGTGAACTGCTCGAGCATTCGCGAGAAGTCGCCCGTGCGCACGCCTTCGTTGAAGCGCTCGACGTGCGACTGCGAGTACTTCGTCGTTAAGCGACTTCCGCGGTCTCCCACTCGGGGGCGTACTCGCCGGAACGCGCTGCCCCGTTGAACTTCGCCCGCCGGTAGAACGCCTTTTGCGCATCTTCCACTTTGCTCGTGTCGACGCCCCAGGCCTTCAAGGCCGGCGCCTGCAGCGCGCGCCCGTACGAGAACGAGAGCTCCCACGGGTGCGGCCCCCGCTGGTTCATGGCGTTCAGGCGCGCAGTGGCGTCCTCGTCCGACATCCCGCCGGAGAGGAAGACGACGCCGGGCACCGAGCCGGGACACGTGTTCTTCAGGCACCTGATCGTCATCTCGGCGACCGTGTCCGTGTCCGCCTGCTCGGAGGCGTCGTATCCGGACACCACCATGTTCGTCTTCAGGAGCGTCCCCTCGCGCACGACGCGCTGGTCGAAGAGCTCGGTGTAGAGCGCCTGGAGCATGCGGTCGGTGACGCGGTAGGACTCCTCGATCGAGTGCGTGCCGTCCATCAGCACCTCGGGCTCGACGATCGGGACGAGGCCGGACTCCTGCGAGAGCGCGGCGTACCGCGCCAGGGCGTGCGCGTTCGTCCAGATGCAGTAGTCGCTCGGGATCCCCTGGCCGATGGAGATGACCGCGCGCCACTTCGTGAACCGCGCGCCGAGCTCGTAGTACTCCTGGAGGCGTTCTCGCAGCCCGTCCAGGCCCTCCGTGACGGTCTCGCCCTCGGCGTGCGCGAGCGGCTTCGCGCCCTTGTCGACCTTGATCCCCGGGATGATCCCGCGGCTCTCGAGCAGCTTCGGGAACGGCGTCCCGTCCGCAGAGCTCTGGCGGATCGTCTCGTCGAACAGGATCACGCCGCTGATGAACTCCTCGGCGCCCTCGGTCGTGAAGAGGAGGTCGCGGTACGCGCGCCGGTTCTCCTCGGTCGACTCGACGCCGATCGAGTCGAAGCGCTTCTTGATCGTGCCGTCGCTCTCGTCCGCGGCCAGGATCCCCTTGCCCGGCGCCACGAGGGCGCGCGCGATCTCTTCCAGCGTCTGTGTCTCGGCCATGGTCGCCATCTCGTCCTCCTAGGTCTTCGTCCGCGGGGATTATCTCGCTTCTGCCTCGCGGCGGAGGATCTCGACGCAGGGCGGGCACAACGGCGCGACCTGTTCCGCCACGGCCGAAAGCCGTCGATTCACTTCCGCGTCTCCGAGGTCGTCTGCGTACTTCCTGGTCGTCAGGACGTAGCGGCGCGTGAGCCGCTCGAGGCCTTTCTGCCGTTGGCGACGCCGGCCCCATCGTCCAGTTCGAGATCCTGAAGTCGATGTGCGCGAAACTCGGCGTTCATCGCGGCCTTGTCGGCCTTGGACTGTTCGTGCCCGCCGCAGCCGGAAGCCAAGAAAGCAATCGTCGACAAGGCCACCAGGAATCTCGTCATCGCTCCAATTATCCATCCCACTCGGTTTCCTGGCGAGTCGCTCCGTGCCCGTATGCGAGCGGAACAGTGCCGGGTCGCACGGGCCGCTCGCAGGAGGGTGCGGAGCGGCGCGAGGCGGGAGGCCCGGGTCCAGAAGCCGCCGCCGGCCAGGGAAGCGAGAGAGCGGACGACGGGGATCGAACCCGCGACCCTCAGCTTGGGAAGCTGATGCTCTACCAACTGAGCTACGTCCGCGTCGCGCTCAAGATAGCGCGCCGATGAGCGCGGGCGTGACCGACTAGCCCGTGAACCGGGGCTGCGGCGCCCGGCAGATCTTGATCGCCGTTCGCAGGTTGGACGCCGGCGTGCCCGAGCCGAGCTGGAAGACGACACGGACTCGGATGCGGTAGCGGCCCGGAGCCAGCTTCAGACGGGGAACGAACGTCTTCTGCAGCGGCGCCGCGAGGGCGGTCCGTCGGAGTCGCCCGTTCACGAACACCTGCAGTCGCGCTACCCGGGTGCCTCTGACAAGGATGCGCGGCCGGTGCGTCCTGATGCACGCCTTTGCGGCTTTCGCGTATCCCGGCGTGACCGCGGTCGCCCGCGTCGGGCGGTGTGGGGCCGGGCGGAATCGGAGGAGTCGGATTGGGTGGCGGTGGAGGAGGTGGCGGTGGCGGTGGTGGAGGAGGTGGCGGTGGTGGAGGCGGAGGAGGTGGCGGCGGAGGTGGTGGAGGTGGTGGCGGCGGAGGTGGAGGTGGTGGCGGAGGTGGCGGGGGTGGCGGTGGAGGTGGTGGTGGTGGCGGTGGAGGTGGTGGAGGGGGTGGTGGAGGTGGAGGTGGCGGTGGAGGTGGTGGCGGTGGTGGAGGTGGCGGAGGTGGCGGAGGTGGTGGCGGGGGTGGGGGTGGCGGAGGCGGCGGAGGCGGCGGCGGTTCGATCGGCTGGTAGTTACCGAAGTCCCGCCCTCGCACGTCGGTCTCCGTCGCCGTGTTGATCGGACCCCAGCCGCAGGGGAACAAGCCGCCCGGCGCCGAGCCGGTGCCGCCGGACGTGCCGTCGTTCGGGTACGAGCAGATCCAGCTGGCCGCCTTGGCACGGCTGCGGGCCTTCTTCGACGAGAGCGTCTCTCGCAGCACGTATGTGCCGTCGGGCGGCCGGATGTCGTTGATCACGTACTGACCCTCGTTGTCGGTGAGCTCGTACGGCTCGTTCGCGTCTCGGACGCCGTCGTCGTCGTAGTCGGCCCAGATCATCCAGCGCGGCAGGCCCGGCTCGCCCGCGTCGCGGCGGCCGTTGGCGTTGGCGTCGTGGAACTTCGTCCCCGACGCGGAGCACGTTCGCACTGCCAGCGGCCTCGGACCGAGGTAGTCCTGCATATTCGCCGACTCCGACAGTCGAGGACCGTGAGTGCATCCAGATCGACCCGAACGAGAAGCAGGGCTTGTTGAAGCCCGCCGTCATCAGCCGGCTCAGGTTCAGCGAGGCCTCTCCGAAGCGCTCGGAAGGAATCGTGCCGTTGTAGAACCCGGGGAGATAGGTGGCGATGTCCGGTTCGTTGACCGCTCCCTGGGCGTCCACGTTTGGGGTGAAGGCGGCGTAGTCCTCCAGGTGGCCGGTCCTCGCGCATCCGCTGGCGTCATCCCACGTATTCGTGACCCAACGCTGCAGGATCACCGAGACGTCGTTCCCGGTCGCCTGGTAGGTGACGAGAACGTCCCCGGTCGTTCGGCAGGGGATGTCCGCTCTCCCGTTGTTCCAGAGCCGCGCGTCGTGGTTGAGCTCGAACGTCAGGTAGGTCGTGCCCGCGCGGGCAAAAAGCTGCGCGCTCTCGCGAGCGAACGCGAGGTAGACGAACACGTCGCCGCCTAGCGGGTCGGACACCTCCCACGCGTCGAGGATGTTGGACTTGGCCGGATTGACTCCGCCCGCCTCCGTGGTCAAGTCCCAGAGCACAGGCTGGTCTTCGTTGCTGCCGGCGACGAAGGCCGTGTCCTGGGCGTTGGGATCCGGTGAGTGGTTCACCCGGTTTGCGGCCGCGAGCCCCTGCCAGTCGGTGAGGGACGCCGAGTCCGTCTGGTTGCCGTCTCCTCCCTGGAACGTGCTGGGAGGCAGCGAGCCGGTCGAAGGCGGAAGCGGCGCCGCCGCGGCGAGCGAGGAAAGGCAAAAAACGGCATAGGAGGACCCCAACCTCAGAGGCACGCCGCAGGAGAAACGCGGGCCTCGTGCTCGGCGACACAAATCGAGCGTAGCGGCAAGCCCGGCCACTGGCAAAGAGCCGTAAAGGCTCTGTAAGGACGCCTGGATTTGCGTTTCGCCGCTTTAGTCGCGGGCAAAAACGCTTCGTAGTCCGATCAACTAGGGGGTCCAACTCACCATGCGACGAATTCTGCTTCCGCTGATCGCCTTGCTCGCCTTTGCGTGCGTGGCGTCGGCGGCATCCGGCGAAAAGACGGTCTCCAGGACCGTCACCATCACCGCGACCGGCTTCTCGCCGGAGTCGGTGACGATCCGCCCGGGCGAGACCGTGACGTGGAAGAACGCGGACACGACCGCGCACCAGGTCGTCTCGGATACCGCGATCTTCAAGTCGAACAGGCTCCAGCCCGGCGAGTCGTTCTCGTACACGTTCGGCGTCGAGTCGTCGTACTCGTACCACGATGCGATGAAGACGTCGGAGACGGGTGTAGTCAACGTGCTGACGAACAGCGTCAGCGTCGGCGTGAGCCGGCTCCGCGCCGTCTACGGCAGCTCCGTGAAGGTCTTCGGGAGCATCCCGAACGGCGCCAGCGGCGAAACCGTGACGGTCACCCTGTCGACCTACGGCCGTGCTCCGGTCACGAAGAACGTCGTGACCGACGGCGGTACCTACGACTTCACGTTCCGGCCCGCGGCGAACACGGATATCTCCGCGTCCTGGAACGGCACCACGAGCCAGACGGCGCCGAAGGTCGGCGTGCGGCCGCTCGTGATCTTCCGTGCGGTGAACCGCAACAGCAACCTGTTCCTCGTGCGCGTCAAGGCGGCGAAGAGCTACGCACACAAGCTCGTCCGCATCCAGCGCCAGAACGCTCACGGCATCTGGAAGACGACGAAGATCGTCAGGCTCAACGTGAACAGCCAGAAGGTCTTCCGCGGCAGGTTCGGGCGCGGGACGACGAAGGCTCAGGCGTGGACCGCGAAGACGCCGGGCTACGTCGCGGGTTCAGCGTTCTCAAGCTGATCACCCGCTAGCGGAGGTGCTGTCGGGGGCGCCGAGGACGGACTCGGCGCCCCCGTTCTTTTCAGGAGGGCCAGGCCTCGGCGAGCTTGCGCCGGGTCTCGGCCAGGTGCTCCGGCAGGACCTTCACGTCGGCGAGCACGGGCATGAAGTTCGTGTCGCCCGCCCAGCGCGGTACGAGGTGCAGATGGACGTGGTCGGTCACGCCGGCGCCTGCGACCCGGCCGAGGTTCCAGCCCAGGTTGTAGCCCTGCGGCTCGTAGAGCTCGGCCAGCGCGCCGATGCCCTCTCCGGCGAGGCGGTGAACCTCGACGACCTCGTCGGGCTCGAGCTCGGCGAACTCACCGGTGTGGCGAACCGGAGCGATCATCAGGTGGCCGGACGCATACGGGAACTTGTTCAGCAGCACGAAGGCACGCTCACCGCGGTGGACGACGAGACCGTCCTCGTCCGAGCCCTCGAGCGCCCGGCAGAAGATGCAGCCGTCTTGCTCGTCGGCGCTGCCGACGTATTCGAGGCGCCAGGGTGCCCAGAGCGGTTGCGTCACGGAAGTCGAAACGTACCGCGCCCGTCAGGCGGGCATGTCGGCCGGCGGCGGGGGCCGCAGGAGACCCTGGAGCTGCTCGGCCTGCTGGCGGATCAGGGCTGTGGAGTACGAGAGCTGCTCCTGGCTGGGCGGGGGCGAGCCGAGTCGAAGGACCCGGTCGGCCTCGAGCGTGCGCGAGAGCTCGTCCAGGGCGGCTCCCAGTCGGCCGGCCTCGGCCCGGGCCTGCTCGTCGGGCGCTTCCGCCACCAGGGTCGCCGCCTCCGCCGAGAGCGCCTGAACCTGTCCCGTCACCAGCGAGCCCTCGGCGAGTACCGCGTCGAGCGTCGGGAACGTGCGCCTCGTGAGGTCGTCCAGCCGGGCGGCCCACCTCGCGGCCGCGGACTGTCGGCGTCGCCAGAGCAAGAACCCGAGGAGCGCGGCTCCGATCACCCCGGCGGCGAGAGCGATCCAGCCCCACGGCGTGCCGTCGTCGGACTGAGTCGCATCGGTCGCGCTCGTGGTCGTGCTCGGTGGCGGCGGCGGAGGGGGTGGAGGAGGCGGAGGCTCCGGCGGCGGTGGAGGTGGTTGAGCTGCAGGCGGGGGTGGCGGGGGTGGCGGTGGGGGTGGGGGTGGCGGTGGGGAGGTGGTTGAGCTGCAGGCGGTGGGGGTGCCGGAGGTATTAGAGGAGGCGGTGGTGGCGGTGGAGCGGCCGCCGGGGGAGGGGCAGCCGGCGGAACCGTGGTCTGCGCCGGTCGAGTCGCCGTGCGCGTCGGCCGCGTGACGGTGCCCGCGGTCCTCGTCGCAGTCACGTCCGTCCGCGTCGCAAGTGCGTCCTCGCCTCCGCCGCCGCCACCGCAGGCGGACAGCAGGAAACCGGCCACGCCGAGGAGCACGAGCCCCAGCCCGATGCACACGAGTCGCCGCAGCTCAACGCCTCGACCCTTCATCCCTCTCCTCACTCCGCTCGGCGACGCTAACCCTGACACATCGCCCTCAGGCGAGTGCGGCTACAGCCAGCGCTTGCGGCGGAAGAAGATGAGCAAGCCCCCGATCAGCGCGATCGACGCGGCGATGATCAGCCAGAACTCGAGCGTGGACGCGGTCGCCGGATCGCCACCGCCCGGGAGCCCGACGTTCATGCCCCAGAGGCTCGCGATCAGGGTCGCCGGGAGGAAGACGATGCTGAAGACGGTCAGGATCCGCAGCACGTCGTTGAAGCGGTGCGAGAGCACCTGCTCGTTCGTCGACTCGAGCGCCTCGCTGACCTCCTTGTAGTTGTCGAGCACGTCCCAGATCCGCTCCGAGGCGTCGACGAGGTCGTCGAAGTAGAGCTCGAGCTGCTCCGGGAGGAAGCGCTCGATCCGCCGCTCGAGCAGGCGCAGGGCGGGGCGCTGCGGCTTGACGATCTTCCGGTAGGAGATGATCTCCTGCTTGACGTTCGAGATGTCCCGGACGACCTCTTCCGAGCGGCCCTCGAACACGTCGTCCTCGATCGAATCGAGCTTGAAGCCCATCTTGTCGAGGATCGGGAAGCAGTAGTCGAAGAGGTCGTCGAGCACGTGGTAGAGGAGGTAGCCCGACCCCTTCGAGAAGAGGCTCTCGCGGAGCTCGGCGTCGTCCGTGCAGCGGTGGAGGAGCCGTGACACCGGAAGCAGCTCGACGGTGGGCAGCGTGACGAGGTAGTCCTGCCCGACGAAGAAGTCGAGCTCGGCCGCGTTCAGGCGCTGGACGGACTTGTCGTAGAACGGGAAGTGGAGGACGCCGAACAGGTAGTCGGGGTACTCGTCGACCTTCGGGCGCTGCCGCTTGGAGAGGACGTCCTCGACGTCGAGCGGATGCCAGCCGAACCGCTCCGCGAGCTCTGTCGCGACCGCGTGGTCAGGAGCGTCGAGGTGGATCCAGGTGAGGCCGTTGGCGGAAAGCTCAGCCGGCTCGCGGCGTGCGGCGGCGACCGGTTCCTCGGCGCGGGTTCGAGAGCGCGGGCGCTTGATGCGAGGGAGGCTGGGCATCGGTACTGAGCGGGTCGTCAACCGTCATTGGTCTATTCGCCATGGTACCCCCGAAGCCTCGCCGAGCCACTCCGTACGATGCGCGGTGATGGCAGCGGGCGACATCGCAGTTCCGGGCGCCGCGGAGGAGTCGGCGGGCAACTCGCGGCTCGCCCTGCTGCTGGCGATGGCGATGTTCGTGCTCGTGGTGGACACGTCGCTGATGAACGTCTCCATCTCAGCCGTCGTGCGCGACCTGGACACGACCGTCAGCGGCGTGCAGTCTGCGATCGCGCTAGAGGCGCTGGTCTCGGCGGCGTTCATCCTGATCGGGAGCAAGGTGGGCGATCTGATCGGGCGCAAGCGTGCGTACGTGCTCGGGCTGCTCGGGTACGCGATCGGCGCGCTGGCGATGGCGCTGGCACAGAACCTGCTCGCGGTGATCATCTTCTGGGCGATCATCGGCGGCCTCGGCGCGTCGCTCCTGCTTCCGTCCATGCAGTCGCTGATCCACGGCAACTTCTCCGGCGCGATGCAGAAGAAGGCCTACGCGCTGGTCGGCGCCGCCGCTGCGATCGCCGCCGCCGTCGGGCCGCTCATCGGAGGGTTCATCACGACCTACCTCTCCTGGCGGGTCGCCTTCCTCGGCGAGGACCTCGTGATCCTGATCGTGCTGTCGGGGCTCAAGCTCGTGAAGGACGCGCCGTACACGGGCTCGCGCAAGGTGGACGTCGTCGGCGCCGGCCTGTCCGTCCTGGGCATGGGCGGGATCGTGCTCGGCATCCTCGTCTGGCAGGAGGGCGGCGAAGCGGTCGGCGCGCTGCTCGCAGCCGGCGCGGTCGGGCTCGGGTCGTTCGCGTGGTGGCTCAGGCGGCGCAAGCGCGAGGGCAAGGCGACGCTGATCGACCCCGATCTCTTCAAGTCGGCCGTCTTCCGGCTCGGGATCACCGCCCAGCTGCTCCAGCAGATCGCGCTCGGCGGGCTGATGATCGTGCTTCCGATCTATCTGCAGATGGTGTTCGAGTACAACGCGATGGAGGCCGGGCTCTCGATCGCGCCGCTGTCGTTGAGCATGTTCGCGATCGCGCTGCTCGCCGGGAGGCGGGCCGGGCGCCGGCGGGCGGGCGCGGTCGTCCGGATCGGGTTCGCGCTCGTCACCGCGGGCGTCCTCGTGCTGATCCTGATCGTCCCGCGCGCCGACTCGGGCTGGGACCTGCTCGTCCCGCTGATCATCGCGGGGTCGGGGCTCGGCCTGCTCGTGTCGCAGCTCAACAACTACACGCTGGCGCCGATCTCGGAGGAACGGGTGAGCGAGGCGGCGGGCGTCAACTCGGCGGGCGGTTCCTTCGGGCTCTCGTTCGGCCTCGCGTTCGCGGGCGCGATCATGCTCGCGACGCTCTCGTTCACGTTCACCCACCAGACCGAGTCGAGCAGTGTCATCCCCGAGGCCCAGCAGTCGCAGATCGCCGACGCGCTCGAAGAAGACGCCGAGGTGATGAGCAACACCCAGCTCGAGCAGATCGTGGCCGGCGAACCGCCCGACGTGCAGAACGCGATCATCGACATCAACACCGACGCGAGGGACATCGCGCTCCAGGTCGCGCTCCTGATCCCGCTGCTCGCCGCGCTCGCCGGG